>NZ_CP031142.1:5237500-6437500 GCF_014697215.1 Saccharopolyspora pogona
TCGTCGCGATCTCCTCGCAGTTCTTCACCCGCAAGCTCGATGCGCCCGGTGACCACGACGTTCGGCGCGAGCAGCCCGAGCGCGGACAATGCGGTGACGCTCTTGCCGGAGCCGGACTCGCCGACCACGGCGAGGATCTCGCCGGGCGCCACGCCGAAGCTGACGCCCCGGACAGCTTCCGCGACTCCGCCGGCATCGACCATCAATTTGCCGAAGCCAGGCGGCACGAAGATCTGCTCGGTGACCACGGCACCGGAGATCGGCGTGCCGAGCTGCAGGCCGAGATCGTCATGACGGTGACCAGGCTGTTGCGGAGGCCGTGGATGGCGACCGCCCCCTCCCCGGCGGCCTTGGCGCGCGGTCCGCATGTAGTCCGAGCGCAATGCGTCCAACATGGACGATCGGATCTGCGGCCTGCACGGAGGAGCGCACCTGGGCGCCGGTCTGCTCGACGTCGACCAGCGGGGCGCAACCGCTTGCCGCGATCGCCATGACCAGCACCACCGGCATGCACTACCGAACCTCACTGCCACGCGCGCCTTCCGCCTGCCGCGGGTAAGGGGGTGATCGCGTGCACCGTATTTGGGCGGACACGACGTGTCCGCATCCGTGATCATTCCGGCATCGGCCAGGATTCGGACACGGCGGTCCCCCGCCGGTGGAAAGCCGTTCAGCTCCCCGTTGCTCCGGCGCTAGCCCGCGCTAGCCCTCCGTCGTCAGCTCGTGAATGAGGGCCCAGCACGTGCCTTTTCGCAGGCACGCATCCGACCGCCACCGCGGAATTCGGGCCAAACGACCGAATCTCAGTCGACTGCGGAAGAGAACTGCGGCATCGAGACCGCCGGGACGCGGGCTCCCGGCTTCGGTTCTTCGGCCGGAGTCGTGTCGAACAGCGTTTCCTCGACGGGCTCGGGCTGCTCGACCGGCTCCGGCTTGACCGGCTCGGCGGCCTTCTTGCTGAGGTGCTCGCGGGTGCGCTGCGCGGCGCCGCGGATCTGCTCGGTCAACTGCTTGTTGACCTGCCGGACCTGCTCCTCCTCGCGCTCCTGCTGGCGTGTGCTGCGCGCCGGCTCGGGCTTCGGGGCGCGCGCGGCCTTGATGTAGCGGTCGAGGACGGCCCGGAGTCTTTGGGCGTGCTCGTCGTTCAGGTCGATTTCATACGTCACACCATCCAGCGCGAAGGTGACGGTGTGGTTGGCAGGGGACCCGTCGACGTCATCGACGAGTTCGACCTGAATCCGCTCGGCCATGATCACCTGTCTCGGGAACGTGCCCCGCCTCGATCCGCGACACTTGCAGGTAAGACTACTGCGAGCCTTGACCACGTTGTAGCACGCGGCAGCGCCGTTGTCTCGTACTCAACCATAGAACAGCTCGATGTCCAGCCGATAACCGCCGGGCGGGTCACGTACCGCCCGCGCACGGCGACGATCAGTGGCCACCAACGGACAGTAACCGCTGCGGGGCAATCCGGGAAAGTAATCCAGCGCACATCGCAGAAAATTCCGGTGGCGCCTGGATCATTCTTGGAGCGATCGTTTATTGTTCGCTCGCTCTTCTCTGCACCGGCGGTGCGGAGAAGACGGGGAATCGAGCCGGAATCGAGGGTTACCGTGGCGCAGAAAGTCACCGTCCAGCTCGTCGACGACGTCGACGGCACACCAGCCGACAGCACCGTGGAGTTCGCCTTGGACGGGGTGAACTACTCAATTGACCTGTCCTCCGATAATGCCGCCAAACTCCGCGACTCACTGGCGTCATTCGTGGCCGGCGCGCGCAAGACCGGCGGCCGCAAGCGCGCCGCCGCCAAGGCCGACAAGCCCTCGGCGACGCCGACCGCGGCCGACCGCGAACGCAACCAGGCCATTCGGGAATGGGCCCGGAATCAGGGGATGCAGGTTTCCGACCGGGGTCGCATTCCGGCCGAGGTCGTAGAGGCCTACGACAACGCTCAGTGAGCACCGGCCACGGGCGGCCGGTTCGAACTCGAGGCAAATCCGGCCGCCCGTGAAACTCGCGCAATGACTCCTCGTAGTGCGGTTGTGGACCAGCAGTAATTGGCCGGGGTGAATCCCTTATCTCGTCGCCAAGAAGTCCGTGATTTCCTGACGAGTCGGCATCGAGCTGCTGGCCCCGCTGCGCTGCACCGACACGGCCGCTCCAGCGGAGGCCAGACGCAGCGCCTCGGGCACCCCGGCGCCTTCGCCCATCGCCGTGCTCAGCACGCCGAGGAAGGTGTCGCCCGCGGCCGTCGTGTCCACGGCGTCCACCGGGAAGCTGGGCACCTCCACGCGAACGCCGTCGCGGTTGCCGTACAACGAGCCGCGGTCCCCGAGGGTGATCACCACCTCGGGGACCAGTTGGAGCAGCGCGGCCAGCGCGCGGTGCGGGTCGTCGTCGCCCGCCAGGATCACCGCCTCGTGTTCGTTCGGCACCAGCAGATCCACATTCGAAAGGATGTCGGCGGGCAGTGGCAACGCCGGCGCCGGGGTGAGCACCACGCGCACCCCGTTGCGCCGTCCTGCCGCCGCAGCCGCGGCCACGCCGGCGAGCGGAATTTCCAGCTGCAGCAACAAACTCCGCGATCCGGCGATCAGTTCTTCGTCGCCGTCGACGAGTCCGTCGACCGTCCCGTTCGCACCCGGCACCACGACGATCGAGTTGCTGCCTTCGTCCTCCACCACGATGTGCGCGGTGCCGCTGCGCCCCGGCACCGTCCGCAGGCCCATCACATCCACAGTGGACTTCTGCAGGGTCTCGCGGATCTGGGTGCCGAAGTCGTCCTCGCCCACCGCGCCGATCATGCGCACCGCGGCGCCCGCCTTGGCGGCGGCGATCGCCTGGTTGGCGCCCTTGCCGCCGGGCACCGTGTGAAACTCCCGCCCGAGCACCGTCTCGCCCCGCTTCGGCGCCGTCCCGACGTAGGCCACCAAGTCCATGTTGCAGCTGCCGAATACGGCCACAGTCGTTGTCACGTGGTTCATCATGGCCGATGCGGGGGCCCCGAACGCTTGATGGGTCTTGGCCAGTTCGACGACGTACCATGCCGACCAACCGTCGAGGAGAAGGCGAGATGCGGTGGATTACGCGGTGACAGCCGAGCTCGAGCCGCCGGCCGAGGTCGTGGGGCTCGACGCGCTGCAGCAGGAGGGGATCGCGGCCGTGCTCGACCGCCACCTCGCGCTGGTCGAGGGGGTCTCGGGCCCTGGGGACGCCGACATAGACGTCCTGGACTACCGCATCACGGTGCACCCGACCGGCGCGAACGTGGTTCTCGCGCTCGACGCGCCGTCGCTGCTAGCGGCCGAGGACGCCGCCGCATCGGTGCTCGACGAGCTGATCCGCGAGAGCGAGGTGCTCGGCGGCTGGTCGGTGTCGCACTCGGAGGTGCAAATCACCGAGGACGAGTTCAACCAGCGGCTGGCCGCGGTCGATGGCGTCAACGACGAACTGGAGGCCGCGGTCGAGGAGGCGTTGGAGACCTCCGCTGAGCCCGCGATGGACGCCGAGCACTGGCGCGCCCGGCTCACCGAGCTGGCTCCGCAGCTGCGAGGGTTCGAGGCGAGCGCGTTCGGCGTCGAGCCGGATGCGCACGTCCTAGCTGCCGGGGCGCTCATCCATGCGGTGCGGGTGGTCACCGACGAGATCTTCTACGACGAGCTGGCTCTGGCGGTGAACAACGCGACGGTGGCCGACGCGGTCGGGCTGCTGGTGTTGGAGGAGCTCCCGCCTTGCTACGACCACCGCTACGACGCGTTCTTCGCCCGCGGCTTCGTGCTGTCGTCGGCGGCCGTCGCGGTGCGGCTTACCGAGTCGTCCTGGACGCCGCCGCGCACGGTGGCCGAGGCGCTGGCGTTGCGGCTGATCATCAACGAGGCGCGCGTGGTGCTGGAGGCCGCTGAGCTGATGAGCTGGAAGGAGAGCGAGTCGGTGTTCGCCGGGTTCGCCGGGCGGGCCTTCGGCGACACCGAGCACGAGGAGCTGTACGAGGTGGATCTGCCGCTGACCGCCGACGCCGAGCCTGAGGTGGTGGAGCAGATCACCAAGGTCGAGGACGAGCTGCGCGCCCGGGGCCTGGCCTTCGACCAGTGGTTCGTCCCCCGCGACGGCGACCCGGCCCGCCACCCCTACCTCGGCTCCCTCTAGGCGGCGCGATTTCGCTGAGCGTTTTCCGGCCGCTTCTTGCGTTGCGGTGCGGATAGCGGAACCTCAGCGGCGGCGCAAGCTGCGAGGGTGTGTCAAGGCGGGGCTCAATGGAAATCAGCGCTCCGATTTCCATTGAAATCGCCCACTCTGGAACCGGGGTTCCGCGCTGCGGGAGGTTCAGGGCTGGTTTCGGACGGAGTACGGGGGGACCGTGCAGCCGATGATGCTGGCCTCGTCGATCGTCTCCGGCTGGTAGGCCGACTTCGAGAACGCCTCCAGCATCACGTTGGTCGGGTCGTCGATCTGCTCGACCCGGCCGAACAGGAACGCCCACTCGTGCTCGTCCGAGCCGAAGTAGGCGACCGTGTCGAACACCGACCGGAACCGGTTGTAGGAGCGGGTCAGCGTCTCGTTGCGCCACACCGTCGGGCAGCCCGCTTGGAACGCGACCACGCCACCGGCCGCTAGCACCGCTTGGCAGCGCTGGATGAACTCCAGGCCGTACAGCCGGTTGTGCTGGCCGTCGGCGTCGTCGGCCCGCTCGTCGGGCAGGTCGACGACCACGATGTCGTAGCCCTCCGGCGGCGCCTGGTCGAGGAAGCCCCACCCGTCGGCGTAGTGCAGCTTGATCGGACCGTCACCCCGCTCGACGCGGGCGAGCTCCTCGGTGCTGTAGCCGTACGGCAGGTGCTCGGCGCAGACGCGCACGCACTGCTCGTCGATGTCCACGTGGTCGACCCGGCTGGCCCCGGCCGCGACCGCCATCTGGCTGGCGACGCCCTCGCTGGAACCGATGATCAGCACCCGCTCGACCCGCGCGGCGAGCAGGAACGCCGGCACCATCATCGCCTCGTGGTAGACCAGCTGGGAGAACTCGGTGCTCTGCCGGTCGTCGTCGCAGAACAGCGAGACGCCCTGCCCGGTGCGGCCGATGACCACGTGCTGGTAGGCGGTGTCGCCCTCCCACAGCACCTCGTCGACCCGCCACAGGCGCTGCAGGTCCGCGCCCATCGGTTCCTTGATCCACCGGTGCCCTTCGAGTTCGATCAACGATGCTCCTCCTTGATTCATGTTGCCAGGTAAGGCGAATTCACGAGGCGAGGTTTACGTAGTCGCGGCCGCGTTGAATGGTCTGGACGTTCTGCGAGGCCGGCTTCAGCGCCTCGGCGAGCAGTTGTACCGCGCGCTCCGGTTGGGCGGTGTGCCCGCAGGTGAAGACGTCGATGAAGATCGAGCCGTCCTCCGGATACGTGTGCAGCGAAGCGTGGGACTCCGATAGCAACGCCAACACGGTGACACCTTGCGGCTCGAACCGCTGGGCGATCGTCTGGCACACGGTGGCGTGCGACTGGCTCAGCGCGTTGTGCAGGGTGTCACGCAGGAACTGCTCGTCGTCGAGCAGTTCTGGATCAACGCCCTCCAGCTCGGCGAGGACATGCTGGCCGGTGAACAACCCGACCGGCGGCGTTCCAGTGTCAACGGACATCTATCGACCTCCCATCATTTCGCAGAATTCCAGTACCAAGTCGGCACTGCTTCGGTGCCGGCTCCTCGAAGTCGCCGAGGCGATCACGGCTGTTCGTCGCCGTCGACGCAGTACGTGGGCAGCGGGGTGAATCCGTTGAAGCCCACGGATGAATAGCTGGCGGTGTACGCGCCGGCGCTGAGCAGGTCGACCCAGTCGCCGCCGCGCAGCGTTCGCGGCAGCTCGTACCTGGTGCGCTGGTAGAGCACGTCGTCGCCGTCGCAGGTCGGCCCGGCCAGCACGACCGGGCCGAGCGGGTCGCCGTCGCGCGAGGTGCGCAACCGGTAGGTGATGGCTTCGCCTTCGGTTTCGGCGAGCCCGTTGTAGCGGCCGATGTCCAGGTAGACCCAGCTGCGTTCGCCGTCGCTGGAGTCCGAGACGAGCACGACCTCGCTGCGCAGCACGCCCGCGTCACCGACGATGAAGCGCCCCGGCTCGATGAGCAGTTCCGGCCGCTGGGCGCCGAAGTTGCGGTCCAACGATTCCTCGATGCGGCGCACGTAGTCGGCCAGCGGGGGGGCGGATTCGGTGTAGCCGGAGGGCAATCCGCCACCGAGGTTCACCATCCGCAGCCGCACGCCGTGCGCGGCGCAGTCCTCGAAAACCCGCCGGGCGGCGCTGATCCCGTGCTCCCACGCGACGGGTTCCAGCTGCTGCGATCCAATGTGGAACGACACGCCGTAGGCGTCCAGGCCGAGTTCCTGCGCGCGCCGCAGCAGTTGCGCGGCGGTCTCCGGCGGGCAGCCGAACTTGCGGCCGAACGGGGTGCGGGATCCCTTGTTGTCCACCAGGACCCGGCAGAACACCTGTGAGCCCGGCGCGACCTCGGCGATGTTGGTCAGGTCCGCGGCGCTGTCGGTGACGAACAGGCGGACGCCCTGCTCGTAGGCGCGGGCGATGTCGCGGCGCTTCTTGATGGTGTTGCCGTAGGAGATCGACTCCGGCGCCGCGCCCTTGGCCAGGCACAGGTCGATCTCGCCGGGGCTGGCGACGTCGAAGGACGCCCCCAGGGCGACCAGTTCACCGACCACTTCGGGGGTGGGATTGGCCTTGACCGCGTAGCAGATCCGGGCGTCCGGCAGGGCGGTTCGCAACTGCCGGTAGCGGTCGCGGACCTGGGCCAGATCCATGACCAGGCAGGGGGTTTCGGGTTGCTGCCGGTCGAGGAACTGCAGAATCGGGTCCGGCGCGGCGGATTCGGCCTGCTGCGCGGTGCCGCTCGGGCGGTCCGTCACACCCGTGGTGGCGGACAGATCGGTCAATCCCGGTACCTCCGTCTCGGCTGGTGGGGTTGCGTTTTCCCCGGGTTCGTCCCGCCAGGGGCATGCACTCTTGGAGCGCAACTGCGACCAAGCACAGTACCGCGCTCACTTACGGATTTCGAACTGCGCCCACCTCTTCCCCCGGACAACGGACCCCAGTGTGAGCACCCCCACGGGACCTCGCCGAGGTCGTCGCGTTGCGTGGTCGGATTCCGACTTCCCGTGATCGGCGGGCCGCCTGGGAGCGGGAGCTCCTCGGACACAGGTTTTTCCTGGTCTGGACCATGAGTGCGTAGGGTGCCAAAGCGGCAGCACTCACCTGGGGGAGCGTCCGTCCAGAGCTGATCGATCCGCTAGTCGGCGGGTTCGCGGTCCAGTTCGAGGGCGAGGTAGAAGTCCACTCGGGACGGAAACTCGGCGAGGTCTCGCCCGGTGATCTCCTCGATCCGCTGGATTCGGTAGCGCAACGTGTTCACGTGTACGTGGAGCCGCTTGGCGCAGCGCGACCACGAGCCGGAGCAGTCGAGGAATACCCGCAGGGTTCGCAGCAGGTCCGAGTTGTGCGCCGAGTCGTACTCGATCAGGTCCGCGAGCAGCCGCTGCCGGTAGGAGCGGCGCAGCTCGTCGGGCGCCGACGCCAGCAGCACCTCGTGCGAGGCGAGCTCCGCCGCCACCACGACCTCGGCGCGCCCCCGGCGCTGCTGCGCGAGCCGACGCGCGTAGCCCGCCTCCTCAAGCGCTCCGCGCAGCGCCGTCGCCGGGCTGATGTCGCTGACGCCGACCGCCAGCCGCCGTTGGCCCAGCCCGGGCTCGGTTTCGGCGACGATGCGCCGCAATCGCGCGTCCAGCTCAGCCAGGTGCGCTTCGCCGTCCACGAACAACGCCGTGGCGCCGTCGCCGAGCGGAGCGGTGACCGAGGCCATGCCGGTCGCCGCGGCGACCTCGCGCAGCAGCAGCGTCGACTCCGCCGGGTCGCCGGCGCTGAGGGCCACCGCCCGCAGCGGCTCGTCCGCCGGCAGGCCCGCGGTCTCCAGGCGGGCCGCGACCTCGGCCTGGGTGGAGGTGCCGTCGAGCAGCCGCCGCAGCGCCGCCTCCACCGACCTGCCCGCGATCCGGCGGGCCTCTTCCACCTGCGCCCGCACCAACGCCACGACGGTGCCCAGGTCCGTGGCAATGGACTCCTCCTCGTCACCCCAGTCGGCGACGTCGCCGCGCGCCAGCACGAACCAGCGGGCGGCAGGCGGCTCGGTTTCGGACTCCACTGGCCACAGCACGCATGCGTCGCCGGACTCCCCTGGCCGCACGGTGCGGGGCAGGCGGCCGGTGGCGAACGCGCGCAGCGCCGCGCAGCGGGTCGCCTCCGGCAGTTCGCCGGTGCCGCCGACGATCCAACCGGCCGCCGACAGCACCCAGCAGTCGGTGCCGAGTTCGTCGGCCGCCATCCGGAGCACCCGGTCCAGGTCGGCGCCGGAGGCGACCGCGGAGACCAGCTCGCGGCGCGGAGCGGAGCGGCGCTGGATGCGGTCGGCGAGGGCATTGAAGCTGACCGTCAGCGGCACCTCGAAGGCGGGCAGGCCGTGCCGCCGGCATGCCTCGACGAGGTCCGGCGGCGCGTGGCCGAGCCGCGCGGTGCCCGCGGCGAGGGCCACCACCCCCGCGTCGGCCAGCGCGGCGACGAACTTCTCCGAATCGCTCGGGTCGTTGCGCCACACCAGGCCGCTGAGCACCAGCTCGCCGCCGTGCAGGTAGCGCCGGGGGTCGAGCAGGTCGGTGATGTAGACGCCGCGGACCGGCCGGTCCATCTGGTCCGCGCCGCCCAGCAGCACCAATCCGAGTTCCGGATCGGCGAGGAGATCATTTAGCTGCACCTGCGCACCTCGGGCTCCGCCGCCCCGCTCCATCACGGAGCCGGGGCGCCCGCGCCGGGCCGGTCGTCGGCCGCGAGCGGGCAGCTGTTCCGGGTGAGTGTTTCGGCCGGGTGCCCCGGACGCCGCAAGGGCTCCCCGCGTTTGGAGAAACATACAACTCCGGTCCGGCTACCGGAAGGCTTTTTCGGGCCTTCCACCGCTAGCGGCCGAACGGCCCCGGTTGTGTACTGACTCACACCAATTCAGGCGGCCG
This sequence comes from Saccharopolyspora pogona, assembly GCF_014697215.1. Classification (GTDB taxonomy): domain Bacteria; phylum Actinomycetota; class Actinomycetes; order Mycobacteriales; family Pseudonocardiaceae; genus Saccharopolyspora; species Saccharopolyspora hattusasensis. The sequence goes on from NZ_CP031142.1 coordinate 5,246,555, forward strand.
TGACAAGGAGTGCAACCGTGGAATTCCTCCGCCCCGCCTCGTGGCGGGAGGCTCTCGAAGCCAAGGTCGCGCATCCGGATGCGACGCCGATCGCCGGCGGCACCGACGTGATGGTCGAGATCAACTTCGGCCACCGCCGCCCCAGCACGCTGCTCGACCTCACCGGCGTCCCCGAGCTGACCGGCTGGTCGGAGGCGGACGGGGCGCTGCGCATCGGCGCGGGCCTGCCCTACACCCGGCTGATCAACGAGCTCGGCGACCGGGTGCCGGGCCTGGCGATCGCCAGCCGCACCGTCGGCTCGCCGCAGATCCGCAACTTCGGCACGCTTGGCGGCAACCTCGGCTCCGCCTCCCCGGCCGGCGACGGTCACCCGCCGCTGCTGGCCTCCGACGCGCTGATCGAGGTCGAGTCGGTGCACGGCAAGCGGCTGATCCCGGCGACCGAGTTCTTCACCGGCGTAAAGCGCAACGCGCTGGCCGAGGACGAGCTGATCGCCGCCGTGCACATCGCCCCGGCGACCGGCCCGCAGCAGTTCTCCAAGGTCGGCACCCGCAACGCGATGGTCATCGCGGTGTGCACCTTCGCGATCTCGCTGCACCCCGACCGCAAGCAGGTCGGCACCGGGATCGGCTCGGCCGCGCCGACGCCGCTGCGCGCGCAGGTCGCGGAGGAGTTCCTGAGCGCCGAGCTCGACTGGGAGCAACGGCGGCCGTTGGAGGACTCGGTGGCCCGCCGCTTCGGCGAGCTGGTCGCGCAGGCCGCGTCACCGATCGACGACGTGCGCGGCACCGCCGGCTACCGCCGCCACGCGCTGGCCGTGATGGCTCGCCGGACCCTGTCCTGGGTCTGGCACGACCACTGTTCCGGGAGGCAGGAATGCGCCTGAAGTTCACCGTCAACGGACAACCGCACGAGGCCGACGACGTGTGGGAGGGCGAGAGCCTGCTGTACGTGCTGCGCGAGCGGCTGGGCCTCCCGGGTTCGAAGAACGCTTGCGAGCAGGGCGAATGCGGTTCCTGCACGGTCTACCTCGACGGCGTGCCGGCCTGCTCGTGCCTGGTGGCCGCGGGGCAGGCCGAGGGCCGCGAGGTGCGCACCGTGGAGGGCCTCGCCGACGGCGAGAAGCTCGACGAGGTGCAGGAGGCGTTCGTCGAGGCCGGTGCCGTGCAGTGCGGCTTCTGCACGCCGGGCCTGCTCGTGCAGACGCACGACCTGTTGGAGCGCAAGCCGAATCCGTCCGACGCGGAGATCCGCGAGTCGCTGGCCGGGAACCTGTGCCGCTGCACCGGTTACGAGAAGATCATGGATGCCGTTCGGCTCGCCGCCCGGAGGAAGACAACACAGAGGAAGTCGGCGGGGCGGAAGGCGCACGCATGAGCCGGACCATCATCGAGGGCGGCGCCGTGGTCACCGTCGACGACTCGGGCACCGAGGATGACTCGGGCACCGAGTTCGCCGAGGGCCACGTCGTCGTCGAGGGTGACCGCGTCGTGGCGGTCGGCCCCGGTTCCGCGCCGTCCCAGCAGGGCGCGGCGCGGCGCATCGATGCGTCCGGCTGCCTGGTCACGCCCGGTCGGATCAACACCCACCACCACCTCTACCAGTGGGCCACCCGCGGCTACGCGACGGACGCGACGGACGCGACGCTGTTCGGCGGGCTGACCGCGCTCCACCCGGTCTGGGCTGGTATCGACGAGGAGATCGCGCACGCAGCGGCGTCGGCGGGCCTGGCCCGGATCGCGCTGTCGGCCTGCGCCACTCGCACCGCCACGCAAAAGGCGCCTGGAAACAGGCATCAAGGAGGTGTCCGCATGAGCAGCCACGCGCCTGCTCGCAGTCCGCAGGAGCTCAACGACGCAATCGGCGGCGGCATCGGCGAATCCGCGCTGCGCCCGGACGGCGCGATCAAGGTGCGCGGCGAGTTCGCCTACTCCTCGGACCTGTGGGCCGAGGACATGCTGTGGGGCGCGACGCTGCGCAGCCCGCACCCGTACGCCCGGATCCGCTCGATCGACATCGGGCCGGCAATGGCGATGGCCGGGGTGCAGACCGTGCTCACCGCCGATGACGTGCCCGGCGACAACTGCTTCGGCCTGAAGTACGCCGACCAGCCGGTGCTGGCCGCCGATGTGGTGCGCTACAAGGGCGAGGCCGTCGCGCTGGTCGCGGCCGACCACCCGGAGACGGCGCGGCGCGCGCTGGAGAAGATCGTCGTCGACTACGAGGTGCTGGAGCCGGTGCTCGACGCCGAGCGGGTCGCGCACGACGAGACGCTGCCGAAGCTGCACCCGGACGGCAACGTCGTGCGGCACCAGAAGATCGTCAAGGGCGACCCGAACGCGACGGCCGAGGTCGTGGTCTCCGGGGTGTACACCGTCGGGATGCAGGACCAGGCGTTCCTGGGTCCCGAGTCGGGGCTGGCGATCCCCGCCGAGGACGGCGGCGTCGACCTGTACCTGGCGACCCAGGACCTGCACTCCGACCTCCGGCAGACCGCGCGGGCGCTCGGGCTGCCGCCGGAGAAGGTGCGGATGACCATGTCCGGCGTCGGCGGCGCGTTCGGGGGCCGGGAAGACCTGTCCATCCAGGTGCACGTGTGCATGCTGGCGCTGCGCTTGGGCAAACCTGTCAAGATGGTCTACAACCGGGAGGAGTCGTTCTACGGCCACGTGCACCGGCACCCGGCCAAGATGTACTACGAGCACGGCGCGACGCGCGACGGCAAGCTCGTGTACGTCAAGGCGCGGCAGTACTTCGACGGCGGCGCGTACGCGTCGAAGACGCCGGTCGTGGTCGGCAACGGCACCACGCTCGGCGCCGGGCCGTACAAGGTGCCGAACGTCGAAATCGAGGGTTGGGGCCTCTACACGAACAACCCGCCGTGCGGCGCGATGCGCGGACTCGGTGCCGTGCAGCCGACTTTCGCGTACGAGTCCCAGATGGACAAGCTCGCCGCCGCGCTGAACGTGGACCCGGTCGACCTGCGCATCGCCAACGCGATCGAGCAGGGCGACTCGATCCCGACCGGCCAGGTGCTGGACTTCCCGGCTCCGGTGGCCGAACTGCTGGAGCGCGTGCGGGCCCTGCCGATGCCCGGCGAGCGCACCGGTCCGGTGGACATCCGGGACATGCCCGGCGGGGCGTCCAACACCACGCACGGCGAAGGCGTGGTGCGCGGCGTCGGCTACGGCGTGACGATCAAGAACATCTGCTACGCCGAAGGCGCCGACGACTTCTCGACCGCGCGGGTGCGGTTGCAGGTCATCGGCGGGGAGCCGGCGGCCATGGTGCACACCGCCGCGGCCGAGGTCGGGCAGGGCCTGGTGACGGTGCAGCAGCAGATCGCGCGGTCCGAACTCGGCGTCGAGCGGGTGACCATCCACCCGAACGACACCAGCGTCGGCCCGGCCGGCTCCAGCTCCGCCTCGCGGCAGACACTGGTCACCGGCAGTGCCGTCAAGGCGGCCTGCGACGCGGTGCGGGATGCGCTGTTCGCGCGGGTCGCCGAGCGCTACGCCGTCGAATCGGCGCTGCTGTCCCTGCAGGGCGGCAAGGTCGTGTCGGAGGCCCACGGCGTGCTGGCCGGCCTCGTGGACGTGCTCGGCGACGACGTCATCGAGGAAACCCGCGAATACCACCACCGGGAGACCTTCCCGATGGACGAGAACGGCCGCAGCGAACGGGTTCACGTGCAGCACGCGTTCTCCGCGCACCGCGCGGTGGTCGACGTCGACCTGGACCTCGGCCTGGTCAAGGTCGTGCAGCTGGCCTGCTCCCAGGACGTCGGCAAGGCGATCAACCCGGACGCGGTGATCGGGCAGATCCAGGGCGGCACCACGCAGGGCATGGGGCTGGCCGTAATGGAGGAGATCAAGGTCGTGGACGGGCACATCCGCAACCCCTCCTTCACCGACTACCTGATCCCCACGATCCTCGACACGCCGCCGATGGAAATCGACGTCATCGAACGCGCCGACCCCAACGCGGTCTACGGGCAGCGCGGGGTCGGCGAGCCGCCGACGATCTCCACCACCCCGGCCGTAGTGGCCGCCATCCGCGCCGCCACCGGCAAGGAACTCCCGCACACGCCGGTGGCTCCCGAGCACATCGTGTGACCAGACCCGCTGGGCGGCGGTGCCGGGCCGGCCGGCCAGCATCCCCAACAACCACCGGAAACCCATAGGAGGGGTTCAAAAATGGTTTGCGTGGCGGTGCGGGTAGGAACCTCAGGCGCCTTCTCGCTGTGGGATCCCCGAACATCATGAATGCCAATTCACCACGTCGCTCGCGAGATAGCTCGGGGTGCGAGGTGTCCCCGTATAGCACTGTTGAGAACCCGCGGCGGTGCGAGCCGAGTCCCACACAGCAAGCGGCTACCGCCGCTTGTTGAGCAGACCCTAGGAGGAAGCAATGTCCGTGGACGTCGCGACGGGCGCCGAGCAGGACTGGATGGCCAAGGCCATCGAACTCGCCACGACCAATGTGGACAGTGGCGGCGGCCCCTTCGGCGCGTTGATCGTCCGGGACGGCGAGATCATCGCGACGGGCACCAACAAGGTGACCGTCGACCTCGACCCGACCGCGCACGCCGAAGTCACCGCGATCCGCAACGCCTGCCGGGCGTTGGGCACCTTCAAGCTGGACGGCTGCGTGCTGGTGACCTCGTGCGAGCCGTGCCCGATGTGCCTGGCCTCGGCGCTGTGGGCGCGGGTCGACCGGGTGCTGTTCGCCGCCGACCGGGACGACGCCGCCGACGCCGGCTTCGACGACCGCGCCTTCTACGACGCGTTCAAGGACCCGGAGACGAAGTGCCCGACCCCCGTCCACCAGGTGGAGATGGCCAACCGCAACGCGGCTTTCGACGCCTGGCGCGGCAAGACCGACCGCGTGGACTACTGACCCCAGCGGGTCTTCCGGCGCGCCTTCAGCAGCTCGAAGCATTCACGGTCCCGGACGCCCTGATCCGGGATTCGAATTCCCCTCAGCACCACGACCACCCCGAGAAGGGGAACGGCCACGACGACCGGGTCGCCCGTTGCCTGCGGACGGGCCGCACCGACGGTTTCCGCGATTCCACCGGAACCGGGCTTGCCCGCCGTCCCGAAAAACATTGCGGGACCGGGGAAACCAATCGATCAAACGCCCCACACCGATTTCGGCGAATTCCCGCCGGGCCCTCCCCTGCCCGGAAACGCCGAGAACGCGGGGGGCGCCCACCGGCATGGGAAGACTCATGAGCCAGCAAGTGCAACCGGAAAGATCCGCCGACTCCGGCGCCTCCGGAATAGCCCGCTTCTTCCGCATCACCAGTGCGGCGATGTTTTCCGGCCATAACTAGGAAATCCCCACACTCACGATCTGGACGCACTCGGAACACATCGGCCAGTCGACCGGCGGGCGCGTGTGCGGCCCCCACCCGATCTCTCCACAGAGCCCGGCGACGACGGTCCCGCTCCGCCCGTACTTCTGCGTCGGCGCTTTGGGGTGTGCGTAGTGCACGACGCGCTCGCGCCATGACGGCGCGTACAGCAGCATCGCGTCTGACGACTCGACGACGACGTCCGCCGGGGATACCGCTGGAAGCTCCGGCGACGGCGGCGTGGTTTCGAGCTCGGCACGGGAAACCAGCGGGACATCAGTTGCGAGCGCGGCCAGCATCCAGCATCGCGGGCACGGGGTGCCCGTGAACGGCTTGACGATCTCGACCTCGTCCGGGTTCACCGTGTCGCCGCACGGAGCCATCCACATGACGTGATCGACGCGGTAGGCGTGCACTTCCGGCGGCCGATCCGGCGGCGCATACTCCGGCCTCAGGCGTGCCAGGACCACGGAGCGTTGACCGTTCACGCGGCACGCCCCGGAGCGCGGCGGCGGAGCCGTTCCTTCCGACGCTGTGCCGCTGCCTTGAGCGCTTGCTTCTCTCGGTGTCCTGGCAGCCACCACACGATGAACATCGCCGACCAGGCCAGCAACCCGAGCAATATCCCCAGCGCCTCATGCATGACGCCAAGATCGCCCGGTCCGACACGGCCGATAGGTACGGTTTGTACCCCTACTCGATCAGCGGACCCCGATCCGGTCCGCCAGCGACCGCACTGCCGCTGACTCGCCACCCGGCGGACGGTCGAGAAGCGAATGCGTCAGCTCGCGTGCCCAGCCGTTGAACCGGGCCGTTTCCGGCGCGGTCCGCTCCGCTTGGTCGAGCATCGCAAATACCGCCGCCTGATCACCCTGCAAGGCGTGCACGCGGGCGACCTCGATCATGTGTCGCGCCCGGCGCGGCACCGACGCAATATCCGCCGGATCGAAGTCCGCCGCCTGCATCGCTTCTCCGCCGCGCCGCAGGTCCACGCCTAGCGTGACCGCGTTCGCTTTCATCACCGGCAGACCGAAACTCGTTTGTACGTGCCGATATTCGGGGCCGAGTTTCCGAGCGATGCCGTAAGCCGACTCCCAATGCCGCCACGCTTCGCCGTGCCTGCCCCGGCGGGCATAGGTCAATGCATTCTCGGCCCGGAGTGCGCCGACCATACCGCGCCAGTCGTCCGGCGCGGACTCCAAATAGGGCTCTAGCTGCGCTGCGCCGTCGTGGGCGACGCTAATCGCCTCTTCCCAGCGCCCGGACTCCCTCAACGCCTGCACCAGCGCCCACGCCCCGGCCGCCATCGCGTACGGGTCGTCGGATTCCTGCCCTTCGGTCACAGCTCGATCGGCGACCAGCCACACAAGTTCCGGCGCGGGCTGGAACGCGACGTAGAAGTCGGCGAGCTGGTAAACGCCCGCCAGGATGCGCCGTGCTTCCCGACGCTCTCTGCCTGACCGTGCCCGGACCGCCCGTTGCGCGTCGCGGATCAGGTCGGGCAGCAGCGCGCCGAGCTGGGTGCGGTGGTCCGGGGAACTGTGCCGCACCTTCCACGCCACCGCCAACCGTTCCGCCAGGTGTGCAAGGTCAACCGGCCGAGTGTCCGGCGTGAGCCGGTACTCGGTCAATGCGGCTTGCACGTCGTAGAGCGCCTGGTGGGCCGAACCGGGAGCGAACCGGGACACCGAGACCGACTCATCGTCGCCGGTGAGCTCGGCGAGATCCCGAATGTCGAGCACGTCGGCAAGCTTGGTCAGCATTTGGAGCCTCGGCGTCTGTAAACGGCCGACCTCGACCGCCTTGACCCACTCGGCGGAGCGGTCGACGAGGCCACCGAGCACACGGCGGCTCATCCCGGCGCGTTCACGCGCCTGCCGGATACGGGAACCAACAGACGGACCGTTCGAGGACACGATCACATCACCTCTTCGCGGATACCTCTTCGCGTGCCCCCGGCCCGTCGGCCGGGGGCGTTACCTCCGCGAAGAGGTGACCTTGAGGGTAGCGAGAACGCGATCAGGTGACGAGCACGTCCGCGCACGGGCGGAGCAATGGCGCGGCCGTGGGGCAACCCATGATCAAAGGCGTGGGGCAAACGTGGGCCCAAATCCGTCACACAGCGCACTAACTACAGGTCAGCTACGTCTAGACTGCGTATGGCCAAGCCGCCGGTCACACCACCCGTGACCAGCGTTTTCCCAGGTCAGCGCCAAGCCGCGAAGAAAAAAGCACCCTTGAGCGGCTGTGGAGCCTGTTGCAAAATTACGCCCACCACGGACCGTGATCGATCGATCACGGCTGAGATGGCCACTGGCGGACAAACGGCGGCGATCGAGACTGATTTGGTACTTCGGTTCAGCCGTTTTCGCCGAAAACGCAACAGGCTCCTGTGCCGCCCAAGGGTGCCCCTCACCTCGACGAGATCTCGGATCGGTGCGCTCCACCTCTTGTTCGGAATGGGTACCTTGCGGTGGTGGTAGTTGCGGGAGTCGTGTTGGCCGCCGGTGCCGGTCGTCGGTTCGGGATGCCGAAGGCGCTGGTGGAGTACCGCGGGACGTTGCTGGTCGACCGGGCCGCGCAGGTGCTCGCCGCAGGCGGCTGCGCGCCGATCGTGGTGGTCGTCGGCGCCGCCGCGGACGAGGTCCGCGAACGCGCTGAGCTGACCGGCGCGAGGGTCGTGTTCAACCCGGACTGGGCCACCGGTATGGGCTCGTCGCTGCGCACCGCGCTCGACGCGCTCGCGCCGACCGATGCCGATGCCGCCCTTGTGCTGCCGGTGGACATGCCCGGCATCGGCCCGGAAGCCGTGCGGCGCGTCGCGGCGCTCGCGAAACCAAGCACCCTCGCCGCCGCCGCTCACGACGGCGTCCGCAGCCACCCCGTGCTGCTGGGGCGCGACCACTGGGCCGGAGCCCGCGCGGCGGCCACCGGGGACGCCGGTGCCCGCGGCTACCTCAACGGCCGCAAAGTCGCGCTGGTGGCCTGCGACGACGTGTCGGAAGGCTTCGACATTGACCGTCCCGAAGACCTCGACCGGGGCAACCCGTAGAGTCGACGGCCACGCGTGACCGGCCCGGAACGGCCGCGCAGCACCGACACCGGTCGACGCCGCGTCACGCGAACGCCCGAGCACACCGGACGGCGACGACTGGCTGGTCACCGTCACGGCCGGAACCGATCGCAGCACGGCCAGCGCCCCGGGCCTGATCGCGGCGCGGGACCAGGCCGACCAGCTCATCGAGAAGTTAGCGCCCGGCGCCGCGGGACGTGTCGTGATCCACCTGCTCGACGGCGATGGATTCGCCTTCACCACCGCGTACCTGCAAGCCAGGCACGGCCTGTCCGACGAGGCGACCCGCAAGGCCGTGGCCGCCGCCGCGGCCACGCCCGCGGTGCCCGGTGACCGCGCGCAACTCCGCGAACGCGTGCACAGTGGACGAATCCGACCAGCACCTTAGGATGTCGGCCGTGAAAGCGGCGAGCAGTGCACGCGAGGAGGAAGCAGCGTTGGCCAGCGTCGAATCGAACCAACCGGCCACCGGCCGGGGTCGCCCGCGGGATGCCACCCGCGACGCCGCGCTGCGCCAAGCCGCGATGGAGGTGCTCGCCCAGGTCGGCTACCGGGCGTTGACCATGGATGCCGTCGCCGCCCACGCGCGGGCCGGCAAGGCCACCATTTACCGCCGCTGGGACTCCAAGCTCGACCTGGTCATCGACACCTGCACCCAGCTAGTGCAGCGCAGCGTCCCGGAACCCGACCAGGGCAGCATCGAGGCCGACCTCGGCGAGTTCCTCCGCGGCTTCGCCTCGTTCCTCACGGGCCCGGTCGGCAAGGCGGCCCAGGCGCTGGTCGGCGAACTCCCGCACGAACCCGAACTGGCCGCGGCCTTCCGCGAATCCTTCCTGCTGCCGCAGCGGGACATGCTGCGCCGCATCATCGAACGCGGCGTGCAGCGCGGCGAGATCCGCGCCGACGCGCCGATCGACACGGTCGTCGAACTCGCCGGCGCCGGCCTGATCTACCGCCTGATGCTCACGGACGAGCCGCTCGACACCGGTTTCGTCGACCGGCTCCTCCGCGAAGGCCTGCTGCCACTGCTGCACACCGCCACACCGTCGGCGTAGTCCGGCCTGGAAAACCAGGCGCTAGGGTGGTGCCAAGTGGTGGATGGAGGTCGGCGTGGCGCACGGATCGGTGACGGACCTAAGCCGCTGGCCGGTGAAGTCGCTGCGCGGTGAGCGCGTCGACGCGGCCCGCTTCGACGACCGCGGAATGGCCGGTGACCGCACGTACGCGCTGCTCGACGAGCGCGCCACCCGAACCGGCAACGTGCTGACCGTCCGGCAGAACCCGATGATGCTCAGCTGGGCGGCAAGCTACGGCGACGTCGCCGACCCGACCGAACCGCCGACGCTTCGCGGCCCGGACGGCGTGGACTGGTCCTGGACGGACCCCAAGCTCACCGACGTCCTCGCCGACTCGCTGGACATCCCGCTCAGCCTGCGCGCTGCCGACGGGCAGCAGGACCGCGGGCCCACCGTGCTCGTCACCTTCGAAGCCTCCCGCGCCGGTCTGTCCGACGAACTGGGCGCCGACGTCGACCTGCGCCGCTTCCGCACGAACCTGCACGTGACCGCCGACCTGCCGGCCTTCGCCGAAGAGGGCTGGGAACCCGGCACGACGCTCACGGCGGGCGAAGTGGAGCTGGCGGTCACCGGGGACAACGCCGGGCCGTGCATCCGCTGCGCGGTGCCCAGCTGGGACGCCGACGGCCGCGAGCGCTGGCGGGACCTGCAAACCCACCTGATCGGGCGCCACGACAACAAGTTCGGCGTGATCATGCGCGTCACCAAGCCCGGCGAAATCCGCCTCGGCGACGCGGTGCGGCAGGAGCCGTGAGCCTTTTGGGCTGCCGCAGCGGCTGCCGCTGCGGCCCAAAAGACCCACGGGCATTCACCGGAAGAGCTTGCGCACCACCGCAACGGTGACGAGAGCGCCGACACCGATCAGCACGTAGCGCACCCTCGGGTCGTTGAGCTTCTGCTGCAGGCTGGACTTGCCGTACTCGACGAAACGCTTCGGGTCCGCCTTGGCGCTCAGTTGGTCCAGCGTGGCGGCCAGCGCTTCACGCGCCTGCTCGATGTCGCGCTCGATGGTGTCTGGATCACGGGCCACGTGTCCTCCTCGCGTTCACCTGGCTGCTCACACCGTAGAGCACCGCCGAACCCGCCACGCACCAGCGGTTCGCGTGTCGCGCCCCGAGCCCCCGTCCGGGAACTCCCCTCCCGCCAAGATCACCGCACGCGCTAGGCTGTGTCGAGCGGGGCCGTAGCCCAATTGGCAGAGGCACTAGGTTTAGGTCCTAGCCAGTGAGAGTTCGAGTCTCTCCGGCCCCACTACGCTTTCCTGGCCCCGAACGGCAGTCGGGGCCCGTCCGCATCGCGGTGGAGGACCCGCGGACCTGGTCCCGGGTGACGGCTTCGAGGCCCCGGCCAGACCCGCGAGAAGCCCTTCGGCACCGGCCCGGTCGAGCGGCCGCACGCCTGGATGTCCGAGACCGCGACGTCGCCATCTCCGGCGGCGCGGCCACGATCAACCAGTACCTCCGCGGCGGACTCATCGACGAATTGCGCACCCACATCGCCCCGGTCACACTCGGTGCCGGAGAGCGGCTGTTCGATGGCGTGCCCGCGCTGGACCTGAAACTGGTCTCCGCGCGTCCCGCCTCCCTCGTCACCACGTCACCTACCGGGTCCGCCGCTGAACCAGCGGTAGCCGGGATGAGCGGAGGGCCCACCGGGAGCACGGGAACCCGAATCCGCCTCCACCGGGCAACCGAAGCCCAGGACCGCGCGTCTACGCCGCAGAACGGGTTTCGGCTGCGATCGGAGGCGTGATGACCGGGAGAACCGCGGTTTTCGTGGCGGCGGGCACGCTAGCGCTGCTGGGGACGACGGTGCCGGCGGTGGCCCAACCGGCGACCGGGACCGTGTGCGGGATGCACTTCTTCGACCGCAACGTCGACGGCGCTTGGCAGCCCGGCGAGCCGGGCGGCGGCAGCGCGGTCGGGCTGTACCACCTGGACGGCAGCTGGGTGGCGACGGTTGGGACGAATCCCGATGCCACGTACGAAATTCCCGACGTGCCACCCGGCCGGTACCGGGTCGGCATCAACCCGATCGGCTATCAGCCGACCACTCCCAGCGAGGTGGTCGTCGACGTGCGCCCCGGCGGCACCAGCCGCGCCGACTTCGGCAAGCTCGGCAGCGACATCACCGGCGTCACCTGGCACGACGTGAACGCCGACGGGCAACGCCAGGCGGACGAGCCGCTGCTGCCCGGCATCCAGTTCTGGATCGGCAGGTGGGGCAGCGGTACCGACGGCACCGGGCACTACGCGATGCCCAACCAGGGAACCAGCACCTACGTCCTGCGTTTCGTCCCGCCCGGGGGCATGGGGTTCTCGCCGCAGCACGTCGGCGCGCCGGAGACCGACTCCGACGCCGACCCGGCCGACGGCACGGCAACCGCCGTCGTCGCGCTGACCGACGGCAGGATCAACCAGGTCCTGAACCTCGACATCGGCCTGGTCACGAAGTAGGCCGACCACGGCAGTTGCCGTACATGCTTGGACCCTCCCGTCCAATTAGGACTCCCGCGGGAAACCGCCAAACCACGCGCCCGGATGGTTCCGGGCAGATCCGCGTGAACCATCCGCCTCGGCGCGCTCGCCCTGCTCGTCGTGCTGCTGACCAAGGGCCGGCTGGGCTCAGCGCTTTCCTGGACTGGCACCGGGAAACGCCGGCGCTGAAATGCGCCGATGTGCCACCCGCGCAGCTTTCCGTGCGGCTGGTCGAGCCCTCCGGGCTTTCGCTGCACCCGCACGATGCGCTTGACGGCCGCGATCACCCGCTCCCGGACCTGCTCGTCGAAGGACCGGATGTTGACCCGCAGTTCGGCCTGGTCGGGGATGATGTTGTCCTTCGTGCCCGCCTTGATCGCGCCGACGGTGACCACGGCGGTGTCGCTGGGGGCGACCTCGCGGGAAACCACGGTCTGCAGCCGCATCACGGTCGCCGATGCCATCACGACCGGGTCGATGGCGTTCTGCGGCTGGGAGCCGTGCGCTCCGCGACCGAACATGGTGACCTTGATGCCGTCGGCGGCGGACATGCTGGGGCCGCTGATCATGCCCACCGAGCCGGACGGGAACGGGAAGACGTGCTGGCCCAGGCAGACGTCCGGCTTGGGGAACCGGTCGAAGAAGCCGTCGTCGATCATCGCCCGCGCCCCGGCCCCGATCTCCTCGGCGGGCTGGAAGACCGCCACGATCGTGCCCGCCCACCGGTCGCGGGCCGCGACCAGCAGGTCCAGCGCGCCGAGCTGGCAGGTGACGTGCATGTCGTGGCCGCAGGCGTGCATCACCGGGACGTCGTTGCCGTCCGGGTCGGTGCCGCGCCGGGTGCTGGCGTAGTCGAGGCCGGTCTGCTCCAGGACCGGCAGCGCGTCGAAGTCCGCGCGCAGCAGCACCGTCGGCCCCTCGCCGTTGCGGAGCACGCCGACCACGCCCGTGCGCCCGACCCAGGTCACCACCGGGGCGCTTCCAGCCGGCGCGCGACCTCGGCGGCGGTCCGGTGTTCGGCGAAGGACAGCTCCGGGTTCGCGCGCAGGTCCCTGTAGAGATCGGTGAGATCACTCCGGATGTCGTCGAGTCGGCCCAGCACGGCCTCAAGATCGCCCACAGCACCCTCCGTTCGTCTGCCCTCACGCCATGCGCGGTCACCCGAACGCACCACACCTCCCGACCATTCGGCAAGTGAGGGGATCCTTGACCGGCCAGCCGGTCGGAGTTCCCCAGCGAGTCTGGAGCTGGTCAGCGGTGGGCGGGGAACTCCACGACCTGTTGGTAGGTCGGGCGGTTCTGCCAGCTGATCTTCTCCTGGGCGATGCCGCCGATCTTGGTCTGCAGGATCGCGTCCGCGCACCACTGGTCGCCGGGCTTGCAGTCCGCGTCGCCCGGGTAGGTTTCGGCCGCCGGGGTCGCTGCCGCCTGCTGCAGGGTGTCAAGCAGTATTTGCCGGCATGTCTCCGCGTTTCCGCCGCCGCACAGCGGCTCGCCGAACCCGCCGGGCACCGGCTCCCCCAGCACCGCGCGGATGTCCTTGGACACCTGGCCGAACCAGCCGAACTGGAACGACGACCCCTGGTGGCCTTGGCCGACGTGCAGGCCCGGTTCGCCGTTCTGCCAGCCCGAAGGCGACTCGTTGATCTGCATCACGTCGGTCATCGCCTGGTAGGCCGCGCCGCCCACGGCGGGCTCGAACTCACCGCGCACCAGCAGCGGCCACCACGCGTCCAGCAGCTCGATCGCGTCGGGGTGCGCGTAATCTCTGCTGCCCGGTTCGGTCTCCACGCGCTTGCCACCGTCGGCCAGCCACGCGCGCAGCTCGTCGACCAGCGCCGCCACCTGCGGGTCGGTGACGGGCTGGGTGTCGATCAGCCGCAGCAGGTCCGGGAGGACCCGTTCGGCGCGTAGGTCGGTGACGCCCGCGTCGGCCATCGCCTGGGTCAGCGTGACGCGGTTGAACTTGCCGCCCGCCGCGATGTGCTCGGCGACGCGGCGGTCGAGCAGGTCGCCGCGCTGCACCGCGCCCTTCTCCGCCCGGTCGCCGGCCGTGCCGGGCGCCTGCTTGTTGTTCCAGCTGACGTAGTAGTCCTGGTTGATCGAGTTCGGGTGCTCCCGAAACGGGGCGTAGGCGGCGGTGTTGTCGGCCGGGTTCCAGTCCTGCCACTCGAACGCCGGGTCGGAGGCGATCGGCATGCTCGGGTCGACGTCCGGCTTGTGCACCACGCTCGCCCCGGAGTTGAAGTAGACCGTGTCGGTGGCGTCCGCGTAGAACCAGTTGAAGGTGTAGTTGACGTCGTGGGCGGCGCGCTGGAAGTCCCGCGCCGAGGTGATCACGGACGGGTCGTTGAACTTCTGGAAGCCGATGATCGAGTCGACCTCGTGCAGGAACGTAGAGCGGGCGCGGGCGAACGCCACCGGCTTGCCTTCGACGGTCGCCCGGTGCGTCACCGGCCCGTAGCGGGTGCGGAAGGACACCAGCCGGTAGGAGCCCTGCGGGGTGTCGTCGCCGAGGTTCGGCTGCCACGCGTTCTCGCGTTCGACGGTCTGCATCGGCAGGCATTCGCCGCGGAAGCGGTAGGAGTTGGAGTCCTTCGTTGCCGGGCGGCCGTCCGGTTCGCACAGCTCGACGGCGTAGGTGTCGATCATGTCCTGCGACGCCGTGGTGGCGCTCCAGGCGTAGTCCTGGCCGCGGCCGAGCAGCGTGTAGAAGCTCAGCCCGGCGAAGGAGGCGCCCTTCGACGAGATGCCCGGCCCCTGGAGTTCCTGCAGGGTCAGCAGCTGGGGCGAGAAGTAGCCGGTCTGCGGCCCGAAAACCGCCACCGGGTGACCGCTTTCGGTGTGCGCGCCAGAGACCACGAGCGCGTTGGACATGCCGCGCGCCTGCCCCATGCCGCCCGGCACCACGCCGTCGTCGAAGATGCCGCGCAGGCTTTCCACGGGATCGCCGGTGGCCGGGCGGGGGTTGACCGATTCCGGCCGGGCGGCCGGTTCGGGGGCTTCGGCGGCCGAGCCGGTCGGCTCGAAGATCAGCTGCTGGGCGGAAACCGAACCGGGGTCCGGAATCACGACGCCCCGCGGGTTCGCCGGTGAGCCGCCGTACGGGAACGACTGCCCGTCGTGGATGGTGCTGATGGCTTCGGGATCGTTCTCGGCGCGTAACGCCGCCCAGATCTGTTCGCCGCGCTCCGGCCCGAACCGCTCGTGCAGCGACATCCGCGCGACCGCGTTCTGCACCTCGTGGCCGCCGCCACCGCCGAACTGGGCGCCGACCAGCGAGGCCAGCACGACCAGGTCGGTGAGCTTGAACGGTTCGATCCGGCCTTCGTTGGTGATCGGATCGACTGGCCGGTGGCGACGTACTCGCCGGGAAAGTACCGCCCGCTGTGCGACTTCTCGATGTATTCGTTGATCCCGTCCACATAGGACTTAGCGTCTTCGAACGCGAGGCGGCCGGGCTCCCCGAAGCGCGAAACGGTGTCGATCTGCTGCTGCAGCTCCTGCTCGGTGTACGGGGAGACGGAGAAGAACTGCTGCTCCAGCTGGCGATTGGCCGGGGCGCCGCCGGCGAACGGGGTCACCTCGCCGCGCCCGGCGCGGCGCATCGCGTCCATCAGGAACAGCTTGTCCTCGGCGGTCGCGAAGCCCGCGCCGTACGCGGTGCCGGACCGGGTGATGCCGTAGATGTGCGGGATTCCGGCGGTCTTGTCCCGGATGATGGTGACGTCTTCGCGCGGCTGGTAGGCCCGCTCGACGTCGTCGGGCCGCACGCCGAACGAGTTGTCGTTGAAGAACTCGTCGATGGTTCCGGTGGTCAGCTCCGAGTAGCCGCCGGCGAGGCGGTCGTACTTGGCGAGCTGGTCGTCGGAGTGCGGCGGCCGGGTGCCCAGCAGCATGTGCGCGACGAGCTCGGCGAAGGTCGCGTTGCCGTTCTGGCCGGGCGGCAGGATATGGTGGCACTGCTCCCGGCAGTAGTCCGTGACGGGTTCCGGTGCCGGTTCGGCGGTCGAGGCCGGTGCGATCAGCAGGGAACCGACGACTGCCGCGGCGCTGAGCGCGGCCAGGGTGCGCGATCGTCGCGACATGCCAGGGCCCTCCCGATAGGTCGTCGCCGACCTCGGACGCTAGCTACCCAAAGAGTAAAAACGAAAGACTTTCACGTTAATCTTGACCCGAACGGTCCAACGCGAAAACCCAGGCAGACCAACGAAAACCGGCACCACGACTTCACGGACTGTGGACAACCCCCACAACCTGTGGACAACTCCCCAATCTGTGGACAACTTCCGCAATTTCAATGAGGTGATCTCGGTAAGAAGTGGCTGAAGGCGGCCTGCCGGAATGGGTGTGTGATCGGGTAGGGCTGGCCTGGGGAGAGTGGGACGTGGGGTCCCTGGTAGAAGAAGTTCGACCAAGAAACGATCTTCGACCAGGGAAGGCCCCACGTGGTCACGTATTCTGCCAAACTCGATGTTCCCCGTGAACTGGTGCTCTTCCTCAGCAAGCTGCTGGCCGGTGAACGCCGCCGGAAAGGGACCCGCAAGAGGCGCCGGGCGTTGACCACGTTCTGGCAGGCTGTGCTGGTCCTGCGGTGGTTCCGCGACCGCACCGACACCACCAAACTGGCCCGCGATCACGGTGTCGCCCGCGCGACCGGCTACCGGTATGTCGACGAGGGCATCGAGGCGCTGGCCGCGCAGGCCCCGGATCTGCACGACGCCCTGCAACGGGCCAAAGACAACGGCGACGCCTATCTGATCCTGGACGGCAAAAACTTCTCCTCCGACCGTCTCGGCGAAAAGACCACCAGCACCAAAGGCACCGAGATCGACCTGTGGTACTCCGGGAAAACCCGCGAACAAGCCGGCAACATCCAAGCACTGACGGACCCGGACGGGTTCCCGCTGTGGGTCTCCGACGTCGAGCCCGGGTCCGTCCACGACATCACCGACGCTGAAAACCACGTCCTCGGCGCCCTGTACTGGGCTTACTCCCAGCTCGACCTGCCCACCCTGGCCGACGGCGGCTACCAGGGTGCCGGAGCCGGGGTCCTCACCCCGATCAAACACCCCAAAACCAGCAAAGGCCGCCCACTCGACGTCGACAACCAGACCTACAACAAACTGCTGCGCGGCCTGCGCGCCCTCGGCGAACGTGGATTCGCCCTGCTCACCGGCCGTTGGCGCGCCCTACGACACTTCACCACCAGCCCCCGCAAAATCGGCACCATCGTCAAAGCCGCACTCGTACTCACCCAATTCGAACACGGCCGACTCGCATAACCCCCTACTGAGATCACCTCAATGTAAATCAGAGGTCCGATTTCCATTGAAATTGCGGACCGTCAGGACGCTTTGGCGGGGGACACCTCGCCGCTCTTCCACTTGGCGTTCTCCAGCTCCAGCGCCGTCCACAGTAGATTCAGCGGGTGCTCGGCGTAGTAGCCCTGCCGCTCCCCTCGGCGCGTGAACGCACCCACCAGCACCTGCATCTTCGGCCCGACGTCGTTCACCAGCTCGATGGTGCGCAGGCCCTGGCCCTCCGGCAGCCGACCGTCGCCGGCCGCCTCGCCCACCCCCCGCGTGACGATCATGCAGCCGTGCAGCAGCTCCGAACGCAGCAGGTCGAACCCGTAGCGGACGTCGTCAATCTCGGCGGCGATGTCGAGCTTGTCGCGGAAGTCGGTGCCGAACCAGCCGTGCAGGAATCCGGAGATCAGTCCGCTCGCCGGCACCACCAGCGGCACCGCGTGCAGTTCACTCGCGCGCATCACGCGGTTCGGCAACTGTTCGCCGGATAAGTTCGTGACCAGGCTCAGACCGCTGCGCCGCCACTCCATTACGTCGAATTCGGCCAGCACCGAGTCGTCCTCGGCGATCAGCACGCTACCGCAGACCAGATCCGCTTGCTTCGTGCGCAATGCGTCCAACAACTCGCGGGTCCGCAAGTGCGTGACGCGCAAATCGATTCCGCGTTCCTGGAATTCCTCGGCCACGTGTTCTCCCGCATTGGCGAGGAAACCGAGAGTGAAGCGAGTAGTGCCGACAGTAACCGTTTCACCGCGAAGTCGTCTCGATTCGCGAACGCCGTCCAACCAGTCCGCCAAGGTGTCCCGCGCGATCTCCACGAAGGCTTCACCGGTGGCTGTGAACAACACCTTCTTTCCGCGCCCCTGCTTTACGACGAGTGGTTCTCCGCACAGCTGTTTGAAGTTCCGGTTCAGCGTGTCCAACTGCTTCTGCACGCTGGACTGCTCCCGCCCGAGCGATCGCGCCGCGGCCAGCGCGGTTCCCACCTCGTGCACCAGGACCAAGGTCCGCAATTGGTCCATTGTGGTATCCAGCAGCGCGGCCGGTGATTGCAGCAGGCGGCTGCGCAGGTCGGTCGCGGGCAAGCTTGCGGTTCCGGCTAACGGCACGGCTGCTTCCTTCTCTCTTCCCTTTCTCGCCGGAGTGTAGTGCGCCGAACTGATCTGCGTGTCAGAACTAATGATCTGCGGAATTTTTCCGGAAAGTGCTGGAAACCCGTGCGGCGCGGTGTAATGATCTGCCTCGCCCCAGTAGCGGTCGATCGTCGACCGCCCGGTGAACTCGGGGCAATTCGCACGGACGCGGGCTGCGGTGGCGTGAGCACCGCAGCCTGCCTGGAGAGGATTCGCGAAGCATCATGCGCACCACCACCGCTGCGTCCTGCCCGGGCGCGGCGTCGGACGACGTCTGTTCCCGCAGCGCGTGGGCCCGCGCCGGGAGCGCAGCGCCGGACAACGGGAGCGTCGCGCGGCGGTCGACACGGCTACCAGATCCCCCGGATTTCATCCCCCTTTTCTGAATCCTGGCAAGGAGAAACACGCCGTGACGTACTCCCAGACCGCTCCCCCGGCGACCGGTGCACCCGGCACGCTCAAGAAGCCCGGCACGCTGCTGGCGCTGGTAGTCATCTCCGCGATCTCCGCGTTATCCGGCCTG
The DNA here is from genome assembly GCF_014697215.1 of Saccharopolyspora pogona. Classification (GTDB taxonomy): domain Bacteria; phylum Actinomycetota; class Actinomycetes; order Mycobacteriales; family Pseudonocardiaceae; genus Saccharopolyspora; species Saccharopolyspora hattusasensis. The sequence continues at coordinate 5,265,509 of NZ_CP031142.1, forward strand.
ATCGGCGCGATCTACGTGTTCGCCGGTGGCCGCGGCCTCGCGGAGAGCTACGCGACCAGCCTCGTCACCAGCAACCCCGAGGTCTTCGACCTCGACACGGTCATGGAGACGATGGGCACCGACAACGCCCAGGACGTCGTCGAGCTCGCCAAGTCCGTTGACATGTGGGACAGCGTGGTCTCCATCGCGCACGCCGAGCTGATCTTCAAGGCGTTCCTGCTGATCATCTTCGCCGCGCCGCTGCTGCTGTTCACCCTGTTGGCGCTCAAGGGTGCGACCTGGGCGCGCGTCCTGATCACCGTCTTCGCGATCCTGTCGCTGTTCGGCGGCCTGGCTACGGCGTTCGGCTACGGCCCGCAGCTGCTGAACATCACGGGCTTCATCGGCCTGCCGACCGCGATCATCGCGGTCGTGCTGTGCTGGCTGCCGGCGAACAACCGCTACGCGAAGGCCCGCAAGCCGGCCGCCTGATCTGGAATCGGCAGCGCCGCACTGGGGGTCGGCGCAGCGGAATTCCACAACGACGGAGGCCCGGCACCGAGAGGGGTCGGTGCCGGGCCTCCGTCTTCTCTGCTACGAACGAGCCTGGGAACAGGCGTTTCTCAGGCGGACTTGAGTTGTTGGCGTTGGCGGCCGAGGCCGTCGATCTCCAGCTCCATCACGTCGCCGGCCGCCAGGTGCGGGAACCGCCCGGACATCGCCACGCCCTCCGGCGTCCCGGTGTTGACCAGGTCGCCCGGCTCCAGCGTCAGATACTGCGACAGGTGCCGGACGATCTCCGCGACACCGAAGATCGTGTCCGCGGTGTTGGAGTCCTGCCGCGCCTCGCCGTTGACGAACGAGCGCAGCCGCAGCGCCTGCGGGTCGGCGATCTCGTCGGCCGGGACCAGCCACGGGCCGACCGGGTTGAACGTCTCGCAGCACTTGCCCTTGGACCACTGCCCGCCGGAGTGCTCCTTCTGGAACGCCCGCTCGGACACGTCGTTGGACACCACGAACCCGGCGATGCAGTCCAGGGCCTGCTCGGCGCTTTCCAGGTAGTGGGCCCGGCGGCCGATCACGACACCGAGCTCCACCTCCCAGTCGGTCTGCTCGGCGCCGCGCGGGATCAGCACGTCGTCGTACGGCCCGACGACCGTGTTCGGGTGCTTGAAGAACAGGATCGGCACCTCCGGCGGGGCCGAACCGGACTCCGCGGCGTGCGCGGCGTAGTTCTGGCCGATGCACAGCACCGCCATCGGCCGCGCGATCGGCGCGCCGACCCGCAGGCCGGTGCCGTCGCCGGCGTCGTCGACCGCGGGCAGCTCACCGGCGGCCAGCGCCGCGCGGGCCCGCTGGACGCCGTCACCGGCGAGGAACTCACCGTCGATGTCGTTGGTGATCGGGCTCAGATCGAACACCCGGCCCTGGTCGTCTGCCACGTGAGGACGCTCAGCACCCACCGGACCCAACCTAAGAAACTTCATCTCGCTCCTTCTCGAACGTGCGTGGTCGGCTTGCGCAGCGGTGCGGGTAGCGGAACCTCAGACGCCAATGCGCCACGCTGGGGTAGGTCGTCCCTGAGAACCCTGGCGGGGTGGGCACAGCCTGAGAACCCGCGGCGGTGCAAGTTGCGCACGTGGCAGAAAGCGGCTGACGCCGCGTGCCTGATCGTCGAACTTGCACTTAACAACCCGCTCCTCCCGGCCCACGCGACTTCCTCCGGCACTGCCGTCACGGCTGGTCGGCCGGGTGGGATGCGGGTGCACCCCGAGACCAGGTCGCAACGGCAACCCTCCGACCTTCCACGGAACCGGCCCGGAAGGCAATACCTAACGGGTGGGGCCGGCCGTCAAGCTCGGAGCGCGCGGGTCACCGCGCCGAGCCCTTCCGCGATGGCGCGCAACTGGTCGCGGTCGAGCACGTCGATTAGGTTCGCGCGGACCAGTTCCACGTGCCCGGGCGCGGTCGCGCGCAGCTTCTCCCGGCCCACTCCGGTGAGCCCGGCGACGACGCCCCGGTCGTCGGTGTCGCAGGTCCGGCGGCGCACCAGCCCGGCCTTCTCCAGCTGGGTGACCTGGTAGGTCAGGCCGCTCTTCGAGGTCACCACCCGCTGGGCGAGCTCGGTCATGCGCAGCTCGCCGCCGGGCTCGGCGGCGAGCCGGACCAGGATCTCGTACTGCGGGTGGGACAGCCCCGCCTGCTCGCGCAGCTGCTGCTCGACCCGCCGGGCGATCAGGTTGCTCGCCTCCACGAAGGCGTTCCAGGCGGCCATCTCGTCGGCGTCCAGCCAGCGCGGTTCCGTCATGCCACCACCCTAGCTTGTTCAAATTCGAACGACAGCGTAACTTGGGGTGTGGTTCAAATTCGAACTAGGAGGATCGCCATGACCGCACCGGCGGCGGACCGGATGCCCGCTCTCTACCTCAGCCACGGCGCGCCGCCGCTGGCCAACGACCCGCAGTGGCCCGACCAGCTCGCGGCCTGGTCCCGCGACCTGCCAAAGCCGGAGGCCATCCTGATCATCTCGGCGCACTGGGAGGAGTCGCCGCTGGCGATCGGAGCCACCACGACCGTGCCGCTGGTGTACGACTTCTGGGGTTTCCCCGAGCACTACTACTCGGTCCAGTACGCCGCGCCCGGCGCGCCGGAACTCGCCGCCCGGGTGCGCTCGCTGGTGCGCAGCCCGGACACGCCGGTGCAGGACTTCCCGGAACGCGGCCTCGACCACGGCGCGTACGTGCCGTTGAAGGAGATGTACCCGGACGCCGACGTGCCGGTGCTGCAGATCTCCATGCCGACGCTGGAGCCGGAGCGACTGATGCGCATCGGCCGGGCGCTGGAACCGCTGCGCGACGAAGGCGTGCTCATCGTGGGCAGCGGCTTCTTCACGCACAACCTCGCCGCACTGCGCGCCGAGACCACGCCGAGCTGGTCGACGGAGTTCGACGACTGGGGCGCGCGGGCCCTCGAAGCGCGCGACGTGGACGCGCTGCTCGACTTCCAGCACAAGGCCCCGGCGGGCCGCCTGGCGCACCCCCGCACCGAGCACTTCGCGCCGCTGTTCGTGGCGCTGGGCGCGGCGGGCAAGGACCTCGACCAGCAGAAGATCGCCATCGACGGCTTCTGGTGGGGCCTGGCCAAGCGCTCCATCCAGTTCGGCTCTTGACTATCCTCCCCACGGCTAAAGCCGGGGGATTCCAACCCTCACAGGTTGGGGTTCCTGCTTCACGGCCGATTGCGCGCGAGGAAGCTCGCCCCGTCTCACATCAGCTCCACAGGCATCGCCAGAAGTTCCCCTGGCTACGGCTTGACCAGCCGCAAGGATGTTCTTCGCCGCGTTGATGTCCCGGTCGTGCCGGGTGCGGCAGCCCGGGCATGTCCATGCCCGAACGGAAAGCTTCAACCCGGACAGCACATACCCACAGCTCGAGCACGTCTTGGTGGACGGGTACCAACGATCCACCACCACAAGAATCTTGCCCGCACGACTGGTCTTGTATTCCAGCTGGCTACGGAACTCACCCCACCCGCAGTCGGAGATGGCCCGCGCGAGCCTCCGATTACGGACCATGTTGCTGACCGAGAGGTCTTCCACCGCGATCACATCCGCACCGCACACCAGGTTCGTGGACGTGCGATGCAGAAAATCCTGGCGCGCGTTACGTACTTTACGGTGCGCACGAGCAACCTTGCCCTTGGCCTTACGCCGGTTCGCCGAACCCTTCTGTTTGCGGGCCATCTGCCGCTGGTAGCGGGCCAGGTTACGAGCCTTGCGTTCCAGATGCTTCGGGTTCGCGATCCGCTCACCATCGCTGGTGACAGCGAAGTCCTTCACACCCAGGTCGACCCCGACGGCATGCCCGGTTTCCGGCATGGGTTCAGGGTCGGCGGTGTCGACCTGAAACGTCACGTACCAACGACCGTCCGCGTCACGGGAGACCACGACCATCGTGGGATTCAGCGCGCGAACGTGCCGGCATCCCAGGACCACACGAACCGCAGCGGCGCGGCCTGTTTGGCGAGGAAAAGCTGTCCCTCGCGCATCCGGAACGCCGAGCGAGTGTAATGCGCCGACTGGCGCCCGTTGCGGGACTTGAACCGGGGATACCGCGCACGCCCGGCGAAGAAGTTCTGAAACGCGGTGTGCTGGTGCCGAAGCGTCTGCTGCAACGGCACGCTCGACACCTCACCGAGGAACGCCAGCTCCTCGGTTTTCTTCAACCGCGTCAAGGTCGCGTCGGTCTCCTTGTACGAGACCCGGCGGCCCTCGCCATGGTAGGTACGGTGGCGTTCGGCGAGGGTCTTGTTCCATACCAGGCGCACACACCCGAACGTGCGACCCAACCGGGCCCGCTGTCCGGAGTCCGGGTAAGCCCGGCACCGGTACGCCAACCGCATAAAGATCATGTGAAACGACCATCGATCACAAGTAAGCGTGGGTGGGTTACCGCTGGGCGCCTCGTGCTGGACTTGACGCGCTTCCTCCCCACGGATAAATCCGGGGGCCTCCGCACTACGTTCCTTTCGTGAGTGCGAAAACCGGTTCTTAGGGCTTTCGCACTCACGACAGCTGATCAGCGGCGGAGCTGATGTTCGACGGAGGCGACCACATTGGACAGTGGCGCGCGGGTCTCGTCGGTCCAGTCCGGCCCGCAGCGCGGCGTCGGCGCGGAGACCGACATGGCCGCCACAACCTCGCCCGAGTGGTCGCGGATCGGCATCGCGACGCAGCGGCAGCCGACGATGTACTCCTCGTCGTCGACGGCGAAACCGCGCACCCGGGCCTGCTCGATCTCGGCGTGCAGCTCGGTCGGATCGGTCACGGTGTGCGCGGTGAAGGGCGCCAGCTCCACTTCGCGGTAGCGGCGCTCCAGTTCGTCGTCGGACAGCCCGGCCAGCAGCGCCTTGCCCAGCCCGACGGCGTGCGCAGGCAGCCGCATGCCGACCGCGGACACCAGCTTCATCGGCTGCGGCGACTCGGCGATGGCGATGTAGACGTTCTCGATGCCGTCCAGCCGGGACAGCTGCACGGTCTCGCCGGTCTCCTGCGCGAGCCGCTCCATCAGCGGCAGCGCCAGGCCGACGATGTCGCGGTGCCCGGTGTAGCCCTGTCCGACGGTCCAGGCCTTCAGCCCCAGCCCGTAGGTGCGGGTGGTCTGGTCGAACTCGGCGAAGCCGCGGTGCACCAAGGTGCCGAGCAGGCCGTGCACGCTGGACAGCGGCAGCCGGAGGGTTTCGGCGATGTCGCTGAGCCGGTGCCGGCCGCGGGAGAGCAGCTCGAGGATGACCAGCGCGCGGTCGGCGGATTTGACCACGTTCTGCCCGCTGCCCGCCTGCTCAGCGGTGGCCGGTTCCGCCTTCACGCCGAAGTTCCTCCTGCTCCGTTGCCGCCGCGCTCCCCCGCACGACCTACTGAACAGTACAGCGGGCGAGCCTGGCCCGCGCAGCTCGTCCAGGAGACGCAGGCGGCGCAGCTCCAACAAGCCCGCCAGTAATTCTGAGCCTACGGAACCCGATCTCACTCATGGGACTTGACCTGCGAAAACGAACACCAAGTCGGCACACTGCGATCGCCGCGCGAGCCGATCCGCCCGGGCGTTACCCGGCCAGGGCGGTGGCTATTTCGGTGGCCAGGGCGATGTTGTTGCGGTACACCGCGACGTTGACCGCCAGGCTCCGGCCGCCCGTGGCCGTGCGCATCCGGTCGAGCAGGAACGGCGTGATGTCGTGGCCGCTGACGCCCTGCTCCCGGGCCTGCTCCCAGGCCTCGGCCAGCGCCCGGTCGTGCAGCGCCGGGTCCAGCTGCTCGTCTGCCGGCACCGGATTGGCCACCAGCACCGCCGAACGCAGGCCCAGCTCGTCGCGGGCCGTCACCACCGCCGCGACCTCGGCCGGTGCGCCGGCGGAATGCTCAATCACGTGGCCGGAATCGGCGACGTAGAAACCCGGGAAGCGCAGCGTCCGGTAGCCGAGCACCGGGATGTTCAACGTCTCCAACCGCTCCAGCGTCGCGGCGACATCCAAAATGGATTTCGCCCCGGCGCTGACGACCACCAGCGGCGTCGCGGCCAGGGTCACCAGGTCGGCGGATTCGTCGAAGCTGGTCGCCGCGCCGTGGTGCACCCCGCCGAGCCCGCCGGTGGCGAAGATCCGGATTCCGGCGCGGTGCGCCAGGAACGACGTCGCCGCGACGGTGGTCCCGGCGTTGCGCCCCTTGGCGGCGGCGATCGGCAGGTCCCGGACGCTCGCCTTCACCGCGGCGCGGTCGCCGGCCAGCCGGTCGAGCTGCGCGCCGGTCAGGCCGACCGTCGCGACCCCGTCGATGACGCCGATCGTCGCGGGCACCGCGCCGGCGGCCCGGACCTGCTGCTCGGCAGCCCGGGCGACCTCGCCGTTGTCCGGGCGCGGCAGCCCGTGGGTGATGATCGTCGACTCCAGCGCCACGACCGGGCGCCGCTGCGCGACGGCGCGCCGGACTTCCTCGGACACCACCGGCAACGCCATTCGCACCTCCACCGCGGCCGGGCCCGGACGCAGTGTCGCGGGAAAATTCCTTGGATCCGAACGCCGAAGATGTGAGCATATAGGGTTGAGTTTCCTCCCACGGCTAAAGCCGGGGGAATCCCTTCCGCCTCGCGGCGGAAGCTTCCTGCTTCGTCGCTGGTTGCCTCCCCGGTTAAGGCGAGGGACGCAGGAAGCGCCCAGAGGTCTTACACCCGCTCCACAGGCCACGTCCCACATTCTGCGGGAACACCCTGTAAAGGCTTGATCAGTGTAACTCACGAAGGGAGGTGGGGTGGCTCCTCTCCACGGCTAAAGCCGGGGGTCTCCGCCACCTACACAAGATGAACCAGCCGGGTACGCCGTTTCGGCCAGTCGCACCCACGATCGAACTGCCCGCGGTGGAGCGGCAGATCATCGAGTGGTGGCGCGCCCGCGAGGTGTTCGAGCGCAGCCTCGCCCAGTCGGCGGGCGGTCCGCGCTGGGTGTTCTACGAGGGCCCGCCGACGGCGAACGGGACCCCCGGCACGCACCACGTCGAGGCGCGGGCGTTCAAGGACGTCTTCCCGCGGTTCAAGACGATGAAGGGCTTCTCCGTCCCGCGCCGCGCGGGCTGGGACTGCCACGGGCTGCCGGTGGAACTTGCCGTGGAGAAGGAACTCGGCATCAGCGGCAAGCCGGACATCGAGCGCATCGGCGTCGCCGAGTTCAACGCCCGCTGCCGGGAGTCGGTGCAGCGCTACGTCGGCGAGTTCGAGGCCGTGACGAGGCGGATAGGTTACTGGATCGACCTGTCCGAAGCGTACTGGACGATGTCGCCGGGCTACGTGGACAGCGTGTGGTGGGCGCTGAAGCAGATCTTCACCGCCGGCCTGCTGGTCGAGGACTACCGGGTGGCCCCGTACTGCCCGCGGGACGAGACGACGCTGTCCGACCACGAGGTCGCGCAGGGCTACGAGAACGTGCACGACCCGTCGGTTTACGTGCGGTTTCCGGTCGACGGTCCGGTCGCCGGGCACCACAACGTCGAGCTGCTGATCTGGACGACCACGCCGTGGACGCTGGTGTCCAACACCGCGGTCGCGGTCCACCCGGCGGTCGACTACCAGGTGGTGCGCACCGTGCACGGCACCTTCGTGGTGGCCGAACCGCTGGTCGAGGCGGTGCTGGGCGAGGACGGCGAGGTGCTCGCGACGCTACCGGGCACCGAGCTGGCCTGGTTGCGGTACCGGCGGCCGTTCGGCCTGATCGACATCCCGGACGCGCACCGCGTCGTGCTCGCCGCGTATGTGTCCACAGAGGACGGCACCGGCCTGGTGCACCAGGCACCGGCCTTCGGCGCCGACGACCTCGCCGTCTGCCGCGAGAACGACCTCCCGGTGGTGAACCCGATCGGCGGCAACGGCCGGTTCTCCGAGGACGTCCCGCTGGTCGGTGGCATGTTCTTCAAGGACGCCGACGCGGTCCTCGTCGAAGACCTCCAGCACCGCGATTTGCTGTTGCGCTACAGCACTTTCGAGCACCCGTACCCGCATTGCTGGCGCTGCCACACGCCGCTGATGTACTACGCGCAGCTGTCCTGGTACATCCGGACCACGGCTATCCGGGAGGCGCTGCAACGCGAGAACGAGCGCACGAACTGGTTCCCGGAGAACGTCAAGCACGGCCGCTACGGCAACTGGCTGGACAACAACGTCGACTGGGCGCTGTCGCGCAGCCGCTACTGGGGCACGCCGCTGCCGCTGTGGCGGTGCCCGGAGAACCACGTCACCGCGGTCGGTTCCCGCGCCGAGCTCGGCGAGCTGACCGGCCAGGACTTCACCGAGCTGGACCCGCACCGGCCCTACCTCGACGAGATCGAGTTCCCCTGCCCGGCCTGCGGGCGTTCGGCCGCGCGGGTGCCGGAGGTCATCGACGCGTGGTTCGACTCGGGCTCGATGTCTTTCGCCCAGCTCGGCTACCCGCACGCCCCGGGCAGCGCCGCGGAGCTGGCGAAAAGCTACCCGGCGCAGTACATCTGCGAGGCGATCGACCAGACCCGCGGCTGGTTTTACACGCTGATGGCGGTCGGGACGCTGCTGTTCGACCGCTCGGCGTACGAGAACGTGGTGTGCCTGGGGCACATCATGGCCGAGGACGGCCGGAAGATGAGCAAGCACCTCGGCAACGTGCTGGAGCCGCTGCCGCTGATGGAGGCCCACGGCGCCGATGCCCTGCGGTGGTTCATGCTCTGCACCGGTTCGCCCTGGTCGGCGCGGCGGGTGGGGCACGGGCCGCTGCAGGAGATCGTCCGCAAGGTGCTCATGACGTACTGGAACACCGCGTCGTTCTTCACCCGCTACGCCTCGCTCGTCGACTGGATCCCGGCGGATGCCGATCCGCCCGCCGAGCGCCCGATCCTCGACCGCTGGGTGCTCGCCAAGCTCAACCGGCTCGCCGGGCAGGTCGACGTGCGGTTGGAGGCCTACGACACCGCGGGCGCCGGTCGGGCGCTGGCGGAGTTCGTCGACGACCTGTCGAACTGGTACGTCCGCCGCTCGCGGCAGCGGTTCTGGGACGGCGACGTCAACGCCCTGAGCACCCTGTACGACTGCCTGAACGTGCTCACGAGGCTGCTCGCGCCGTTCGTGCCCTTCATCACCGAGCGGGTGTGGCAGGACGTCGTCCGCCCCGGGGCACCCGAGGCGCCGGAGTCGGTGCACCTGGCGGCCTGGCCGGTCCCGGATCTGGCGCTGGTCGACGGCGCCCTGCTGTCCCAAGTGGACACCGAGCGCCAGCTCGCCGAAGCCGGCCGCGCGGCGCGCAAGAGCAGCGGCATCAAGGTACGCCAGCCGCTGGGCCGCGCGCTGGTCAGTGCCGCGTTGCCGCCGGAGCTGCTCGCCGACCTCGCCGAGGAGCTGAACGTGCGGCGCATCGAGCCGCTCGACGCAGCGGGCGAAGTGCTGGACGTGTCGGTGAAGCCGGACTTCCGGGCCTTGGGAAAGCGATTCGGCAACCGCACCCAGCAGGCCGCGGCGGCGGTCAACGCCGCGGATCCGGCCGCGCTGGCCCGGGAACTGCGCTCGACGGGGCGCGCCGCGATCGAAGTCGACGGCAAGACCGAGCCGCTCACCAGCGATGACGTGATCATCAGCGAGGTTCCGCGTACCGGCTGGGTGGTGGAGTCGCAGCGCGGGATGATCATCGCGCTGGACACCTCGATCACCCCGGAACTCAAGCGCGCGGGGCTGGCCCGCGAGGCGATCCGCTTCGTGCAGGACTGCCGCAAGCAGGACGGGCTCGACATCGCGGACCGGATCGCGCTGCGCTGGCGGGCGACCGGCGAACTCCGCGAGGCGCTGCTGGCGCACGCCGACGAGATCGCCGCCGCCGTCCTGGCCGTCGACGTCGCCGAGACCGCCAGCGCCCCCGAGGAATTCGTCGAGCACGCCGAACCCGAGCTCGACCTGGCGGTGTGGTTGCGCAAAGCGCAGTGAAGGCCGTGGGCGGCGAACCACCCACGGCCTTCGGCCGGTGCTGGTCGGTCAGGAACCGATCTGCGCCTGGATGTCGTCGTAGTACGTGCCGACGCGGGCGTACACACCCGGCTTGCCCGGGCGGGCGCAACCCTCGCCCCACGAGGTGACGCCGATCAGCTTGTTCTCCACGACCATCGGGCCGCCCGAGTCGCCCTGGCAGGTGTCCACGCCGCCTTCCGGCACCCCGGCGCACACCATGGCGTCCGGGTTGTACTCGCCGTACGCGCCCTTGCAGGTGTCGTCGGAGGTCACCGGCGCGGTGGCCTTCTGCAGGTTGTCGGCCTGCTGGCCGCCCTCGGAGGTGTTGCCCCAGCCCAGGATGGTCGCCGGGGTGTCCGGCGCATAGCCCGGGTCATCGGCCTTGGCCAGCTCGATCGGTGCCTCCTGCACCGGCGCTTCGAGGGTGAGCACCGAGACGTCGAAGCCCCGCGAGGCGCCCTGGAATTCGGGGTGCACCCAGACGTCGGTCACCTTCGAAACGGTGCCCTCGTCCGAGCTGATCACGGTGCGGCCGCTGACCACGTTGATGTCGGCCGGCTGCGAGCCGACGGTGCAGTGCGCGGCGGTGAGCACCTTGTTCGGGGCCACCAGCGAGCCACCGCAGAACTGCTGGCCGCTCGGGGTCACCAGCGCGACGGTGAACTGGTGGTCGGCGATGTTGGCGTCTTCGCCGCCGACGATGTACGTGATGACGTCCGACGGCTGCGCTTGCGCGACGGAGGTCGTGGTGAGCGCGGCGACGGCGATCGCGGTGACTCCGGCGAGCCGGGCCAGGTGACGTGGGGCATCGACCATCGTTGCTTCTCCTTGTCCCAAGGGTCGCTGCGCATCAGGCCCGGCGGCCTGCCTTTCCCTCGGGTCCGTTACGCACAGCGACGAACTTGATCGAAACGATAACGGCGCCCACACCTGCCGGGATAGCCTCCGATTTTGCCGTTTTAACCAGTCCGCACAACCACTTTCCACAACTCGAAGGCCGGCGACGACCGCTTCCCGTTGCCCACGAGCAGATCCCGCACGGCCAAGGCACCCGCCGAAGCCCAATCGCCCGCACGGCCCAGAGTTCAGAGGCCCCGGCGAACACTCCGCACCCACCGCAAAACCAGGCAAGGACGAGCAGGGCATGCAGCGTCACCGAGTCCGCTAACGCCGCACGAACTCAAACCACAGCAAGACCGAAGCCGCAACGCCCACTGCGCAACCGGCCAACGTCGGGCAAACGGCGCAGCCGCTTTCTCTTTGCCACGCGAGAAACAGCACCGCGACAAGCGACACCGCACGTCGAAAGCCCCCGCTGGCGCCGAAGGCGCTTAGCCACCCTCGCAACTCGCACCGCCGTGGGTTCTCGGCCCGTGCCCACCCCGTCGGGGCGCTTGGTGGGGCCAGTCCCGAAGCCGCGCATTGGTCATACGCAAATCGGGGATCCCGGAGACCAGGCGGCGTCTGAGATTCCGCCGCCTGCACCGCCGAGCAGGACGAGGCTGGAATCACCGAGAACTGGAAGTGTCCCCGGTGCACCCCGATTTGCACCGGGGACACCTCAACCTCGGCCGGACCCCTCCGACCGGTGTTCGCCATCGATCCCCGAACCGATGGCAAGCACGCTCCAAGGCCCCGACCGCCTTGATCGGAACGTGCTACGTCATGGTTTACACAATCTTCGGCGGAATTTTCCAGAGCCAATCGGCGCAGCCCGCTCGGTTGAACGTTGAACCTCTCGGCGTAACCGCTGCTGGGACCGGGCGGACTACCTCGGCACCAGGCCCGCGTCGTAGGCGAGCAGCCCGGCCTGGAGCCGGTTCGCGCAGGACAGCTTCACCAGCATCCGCGACACGTAGCTCTTCACCGTCGCCTCCGACAGGTAGAGGCGTTCGGCGATCTGCGCGTTGGACAGCCCCTGCCCCAGGCAGGTGAGCACCTCGATCTCGCGATCGGTGAGGTCCCGCACCAGTGCCACGGCCCGCTGCCGGGTGTTCTGCTCGTCGGCGGAGGCCGCGAGCAGCCGCTTCTTCGCCTCCTTGGAGAGCACCGTGTGCCCGTCGGCGGCGACCCGCACCAGCCCGATCAGGTCCTCCGGCGGCGTCGACTTGACCAGGAACCCCGCCGCCCCGGCCCGCAACGCGCGCAGCACGTACTTGTCGGCGTCGAAGGTCGTCAGCGCGACCACGGCCGGCGGGTCCGGCAGCTTGCAGATGCGTTCGATGCCGGTCAGTCCGTCCACGCCGGGCATCCGCAGGTCCATTAGCACCACGTTGGGCCGGTGCCGCACCACGCATTCGACGGCCGCCGCGACGTCCTGCGCGTCGTCGACCACCTCGATGTCGTCCGCGGAGCCGAGGATGGTGCGCAGGTGCGCGCAGAGCATCGGCTCGTCGTCCACCACGACGACCCGGATCGGATCACTCATCGCCGACCGCCTCCCCAGTGGGCACGTACGCAGGCAGCACCACGTCCACCTCGAAGCCGCCGTCGGCACCGCGCCCGGCGTGGAACGTACCGCCGACCAGTTCCACCCGCTGTTGCAGCCCCAGCAGCCCGGACCCCGATCCGCTGCCCGCCAGGTCCGCGGCGGCGCGGCCCGGCGGCTCGGTGTTGCGGATGACCAACCGCAACCGGTCGTCGCTGTAGATCACGTGCACGCTCACCCGGGCCCCGAACGCGTGCTTGTGGACGTTAGTCAGCGCCTCCTGCACGACGCGGTAGGCGGTCCGCCCGACCGCCGCCGAGACCATCGCCGCAGCACCGTCCACAGTGAACTTCACCGGCACGCCGACGGCCTCGGACTGCCCGATCAGCTCCGTCAGGTCGGGCACCTCGGTCGGCGGGGTCGCGTCCGGCAGGCCGTCCTCGTCCGCCGCGCCGTGCCGCAGCACGCCGACGAGGTCCCGCAGCTCCTCCAACGCCGCGCAGCCGCTGGTGCGCAGCTCCTCCGCCGCCCGCCTGGTCTCCGGGTCGTTCGCCGCGATCCCCAGCGCACCCGCCTGCAGCACCATGAGGCTGACCCGGTGCGTGACGACGTCGTGCATCTCGGTCGCCAACCGGGTCCGCTCGTCGGCCCGGGCCTGCTCGGTGAGCAGTTCCTGCTCGTACTCGACCCGCTCGACGCGTTCCCGCAACGCCAGCACCAGGCGGCGCCGAGCGCCGATGTAGAGGCCCAGGACGGCCGGGAGGATCGTCCAGACGACCCCCACGACGATGACGTCGCCGTTCAACTGCTCCCAGGGGCGGACCGCGAGCACGGTGGTGATGGCCACCATGTCCCAGGCAAAGAACTGCCTGACGCGGCCCCGCGCGTAGGCCGCGACGGCGTAGATGACCCACGGCGTGAGGCCCGGGATCCACGGATCGCTGTTCTGGTTGATCGCGAGCAGCGGCCCCGGCCCGGCCTCGATCAGCAGCACCTGCGCGATCGACAGCGCCGTGCTGAATGCCATGACCGACACCGGGAAGCGCCGCCTGACCAGCAACGACAGCAACAACCCTGTCATGAGCAGGTCGTTCAGCCAAAGCCCGCCGACCCAGTCGTACGCCTCGGGCGGGGTTTCCGGGAGGAAGAGGGCTTCGAGGACGCGGCCGAGCAGGTGCAATCCGATCACGAGGCCGACGTCGAACGCGGCTTCCCGCTTGGAGTTCCACAGCAGCCGCCACAACGGGCGCTTCACGTGGACCACCGTAGTTAACCGCGTGTTGGGAATCGGCGAAGTACCCACTCGCGGCCACGAGGCAGATACGAAAGTTGCGCCTGCCGCCGGGCGGCACAACTTTCGGCCCGTGGAACCGCTACCAAGCGCGGTGTCGCCGAAATGATCAACCCGGGTTCAATGGGTGCACACTCCAACCGAGACCTGGGGGAACGATGCGCGCCGAGCTGTTAAGCCCGCAGCCAGCACCGCCTGCCGAACCCGGACCGCCGCCGCTCGCGAAGTGGCCGGTGTTCACCATCGCCGGCCTCGTCGCGGCCGCCCAGCTGGCGTTCAGCCCGTTCGGGGGCTTCTGGATCGACGAGGCGTACATGCTCGCGGCCGGGAAGCACCACCTGGACTGGGGCTACGTCGACCAGCCGCCGCTGGCACCGCTGATCGCCGCGGCGATGGACTGGATCGCACCGGGGTCGATGCTCGTGCTCCGGTTGCCCGCGGTGCTCGCGACCGCCGCGCTGGTCGTGCTGACCGCGCTGCTCGCCCGCGAGTTCGGCGGCGACCGGCGGGCCCAGACGCTGGCCGCCGGGGCCGGCGCCACCGGCCTGTGGACCGCGCTGGTCGGGCACTGGATCACGCCCTACACGTTCGAACCGCTGCTGTGGCTGCTGCTCACGTGGACGCTGGTGCGCTGGGTTCGGCTGCGCGATCTGGGCCAACCCGATGATCGGCTGCTGCTGCTTTTCGGCGTGCTGCTCGGCATCAACATGCAGTTGAAGTTCCAGGTCGCGATCCTGTGCGTGGCGCTGCTGATCAGCGTTCTCCTGGTCGGCCCGCGGGACGTCCTGCGCCGGCCGAAGTTCTGGGGCGGCGTCGGCATCGCGGCGGTGATCGCCGTGCCGACGGTGCTCTGGCAGGCGCTGCACGGTTGGCCGCAGCTGCAGATGGGCGCGGTCGTCGCGGAAGAGTCGCCGATGCTGTCCGGGGGCCGCAGCGGAACCGCCGTGGACATGGTGCTCTACGCCGGCGTCGCAGGCGCCGCGCTGTTCCTGTTCGGGCTGTGGCGGCTCCTGCGCAACCCCGAGCTGCGCTCGTACCGGTTCCTCGCCATCACGACCTTGCTGCTGTACGTCTTCTTCGTCGCGACCGCCGCGCGGCCGTACTACCTGATCGGCCTCTACGGCGTGTCGATCGCCGCCGGGGCCGTGGGGTTCCAGCGGCGCCGGGAGTCCCGGCGAACCCGGTTCGGCTGGACGGCTTGGCCGGTGTACGCGCTTTCGGCCGCGGCGGCGGGATACATGCTGTCGGTGTCCGTGATGATGACGTCGATGTTCGGGGTTCCGACGGCCGATTCGCTGGCCCGCGATGCCTCTGCCGCCTACGCTGCGCTGCCGCCGGAACAGCGGTCGCACACCGCGGTCATGGGCGACAGCTACGTCATCGCCGCGATGCTCGAAGTCGGTGGGGCGCAACACGAATTGCCGGAGGTCTTCAGCCCGCACCGCGGTTACGGCTACTTCCCGCCGCCGACCGAGCAGATCGAGTCCGTGCTCGTCGTCGGCGACTCGACGGCGCTGCGGCAGCAGTTCGCCGAGGTCCGGCAGGTGGGCAACGGCGAGGTCCCGATTTGGCTCTGCACCGGAAAACGCGGAACCTGGGCGGAGATCTGGCCACAGCTCAAGTCCCTTTGAGCCGCGGCTGGCGATTCCCGGGGCCGCGCGCTGCGACAATGGCGTCAGTGCGTGTGCGTGTGCGTGTGCGTGTGCGGGAAGGGGGGCCGGGCCGCAAGTTCCATTGAAATCGAAGGTCCGATTTCAATGGAACTTGCGTAGGACGGAGATCAGCCGGCGTCCGAGGTCCGCTACCCGCACCGCCACCCAAAACACGGTCGGAGACAGGTTCTTGACCAATGCGAAACAGAGAGGGGCCGACAGTGGCCACCCCGACGAATCCGAACTCCCCCGGGCTGCGGCTTCGGCCGCCGCGCAACCGGGTCGAGCGCCGCGCCATCGGCTGGTGGACGGTGCAAGCCCTGATCCTCGTCGTCCCGCTGCTGGTCGCGCTGGCGATCACGGCGGTGTTCATCCCACCCGCGCGGTTCTGGCTGGTGCTCGCGCTGGTCGTGGTCGCCGCGCTGGGGGCGCCCTACACGCTGGTGATGCCGCAGTGGCGGTACCGCGTGCACCGCTGGGAAACCACCGAGGACGCCGTCTACACCGCAGCGGGCTGGCTGCGCCAGGAATGGCGCATCGCGCCGATGTCGCGGATCCAGACCGTGGACACCGTGCGGGGCCCGATCCAGCAGCTGTTCAACCTGTCCAGCGTCACGGTCACCACCGCGTCCGCCGCCGGCCCGCTGACGATCGACGGCCTGGACCGGGAGGTGGCGGCGGCGCTCGTCGAGCAGTTAACGGCCACCACGCAGGCCACCCCGGGGGATGCCACATGAGCAGCGTCATCGACGGGCAGTGGCGGCGTCTGGACCCGAAGACCATCGCGGCGGCCGCCACCCTGGTGCTGGCGCCGCTGGTGCCGGCCGCGGCGGTCATGCTCCTGTCCAACGCCAAGCCGGCAACCTTGCTGATCACCGCGCTGATCTGGGTCGGCATCGCGGTGCTGATCGCCGGGTACACCGCGGTCGAGTGGTGGCTCACCTGGTACCGGATCACCGAGGAGCGCTTCGAGCTGCGCCACGGCGTGCTGACCCGCAACCACCGCTGGATCCCGCGCGAGCGGATCCGCAGCGTGGACCTCACGGCGGACCCGAGCCACCGGCTGTTCCGGGTCACCACCGTCAAGATCGGCACCGGCGGCCAGGCGAGCGAGGGCAACGATCTCAAGCTCGACGCGATCTCCCGTCACCACGCCGAATCCCTGCGCCTGGAACTGCTGTTCGGCGGACCATCCATTTCGGACACCGCGCCGCACGGCGCTCCGGTCACCGTGCCGCACATCGCGGCGGGCACCGCTGCGGCGAGCGCCGAGCCGGGCGAGGCCGTGCTCGTCCGCCTCAACCCCGCATGGTTCCGCTACTCCGCGCTGACCTTCTCGTTCGTGCTGATCGTCTGGGGCGCGATCGGCTCGGCCGTCGGATCGTTCAGCGAACTGCTGAAGGCCTTCGGCTTCTTCGACTCCGTCGCGCACGCCGTGCTGGTGTCGTCGCTGTGGCTGGTGATCGCGGCCGGACTCGTCATCGCCCTGGTGGTGGGCGTGCTCGGCGCCATCGCGTTGTCCGTGGAGATGTGGTGGGGCTTCCGGCTGACCCGGGAGCGGGGCGACACGCTGCGGGTGAAGCGCGGCCTGCTCACCACCCGGTCGGTCTCGCTGGAGGAACGCCGCCTGCGCGGCGTCGAGCTCTCGGAACCGCTGCTGCTGCGCTGGGCCCGCGGGGCGCGGCTGCACGCCGTGGCCACCGGGCTGAACCAGAAGCAGGAAGAGCACCAGCCGGACAACAAGACGCTGCTGCCGCCGGCGCCCCGCGCGGAAGCGCAACGGGTGGCTGCCGAGGTCCTGCGGGAGGGAAGGCCGCCCACCGAAGGCGAATTGCGGCGGCATCCGCGGGCCGCGCTGCGGCGGCGCATCACCTGGGCTCTCGTGGCGGCGGTGCCGTTCATCGCGGCGGCCGTGGTGGCCGCGATGACCGGATGGGTGCCGGCAGCCGTGCCCGCGGCAGTGGGGGTGGTCGCGGTAGCGATGGCGCTCGGTTTCGCGGTGGATGCCTACCGGAGCCTCGGCCACCGGGTCGACGATCGCTACCTGATCGCGCGATCCGGCACCGGAATTCGCCGCACGGTCGTCCTGCAGCGCGACGGGATCATCGGCTGGCGCATCACCCGGACCGTTTTCCAACGGCGCTCGAACCTGATGAGCATCGGGGCGACGACGGCCGCCGGGAACAGCATCTACGAGGTGCACGACGTCAGCACCGAAGCTGGCCTGGCGATGGCGGAGGAAGCAGTGCCGGGACTGCTGGCGCCGTTCCTCCAGCGGGGCTGACCCGTCGAGCGGTTCCGGTTGTTGGTGGCTCCGCTCCGGTGGTGAGCGGAGCCACTACCCGTCAGGAGCCGAAGCTGCCGTGCTTCAGGCCGCGGACGAACTCGTGCCAGCGTGGCACCGCAACGGTTATCTGACCGGCGGCTCGGTTCTTGGTGTCGCGAACCCCGACGCAGTCAGCCCCGAAGCCGACTTCGACGCACTGGCCCTGGCCCTGGGTCCGGGTGCTGGTGCGCCAGTCGGTGATGTTTGCCATCTACAGCTCTCCTATGCGTTGTTGGATGAGTTGAACGGAACCTTCCGGATCTACCGCATGCGCCCGTAAATGGTCCATCATGATGACGTAGTTAGACAGCTCGATCTCCCTTTCGAGGTAAAGCCCGCCCACATGGGTTTCCAGATAAACCACATCGGGATCGATGTGATTCGAGTAGCGGAGGATAACGAACGGGCCGGCCTGGGCCGGATGGGCACCCGCGTCCAGCGGCATCACCTGCAGCGTTACGTGCGGCATTTCCACCAGCTTGAGCACGTGCTCCAGCTGCCGGCGCAGCACCCCGTTGCCCCCGACGCAGCGCCGCAAGGCCGATTCCCCCACGACCGCCCACAACTCTACTAGCGGGTTCGGGCCGACGACCCGCTGCTGGCGCTGAATCCGCAGATCGACCCTCCGGGTAATTTCGGAATCGTCCGCTCGAATGAGCGTCGCTTTGGTCAACGCATGCGCATACTCGCGTGTTTGGAGCAATCCCGGGATGGCCTCGGACTCGTACGTATGAATTGAAGACGCTTCGGCTTCCAACCCGACGTAGGTTTCGTACCACTCCGGCAGGACGTCGCTGTAGGAATGCCACCAGCCCCGCTTCCGGGCGTCCCGCACCAGGTTGATCAGCTGGTCCCGCTCGGCGCCGTCCACCCCGTAGAAATCCAGCAAAGCGGAGACGTCGCCGACCGATGGGGACCGCTTCGCGGTTTCGAATCGTCCGATTTTCGCTTGCGTGCAGCCGAGGTGGGTGGCGGCCTGCTGCTGGGTGACCTCGGCCTGCGCCCGCAGGCGGCGCAACTCGGCGGCAAGGCGACGACGACGCACCGTGGGACTGACTGTCATGATCTACATCCTCCACGGCTCTCCACGTTGCGTCACCACCCCATCACCCGTACAGAAATCGACCACCCGACTATTCCGGTGAATAGGGCGAATGGCTGAATGCACTCCGCAGAACGCGGTTCACCGGCGGAACGGGTTGCCGCGGGCTCGTTCCGCGCCGCATTGGACGGTGCTCGCGTTGTGTTGGCGGGCAAACGAAACCGACGCGCGACGCCGCCGGTTCATGGGCGGCGACCAGCCGGCGCCCCAGGTCGAGGCGCCGCCCGGCCGCGAACGCCGGCTTACGGCCGCGGCACGTTGCGCAGGTTGCTGCGCGCGAGCTGCACCATCTTGCCCACTCCGCCGGAGAGCACCGTGCGGCTGACCGCGAGCGCGAAGCCCTTCACCTGGTCACCGGTGATCCGCGGCGGGATCGACAGCGCATTGGGGTCGGTCACCACGTCCACAAGCGCCGGCCCCGGGCTGCGCAACGCGTCGGCCAGGGCATCGCGCACCTCGCCGGGCTTCTCCACCCGCACCGAGTGCATCCCGGCGGCGGCCGCGAGCGCGGCGAAGTCGACGTGGTCGTGGTCGGTGCCGAAGTCGGGCAGCCCGTCGACCAGCATCTCCAGCTTCACCATGCCCAGCGATGAGTTGTTGAACACCACGACCTTCACCGGCAGCCGATGGGTGCGCAGCGTCAGCAGGTCGCCGAGCAGCATCGACAGCCCGCCGTCCCCGGACATCGAGATCACCTGGCGTCCCGGCTCGGCGATCTGCGCCCCGATGGCCTGCGGCAACGCGTTGGCCATCGAACCGTGCACGAAGGAACCGAGCACCCGCCGCCGCCCGTTCGGCGTGATGTAGCGGGCCGCCCACACGTTGCACATCCCGGTGTCCACTGTGAACACCGCGTCGTCCGCGGCGAGGTCGTCGAGCACGTCCGCGACGTACTCCGGGTGGATCGGCACCTGCGTCTCGACGTTGCGCGTGTAGGCGTCCACGACGCGCTCCAACTGGCCGGCATGCTCACGCAGCATCCGGTCCAGGAAGGACCGGTCCGACTTCTGCGGAACGCGCGGCAGAACGGCGCGGATGGTTTCCCCGACATCACCGTGCACGGCCAGGTCCAGCACCGTGCGCCGCCCGAGGTGGGCGGGCTCGATGTCGACCTGCACGGTGTTGGCCTGCGGCAGGAAGTTGTCGTAGGGGAAGTCGGTGCCCAGCAGCACGACCAGGTCCGCGCGGTGCATCGCG
Source organism: Saccharopolyspora pogona (assembly GCF_014697215.1). Lineage (GTDB taxonomy): Bacteria > Actinomycetota > Actinomycetes > Mycobacteriales > Pseudonocardiaceae > Saccharopolyspora > Saccharopolyspora hattusasensis. The sequence continues at coordinate 5,285,485 of NZ_CP031142.1, forward strand.
TCGTAGCAGGCGCCGTAGCCGAGCAGGCCGCTCATCCCGACGTCGAAGGGGTTGTCGTACTGGATCCACTCCTTGCCGCGCAGCGCATGCCCGACCGGAGCGTTCAACCGCCCGGCGAGTTCCATGACTGCCCGGTGCGCGCCGCGGGTTCCCGCGCCGCAGAAGAACATCGGCCGCTCCGCGCCGTTCAGCTTGTCGGCGAACGCGGCCACCTGGTCCTCGGACGGCACCACCACCGGTGGTTCGCACTCGACGATCCCGTGGCCGGTGGGACGGACCGCGGACTTCTGCGCGACGTCACCGGGCAGCACCAGCACGGAAACGCCGCGCCGACCGGCAGCGGTCTGGATCGCGGTGCGCAGCAGGCGCGGCATCTGCTCGGGCTGCGACAGCAGCTCGCAGAAGTGGCTGCACTCGTCGAACAGTTCCTCGGGGTGGGTTTCCTGGAAGAACCCGGTCCCGATCTGCTCGGACGGGATGTGCGACGCGAGCGCCAGCACCGGAGCCCCGCTGCGGTGCGCGTCGAACAAGCCGTTGATCAGGTGCAGGTTGCCCGGTCCGCAACTGCCCGCGCACACCGCGAGCCGCCCGGTCAGCTGCGCTTCCGCCCCGGCGGCGAAGGCCGCTGCCTCCTCGTGGCGCACGTGGACCCACTCGATGCCCTCGGTGCGGCGGACCGCATCGACCACCGGATTGAGGCTGTCCCCGACGATGCCGTAGATCCGCCGGACCCCGGCTTGCACGAGCACTTCGATGAACTGGTCGGCGACGGTGGGCATTGTGATCCTCCGGCAGTCGGTGGGGGCACGGCCACTCCCGTCTACGCGGGGTGCTCACGGCCCGCAACTCGAAATCCGTGATCACCCTTTCGAGGGACGCCGGTAACGAACCAGGCGAAAAAGTCGATCAGGTCCACGTCGGCTTCGATCGCCGGAATCCCAGCCACCCGAAGGGAATCGCGGTGTCCATCCGCCTATACACCACCTGCGCGCTGGCAGTGACCGCCTCGGCGGTCGCCGGACTGCTCGTCGGCGGATTCATCGCGACAACGGACCGAGCCCCCGCCCAACCGCGGATCACCCAGGTCTCCCAGCTGATCCCCGCCAGCGGCGAGCTCCGGTCGGAGTGATCGTCGCTTCACCGCCCACGAACGGGTCGGGAGCATCGGCTAGCGTCGGGAGCATGAGCGAACAGAACCGACTCTCGACAGGCGACAAGGCACCCGAGTTCTCCCTGCAGGACGCCGACGGCAACACCGTGGCGCTGAGCGACTACCGGGGCCGGTCCGTGGTGGTCTACTTCTACCCGGCGGCGAGCACGCCCGGCTGCACCAAACAGGCCTGCGACTTCCGCGACAGCCTGGCGGTGCTGGGCGACGCGGGCTTCGACATCCTCGGCATCTCCCCGGACAAGCCGGCCAAGCTGGCGAGCTTCCGCGACGCCGAGGGCCTGACGTTCCCGCTGCTGGCCGACGAAGACAGGTCCGTCATGACGGCGTGGGGCGCGTTCGGCGAGAAGCAGAACTACGGCAAGACCGTGCAGGGCGTGATCCGGTCGACCTTCGTGGTGGACCCGGAGGGCAAGATCGCCAAGGCGCTGTACAACGTCAAGGCCACCGGCCATGTGGACCGGCTCCGCAAGGACCTCGGAGTCTGACCGAATGGGCACCGACTCGGCCGGTGCCCCTCCCAACCGGACCTCCGCTGCGCTAGTCAAGCGCCATGTAGATCGCCACCCCGGCGGCGATCACGACGACCAGGTAGCGCAGCAGGTTCGACGGCAGCTTCTGGGCGAGCTTGCCGCCGACGAAACCACCCAGCACCGTGGTCGGCACCAGCATCAGCACGGCGATCCAGTCGACCGGCGCGATCAGCGCATAGACGATCAGCGTGACCGCGCTGCCGATCATGCCCAACCAGCTCTTCAGCGCGTTCAACCGGCGCATGCTGTCGGTGGCGGCGAGCCCCAGGATCGCGATCAGGATGACGCTGCGCGCGCCGCCGAAGTAGCCGCCGTAGATCGAGGCGAGGAAGATCCCGACGGTCAGCAGCACGGTGCGGTCCGGAGCGTCCTCGCCGGGCGTGCCCAGCCACTTGCGGATGGTGTTCTGGAACGCCATCAGCACGGCGGACAACCCCACCAGCACGGGCACGACGGCGTCGAAGACCTTGCCCGGCAGGACCATCAGCAGCACGCAGCCCAACGCCGATCCGACGGCCGCGGCCACCGTGGTCAACCACACCCGCCGCGGCGTTCCGGTGAGGTCCTTGCGCTGGCTGATCGCGGCCCCGACGAATCCGGGGCCCTGCGCCACCGAGTTGGTCACGTTGGCCACCAGCGGCGACATTCCGGTCGCCAGCAGGGCCGGGAAGACCAGCAGCGAGCCGCCCCCGGCCACGGCGTTGATCGCGCCGGACAGGAAGCCGACGACTACGAGCAGCGCCAGTTCGAGCCAATCTGTGAACACGACCTCTGAAGCTAGCTTCTGGAACTACTCAGGTTCACTCCGGGGCGAGCGGCATCACACCGCGCTGGTGCGGCGACCAGATCCGAGAGGACCATTGCCCCGTTCGGTAACGCCGTTATCGTTTCATAACGCCGTTATCGAACCTCGCCTGCCAACCGCCTTGGGGCTCCGGGATTCGCTAGTGGAGGGCGCTACCGGCCTTCCACTTGTCCCAGGACAGCGACCAGTCGCCGTAGGTGTCCCACACCGGCAACGCCGGACCACCGGAGTTGGCGACCTCGACGACGTCGCCGAGCCCGAAGTGGTCGAAGAACCACTGCGCGTTGGCCTGGTCAAGATTGATGCAACCGTGCGAGACGTTGGAACTGCCCTGCTGGGCAACGCTGGCCGGGTTCTCGTGGACGAACTCGCCGTCGTTGGAGATGCGTTCGGCGAAGAACTCGTCGGACCGGTACGCATTCGGATCGGGCGGGCACACCCCGTAGGAGCAAGAGTCCATCGTGTACTTCTGCTGCTTGTCCGAGATCACGTGCGCACCGAGGTGCGTCGGGGTGACGTCCTTGCCCATGCTGATGGGCATCGTGTTGACGAGCTGACCGTTGTGGAAGATCTGCATCTGCTCGGTGTTGCCGTCCGCCTTCGCGATCCAGGAGTCGTGCACCGCGAAGTCGATGCTGCGGTCGGTCTGCCCGTACACCCCGCCGCCCAGGTCGACGCCGTAGAGGTTGATCTTCAGCGAGACCTTCGTGCCCGGCTGCCAGTAGTTCTGCGGCCGGTAGTGCACTTCCTTGTCGGAAAGCCAGTACCAGCCCCCGGGCTGGTTGGGGGTGCTGCTGATCTGCAGCGCCTTCTCCGCGGCGGCGCGATCCTTGATGGAGTGGTCGAACCGGACGACTATGGGTTGACCGACACCCACGTCGTGGGTCGACGGCGCCGGGACGACGCTCGGGTACGCCTGCGCCGCGGGGGCGAGCGTGTGGATCGCCTTATGCTGAGTGCTGGTCTTCCCGTCGCCGTCGACGACCGTCGCGGTCACGTCGTAGACCTTGGCGTAGGCGAGCACCTCGGTGGTGCGCCAGCTCGCCTGACCGTCCGCCATCTGCCCGGCGACCTGCTTGCCGTCGGGATTGGTCACGGTGACGGCCGTGAGCTTGCCGTTGTGGACCGACACGTCGATCGGCGTAGTCGGGTTCACCTGGTCGCCCCCGGCGGCCGTGATGTCGACGACCGGCGCGGGCTTGGGAGGCGCCTCGGCGCCCTGCCCGCCGCCTCCGGCCGGAGAGCACGCGGCCACCCCGATCAACGCCCCGAGAACAACACCTGCAACACACACCCGAAAGCGGACGAATTGCCGCATATTGCCTCGTCTCATTTGCTCACCCCACCTACAAGCGTAGTTTCACCTGCCACGCACGGGTTACGGGGTGCGACAAGACAAGAGCGGCGGGATATCGCACGGGGACAATAAATCCGAATTGAATGGAATTGCCCCGTATTGATTTACCGAGAGTTTTTCGATCACGACCTTTCGTCACGCCCCGCGCCCACCGCAACGCCCGCCGAGCCATACCACCCGCCCCGCGCGGAAGTCCAGCTCCCAGCCCCCTTCTCCAGCGGCTTCCAGGGCAGCCAGTCACGCGGAGACCTGAGGCCCGACCAGCGCATTTGTCCGGAGCAAGCGATCCCAAGAAGATCGACAGCGGAGTCTGCCTGAGGGGGTTGGCGTGTCCGGACTCGAAACAGCGTTCCTGCGGGTCGGCGGAACCGTCGTCAAGCACGTCGCCACGGCCTGGCTGACCAGGTGGAAGACCGAGAACCGCCGAGGCGCGGAGCTCACCGATCTGATCGCGCAGCGCTTCGGCGGGCTGCGCGAGCGGGACCGCCGCGCACTGCGCCGCAAGCTGGAGGAGGTCGGCGAGCTCGCCGGGGAACAGCTGGAAGAGCTATGCGCGCGGGAATTCGCCGACCTGGCGGAAGGCGAACGCCTCGCCACCCTCGACGCGGTCGTGGACGCCCTCACGGAGTCAGACCTGTCCGACGCCGTGCTCCTCGGCGCGGACCTGCATCCGATCTCGCTCGCCAAGCAGGTCCGCGACCAGGTGCCCGACGCACCCGCCCGCGCCGGGCTCGGCGCGGGCGCGCGGGCGCTGTTCGACCGCGCCCTGGACCAGAGCTGCGTGCAGCTGGTGCACCTGGTCCGCGAGCTGCCCGAATACGACTCCCGCCTGGCGGAGGAGACCCTGCGACGCGCATCCGACGTCCTGTCCGGCATCGACCGGGTCCTGGATCGATTACCGGTCACCAGCCTGGACGCACCCGCCGGGGCCGACCACGACGAGCAGTTCCGCGCCCGCTACCTCGACCTCGTCGCCAGACACAACGACGACTTGGAGCTGATCGGTGTCAGCATCCGGAACTTCCGCCCCAAGACCCGGCTTTCCGTGGCTTACCTCAGCCTCAGCGTCGACGAGGGGCACCACCGCAACGACCCGTGGTCCGCGCAGCACAAGCACCGCAACGAGTCGATGCGGGTCGAATCCGCGCTGAGCAGGGCAGAACGCACGCTGGTGCGCGGCGAGGCCGGTTCGGGCAAGAGCACCCTGCTGCGCTGGATCGCCGTGCAGTCGGCGCGCAACGGCTTCACCGGTGCGCTGCAGAAGTGGAACGGCCGCGTGCCGGTGCTGATCAAGCTCCGCGGCTACGCCGACCGCCCGCTGCCGCGCCCGGAGGAGTTCCTGTCCGAGCCGCTGAGCCCGCTGGTCGGTCCGGTTCCGGCCGACTGGATGCACCGCCGGCTGATCGCCGGTGAGGTGCTGCTGCTGGCCGACGGCGTGGACGAGCTCGTGGAGGACGAACGCGGCCGGGTCCGCGACTGGCTTGGCAACGTGCTGCAGAGCTACCCCAACACTGCCGTCGTGGTGACCGCACGACCTGCCGCGGCCAGCACCGCGTGGCTGCGCGCCGAAGCTTTCACCGCAGTCGATCTGGAGCACATGACCGCTTCGGACGTCCACGAGTTCCTGCGGCGCTGGCACCAGGCCCTGATCGACTCCGAGGTCGACGCCCTGCCCTTCGACCAGGCCGAGGTCCGGACCCACCACCGCAGCCTGATCGCGAAGCTCGACGCCCGTCCGCACCTGCGCAACCTGGCACGCAGCCCGCTGCTGTGCGCGATGTTGTGCGCGTTGAACCTCGATCGCGGCGGCGACCTGCCTCGCGATCGCAAGAACCTCTACGAGGCGGCGCTGGAGATGCTGCTGGTCCGGCGGGAATCGCTGCGCGGCATCCGGCACGAGATCGACCTGACCTACGCGCAGAAGCTGGTGCTGCTGCAGGACCTGGCGTTCTGGACTTCCTCCCGCGCGACATCCAGATCTCCGCGATCAACGCATACAGCCGCGCCCCCGCATCGCTGCGCACGCTGCGCGACCACCCTGAGCTGACCTACCTGCTGCTGAGCAACTCGACGAGCTGGCGCGACCACGACGTCCTCCGCGAACTACCCGGGCTCCGGCACCTCTTCTTCGCGCAGCGCCCCGGCCCGGACCGGCTGGACTTCCTGGACAACCTGCCGCGGCTGCGTGAGCTGTGGCTTTTCGAACTACAGGAGATAAGCGACTACGCGCCCATCACCAATAGCGCCGACCTGGAGGTGCTCAGCCTGCAGAACCCGCGCAAGATCGGCTTCCTGGCGGACCTGAGCGCGCTGCCACGACTGCGAGAACTGCACATCCACGACTGCGTGACCGCCGACGTCTTCGACCGCACCTACGAGTCGTTCCCCGAGCTGCGGCGGGTCCTGTTCAACAGGTGCTGGCTCACCGACCTCGCGGCGCTGGGCGCGCTGCCGGACCTCCGACGCCTGGAGATCATCGACTGCCCGTCGTTGACCAGCTTGGACGCCTTGCGGCGGATGCCGCGCCTGCGCACCGTGAACCTCCGCGGCGCCCGCCCCGGCCTCGACCTGCCACCGCTGGCCGGACGCGACATCCGGGTGGTCGTGGGCGCGAAGGACCGGGTCAAGGGCATCCCGCTGCTGAGGCCCGGCACCGTCCACCGGGTCTGAGAGCCTGTCGGCGAATGCCGTCCGCCCCTTTGGAAGCGGCGTAGCTGCTTGCATTCACCTTGCCAAGACGACCATCGGCGGGTTCTGAGAGGTTTTCTGGCGAGGACGGCCCCTCCGCCGCGTATTGGACATACATCAGGAGGGGCACCCGCAGTCCAGGGAACCTCTCAGGTTCCGCTAAGCGACCAGCCACCCAGACCATTCACCAACAGGCGCTGAGGCGCAGGCCAACTAGGCCGCCAGTTCGCGCAGCGCTGGGAGCAGCAGCCGGAGCGCTCGGCCCCGGTGGGAGTCGGCGTCCTTCTCCTCCGGGGAGAGCTCTGCGCTGGTTCGGGTTTCGCCTTCCGGGACGAAGACCGGGTCGTAGCCGAAGCCGTTGGCTCCGCGCTCCTCCCGGATCACCGTTCCTCGCCATTCGCCGCGCACCACGGATTCCGTGCCGTCCGGCAGCACCAGCGCCGACGCCGAGACGAATGCCGCGCCGCGGCGCTCGTCGGGGACGTCCGCGAGCTGGCCCAGCAGGAGGTCCAGGTTCGCCTGGTCATCGCCGTGCTTGCCGGACCAGCGGGCCGACAGGACGCCCGGCATGCCGTTGAGCGCGTCGACCGCGATCCCCGAGTCGTCGGCGACCGCGGGCAGGCCGGTGGCCTTCGCCGCGTCGGCGGCCTTCGCCACCGCGTTCTCCTCGAACGTCGCGCCCGTTTCCGGGGCTTCCGGGAACTCCGGGACGTCGGCCAGGCCGACTACCTCCACGCCCGTCACGCCCTCGGCTTCCAGGATTCGGCGCAGTTCCACCAGCTTCTTCTGGTTGCGGGTGGCCAGCAGGACGCGCGTCATGCGGCGCTCCCCGGCAGCTCGCCCGGGTAGGGCTCGGCAAGCGCCGCGGCCTGCAGCTGGGCGAGCTTGGCGCAGCCGTCCAGCGCGAAGTCGATCATTTTGTCCATCGTGGACCGCGTGTAGGTGGCACCCTCGCCGGTGCCCTGCACCTCCACCAGGGTGCCGTGGTCGGTGGCCACCACGTTCATGTCGACCTCGGCGCGGGAGTCTTCCTCGTAGGGCAAGTCCAGCCGCACCCGGCCATCCACCACTCCGACGCTGACCGCGGCGACCGAGCAGGACAGCGGCTTCGGGTCGGACAGCCGACCGGCCGCGCCCAGCCACGTCACCGCGTCCGCCAGCGCCACGTAGGCGCCGGTGATCGCGGCGGTGCGGGTGCCGCCGTCGGCCTGGATCACGTCGCAGTCCAGCGTGATGGTGTTCTCGCCCAGCGCCGCCATGTCGATGCAGGCCCGCAGCGAGCGGCCGATCAGCCGGCTGATCTCGTGGGTGCGACCGCCGATGCGGCCCTTCACCGACTCGCGGGCGCTGCGGGTGTTCGTCGAGGACGGCAGCATCGCGTACTCGGCGGTCACCCAACCCAGCCCGGAACCGGTCCGCCAGCGCGGCACGCCATCCTGGACGCTGGCCGCGCACAACACCCGGGTCTTGCCGAATTCCACCAGCACCGACCCGGCCGGCCAGTCCTGGTATCCGCGCGTGATCCGCACCTCTCGGAGCGCGTCGTCGCTCCGCCCGTCAGCTCGTGCCACGCCCCAACCCTAAGCCCGCCCTGCCCCCGCCCCGCCGACCACCCCTGGCACCCGGCCGGACGAACCGGGCACGCCGCGTCGGCGCGGGACGGCGCGCGTCAGGTGGGGGCGCCATTCCGCCGCCAGCTCTACGGTCGCCAGGCGTACCGGATGTCCGGTTCTCGTTCCTCGTTTCGCCGCCCGTCGGTCCGTTCGACCTCGACGAAGCCGTGCCGCTCGTAGAACCGCTGCGCCGGGGCGTTGACCTGGAACGTCCACAGGTCCAGTCCGCCGGGTCGGCGCCGCTTGGCCAGGTCCACGAACCTGCCACCCAGGCCACGGCCGCGCCACAACGGTTCGAGGTAGAGCTGGTCCAGCTCCGCGCCGTCGAGCACCAGGAGCCCAACGACCGAGCCCGCGTCGACGGCCACCCAGCATTCGCGTTGCGGCACGACGACACGCGAGAACCAGCTCCGCACCACGTCATCGCCGTGCGCGCGGCGCACGGTCGGCAGCGCTGCGGCAAAGGAACGCAGCCACACCTCGGCCATGTCGAGCGCATCGGCGTCACCGGCACGCCGGAGCACGAGGTGATCGTCCACGACGGCCGACTGTCGCAGAGGAGGCGTCGCGACGCAGCCGAATATCCGTCAGATGTCGTACGTTCCGTCGGCGACGACGAGCTCGGCGGGGCCGTCGAAGGCGGCCTTCGCCTCGGCGAGGATCGCGTCGCGATCCGCCCACGGCACGATGTGCGTGAGCAGCAGGCGGCGGGCCCGGGCCGTCTTCGCCACCTCCGCCGCTTGGCGCCCGGACAGGTGCACGCCGTCCGGCGCGTCCGGGAAGTCCGCCCAGGACGCCTCCGACAGTAGCGCGTCGGCGTCCGCGGCGAGTTCGGTCAGCTGCGGGCACGGCCCGGTATCGCCGGTGTAGGCCAGCACCTTGCCCTCGGCCGCCACGCGAAAACCCCACGCCGGGCACAGGTGCGCCATCGGCACCGCCTGCACCTCGAACGGCCCGATGCGCACCGGCTCCGCGGAAATCGGGACGAACTCGAACACATCCGACAGATCGGTCTCGGCGAGCTCGGCGGCGTTCGGCGCGTAGAGGGCGGCGAGCCGCTCCGGCGCGTTCTCGGGAGCGATCACCGGCAACGGGCGCTCGGTCGCGTCGTACAGGGGCTTCGGGTGGTAGCGGCGCAGCACTGCCAGCGCACCGAAATCCGCGCAGTGGTCGGGGTGCAGGTGGCTGAGGAACACCGCGTCGAGCTGGAATGGGTCGATGAACCGCTGCATCGCGCCGAGCGTGCCGTTGCCGAGGTCGAGCGCGATTCGCGTGCCGCCGGACTCCAGCAGGTACCCGGACGACGGCGAATCAGGGCCGGGAAAGCTGCCGGAACAACCGAGGATCGTCAGCTTCATGCGATCGAGCTTGACACGGTCAGCGGCCGAACGGCATCGGCCACAAGTGCCGGGCCGAGGAACCGGGCCGCCATCCGGGCAAACCGGTCAGGTGCGCCGGTGGCGCGGAACTCGTGCTCGGGCACCGCTTCCGGGGCTGCGAGCAGGTCGTTCTCGGTGAGCACCCGCAGCACGTCCTTGGCCGTCTCCTCCGCGCTGGAGACAAGCGTCACCTGATCACCCATCGCGAGTTGCAGCACCCCGGTGAGCATCGGGTAGTGCGTGCAGCCGAGCACCAGGGTGTCGACGTCGGCCTGCTGCAGCGGGTCCAGGTAGCTTTGCGCCAGGCCCAGGATCTGGCGGCCGCTGGTGATGCCGCGCTCGACGAAGTCCACGAAGCGCGGGCATGCCACCGTGGTGACCGTGATGCCCGGGGCGACGTTGAAAGCGTCGTCGTAGGCGCGGGACATGATGGTGGCCTTGGTGCCGATCACGCCGATCCGCCCGTTGCGGGTGGTCGCCACCGCTCGCCGCGCCGCGGGCAGGACCACTTCGACCACCGGGATCTGGTAGCGCTCCCGGGCGTCGCGCAGGCACGCTGCCGACGCGGTGTTGCAGGCGAGCACCAGCATCTTCACGCCCTCGTCCACCAGCGAGTCGGTGATCACGAGGGTTCGGGCGCGGATCTCCGCCAGCGGCATCGGACCGTACGGTGCGTTGGCCGTGTCGCCGACGTAGTGCAGCCTTTCGGCAGGCAGTTGGTCCATGATCGCGCGAGTCACGGTCAGCCCGCCGACGCCGGAGTCGAAGATCCCGATCGGTGCGTCAGTCACCCGGCCAGTTTGCCAGTCTCGGATCCCGCGGCCTGCCCGTGCGTGCTGCGCGCCACCAGCCAGGCCGCGAGCACCCCGCCCAGCGCGCCGAACAGGTGCCCCTCCCAGGAGATCCCGACCTGGCCGGGCAGCACTCCCCACAACATGCCGCCCCAGTAGAAGAACAACACGACAGCGACCAGGATCTGCGCGAAGCTGCGCTGGAAGAAGCCGCGCAGCAGCAGGAACACCATCCAGCCGAAGATCACCCCGGACGCGCCTACGTGCACGCCGGGCGCCCCGATCAGCCAGGTGCCGACGCCGCCGACGATCCAGACCGTCGCGGTCACCGCGACGAACTGCCGCAGCCCACCGGCCAGCACCAACCAGCCGAGCACCAGCAGCGGCAGCGTGTTGGCCCACAGGTGCCCCCAGCCGGCGTGCAGCAGCGGCGCCCACAGGATGCCGTCCAGGCCGCTGACGTCGCGCGGCGCGATGCCGTTGGCCTCGAGATCCGCCGCGGGGTCGGCGACGTCGAAGAGCTCGATGCCGTAGAGCACCGCGACGGCGACGAGCATGCCCACCGCGGCGCGCAGCGGATTCTGGGGCATCACTCGCGCCCGGCGGCGTTCAGGCAGTCGGTTCACACCAATGAGGCTACGCGGCGGAGACCCGGCTGGTCTCCGGGATGACCCTGAGTTCCGCCTCCGACAGCACTTCATTCGGGGCGAACCATGATCAACATCGGCTTCCCCGGTAAGGTTCCCGATCGTTGTGCTTCTTACCCGGAAAGGTGACTTGTGCAGGTCGACATCGCGGTACCGGCAGAGGCTCGGTCCGGACAGGCACCAACCTGGGACGTCGGCACCGACACGCTGCTCTGGACCGATGCGCCCGCCCACACCGCGCACCGCTACGTCCCCGGGCACACCGATCACGTGATGGGGCTGCCGCAGCAGGTCGGCGCCGCGAAACCGCGCAGCCGCGGCGGGCTGCTGCTGCACCTGGCCGAAGGCATCGCCCTGTTCGACGCCGGCGGTGCGCAGCGCACGTGGCTGGTCTACTGGGCCCGCGACGGCATCCGGCCCGGAGCGACCATGATCGACCGCAAGGGCCGGTTGTGGGCGACGACGGTGGGCGAAGGCGGCTGGCTGGCCCGCGTGACCGCGGACGGCGCGGCGAACATCGCGGTGCCGGGCCTGGTCGCCGGATACGGCATCGGTTGGAGCCCGGACGACACCCGGATGTACCTGTCGGACGGCGCGGCGCGGCGCATCGACGTGCTGGACTTCGACCTCGTCGCCGGTGCGGCCGGCAACCGCCGGGCGCTCGTCGACGTCGACGGCGAACCGGGCGGGCTGTGCATCGACGACGCGGGCCGGGTCTGGGTCGCGGTGCGCGACCGGGGCGAAATCCGCTGCTACACCGCGGAAGGCGAGCTGGAGCAGACGATCCCGCTGCCGGCCCGATGCCCGACGGACTGCTGCTTCGGCGGCCCGGCCCTGACGGACCTGTACGTCACCACGGCCCGCGACGGCCTACTGGACCCGACGGAAGCGGACGGAGCCCTGTTGGTCGCCCCGGACATCGGCACCGGAAACCGCCCCTACTCCTTCACCGGCTGACGCCCCCGCCGACCTCGTTCACCGCAATTTCCATTGAAATCGAAGGCCCAATTTCCATTGAAATTGCGGAATTTCCACAGGGTCCGGTGTGTCGTGACCCGACACGCCGGTGGATGTGGACAACTTCTTCAATTTCAATAATGGAAATCAGAGGTCTGATTTCCATTGAAATTGCGGACCGGGAGGTGCCCTTCAGGCGTCAGAGCTCGGTGCCGCCGGAGGCGGGTCAGGCCCAGAGTTGGCCTTCGAGGCGTTGGGCCGCTTCGTCGATGGTGCCGCTGTAGGCACCCGTCGACAGGTACTTCCAGCCCGCGTCCGCCACGATGAACGCGATGTCGGCCGACTCACCGTCCGCCGCCGCCTTCTCCGCGATGGTCAGCGCCGCGTGCAGCACGCCGCCGGTGGAGATGCCTGCGAAGATGCCTTCGCTCTCCAGCAGCTGGCGGGTCCGGCGCAACGCGTCGTAGGAGCCGACGGAGAACCGGCGGGTCAGCACGTCCGGGTCGTACAGCTCCGGCACGAACCCCTCGTCGAGATTGCGCAGGCCGTAGACCAGCTCGCCGTAGCGCGGTTCGGCCGCCACCACCTGCACACCCGGCTTCTGCTGGCGCAGGTAGCGGCCCACCCCGACCAGGGTGCCGGTGGTGCCCAGCCCGGCCACGAAGTGCGTGACGGTCGGCAGGTCCCGCAGGATCTCCGGGCCGGTCGTGCGGAAGTGCGCGTCGGCGTTGGCCGGGTTGCCGTACTGGTAGAGCATCACCCAGTCCGGGTTCTGCTGGGCCAGTTCCTTGGCCACCGCGACCGCCTGGTTCGACCCACCAGCCGCGGGCGAGGAGATGATCCGCGTCCCGTAGGCCTGCAGCAGCTGCCGGCGCTCCTCCGAGGTGTTCTCCGGCATCACGCAGACCAGGCCGTAGCCCTTGAGCTTGGCGGCCATGGCCAGCGAGATCCCGGTGTTGCCGGAGGTCGGCTCCAGGATCGTGCAGCCGTGGGTGAGCCGGCCTTCCTTCTCGGCCGCCTCGATCATGGCCAGCGCCGCCCGGTCCTTGATCGAACCGGTCGGGTTGCGGTCCTCCAGCTTGGCCCACAGCCGGACGTCCGGTGCCGGTGACAGGTGCGGCAACCCCACCAGCGGGGTGTCACCGAGCGCGTCCAGCAACGAGTCGTAACGAGCCACGGTGCGCCTCCTCCTTGCCCTCTACCTGCAGAGGATGTCTTCTGTTTCCAAACGGCGCAGCCGCTTGGCCCACCTCGCGATCGGCACCGCCGTGGATTCTCAGACGTCCTCTCGCGAGGACAGACCCAGCGCCGCGTATTCGGCATGCAACGGGGATCCCGGAATCGAGAAGGCGTCTGAGGTTCCGCCACCGGCACCGCTTCGCGAAGCGGGTCCGCGGAAGGCGCTTAGCGCATGCCGCCGGCGACGGCGGGCAGGATCGTGACGCTGTCGCCGTCGGCGACCTTGGCTTCCAGACCGCCGGCGAAGCGGACGTCCTCGTCGTTGACGTAGACGTTGACGAAGCGGTGCAGATTGCCTTCCTTGACCAGGCGGTCCTTCAGGCCGTTGAAGTTGGTGTCGAGGTCGTTGATCACCTCGGCCACGGTGTTGCCCGAGGCCTCGACGGACTTCTGGCCGCCGGTGTGGGTGCGCAGGATGGTCGGGATCGAAACGTTGACTGCCATGGGGAACCTCCTGTCCACGAAGGACTTTCGTTGGGAACGGGACGCGAACACGAGTGGGCGAGCCGCGGCTCAGTCGAGGTCTGGAACCTCGTCGGCACCGGTGTGGGCGAACATGTACGACTCCACGACCTCCACCGGCTCTTCGGTCACCTGACCGTCGAGGATCCGGTAGGAACGCAGCTCATGGGTCTTCGGGTCCCGGGTGGACACGAGCACGTAGTGCGCGTTGGGCTCCGAGGCGTAGGAGACGTCGGTGCGCGATGGGTAGGCCTCGGTCGAGGTGTGCGAGTGGTAGATGACCACCGGCTCCTCGCCGCCTGCGTCCATCTCGCGCCACACCTTCAGCTGTTCACCGGAGTCGAACCGGTAGAAGGTGGGCGAGCGCTCGGCGTTGATCATCTCGATCAGGCGCGTCGGGCGGTCCGACCCTTCCGGGCCGGCAATCACGCCGCACGCCTCGTCCGGGTGGTCCCGTCGGGCATGCGCGACCATCGCATCGACCAGGTCGCGTCGGATCACCAGCACAGCAACCATCCTAGTAGGTGAGGCACCGGCCTCCCACGATGTGGAAAATTCTTGCACCGGTGCGGCTTCGTCGGGCGAAACGCAGGTACACGATGATTCATTCCCGCGCCGAGGGGTAGAGCCGCGTGTAGGAAGTCACCTCATCGACCGGGTCCGCGGCCAGCACGCCGCGCACGATCGCCCGCGCCACGACATCCGCGGCGACCGCGCACACCGCGTCCAGCCGCGCCGCCCAGTCCTGCTCCCCCGGCGCGGGCAGGGCGGCCCCGGTGCCGGTGGCCAGCGCGAACATCGTGTCGCCGTCGACCAGCAGGTGCGCGGGCCGGACCGCGCGGGCCAGCCCGTCCTGTGCGGCGACCGCCAGCCGCCTGCACTCGGCCTTGGACAGCTCCAGGTCGGTGGCGACCACGCCGATCGTGGTGTTGAGCGGCCGGTCGATCGGGCCGTGCCGGCCCGGGCGCTTGCCGAACAGCCGCCGACCCGCCTCCACCTCGGCGGGGTCGGGCGCGCGGAGCCCGGCCGTCGGGATCCACGGCAGCCCGGTGTCCGGGTCGATCGCCGACCCCGCGGCGTTGACCGCCACCAGGGCGCCGACGGTGGTGCCGTCGTCCAGCACGGCGCTGGCCGTGCCGATGCCGCCCTTGACGGTCCCGACCACGGCGCCGGTGCCCGCGCCGACGTTGCCCTCCCGGGTCTCGGTGCGGATCGCGTTCTCGCAGGCCCGGTGGCCGAAGCCGGCGTCGGGCCGGTTGCCCCAGTCGCCCATCGGGACGTCGAAGATCACCGCGCCCGGCACCACCGGGACCACGTGCTTCGGGTCGGGACCGACCCGCACGCCGTGCCCCCGATCGCCGAGCCAGCGCATCACCCCGTCGGCGGCCGCGAGGCCGTAGGCGCTGCCGCCGCTGAGGACGATGCCGTGCACCTTCTGCACCAGGTGGCTCGGTTCGAGCACGTCCGTTTCCCTGGTTCCCGGGCCGCCGCCGCGGACGTCCACCGCCGCCGTCGCCCCGTCCGGCACTAGGACCACGCTGGTGCCGGTCGCCCAGTGCTCGTCGAGCCGCTGCTCGTGCCCGACCTGCACACCGTCGACGTCGACGATCGCATCGAGCGCTCCCGACCGGGTCATCCGGCAGGCTCCTCTCTTCCGGGGTCGTGGGTGTTTCGGGCAGCTGTGACAGCCCAAAAGCACTCACGAGTCACGTACCAACCGCACATCGTCGTCATTCACGCTGGCATCACGTTAACCAGACGTAAAGGAATCGCCGCCGTTCTTGTTGTCGCCCCGCCGCCTCCGCACTGTGAGTCCGTTCACTATGAGGAGGATGGATGTCAACTGAGGTGCACAGCCGCGACGATGCGGCTCGCTCCGGCGGCGAGCGCAGGGTGGTCGCCAACGTCATTCGCGGCTCGATCGGCAACTTGATCGAGTGGTACGACTGGTACGCCTACACCGCGTTCAGCGTGTACTTCGCGGCGGCGTTCTTCCCGAAGGGCGACCTGACCGCCCAACTGCTCAACACCGCGGCCGTGTTCGCCGTCGGCTTCCTGATGCGCCCCCTCGGCGGCTGGCTGCTCGGCCGCTACGCGGACCGCTTCGGCCGCCGTGCCGCGCTGACCTTCTCGGTGACGCTGATGGCCTGCGGCTCGCTGTTGATCGCGCTGACCCCGGGCTACAACACCATCGGCCTCGGCGCCCCGCTGCTGCTAATGCTCGCCCGGTTGGTGCAGGGACTCTCCGTGGGCGGCGAGTACGCGACGTCGGCGACGTACCTGTCCGAGGTGGCCTCCGCGGGCAAGCGCGGCTTCTACTCCAGCTTCCAGTACGTGACGCTCGTCGCCGGACAGCTCACCGCGCTGGGCGTGCAGATCGTGCTGCTCCAGGTGCTCAGCAATGACCAGATGGAGTCGTGGGGCTGGCGGATCCCGTTCGTGATCGGCGCGATCGGCGCGGTGATCGTGATGTGGCTGCGCCGGGGCATGGACGAAACCGATAGCTACAAGGCCGCCGCGGGGGGCACCGAGTCGCGCGGCACCTTGAAGGCGCTGCTGCAGTACCCCAAGGAGTGCCTGCTCGTCGTCGGGCTGACCCTCGGCGGCACCGTGGCGTTCTACACGTACACGACGTACCTGCAGAAGTACATGGTGGCCACCTCGGGCATCGAAAAGGGCACCGTCGCCTGGATCAACTTCCTGGCGCTGCTGGTGTTCCTGTGCCTGCAGCCGCTGGCGGGCGCGCTGTCGGACCGCATCGGCCGCCGCTCGCTGCTGCTGGCCTTCGGGGTCGGTGGCACCGTGCTGACCGTGCCGATCATGACGCTGCTCGGCTCGACCAAGAACCCGGCGGCTGCGTTCGGGCTGATGTTGGCCGGTCTGGTGATCGTCACCGGCTACACCTCGATCAACGCGATCGTGAAGGCAGAACTGTTCCCGGCCAACATCCGCGCGCTCGGCGTCGGCCTGCCGTACGCGCTGACGGTGGCGATCTTCGGCGGCTGGTCGGAGCCCCTCGCGCTGTGGCTGAAGCAGGCTGGCGTAGAGCAGGTGTACTTCTGGTACGTCTCGGGCTGCGTGCTGATCTCGCTTCTGGTGTACCTGCGGATGCGCGAGACCTCGAAGGACTCCCACCTCGACCGGTGACCCGGCGCATGGCCGTACTCTGAGCGGGGTTTCGGAGGTGGCCGGTGCGCGTGCTTCTCGTCGAGGACGACGACGGCGTGGCGAACGCGCTCGTCGAAGTCCTCGCCGCGCACGGCCACCGGCCCACCCGGGTGTCCCGCGGCGCCGACGCGCTGACCCGCCACCGGGAGCACGACCTGGTGCTGCTCGACCTGGGCCTGCCGGACGCCGACGGCCTCGACGTGCTGCGGAAGCTCCGCCGGATCGGGCCGATCCCGGTTGTGGTGCTGACCGCCCGCGGCGAGGAGCGCATGGTCGTCCGCGGCCTGCGCTCCGGCGCGGACGACTACCTGGTCAAGCCGGTGCGGATGGCGGAGCTGCTGGCCCGGATCGAGGCGGTGGCCCGGCGCGGTCGCCTGCCGGGCGCGGCCGCCGACGAGATCCAGGTCGGCGACGTGCACGTCGAACTGCGGACCCGCCGGGTGCGGGTCGACGGCCGCGATGTGGAGCTGACGCCGAAGGAGTTCGACGTGCTCGCGGTGCTGGCGGGCGAGGCGGGCAGCGCGGTCAGCCGGCAGCGCCTGATGGACGAGGTCTGGGGCGACGCCTACCTGGCGGTCTCCCGATCCCTGGACGTGCACATCGCGCAGCTGCGCGCCAAACTCGCCCGCCCCGAACTGCTGGTGACGATCCGCGGATTCGGCTACCGCTTCGGGGACTGAAACCGCTGCTCACGGGGCCGTGAGACTTTTGGGCAGCGATGGCGACCCAGCAGACTCACGGCCCCGGACCTGCGGGAAACCGCCGCTCGGTCCAGTCGGCACGGAAAGTACGGTTGACCAAGTGGAATCTCCTGGACGGCGTGAAAGCTGATGCGCAAGCGACTGTTGTTGGTGCTGCTCACCTTCTCGGTCCTCGCGGTCGCCGGGTTCGCCGCTCCGCTGCTGCGCGCCACCGCCGCGGAGCGGACGCAGCAGCTGGTGCTGGCCCGCACCGCCGACCTGGACCGGTTCGCCGCGCTCGCCGACCACGCCTTCAGCACCGGCGACACCACCCAGCTGATCGCCGAGGCCGGCCGCTACACCGAGCTCTACGGCGAGCCGCTCGTGGTGGTCGACGCGAACCGCGCGCCGGTGGTGGAAACAGGCGGGATGCGCGCCGCCGAGGTGGCCGAGTCGATCGACAAGGCGCTGCGTAACGAGCTGGCGGGGCCGGTGCCGTGGCTCCGGCCGTGGTCCGGGGGAGAGCTGGTGCGGTACCGGCCGGTCGGCGACGGCATGCGAGTGACCGGTGCGATCGTCCTGCGCGCCTCGGTGCAGCACGCGACGCAGGACATCGCCGGGCGGTGGGCGCTGATCGCGGCGGGCGCGCTGAGCGCGCTGGCGGTGTGCGGGCTACTGGCGCTGGTGCTGGGCCGGTGGATCCTGCGGCCGCTGGCGGAGCTGCGGGCCGGGGTGCGGGCGGTGGGCGCCGGTTCGCGCCGCTCGCGGGTACCGGAGGACGCCGGCCCGCCGGAGCTGCGGGAACTGGCGGTGTCGTTCAACCGGATGTCGGAGGCGGTCGCGGACGCCGAGGAGCAGCAGCGGCGGCTCGTCGCGGACGCGTCGCACCAGCTGCGCAACCCGATGGCCGCGCTGCGCCTGCGGGTCGACGCGCTGGAACGGCGGATCACGCCGGAAGGTACGCAGAACTACCGGTCGACGCTGGACGAGGTGGACCGCTTGGAGTCGCTGCTGGACCGGCTGCTGGACCTGGCCACCGCCGACCGCGAACCCGCGGAGTCCGCAGTGGAACCCTGCGAGGTGGACATCGTGGTGGCCGACCGGATCGAGGCGTGGCGATCCGCTGCCGAGGCGGCCGGGATCCGGTTGGCAGAGGCCCGGCTGGACCCAGCCGAGGCGGACCTCCCGGCGGACGACCTCGCCCAAGTCCTCGACATCCTGCTGGACAACGCCATCAAGTACGCCGGACAGGGGGCGACCGTCTCGGTGACCTGTGAGGTCGGCCCCGGCAGCTGCGCGCTCACCGTCAGCGACACCGGCCCGGGGCTGTCCGGCAAGGAGATATCCCTCGCCGCGCGGCGCTTCTGGCGCGCCGGGCGGCATCGCGGCAGTCGCGGTTCCGGGCTCGGGCTGGCGATCGCCGACCGCCTGGTGACAGCTCGCGATGGCTCGCTGCGCATCGAACCCGCCCAGCCGCACGGCCTGTCGGTTCGACTGGAACTGCCGTCTCGGGAGGACGCGTGATGCGCCGCCGAGCCCTGCTCGCGCTCGCCGGCGCCGGGCTGCTCAGCGCCTGCACCGGGCAGACGCCCGAGCGAACGCTCCGCATCGCCGCCGGCGAGCCCGGCGGGTTCTACACCGCCTTCGCCAGGCAGTTGGCCGCCGAGGTGCCGGCAACCGTGCCGGGCCTGCGGATGGCGGTGTCGAGCAGCCAGGGCAGCGTCGCGAACGTCGAATTGTTGCGCGACGGGCAGGCCGATCTCGGCATGGTGCTCGCCCACACCGCCGCGGCGGCGCAGAACGGCGACCTCGGCCCGCGGATTCCGCTGCGCGCCTTGGGCCGGGTTTACGAGAACTACACGCAGCTGGTCGTGCTGGCCGACAGCGCCGTGCACAGCATCGATGAGCTGGCCGGACGCAGGGTTTCGATCGGTGCCCCGAAGTCCGGTACCGCGATGCTCGGGGCCCACCTGCTCGCGAAGCACCGCGGGGTGCACAGCGAAGCGCTGCCGCTCGAAGACGCGATCGCGGCGTTGGAGCGCCGGCGGATCGACGCGCTGCTGTGGTCCGGCGGCCTCCCGACGCCGGTGCTCAAGACGCTCGACGACCGGGTCGGCATCCGCCTGCTGCCGCTGGACACGACGGCGGCCGGCTGCGGTCCGATGTGCGAGCCGGTCGTGGTGCCGCCCCGCGCTTACCGGCACACCGGCGGAGTCCCCACGGTCGGGGTGCCCAACATCCTGGCTTGCACCCCGGAACTTCCCGTGGACCTGGCCGAAGCGGTGGCCCGGATCCTGGTGCTCCGCGCGCCGTTCCTGGTCCCACGGGAAACGGTGGGCACCCAGTTCCTGGACGTCCGCAACCTGATCGGTACCGGCGCGGTACCGCTGCACCCCGGCGCCGAACGCGCCTACCGCGACCTCCACGGCTGAATGCAGGTGTTCCAAACTCGTTTTGCGTGGCTGCGCGGGTAGCCGAACCTCAGGACCCACGTCGAGCGGAAGGAGCGAACGGACCGTTCGTGCCGTCTATCGGCGTGAACAGTCCGTTCGCTCCGCCCCGCAATTTGAGTCTGGAATACCTTTTCAGGCCACCAAAGCGCCGACGAGGCTGTCTTGGACCCAGGTGAGCCACTGGTACACGCCAAGGTGCTCGCGGCGCATGTCGTCGTCGGGCGGCTCGTCCGGCATGTCCTCCGCCACGTCCAGCGCCGTGCCCAGCGCCAGCCGGACGTCGTTGAGCGCCGCCAGCCAGCCGTCGGCCTGCTCGCCGGTCAGCTTGATCCGGCCGCCCTGAGGTGGGCAGGTCTCCAGCACCAGCGCGGCCACCCCGGTCTTGGCCTCCAGCAGCCCCGGCTCGTGCAGCGACCGCATCGCCCCGGCTGCGTCCGACTCTTCCTCGTCGGTCTCGCCGGTGATCGGGTCGCGCCGGTAGAAGTCCGGCAGGAGCCGCGCCAGCACGCGGTCCTCGGGCGGCGTCGTCGGCCCGGTGCGGATGCCGGTCAGCTCTGCCAGCTCGTCCTTGGGCGCCTCGTCGGACCGGGCGGCGAGCATGTCCTTGATCTGCCCCACCAGACCCCGGATGACCGCGGCTTCCTGCTGCGACAGCTCGGCCTGCACATGACCGTTCTTGCGGGTCCAGCCTTCCACTCAGGAATCCTTCTGCATCGTCGCCCACAGGCCGGCGGCGTGCAGCTTCGCCACGTCGCCCTCGACCTTCTCCTTGGAGCCCGAGGACACCACCGCCTTGCCCTTGTGGTGCACGTCCAGCATCAACTTCGTCGCGTGATCCCGGGTGTAGCCGAAGATCTTCTGGAGCACGTGGGTCACGTAGGACATCAGGTTGACCGGGTCGTTCCACACCACGGTCACCCACGGCTTGTCCTCGGTACCGAATGCGTCCGGTTCGAGTTGCGCGCGCTCGATTTCAGCGGGCGAGGTCATGCCTCCATCGTCGCACGCTGCCGTCACAGCAGTGTCGACCGCACGGGCAAACCCGACACACGCACTGGATTTGCGCCACTTCCGCCACCCGGCACCCGTGTGTCCGGCGAGCGGCATTCGACCACGCGCGACTCCGGGAACCCCGAATCCGGTGTTCCTCCAGGTGACCACCCAAGCGCACCCCGGCCGGCACTATTTAGTCTCAGCGGCATGAGCTCTCCGACGGGCAGCACTGCGCTGCTGACGGACCAGTACGAGCTGACGATGCTCGCCAGCGCGCTGCGGGACGGCACCGCGCTCCGCCCGTGCACCTTCGAGGTGTTCACCCGGCGCCTGCCGGACGGCCGGCGCTACGGGGTCAACGGCGGCACCGGCCGGATGCTGGACGCGATCGAGAACTTCCGGTTCGGCGAGCCGGAACTCGAACAGCTCGCCGCCACCCGCGTCGTGGATGACGCGACCCTGAAGTGGCTGCGCGGCTACCAGTTCCAGGGGCAGGTCGACGGCTACCCCGAGGGCGAGCTGTTCTTCCCCGGCTCGCCGCTGCTGACCGTGCGCGGCACGTTCGCCGAGGCCGTGGTGCTGGAGACGCTGATCCTGTCGATCCTCAACCACGACAGCGCGATCGCGGCCGCGGCGGCGCGGATGGTGTCGGCGGCCAACGGTCGCCGGATGATCGAGATGGGCTCGCGGCGCACCCACGAGGAGTCGGCCGTGGCGGCGGCGCGGATCGCCTACCTCGCCGGTTTCACCGCCACCTCGAACCTGGAGGCGGGCCGCCGCTACGGCATCCCGACCGCGGGCACCGTGGCGCACGCGTTCACCCTGCTGCACGACTCCGAGCGCGCCGCCTTCGAATCCCAGATCGCCTCGCTCGGCACCGACACGACGCTGCTGGTCGACACCTACGACATCACCCGCGGCATCGAGCTGGCGGTGGAGGTCGCCGGGACCGGCCTTGGCGCGGTCCGGATCGACTCCGGCGACGTCGGCGTGCTCGCCCGGCAGGCCCGCGACCAGCTCGACCGGCTCGGCGCGACGGGTACCCGGATCGTCGTCTCCGGCGACCTCGACGAGTACGCCATCGCCTCGCTGCGCGCCGAACCGGTCGACGGCTACGGGGTGGGCACCGCGCTGGTCACCGGCTCCGGCGCGCCGACCGCCGAGATGGTCTACAAGCTAGTGGAGGTCGAGGGCCGCCCGGTCGCGAAGCGGAGCTCGCACAAGACGTCGCGCGGCGGCCGCAAGGCGGCGGTGCGGCGGCACAAGGAAACCGGTACCGCGGTGGAGGAGGTCATCTTCCAGATCGCACCGGGCGCCGCCGAGCCGGTGCTCGGGCCGCACGACCGCTTCCTGCAGATCCCGCTGATCCGCGACGGGAAGCGGGTCGACGACGTGCCGACGCTGGAGAACGACCGGCAACGGCTGCGGCACGCGCTGGTGACCCTGCCGTGGGAGGGGCTCAAGCTCTCGCACGGCGAACCGGCCATTCCGACGGTCTTCCACGAGGCCTGAGCCCGGCGCTTCCCGCGGGGCCCGGTGGCGCTTCAGAATTGCGGTAACGGCGGCGAGGGGGTCGTGATGACCAAGGCTTTGATCATCGTGGACGTGCAGAACGACTTCTGCGAGGGCGGATCGCTCGCGGTGGCCGGCGGCGCGGGCGTGGCGACGGAGATCTCGCGGTACCTCGCGGGGTTCGACCACGACCACGTGGTGGCAACCCGCGACTACCACATCGATCCCGGTGCCCACTTCAGCGACGAGCCGGACTTCGTCCGCTCCTGGCCGCGGCACTGCGTGGCGGGCACCCCCGGCGCGGCGTTCCACCCCGAGCTGGACGTGGGCCCGGTGGAGGCGGTGTTCTCGAAGGGCCAGTACAGCGACGGCTACTCCGGTTTCGAGGGCATCGACTTCCGGGACCGGCCGCTGCGCGACTGGCTCGCCGACCACGGCGTCCGCCGGGTCGACGTCGTGGGCATCGCCACCGACCACTGCGTCCGCGCCACGGCGCTCGACGCGGTCCGATCCGGCCTGGAGACCACGGTGCTGCTGGAGCTGACGGCAGGTGTGTCCCGCGAAACGGTCGACGCGGCGCTGTCGGAGCTGGACTCCGAGGGCGTGAACCTCATCGGCGAACCGGTGGTCCGGTAGCCGCGTTTCCGCTGGCCAGGGACCAGGCGGCGCCATCGGGGAGACCGAGCGAGGGCATGGCCGCGGAACTGGCCGAGCACGAGCTACCTCGGCGTGCGGGGGGAGCTGCGGAGTTCACCGGCCGTCGAGGTGCTCGAGGACGAGGTGGGTCGGGTGGTGCACGGCCTGCGGCGAATTCCCGAGAGTCTTCGAAAAACTCGCGCGACGCTACGAACTCCGCGGAATTGCCTCACCACGATGCTGCAGTTGTTCCCGGACCACGACTGCCCCGCCGCGCCCCCGGCGAACCGCGCATGCAGCAGCGCGCGGTTCGCCGGGGCATCGGGGCTCGTGGACAGGGGTGCGCGGTAGTTTCTTCTCGTGCCCACCTCTGTCCCGCGATGGTCCGACCCGGTTGCGTTCGAGCCCGACGAAGACGACGAGCTGCCACCGGAGATCGCCGCCGACCTCGCCAAGGTGGGCAAGCGGGACGCGCCGGAACTCCCGCTGACCGCCAAGCCCAAACAGGACATCCCGGACCTCGCGACCCTGCTGGAGATCGCGATCGGGGCGGTCGGCGGCGTGCCTCGCGAGGGCCAGGCCCGGATGGCCCAAGCCGTCGAGCACTCCATCGGCTCTGGCGAACATCTGGCCGTGCAGGCCGGCACCGGCACCGGGAAATCGCTGGCGTACCTGGTACCGGCGATCCGGCACGCCGTCGCCGAAGGCACCTCCGTGGTCGTCTCGACCGCGACCATCGCCCTGCAGCGCCAGCTCGTCGACCGGGATCTCCCCCGGCTGTCCGCCGCGCTCGCCGACGCGATCGGCCGGCCGCCGACGTTCGCGATCCTCAAGGGCCGCCGCAACTACCTGTGCCTGAACCGCGTGCACGGCAACGCTCCCGAAGAGCCCGACGACGGCGCGCTGTTCGACGCCTTCGCCGCGTCCGCGCTGGAGCGGCAGGTCAAGCGGATCCGGGAGTGGGCCACCGAAACCGAGACCGGCGACCGCGACGAGCTCGTGCCCGGCGTCACCGACCAGGCGTGGCGGCAGATGTCGGTCACCGCCAAGGAATGCCTCGGCGTGCACCGCTGCCCAGTGGGCATCGACTGCTTCGCCGAACGCGCCAGGGCCGAGGCCGGGCGCGCGGACATCGTCGTGACGAACCACGCGCTGCTGGCCATCGACGCCCTGGACGACCGGCCGGTGCTTCCCGAGCACGACGTCGTCCTGGTCGACGAGGCGCACGACCTGGTGGACCGGGTGACCTCGGCGGCCACCAGCGAGCTGACGGCGGGCGCGGTGCGGATCGCCGCGCGGCGCTGCGGGCGGGCCATCGACGAAGAGGTCGCCGACCGGCTCAACGAGGCCGCCGAGGGGCTCGATCTGGTGCTGCAGTCGGCGAATCCCGGTCGGCTGGAAGAACTCCCGCAGGACCTGGGCGGCGCCCTGACTGTGACCCGCGACGCCGCGTGGGCCTGCATCAACGCCCTCGGCCCGGAACGAAAGGAAGACGCCGAGGGCAGCACGGCGCGCAAGCTCGCGCACGCGGTCACCGAAGAGGTCCACGACACCGCGGTCCGGCTGCTGGAGGCCTTCGACGACGAGAAGCAGTTCGACGTCGTGTGGGTGTCGGCGGAGCCGAACCGCCCACCGACCGTGCGGGTCGCGCCGCTGGGGGTCGGCGCGCTGCTACGGGAACGGCTCTTCGGGCAGCGCACCACGGTCCTGACGTCGGCGACGCTCGCGCTCGGCGGCTCGTTCGACACACTGGCCCGGCAGTGGGGCCTGCCGCCACAGCAGCAGTCCCGGCCTGTCTCCGGGATGGCCACCGCGAAGGAGGTACCCTCCGACACCAGCGATCCCAAGTGGACCGGGCTGGACGTGGGTTCTCCGTTCGAACACCAGCGCAGCGGCATCCTCTACATCGCCAAGCACCTGCCGCCGCCAGGCCGCGACGGGCTGCCACCGCAGTACCTGGATGAGCTGACCGAGCTGGTGCAGGCAGCCGGCGGGCGCACGCTCGGGCTGTTCTCGTCGATGCGCGCGGCCAAGCAGGCGTCGGAAGAGCTGCGCGAGCGGCTCAGCACGCCGGTGCTGTGCCAGGGGGACGACTCGACCGCGCTCTTGGTCCGCAGGTTCGCCGAAGACCCGGAGACCTCGCTGTTCGGCACCCTGTCGCTGTGGCAGGGCGTGGACGTACCCGGCGACTCGCTGCAGCTGGTCGTGATGGACCGGATCCCGTTCCCGCGCCCTGACGATCCGCTCGCCTCGGCCCGGCAGAAAGCGGTGTCCGAACGCGGCGGGAACGGGTTCATCACGGTTGCGGGCACGCACGCCGCCCTGCTGCTGGCGCAGGGCGCCGGCCGGCTGCTGCGCGCGCCGAACGATCGCGGCGTGATCGCGGTGCTGGACCCCAGGCTGGCCACCGCCCGCTACGGCGGTTTCCTGCGCGCCTCGCTGCCGCCGTTCTGGACCACCCACGACCCGGAGGTCGTCCGCGGGGCCCTGCGGCGGCTGTCCTCCGCCGCCGCGGAGGTCTAGCGGCGGTCTAGCGGCGGTCTAGCGGCGGTCTAGCGGCGGTCTAGCGGCGGTCTAGCGGAGCCGCAATTTCAATTGAAATCGGAGGTCCGATTTCCATTGAAATTGCGGGAATCTCTGGTCGGGGACGGCACGGAAGCGAGATTTGGAGCGTCGTGATCTCGTTCGAGGACTTCTTGCGCCGCCTGCCGAAGGCGGAGCTGCACTGCCACCTGGTGGGTGCCATCCCGGCCGAAACGGCCTGGGAGATCGCCGTCCGCAACGGAGTCGCGCTGCCCGCGTCTGGCCGGAGTCGCTCTACGACTTCGGCCGGTTCTACGAGTTCATCGAGCGGTACACGCAGGTCGCGGAGGCCATGCTGACCCGCGAGGACTTCGCGCAGGCGGCCTGCGCGACGCTCCGGGAGGGCTACACCTGGCGGGCAACGTCCAGTACCGGGAGACGTTGTCCAACCCATCGACCACTACTGCGGCGGGGCGGCCTACCCGGGCCAGGTCGACGGGTTGACCGACGGCATCCGGCAGGCCGAGCAGGACTTCGGGGTGCGCTGCCAACTCATCCCGTCGATCAACCGCATGGAATCGCCGGCCGTCGCTGTCGACATGGTGCGCAACGTGCTGCGCCGCGACGAGGTCATCGGCATCGGACTGGACGCCGCGGAGCCCAGCGGGCCGCCGGAGAACTTCGCCGAGGCGTACCGACTCGCAGAGGACGCCGGGCTGCACCGAACCGCGCACGTCTGCGAGGACTACGCGGGCTTGGACGGCGGTCCGCCGGCCAACGCGCTGACGGCGCTGAATCTGCTGCACTGCGACCGGCTGGACCACGGCTACAACCTGCTGGCCGACCCGGCGGCGCTGGCCAGGTGCCGGGACGCGGCGGTGCCGTTCACGGTCTGCGAGCCGGGCGCGATTGCCGAAGCGCCGCGAGAACATCCGCGCGATGATCGACGCCGGGCTACCGGTGAGCCTGCACAGCGACGATCCGGCGATGCACGGCGCAGACCCCGGCGAGGTCTACATCGGTGCGGTCACCGCGTTAGGCCTGGACGTGGACGGCGCGATCGACCTCTGCCTCGCGGCGGTCGACGCGGCGTCGCTCGACGGCACCGATCGCCGCGACCTCCGCCGCTCTTTCCAACAACAGATCGCCGACCTCCACGCCCAGCTCTGACGACCGGTTTCCGCTGCTCACGTGGCCGCGAGTGCTTCGCGGTGCAGTGGAGGCCGTTTGGGGAGGTGCTGGTGTGGAGCGAACGGACCGTTCGTGCCGCCTACGAGCCTGTTGCGTTTTCGGCGAAAACGGCTGAACCGAAGTACCAAATCAGTCTCGATCGCCGCCGTTTGTCCGCCAGTGGCCATCTCAGCCGTGATCGATCGGTTACGGTCCGTGGTGGGCGTAATTTTGCAACAGGCTCCTACCGAGGCGAACAGGCCGTTCGCTGCACACCGGTTGGCGAGGCAGAACCAGACCACTCCCGCAAGGGCGACCAACGGGACCGCCAGGCAGGACGAGTTCCCGGGAACGGCCTCCGCAGCACGAACCGCACTCACGGACTCCCACCGGGCGAAACGCCGGGCCACCCTGGCAGCCGGGATCGAGGTGGCTGGTTTGTAGGTGATCGACAACTCGGCGCTGGGCTTTATGTTTCGGCGGGGTTGGCGGGTAGGTTGAGCTCGCCGCGCCGATCGGGTCGCGCCGAGGGCGCCCGATTCGACGAGAACCGCTGGTCGCGGAGGCTTTCCGACAGGCCGGAAGCGGTCTCGTCGGGCGCGGCACGGGTCGCCGGTCCGGCAATGCCACCGACCGACCACGTTGTCGATCTACCGCTAGGGAGACGCTGTGTCCGCACCACGCCAAGCTGCGCCCGCCGCGAACCTGGCCAGGACTGTGGTCTTCGCCGCATTCATCGCCGTACTCGGGATCTTCCCCGGCTTCTACCTCGGCGGCGCGGCGGTACCGGTTGTGCTGCAGAACGCCGGACCGCTGCTGGCCGGCAGCATCCTGGGCGCCCGCCGAGGCAGTGCGGCCACGCTCCTGTTCCTCGCCCTGGTCGCGATCGGCCTCCCCCTGCTGTCCGGTGGCCGCGGCGGCATTGCGCCGTTCATCGGGCCCAGCGGTGGATTCGTGGTCGGCTGGGTGGCGGCGGCTGTCGTCGTCGGCCTGATCGTGCAGCGCAGCCTGCCCAAGCCCGGACTGTTCGTGCTGCTCGCGGCCAACGTCGCCGGTGTCGCCGTGGACTACCTGATCGGCATCCCGTACTGGGGCCTGGTCATCGGCGACCTGCGTACTGCCGCCCTGCAGTCGCTGGTGTTCCTCCCCGGCGACGCCGTGAAGCTCGTCGCCGTCTCGCTCGTCGCCATCGCGGTGCACCGCGCCGTCCCGGCAACCCTGACCGGCTCGGCGCGCCGCGCCACCGCCGAGGGCTGAGCGTGCTACCGATCCTCGGCCGCTCCCCCGCTTCGCGCGTCTCGCACGCCGGAACCGCGCTGGATCCCCAGGAGCTGCTCGCGCGGGCCACCCGCGCTGCGCAGCTCCTACCGCCCGGCTCCCGGGTCGCCTTCGACGGCGGCAACGCGCTGACGCGCTTGATCCACTTCCTGGGCGCGGATCTCGCGGGCTGCGCGACCCTGCTCCTCGAACCCGCCTGGACCGACGGCGACCGCGCAGCGGTCCTCGCCGACGCCCGCCCAGACCTGGTGCTGAGCCTGGACGAGTGGCCCGGACACGCCGCCGACGAAGGCGAACGGACCGTTCGCGCCGCATGCTCAATGCCCGCCGGCAGCGAGCTCACGCACTTCTACCTGCCCACCACCTCCGGGAGCAGCGGCTCTCCGAAGGTGCTGATCCGGTCGCGGCGGTCGTGGCTTCGCAGCTTCGCCGCGCTCGACCTGCCGTTGGCCGCTCGGGATCGCGTGTTGGTGCCCGGGCCGCTGGGTTCATCGTTGTTCCTCTTCGGCGCGCTGCACGCGCTGCATTCGGGTGCAGAGGTGGAGCTGTTGGACAAGTGGTCCGCGGCCGACGCCGCCGACGCTTCGCAGCGGGCCACCGCCGTCCACCTCGTGCCGGCGATGCTGTCGGCGCTCTTGTCCACTTTGGAGCGCGATCCGGTCTTGCGGGCCGAATGCGGTTTGCGCACAGTGGTTTGCGGTGGGGCGAAGGTCGACGAAGCGTTGGAGGAACGGCTCGACAAGGTACTTCCCGGGTGCGAGCTCGTCGAGTACTACGGGTCGGCGGAGCATTCGCTGATCGCGGTTCGGCGGGGTGGTCCGCTGCGGCCTGTGGTCGACGTGGAAGTGCGCGATCCCGTCGACGGCGTCGGGGAACTGTGGGTGCGCTCCGAGCTGGTCTTCGACGGCTACCTCCGCGGCGGCGAGATCGTGCCAGCGGCGACGGAGGACGGCTGGTCGACGGTCGGCGACCGCGCGGCACTGCACTCCGACGGTTCGCTGGACGTTCTCGGTCGCGCCGGGTCGGCGATCAACACCGGTGCCCGGATCGTCGGCGCGGAGGAGGTCGAGTCGGTGCTGCGCGGCGCCGAAGGCGTGTTTGACGTGCTGGTTTGCGCAACCCCGCATCCGAGGTTCGGCGAGCTCGTCACGGCGGTCGTCGAGATCGACCCGGTCGCCCCGCCGTCCCTGCGCGAGCTGCGGGCGAGGGTCCGAGGAGCGCTGGACCCGGCGAAGCGCCCCCGGCGCTGGCTGGCAGTGCACGTGCACGACCTGCCCCGAACGGCGTCCGGCAAACCGGCGCGCGCCGTGATCGCGGAGCGCCTGCGCGCCGGAACCCTTCGCACGGAGGCGTTGTGAACCGGACTCCTGTCGTGATCGCGGCGCGCCGCACTCCGATCGGCGAGGCTGGTGGGCTGCTGCGCCACGTGCCCGTCGACCGGCTCGCCGCGCCCGTGTTGCGCGCTGTTCTCGACGATGCCGGTGTGGACACAGTGGACGATGTGCTGCTCGGCAACGTCCTCGGCCCCGGTGGGAATCCTGCTCGGGTGGCGGCGTTGCGCGCCGGGTTGGGCGAGGCCACACCGGGCATGACGATCGATCGGCAGTGCGCGAGCGGGCTGACCGCGATCACCACCGCTGCGGCGGTGATCCGCGGCGGAGCCGGGGACTGGTTCATCGCCGGCGGTGTCGAGAGCCCGTCGTCCGCGCCGTGGCGGGCATGGCGACCGCGCTCGGCGACCGAACCGCCCCGCTTCTACAGCCGTGCGCCGTTCGCACCGGCCGAGATCGGCGACCCGGACATGGGCTCGGCGGCGGACCTCGTGGCGTCCGAAGCCGGGATTTCGCGGCAACGCCAAGACGTTTTCGCCGCCCGCAGCCACGAACGCGCCATCGCCGCGCAACGAGCGGGGCGCTTCGACGCTGAGCTGGTGCAGATCGGGAGCACCGCAGCGGATGAGCGGCCGCGCGAGGGTTTCACGGCCGAACGCCTGGCCCGTTTCCGGCCCGCGTTCACCCCGGACGGGACCGCGACCGCGGCGAACTCATGCGGGATCAACGACGCGGCGGCCGCCGTGCTGATCACCACCGAGGAGCAGCGCCGCCGGCTCGGCGTTCCGGGGCTGCGGCTGCTGGACTGGCGCACCTCGGGAGTCGATCCGAACCGACTCGGCCTGGGCGCGGTGCCCGCCATGCAGGAGCTGCTCAACCGGCACACCCCGGGAGTCGTCGAGTTCAACGAGGCCTTCGCCGGGCAGACTCTTGCCTGCCTGGACGCCGCGGGCATCGACGAGCAGCTGGTCAGCCCCGACGGCGGCGCCATTGCGCTCGGCCACCCCTGGGGCGCCTCCGGCGCGGTGCTGGTGGTGCGGTTGTTCAGCCGGATGGTGCGGGCGGACGGGCCGCGCATCGGCCTGGCGGCGCTGTCCTCGGGCGGCGGGCTGGGCGTGGCCACGATGTGGGAGCGAGTGGGTTGATCGAGTTCGAGGAAGTCGGGCACAGCTACGACGAACGCACCGTGCTGGACGGGGTGGACCTGCGGCTGGTCGAGCGGCGCGTCGCGTTCGTCGGGGCGAATGGCTCGGGCAAGTCCACCCTGGCTCGGATGATCAACGGCCTGGTGCACCCCAGCCGCGGCCGGGTGCTGGTCGACGGGGTGGATCCGGTGCGCGACGGCCGGGCGGTGCGACGACGCGTGGGGTTCATCTTCACCAACCCGGACAGCCAGATCGTGATGCCCACCGCGGGCGAAGACGTCGCGTTTTCGCTGCGCAGGCAGGGCCTTTCCAAGGCGGAGCGGCAGCGCCGGGCCGCGGAGGTGCTGGCGCAGCACGGGCTGGAGGGCTACGCCGACCACCCGGCGCACCAGCTTTCGGGCGGACAGAAACAACTGCTGGCGCTGTGCTCGATGCTGGTGCTGGAGCCGGACGTGCTGGTCTGCGACGAGCCGACGACGCTGCTCGACCTGCGCAACAAGCGGCACTTCGTCGACGTCCTCGGCGGGCTGCGGCAGCAGGTCGTGCTGGTCACCCACGACCTGGACCTGCTGGACGACTTCGACCGGGTGGTGGTGCTCGACGCGGGCAAGGTTGTCGCCGACGACGAACCGGCCGCGGCCATCCCGTACTACCGGGAGCTGATCAAGTGAGCCCGCTCGGCCTGTACGAACCCGGGAGCAGTCCCCTGCACCGGCTCGGGGCCGGCTGGAAGTTCTTGGCACTGCTGGCTTTCGCAGTGACGACGTTCGTGCTGCACTCGCCGCTCGCGCTGGCCGGGTGCGTGCTCGGCGTCGCGGTCGCGTACCTGGTCGGCCGGATCCCACCGCGCCGCTGCTGGCATGCGGTGCGGTTGCTGATCCCGCTGCTGCTGGTGGTTTTCCTGCTGCAGTGGTGGATGCTCGGCCTCGACAGCGCCGCGGTGGTGTGCCTGCGGCTGCTCGGCGCGCTCGCCGCCGCGAACCTCTTCACCCTGACCACCAGGGTCGACGACCTGGTCACCGCCGTGGAGCGCGGGCTGGGCCCGCTGCGGCGCTTCGGCGTCCGGCCGGAACGGATCGGTCTGCTGGTGGGCCTGACGCTCCAAGCGGTGGCGGCGCTCTCGACGATCGCGACGCAGGTGCGCGAAGCGCAACGAGCCCGAAACGCGGAGCGCTCCTTCCCGGCCTTCGCGGTGCCGTTCCTGGTCCGCACCCTGCGCCACTCCGACGAACTCGGCGAAGCCCTCGCGGCCCGCGGCGTCGGCGACGACTGACTTCGTTCGGCTACCCGGTCAGCACAGGACCCGTGAGTACTTTTGGGCGCTATGCCCGGATCCACCGAGTTGGTTTTGGCGTGGGTTGTTGATCAAGGTCTTGGGGGTGTTGATCGATAATGCTGGTGGTGGGTGTGCGGAGTCCGCCGGCCTGGTGGTCCGGCTTATCCACTGTGGTCTCCGGTCGGCGCCCGTAGGCGGGTGTGGTCAGGGGCAGGCCCCGGCTGGCGGGGGGTGGGTTGCGGTGAACAGGCTGGTGAAGGCCTGTTTCCAGTGCCAGTCGGCCGGGAGGTGCAGCACGATGCGGCGGGCGGAGCGGGCGATACGGGCCGGGATCGTGATGAGGTGCCGCCGCAGGGTGGTGGTGCGGGCTTTGGCGTGGAACTGCGACGCGAGACTGCCTGCGGCACGCATCAGGTTGTGGGTCAGCGCGGCCAGGGACAGCCAGGCGCCGTTGGCGGCGAGCTGCCCGGAGGGCAGGTGGGCCGCGGCGGAGTCGTTGAGGTCGGCGAAGACTTGCTCGATCGTCCCGGCGCGGCCGCGGTGCTCGGCCTCGGCGGTGAGCAGCTCGTGCGGGGAGTCGGTGAAGATCGCGTGATAAAGCCAGACCGGGAACAACTCGCCGGTGGCATCGGTGGTGGTGATCCGGGTGCGGCGCACGATCAGCCGGGCGGTGACCGCACGGCCGGGATTCTGGGTGACGTTGGTGAACGCCTCCAGTGTCGTTTCGGCGATCTCGCCCTCATAGATCCACTGCTTGGCGCGGTCGTCGAAGACCGGCCGGTTGAAACGCACGGTCTGCCATGTGTTCTCGTCGATCCCGGCGATCGCGGCCTTCACAGTCGCGGTGTGTTTGGCGGTGACCGAGAAATACGCCCCGGCTTTGCGGATCGCGGCGATGACCGGGCCGGTGAAAAACGCCGAATCACCCCGCACCACGATCGTCCCCGTCGCACCACACGCCCGGGCCGTCTTGATCGCCGAGGTGATCAGTGACGCCGCGCCGCGGGCGGAATTGGCGTTACCACCCCGCATCCGGGTCGCCGCCACCACCGGCGCCGTACCGGGGGTGGAGATCGTGGCCATCAGATAGTTCAGGCCCCGCACCTTCGTATACCCATACGCCGAGCCCTGCTTCCCCGCCCCGTAGACCTCTTTGATCTTCGAGTCGATATCGACGAACACCAGCTCATCGGCCCCCGGCAACAACCCGCACCGCCCGGCCAGGCGTTCCAGCACGATCCGGCCCAGCTTCTCCAGCTGCGCCACATGCCCATAGGTGAACCCACGCAGAAACGTGCCCAGCGTCGACGGCGCCCGGATCCCGTCGAACAACCGCGACATGCCACCGTGGCGGATCACACCCAGATCCTCGAACGAGTCCGCACCACAGGCCATCCCCGCCACGATCGAGGACACCTTCACACCCGGATTCGCCCCCGCCGACCCCACATCCGGCGACAATTTCACCGTCTGCTCAGCCAGATCAGCCACCCCGACCTGCTCGGCCAGCCGCAACACCGGCACCAATCCCGCACACGACACGAGATTCGGATCATCGAACCTCACCGACACCGCGCCGACACTATGCGATGCTTGCATCCAGCAGATGCCCTCTCATCCAGGAACCGATTGTCTCTCTTGCAAGAACAATCATCCCAGGCCAGAGGGCATCTGCCCCACCACGACACGACCCCCGCCTGCACAAACTTTCACCACAACACCGGTGGATCCGGGCTATGGCACCACAAAACGCTCACGGGTCCTGTGCTGAGCTGCTGGATCTTGCTCAGCGGACGCCTACTGGACGCGGCGAAGCCGGGACTTTAGGCCCTGGTATCGATCCCGCCGCAGTGGCCAAATTGATGGTTACCGGGGAAACCCGGCGACCGGCCCGAGGATGCAGTGGCCTTGACGACCAATCAGGCCGCCAGAGACCTAGCAATCGAAAGATTGCAAAACATTCTCGGGCCCGGCCTATGTCTGCGCCCGTTCTCGGCCCGCCTCCCAGTTCCCGCTGCTCCGCGGTCGTGAGCATTTTTGGGCTGCTGTAGAGGCTGCTTTGGAAGTGATCGTCCAAGTTGCGGTAGGGCGGGCTTTTGAAGCGGCGCAGCCGCTTAGCCCACCCCGCCGCTCGCACCAGCTCGCACCGCCGCGGGTTCTCAGACGTCTTCTGGCTACGACGGCCCCGAGGCGGCGTATTGGTCCATGAGTCGGCCCGGAGACCAGACGGCGACTGAGGTTCCGCCGCGCACGACGAGTTCGGAAACAGCCGCTACAGCGACCCGAAGCAACTCCCGACCAGCTGCCTGCGGCCACGGCCACGGCCACGGCCACGGCCACGGCCACGGCCACGGCCACGGCCAGGGTCAGCGCCACTGCGCCAGGACCGTGACGGTGCCCGGGTCAACCTCGGTGAAACCGGCGTCGCGGACCATCGCCACCCGTGCCTGCCGCCAAGCCGTTTCCGGATCGTCGCGCGGGTGCAGGCACGCCCAGGTCGCCGCGTCAGCCTGCCGCACCGAGCAGCGGAACCCGTCGGCCGCCCAACCCTCCAGCTCGGCGTCCAGGCCCGCCCCGTGCAGCTGCGCCGCCAGGATCATCGTCGCGTGCCCGACCTGCGCCGCGGACTTCCCGGCGCTCATCGGCACATCGGGGTTCAGCCACAGCGTCGGGGCATCCGGTGCCGGCTCTCCCGGCTCGTCGGCGGCCAACTCGCTGCCGGAGATCTGCAACCGGCTGAGCTCCTTGGGCATGTCCGCCACGCGCATCGGCAGGAACGCCCGCACCTCGGCGTTGCCCACCCGAACGGTGTGCCCGGGCAACGACTGGACCGCTTCCCAGTGCGCGCCGCGCGCCCGCCGCGCCACCTTGCGGATGCGCCCGGAGATCCAGGTGTGCATCGCCTCGTGCCACTCACCGCCCGGCTTGCAGCGCTCGTCAAGGCACACCGCGATCGCCGCCGCCGCGGCCGCTTCCAGCAGCGCCGTGCGGTCCGGCGGCTCGCGGCGCTCGATCCTCAGCACCATCGGCATCAGGACCACGTTCTCCGGGTCCTCGTCCGAGGTGTCCGCAGTGGTCTCCCCCGGCAGCGCCAGCCACGAGGCGTACCGGGCGATCAGCGGGTCGAGGACGGCGAGGGCGGCGGAATCAGGCACACCACGATTATCCGGTTCCTGGCCACCGATATTCCGCCCCACCGCGGACGTCACACGTCCAGCGGTACCCGCCGCAGCACACCGTCCTCGGCGTCCGCCGTCTCGATCTCGGCACGCGTCACGCCGAGCACGAACAGCACGGTGTCCAGGAACGGGTACGACAGCGCGGTGTCGGCGACCTCCCGCAGCGCGGGCTTGGCGTTGAACGCCACCCCGAGCCCGGCGGCCGTGAGCATGTCGATGTCGTTGGCCCCGTCGCCGACCGCGACGCACTGCGCCGCCGGCACCCCGAACAACTCGGCGAACCGCCGCAGCGCCTTGGCCTTGCCGGGGCGGTCCACGATCTCCCCGACGACCCGGCCGGTCAGCTTGCCGTCCACGATCTCCAGCTCGTTCGCGGCGCTGAAGTCCAGCCCGAGCTCGTCCACCAGCTGGTCGATGATCTGGGTGAACCCACCGGAGACGACGCCCGTGTGGAAGCCCAGGCGGCGCAGCGTGCGGATGGTGGTCCGGGCGCCGGGGGTGAGTTCGAGCTCCGAGGCGACGTCGTCGAGCACCGAGGCGGGTAGGCCCTCCAGCACGGCGACCCGCTGCCGCAGCGACTCGGCGAAGTCCAGCTCGCCGCGCATGGCCCGCTCGGTGACCTCGCGGACCTCCTGCTCGCAGCCGGCCCGCGCGGCCAGCATCTCGATGACCTCGCCCTGGATGAGCGTGGAGTCCACGTCGAAGACCACCAGCCGCTTGGCGCGGCGGGCCAGCCCGGTGCGCTCGACGGCCAGGTCCACGCCGATGCGCGCGGCCAGGTCAGCCATCGCCGAGGTCAGCGCATCGTCCGAGCCCTCGCCGTTGTCCGGGACGCTGACCTGCAGTTCCAGCCCGGTCACCGGGTAGTCGGCGACGCGGCGGATGGAGTCGATGTTCACGCCGATCTCGGCCAGGCCGCGGGCGACCTCGCTGAAGCTGCGGGCGGTGACCGGCTGCCCGAGCACCACGACGACGTGCGTCGAGCCGAGCTTGGCGGCGCCGCCGTCCTCGGTGCCGATCGCCACGTCGACGGTCATGCCGACGGTGGCCATCGCCTGCTCGACGGCCTCCTGCAGCTGCTCCGGGTCGCGTTCGGTGGACACCAGCACGCCTAGCACCAGCCGACCACGGATCACCACCTGTTCCACGTCGACGATGTCCACCCCGTGCCGGGTCAGCGCGGCGAACAGCACGGAGGTGACCCCCGGCTTGTCCTTCCCGGTCACGGTGATCAACACGGTAGTCGCGTTCACGACAGCGGTATTCCTCTCTAGACCCCAGACAAACGTTGAACCCCGGCGGGACACAGCCCGCCGGGGCTCAACGTCGAGCTAACTCCACCCTGGCACAGTTCTGCCGTGCGGGGCTAGCGCCCAAGTCACTTCTCGAAGTCCTCCGAGACACCGACCGCCGGGTTCGCCTCGTGCTTGTGCGCGAGGGTCTTGCCGGTGAGGCTGAGATGCCCCTCGAGCCGCATCCGCTCGGCGATGTGCGGGTAGTGCAGCTCGAAGGCCGGCCGCTCGGAACGGATCCGGGGCAGCTCGGTGAAGTTGTGCCGCGGCGGCGGGCACGAGGTCGCCCACTCCAGGGAGTTGCCGTAGCCCCACGGGTCGTCGACCGTGACGACCTCGCCGTAGCGGTAGCTCTTGAAGATGTTGTAGAGGAACGGCAGCATCGAGGCGCCCAGGATGAACGCGCCGATCGTGGAGACCGTGTTCAGCGCGGTGAACCCGTCGGACTCCAGGTAGTCGGCGTACCGGCGCGGCATGCCCTCGTTGCCCAGCCAGTGCTGCACCAGGAATGTGCCGTGGAAGCCGATGAAGGTCAGCCAGAAGTGCAGCTTGCCCAGCCGCTCGTCGAGCATCCGCCCGGTCATCTTCGGGAACCAGAAGTAGATGCCGGCGAAGGTCGCGAACACGATCGTGCCGTAGAGCACGTAGTGGAAGTGCGCCACCACGAAGTAGGTGTCCGAGACGTGGAAGTCGACCGGCGGCATGGCCAGCAGGACACCGGTGAGACCGCCGAAGAGGAAGGTGACCAGGAAGCCGACGCTGAAGATCATCGGCGTCTCGAAGGTCAGCTGCCCCTTCCACATGGTGCCGATCCAGTTGAAGAACTTCACGCCGGTCGGAATCGCGATCAGGAACGTGGTGAAGGCGAAGAACGGCAGCAGCACGGCGCCGGTGGCGTACATGTGGTGCGCCCACACCACGACCGACAGGGCCGCGATGCCCAGCGTCGCGAGGACCAGACCCGTGTAGCCGAACAGCGGCTTGCGGCTGAAGACCGGGAAGATCTCCGACACGATGCCGAAGAACGGCAGCGCGACGATGTAGACCTCGGGGTGGCCGAAGAACCAGAACAGGTGCTGCCAGAGGATCACGCCGCCGTTGGCCGGGTCGAACACGTGCGCACCGAGGTGGCGGTCGGCCATCAGGCCCAGCAGCGCGGCGGTCAGGATCGGGAACGCCATCAGGATCAGCAGGCTCGTGACCATGATGTTCCAAGTGAAGATCGGCAACCGGAACATCGTCATGCCCGGGGCGCGCAGGCAGACCACGGTGGTCAGCATGTTGACCGCACCGAGGATGGTGCCCAGACCGGAGACCGCCAGACCGGCGATCCACATGTCCGCGCCGTGGCCCGGCGAGTGCAGGGCGTCCGACAGCGGGGTGTAGGCGAACCAGCCGAAGTCGGCGGCGCCACCCGGCAGCAGGAAGCCGCTGACGACCATCAGGCCGCCGAACAGGTACAGCCAGTAACCCAGGGCGTTCAACCGCGGGAACGCGACGTCCGGGGAACCGATCTGCAGCGGCAGGATGTAGTTCGCGAAGCCGAACAGGATCGGCGTCGCGTACAGCAGCAGCATGACCGTGCCGTGCATGGTGAACAGCTGGTTGTACTGCTCCTGCGACAGGAACTGCAGCCCTGGAACGGCCAGCTCCCCGCGGATCAGCATCGCCATCAGGCCGCCGACCAGGAAGAACGCCATCGACGTGACCAGGTAGAGGATGCCGATTTGCTTGTGGTCCGTGGTGCGGAACATCCGCGCCAGGAATGACCCCTTGACCGTTTTGCGCACCGGATAGGGGCGCGTGGCGATCGGCTGTGGCGCGACGGCCGTCACGGTGCCTCCTGCACTCCCTTTTGAAGCCTCATCGAACCCGACTGGGTCCGCCCCGACCCGGTTGGGCCGGTTGACAGCACGCGACACCCTGCAGGACCCCTGCAGCACAAGCCAGTCGCGATGCCTGCCGACTGCGGATACTAGTCCGGGACTCCGGCTGTACTTCGGCCGGGCCGTAGCCACCCTATTCATTGGGACGGGCACCGTCACCCGCAGTGAGATTCACCCGACAGTGCGCGCACGCGCGACGTCGCCCGCACGCGCCCGCGGGGCGCCGGTTAGCCTACGGGCAAGAGGTCCGGCAGCCCACTGCGATCAGCCGCTACCGATCAACGGGCCGCCCTGGGACGACGTCCACCAAATCCTGGAGGGGAAGCACGTGCGGAGGAGCACGATCATCGGCGCCGTGCTGGCCGGCGGTCTCGCACTCGCGGGCTGCACGCCGAGCGAGGCACCCAGCGACCAGCCCCCGGCCCCCGGCACGCCGCCGCCCGCGACAGCGCAGCAGCACGCCGAGCACGGCACCGGGTCGACCGGCGAGCACACCGCGACGGACCGCGAGTTCGCGCAGCAGCTGCTGGCCAACCGGCAGCAGGTGTCGAAGCTGGCGGACCTGGCCGCCACCAACGCGCAGAGCGCCGAGGTCAAGTCGCTCGCCGCGGAGCTCAAGCAGTCGGTGCAGCCGCAGGTCGAGCAGCTGAACGGGTTCCTGGACTCCGCCGCCGGCCAGCAGTCGGGCAGCGCCCCGGAGGACGAGGCCGAGAACTCCGCCGACGCGGGCCTGCAGACCGACCAGCAGCTGCAGCAGCTCTCGAAGGCCTCGGGCGCGCAGTTCGACCAGCAGTGGAAGCAGGCGATGCTGTCGCTGCAGCAGGGCGCCGGGAAGCTGGCCCGCACTGAGCAGGAGGAAGGCTCGGCGCAGGTGATGCGCAAGCTGGCCGAGGAACTCGTGGCCGACGAGCAGCAGACGACGACCAAGCTCAACTCGCTCTGAGCTGACACGGTTTCAACAGGTGAAGGGCACCTTCTGCCAACTCGGCAGAAGGTGCCCTTCGCCGTTGGTGCGGTCGGGGCCCGAGCCGAGATCGAGATTCGCCGAGCGCACGGCCGCGACTACCGCTACGCCGGCTATGTCCTGCGTCCCGAGAACGAGGAGAGCACCGAGATGTGGACCACCCGCCCGGAGACCAACGCCGACGTCCCAGCGATCCGCGCGGTCAACCTCGAGGCCTTCCCGACCGCCCTGGAGGCGGACTTGATCGAGGCGCTGCGCAAGGATCCGGCGTGGATCGACGGACTGTCCATTGTGGCCGAGGACGCGAACGGTGAGGTCGTCGGCCACTCGCTGCTCACGCGCAACCACGTCGACGGCTTCCCGGCGCTGACCCTCGGGCCGTGCGCGGTGCTGCGGCGTTACCAGCGCACCGGAGCCGGTACGGCGGCGATCCGGGCCGGGCTGGAAGCGGCACGCGCGATGGACGAGAAACTGGTCCTGGTGCTCGGGCATCCCGAGTACTACCCGCGCTTCGGGTTCAAGAGGGCGTCGGAGTTCGGGATCGGCTTGACGATCGAGGTCCCGGACGAGGCCATGATGGCTCTCCCCCTCGACCCGGAAGCCGAAATCCCCAGCGGCAAGGTCGAGTACCCGGCCCCGTTCGGCATCTGACCCACGGGTGAGTCGCGGGTGCGCAGCCAACCAGGCTACGCACCCGCGCCCTCGGTACTACGCGGCGTCGAAGCCCCCGGCCTTGATGCGCCCGACGAACGAACCCCAGCCGGACGCCCCGACCCACAACGCGGGCCCGCCCCGGTCCTTCGAGTCCCGAACGCCCACGGCGCCACGCCCGAGCCGCACCTCGACGCAGTGATCATTGCCGCCACCGCTGTAGCTGCTCTTTAACCACTCATCACCAGCGACGATCCGAACCTCAACACAGTTGTCACTGTTGTTGGAGCTGTAGCTGCTCTTGAACCATCCGGTGTCCGCCATGCTCAGCTTCCCTTCTGAAGTTTGCGCTTCATAAAGTGAACTGTTTCCGACCGACTCAGCGCAAGCTCGCAAAGCTTCGCGAATGCACGCTCCAGGCAACGTGTGTCGGGCTCCTTGTCGAAGTAGGTTGCCGGACCGTACACGACTGGCAGCGAACCAATGGTCCGCAGCACCTCGCCAAACCCGAACAGCGTGAGCCCTCCGTGCTGTGCTGGGTTGTTTCGCACAGCAGCGGGAACGACCTGCACGGTCAGTCTTGGCTGAGCATCAACCATGCTCAAGACGTGGGTGACCTGCTCACGCATGACCTCCGAACTGCCAACGACCGCGTCGAATGCATCGTCGGTGAACAGCAGGTGCACTTCCTTGTCCTTTTTGGACTCGAAAACCCTGCGCTGCCTCTCCAACCTGATCGCGGCGCGATCGAGACGTTCCTGATCAGCGGCTTCATCCCACCAGATGCCGTGCGACAGCTCCATAAGCGCCTCCACGTACGCCGGGGATTGGACCAGCGCAGGGAAGATTCCCTTCTCGTAGGAGCGGACGGTCGTAGCCATCGCCTCCAGGTACGCGACTCGCCGGTAGGCACCCGGGCCGAGGTCGGTGTACGGCTCGTCGTTCGGCTTCTTGCGTGCTTCCTCGCCGAGCGCGGCCAGCTCACGACGGAGCTGCTTGCCCGCGCCGAGAAAGGTGATCAGCTTTTCCAGTTCGTCCCGCGTCAGCGTGGCTTTGCCGTCCAACAGCCGGATCAGGCGTTGCCGGTTCTTCCCGATGTGCGCCGCCGCAGCATCGAGCGACCGACCCGAATCCTCGCGCAACTGCCGCAACGCCTCACCGAGGAACAACCTCGGCAACGTCGGAACTGCCTCGCCCACCGGGAAACCTCCGTACTGGTCTCAGCCGCACCCGATCAGCATTCCCCGATCAGGGCAATGACTGGGGTACATGTACCCCAGTATTCTCGATCTTGCGAGGGGCACATGTACCCCAAGTCCGAACACCGGGGCGCGGAAGACATCAGCACCAGCTTAGAGCGCACCGCGGATCATCCGGTCGGCCAGCATGTTCAGCTTGGAAAGAGTCGGGGCATAGGCGATGTCGACGTGACGGCGTGCGCGTGGATAGACCGCTGCTCGATCAACTACACGATCTACGGCGAGGAAGTGGAGCTCCGATTGGGCGGCAACCTGGACGGCTTCTACCTGACAACAACCGAGACCGGCCTGGAGAACCTGGTCGCCAAGAGCAGCGCGGCCCTCAACGCCCTCCGCGCGGCGCATGACGACACCTGAACACGATGAGAGTCCCGCTCACCTGGCGGAGCCGGGCGGGCGGGACTCTCTGTCGACGTCGTCGCGCTCAGTCCTTCTTGCGGCGGAAGAGGCGCAGGATCGGGTCGTAGCGGCGGTCCGCCACCCGCTCCTTCAGCGGGATCAGCGCGTTGTCGGTGATCTGGATGTTCTCCGGGCAGACATCCGTGCAGCACTTGGTGATGTTGCACAGGCCCAGGCCGTGTTCGCCGTGTGCTTCCTCCGGGCGGTTCTCCGCCGCGTCCAGCGGGTGCATTTCGAGCTCCGCCACCCGCATCAGGAAGCGGGGCCCGGAGAACGCCTGCTTGTTGTCGTCGTGGTCGCGGATGACGTGGCAGGTGTTCTGGCACAGGAAGCACTCGATGCACTTGCGGAACTCCTGCGACCGCTGCACGTCCACCTGCTGCATCCGGTACTCGCCCGGCTCCAGGCCTTCCGGCGGCGCGAACGACGGGACCTCGCGGGCCTTCACATAGTTGTAGGACACGTCCGTGACGAGGTCCTTGACCAGCGGGAACGTCCGCATCGGCGTGACCGTGATCGTCTCGGCCGGCTCGAACGTCGACATCCGGGTCATGCACATCAGCCGGGGGCGGCCGTTGATCTCCGCCGAGCACGAGCCGCACTTGCCCGCCTTGCAGTTCCACCGCACCGCCATGTCCGGGCACTGGGTGGCCTGCAACCGGTGGATGATGTCGAGCACCACCTCGCCCTCGTTGACCTCCACGGTGTAGTCGCGGAGCTCGCCGTCGTCCGAACCGCGCCACACCCGGAAGTGCGCCTGGTATCCCATCAGAGCCCCTTCACCTCGACGTACGCCAGTTCTTCCTCGGTGTAGTACTTGCGCAGTTCCTCGACCTTGAACAGCTCCAGCAGGTCCCCGCGCATCGGATCCTGCGACTGCTCGACGACCTCGACCTGCTCGTCGCCGATGCCGCACACGAGCAGCTTGCGCCGCCACTTCGACTCCATCACCGGATGGTCGTCGCGGGTGTGGCCGCCGCGGCTCTCGGTGCGCAGCAGCGCCGCCCGCGCCACGCATTCGCTGACCAGCAGCATGTTGCGCAGGTCCAGGGCCAGGTGCCAGCCCGGGTTGAACTGCCGGTTGCCCTCCACCGCGAGGTGTTCGGCGCGGGCCTTGAGGTCCCGCAACCTCTCCAGCGCCTGCCGCATCTCCTCGCCCTTGCGGATGATGCCGACCAGGTCGTTCATCACCTGCTGCAGCTCGGCGTGCAGCGCGTAGGGGTTCTCCGCGTTCGGCGCGGCAGCGGACTCGAACGGGTCCTGCGCGCGACGGGCCGCAGCGTCCACATCGGACTGGCCGATGTCCGGCCGCGCCCCGAGCCCCGCGACGTACTCGGCGGCACCGGCGCCCGCGCGGCGGCCGAAGACCAGCAGATCGGACAGCGAGTTGCCGCCCAGCCGGTTGGACCCGTGCATCCCGCCGGCCACCTCGCCGGCCGCGAACAGCCCCGGCACCCGGGACGCCGCGGTGTCCGGGTCCACCTCCACGCCGCCCATCACGTAGTGGCAGGTCGGGCCGACCTCCATGGACTCCGCGGTGATGTCCACGTCGGCCAGTTCCTTGAACTGGTGGTACATCGACGGCAGCCGCTTGGTGATCTGCTCCGCGGGCAACCGGGTCGCCACGTCGAGGAACACCCCGCCGTGCTGCGAACCCCGGCCTTCCTTCACCTCGTTGTTGATCGCGCGCGCCACCTCGTCGCGCGGCAGCAGCTCCGGCGGGCGGCGGTTGTTGTCCGGGTCGTCGTACCAGCGGTCGGCTTCGTCCTCGTTGTCCGCGTAGTTGTCCTTGAAGACCTCGGGGATGTAGTCGAACATGAACCGGCGGCCCTCGGAGTTGCGCAGCACGCCGCCGTCGCCGCGCACCGACTCGGTGACCAGGATGCCCTTCACGCTCGGCGGCCACACCATGCCGGTCGGGTGGAACTGCACGAACTCCATGTTGATCAGCGACGCCCCGGCTCGCAGCGCCAGCGCGTGCCCGTCGCCGGTGTACTCCCACGAGTTCGAGGTCACCTTGAACGACTTGCCGATCCCGCCGGTGGCGAGGATGACCACCGGCGCCTGGAGCAGCACGAACCGCCCGGACTCCCGCCAGTACCCGAACGCCCCGGCGATCCGGCCGTCGTCCTTGAGCAACTCGGTGACCGTGCACTCCTGGAAGACCTTGATCCGGGCCTCGTAGTCGCCGTGCTCGGCGTGGTCTTCCTGTTGCAGCGACACGATCTTCTGCTGCAACGTGCGGATCAGCTCCAGCCCGGTGCGGTCGCCGACGTGCGCCAGCCGCGGGTACTCGTGACCGCCGAAGTTGCGCTGGCTGATCCGGCCGTCCGGGGTTCGGTCGAACAGCGCGCCGTAGGTCTCAAGCTCCCACACCCGCTGCGGCGCTTCCTTCGCGTGCAGCTCCGCCATCCGCCAGTTGTTCAGGAACTTCCCGCCGCGCATGGTGTCGCGGAAGTGAACCTGCCAGTTGTCGCGGGAGTTGACGTTGCCCATCGACGCGGCGATGCCGCCCTCGGCCATCACCGTGTGGGCCTTGCCGAACAACGACTTGCACACCACTGCCGTGCGCAAGCCCTGGGACCGCGTCTCGATCGCCGCGCGCAGGCCCGCACCACCGGCGCCGATCACGACGACGTCGTACTCGTGCCGTTCGATCTCCACCATCAACGTCCTTCTAGTTGAACAGTCTCGGATCCGGGAACGCGCCGCTGGCCACCAGCAGCACGTAGAGGTCCACCAGCGCCACCGACACCAGCGACGACCAGGCCAGCAGCATGTGCTTGCCGTTGAGCCAGGTCACCTTGGTCCAGAACCAGTAGCGCACCGGGTGCTTCGAGAAGTGGCTGAGCCTGCCTCCGATCAGGTGCCGGCAGGAGTGGCAGGACAGCGTGTACGACCACAGCAGCACGACGTTGACCACCATCAGCAGGGTGCCCAGCCCGATGCCGAAGCCGCCGTCGGCGCCCCGGAAGGCGATCACCGTGTCGTAGGTCAGCACCGCCGCCACGATCAGCGCCGCGTAGAAGAAGTAGCGGTGCACGTTCTGCATGATCAGCGGGAACCGGGTCTCGCCGGTGTAGCGGCGGTGCGGTTCGGTGACCGCGCAGGCCGGCGGCGACGCCCAGAACGA
Source organism: Saccharopolyspora pogona (assembly GCF_014697215.1). Classification (GTDB taxonomy): domain Bacteria; phylum Actinomycetota; class Actinomycetes; order Mycobacteriales; family Pseudonocardiaceae; genus Saccharopolyspora; species Saccharopolyspora hattusasensis. Next base: position 5,330,052 of record NZ_CP031142.1, read on the forward strand.
CCGGTAGTAGGCCTTCCGGTAGTAGTAGCAGGTCAGCCGGAAGCCGAGGACGAACGGCAGCACGAAGATCGGCGGCGGCACGAACGGCCCCAGATCCGGTGCCGGTTGCCCCCAATGGCTGGAGCCCGGCACGCAGGCGGTGGACAGGCACGGCGAGTAGAACGGCGCCAGGTAGTGGTACTCGGGAACCCAGTACCACTGGTTCATGAAGGTGCGGATCAGGCCGTAGACCACGAAGGCCAACAACCCGAGGAAAGTGACCAGCGGCGGCAGCCACCACCGGTCGGTTCGCAGGGTTCGCACGGAGATCCGTGCCCGGCCGGTGGCGGTTGGGGGTGCGGACATTTCGCAGACCTCGTTGTCTTGGTCGTCCGGCAGTGCTCACCTGAGGCCGCTCATTGTGGATCAACGGTCCCGGTGCAGGTAGTCCCCCAACCGGCGCAACAGCCGGGGGCTTACCCCGATCAAGCGAAATGCGGGGGAACGCATCCCCCGCATCCGGACCCGTCCACGGCGGACAGGCGGGCGGCTGCCGGCTGGCGGCTGGCGGCTGGCGGCTGGCGGCTGGCGGTACCTGACGGCGGCCCTACTGCGGGGCCCGCCCGCCCAACCCCTCGTCGTCGGCGTCGCGCCACAGCGACGGGTCGTAGGGGGTGTCGGGCACTATCACCACGTCCTCGGTCGACTCGGTGCTGCGCCGCTGGATGGGGAGGGTGCCGGAGAGTTCCGCGACGTCGATGTCCAGCCGCTCCACGTCGTTGTGGATCCGGCGCACGGCCGGGGCGTCGCCGTAGCGGGAACGCAGCGCGCCGACGCTGCTGCGGAGCTGTGCCAGGACCCGCTGGAGTTCGGCCAGTTCGGTCGTCGTCGAGGCCATTGGCGAACACCCCTTCCGCCTAGTGGTGGGATTACCGCACCGACTCTGCCCCTAACGAAGGAATGTGACAAGTGCCACACTGTAGATCTTGAACGAATTCCCCCACCGGGGTCAGTCGCTGCTGCGCGGTTCCGCGAAGCGCACCACGAGCTCGGTCCCGAGAGCACGCGCGAGCCGCTCCAGAACGGGGATCGTCGGGACCGTGCCTCCCGCCCCGAACCGAGCGACCGCCGGCTGCGTCATCCCAGCGGCGGCGAGCTGCGCCTGCGTCCAGTTCCGCGCCTCCCGCATCTCCCGCGTGGACCTGCCGAGTTCGAAGGCGATGCGAGCAGCCTCGTAAGCCTCGGCAGCACCGGGCTCGGCAAGCAGCTCGTCCCGAATCTCCCGCCACCCAGTCCGCTTGCCCATCCCCAACACATACCATCGATGTAATAGAGACTGTTTTGGAAGTGGTCGTCCGGAGTGTGGTGGGGCGGGCTTTGTCTTTGAAGCGACGAAGCCGCTTAGCCCGCGCTTAGCCCACCTACGCAGCTTGCACCGCCGCAGGTTCTCAGGCCGTGCCCACCCTGCCGGCTCTCGGCAAGTGGGTCGCAATTTCCATTGAAATCGAAGGTCCGATTTCAATGGAAATTGCGTAGGACACAGTCCAGGCGGCGTCCTGCGGTTCCGCCACGGGTGATCAGGTGTCGGGGTCTTCGTCTCGGGGGGTTCTTGCGGCGGTCCCGGTAGATGATCACCGCTAACACCGCCACCACCGCGAACGCCGGGACGAAGAAGGGGACCGCCGTAATGATCGGGTGGCTGGCCAGGACCAGCGACGAGGCGCCGAGCGGGACGCAGCCCAGGGCCGCGACCGCGGGGAGCAGGCGTGCCGGCTCCAACCGGCCCGCCACATGGCGGTACAGGCTCATCGTGCCGACGTCGAGGCACTCAGCCACCGCTCGCATCGGCAGGAGAAGGTCGTCGCCGGATAGGGCACCGATCATGCCCTCCAGCAGCCGGTGCGGTTTCAGGCTCGTGACGTAGGTGCCGTCGCCGCCGGACGTCGAGCACTGCGCGTGCACCAGCGCCGTCACAGCCTCCCGCATCATGAAGCGCTGGACGCGGGCACGCAGCGCATCATCGCGCCCATGATCAACACCGCCGGGGACGCCCGCCGCGCGGTCGAGGCGGCGAAGTACCCGCCGGTGGGTTCGCGCAGCTGGGGCCCTACCCGGGCGGCCTTCGACGTCGACGACTACACGCCGGAGGCCGGCAACCGGCGAACCGTGCTGGCCGCGATGATCGAGACCCCGGACGGCGTGCGGAGCATGGACGCGTTCCTGTCCACCCCGGGCATCGACGCTGCCTACATCGGCCCCTCCGACCTGGTTCTCGGGCACGGCATGGAGCCGACGCTGGCGGTCCGCGGGACCGAGCACGAGCAGCTCGCCCGCTCCATTTTGGACAGTTGCGAGCGGAACGGGGTGGTGACGGGCATCCATTGTGACAGCGTCCAAACCGTGCAACGCTGGCAAGACCTGGGCTTCGGCATGACGACGCTGGCCTCCGACGCGGTCCTGCTCCGCGGGGCGGCCTCCGCCGGAAGGCGCCAGCTGACGGGGCAAGCAGAGGAGGCTGGGGGCGCGAACAACTACGCCTGACCTATCGCGCGGAAGGCCGCGAGGACGACCACCACCAAAAACCAGTGAGTCTTGTGGTCCGACATGGCGTCGCACCCGACTCACCGGTCGGTTCCCGATTCTGATCGTGTTGACTGCGAGGCATCATTGAGCATTCTCGGCACCCGGGTCGAACGCCGTGAGGACCCGCGCCTCCTCACCGTCGGCGGCACCTACGTGGACGACCTGCGAGACCCAGCGCTGGACGGGGCCCTGCACGTCACCTACGTGCGCAGCCCGCTGGCGCACGCCAAGATCACCGGGATCGACACCTCGGCGGCCTGGGAACTGCCCGGCGTGGTCGGCGTGTTCACCGCCGCCGACGTCGACCTCCCGCCCTTCCCGCCGAACGCCGGCATCAGCGGGCCCCCACCTGCGGCGATGGCGCGTCCGCATCTTGCCAGCGGCACGGTCCGCTACGTCGGTGAACCGGTGGCCGTGGTGCTCACCGAGACCTGGGCGCTGGGCGAGGACGCCGCCGAACTCGTCTCCGGCGACTACGAACCGCTGGACCCGGTGGTCGACGTCGGCGACGCGCTGCGCGACGAGGTTCTGCTGTTCCCGGAAGCGGGCACCAACGTCACCGGCACCAGCGGCGAACTGGACGACTCGTTGTTCGAGGGCTGCGAGGTCGTGGTCACCAGGCAGATCGAGAACCAGCGCGTCGCCGCCGCGCCCCTGGAGGTGCGCACCGCCGCCTGCGCGTGGGACGGCCACAAGGTCACGCTGTGGTTGTCCAACCAGAACGCGCAGAGCTGCCGGGACGAGCTGATGGCGAACCTGGGGCTGCCACAGGAGCAGGTCCGGGTGATCACCCCCGACGTCGGCGGCGGCTTCGGCGCCAAGATCGGCGTCGAGCAGGAGGCCGCGCTGCTCGCTTTCCTTGCCAAGCGGGCCGACCGCCCGGTGAAGTGGGTGGAGAGCCGCAGCGAGAACCTGGTCGCGATGACGCACGGCCGCGCGCAGCGGCAGGTGGTGACCATCGGCGGGCGCCGCGACGGCACCGTGCTCGCCTACCGGCTGGAGATCATCCAGGACGTCGGGGCCTACCCGCGGATGGGCGCGTTCCTGCCGCTGTTAACCCGGTTCATGGTCAGCGGCGTCTACGACATCCCGAAGGTGGAGTCGATCGCCCGCGCGGTGGTCACCAACACCACCCCGATCGGCGCCTACCGGGGCGCGGGGAGGCCCGAGGCGACCGCGGCGGTGGAGCGCGCGATGGACCTGTTCGCCGCCGAGACCGGCGTCGACCCGGCCGAGGTGCGCCGCCGCAACCTGGTGCGCCCCGAGCAGTTCCCGTACAGCACGCCGGGCGGCATGACCTACGACACCGGCGAGTACCTCAAGGGCCTGGTCGCGGTGCTGGAAGCCGCCGACTACCGGGCGCTGCGTGAGGAGCAGGCCGAGCGCCGCGCCGAAGGCGCCACGCACCAACTGGGCATCGGGCTGGCCAGCTACGTGGAGATCACCGCGCCGAACAACACCGAGGGCGAGACCGGGCATGTCGAGATCCGCCCGGACGGCAGCGTCCTGGTACTCACCGGCAGCTCCCCGCACGGGCAGGGCCACTGGACCTCCTACGCGATGTTGGTGTCCGACCAGCTGGGCATCGACCTCGACAAGATCGAGGTCGTGCACGGCGACACCGACCTGATCCCCAAGCGTGTGGGCACCATGGGCTCCCGCTCGCTGCAGCTGGGCGGGTCGGCGGTGCACCGGGCCGCGGTGGACGTCAAGGAGAAGGCCCGCAAGCTGGCCGCGGAGCTGATCGAGATCGACGAGGCCGATCTCGAACTCACCGACGGCTCGTGGCAGGTGCGCGGCACGCCGAACGTCTCGCTGTCCTGGGCGGAGCTGGCCCAGCGCGCCGAGGACGGGCTGGCCGCCGACGTGCACTTCACCGAGGACCGGCCGACGTTCCCGTTCGGCTCCCACCTCGCGGTGGTCGAAGTGGATACCGAAACCGGCAAGGTGAACTATCTTCGGCACGTGACCGTCGACGACGCCGGAGTGATCATCAACCCGATCCTCACCGAGGGGCAACGGCACGGGGGCATCGCGCAGGGCGCCGCCCAAGCCCTGCTGGAGGAGGTCTCCTACGACGCCGACGGAAACCCGCAGAACGCCAACCTCGCCGACTACGCCTTCATCACGGCGGCCGAACTGCCGAGCTTCGAGCTGCTCACGATGGAAACGCCGACCACGCTCAACCCGTTGGGCGTCAAGGGGATCGGCGAGGCCGGCACTATCGGCGCCACCCCGGCGGTGCACAACGCCGTGGTCGACGCCGTGTCCCACCTCGGGGTCAGGCACATCGACATGCCCACCACGCCAGAACGGGTGTGGAAAGCGATCCAAGTCCATTCATGAACTCAATTGCCGTACGTGGTCCCGTAGCGGAACCTCAGACGCCGTGGTCACCCTGCGTGCACGGGCCAAGCGGCTACGCCGCTTCAAGGACAGGAAGACAACGAGGCATAGGAAGCCCGCGGAGTTGGTTCAGGTGAGTGGATCACGCTGACCTGACAAGTGCTTAGGAGTTCGTTTCGTGCAAGTTTCGATCAACGTCAACGGCGAGCAGCGCAGCCACGAGGTCGAGGACCGCACGCTGCTCGTCCAGTACCTGCGGGACGACTGCGGCCTGACCGGCACCAACATCGGCTGCGACACAACGTCGTGCGGGGCGTGCACGGTGCTGCTGGACGGCGAGTCGGTGAAGTCGTGCACCGTGCTGGCGGCCCAGGCCGACGGCCACGAGGTCACCACCATCGAGGGCCTGGCCGACGGCGAGGAGCTGCACCCGATGCAGCGCGCCTTCCAGCAGAAGCACGGGCTGCAGTGCGGGTTCTGCACGCCGGGCATGGTGATGGCTTCGGTGTCCCTCGTCGAGGAGAACCCGAACCTGACCGAGGCCGAGGTACGCGCCGGGCTGGAGGGCAACCTCTGCCGGTGCACCGGCTACCACAACATCGTCGAAGCCGTGCTGACCGCGGCCAAGGAGAAGTCGGGGGCCGCGGAATGATCCCTGCCGCGTTCACCTACAAGAAGGCCAACACCGTCGAGGAGGCGCTGAGCCTGCTCGCCGAGCACGGCGACGACGCGAAGCTGCTCGCCGGCGGGCATTCGCTGCTGCCGCTGATGAAGCTGCGGCTGTCTGTGCCGGAGGTGCTGATCGACCTCGGCGGGCTGCGCGGCCTGTCCTACATCCGCGAGGAGGGCTCGGAGATCCGGATCGGGGCGCTGACCCGGCACCACGACCTGGAGCACTCCGAGCTGCTGACGCGCGAGGTCCCGCTGCTGGCGCACGCCGCAGGCACCATCGGCGACCCGCAGGTCCGCCACCGCGGCACCATCGGCGGCTCGCTTGTGCACGGCGACCCGGCCTCCGACCTGCCCGCGGTGGCGCTCGCGCTGGACGCGGTGCTGGTCGCGCAGGGCTCGTCGGGGACCCGCGAGATCCCGGCGACGGAGTTCTTCACCGACTTCTTCGAAACCGCGCTCGGCGAAGACGAGCTGCTGGTGGAGATCCGGGTCGCGAAGAACCCCTCGCAGGGCTGGGACTTCCAGAAGTTCACCAAGCGCGCCATCGACTGGGCGGTGGTCGGCGTAGCCGTCGCCGGTCAGCGCGTAGCGCTGGTGAACATGGGCCCGACGCCGATGCGGGCGCGCGGCGTGGAGGAGACGCTGGCGAGCGGGGCAAGCGCCGCCGAAGCCGCGGAGCGGGCGGCGGAGGACACGTCGCCGCCGGACCAGGCAAGCGCCAGCGCCGACTACCGGAGGCACCTGGCGAAGGTGCTGGTGCGCCGGGCGCTGGAAGCCGCCGCGGCACGCGGCGCGTAGCGGTTCAGTCGAGGTTTCTCTGACGAGTGAGGAGTCCACTGTGGATGCACTGGAGCCGAACGTCCTAGCGGCGTTGCGACGCTACGACACCCCGACGATGGCCAACGCGATCGAAACCTTCGACATCCGCCCGCACGACACCGGCTACGCCGGCCACGAGATCCGCTGCATCTTCCCCGACCTGCCGGTGATGGTCGGCTACGCCGCCACCGGCACCATCCGCGCCCGGGGTGACGAGCCCGGCCACGGCCCGGACCTGGTGTGGAACCACGTGCGCCAGATCCCCGGGCCGCGCGTGGTAGTGCTCCAGGACCTCGACGACCCGCCGGGGCACGGCGCGTTCTGGGGCGAGGTCATGGCCACCACCTTCGACGCGCTGGGCTGCGAGGGCGTGGTGACCAACGGCTGCGTCCGCGACCTCGACGAGGCGCACGCCGTCGGCTTCCGCTTCTTCGCCGGTTCCGTCGGCGTCTCGCACGGTTACGTGCGCACCGAGGAGGTCGGCATCCCGGTGTCCGTCGGCGGCCTGCAGGTCTCTCCCGGCGACCTCCTGCACGCCGACAAGCACGGCGTCCTGCTCATCCCCCGTGAAATCGCGGCGGACCTCCCGGCCGCGGCGGATCGGGTCATCGCCCGCGAGCAGAAGTTCCTGGTCTGGGTCAAATCCCCCGAGTTCGAACCGGACGACAACATGATCGGCCGCCTCCGCCACTGAGGCGTTCCGCCGAGCAATGGGCCTGCAGGCAGGCGGCGGCGATGCCCGCCCTCGCGATCACCGCCGCCGTGCCCAGGCCGTTCGTGCTGGTTGCGCGCGCTTGATCAACTCCGCGCCTGCGGGTGGGGCTCAGCCGTGGATGGTGGTAGCGAGTTCTTCGGCCAGTTCCGGGGTTGCCGCTACGACTCCGGACCAGCGGCGGCGGAAGTCCGGGGTGACTTCCAGTGCGCAACTCCGCTCCCCGACCGGTGACCGCGTGCCAGCACCGGCAGGTGTCCAGCCAGCGGTCAGCGCCTCGGTCGGCACCCCGTCGACCGCGATCGCCCCGGCGAAGGCCGAAAGCGGCACGCCCGCGGCCGCGTTCGCCGTGCCGTCCACCGGGTCGGCCACCGGGTCGGCCACCAGGGTCACCAGGTCTCGGCCACCAGGGTCACTGGGTCGGCCACCAGGGTCACCGCGGAACCGTTCCGCAACTTCCATTGAAATCGAACCTTCGATTTCAATGGAAGTTGCGGGGAGAAGCAGGAAGCGGTCCTTCACGACTGGTTCCCGGACCTGCACCGAATTACGCGGGGCCGAACGCTCACGAACGTTCCACCGCATATGCCCTGACAACTCGCGTAGGTTCGACACCGTGATCGAGATCAACTCCGCATTCGTCACCGAACCCCGAGCCACTTACGCCCGGCTCCGCTCGCAGGGCCCCGTGCACCGCGCCACGGCTCCGGACGGCACCTCGATCTGGCTGGTCACCCGCTACGCGGACGTGCGCGCGGCGCTGGCCGATCCGCGGCTGTCGCTGGACAAGAAGAACTCCGGCGGCGGCTACCGGGGCTTCTCGCTGCCGCCCGCGCTGGACGCGAACCTGCTCAACATGGATGCGCCGGAGCACGCGAGGCTGCGCGCATCATCGGCAAGGCGTTCGCTCCGCGCCGGATCGAGCCGCTGCGTCCCCGGGTCCAGCAGATCGCCGACGAGCTGCTGGACGCCCTGACCGGGCAGGACGAGGCGGACCTGCTGCCGACCTATTGCGCGCCGCTGCCGATCACGGTGATCTGCGAACTGCTCGGCGTGGATGCGGCCGACCGGCCGGACTTCCGGTCCTGGACGGACGGCATGCTCGCGCCCGAAACGCCCGGCCAAGCGCGCGACGCGCTGCGCGCGCTGTACCGCTACCTGCTCGATCTGATCGCGGCGAAACGCGCGAACCCCGGCGCCGACTTCCTCAGCACGTTGATCGAGCTCCGCGACGAGCAAGACCGGCTCAGCGAGGACGAGCTGACCTCGGCGGCGTTCCTGGTGCTGTTCGCCGGGTACGAGAACACCGTGAACCTGCTGGGCAACGGGCTCGCGGCGCTGCTGTCCCGCCCCTCGGCCCTCGCCCAGGCACGCCGGGGGATTTCACCGACCACTGTGGACGAACTGCTGCGGTTCGACCCACCGCCGCAGCTGGCGATCCGCCGGTTCCCAGTGGCCGACGTCGAAATCGGTGGCGTGACCATCCCGGCCGGGGAGACGGTGCTGCTTTCGCTGGTGTCGGCGCACCACGACCCGGACCGCTACGCAGAGCCGGACCACCTCGACCTCGGCCGCGAGGACAACCCGCACCTAGCGTTCGGCCACGGCCCGCACTACTGCCTGGGTGCGTCGCTGGCGCGGATGGAGGGGGAGATCGGTTTCGGCGCCCTGCTGAGCCGGTTCCCGAACGTCGCGTTGACCGTCACCGAGGAGGAGCTGCAGTGGCGGAACTCCTTCCGCAACCGCGGCCTGCGCACCCTCCCGGTGACCCTGGGCTGAGGCGGTTCGCAACCACCCACTTCTGGTGCGGGGGGCGAGTACCGTCGATGACGTCATGCGAGCTCGCTCCACGTCGCGCAGGATCCGGATCGGCACGTCCGGCTGGGTGTACGGGCCCTGGCACGGTCCGTTCTACCCGCGCGATCTGCGCCGCGGCGCGGAGCTGGAGTACCTGTCACGCCGACTCGGCTCCGCCGAGGTCAACGCGTCGTTCTACTCCTTGCAGCGCCCGGACACGTACCGCCGCTGGGTGGAGCAGACGCCGGACGACTTCCTGTTCGCGGTGAAGGGCAGCCGCTACATCACCCACATGAAGAGGCTCCACGACGTCGAAACGCCGCTGGCGAACTTCTTCGCCTCCGGCGTTCTCGCCCTCGGCTCGAAGCTCGGGCCGCTGCTCTGGCAGCTCCCGCCGTCGCAGGGCTTCGACGTCGAACGCCTGACGGCGTTCTTCCGCCTCCTGCCCCGCAGCACCGCCGCGGCCGCTGCGCTGGCCGCTCGGCACGACGACCGGCTCGCGGGCCGCTCGCTCACCGAGACCGACGCGGATCGCCCGATGCGCCACGCGCTGGAGGTTCGCCACCCCGGCTTCGCCTGCACCGATGCCGTCGAGCTGCTCCGCAGCCACGACGTCGGCCTGGTGGTGGCGGATGCGGCTGGCGAATGGCCGCATCTGGAGGATGTGACGAGCGATTTCGTGTACCTCCGCTTCCACGGCGCGGAGGAGCTCTACGCCAGCGGTTACACGGCGAAGGACCTGGACCGCTGGGCGAAGCTGATCCGCGCCTGGCACGGGGGCAAGTGCCCCAAGACCAAGCACACGGTCGCCGACCCGGCCGCGACGACCAAGGGCCGCGACGTCTACGCGTACTTCGACAACGATGTGAAGGCCCACGCCCCCCACGACGCGATGTCCCTCGCCGAACGCTGCGCCTGATCGTCACTAGTCCGGAACGCCTCGGTCCGGTTTGTTCAAGCCGACCGGGCCGAAGCGTTCTTACCCCGAATCCGTAAGGCTACGACGTCGCTCAGATAGGCCGTTCCCCGTTCCAGCGATCGACAGCGCTGGCGCGCTGTTGTGAGGTTTCGCCATCCGCCGGAGGAATCTGCGGATCTTCTCCAGCTCGATGAGCCGACTCATCGGCGTTCCCGCTCGTTGGAACGCCGTCAGACTGCCATTCGACGGGCTCCTGGAACCTCTCGTCACTCGGTTGCTCAATGAAGCCGTCACCCGAGGAACCAGGCATCTCAAGCGGCTCGGATGCACGGTTCTCACTATCGTGCTGATCGACTCCTTGTTCGTTGTTCGAAGACCCGTTCAGTGGCGCATCAAACCGCTCCCGCACCAGTTCCGCAGTGTCCTGGTGGCCCTGGGCTTCGAGCAGGTCGGCTAGGCGGCGAGCGAACATCGCCCGCTCTGGATTTTCTGGGAGTCTTTCGACAAGTCCCATCGCGTGATCATCGAACGTGCCCTCCGACGTATCGGCTGAACCGAAGCCGTTCTCGTCCGGCTGCGGTGCTACGACGAAGGGCAGCTTCGGAAGACCCGTATGCGACGCGGCCTGGTCATCGAAAGCGTAGCTTGAGCTGCTCAAGGACGGCACACCGAAGTCAATCCCCGCGACCGCACTCCCGGGGAGCTCGGTCATGGTGGCGGCCGAAGTGAGCTTCTGGAGGTTCGAGATCTTCTCAACGACCTCGTCCACGCGCTGCTTCTCACCAGTGCGCGGTCCTGCCAACCACCAAATCACAGCACTTCCCGGGCTCGTCAGCACATCATCACCGAGATAAGCACGCACATTCCGTTCGTAGCTACGCTCGTTTTCCCAGACCTCCTCGTTCTTTCGCACCTCTGCAAGTCGCCGGAGACGCTCGGCGTCATCCTCTGACAATGACAGGGCGATGCCGTCGGCCCAGACCTCGACGCGACCCGTCGGGTCGGTGCGCACGGCACCGAGCATGCTTGTCATCCGGTACCGAGCGCGGCTCTCTTCTGCGGGTGGCGTCGATGCGGCCAGGCTCGCAACCTCCATCAAGATCATGTCTGCCGCCAACCCACCCGGGTTCGCATGTGGCAGACCTGGCGCGTTGGGCAGCAACCGCCAGAACACGTTGCAGGAGAAGATGAACTGGTAGTCCTCGCGAGCGCTGCGCAACGGCACGCCCTGCACGGAGTACTGCTGCGGCCGAGGCGGCTCTGGCGTCGGCGGTTGCTCCTCCACCACCTCCTCTTCGGCTAGCTCATGGGCTTTCCCGCTGCGTTCGCGCAAGTTCCACTCCACGAGCCCCCACGCAATCAGCGACGGAGCCAGCAGCGATACGACTCCAAGCCCGATCCACAACCACAGCGGCCAGCTGAAAACGACCCCAAGCACCACCCAGATCACCGCCACGATCAAGGAAAGCGCACGAAGCCTGGCCTTCTGATCACTGCTCAACATGTCCTGTCCCCTCGGAGTCAGCGACCCGCAACCCTTGTGCGGCGTCGATCTTGCAAGCCAGCTCCCGGCAGATTTGGCGCCGCGCGGCCTGTTCTTCGGCATCGGCGCTGACAGCAGCCCAATCGCGGGCGGTCACGTGGAGCATCGCCAGCTTCGCGAGTTCACCGCCGCTCGAGTCGACCAGCACGTCCAACAAGTACGTCCCCGAGGGACTCGCACTGGCAGCTAGCCATTCCTCGACCCTCGCCTGCCAACCGTTGACTTGACGCGCGAACGCCTCGCGCCAGCCCACGGCAAGTTGGCGCCGGATCCCTCTGTTAGTGATTAACGCAGACGATCGCGAGCTTGCGTCGAGCAGGCGCAGCGGTGTTGAGGTTTCGAGGAACAGCACTACATCGGATGGCTTGAACTGTTGAGACAGCCAAGTCCTCAGCCACCAAAGAAGACGGCGGTAGAACCGATTGTCTTTTACGAGATCCACGACGGCACTCTTTGCCGCGTCCGCCACATCAGGATCGTTGTGAGCGGCCAGCAGGCGCAACCGTACGACGGCATGGTCCGGATGCGTCTCGGCCATCACTTCCGCGCACACCGAGACCAGGACATGTGCGAGATCCACTGGGAGCCCGGGCTGGTTCGCCCATGTGTAGATCTTGCGCCGGACTGCTGCTGCGGTCACTCCCGTCGTCGAATCCTCCTGAAGGCCGTACGCCAACGCGCTGGCCGCCCACTGGACAGTTCGGGCAGTACGCCGTGAGCCTTCCCGACGACGTGTCCACCGTTCAGCGAGCATGCAGAGGTCGGTCACCCTTCCGGTTCGACGTGCTTGCTCGGCAAAGCGGGCGACCAGTCGATCTCGATCTGCGTAAGTGATCTCCGTCGACGACACACAGGTGCCGATCCAGTCGCGCAGCGCCTCCCGCATATCCGGGTAGTTCGTCCAGAAGTGTTCGCGCACCACGTTCTCGTAACCGAGCACGGTAAATGCGACCTGCCGGTCGCCGTTCGGGACCACGTCAACCGTTCGCAGTGACTCGTCGAGCCCGTCCCGCTCCAGAACGTGCGACTCCTCCCTAGGGTATTTGAGGCGGCGCAACAACGTCACTGCGGCGGAGTGGACCGAGTCCGCGTGCGAGTCCTTCAGCATCGCGGCAGCCAGCGCCATCGCCCGTTGCGGGGCGGACCAGTCCTTGATCTGCCGCGCCACCTCCTGTCCCCGGTCGGCGAGTGCCTCGCACGCCCGGCCAACCCAATCTGCGAAAGTTAGTTGTGGGGAGGCGTCACGGACTTCCAGAATTAGCCGGCACAGACGATCTAAGTCACGCATGGGTGCGTGGTCGAGATGCGGTCGCAGCACGTCCACGTCGAACTGTCGGCGGTTGGCCTCGACTCCGTCGGCCCGGAGGTGTTTGATCAGCACGTCTTCGCCGGATGGGCGTCCGATACTCACAGCCAGCCGACTCAACTCCGGGATAAGCAAGTGGTCCAGCTCGGACGGTGGGACCATGACTAGGGCGGCCTTGTTCTCCACTACCGCGCCAAGCAACTGCAACAGCTTGTGTTGCACCGCGAGGAACCTTTCCACTCTCGATTCCCCGGACATGTCCAGCAACAAGCGCTCCCCTGGCTGGACTGAGCCCGGGTCAAGGGAGATCTCCTCGTCCTCGTTGCCGCCGACTGAGAGCATGCGGAGCTGGAACGCGCCGACGCCGAACCTCTGCAAGAGCATCAGCGCAGCAGTACGCCGCCCACTTCCCGGACACCCACCGACCAGGACAGCGCCGGACTCGTCGAGCTTCTGCTTGGCCCGGGTGAAGTTCGGCGGATCGACGAACCGGTTGCTGAGTTGCTCGTCCGCCATCGCACGCGAGAAAGTCCGTTGCCGATGCACCCGCCCTGAGGCCTCGGTAAAGACGATGGTCCCGCCGCTGAAGTTGAATTGGTCGCCGTACCCGCTGTGTACCCGGGAGCTGTCGCCGGTGACGGAAGTGCCCACGTCACCTGCAACCCGCTCGATCCCGATGAGCCCGGCCCGATCAGCGCCCATCGCCTGCGTCCCCGCCCTTGTTGATCTGGTGCCTGATCCGACCGCGGTTGGTGCCGATGACGTTCACCCCGTCACCGAGCGGTGCGTTGAACTGGTCCCCGCTGCCGGTGTGCACCGTGAGGTTGTCTCCGGTGATGGCCTTTCCCACGTTGCCTTGAACGGCGCCGATGCCCACGGTCGACTTCTCGAAGTGCTGCTCAACTGTCCGACTCGGACTCCCAGGTCCCGTGCCTTCGGCTGATTTCACGTCGCCCGGACCACCGGCCTCGGGCGGCTCCGGTGAAGTGAACCCACGGGAAAGCAAATCACCGGAAGGCTTCGGAACCCGAAGGTAGCCCGTGCCCCGGTGAGTCTTCACCGCAACGTCGACCGGCACGTACAGGTCGGGATCATCCGCCGCGTACCCCGACACGACCGCGTCCTCATACGCACGGCTGGAGACGATCGCCGCCACACAAGTCGTGTCGTTGGACCTGGTCAGCATGTCGCGGACCGACGCGTCGTCGACCATGCGGTGGGCTTCGATGCGCGCGACACCGCTTCCCTCGCTGATTCCGTTCTCACCGGAATCGGTCATCGGTCCGACTGTGACACTGACCCGCATCCGAAGGTGCTGACGGTCACGGTCTGGACTGACTCGGTTCTGGTACTCGAGTTCAGCCTGCAGCGCAGGCAGGAACGGGTTTAGCAGGAACGGGAGGTACTTCGACTCCAACCCGAGGAAATAGCCGTCACCGGTGCTGCCTCCGAAGCACACTTTCTGCCAAAGCTCGCCTAGACCGCACCGGATAAGTGCCTGCTCCAAGATCACCGGGATCTGCTTGGTGATCCACTCGTGGTCGCGGCCCTTCTCGCCGCTGAAGTTCCTCACGTCGACGACCACCAGGGCACGGTACGGGGGCAGCTCCGCAACTTCGTTTCGGTTCGTGTTCACGGGTTTCCTTCCACCGCTGCGATTGAGACATCCCGAGGATTTCGGAAAGCCCCGGCGCGGAGTGTCCGCAGCCGGACAGAATCAATGTGATGCATATCACTGACGAGTGATGACGCCCGCCAGCCCGGCGAGCGCTCGCACGTCAACGACGACGATGCGCGGCCCGGGACCAAGGACTCCGTCGGATCGCAGGACACCGAGCTGCTCGGCGACGGTGCTGCGCGCGAGCCCCAATGCACTGGCCAACCCGTCCTGGGAGAAAGGCACCCGCCGGTGGTCCGGATGGTTCGGATCAGCCAGGCGCACCACTTCCAACAACAGCCGCGCAAGGCGTTGCCTCGGACTGAAGTGCACCTGATGGATTTGATACGGGACTGTCTCGGACAGCTTCGCCACGAGGTAATCTGCGAACTCCGCGTGCGCGTCCTGTTCGAGCAGGAACCGGTCGAAGGCCGGCCTGAACAGGAAACGGGCTGTGCAGTGGTCCAACGCCTGCACTGTGGCGGTCCGGCGGGCGTCGGACTTTGCCGCCATCTCCCCGACGAGGTCGCCCGACCCCCGCAGCGACAGCAGCACTTCCGAGCCGTTCCGTTCGTTGGCAAGCACCTTCACCCGGCCACTGGTCACCGCGAACAAGGAACCGCCGCGCTCCCCTTGCCGGAGAACGAACGCCCCAGGGCGATAGCTGCGCAGCGCGCCCGTTTCCACCAGAGCGGCCCAGCGCCGTTCGCCCAGCAATCCGCGAAATCCTCGTAGCGAGTTGTCTGCTTGGTAGTGCACGACCTTTCCGTACCGGTTCAGCAGTCCGGCCCGCGAGCGGTTCGCCAGATTTCCGCTCGAAGAGAGCAGACCACCAACGGAACGCCACGATCGTCTCACTCGAATGGCGTTGGCGCTACGGGCAAAACGCTACACACTCGGTGTCATGACCTCCGGCGAAGATGCATGGAAGGCACTTCAGCATATTAACGACTTGATCAAGGTCGCGGACACCAAAGCCGCAGCGATGCTAGCCGCAGGCGGAGTACTCGGCGGAATACTGCTTCGCACGCTACCCGCACAGCAGCGCTGGCTTGTGGAATGGCTGCACGTCGGGCTTCTGCTGATCAGCATCGGATCGGTCAGCGCGAGCATCCTGTTCGCGCTGATGGTCTTCGTCCCCCGGCTTCGCACTGATGCATCGCGTTCCATCCTGTTCTTCGACAACATCGCCAGTCGGTATGCGAAAGCGGCAGACTTCGTGCCGGTCTGCCGCAGAACTCTTGGCGACACAGCCCGGTTGGAAGCTTCCCTGGCTGAACAAATTTGGGCCACGAGTCGCATCGCACAACGCAAGTTCCGGAACGTGACACCCGCGATCTGGCTGTTCGGAATTGCCTTGATCACTGCCCTGTTGGCGGGCTTGGTGAAAGGCTGAACGAACAACCAACAATCAGTCTGCGTCAGAACGGCTACATCTAGAACCCGAGGAACACCGCCGTGGCGTCGTCGTGGGGTTTTCCCCGGTGCCGGCGGCGTTCGTCCGGGGTTTCGGCGGCTTCCGCCGCTCGCACGCGGCGGAGAAGTTCGGCGGGGCCGGTGTGCTGCACGAGATCCAGCAGATCGCCCCAGTCGCCCAGGCCGAACCGCTCCACGTAGCGGGACGCGCCGTCGGTCAGCAGCACCGCCCGGCGGACATCCGCCGCCGGGACCACTCCGTGCACCGCCTCGTGCGCCGCTTCGGGCTTCGTACTGGCGACCCAGAAGCCGCCCGGCCGGTTCCGCTCGTCGCAGACCGCCTCGACCGTGTAGCTGGGCAGGTGTTCGAGCCGGTCGTCGATGATCGGCCTGGGCTCGCCCGCCACGTCGAGCACGATCGGGCTGTCGGCGAGCACCAGGTACTCCAGGTCGTCGCCGCGCAGCCTCAGCAGCGCCGCGGTCGCCGAGGGGCTCGAAGGGTTCTGCAGGTCGCAGGTGTCTGCGTGCGCGGCACAGGTCGCCCGGATCGCTTCGGCGAGGACCTCCGCAGCGGTTCCACCCGACACCGCGAGCCGCAGCGCCAGCTCACCGCCTAGGCGACGCACCAACCAGGGCACGTCGTGTGAACAACCACTGTCCACACCGGACGGAGCGGTCGCGCCGTCGAGGACGAACGCCCAATCCGGTCCGGCGGCCAGGTAATCCTCGTTCGCCCGCCCCGGCGTGGCGATCGTCGCGTGGTTCACCTGCACGATCAGTCAGCCACCGGGACGCTGCGGGAGGTTGTGCAACGCCGCCACCAGCGGCGCCAGTTCCGGGACCTGCTCGGCTTCGGCCAGCGCCTTCTCCAGCGCTTCGTCGTGGGTGGGGCGGGCGTTCTCCAGCAGGGCGCGGCCGGACTCGGTCAGTTCGGTGTAGATGCCGCGGCGGTCGTCCTTGCACAGGACCCGGGTCAGCAGCTGGCGATCTTCCAAGCGGTTGACCAGCCGGGTCGTCGCGCTGCCGCTGAGCGCGGTGGCGCGGGCGAGCTGCTGCATCCGCATGTGCCAGCCGTCCTGCCTGCCCAGCGCGTCGAGGACGGTGTATTCGACGACCGACAGCCCGTGCTCGGCCTGCAGCGCCTTCTCCAGCGTGGTTTCGAGCGTGCCGTGCAGTGCGGCGAGCGTGCGCCAGCCGTGGGCCCGAATCTCGACGGCGTCGTCGGCGATCCCCACCGCACACCTCCCGTGACGTGTATCGCCTCCGACTATAGCAGCTTGCGCGGGTATGACGCGCGTGCAAGTATTTAGGAAGCGCCTGCAACTACATGCTCGCGCCTTGTATCAGCTCCCGCATCTACAACTAAGGAGCCACGGGCATGCCCGTTGCGCTAATCGCCCTCGCACTCGGCGGGTTCGGCATCGGCCTGACCGAGTTCGGCATCATGGGCCTCCTACCGGAAGTGGCCGGCGACTTCGCGGTCAGCATCCCGACCGCCGGCTACCTGATCTCCGGCTACGCGATCGCCGTCGCGATCGGCGCCGTCCTGCTGACCGCGGCCGTGACCCGGCTGCCGCGCAAGACGGTGCTGACATGGCTGATGGTGCTGTTCATCCTCGGAAACCTGCTCTCCGCGCTAGCCCCGCAGTACTCGGTGATGATGGTCGGCCGCATCCTTGCCGCACTCACCCACGGCGCGTTCTTCGGCATCGGATCCGTGGTGGCCACCGCCCTGGTGCCGCCGAACCGCAAGGCCGCCGCCGTGTCGATCATGTTCACCGGCCTGACCTCGGCGAACGTCCTCGGCGTCCCGCTGGGCACGTTCCTCGGCCAGGCGCTGGGCTGGCGCTCGACGTTCTGGGCCATCACGATCATCGGCGTCGTCGCCCTGATCGGCATCCGACTGCTGGTCCCCGGCAGCGTCGGCCGCGCCGCCGCCGCGGCGAACCTGGGCGCCGAACTGGTCGCCGTCAAGCGCCCGCAGGTGTGGTGGACGCTAGCCATGACGGTGTTCGGCTTCGGCGGGATGTTCGGCGCCTTCGCATACATCGCGCCGCTGGTCACCGAGGTCTCCGGCTTCGCCGTCGGCACCGTGCCGTGGCTGCTGCTGATCTTCGGGGCCGGCCTGTTCGCCGGCAACCTGGTCGGCGGCCGGGCGGCCGACCGGAACCTCGACGGCACCATGCTGACGGCGCTGATCGCACTGGTCGTCGTCCTCGCCGGTTTCGCCCTCGTCGCCGAGCACCGGATCCCGACGATCGTCGCGATCGCCCTCATGGGCGCCTTCGGCTTCGCCACCGCCCCGCCGCTGCAGACCAGGGTGATGAAGTACGGCGGCGACGCGCCGACGATGGCCTCGGCGCTCAACATCGCCGCCTTCAACGTGGGCAACGCCCTCGGCACCTGGCTGAGCGGTCTGACCATCGCCGCGGGCCTCGGCTTCACCTCGCCGCTGTGGGTGGGCTCGATCCTCGCGGCGGTCAGCATCGGACTGCTGGCCACGGCCATCGCGACGAAACCCAAGCCCGCCACCGAAAACGCCGAACCCGTTCCAGTCGCCTGACGAAACCGAGAGGTCATGGCCGCGTGGACGGCCATGACCTCTCGACGGTGTTCAGACCCGGCCCGCAGCAGCCGGTTACGAGAGTTGGGCTAAGCGGCTACGTCGCTTGCGGCAGCCCACGTACCGCGGGGCTTCCAGCATCGCGGCTGCGGACCACGGCCGCGATAAAAAGGCTCATTCCGACTTCGAAACCCAAAGCGCGCGAACCGCGCGGAACGGATCAGTAATCGTCGTTGCGGAAGAAGAGTTCCTCCAGCTGGTCCGCTGTTTCGGCGACGAAGTTCAGCGGATCGGTGAACTCGTTGATGTCAAGGTTGAGCAACGGCAGCGAATGCCGGAGCACGACGTGCTCGCCGATGATCACCGCGCCGCACACCACGGAAGTCTGCCCGAGCTCCTCCAGCAGTTTCCGCAGGTCAACATCCTCGGCCCGGCCGATCACCGAAACGACCTGCACCCAGTCCTCACGGCCGTCGAGCAGCTCGCGGCAGACGATGACGATCTGGCTGCGGTCGTCGTCGTATTCGACGAGGATCCGGACCTCGTCCCCGCTGTCCTCGATAATCTGGTATTCAGGCTCGCCGTCTTCCACCTCGCCGATGACGAGCCGGTATTCGTTCCGGACAAAAGCGATGAGATCTTCCCAAGTCGCCACGATTCCTCCCAGTCAGTCGAAACGCGATCCTGCCACGCGGACTCGTCGCGCCAGGCCGTTTTCCGAACGCGAGGAACCGAAAGCGTTGTTCAGGTGAGCAGCGGCAAGGAGTTGGGGCCGATCAGGTTCGGTGCCGGCATGAGAACCGGCGGGTTCTCCAGGTCCGTGCGGAGCTGGGGGAAGCGGTCCAGCAGGATGTTCATCGCGATCCGGCCTTCCAGCCGGGCGAGCGGGGCGCCCAGGCAGAAGTGGATGCCGCGCCCGAATCCGAGGTGCGGATCGGGGTCCCTGCCCGGATCGAAGACGTCCGGGTCGGCGAACTGCCGAGCGTCGCGGTTCGCCGCCGACAACCACACCGAGAGCACCTGGTCCGCGGGCACCCGCCGACCGCCGATCTCCGATTCGGCCATCGCCGCCCGGTAGGTGAGCGCGAACGGGGTCGGGAGTCGCAGCGATTCCTCGATCGCGCCCGGCACCAGCCGCGCGGTCCGCGCGCACCCACGCCGCCTGCACCGGGTTGGCGTCCAGGCACAGCACCGCGTTGCCCAGCAGCATGGTGGTGATGTGCCCGGCAACCAGCAGGAGGTTGGCGAAGTTGACCACCTCGTTGCCGGAAAACCGTTCGCCGTCGACCTCGGTCTGCATCAGGTGGACCTTCGTACCGCCGAGCAGGCGGAGAGCCGCGATGGAGCGTCGCCGCCCAAGGTGTCTTCACGTATCCGGCGGTGGCGAACGGGGTCGTGTACGCCGGTGGTGAGCAGAATCTGCACGCGTTGGATGCGGCCACCGGATAACAGCGCTGGGCTTCCCCATCTACGCCAACGCGGGTTCGAGCCCCGCCGTGGCCGACGGCGTGTTGTACGTCGGCAGCGGCGAGGACGACGGCAACCTGCATGCGGTGAACCTCGGCGGCACGCCGCGGTGGAGCTTTCTCATCGGCGGCTACATCTGGTCGTCTCCGGTGGTCGCCGATCGCGTGGTGTACGTGGGCGGCGCCGACAGTCACCTCTGCGCGGTGGCCGTGTAGCGGCGAGCGCTCGCTATCGTCCAATATGGACTATTTAGCCATGCGCTTATCTGGTAGCGAAAACCCCCACTCGTCAGCCAAAAGATGTTCAGAGAGCGCAAACACCAGAGGTCGCCGCGCCGGGCTAATGCCTCAATCGGCCAGGAGGTGCACACGGCCGAACATGGCTGCGGCGGCCCGCGCGGTGGGCGTGCCCGCGTCGAGGTCGGCTCCCGCCTCGCGGAGCACTGCCACGACCTCGTCCGCGCCCTTGAACAGCGCACCGGCGATAGGCGCCTGGTCGCGTTCGTTGCGCAGGTCGGGATTCGCGCCGCGGTCGAGCAGCGCGCGCACCGTCTCGGCGTGCCCGTGGTAGGCCGCGAGCATGAGCAGGGTATTCCCGCCCTGGTCGGCCACGTCGACCGGGAGTCCGTGATCGACGAACTCCGCCAACTGCGCGGTTTCGCCTTCCCGGGCCAGGTCCATGGCAAGCGCCACGACGCGCTCGGTCTGCTCCGGAGTCAGTCCACCGTGGCTCATCAGCAGTTCTTCCTGGTCGAATCTCGCGAATCGTCTTGCGGGGACGGCGCGGCGGCCACGGGCATTCCCGTGGCCGCCGCGCCTGCGAACAGCGAAGTCCGTGCCCCAGCAGGTCTCATCCGTTGCTCGCGGCCAGCGCCTCGATCGCCTTGCGGACACCCTCGCCGTAGGCGGGGTCGGCCTTGGTGCAGTTGGCGAGGTGCCGCTCGATGGTCGCCTGGGAGGCGCCGTCGATCGCGCGCGCGGTGTTCTCGAAGAGGACCTGCTGCTGCTCCGGCGACATGTTCCGGAACAGGATCCCGGGCTGCTCGAAGTAGTTGTCGTCGTCCTCACGGTAGTTGAACCGGTCGGCGACGGCACCCACGGCCTGGGCCGGGTCGCGGTAGGCGGGCTGCTCCTGCCAGCGGCCGTACGAGTTCGGCTCGATGCCCGGGGTGGCTCCCTGGTTGCCGTCGACGCGCATGGCACCGTCGCGGTGGTAGGAGTTCACCGGGTTCTTCGGCTTGTTGACCGGGATCTGGTGGTGGTTCACACCCAGGCGGTACCGCTGGGCGTCACCGTAGGAGAACAGCCGGCCCTGCAGCATCTTGTCGGGCGAGAAGCTGATGCCCGGCACCACGTTGGCCGGGGTGAAGGCGGCCTGCTCCACGTCGGCGAAGTAGTTGTCGGGGTTGCGGTTCAGCTCCCACTCGCCGACCTCGATCAGCGGGTAGTCCTTCTTCGACCACACCTTGGTGAGGTCGAACGGGTGGTACTTGTAGGTGTCGGCGTCGGCCTCCGGCATGATCTGGACGTACAGCTTCCACTTCGGGAAGTCGCCGCTCTCGATCGCCTCGAAGAGGTCGCGCTGGTGGGACTCGCGGTCCTTGCCGACCAGGGCCTCGGCCTCGGCGTCGGTCAGGTTCTTGATGCCCTGCTGGGTGCGGTGGTGGAACTTGACCCAGAACCGCTCGCCCTCGGCGTTGATGAAGCTGTAGGTGTGCGAGCCGAAGCCGTGCATGTGGCGGTAGGACGCCGGGATGCCGCGGTCGGACATCACGATCGTGACCTGGTGCAGCGCCTCGGGCAGGTTGGTCCAGAAGTCCCAGTTGTTCTCGGGGTTGCGCAGGTTGGTGCGCGGGTCGCGCTTCACCGCGTGGTTGAGGTCCGGGAACTTCAGCGGGTCGCGGAAGAAGAACACCGGGGTGTTGTTGCCAACGATGTCCCAGTTGCCTTCTTCGGTGTAGAACTTCAACGCGAAGCCGCGGATGTCGCGCTCGGCGTCGGCCGCGCCACGCTCACCGGCGACGGTCGAGAACCGGACGAACAGGTCGGTCTTCTTGCCGACCTCGGAGAAGATCTTCGCGCTGGTGTACTGGGTGATGTCGTTGGTGACCGTGAAGGTGCCGAACGCGCCCGAACCCTTCGCGTGCATCCGGCGCTCCGGGATGACCTCGCGGTCGAAGTGCGCCAGCTTCTCCAGGAACCACACGTCCTGCAACAGCATCGGACCGCGAGCGCCGGCGGTCAGGGAGTTCTGGTTGTCAGGGACCGGCGCACCGGCCACCGTGGTCAACGGTTTCTGGTTGTTCTCAGGCAAAACTCGCTCCTCGGTGGGTTGTTTTCATGCGTAATCACTCGGCACGGGAGAGGCAATCCGGGCAGATGCCCCAGAAAGTCACCTCGGCCTCGTCGAGCACGAATCCGTGCGGGTCCTCGGCGTGGAGGCATGGAGCCTCTCCCACCGCACAGTTGACGTCGGCGATGGCACCGCAGTCGCGGCACACCAGATGGTGGTGGTTGTCGCCCACGCGCGTCTCGAACCGGGCGGGGGAACCAGCCGGCTCGATGCGGCGGACCAGGCCCGCCTCCGTGAGCGCGCGCAGGACGTCATAGACCGCCTGGGTCGACACCGAACCCAGCTCGCGGCGGACGGCCGTCGCGATGGTGTCGGTGTCCGCGTGGGGATTGTCCGAGACCATCGTGAGCACGGCAGCCCGCGAACGGGTCACCCGCAGCGCCGCCCCCCCTCAGGAGGGCGGCGGCATCGATGGACGGCATGGCTCCATGACTACCAGCGTTTCTGGAATGAGTCAAATAAAGCGAACACCAACAGGTGAACACGAGCGCCCGAATCGCCTGACCGAGCCGCACCACGCGAAGAGCCCCGCCGACGAATTCCGCCGACGGGGCTCCTCCACTCCTGACCTGGGCACGGCGGGGCTGGACGCGTCCCGCACACCCGGCTATTCGGCCTCGGGCCGCCAGCGGGCGATGTCGGCTTCGGTGATCTCGGCGGGCTGCGCCGCGAGCTGGGTGATCCTGATGTGGTTGCCGAACGGGTCGCGCAGGGCACAGTCGATGCCGTAGGGCTGCCGCGTGGGCACCTCGGTGAACTCGACGCCCATCGCGCTGAGGGTCTCGTAGGTCTGCTGGCAGTCGTCGGTGGTGAGGATCGCCGCGACGCCCATCGCGCCCTTGGTCACCAGGTCGCGGACCTGCGCGGCGACCGCTTCGCTCAGCGACGGCGGTCCCGGCACCTCCAGCAGCAGCTGCCGTTCCGGATCCGACGGCAGCGCGATCGTGAGCCAGCGCATGAATCCCATGTCGACGTCGGAGACCACCTCGAAGCCCAGCTTGCCGACGTAGAAGTCGAGGGCTTCCTGCTGGTCGAGGACGGTGACGGAGTGGATGCTGATGCGAGTGAACATGCCGAGAACGCTACGGCCGGCCGGGGCGTTGTGGCTTATCCGAAACGACTCGGTCTGGCCCACGCCTTGACGAAGCAGACCGGCACGCCGAGCGGCCGCGCGCTGGTCCGGTACTCGGTCGGCGAGACACCGACGATCGCGCGAAACGTGCGGCTGAACGTCCCCAAGCTCCCGAAGCCGACCTGCCCGGCCACCTCGGTCACGGTGACCGAAGGCGAGCGCAACAGCGCCATGGCGCGTTCGATCCGGCGCCGCTGCAGGTAGCGGTGCGGCGTCTCGCCGAACGTCGACCGGAACGAGCGCGTGAAGTGCGTGGGGGACATCAGGGCGATCCCCGCAAGCGCGGCCACGTCGAGTGGACGGGCGAAATCCCGGTCCATCGCGTCCCTGGCACGCAGGAGCCGCCGGTTCTGGTGCTCCTGCGGGCTCATGGAAGCGGCTGCCACACACCGATCGTAGAGCCGAACTTCCTGAAGGAGGGAAAGCGCGGTGAACTGGCTGCTCGACCAACTCGCCGAGATCGCCCGAATCCCGGCCTCCGACGATGACGGCGACCGAGCCCGAGGGCTGTTCCTCGCGAGCCACGAGGTCGACGGCGTGAACGAATGGCAACTCCGCGAAGGCCGTGTCCGCATCGCACCGGCTGACGCCAGGTACCGGTACCTCGACGCGTAGCAGTCTTGGCTGCCGGGAGTTCTCGTTCATCCGCCCCGAAAAGGCGGTGTTCTGGAGCATGATGCGCCCATGGCGGAAACCAGCAGCGACGAGATCGCCACTGACAGCGAATCCGGTTCGGAGAAGCTCCAGGACCTGCTCAAGGAAGAGCTGAGCCGAGGAGACGCAGCACTTGGACGAACTGAGACCAAGACAGGCATCCTGCTTGCGGTTTTCAGCCCCATCCTCACCATTGGCGTTGCGGTGCTGCCCCGAGCCGCGACGTCGTTGGCGGCCATCCTCCTGTTCTGGTCCGCGCTGACACTGCTAGCGGTCGCCCTGCTACTGCTCCTGTGGAACGTGCGACCCCGCCTGCGGGGAAGCGGCTTCGTAGCCATCGAATCGATGACCGACGCCGAACTGGCGCAACACCTCGCAAGCGCGGCGAACGATCCGCTGCGCTGGCGTCGCGAACAGCTGCTCGTAGTAGCCCGCCTCGGAGCGAAGAAGTTCAGGATCCTGCGAGCAGCAACCACACTCGTAATGGCAGCCCTACTGCTGGCGATAGCCGCAGCGATTGCCTCAACGGTCGCCACCTGATTAGCAATGCTGCCCCCTGCGGCGTTACAACAGGCCGGGGAATGCCTGGATGAGGCGGGTACGGGTGCTATATCCGCTAGCCGAGGAGACCAACGACGCCGAACTGGCGCGGCCTGGCATGGCAGCTGTGGTGTGCTGGGCGAAACTGCTGGGCTTCACCGGCACACCGGTGCTGGCGCACGCCGAGATCGCCACCTTCCGCAACCTCGTGCTGCACGTGGCCGCCAGGATCACCCGTGGTGCCCGGCAAGTCCGGGTCCGCATCGATGAATCCCGACGACACGCCAAGGCCATCGCAGCAGGCTGGCTGATGATCCGCGCCGCGTTCACCTAACCCGAACCCTCTGCCCCTACGACCCGAAAGACACTGGAGCGGCCGACAGAAGCAAGTCGGCGGACCAACCATGCCCGTCTACCGAATCACCCAGAACAAGATCAACAGGACTGGCAACAACATCAACGAGATACCGCGCGAAAGACCGAGGTTAGCCGCCGTCTGAGATCCCCCGGCCCGGGCTTCCGCACGGTGTGGTCGCCCGTCATACCCCAGCTCCCAGGAGGAGACACGCATGACTAACGGAACCGTGAAGTGGTTCAACTCGGAAAAGGGCTTCGGCTTCATCGCTCCGAACGAGGGCGGGCCGGACGTGTTCGTGCACTACTCGGCGATTGATGCCGGCGGGTTCCGCAGCCTGGAGGAGGACCAGCAGGTGTCCTACGAGGTCAGCCAGGGCCCCAAGGGCCCGCAGGCCGACCTCGTCCGCGCGGTCTGACAACCCTCTCCGTTTCTCCGGTGGCTCCGCACCCGCTCGGGTGGGGAGCCACCGGAGCTTTCGGCGAGCGCATCCACCCCGCCTCGCCGCCTCCACACACACCGCCCGCACCGATCCTGGATCGGCCACGGGACAAGGAAGGAATGCCATCACCACATCAACATCACTGCACCGACCGCGCCGCCAGCACCGCGGCGGCCCGGCCCCCGACCGGTTCTCCGACCGGGTACCGGCTGCCGGTGGGTGCACCCGCGCTCCGAGCACGGTGAGTCCGGTCCAGTTCGCCGAACCCGAACACACCCGGGCCATCCCCGAGCAGCACCACCCGATCGCTGACCACAGCGATGCCGGAATGCGCCGGTTGCGCACCCCGTTCGACCCCAACCCGGCCTAGAGATCACGGCAACACCCTGCCGCCCTCGGCCGAGACCTCCTGCACCGCGCGTCGGTGGTGGTCAACACCACCGCGCCGACCTCGCCCGGCTTATTTATGCTCGGGCCGTGACTCGCGTGCTCACTTCTCGCCGACCCGCCGCGCTTGTCAAGCCGAAGCTGCGGGGCTGGATCCACCTGGGGTCGCTGGTTCTGTTCCTCGCCGCAGGTGCGGCGTTGATCGTGGTGGCTGCGGGTTTGCTCCCGGCCGCAGCCACGGCCGGAATCGCGATCTATGTGGCCACGGTGCTGGGCCTGTTCGGAGTCAGTGCCCTCTACCACCTCAAAAACTGGGTCTCGGCTGGTGCGCGCACATGGATGCGGCGCCTCGACCACTCGATGATCTTTCTGTTGATCGCGGGTACCTACACGCCGTTCGCGATGCTGGCCCTGCCGCCGGCCGTCGGCAGCGTCGTGCTCACCGTGATCTGGGTAGGTTCCCTCGCCGGCGTGATGCTCAAGCTCGCTTGGCCGCATGCGCCGCGCTGGGTCGGTGTCCCCGTCTACATCGCGCTCGGCTGGGTCGCGGTGTTCGTGTTGGGCGACCTGCTCCACAACACCGGGGTGAGTGCCCTGGTGCTGTTGCTGGTCGGCGGACTGCTCTACACCGCCGGTGCGGTGTTCTACGCGAGTCGTTGGCCCGACCCCTGGCCGACGACATTCGGCTACCACGAGTTCTTCCACTCTGCGGTGTCGGTGGCGGCGATCTGCCACCACATCGCCATCTGGCTGCTCCTGGTCCCATAAGCACCCCGCCGCATCGCGGACGCAGCGTGCGCTCCGACCTCCAGGCCCGCCACCAGTCCCCACATCGGCCCCGCGCCCCGCGACACGGACACCTCGTGGCGGAGCTTCCTGCGCGCTCAGGCATCAGGGCTGCTCGCGGTCGATTTCTTCCACGTCGACACCATCAGCCTCCGTCGGCTGTACGTCCTGTTCGTCATGGAAGTCCGGACCCGCACCGTGCACATCCTCGGGGTCACCGCCCACCCCACCGCGCCTGGACCAGGCCGCCCGCAACCTCCTCGCCGACCTCGGCGAACGCGCCGCATCCTTCCGGTTCCTCATCCGCGACCGCGACACCAAATACACGCCCGCGTTCGACGCCGTCTTCGCCTCCGAGGACGTAAAGGTCATCAAAACCCCACCCCGGACACCGCGCGCGAACTGCTACGCCGAACGATTCATCCGCACCGCCCGTGAAGAATGCACCGCCCGACTCCTGCTCTTCAACGAACGGCACTCCATGGCAGTGCTCAACGAATACACGAACCACTTCAATACCCACCGCCCGCATCAAAGCCTCGCCCCCCCGGAACACGATCCGGCGACGGTGGTCCCGATCGACGCCCCCATCCGACGTCACAAGGTCCTCAACGGACTGATCAACGAGTACACCCGAGCCGCGTGATGCCCGTGAGAAAAACCCAGGTCAAACCCGTTTTCCGAATTTTGGCGCCCTACAGGGCTTCGGTTCGGCAAACGGCCGCCGCATCCTGGAGAAGTACACCGAGCGCATCTGCACGTTCAACGACGACATGCAGGGCACCGGCGCGATTGCGCTGGCGGGCCTGCTCGGCGCCGTCGAGGTGGCGTAAACACCGCTGCGTGATCAGCGAGTTGTCATTTTCGGGGCGGGCATGGCAGGTATCGGGATCGCCGACCAGGTTCGGGATGCGATGGCGCGCGACTGCCTCGACCGCGAGGCGGCGATTCGCCGAGCCTGGGCGGTGGATCGCCAGGGCTTACTCACCGACGACATGTCCGACCTGCGAGATTTCCACGCATCCTACGCCCGGCCTCGGAGGTGGCCGGGTGGCGGCGCGATGGTGGTGGTGTCGGGCTCGGCGAGGTCGTCGCCCGCGTTCGGCCGACGATGCTGGTCGGTACTTCCACCGCGCACGGCGCGTTCACGGAGGCCATCGTCTGGGAGATGGCCGCGCACGTGCTCGGCGCTCCAACGTCTTGCCTGCTCGAAGTTGTCCCGAGTCGGGCCCGACGACGGCTGCGGTGAAGACATCGTGGCGCTCATGCATGGAGGTTCACCATTGTTGGAGCAGGAGGCTGATGGTGGTGGCGGCGGTCCGACGCGGCCCGTCGCACCGGGCCCGGTCCGACGCGGCCCGTCGCACCGGGCCCGGTCGACGATTCGACAGGCACCTCCGGCACCTTCGGCACCTTCGTGAGGAGGTGCAACGGCAGCTGCGGCATTCCTCCGCTGGATGGCTACCGCTGGCCGGGATGCCTCGGGGCCTTCGGCTAGCAGCATCTCCGCGGTGATCGTGGGCGGCTGCGGCGACGGCGCGGGCCGATCTTCACGTCCTGGACGTGCCGGGGAGCGCTGTCATCCCGCCCTCGTTTCACGTCCGGGCACGATCGGCACTGGACGCACGGCTGACCGTCGCCAAGTGCGCTGCTGCTGTTCCGCGTTGTCTTCGAAAACGTTGTGATTACTCGACGCGTGTTGGTGCGGATGATTGTTGTTCGTCCTCGCTGGGCAGGTGGATGTCGTTGACGGCGATGTTGACTTCCACGACGTCCAGTCCGGTCATGCGTTCCACGGCACCGATGACGTTGCGGCGCACCGCGCGTGCCAGATCGACCAGTGCGGCGCCGTACTCCACGACGATCTCCAGGTCGATCGCCGCCTGTCTCTCGCCGACCTCCACGACGACCCCGGAGGTGTGCGAAGAACTGGCTCCGGGAATGCGTTCCCGGAGCGCCCCGAAAGCCCGGGCCATGCCACCTCCCATGGCGTGGACCCCGGAGATCTCCTGGGTGGCGATGCGGGCGATCTGCTGGACCACCGGGGCCGCGATCGTCGTTTTGCCCCTCGTGGTCTCGTCGGCGTGGTCGGCGTGTTCCACGCTGCGGCCCTCGGTCACCGTCCAGCCTGATTCGTGCGGGTGCTCTGTGTGTCGATGCCCTGCTGTGTCATTCCAACCCTCCTCGACACTCGTTGGGTGCGCCGGCTCGGCTCGTGTGCCTTGAGCGACGGCCGAAGGAATGCGGCGTGAGAACGTCGTTCCGGCGAAAGCCGAAGGCTGGGCGGGGATGTTCGTGGGGCGGCCCCGGTCAGGCCCGTTCGCCGGCTTCGCGTAGGTCAGCGGCGTAGACCGCTGCGGCTGCCTGAGCGAGTTGTGCCCATATCGCGGCCTCGGTCAAGCGTGCCTGCCTGATCTCCCCGGTGGAATGTTCCTTGGCTTGCTGCAGGCATTGCTCGGCCGATCCCGCGTACTCCTCGGGTTTCTTCATGGCGCGCTCCTCGTTCGTTGCGCATTGAGGTGCCGCTTCGGGGCGCCTCCCAGTACACGCCTGGGCCGCATCCTCGGGTCCAGAGCCGGGCCAGCACGGTGATCTGTGGGAAGAGAGCCGACCTGCTTAGCCGTCGGAGTCTTCGCCGGCCCCGGCGATCATGCGGGGTTCGTCGCTTCGGTCGACGCTGATGCGGCGGGGTTTGGCCTGCTCGGCTACCGGGATCCGCAGGGTCAGGACCCCGCTGCGGTACTCGGCCTGGATGCGGTCGACATCCAGGGCTCCGCCGAGCTGCAGTTGCCGGGCGAACGTTCCGGTGGGGCGTTCGGCGACCACGTAGCTGACTTCCGAACCGCTGGACTCGGTCGGGCTGCGCTGAGCACGCACTGTCAGTGTGTTGTGCTCGGCGATGATTTCCAGAGACTCGCTCTCAATGCCTGGTAGGTCGAACTCGACGACGTACTCCTCACCGCAGCGGTAGACATCCATCGGCATGGGCTGCGGCGCGCGGGCCGCGCTGAGCACCTCATTGGCCAACCGGCTGATGTCACGGAACGGATCGAACTGCAGTACCGGCATCGCACACCTCCTTCCGAACACAAGCCCTCGGGATTTGCCGCACCCGGATAGCGGCCTCAGGTGCACTCTTGGTGGCGGGGTGACGTCCTTGCTGACACATGACGCAAGTCGACTGCTGAGCAGAATTCTAGTCCGGCAAGGACAGATCTTTCCATGCACAGCTACGCATGTGGCAGATGCGCATGCGAGCGCCGCCTGGGGATGGCCGCTAACATGCGTGAATTGATGACGTCACGGTCACTCGTTGGTCAGCCACTGGCACTCGAGTCGTGATCCTCGATCGTGTGCGGCTCGCACCAGCGTGGCATGGACTCGGCGGCGTGGGGCGGCTACTGACCGCCCGGCTCCCGCGATGGGTCTGCGACGAACCTCGAATCGTCGCCGTGCACCCTTCCTCCATCGACCTCGACAGCCACCAACGGCGAGACGACGAAGTCTTTATCCCTGCCATGCAACAGGTCCGTCGAACCTGGGCCTCACTTGGGTTCGAACCCTTCACCGATGACCTTTGGATCAAGGCCCCACGTTCGTCAGCCCACGACAAGGCCGTCGCTGCCATCAGCCAACGCATCGGACTGCGGTGCGGCATCCACCACCTCCCCACTGCTCGTAAAGCCATCCCGCGGCAGCGGAATCAACACGGAACCCCGATCGCCGAAAACGATCTCAGTCCCCTGCATCTAGCCCTAATCCCGACAATCTTCATGAACACAAGGACGACAGAATGCACGAACCGCGAAGCGCTGGCGCCATGGGAGCGGATTTTCCTTATACGTTGCCAACGATGTGCTACATCGAAGTTACAAGCGACGGGGCGGTCACCTGGGGAGCTGACCCCGGCGCTTACAAGCGAGCACCGTCCGGCGCGAGCCGCCTCTACGCCGTATGGCCAGGCCAGTGGTCCAGCCACCTGTTCGCTATCGATGACCTCGATCAATACGCCCGGGCCTGGGAATCGTTCACGACGAGAAGCGGACCGGTTTGGCCGAGCACAAACACCAGGTGCAATGCTCGGGGAGCCCTGCGAGGACGAACCGAACGGCCCAGACCACGGCCTGAACGCCTTCGAGATGCCTTCGACGGACGCCTATCCGCCAGCAGGAAGTAACTCAACAAGATCAGGTTGCACCGTTAGGATCTTGATATACCCGTGCAGGGTCCTTCGGCAGTAGCGTCGGCGTCCGAATGGCCGCACTGTTGGTGAAGCGGTTACGTCGACGCTGGCTGGTGGCCGCAGAGTGCAAACGCGGTTACTTCCCGGACGGGTCAGCCGGCGATCTCGTCCGGAATCCGAACGGAGCGTCCTCATGAATGCTTGGATCACCGCCGGCATCGTTGTCCTGGTGGTGCTGTTTCTGGGTATGTCGGTGAAAGTCATCAAGCAGTACGAGCAAGGTGTGCTGTTCCGGCTGGGCAGGGTGAAGGGCCCGCGGATGCCGGGTCTGCGGCTGATCATCCCGGTGGTCGACAACCTGCGTCGGGTGTCGCTGCGGATCATCACGCTGCCGATCCAGTCCCAGGGGATCATCACCCGGGACAATGTCAGCGTCGACGTCTCGGCGGTCGCCTACTTCCGGGTGGTCGATGCGGTGAAGTCGGTCGTCGCGATCGAGAACGTTTATTCCGCGATCGACCAGATCGCTCAAACCACACTGCGGAAGGTCGTCGGTCAGCACAGCCTGGATCAGACCTTGTCCGAAACCGACAAGATCAACGTGGACATCCGCAAGATCCTTGATGTGAACACCCTCGAGTGGGGTGTGGAAGTGACGCTTGTGGAGCTGAAGGACATCCAGTTGCCAGACACCATGAAACGCGCGATGGCCCGGCAAGCCGAGGCCGAGCGGGAGAAGCGAGCGAAGATTATCAATGCCGAGGGTGAGTCCATGGCCGCCGCGGCGCTGGGCGACGCGTCGGACACGATGATGGACCACCCGCTGGCGCTGCAGTTGCGTAACCTGCAGAGCCTGGTCGAGATCGGAGTGGACAAGAACACGACCGTCGTGTTCCCAGCGCCGCTGATGAGCACCATTGGTGAGCTCGGCTCGTTCCTGACTCGCGAGGCGGCTGCGGCGAATCCGCAGGCCGACGTCTCGACGGCCACCACCCCCACACAGCCTCGAGTCACGCGGCCAGCGCAGGAGGAGGCTCCGGCGACTGGCGAACCTGTCCCGACCCCGCGGTAGGCATGAGCTTTCATAGTTCAAGGCGGCGAGTCCTGTGTCAGATTCCACGGCCGGTCCGTTCGTCGGCGCTCCCGCGACGATCGTGTGCCGCAGCCGGACAGTTGCCCGGAGTTCGTCGCCCAGTGCGTCATGCGACGGTGGCAGATGGCCAAGTCTGCCCTGACTCAGCCTGTCCGGTCTGCGGTCGGGGTCGTGTCCGCCGCTGCGCTTCCCGTTGTGGACGTGTTGCGCATGCTCGACGTCTCCGGGGATGGCTTGTCGGGCACGGACGTCGCGCGGAGGCAGGCTTTATACGGTCTGAACGCGGTGTCCTCGCACCAGGCGCGGCTGTTGCTGGTGCTCTGGCACCAGTTGCGGTCACCGCTGCTCGGACTGCTGCTGGTAGCCGCGATCGCGTCGTACTTCGTTGGTGAGCGCAATGACGCGGTCATCATCGCCGTGATCGTCGCCGTGTCCGTCGGGCTGGGATTCGTCAACGAATACCGGGCCGAGAAAGCGGCCGAGGCCCTGCACTCCCAGATCCGCCACTCGACCGTGGTCGTCCGTGATGGACACCCGGACTCGGTGGACGTCACCACGCTGGTACCGGGAGATCTGGTCGAGTTGCGGCTCGGCGACATAGTTCCGGCCGATCTCCGGCTGCTGGAGGTCTCCGGTCTGGAGTGCGACGAGTCGGCTCTGACCGGTGAGTCACTGCCCGTGGACAAGAACTCGGCCGCGGTGCCGGACGGAACACCGCTGGCCGAGCTCTCCGGGTGTGCGCTGATGGGCACCGTGGTGCACGCCGGCAGCGCCCGAGGGGTCGTGGTCGCCACCGGTGCCAGCACCGAGTTCGGCACGATCACGACCGGTCTGAGCACCCACCAGCTCGAAACGGAGTTCCAGGTCGGGCTGCGGAAGTTCTCGATGCTGCTGGTCTACGTCGCCGGAGCGCTCACCACGTCGATCTTCGTGATCAACGTGGTCCTGGACAAGCCGATCATCGACGCGCTGCTGTTCTCCCTGGCCATTGCGGTCGGTATCACCCCACAACTGTTGCCGGCGGTCGTGTCCACCAGCCTCGCCGCAGGATCGCGGCGGATGGGCCGGCGCAAGGTGCTGGTCAAAAGGCTAGTGTGCATCGAGGACCTCGGCGACGTCGACGTGTTGTTCACCGACAAGACCGGAACGCTCACCCAAGGCCACATCGATTACATGCGCGCCGTACCAGCCGGCGATCACCACCACGACACGGTGCTGCGGTGGGGGATGCTGTGCACCGAGAACACCACGGCCGAAGGCCGGCCCGTCGGTGGAAACCCACTAGATCAGGCACTATGGCAGTCTCCGGCCGCCGCCGGCGAGCGCGCCGCGCTTCGTGACTACACGCGACTCGCGGTGCTGCCGTTCGACCACGAGCGCCGCATGATCTCCGTCCTCATCTGTGACCGGGGCGGCCGGCCGATGGTGGTCACCAAAGGAGCGCCCGAGAGCGTCCTAGAACGCTGTGCCGACGTGCCTGCCGCATCCCGGGACGCGCTGGCAGCCGAATTCGCCGCGGGCAACCGGGTAGTCGCCGTGGCTGTCCGCGCGGCCACCGCCGACCAGTTGACGGCCGCGGACGAACACGATCTGCACCTCGTGGGACTCCTGGTGTTCCGCGACCCGCCCAAGCACGACGCAGCCCAAGCACTACACAGGATGGCCGAGCTCGGTATCGCTGTCAGGGTTGTCACCGGCGACAATCCCGCGGTCGCCGTCAAGGTCTGCCGTGACTTGGGGCTGGGCGAGGGCGGCGCGCTGACCGGCTCCGACATCGATGCTCTCGATGACGATCAGCTCGCCGAAGCGATCGCGCACACCACCGTGTTCGCCAGGGTCAGTCCCGAGCACAAGGCCCGCATCGTGCGCGTTCAACGCCGCAGCGGTCGAGGAGTCGCCTTCCTCGGCGACGGCGTCAACGACGCGCTCGCCCTGCACGCCGCCGATGTCGGTATCTCGGTCGAATCGGCCACGGACGTGGCCAAAGACGCCGCCGACGTGATCCTGCTGGAGAAGGACCTCGGCGTCCTCGCCGATGGTGTTGCCGAGGGACGCCGGATCTTCGCCAACACCATCAAGTACGTGCTGATGGGCACCTCCAGCAACTTCGGCAACATGGCCTCCGCCGCGGGCGCGTCGCTGTTCCTGGTATTCCTGCCGATGCTGCCCTCCCAGATCCTGCTCAACAACCTGCTCTACGACACCAGCCAGCTCGCCATCCCCACCGACACCGTCGATGAGGAGCAGCTTCGCCGCCCATCGCACTGGGACATCGGGTTCATCCGCCGCTTCATGATCTGCTTTGGGCCGCTGAGCTCGGTGTTCGACTTCCTCACCTTCGGCGTCATGCTGTGGGTGTTCCACTCCGGCCCCGAGCAGTTCCATTCCGGCTGGTTCGTCGAGTCCCTAGCCACCCAGACCCTGGTGATCTTCGCGATCCGCACCCGCCACGTCCCGTTCTTCCGCAGCCACCCCAGCCTGCCCCTGACCCTCGCCGCACTCGGAGTCGTCACCGTCGGCGCGTTGCTACCCACCACACCGCTGGCCAACGTGTTGGGCTTCCAACCGCTGCCGGGAGGGTTCTTCGCCGCACTGGCAGGCATGGTCGTCGGCTACCTCGCACTGATCGAGATCGGAAAACGGATCTTCTACCGAGTCACACCCGCCGCACCACCCACACGGCCGCGCTACAGCCGACACCGCCACACGAAGCGTCGCGCCGCCTACTTCAGCACCGCCAGAAGCCAACCGAGTCTGTCGCCCACCGGACGATGAGGGGTCGGTGGGCACGTGGGAACAGGGTGCAGCGAGTCGAAGTGACCGTTCGGGGCGGTTACCGACCGGAGATCATCCGTATTGCCTCGGTTGGTCGTTCACCCGCCATGACACCACTCCGACCCGCTCCTTGAGGGCGACTTCTACGAAGGCGGACAACGGCGGGACCGGCGGCGTAGCTCGGGTGACGCCGTGGAGACCGTGGGCGAACCGAACGACGCATGTCCGGGCGGCGCGGGGCGGGGCAGTGACGTCGCCGAGTTGGTTCGGATGGTCAAGCAGCGTGGTTTGCTCGATCTCCGCCCCGTTTACTACGCGGTGAAGATGGCCTTCAACGGCGCAGCGTTGGCGCTCGGCGCGGTGGCGTTCGTCTTGCTCGATGATTCGTGGTGGCAGTTGGTCACTGCGGTGGTCTTGGCGGGAGTGTTCACTCAGCTGGCCTTCATCGGGCATGTTGCCGGGCACCGCCAGATCTTCCGCTCCCGCCGGGCCAACGACCTGATAGGTCATGTTCACGGCTGCCTGACGGGGATCAGCTACGGCTGGTGGGTCGGCAAGCACCATCGTCACCACGTCAATCCGAACCACGAGGATGCCGACCCCGATATCGAGATCCAGGCGCTGGCGTTCACCGCCGGGCAGTCCCGCACCAAGCGCGGCGCTCTCCGGTGGATGGCCAAGTACCAAGCGTTTTTGTTCTTCCCTCTCCTGATGCTGGAGGGGATCGTTCTGCACGTCCGCAGCATCCGGGCCGTGCTACGGCAGGAGGTGAAGGCGCACCGAGTGGAAACCGCTC
The DNA here is from genome assembly GCF_014697215.1 of Saccharopolyspora pogona. Classification (GTDB taxonomy): domain Bacteria; phylum Actinomycetota; class Actinomycetes; order Mycobacteriales; family Pseudonocardiaceae; genus Saccharopolyspora; species Saccharopolyspora hattusasensis. The sequence continues at coordinate 5,365,326 of NZ_CP031142.1, forward strand.
TGCTCGCCGCTCATGTGGTCGGCTACCTGGTGGTGGTGTTCCTGGTGCTCTCACCGCTCAAGGCGGTGGTGTTCATCGCGGTACATCAGGGGCTGTGGGGCGTGTACATGGGATGTACGTTCGCACCCAACCACAAAGGCATGCCGACCCTGTCCGCGGCCGACAAGCTGGACTTCCTGCGCAAGCAGGTACTCACCTCCCGCAACGTCGCGGGGGCCGGTTCGTGGACTTCCTGCTCGGTGGCCTGAACTACCAGATCGAACACCACCTGTTCCCCAGCATGCCACGGCCGAACCTGCGCCACGCCCAGCCGCTTGTGCACCAGCCGCGGAGTGCCATACAGCCAGTGCGGCCTGTTCCATTCCTACGCACTGGTCCTGCGGCACCTGCACGCCCTCAGCGCACCACTGCGACACCCACCGGCGCCGCAGCAGTGCTAGACCGACGACCCGTTCCTCCCTCGATCGGGGCCTACCGGACCGTGAGCAGGTGACCGCCGTCGTTTTCCCAACGGGCTTCCGGTGACTCCTCGGTTGCCTTCGGATCATCGGCCAACAGGTCGTGGGGAGAGGCGACGCCGTCCTTTTCGGACGCCTTGGCCAGGACCGCGTTCCCGCGAAGTTCACTCATCTCCGCGGGGATGAGCAACAAGACCATACGGTGCCCGCTCGAATCCCTCAGGCTGACCGTGCGCTGATCGAGCCCGTGGAAGCCTTCGAGGCGTACCTGGCGTCCGTTGACGCGGACTTTCCTCGGCGCCGTTTCCCAAGCGGTCAGGTTGTAGCCGAGCTTGGTCATCGGCCCCGAGGTGGCGGTGAGTGCGGTGAGCAGCGACGTGAACTCGACTGCTGGGTTCGTCGAGCGCGGCCACCAAGCGCCGTCGACGAATCCTCGTGCGCTCGTTGCCGGCTTGAGCATGAAGCGCGGAGCGGTGCTCGGGCGCGGCTGGTCGGGTCCCATGGTGGAACTCCTTCCCGGTCGACCAACGACCGGTACTGACCCCCGGGACTGTGGAGCCGGACTGCTCACGTTGCCGAGAACCTCGTTGACCTCAGACTACGCCGAATGCCCTTGATCAGGGGCGATAGCGAGGGTTCGCGAGCGGTCGGGGTGCTCGCTCCCGCTCCGGGTTGCCGGCGAGGGCACGGTCACCGAGCGGACGATGGGGGTAGCGGTGTTGCCCGAGGAGGTGGCCGTGATGGTCAAGCAATGGACTCGAGGGCAGGACTGGCTAGTCTGACAGTGGGAGTGCTCGCGGTGCTCTCATCTCTGTGGGGCGCGGCCTCGACCGCAGCGACCGCGACACCCTGATCGTCCTAGGTGTGCTGCTGGCCGCGTCGGCGATCTGGTCGCTGGTCAAACGACCAGCGGGTGCACATGGCGCTCGTTGCACTCCCGGTGATCTCGCCTTGGATCGTGGGCTACAGCACCGAGCCGGCATCCGCGAGCAGCGCATGGTCCCTCGGAGGGTTGGCAGTCGTTCTGGGGACCGCCGCTCTGCCTGCATCCACCTGGTGACCCCGGCATCCTGCCGGGGTCACCAGGTGGATGCCGCGGCTCGTCGCGTGCCATGCACCGCCGTCCGGCTCGTACCGGATGCGGAGGCGGAGCGGCCACGTCCCGTGGACATCAGTTCTCCACCGCGGACGGCAACAGCGCTCCGTCCTTCGTGGACAGATTTCGGGATGTCGAGTCCCCCGATCCGAATGGACCTCCCGCCTCAGACCGCCGAGTAGCCGGGGGGAATCTCACTAATAGATAACCCTTGAGTTCCCGGAGGGATGTTCCGTCGTCGGGCGGCCTGGACCAGGCTGTTCTTGCTCGTTCGGGTGGTTGGTTCGTGTTCTGACTCAACTTCAGGTTCCGTGAGCCGATGTCACGTCTGTTGATGTTCTTGCGGTCGAGCTGAAGTCGGGGAGGCGTGGTGGGGCTTGCGGTCGTGCGGGATCTGCGCGAGATGCGCGAGCCGTTGGGCCCGGAGGAGATCGCGCGGTTCGAGACCGATGTGTTCGCCGGGTTCGTGTTGGCCCGCTCGGCGGCAGGCTTGGCCGATAACACGATCCGTTCGGATGTCTGCCATCTAATTAGAGCAGGTGCGTGCGTGGTTCGGCCGACCGTTGTGGGACCTGCAACCGTCCAACGTGGACTCCTATTTCGGCACGGTGCTGCGGGCGATGCCGCCCAACACGCGGATGGCGCGGGCGCAGGCGATCAGGACGTATTTCGAGTTCGTCGAGCTGCGGCACAAGGTGGAGATCCACAACCTGACCGGCCGGGTCGTGGAATGCCCGATCGACGAGGTGAACCGACCCCGCGGCCGACGCGAGGCGAAGCTGCGGATCCCGCCGTCCGCTGAGCAGATCAGGACGCTGTTCGCCGGGTGGCGCGGCGAGCTGGCGACCTGCCGCAAGTTCGCTCCCACCGCGCGTAACTACGCCGCCGCCCGGCTGATGTCGGAGGTGGGGTTGCGGATCAACGAGGTGCGCCACTTGGATTTGGCCGACATCAAGTGGGACCTGGGCCCGTTCGGCAAACTCCATGTCCGACACGGCAAAGGCGCCCGCGGCTCCGGGCCCCGGGAACGCATGGTGCCGCTGATCAATGACGCAGGCCGGACCCTGCGGTGGTTCGTCGAGGACGTGTGGTGCCAGCTCGGTGACGACCCTGCCCGGCTGGGCGCTCCGTTGTTCTGCTCCGAACGCAAGAACGCCGACGGGACCGGTGCCAGGGTGGGCAACGAGGTGCTGAGGGCCGGGTTGGCTACGGCCGCCGCCGAGCACCTGCCGGACTGGTCGGACCGGTTGACACCGCATGTCCTGCGGCACTTCTGCGCCAGCGAGCTCTACCTGGGCGGCATGGACTTGATCGCCATCCAAGCGACGCTCGGGCACGCCTGGATCGCCACAACTATGAATTATGTTCATGTTCATCGGACGCATGTCGAGGACGCATGGCTGGCCGGGCAGCAGCGGGCCGCGCAACGGCTGAAAGGACTGAGCATATGAGGTGGAACCTGCGGCTGGCTGCCGCCAACCGTGGTATCTGGAAGGCCAGCGAGCTGCAACGGATGCTCGCCGAGCACGGCCTGATGATCAGCGCTGGGAAGATGTCCGGGCTGTGGTCGGGCAGCCCGGCCAGCGTCAAACTCGACGAGCTGAACATCATCTGCGCAGTCCTTGGTTGCGGTGTCGAGGTGTTGCTCATCCCAGAGCCCGACAAGGTCGACCGGCCCGCCCCGCAAGGCGAGTCGACCGCTGCGACCGGTACCAGCGGCGCCGCCGGTGTGACGGTCACGCCGAAACGCCGGGACGGCCGCTCGCTGCCGCCCATGTGAGCCGCGTGGTCACCATGCCCGAACGCCGACACGCGATCGACAAGACGGCGGAAAGCTGCCCCACCTGCCTGGCCTGGGGCGTGCTGTATGGCGGATATTGCCGCGCCTGCTACGACTTCCGCCGCCGCCATGCCCCCGGCCGCTGCGCGGTCTGCGGCCGGCACGTGCCGCTGAAGCACGGCTATTGCAGGCTGTGCTGGTTGCAGGCCGGGGTACTGGCCGACGATCCTCACGTCGTCACCGACGCCGACCTGGCCACGGTCACCTGCCACCAGCTGGCCTTCGCCGGCATGACCAAGATGCGCGGCCCGCGCTCCGGAGTGCGCCAGCGCGCTGGCCAGCGAGCCCAGACCAGTGCACGAGTCACCGACCTCGTGCTGGCTGCGCCCCGGCCCGCCGATGGCGGGCAACTGCAGCTGCACCTGCCCGGCCCGCAGCGAGCCTTCGACTGGGAGTTGCACGCCGAATTGGCCAACCCGGTCCTGGTCCGGGTGCGGCGGATCGCCGACCAGCTGGGGCAGGCGCACGGCTGGAACTCCAAGCTGGTCGCCGAGCTGGGCCGGGCACTGGTCATCCTGCTGTCCGGACATGCCGAGGGGCGAAGCGTTCTGCTACTCGCAGCTGGTTGACATCCTGCATCGCTACGGCGTCAGCATCGACCGTGTCGCCGAGGTCCTGGATCGGGCGGACCTGTTCGTTGACGACCGCGTCCCGGCGTTCCAGCACTGGCTGGACGGCAAGCTCGCCGAACTCGCGCCCGGCATCGCCGCCGACGTCCACGACTGGGTGCGCACTCTGCACCACGGCGGGCCGCGCAGCCTGCCCCGCAAGATGGGCACGACCCGCCGCTACGTGCGCGCCGTCCACCCCGTGCTCGTGGACTGGTCCGCCCGCTATGCCCACCTGCGCGAGGTCACCGTCGCCGACGTCGCCGCCGTGATCGAAGCCCTGCAAGGACATCGCCGTCGGCAAGCCGTCACCGGGCTGCGGTCGTTGATGCGGCACTGCAAGAAGACCGGCACCATCTTCGCCAACCCGGCCGCTCGACTCCGGGACCGCAGCAACCGCGACGACCCAGTGATCCTTCCCTTGTCTCCCAACGAAATCGACGACGCTACGCAGGCCGCGACCACCCCCGCCGCCCGGCTCACCTTGGCGCTGGCCGCAGTGCACGCCGCCCGCCCCGACGCCATCCGCAAGCTCCGGCTCGACGACGTCGACCTCGGCAACCGGCAGCTCACCATCGCCACGGTGACCCGACCGATGGACCAGCTGACCTACCGGCTCTTGCTCGACTGGCTCACCTACCGGCGTGACCGTTGGCCCCACACCGCCAACCCCCACCTGATCATCAACAAGCAGACCGCGAACACGACCCGGCCGGTCAGCGACAACGCGCTCACCGGTCCGTTCCGTCGCCGAGCCGCCACACTGGAGGCCCTGCGCGTCGATCGCCAACTCGACGAAGCCCTCACCCACGGGCCGGACCCTCTCCACCTGGCCGCCGTGTTCGGGCTCGACGAGACCACCGCCATCCGATACAGCGCCGCCGCCCGTAATCTCCTGCACAGCGCCCACCACGACACCGTGGGTTGAGCACGAACCCAAGGGTCCAACCGCCCCACACAGCCCGAACACCCTTGGGTTCCCGCTGAGAATCCCTCAGTTCGCCTGAACTCCGGGCAGAGGCCGGAGCCCCCTAGTAAGTACCGGTAGTGGTTGATCCGGAGTTCATCGCGCAGAGTCTCCTTCTCGTGAGTGTTCGGGTTCTGGACCAGTTGCTACCGAGGAGGTTGTTGTGCCCCATGACAGGGTGCTTACGCGCGGTGATCGTCGTCGGAACGAGCGGTTGGCGAGGTTGCGGTCGGTTGTGCGCCGCGATTTCGCGGTGGTCGCGGTCGACCTGGCCTCGGCGAAGCAGGCGGCGGTGGTCACTGATCACGATTCGCAGGTGCTGGGCCGGCGCATGTTCAGCGGGGACGCGTGGGTGATCGACAAGATTCTCGACTGGGCCGTACCGCAGGGTCCCGGCAAAGTCGGGTTTCAGTATGTCAGGAGCAGTTCGATGGGCCGGTTGAAATCGCGGGCGTGATGTCGGCAGGCGGCGGCGATGTTCGTGTGGCCGGCGAGTCGGAACAGGCTGATGGCGATGTTGCGGAGGCTGGCCATCACCTGGGGTGCGTGGCCGGTGCGGATCTGGCAGCGGTCTTCGTCGTAGGTTACGTCGCGGACCCAGTGCAGCCCGTTTTCGATCGACCAATGTCCGCGCAACCATGTGGCGATCTGTTCGGGTCCGGCGTCGGTGACGGTGAGACTGGTGATGGCGTAGATGGTTTCGCGGGTGCGTTTGCCGGCCTTGCGGTTGGTGCGGGTCCGGGTGAGTCGCAGGACCTGAGCGGCGCCGGGGAATCCGATGCCCGTGGTGAGTTCGGTCGCTTTCAGGGTGCGGGTGTCCTGGCGGCCGTGGCCGCGTTCGCGAGTCACTGACATGGAGGGAATGTCTTTCCAGGGCAGTGATTTCAGTCGTTTCCTTAAGGTGGGCTGGTTGGCTTTCACTGTGAGGATGTAGTGGCCGCCCCGATCGCGGATGATCTGGGCGGTGTCGCGCTGGCAGTGCATGGCGTCGGCGGTGATGACCGCATTGGTGATGTCGAGAGTGCCCAGAAGCGCGGCCAGTACAGGAATTTCGTTGGTCTTGGCGCCGACGGCGACCTGGGCGAGCACGGCTTTGCTGCGCTGGCACAGCCCGGAGAGCAGATGCACCAGCTTCCCGGCGGTGTCCTTGGCTCCCTTGACCGTTTTCCCGTCGAAGGCGATGACCCGCCGCCCGCTGATCGTGCTGGTACGCAGCCACATCCACGCACTGATCTTCTCGTCGAACACATCACCGGGAAGTCGTTGCAGTACACGACGGATCGTCGATTCCGACGGCGGCCGGCGACCAACGCCCAGCCGGACCAGCGCACCCGCTGGTACATCGGTGGCCCACTCGGCGATCGCCGTGAACGAGCGTGCCCCGGCCAGCGTGGCCGCCAGCGCAATGGCCAGCACCACCGCCAGGCGGTGCCGCACACCCCGGCGCTTGCGTGGATCGACCACGTCCGTCAACACCTCCAGCAATCCCTGGAGGACCGGCGATCCGGCGTCCGTGACGGATGCGGGCTGGGCAGGGCCTGACTCGATCGGGGTTTGAAGGGCAGGAGATGATGAGAACGCGGGCACGGCGACAACTTCCTGACGATCATTGTTTGGCGACTTCGATCATCACCCTGTTATCGCCGTGCCCGCGCTCACGACACGCCGTTACCGCAGGTCAACCCATCACATCAAGACTTTGCCGCAGCCCTGGGGGTTGAACTGTTCGAGTTTGAGCAGCAGCCGGGTGCCGGTCTGGGTGCGAGCCAGCTCGAACAGTGGGGTGTGGCCGATCAGGTCGGAAACCCGGGTGACAACACTGGGTATGCGCACGATCGCTTCCTTGTCACGTGACGGGAGGGGCGCTCAGCTCGGGATCTGGTCGAATCGCCAGCGCAGCCGGCTTTCGTGGTGATCCAGAACGATCTTCGGTGGCAGTGGGAGTTCGTGGAAAGGGGATTCGTTCTGCTCGGCGGACTGGCGCTGGTCCTGACAGTGCTGGCGTCACTGGTGCTGGGAACGTGGTGGGCGCTACGGCCCCGCGGGGTCGCGGCCAAAGCGGTGAATCCACTGTCGACGATGGTGATCGCGATTCCCGAGTTCGTCGTCGCGACAGTGCTCGTACTGGCGCTCGCCCTGTGGGCCGACTGGTTGCCGGCCGTAACACTGGCCTCAGCGGAGGGCACACCGACCGACGCGACGATGCTCGTCCTGCCCGTTCTCGCACTAGCCATCCCGCAGACCGGATGGAACACGCGCGTCGTCCGGGCAGCGCTGGTCGAGGCGTCCGAGCGGCCCCACGTCCATGCCGCGATCCTGGACGGATTACCCACCCTTCGGGTAGTCACGCGGCACATCCTGCCGACAGCGATACCGACCATCGCCGCCTCGATCGCCACCACCGTCAGCATGGTGCTCGGTGGTGCCGTGGTGGTGGAGACGATCTTCAATTATCCAGGTATCGGCTCAGTGGTGGCGAGTTCGGTAGCCGACCGCGACGCCACGCTGATCGCCGCGGTCATCGCCCTCACCGGCACGGCGATCATGCTGGTGCTGGTGCTCGCCGACGGACTGCGCGCCTGGTCTTTGCGGGGGCGGCGATGAGCGATTCGGCCACCGATACCCGTCGTGTCTGGCCAGTGGTCGTGCGGGCTCTGCCGGCGCTGCTGATCGCGCTGCTGGCAGCAATAGGACCCTGGGTGGCACCGCATCCCGTCGATGACGCAACGCTGATCCCCTACGAGCCCCCCAGCGCCACGGCGCTGCTGGGAGCCGACCAAATCGGACGAGATGTCCTCAGCAGACTGCTCGCCGGCGGTTGGGGGCTGCTTCTGGTCGCGGCGATCATCGCGCTCGGAGTCACCTTCCTCGCCGCGGTACTGGGCACCGTCGCCGTCCTGCGCCCTGGCATCGGATCCCTGCTGCAACGGGCGACCGACCTGCTGATGCTGGTCCCAGCGGTGCTGGCGATCATGCTCGTCATGCTGTCCTGGCCCGAGTCCGGAACAACCGGCCTGATCCTGCTGGCCATCGGCATCGGCACGCCCTACACCTGCCGGGTGGTCACCGCCGCGGCCTCAGGAATCGCCGCCTCCGGCTACGTGGAGGCCGCGATGGCCGGTGGCGAACGCCTCTGGTCGTTGGTGTGGCGCGAAGTGCTGCCCAACCTACGCACGACCCTGATCACCCTGTTCGGGCTGCGTTTCGTCGAGGCGGTCTACGTCGTCAGCACCGCCGCGTTCCTGCAACTGCCCTCCTCCCTCGGGGCGTCCAACTGGGCGCTGATGGTCCGGGAGAACGCGGCCGGAATCCTGCTCAACCCGTGGGCCGTCCTCGCTCCCAGCTTCGCGATCGGGTTGCTCGCGATCAGCGTCAACCTCCGTGCTCGACCATGCCCGGCTGGCGCTGCAGCCCGGCCGGATCACAGCGCTCACCGGACCGTCCGGCTCCGGCAAAACCACTGTGCTGCGGGCCATTCTCGGCGACCTCTCACCGGGCCTGTCGATCACCACAGGGGCGGTCACCGTCCTGGGGCAAGACGTGTTCTCCCTCGCCCCCAAGCAGTTGCAGCAGTTCCGCCGCCAACACCTCGCCTACGTCGGGCAGGACCCCGGAGCCGCGCTCAACCCGACCATGAGGATCAGTGCCCTGCTCGCGGAAGCGGCCGGCAGCACCGATCGTGCCCTGCTCGCCGCCACTCTCGACAAGGTCCGGCTCCCGCACAGCTATCTGCGACGCCGCCCCGGTGAACTCTCCGGCGGCGAGCAACGCCGCCTCGCCCTGGCGCGCGCGATCGCACGCCGAGTCGACGTGCTCGCCGTGGATGAGCCGCTGGCTGGGTTGGACGCCGCGCTTCGTGGCGAGATTTGCGGGCTGCTGCGGCGAATCGCCGAGGAACACGGGACCACGATCGTCGTCAGCGGACACCACGTCACGGCGCTGACCGAACTCGCCGATGACGTGGTCGACCTTGCACCCCAGCGCACCGCGGTGCCGGCTCCGGCGCGGGCCGCGGCGCCGGGCCGCCGTGAGCACGCGCACCACGACACTCCGTTGCTGCGCGGAGAATCCCTCGGCGCCACCATCAAGCGAAACCGCAGGGCCTTGCTGAACGATGTCGAGTTCGCGGCACACCAAGGCCGGGCTACCGCGATCATCGGTGCATCCGGTGCGGGGAAGACCACCCTGGCGCGAGTCCTGGTCGGCCTCCACCACGAATGCTCCGGTCACCTGCGACTGGCTGATGAGCTGCTTCCTCGGCGAGCTCTGCGACGTTCCCGGGAACAACGCCGAAGGCTCCAGCTCATTCCCCAGGACCCGCTGTCCACGCTCAACCCGAACCGAACGATCGGCGCCGCGCTCACACGACCGCTCGCACTACATCGATCCCTTGCCCAAGCACAGCGGACGACGAGGATCGAGGAGCTGCTCGCCGAAGTCGGCCTGTCCGCCGACTTCGCCCAGCGACATCCCCACGAGCTCTCCGGCGGGCAACGTCAGCGCGTGGCCATCGCGCGTGCACTCGCCGCCGAGCCCGACATCCTCATCTGCGACGAGATCACCTCGGCGCTCGATGCCGGAACCGCTGCCTCGATCGTGGAACTGATCGACCGCACCTGCGCGTCCAGGGGGCTTGGCGTGGTCGTCATCTCGCACGATCTGCAGTTCGTGCGCGACTTCTGCGATGATGTTTTCGTCCTGCACCAGGGCGAAGTCGTCGAGACCGGGCCGAGTGCTCGGGTGCTCAACACACCTGAGCATCCAGCAACAGCCGCTCTCCTTGCCAAAACGCGCGTCACCGCGTGAGCAGGCAGCCAGGATCGGCCTGCCGCCCGTTTTCCACCTGGAATTTCAGGAGACAGCGGTAGGCAGGCACCAAAAAAGGTCAAAGCGGTCGGCACCACATCGGTGGCCCGGACATCGAACCTCGACGTGTAGCGACGACTCGATTAGTCCAGGGCTGCCCGGTCTTCGGCACGATTCGACCGAGCGCATACCGGATGCTAAGCACGGACGGGAAGCCGATGGCAAGGGCCAGCGGCAGGTCCAGTTCTGCATAGGCGCCCCTTCGGACGGCAGGAACAGCCTGGAACAACGGATTGGATTCCAAAGCAGTGCGTGCTTGCGGCGTGTTGCAGGTAGCCGTTGAGGATCTTGCTGGTGGTCTTAGGATCTTCCTCGGCGACCGCTCCTTCGCGCGGTACTTCACGTCGTTGGTCAGGAGCGACTTCATGGCGCTGGTCGGTTCGAGGTGCGTTCGACTTCCCCGGCGCCGAGCGCTCGGCTTGGGAACGCATCTGCTCCAGCTGACAGTCACCCGGCCATCGCGTGGTGGTGCAGAAAGGTGGCGGCCATCTGGGGCAGGGACGGAGGGGCCCGTTGGGTGTTGGTCGTCGCGGTGGGCAAGGATGTTTACCGACGTCATCGGCGGCTACGCCCGCAGGATCCGACTTTCCTCGTCACCGGGGAGGGCGAATGAAGCTCACCTCTTGGCCGTCCTCGCCCGCCATTCGTACCTCAGCGGTCATCGCTCTGGCAGGAGCGGGGTTGTTCGCCGGGCTCACCTACGACGTCGCCGAACATGGAGAATCCGCTCATTTCGACCATGCAGTCCAGGATCTCGCGGTCACCCACCGGACCGGCTGGATGACCGCGGCGATGCAAGCGGTCACCTGGTTGGGGTCCGCCGTTGTCCTCGTACCGCTGCTTGTGGTGGCCACTGCACACCTCCTCATCGCGCGCCGAGCCCTGCGGGCAGCAGTTCAGATCTGGGTGGCCTACCTCGGCGCCGTTGCCCTGTACACCATTGCCAAGGCAGTTGTCGAGCGGCCTCGTCCGCCAGTAGGCGAGCTGATCACCAACGCCAGCGGAGCCTCCTTCCCGTCCGGCCACGCCACCCAGGCCATCGCGACGTGGGGAACGCTGGTGCTCGTGCTGGCGTGCGCTCGCGTACCTCGCGTCCGTACCGCGCTGCTCATCGGCACCACGCTCATCGTGGTTCTCATCGGTGCATCCAGGATCTACCTCGGCGCGCACTGGCTCACCGACGTTCTCGCGGGCTACGCCCTGGGAGGCGCCTGGATCGCACTCCTGTTCGTGATGGTCCTCTGGTCGCGCTCACGGGACGCCTTCCCACCCCCGACCACCGGGCCGAACGGCCAGTACTGACGTTCCCAGGCAAGTGCACGCCAACGAGCCGGCTGAGGCAGCCGTCTACGCCGGCCGAGCGGATCACGCAACAGTCCACCTGGGACAAGAGCCGACTCGACGACGGTGTCCGGATCCGCCCCTCCGGCGCGGTTCGGTCCCGCAGCGGGGCGCACGAGAGCGGGCCGTCGTTATCCTGCACGTATGTTCCGGGTTCTGGTGGTGGAGGATGACCACACGATCGGCCAAGCTCTAGAATCGAGCCTGGGTTCGCACGGCTACGACGTGTCCTGGCAACGCGCCGGGCAGGACGCACTGGAGTATGCCGGCCGTCGGGCCTTCGACCTCGTGCTGCTCGACCTCGGCCTGCCGGACCTGGACGGTGTGGAAGTGTGCCGGCGACTGCGCGAGGTGCAGCCGCAATGCGTGCTGGTAATCCTGACCGCACGCCACGACGAGATGGACGTAGTCGTGGGCCTGGAAGCAGGAGCCGACGACTACCTCACCAAACCGGTCCGCCTCGGCGAACTGCTGGCGCGCATTTGGGCCCATCTCCGACGCGGCCCGGCCTCTGGCTCCCAAGCGGTCATCACCGTCGGCGGCTTGCGCATCGACACGGCAGCCAGGCGCGCGAGCCTCGCCGGCCAGGAGGTGTCGCTTCGGGCGAAAGAGTTCGACCTGCTGGCTCGCCTGGCCGCGGAACCAGGCGTGGCCCTGAGTCGCGACACGCTGATGACCGAGGTATGGGACGAGCACTGGTACGGCTCCAGCAAGACCCTCGACGTGCACATAGCCGCATTGCGTCGAAAGCTCGCCACTGCCGCGAGCTCTCCCCAGCACGTGCCGAAGATCGCGACGTTGCGCGGCCACGGATACCGGCTTGAGAACACGACGAGCTGAAGACCGAATAGAGCGAGGAGTCGACCGTGCGAAGTCGCATCGTGACGCTCACGGTCTTGGCAGCCGTGCTGGCGATCGGACTCTTCGGTCTGCCACTCGGCATAGCCGTCGCGCGCTACTACCTCAATGACGAGCGCGCCGAGCTGGAACGCACTGCCGAGGCAACGGCGCTGGCCGTCGCGGCCGAACTGATCCGCAACCAGCAGCCTCTCCTGCCGCCTCCGACCGAATCGGACGCGCGACTCGCCTTGTACTCGCAGGCTGGACGGCTGGAGAACGGCGATGGTCCCGCCGCCGCCGACGAGACGGTCATCGCCGCGCAGCGCGGCGACTTGACCACCGGCACTTTCAGGGACGAGCTCGTCGTGGCGGTCCCGGTCTCCGACGGTGGCACCGTCACGGGCGTGGTGCGTGCAGCCACCGCCTGGACCGCCGACGGGCTCATGGCCGCCGAGTTCCCCGAACCCCGGTGGGCCGTCCCCGGAATCTTCTCCGAAGGCGTCAACGTCCTGGCCGGGCCACCCAAGGTCGGCAAGTCCTGGATGTCTCTCGGCCTGGCGCTGTCCGTTGCGGCCGGAGACCAGGCGCTGGAGTCGATCGACGTGCAGCCCGGCCCCGTGCTCTACCTCGCGTTGGAAGACACCCCGCGCCGGTTGCAGACCCGCATGGGCAAGCTTCTCGGCGGCAAGCCCGCCCCACCGGGTCTCACCCTGGCCACCGAGAGCCCCGCGTTGCCCGCCGGGGGCGATCAGGCCATCGCCGGATGGCTGGAGCGCCACCGGGACGCGCGGATGGTCGTGCTCGACGTGTTCGCCAAGATCCGGGGCGTCCCGCCCGCGGGCATGTCCGCCTACGACGCCGACTACGCCGCCGTGTCCCGTGCGAAACGCATCGCCGATCACTACGGCGTCGCGATGGTCCTGGTCCACCACGTCCGCAAGATGGGCTCTGAGGACTTCCTCGCCGAAGTGTCCGGCACCAACGGCATCGCCGGGGCCGCAGACGCCGTCCTGGTCCTCAAGCGCGGCCGGAACCAGGCCGACGGCGTTCTCAACGTCACCGGCCGCGACGTCGACGAAGCCGAATACGCGCTGTCCTTCCAAGCCACCACGGGAAGTTGGCAGCTGCTCGACGGACCCGCCAGCGACCACACCCTGCACGACACCCGCGCGACCGTCCTGCGATTCCTCCGCGACAACCCCGGAAACGGACCGACAGCCATCGCCGCCGGGACCGGAATCAACCTCGCATCGGTGAAACAGACCTGCCGACGCATGGCCGACGACGGCCAGCTACGCGTCATGGCCGGCGGCAAATACAGCTCCGCCGACGGCAGCACCTGAGCACCGTGTCACCACTGTCACTTTGTCACCGAACCCCGTTTGACCAGCACTAATTGCGGTGACAGTCCAAACCCCGTATGTCACCGCCACAACAGAAGGATGTCCACTGTGAACAGCGCAAAGCGACCCCCGATCGGTGTTTCCCTCTCCACCGACGTCGAACACCGCCCCGGCCGACGCTTGCCGTTTCGTGCCTGCGTCCGGTGGGTCGATCCCCATACCCGCAAGCGGCCTTCACTTTCCGAGTCCTGCCTGACCGAAGAACAGGCCGCCGTCTGGATCGACCGCATGCAACGTGCGGCATCCGCCGGGATCGACCCGCTGACAGTCAACATGAGCCTCGCGGAATACGGCGACGCGAACATGACGCTTGCTCTTCGTGGTGTCGAGGTGAAAACGACCGATCCGTACCTGGCCGGGTGGCGAAAGCGGGTCATTCCAACGCTCGGTCACATTCCGGTCCGGATGATCACCAATGGCGCGGTCGACCGGGCCGTACATGGCTGGATCGCCGACGAGCACAGCCTTTCCACCATCAAGAACACCCTTGTCTTGCTTGTTCGCGTCATGGAACAGGCCGTGCGTGACGGCATCATCGACATCAACCCGGCGCGCGTCACCGGCTGGCAGCACGAGTTCCGCCAGGCCGAAGACGAACTGGATGACCCGCGTTCCCTCGCGCTTCCGGACTGGGAGTCGCTGAAGCGCCTTGCCGATGCTCTTGTCGCCCGCTCGTCCAATGAGTACGCGGGTTGGGGAGATGTGGTCCTCTTCGCCGCCTGCACGGCCGCCCGCATCGGCGAGGTGTCCGGCTGCCGGGTCAAGGACCTCGACACCACGGAATGGAAGTGGAAGATCCGGCGACAGACCACTACGGCGCCCGGCGGGCTCATCGACAAGGGCACCAAAGGCAAGCGCGCCCGGACGGTGCCGCTCATCGAGGAGATCCGCGGACTGGTCTGCAGGCGGATCGCCATGACCGACGGGAGCCCCGACGCGCGCCTGTTCACCGGGCCACGGGGCGGCCGGATCACCACCGCAGTACTGCGCGACGCGACGCACTGGGACGAGGTGGTGAACAAGCTCGGCTACGAGCACCTACGTCGGCACGACCTGCGACACACGGGGCTGACATGGCTTGCAGATGCTGGAGTGAAGGTGCACGACCTCCGGAAGATCGCCGGTCACGCCTCGCTCACCACCACACAGCGATACCTGCACAGCAACGAGCAATCCGTCACCGATGCCGGCGCTTTGCTCTCCAAACACCTGCGCCGGTCCCCAAGTGGTCCCCAACTCCGAGCCGTATAACCCAGCGTCGTCATCATGATTCAAGCAGCGAAAAGGCCGGTTACCTGGGATTTCTCCGAGGTAACCGGCCCTCTGAATTGGGTGGAGCTGACGGGATTCGAACCCGTGACCCCTTGACTGCCAGTCAAGTGCGCTACCAGCTGCGCCACAGCCCCTTGTTCTGTTTTCCCGAAGTGTTCGGTTCGTTCGGCGTTCTTTTCCCGAACCGCTCATCTCGTTGTGTGAATACAGTACAACAGGCCTCCGGAGGGATTTTCAGGGGGGTCCCCCTCTTGGATCTACCCAGGGCTCCGGTCGAGCTGCTACACCCGGGGGCGTGGCGACAGCACAGCGCGTGCGTCCTTCGCTGGTGGCTCCCGAGGCCGAGGGGGCTGATCCCGAGAGACGCCGTGAACTGCAGGAACATTGGTTGCGCAGGTTGGTCGACCGGCTGCTGGCCGCTGGCGGCGTGCAGGCCGGGCGGCTTCGGGACTGCGGCGTCTCGGCGGGCTCCGACGTGCGGCTCGCCGATTTGCACCGGTTGCCGTTCGTCTCCAAGCAGGACTTCTGGGATCACTACCCGTTCGGGCTGCGCACCGCCGCCGACGAGGACGTCGTCTGCGTGCACGGCACGTCCGGCACGTGGGGGCGGGCGACGCTGGTGCCGTACACCGCGCGTGACGTCGCCGTGTGGGCGGAGGTGATGGCGCGGGCATTGGGCGGGGCAGGCGTGACGCGGCGCAGCTTCGTGCACTGCGCCTACGGGTACGGCCTGTTCACCGGTGGGCTCGGCGTGCACCACGGGGCGACGCGGATCGGCGCGACCGTGCTTCCGGTGTCCAGCGGCGCCACCGACCGGCAGCTCCGGTTGTTGCTCGATCTGCGCCCCGATGCGTTGTGCTGCACCCCGTCGTACGCGATCTACCTCGGCGAGGCGTTCGCGTCGACCGGGATCAGCGCCGAGCAGTTGTCGCTCCGGGTGGGGTTGTTCGGGGCCGAGCCTTGGACCGAGGAGATGCGGTTGAGCATCGAGGGGCTACTGGGGTTGCGGGCGCTCAACATCTACGGGCTCACCGAGGTGATCGGCCCGGGTGTGGCGTGCGAGTCGTTGGACTCCGAGGGACTGCTGAACATCGCCGAGGACCACTTCTTCCCCGAGGTGGTCGATGCGGACGGCGAGCCGCTGCCGGACGGCGAGGTCGGCGAGTTGGTGTTCACGACGTTGACGAAGACCGGCGCTCCGCTGCTGCGCTACCGGACCGGCGACCTGGCCGCGCTGGCCGGGCCCGTGCCGGGCTCGGCGCGGACGCTACGCCGGATGAGCCGGGTGCTGGGCCGCACCGACGACATGCTGGTCGTTCGCGGCGTCAACGTGTTCCCGTCGGAGATCGAAGCCGTGCTGCTGGCCGATCGTCGGGTGGCACCGCACTACCTGATCGTCGAGGACCTCCGCGACCGGTCGCGGCCGGAGCTGCGGATTGCCGTCGAGCCGCAGGACCCGCACGACGACACCGACCTCCTGGCGGACCAGCTCACGGGCGCGCTGCAGGCGCGGCTCGGCATCACGTGCATCGTCCGGGTCCTACCGCCTGACCACATCCCACGCGCCGAATCGGGCAAGGCCCGGCGGTTGGTGCGCTGGGAGCACGACGGCGTCGTGCCGCTACCCGGCCTGGAGTGATCGCAAGGCTTGCGCCGCCACCTGCAGGTCCTCGACGAACCCCTGGTACGCCGCCTCCCGGTCATCGGCGCGGAGGATCGCCGACGGGTGGATCGTCGCCACCACCTGGGCTTCGTGATCCGGCAGGCCCAGCACGGTGCCGCGTTCCTTGGTGATCCGGAACGACGTGCCCATCATCGCCTGGGCCGCGGTCGCGCCGAGGCAGATCACCAGGTGCGGCTTGACCACGCGCAGTTCGGCGTCCAGCCAGGGGCGGCACGCGTTCACCTCGGTTCGGGACGGTTTCTGGTGGATGCGCCGCTTCCCGCTCACGCGCTCGAACTTGAAGTGCTTGGTGGTGTTGGTGAGGTACACCTCGCTTCGCCGGATGCCGGCCTCCTCCAACGCGCGGTCCAGCATCCGGCCGGCCGGTCCGACGAAGGGCTCGCCCTTCCGGTCCTCCTGGTCGCCCGGCTGTTCGCCGATCATCACGACCCGCGCGGTCTCCGGGCCCGCGCCGAAGACCGCTTGGGTGGCGTCGCGGTAGAGCCCGCAGCCCCGGCAGTCCTGCACCGCCTTGCGCAGGCCCGGCAACCGGGCCTGCGGTCCGACGAACTCCTCGGCGCCGGACATGGCTCAACCGGCGGCGCGGCCGTTCGGTCTGGGCAGGCCTCGGGTGTTGGCGGCCTTGACGAACTCGGCTCGGGGGTCGTGCAGTTCGCCGAGCGCGACGACCTGGCGGGGGAACGGCAGTTCCAGCAGCCAGTCGCCGAGGATTCGGGCCTTGTGGGATGCGGTCGGCATCCTCATCAGGTGGTAGCCGCGGTGCAGCAGCCACGCCGGGAGGCCCTTGAGCTTGACCCCGTAGACCTCGGCTGCGCCCTGGAACAGGCCGAGCCCCGCCACCGACCCCGCGTACTTGTGCTTGTAGTTCACGAGTTGTTCGCCGCGCAGCATCGCGAGGATGTTGTCGGCCAGCACCCTGGCCTGCCGGATCGCGTGCTGCGCCGACGGGCTGCACAGGGCGTCCGGGTCGCTGCTGGTCAGGTCCGGGACCGCAGCGCAGTCACCGGCCGAGAACACGTTGTGGGTACCGCGGACCTGGAGCCTCGCCGTGCATTCGACGCGGCCCTTGGCGTCCCTCGGCAGGTCGCTGTCCTCCAGCATCGGGTGCGGCTTTACCCCGGCCGTCCACACCACGGTGTCGGCGTTGAACTCGTCGCCGTCGGAGAGCACCGCGTGACCGTCCACGAAGGACTTCGCGGTGGTGTTCAGCTTCACCTCGATGCCGCGTTCCTCCAGCCGCCCCTTGGTGTACTCGCTCATCGGCGGGCTGACCTCGGGCATGATCCGGCCCATCGCCTCGACCAGCACCCAGCGCATTTCCTGGGCCGAGACCTGCGGGTAGCTGCGGATCGCGTAGCGCGCCATGCTCTCCAGCTCGGCCATCGCCTCGATGCCCGCGTAGCCGCCGCCGACGAACACGAACGTCAGCAGCCTGCGACGGAGCCGTTCGTCGGTGGTGCTGGCGGCGATGTCCAATCTGGACAGCACGTGGTTGCGCAGGTAGATCGCCTCGCCGATGGTCTTGAACCCGACGCCCTGCTCGGCCAGGCCCGGGATGGGCAGCGCCCGCGAGATCGAGCCGGGCACGACCACCAGCATGTCGTAGCCGAAGTGCTCGACCTTGCCGTCGCCGAGGGTCGCGGTCAGCCGCTGCTGGGCGTGGTCGATGCCGGAGACCTCCGCGGTCAGCACCTCGCAGTTGCGCAGTGCCTCCCGTAGCGGCACCACCACGTGCCGCGGTTCGAGCGAGCCGGCCGCGGCCTCCGGCAGGAACGGCTGGTAGGTCATGTGCGGTTGGGTGTCGATCACCGTGACCTTGGCTTCGCCGGGTTTCATCTTCCGCTGCAGGCGCAGCGCGAGGGTCAGGCCGACGTGTCCGCCGCCGATGATCACGACGCGTGGCTCAGGCATGTTGCGGCCCTCCTCTCGCACCGGAGCGGGTGCGGCGGGGATCCACCTCGCGTTCCGGGTGGCGCCGCAGGTACTCCTGTTCGAGCTCGAACGTGCGCGCCGTGTGCTCCCGCAGCGCATCCGGCGAGCCGTGCAGGAAGGTCTCGTTGCGGGTCTGGTGCAGGTGGCGCAGCTCCTGCAGCAGAAGTTCCTCGGCCAGCTCGCTGCCAGGAATTCCGGTGGTCGTGCTCATGTCGTCCTCCCGCATCGGCAGGCAGGCGGCGTCACGATGCCGCGGGGTCACGACGTCAGTGCCGGGATACCCGACGATCCGCGACCGGACACCTGCCCCTCGTGCCTCCAGCCTGTGGGGCGGCGGGCCGTTCGGCGACTCGATCGAGTTCGCCTGATCCGGACCGGGACCGGCGCGCGGTCGAGGGCGGCGATTTCGCGCGAAATCGGCGTTCGCCACGCCTGGCGGGTGGCGATTTCGCGCGAAATCGCCACCCCCTCCTCACCTGGGAAGGATCTCGGGGCTCAAGCCGCCTCGATGGTGGGTTCGGCGCGGGGCGGGGTGGCCGGGCGGGTCTCCGGGGCGCCGATCCAGGCCAGCAGGCCGAGCACCGCGGTGAAGCCGGTGACGGCGAACGCCGCGCCGTAGGACATCGTGTCGGCGAGCACGCCGGCGATCAGCGGGCCGAGGATCGCGCCGAAGTCGGCGGACATCTGGAACGCGGCCAGCACCGGACCGCCCTTGCCCTTCGCGCCGATGATGTCGGCGACCGCGGCGCTCTGGGCGGGGTTGAGAATTCCGGCGCCCATGCCCGCGACCAGCGACGCGGCGAGGAACCACGGGACGGAGTCGGTGACGCCGAGCAACGCGGTGGCCAGACCGGAGACCGCGAGCCCGATGAGCACCAGCGGCTTGCGGCCGCGCTTGTCCGCGATCCGGCCCGACAGCAGCAGCACCGCGGCGTTGCCCAGCGCGAACACGGACAGCGCGATGCCGGCCATTGACTGGGTGGAGCGCAGGGCTTCGACCACGAACAGCGGGACCAGCGCGATGCGGACGCCGAAAACGGCCCAGCCGTTGCTGAAGTTCGACAGCATCGCCGCCCGGTAGGCGCGGTGGCGCAGCGCTTGGCCGACCGTCATCGTCGGCACGCCGGTGTCGGTCCGCGGCGCGGCCAGCGTGGACTTCCGCAGCATCAGCCAACCGATGAAGGCCGCGACGAACAACGCGATCCCGTAGGTGACGAACGGCAGGCGCAACGAGTAGCCGATCATGATGCCGCCGATGATCGGCCCGGAGACGTTGCCCAGCAGGAAACTCGTCGCCCACACGCCGGAAGCGCGACCGCGCAGGTGCGGCGGGGCGAGGCGGACCAGCAGCGCCACGGCCGACACCGTGAACATCGTCGATCCCGTGCCGCCGAGGGCGCGGAAGATCAGCAACTGCCAGTAGGAACCCGCGAATGCGCAGGCGGCGGTGCTGATACCGACGATGCTGATGCCCCACACGTAGATGGAGCGCTCGCCGAAGAACGACACCAGGCGACCGCTGACCGGCGCGAATGCCAGCCGCATCAGGGCGAACGCGCTGATCACGAGGGAGGCGCCGGTGACACCGACGTCGAAGCTGGTGGCGAATGTCGGCAGCGCGGGCGCGACGATGCCCATTCCGACGGCGACGATGAAGCTGCCGACGACGAGGACCCAGATCTCGCGGGGGAGGGAACCGATGCCGGAATCGCCGGCGGTCTCGACGGGTTCGGTGGTCTCGTCCGCCGTTGCCGAACTGCTCGACACCGCTCCTCCAACGTATTTAGGCAAACTAAGCGAAACATGCGGCTGCGGCGCGGTCAATCGAGCAACCGCGCCGCAGCGACTGTTTCGTGAGTGTTAACCGCCCTCTTCGCGCCGCTATTCCGGCTGACGTTCTGTTTCTGAAGCGGCGCAGCCGCTCAGCCCACGCTCGCAACCGGCACCGGCGCGGGTGCTCAACAGTGTCCTGCGGGAACACCCCGCACCCCGCTATTTCGCGGGGACAGCCCCGACGTGGTTGGCATTCATGATGTCGGGGATCCCACAGCGCGACGGCCCCTGAAGTTCCGCCGCCTGCACCGCCACACAAACTGGGTTGAGAACAAGCTCCAAGCGGTCTTCGTCACAGCAGATCGTCGATCCGGCGCGCGTAGGCGGTCACCGCGTAGACCACCTCGAAGCCGCAGGCCTCCGCGAACCGCTCCGCCGTCCCGCCCTCTTCGGTGTGCGCCGCGACCAGCAGCGCTCCGCGCCCGCGCAGTTCGTCGACGACGTCCGCGACCAGTTCCCTCCCGACGCCGCGGCGCCGCCGGCCGGGCCGCACGACCACCTGCTCGACCAGGCCGATGCCGCGCTCGATGAAGCCCTGGGCGAATCCGGCGATGCGATCGGCGCCGGGGTCGTCGACGACGCGCAGCACGCAGCGCGGGTCGTCGATTCGGTGTCCGAAGTTGCGCAGCAGCAGCCGCTCGTCCGGGTCGGAGAGCCCGGCGTCGTCGGCGATCAGGTCCACGATCTGGGGCAGGTCGCGGTCCACGGCTGGACGCGCCCCTCCCCTGGTGTCCTGGCGGAACCGGTGCAGCAGCGCCACGAGTTCTTCCACCGCGCGCCAACCGGCGTCGTCAGCGATGCCCTCGATCTCCGCGACCGTGGTCGGCGAGGCGTAGACGACGGCCTCGGCGCGGCCCGCCTCGGCGAAGACCTGCTCCAGTTCCAGCAGGGTTCCGGCGATCCCCGCGAGGGTTCCCCACAGGGCGCACGCGTGGTTCGCGGCGGGCAAGGGGTTGTCCTGGTTGAGCACCACCGTCGCCGCGCCGACCCGGGTGCGCAGCCCGTAGCGCACGACGGCCGATGCCAGTCGCGCGGTCTCGACCAGCCCTGCGAGGTCGCGGGCCTGCCTGGGGTGCAGCAGGGCTTCGTCGTCGGGGTCGTGCAGCGGATCCACCCGTTCATTGTCCCCGCCCCGTGCAACCCAGCGTTCAGCCGGACCGTTGAGGCAGGATGGAACGCTGTGAGCACGCCCGCACAACTCGCCGAGGAACTGCTGGCCGTCCTGTTCGACGCAGACCCGGTCGGCGCGACGCTCTACGGCATCCGGGACCGCGACGACCAGCTGGCGGACATATCAGCAGGGACCGAGCTCGCGCTGCGGGAACGCGCGGAGAACATCCGGGTCCGGGCAATGGCGGTGGACACCGCGCACGCCGATCTGGAGCAGCGGCTGACCATCGCGGTGGTCGTGCAGCAGGCGCAGGCGCTGGTCGACCAGTTCGACGCCCGCTCCCCCGAGTACACCGTGATCGGGAACCTGTTCGCGCCGGTCGCGGGCGTGCTGTTCCAGCTGGGCCAGGTGCCTGTCGCCGACGCGCAGCAGGCCGAGGACTTCTTGCTGCGGCTGCGGCAGATCCCCGAGTTCACCGCTGCCGCCGCGCAGCGGCACCGCGAAGGAGTCGCCGCCGGACGGGTCCCGGTTCGACCGCTCGTCGGCAACGCGATCGAGCACCTCGACGGCTACCTCGCCGCGCCCGACGCCGACCCGCTGCTCACCCCGGAACTATCCGGCGCGTCGGTGGAGGAGGAGCGAAAGCGGCTGCTGGTCGACGTGGTGCATCCGGCGCTGCGGGAGTACCGGAACGTGCTCGCCGCCGAGATCGCCCAGCACTCGCGCCCCGCCGAGCAGCCCGGGCTGTGCTGGATCAACGGCGGCCGCGAGATCTACCGGCGACTGGTGCACAGCCAGACCACCACGGAGCACACCCCGGAAGAGCTGCACGAGAGCGGGCGGACCCACCTCTCGTCGCTGCGCGGCGAGATCGGCGAACTCGGCGCGAAGATCTGGGGCGAATCCGATCCCGATGCGGTGCTGCGCAGGCTGCAGGCGGACCCGGCGTTGTACTGGCGGGACGGCGAAGAGCTGCTGACCGCCGCGCGCAGCGCGATCACCAGGGCCGAAGCCGTGGCGCCGCGGTGGTTCGGGCGGCTGCCGAGCCGGCCGTGCGAGGTGCGCCCGGTGCCCGGCACCGCGTCGGCCAGCACACCAATCGGCGTCTACCTGGCGCCGGCGCTGGACGGTTCGCGGCCCGGCGTGTACTTCGCCAACACCGAGCAGGCCGAGCAGCGGCCTCGGTTCGCCTCCGAGGTGATCGCCTTCCACGAGGTCGTGCCCGGTCACCACCTGCAGTTCAGCCTGGCCCAGGACCGTACCGACCTGCCGCTGCTGCGCAGGCTGATCAGCATCACCGCCTACACCGAGGGCTGGGGCCTCTACACCGAGCGGCTGGCCGACGAGATGGGGCTGTACTCCGACGACCTGGCGCGGCTGGGCATGGTGGTGCAGGACCTGCTGCGGGCCGCGCGGCTGGTCGTCGACACCGGACTGCACGAGTTCGGTTGGGGCCGGCAGCAGGCGCTGGACTACCTGCTCGCGCACACCACGCTGTCCCGGCTGGAGGCCTCGTCCGAGATCGACCGCTACATCAGCATTCCCGGCCAGGCGTTGTCGTACCTGGTGGGGCGCTTGGAGATCGAGCGGATCCGGCGCACGGCCCGCGACCGGCTCGGCGCCGCCTTCGACATCCGCCGGTTCCACGACGCGATCCTGGGGCACGGCGCACTGCCGCTGTCCACATTGGACGTGCTTGTCCGCGAGGAACTCGCCTGACTCCTGCGACATCCAGGTGATCCGATCCGAGACCGCCCGAAAACGACACGCAACGCATTAATGTCGATACCGAGCGTGCTCGAACCGTGGTCAACCACGCGGCGGCTGCGGCCGCCGACTTGAGCGGGTTTCCCACCGGATCCCGAAGGCGTCATGAGCGGCGATTTCGACCCCCTCGCTCAGGTGCGCCGACCGGATGTGGGCGCCCCACGAGATACGGAGGCGCCGTGACCGGGACCTTCCACCGCCGCCAGGAAAGACTGCGCCGCGAAGCCGAGGAGGAGCTGCGCGACCGGCTGCTGCCGACGTGGCAGAACCGCGTGCTGCAGCGATTCGTGGTGGAGCGCGACAGCGGTTGGTACACGCTGCTCAACCAATTCGCGCCGCACACCCCGGGTAACCGCCCCGACGCCGTGCTCGTCGGGCCGCTCGGGGTGCTGGTGGTCCTGCTGCGCGAAAGCGAACCCGAGTGGGAGGCCGCGCGGGCGGCGTTCGTGTGGACCGCGGAGCTGTTGGCCGGCGCGTCGATCGGCTCGGGCATGTTGACCGAATCGGTGGCCCGGACCGTGGTCGTGCATCCCGCCGGCTTCAAGGGCCGGCGCGGGCACACCGGCGAGCACCTCACCGTCACCGAGGCCGAACTGGACCGGCTCCTGCGGCGCGGCGACCAGGTGCTGACGGGTGAAAAGGCGCTGGCCGTCGCCCGCCACCTGGACACCCTCACCTTCGATCTGACGCCGATCATGTGGAATCCGCAGCGGATCCCGCAGCAGCGCGCCCCCGCCCAGCGGGGGCGCCCGGCCGGGCCGTTCGGCGTCCACGACCTGCGCCGCGAGCAGGTCGTGGACGCCTTGGACCGGCCGTTCCGGGACTGGCGGATCTTCCTGGACGACGCCCAGCTCGCCGCGGTCCGGCGGCACTACTCCGGTCCGGCGCGGATCACCGGCCCGGCGGGCACCGGCAAGTCCGTGCTGGCCCTGCACCGGTTGGCCCACCTGGCGCGGCGGTCCACCGGGAAGCTGCTGTTCACCACGCACCTACGCAATCTGCCGTTGATCGCCGAGGCGCAGTTCCGGTCGCTGGCGCCGCAGCTCGCGGCGCGCATCGAGTTCACCCACCTGCAATCCTGGGCGTGGGACTTCCTGGCCGGGCGCGGGCGGGCCGCCGAGGTCGACGAGCAGCAGGTGGAGCAGGCCTTCGACGCGGTGTGGCAGCGCAGCGAGCTGACCGCGCCGCTGCGGAAATTCCGCGGTGCGCGCGGCTATTGGAAGGACGAGATCGACCGGGTGATCAAGGGGCGCGGGATCCGCTCGCTGGAGATCTACCGGGCGGTTCCGCGCAAGGGTCGCGGCGTGAACCTGCCGGCCGAGTTCCGGGCCCACGTCTGGCAGTTCTACTGCGAGTACGAGCGCGCGCTGTCCGAGCGGGGCGTGTTCGACCAAAACGACGTGCTGATGCGGGCGCTGGCGGAGCTCGAACGCCGTCCGCTGCCCCGGCAGTACACCGCGGTGGTCGTCGACGAGGTCCAGGACCTGACGCTGATCGGGCTGCGGCTGGTGCACGCGATCAGCGGCGACGGGCCGAACCAGCTGCTGCTCGTCGGCGACGGCCAGCAGCAGGTGTACGCCGGTGGCTGGCGGCTGTCCGAAGCCGGGATCTCGTTGCAGGGGCGCGGGGAGATCCTGCGGCGCAACTACCGGAACCGGACCGCGATCGTCGAGCAGGCCGGGGAGCTCGACGCGATCAACCGGTTCGACGACCTCGACGGTGGTCCGGCGGTCCCGCTGCGCTCGGCGCTGCCGGTGCTGCGCGGCGGGCGGGTCGTCGAGTGGCAGGGCAACGACCAGGACGAGGCGCTGGTATCCGCGCTGCGGCGGCTCGGCGACGGCTCTGCGGCGGCGGTGCTCACCCGCACCAACGGCGCGGCCGAGCACTGGGAGAAGGTGCTTCGCGCAGCGGGTTTCGCGGTTCGGCCGCTGGACCGCTGGGATGGGCGAGATTCCGAGCCGATCCACGTCGGGACCGTGCACCACGCCAAGGGCACCGAGTTCCGCAGCGTGTTCCTGCCCGACGAACCGCTGTTGTCCGGCGGCCACCGGGAAGAACGCGAAGCGTTGCACCGGCAACGCCTGGTCGCGGTAACCCGAGCCCGCGACTTCCTCTGGATGGGCGCCGTCGTCGCTTCGTGAGTGCTGGATCCGGTTCTTACCGGACTCAGCACTCACGAGTTTTCTTGCGCCAGGCGCACGAGAGCCGCGGCGTCCTCCGGGGGCAGGGAACCCCAGCGCTCGGCGACCTGCGCGTTGAAGGCTTCGCGGAGCTTGCCCCCCAGGGCCATGCCCTCGTCGGTCAGGCTGAGCCGGCTGATCCGGCGGTCGTTGCGGTCCGTCACGCGGGCTAGCAGACCGCGTCGTTCCAGGCGGTCGACCATGCCGGTGATGTTGGTCTTGTCGCAGCCCAGCAACGCCGCGAGCTCGCCGGAGGACGGGGCGCGGTCCTTGAGCAGGCACAGCAGCTCGACCTGTTGCGCTGTCAGCCCGAAGTGGCGGGCGATGGCCGCGTAGAGCCCGCGCAGTTCGCGGTGCAACGCCATCAGGGAGCGCAAAAAGTCCGGGTCCATCGCCGCAGGCTACCTCGACGGTTGACATCCTCGACAAATTTAGTCGAGTATTTCGACTGATGACGACATCGACCAGTGGAGGCGGACTTGAGCAAGGTTGCCCTAGTGACGGGAAGCTCGCGCGGCATCGGCCGGGCCATCGCCGAGCGGCTCGGCGCCGACGGCATGAGCGTGGTCGTCAACTACCGAGCCGACCGGGCCGCCGCTGACGAGGTCGTCGCCAAGATCGAGGCCAGTTGCGGGCGAGCGACAGCGGTGCAGGCCGACGTCACCGACCCCGCGCAGCTGCGCGACCTGTTCGACGCTGCACAAGGGCATTTCGGCGGCCTCGACGTCCTGGTGAACAACGTCGGCACCGCCCGTTTCTCGCCCGTCGCCGAGGCCTCCGACGAGGACTTCGACGTGCTGTTCGACACCAACGCCCGCGCCACCTTCACGGCCCTGCGGGAGGCGGCGAACCGGCTGCGCGACGGCGGCCGGATCGTGGTGATCTCCAGCGGTGTCACGGCGGCGAACCGGCCCGGCACCGGCCTCTACGGCGCGGCCAAGGCCGCCGGCGACCAGCTGGTGCGAGTGCTGGCGAAGGAACTCGGACCGCGCCGGATCACCGTGAACAGCGTGCGACCCGGCGCAACACGCACCGATGCCCTGGCCGAACTGCAGCCCGAATCGGTCCTCGAGCAGATGGCCGCGCAGACCCCGCTGGGCCGCATCGCCGAGCCCGCCGACATCGCCGACATCGCGGCGTTCCTGGCCTCCGAAGACAGCCGGTGGGTCACCGGCCAGATGATCCACGCCGGCGGCGGCACCTTCTGAACGCCTGACCTGGACGATTTCTTTGAGCGTTTTCCAACCTCTTCTTGCGTTGCGGTGCGGTGCCGGTTGCGGGGGTGGGCCAAGGCAGCTACGCCGCTTACGGCAGCCCCCGTACCGCGGGACTTCAGGTGTCGCGGCGGCAGATCGACCAGGATGAAAATGCTCAATGGAAATCAGAGCTCTGATTTCCATTGCAATCGCAGAACTCACCGCAGGCTTCCGGTGCCCAGCGGGGCGAACTCGCGCAGCGCCTGGTCCACCCGGGCCAGGGTGCCGGCGGGCAGGCCGATCCGGGCCGCTTCGAGGTTCTCCGCGATGTGCGCCGGCGTCCGCGATCCCGGGATCGGCACCACGGCCGGATCCTGGCGCAGCAGCCAGGAAAGCGCGAGCTGACCGGGCGTGATGCCGAGTTCCGCGGCCAGCGACCGGATCGGCGTGTAGCGGCCGTTGTTGGCGGCCAGGCGCGCCGCGTCGAAGCGTGGGATGTTGCGCCGGAAGTCGTCCTCGGCGACCTCCCGCACGGTGCCGGTGAGGAATCCGCCGCCCAGCGGGCTCCACGCGACGACGCCCACCCCGAGTTCGCGCGGCGGCGAGCAGGTCCGCGTCGATCGGCTGCGCCGCGCAGCGGTTGTTCGTCTCCCAGCCCGCGCTGTCCAAGCAGATCCGGGTGCTCGAACGCGGGCTGGGCTTCGACCTGTTCGAGCGCCGAGCCCGCGACGTCGTGCTGACCCCGCAAGGCGAAGTGCTGCTGCTCGAAGCCACCGCGAGTCGCGGAGCTGTCCCCGGCGGAACTCGCCATCGCGTGGCGCACCGAGGACACGCGCCCAGGATCCAAGCCTTCCTCGCCGCCTTGGAAGACACCCCAGCCGAGAACCCGTGAGCACTTTTCGGTGCTGTAGAGGCTGTTCTGGCTGCCGGTTCCGCTGGCGGTTCCAGCGGGAGTGGCCTGGTCCTGCCTCCCCAACCGGTGTGAAGCGAACGGCCCGTTCACGTCAATAGACGACACAACCGGTCCGTTCACTCCACCCACCCAACACCAGACCCCAGGCCGCTGATGTGAAGCGAACGGATCGGTCACATCCATAGACGACACAAACGGTCCGTTCACTCCACACCAGGACCTTCCAGAACGCCTCTACAGCGCCCAGCACGCTCACGGCACCTGGCCAGCGGTAACCGCCGCACAGCCCCGAATTCCCGGCCCGCTTCGACCGTCGATCAACGCCACCCGCCCGACCAGCATGTGGGATCGGCGCCAGAACGGGAATTCTCCGTCGCCGCAAGGCGTCTCCCAACGAGTCGATCCCAGAACCCGCGCAGGTTGGGTGTCCTGACTGGCGCTCACCCCGTTCCCGGCGACGTGCGCGACCACTTAGGAGAAATCTTGACCGCTGTCCCGCATGCTCCCCAGGTCGGCGCGCCCGACCAACCCGGGCGCTTATCGCGCGCCGCCGCGTTCTGGACCCTCGCTGCCACACTGCTGACGTTCATGTGCGCTGCCGCGGCCCCGTCGCCTCTCTACTCCGTCTACGAGGCCGAATGGCACTTCTCCGCGATCACGCTGACGGTGGTCTTCGCGGTTTACGCGATCGCGCTGCTCGCCGCGCTCGTCACCGTCGGCGCTCTCTCCGACCACGTCGGTCGCCGCCCGGCGCTGCTCGCCGCGCTCGCCATCCAGGCCGTCGCCATGGTCGCGTTCATCGCCGCCGACGGCAGCGGCTGGCTGCTGGCCGCACGCATCTTGCAAGGCATCGCAACGGGTTTGGCGACGGGCGCGACCAGTGCCTGCCTGGTGGACCTCCGCCCGCAGCTCGCCCCGCTGATCAACACCACCACCCCAGGCATCGGCCTCGGGGCCGGCGCGATCGGCTCGGGCCTGCTCGTCGAGTACGCGCCCGCCCCGACCACCCTGGTCTACGTGCTGCTCCTCGCGGCGTGCGCGGCGGCGGCCGTCGGCGTCGCGCTGATGCCCGAGACGTCGCCGCGGCGGCCCGGCGCCCTGGCCTCGCTGCGGCCGGAGTTCGGCGTCCCGGGCAACGCCCGCGGCCGATTCCTCGCCGTGGTGCCGATCCTCATCACCACCTGGTCCATGACCGGCTTCTACATGTCGCTCGGCCCGTCCCTGGCCATCGAACTGCTCGGCATCAACAACCACCTGGTGGGCGGGTTCGTGGTCTGCTGCCTGATGGGGACGAGCGCGATGGGCTCGCTGGTGTTCCGCCGGCGGAGCCCGCGCGCCGCGATCATCGCGGGCTCGCCGGTCCTGCTGGTCGGGCTGCTTGGCACCCTCGCCGCGCTGGCCGCGACTTCGGCGCCGTTGTTCTTCGCCAGCACGGTGATCACCGGGTTCGGCTTCGGCGGCGCGTTCCTGGGCGCCTTCGGCAGCGTGTCCCGGCTCGCCGAACCGAACGGGCGCGCAGCCCTGTTCGCGACGGTCTACACGGTCAACTACTCGGCCTTCAGCCTTCCCGCGGTGGCGGCGGGAGTCGCCGTGACGCAGGTCGGTCTGGGCGTGACGGCCAACGCATACGCGATCGCGGTGGCGGTGGTGGCCGCCGTCGGTTTCCTCGCCGCGGTGCGGCTGCTGCCCAAGCACTGACCCGGGCGTCTGGACCAAGTCCACCCCGGCTAAGGGGCCGGATCAGGGTGATCCCCGGGGCGCCACCGGATGTCCGCAGCCGAGGCGACCCGCAACCTGGTGTCCGTGTCGAAAGGAACCTCGCAGCGTTGGCGGCAGGCCGTCGTTTGGCTGCACGTGATCACCTCGGTGGGCTGGATGGCGCAGGCGCTGGTGCTTTTCACCCTGCTGGCAACGAGTTTCACCAGCGACGACCTCGCGGTCCGGATCGGCGCGACCTCGATGGCGCACGTGGTGGACACGCACCTGCTCGCCCCGTTCGCGAACGCCGCGGCGTTCACCGGCTTCATGCTCGCGGCGTCCACGGCCTGGGGCTTCTTCCGGAACTGGTGGGTCATGGTGAAGTTCGCGATCACCGTCGTCCAGCTCTACGCCGGGATCTTCATCCTCTCCGACGCGTTGGAAGGCTCGGTCGAAGCCGCCCGTGCAGGCCTGGTCACCCCGCCGCCGGCGCTGCTCGTCGGCACCGCGCTGATGGCCTCGGCGATCGCCTTCCAGGCGTGGTTGTCCATCGCCAAGCCCTGGCGCCGCACCTCCTGGGCGGCGAAGGCGAAGCTGCCGACCGCCTCGAACCGGGTCTTCGCGGCGGCGGTGGCGGCGCCGCTGATCGACATCGCCACCGGGCTGGTCCTCGGCTTCCCGTCACCGCTGTGCCAGCTCCTCGTCCTGACCGCCCGCCTGATCTCCAGGCACCGGCAGGTCCGGCCTCATCTCGTCGGGAGCCGGTTGGCGTAGATCGCGAGGCTCCCGATCAGCAGCAGGGCGACCATCGAGAGCAGGCCCACCACCGTGCTTCCGGTGGCGTCCTTGACGAAACCGATCAGCGTCGGGCTGAGGAAACCGCCGAGCAGGCCGATGCTGTTGATCAGCGCGATCCCACCGGCCGCGGCCGTGCCCTTCAGGTACGTCGACGGCATCGCCCAGAACAGCGTGTACGACGCCCACATGCACGCCGTCGCGATGACGATGGCGATCAGCGAAACCGCGAAGCTGCTGGCCGTGAAAGCCGCGACCGCGAGCGCGACGGCGCTGATCAGCGCCGTGATCGAGCTGTGCAGGCGGCGTTCACCGGTGCGGTCCGAGCGCCGCCCCAGCACGACCATCAGCACGATCGCGAACGCGTACGGCAGCGCCGAGTAGAGGCCGATCTTGACGGTGTCGGTGAGCCCGTTCTCCTTCAGGATCGTCGGCAGCCAGAAGCTCACCGCGTACAGGCCGCTGATCAGGCAGAAGTACCCGATCGCCAGGGCGTACACCCGCGGGTCGCGCAGCACCTCCCGGAAGCTGCGCGTCCCCTCGTCCCGGTCCACCGCGAGGTCCCGGCGCAGCAGTTCCTTCTCCTCGGCGCTGAGCCACTTCGCCTGGTCAGGGGTGTCGGCCAGCGTCTTCCAGACGACGAACGCGAGCACCACGCACGGCAGGCCTTCCAGCAGGAACATCCACTGCCAGCCGTGCAGTCCGGCGACGCCCTCGAAGTTGGTGATCAGCCACGAGGACACCGGGCCGCCGAGCATCGAGCCGATCGGACCGGGGAGCATCAGCAGACCCATCGCCGCCGCCATCCGCGCCGGCGGGTACCAGTAGGTGAGGTAGAAGATGATGCCGGGCGCGAAACCGGCCTCGAACACGCCGAGCAGGAAGCGCAGCACGTAGAACGTCGTCGCGTCGCTGACGAGCATCATCGCCGCCGAGGTGAGCCCCCAGAGGACCATGATGCGGAAGATCGTCTTGCGGGTGCCGATCTTCTCCAGCAGCAGGTTGCTGGGCACCTCGAAGATCACGTAGCCGAGGAAGAAGATCCCGGCCGCCAGCCCGTAGCCCGACTCGCTGATCCCGACGTCCTCCTGCATGTGCAGCTTGGCGAACCCGATGTTGACGCGGTCCAGGTAGGCGAATGTGTAGCAGAGGATGAGCAACGGCAGGATCCGCCAGCCCACCCGCCGGTAGAGGGCGTCGCGCGCCACGGCAGTGTTGGTCATTCTTGCTCCGTCAGTTGCGGTGGCGACCGAAGATCGGTGCGCCGGGCAGGCAGTCGAGTTGGATCTTCTCGTCGCGGACGACGAAGGCGCCGCCCACGAGCACGTGGTCGATTCCGGTGGCGGTCCGCACCTGGGTGGCGGTGGCGCCGCTGGCGATCGTGTCCGGATCGAACACCACGATGTCTGCGTCGGCGCCGACCTGGATCCGCCCCTTGCGCCGCATCGCGGGTGCCGCGGCTTCCAGGATTTGCGCCGGCAGCAGGGTGCAGCGCCGGACTGCCTCTGCGAGCGGTAGCACGCCGAGCTCGCGGACCAGCCAGCCGAACGTCCGCGCGTAGCAGCCGACGCTGCGCGGGTGGGTGTAGACGTCGTCGGCGACCGGCCAGGTTTCGCCGACCTGCCCCACCAGCGGAACCGCGTCCGAGGCGATCGCCGTGTCGGCGAACAGCAACGAGCGCTGCAACGTCGCCAGATCGGCCGGGTTCGACTCGTCGAGCCAGTCGAAGAGGATCAACGCCCCGGGATCGGCTTCGCGCAGTTCCACCAGCCGCGCCGCGTCCGCGACGCGCTCCCCCGTGGACAGGCAGAGGATGTTCTTCGGGACCATCCCGAGCCGGTGCAGCTGTTCCGGCGCGAGGAAAGCCGCACCGATCACCGTCGACGCCGAACCGTACGGGTACGCCTCCGTGGTGACCTGCAGGCCGTGCCCCCGGGCTCGCTCGATCGCCCCCAAGATGTCGTCGATCATCCGGTTCGAGGTGCTGTTGATGTGGCACATGTGCATGTGCGCGCCGGTCCCGGCCGCCGCCGCGATCACCTCCAGCGCGCCTTCCAGCGAGGTGCCGGGCTCTTCGGTGGAGATGAAGCGGGTGTGGGTGAAGGTCGGCACGCCGAGCCGCGCGGCCAGCGACGCAACAGCGAAGTACTCGTCGCGCCCCGAATCGGGCGCATACCCAACCAGCATCCCGATGCCGAGCGCGCCGTCGTGGATCTGCTCCTCCAGCACGTCCAGCACCCTCGCCACGTCGCGGGCACCGGCCGGGCGGCGCCAGTTCGGCGCGCCCTGGTGCGTTGAGAACATCTCGAACGACGCGCCCAGCTCGACGCCGTCCAGCAGTCGCATCCGGGCCAGCGCCCAACCCGCGGAGTAGCCGAAGTTGATCGGCCGCCCTTCGGCCGCGGCGTCGGCGTAGGCGGTCCGAACCGGCAGCGCGCCCGCCTCCAGTTCCAGCGCCGTGGTGACGCCGTCGAGGGCCTGCAGCCGCAGCCCGGTGACCGTCTGCGCGTGGCTGTGCACGTCGATGAAGCCCGGTGCGAGCACGCGGTTCGAGACGTCGACGATCACGTCCCCGGCCAGGCGATCCGCCGCGACCGCCGCGATCCGGCCGTCGCTGATGCCGACATCGCGCACCCCGTCCAGCCCGGTTTCCGGGTCGATCACCCGCGCGCCCGCCAGGACCAGTTCGAAATGCTGCTCGCCGCCAACCATGCGAAGCAGCGTCGGAGAAACCTCATCACAAGAATCGCATAACGATGGATATTCGCTCCTGTCCCGGTTTGAATGTTGGAAAACGACGCAGCCGTCACACGGCCGTCATGTGCGAGGAGGGTGCCGGGTGCTGGACGAAGTGGATCTCGCGCTGGTGGACGCCCTGCAGATCAACCCGCGAGCGAGCTGGACCGCGCTGGCCGAGGTGCTGGAGCTGGCGCCCATCACGCTGGCCCGCCGCTGGCAGCGGCTGACCGACGCCGGTGCCGCCTGGATCACCGTGGCGCTGGGCAACAGCTCCGCGAAGGGCGCGACCGTCGAGTTCGCCTGCGCACCGGGTAGTGCGGTGCAGGTCGCCGAGCGGCTCGCGGAGTTGCCGCACGTGATCACCGTCGGCGTGACCACCGGCGAGTACCAGGTGTTCGCGCTTGTCATGGCGCCGACGCTGGGTGCGATCTCCAACGTGCTGCTGCGGACCCTGCCGCTGCCGAAGGAGGTCACCAAGGTCCGCAGCCACGTCTTCGGAAGCACCTTCGGCGGCATCATCTGGCGGCTGGGCGTGATGAACCGCAGCCAGGCCGAGCAGGTCCGGGAGTCCGTGGGTCCGCCGCCGCGGGAGATCCGGCCGTTCGGCGCCGCCGACCGCGCCCTGTTCCTGGCGCTCGGCCACGACGGCCGCCGCAGCTACGCGAGCCTGGCAAGCGAGCTGAACGCCTCGCCCCAGGCTGTGAAGCGCCGCCTCGACCGGCTCCGCCGGCACGGCGACATAACATTCCGCTGCGACGTGGCCCGCCCGCTGGCGGGCTGGCACACGATGGCGCTGCTGTGGCTGACGGTTCCCGACACCGAGGTGCAACGCATCGGCAAATCCCTGGGCAGCTGGCCGGAAACCCGGCACTGCGCGGCGGTGACGAGCCCGACGAACCTGGGCCTGATCGTGGGCCTGCGCTCCCTGAACCACCTGGACGAACTGCTGATCCGAATCGCCCACGAACACCCCGACGCCAAGGTGGTGGACCGCAAATTGGTCCTGCGGACGACGAAGGTCCACGGACGCATCCTCGACGACCAGGGCCAAAGCGCCCGAGTCGTCCCGGTAGACCCCTGGGCGGCCCTCCCGACCTGACGGGCCCGCGAGCCCTTTGGGCACCTATGGCAACCCAACGACTCACGGACCGACCGGCAGCGTCACCCCGTTGCCGAAGGCTCGGCCAAGTGGGACCCGTGAGTACTTTTAGGCGCTATAGCAACCAAAAACGCTCACGGGCCCTGAAGCGCGGCCCCCAGGACCCCCAGGACCCGTCCGCGACGCCGTGCGTTCCCCAACTCGTCCAGGAAGTCACGCTCGCCGACCTGCCAGCGCTAGCCGGGGGCGTGGTTATGAACTCGTGGACGCCGGGTGTCGCGGTGCACCGGATCGGCTCCGCGTCCCTGCCCGAAGCCCTTCTTGGAGTTGCTCCACCGGGCCTACCAAGCGGAACCACTCACGACACAGTGACAACCGGTCCGACTCCGACGTGAAGCCAGTGCCGGCGATCTCAGCCGAAGCCGAAACCTCGCCCAACCATGCCATACGGTTTGGTATGGCCGCATCGGAAGCGAGGAGAGGTCCGGGATGGTGACCAAGCAGGAATGGCTGGACGAGGGCCTGGCGATCCTCGCCGAACTCGGCGCCCCGTCGATCACGATCGACCGACTGTGCCAGCGGCTCGGCATGACGAAAGGCTCGTTCTACCACCACTTCCAGGGCATGCGGGGCTACAGAACGGCACTGCTGGAGCATTTCGAAGCGAAGTGCACAACCCGCCTGATCGACGAGGTCGAGCGCGGCCCGTCCACTACCCCACGAGCGAAGCTCGACCACCTCCTGGACCTGGTGGCATCGGCGAAGCACGAACACGGCCCGGACCTCGACGTCGGCATGCGCGCCTGGGCGCTGCAGGACGAAGAGGCCAAGCAAACCCAACAACGCGTCGACCGAACCCGCTTCGACTACCTGCGAATCCTGACCAGGGGCCTGGGAACGGATCCGCAAACGGCGGCCGACATAGCAGATCTCCTCTACCTGACCCTGATCGGCGCGGGCCACATGGTCCCACCAACGAAACCGGCAGAACTGCGAAGACTCTTCGCCCAGCTAATCCGATTCGGCACTGGCGAAAACCCGCGGGGAGACAACCGATGACCCCACACAGCACGGTTCAAGCGGTCGAAGACCTACTCGAAGACGCCGACCACGTAGACACGGAAACGGTCCGCACAACCACACCGCTAAGGGTGTTCATCGCTGCCGCCCCGAGCCGGCGATCGCCATGGATGCGCCTGCTGTGGCGAGCCAGGAAAGCGCTCGCGGTGGCGCTACGCCTACGCGACACCAAAGTCCCTAACGGCGACCGAATCAGCCCAGAGGAAGTCAGCTTCACCCCAGGGGACAAGCTCGCGTTCTTCACGGTCAAAGGCGGCGAAGAGGACCGCTACTTGATCCTGGAAGCGAGCGACAACCACCTGGTCGGCTACCTGGCGCTGGTAGCCGAGCCGGCAGAGGAGCGCATGAGCGCCACAACGGTGGTCCACTACAAAAACTGGAGGGGTCGCCTGTACTTCACAGTAATCCGCCCGTTCCACCACATGATCGTGAAAAGAATGCTCCAAGCAGCAACTACAACCAAGCAAGACACAAAGGAGTAGAGACCCCAGCAGCAAAGCAACGACGCCCCGAACCTGGCACCCGCACGAGGGCTGGTCGCCACCCAGGCCCGGAACGGCCCCTAAGGGCGGGAAGCCGACGCAACCCCACCACCGCACCGTGGGGGGCGGGGGCTCGCCCCCAAAAATAATCGCGCAAGAGAAAAGGCCAAGCGCCCCGCGCGAGCAGGGCATTTCACTCGCACGGAGGTACCGGGAATCAAACGGAAGGCTGGTCCGAGAGCAAGCCGGGAACGCTCCCCAACGCAAGGAGCCCACGGAACTCCACCACCGCACCGTGCGGGGTCTCGGGGGGCTCGGCCCCCCGGCCAACACAACGAAGAGAGCCCTGTCTGCGCTTTCCGCAGACAGGGCTCTCCTAGCTCTCGAAGTGGAGGTTGAGGGAGCTTATTACAACTCCGCCGGAAGGCTGGTCAGTGAGCAGGCCGGGAACGCCACCCCATGCAAGGAGCCGACGGAACGTGACCACCGCACCGTGGGGTCTGCGGGGGCTCGGCCCCCGCAATCGAATCCGGAACGAGAAAAGGCGAAGCGCCCTGCGCGAGCAGGGCGCCCCACCGAGTGGAGGTGCCGGGAATCGAACCCGGGTCCTCCGTCGCCTCACCAAGACTTCTCCGTGCGCAGTCCGCTGTGTCTCTGCTCGGCTTCACCGGTCTCGCGAACTAGCCGGTGTGACAAGCCCAGTCGCTGTTCGATGTCCCGCCAGGTCCCGCGACCGGACCTGGCGGTAAGAGCCTCCTAGATGATGCCGGATCCCGGGTCGGAGGCAGTCCCGGTCCGACAGAGTCGCTCCTCGCTCAGGCGGCGAGGGCGAACTCGCGCTGACTCTTGTCGGCGCTTATTCAATTGCGGCGACTCTCACGGTGGTCTCCCGCCTGCACCGGCACGCTTCCCTTGGATCAACGTACGGAGTCGAAACCGTTCACCCCCTTGCCGCCGGTTCGGCTTTCGAACCGGTGTACACGTACACCAGCATAACGCCTCACTTCCCGGCGATCATTCCCATATCCCTCAAACGATCAAGTTCCTAGCCCGAGCAGCCTGGACGGCGTGCCGTGCAGCACGGCGCGCAGGAAGTCCGCGCCGAGCCGGTCGTCGGCTTCGGCCCAGCTCGCGATGGCCGCGAGCTGCTCGGCGTACGGGTAGGGGATATTCGGGAAGTCGGTGCCCAGCACGATCCGGTCAGCGTGCGCCGCCAGCCTGGCCGACCAGTCCGCGGGCAGCGGAGCGATTCGCTCGGTGAAGGCGACGCCAACCATCGTGGTGTCGAGGTGCACGCCCGGATAGCGGTCCACGAGGTCCAGCGCCGCCGCGTAGTCGGGCATTCCCGCGTGCGCCAGCACCGCGACCAGTCGCGGGTGGCGCCGGAGCACGCCCTCGAACACGTCGAGCCCGGTGTACTCGCCCTTCCGCGGACCGTCGCCGCAATGCACCACGACCGGCACACTCGCCTCAGCCAGCAACCCCCACGCGGGATCGAGCAATGCGTCGCGCGGGTCGAAAGCACCGACCTGGACGTGCGCCTTCACGCACCGCGCACCGGCATCGACCGCTTTGGCCAGGTAGTCCGCGACCGAGGGCTCCGGGAAGATCGTCGCCGTCGGCACCGCGTCGGGGGTGCGGTCGGCGAAGTCGAGCGCCCAGTCGGTCAGCCAGGCCGACATGCCCGGCCGGTGCGCGTAGACCAGCGGCGCGAAAGTCGTCACCCCGAGATCGCGGAGCGCCTGGAGCCGGGCTTCCTCGGTGTGCCGGTAGTGGATCGGCCAATCGAAGCCGTAATGCGTGGTCCCCTCGTCGAAGTAGGCCCAGACCTTGCGCAGCACCCGCTCCGGCAGGAAGTGCGTGTGGATGTCGACCAGCCCGTGCAGCCCCAACTCGGCCGTCCAGACCGGGACCGCCGCATCGTTGCGCGGCGGCACTACCGCATGCCCTTGCGCGCGCGCCCGATGGCCTTCTGCATCTCCCTGTCCGCGTCACGCTTGGCCAGGTCCTGCCGCTTGTCGTGGGCCTTCTTGCCTCGTGCTAGGGCGAGTTCGACCTTCGCCTTGCCGTCGCTGAAGTACAGCGACATCGGGATCAGGCTCAGCCCGCTCTCCTTGATCTTGCCGATCAGCCGGAGGATCTCGTGCTTGTGCAGCAGTAGTTTGCGGGACCGGCGCGGCTCGTGGTTGGTCCACGTCCCCTCGGTGTACTCGGGGATGTGCACGTTGCGCAGCCAGACCTCGCCGTCGTCGACGGTGGCGAATCCGTCGACCAGCTGCGCCTTGCCCTGCCGCAGGCTCTTGACCTCGGTGCCGGTCAGCACGATGCCGGTCTCGTAGGTGTCCAGCACCGCCCAGTCGTGCCGCGCCTTGCGGTTCTGCGCGATGACCTTGCGGCCGCGTTCCTTCACCATACGAACAACTCTAGCTTTCGTGTCACGTGACTTTCGGTACGGCGGTTCGCAACGCGAATCGCGGTACCGGTAATCCCGCTACAGCCGCTGATCTTTGTCTTTGAAGCGCCAGAGGCGCTTAGCCCACCTAAGCAACCGGCACCGCCGCGGGTTCTCAGACGTCGTCTGGCGAGGACAGCCCCGGCGTGGCGGCATTCATGAGCCGGGGATCCCGGAGACCAGGCGGCGTCTGAGGTTCCGCTACCCGCACCGCCACGCAGGACGAGCCTGGAAACAACCGCTACAGCCGGACGTAGAGGCGGAGCGTGACGTAGCCGGTGACAGCCGAGACGGCCGCCGCGACGAGCAGCAGGATCGGCGAGACCAAGGCGATGTCGCCCCATTCCACACGGGGGATGATGCCGGTGCCGAACACCGGCGACAGGGCCCGGTCGAGGAATGCCACCTTGATGATGACGAGGCCGATGATCCCCAGGAACGCACCGATCAGACCGGAGACCACCGCCTCCAGCAAGAACGGCAACTGCGTGTACCAGCGAGTAGCACCCACCAAGCGCATGATGCCGGTCTCAGTGCGCCGAGTGAACGCCGAAAGCTGGATCGTGTTGGAAATCAGCAGCAGCGCGGCGAGCGCCTGGACCAGCGCGATGAAGAACGCGCCATTGCGGACGACATTAAGCCCGTCGAACAGCCGGTTGAGATAATCGGCCTGGTTGACGACGCTGTCCACACCGGGACGCCCGCTGAACTGCTGCTGCAGCGCCGGGAAGCGTTCCTGGTCGGACAGCTTGACGCGCAGCGAGGCCGGCATCGCCTCGGCGCGGGCGACGTCGCGCAGCTCAGGCTGCGACTCGAAGACCTTGTTGAAGTTCTCGAACGCCTTCTGCCGGTTCTCGAAGGCCACCGACTCCACGCCAGGCACGCGCTTGAGGTCGGCCATGATGCTCGCGCAGGGCTGCTGGGTGCAGTCGTTGTCGTTGGCGCTGACGTCGTCGGTCATGAACACCACGACCTCGACGCGGTCCTGGTAGGTCTCCTGCATCTTGTCGATCATCCGGACCACGAGGAGACCTCCGCCGAGCAGACCGACCGAGATGGCGGTCGTCAGGATCATCGCGATGGTCATCGTCACGTTGCGCCGAAGGCCGTTGACGACCTCGCTGAATACGAAGCTCGCGCGCATCTTGTGTCAGCTTTCCTGCCGGTCGGGGGTTTTGTCCTCAGGTGCGGGTCGGGTGCCGTCGGGGCTAGGTCGTGTCTTATAAGCGGCGGTAGCCGCTTGCGGTGTGGGAATCAACTCGCACCGCCGCGGGTTCTCAGATGTCTCCTCGCGAGGACAGCCCCGACGTGGTGAATGGCATTCATGATGCCGGGGATCCCCGAGCGAGGTGGCATCTGAGGTTCCGCCACCCGCACCGCTACGCAAACCAATTTCGAAACACTCCCTAGCGGCCGACGCCGTAGACGCCGCGGGCATCGTCGCGGACGACCCGGCCGAGGCTGAGCTCGACGACGCGGCGCCGCATCGAGTCGACGATGGAGTGGTCGTGCGTGGCCATGACCACCGTGGTGCCGGTGCGGTTGATCCGCTCCAGCAGCAACATGATGTCCTGGCTGGTGTCGGGGTCGAGGTTTCCGGTCGGCTCGTCGCAGAGCAGCACCAGCGGCCGGTTGACGAAGGCCCGCGCGATCGCGACGCGCTGCTGTTCACCACCGGAGAGCTCGTGGGGCATCCGGTCGGCCTTGCCCTCCAGGCCGACCAGCTGCAGCACCTGGGGCACCACGCGGCGGATGTCGTTGCGGGGCTTGCCGATCACTTCCAGCGCGAACGCGACGTTCTCCGCGACGGTCTTGTTGTTCAGCAGCCGGAAGTCCTGGAACACGCAGCCGATGCGCTGGCGCAGCCGGGGGACGCGGCGCCGCGGCAGTTTCGCGACGTTCCAGTCGGCGACGAAGACCCGTCCGCGAGTGGGCACGTCCTCGCGCAGCAGCAGCCGCATGAACGTCGACTTGCCGGACCCGGAGGGCCCGATGAGGAACACGAACTCGCCCTTTTCGATGCCCACCGAGACATCGTCGAGAGCGGGCCTGGTCGACGTCTTGTACGTCTTGGACACGTGCTCAAGGCGGATCACGGGGCGTGAGTTTACCTGCGACCGTTAGGGGGACATCACTCACCCGGACCGGCGGCTGTACCGGCGATCACCTGCGGGTTCGTCACCGGTCAGGGCCCTGCGCGCGGTACTGGTCAGGCCACGCTCTGTTGCTGGCGGCGCCAGCGGATGCCGGCCTCCAGGAATCCGTCGATGTCGCCGTCTAGCACCGCGTCGGGGTTGCCGACCTCGTGCTCGGTGCGCAGGTCCTTGACCATCTGGTACGGGTGCAGCACGTAGGAGCGCATCTGGTTGCCCCAGCTCGACCCGCTGTCCTTGAGGGCGTCCAGCTCGGCGCGCTCCTCCTCCTTCTTGCGGGCCAGCAGCTTGGACTGCAGGACGCGCATCGCGGCGGCCTTGTTCTGCAGCTGCGACTTCTCGTTCTGGCAGGACACCACGATGCCGGTCGGGATGTGCGTGATGCGCACGGCGGAGTCGGTGGTGTTCACGCTCTGCCCGCCGGGGCCGGAGGAGCGGAAGACGTCGACCCGGATGTCCTTCTCCGGGATGTCGACGTGGTCGGTCTCCTCCACGGCCGGCAGCACCTCGACGCCGGCGAAGGAGG
Source organism: Saccharopolyspora pogona (assembly GCF_014697215.1). Classification (GTDB taxonomy): domain Bacteria; phylum Actinomycetota; class Actinomycetes; order Mycobacteriales; family Pseudonocardiaceae; genus Saccharopolyspora; species Saccharopolyspora hattusasensis. The sequence goes on from NZ_CP031142.1 coordinate 5,405,657, forward strand.
TCTGCCGCCGGCCCTGGTTGTCGAACGGCGAGATCCGCACCAGCCGGTGGGTGCCCTGCTCGACCGAGAGGGTGCCGTAGGCGTAGGGGGCGTTGACCCGGAACGTGGCCGACTTCAGGCCGGCTTCTTCGGCGTAGGAGGTGTCGTAGACCTCCGCCGAGTAGGAGTGCCGTTCGGCCCAGCGCAGGTACATCCGCATCAGCATCTCGGCGAAGTCGGCCGCGTCGACGCCGCCGGCCTCGGCGCGGATGGTCACCATCGCCTCGCGCTGGTCGTACTCGCCGGAGAGCAGCGTGCGCACCTCGAGGACTTCGAGGTCCTTCTTGAGGCGGTCCCGCTCCTCGTCGGCCTCGGACAGCCCGGCCGAATCGTCTTCGTCCTCGCTGAGCTCGTAGAGCACTTCGAGGTCTTCGAGGCGCTGCCGCAGCTCGGTGATCTTGCGCAGTTCGGCCTGGCGGTGCACGAGCTGGCTGCTGACCCGCTGTGCGTGCTCGACGTCGTCCCACAGGTCCGGCTTGGCGGCCTCGGCCTCGAGCTCACCGATATTCGCGCGCAGCGCGGTCAGATCCATCACGCTCTCGATGCCTTCGAGGGTGTTGGACAGTTCTTTGAGCGAGGCAGCGACGTCGGGATTCACAGTGCTCAGCGTACTTCACTGAGCACGGGCCGCCCACGAGGACGGCCCGTTTCCGGCCGTGAGCGGTTCTGGCCATCGAGGTGACCCCCGCCACTCACGACGGTTCGGCCCGGGAACTCAGTCCGGAATCGAGTCCAGCAGCTTGATGATCGCCCGGTTGTAGGACACGGTGAAGTCCGCGGCCGCCTTCTCGTACGGGTCGGTCACGGCCTTGGCCGCGTTCTTCGCCTCGTCCATCTTCACCGCGTACTGGGCTCGGGCCGCCTCGACCAGCCCGGAGCGCTGCTTCGGCGTCAGGGAACCCGAGTAGACGAGCCGGAGGATCAGCGGGCTGCGGACGTTGTCCGGCCCCGGTTCGGTGTTCAGCCACGACTTGAAGGCGCGCTTGCCGGCGGCCGTTATCGCGTACTGCTGGCTGGAGCGCGGACCCTGCTTGCCGAGGCGCAGCAGGCCGGCGTCGGTCAGCGCGGGCAGCTCGCGGTATACCTGGCTGCGGGTCACGCTGAAGAACCCTCCGAAGCGCTCGGTGGCGGCAGCAACCAGCTGGCCACCGGTCTTCGGACCTTCGTGCAGTAGTCCCAACAGGGCAGCGGATGTCGCATTCAGCTCGGTCACAACTGCCACGGTGCCATGCCTCCGCGTCGCTGTCCACAGTGGTCCCCAGTTCTGTCCACAGTGGTTGCAATGGACTGGTCCAAGTGGACGAACGATTGCGCCATTGGCGCGCGCTCCAGACGACTGGCGGGCGGCGGCACCGGACACGGGGCGCACACGTTCGCGGTCGCATGTCTGCACGTATTGCGACAAGGATTCGCACGGTTCGCCTGGATGGGGGGTCTTCGCGGCGCAATGAGGTGCTATCACGTTGTGGAGCAGCACAACTACGGCAAGTCACTAGCAATCTGCATTTGGCCGACAAGTTGGCGGCCGATGAGCGGCCGATTCAGGAGGTGCTGGGCGTGCATCGCAGTTGGTTGCGCACCAAGGTCAACGAGAGCAAGACGAAGATGACCAACAAGGTCACCGAACAAGCCAAACGAGCCAGGTCACTGGTACCCGTGCAGAGAGAAGGCGAAACAGACGCCTGCATGGTGTGCGGACGAGCGATGCGCCCGGCAGGAGTGGTGCGGGGTGAAGGAAGGGTCTGCTCCCCGACCTGTGCCCGTCAATGGGCCGAAGGCCTCAAATAACCGGAAGACCCAAGCAAAACGGTAAAGCCCCCGACCTAAGTCGGGGGCTTTACCGTTAGTAGCGGGGACAGGATTCGAACCTGCGACCTCTGGGTTATGAGCCCAGCGAGCTACCGAGCTGCTCCACCCCGCGCCGTCTTCGTTTTTCTCTTGTACGGAGTACTCTACACACCCCCAAAACCCCCGGAACAAGGGGGTCCCCCAAACCTCGAAAACCCCACCCCACCTGCAAAAACCCAAAAACCAAGCCGACAACGACCACCAGCAACCACCCGACACACACAAGCGCCGAGAACCACCCAACGCAAAGTCCACCTCAAGCCGCCACCCCAGCCCACACACCGAACGAAAAGGCTGGTCCAGACCCAGGCCGGGAACGCTCCCCAAAGTGGAAAGCCAACGAAGAGCGATCACCGCACCGTGGGGGCCTACGGGGGCTCGGCCCCCGTAGGGAAATAAGGACAACGGGAAAAGCCCCCGACAAAGTCGGGGGCTTCTACACCGTAATGGTAGCGGGGACAGGATTCGAACCTGCGACCTCTGGGTTATGAGCCCAGCGAGCTACCGAGCTGCTCCACCCCGCGTCGTTGTGTACCCAACCTTACGGGGCGATGAAGCGTATTGCAAATCGCCTGGCCACAAAAGTGACGCACGACATTCGCACTCGATCGGCCCCCCGGAAAAGCGACGGGGCGGGGACCGCCTGCACGATCCCCGCCCCGGTCGTCGGCGTCGATCAGCCGCCGCTGCCCTGCGCCTGCTCGAACCGCTTGACCGCGTCGTCGAGCTGCTGGTAAGCCGCGCCGAGGTCGGCGAAGTTGCCTGACTGCTGGGCCGCCCGGACGTGCCCCAGGGCCGCCCGGATGTCCGTCACCGCCTGGGACAGCTGGGGGGTGCTGCCGGGCGCCGGCGGCTGCTGGTTCTGCGCCGGCGGCGGCTGCTGGCCGTTCTGGCCCGGGTTGGTGGCCTGCCCCGCCCCGGAGCCGAACACCTGCTCCAGCGCTCCGGCCAGGGTCTCGGAGAACCCGACCTTGCCGCCGAAGGACACCAGCACCCGCGCCAGCTGTGGGTAGGAGTTCTGCTCGTTGCGCTGGATGTAGATCGGTTCGACGTAGAGCAGGCCGCCCGCGACCGGGAGGGTCAGCAGGTTGCCGAAGATCGCCGTCACGTTCGGGTTGTTGAACAGCGTCCGGTTCTCGGTGACCGCGGGCGTCGACTCCATCTGGTTCTGGACCTGGTTCGGGCCCGGTGTCGAGTTGTTGGTCGGCAGCCGCAGCACCGTGAGCTTGCCGTAGCTGTTGGGCTCGGAGGACGCCGAGACCCAGGCCGCCAGGTTTTCGCGGCGCAGCGCGGTGAGCGCGCTGGTCAGCTGGAACTCGGGCCTGTCCTGGCCCTGGACCTGCGCGAGCACGTAGTACGGGGGCTGCTGCCCCGCGGTCGCGGCGGCGTTACCACGGCCGGTCGGGTCGGACGGCACCTGCCAGAAGGTCTGGCTGGAGAAGAAGTCGCCCGGGTTGTCGACGTGGTACTGGGTGAGCAGCGCGCGCTGCACCTTGAAGATGTCCTCCGGGTACCGGAAGTGGTCGCGCAGCTCGGGACTGATCGCGCTCTGCGGCTTGACCACACCTGGGAAGACGCCTTCCCAGGCCTTGAGGACCGGGTCCTTGTCGTCGACCGAGTAGAGGTCGACGGTGCCGTCGTAGGCGTCGACGGTCGCCTTCACCGAGTTGCGGATGTAGTTGATCTGCTGGTTGGGCTGCCGCTCGACACCGGTGAGGGTGTCGTTGGTGGCCTCACCGAGCTCGGTCAGCTCCGAGTACGGGTAGTTGTTCAGCGTCGTGTAGCCGTCGACGATCCACTTGATCTTGCCGTCGACCACGGTCGGATACGGGTCGCCGTCGAGCTTGAGCCACGGCGCGACCTTCTGCACCCGGGCCCGCGGGTTCCGCTCGTAGATGATCTTGGAGTTGTCCCCGATCGCCCCGCTGAACAGGAAGTTCCGCTCGCCGTAGTTGGCGGCGAACACCATGCGCTGGAACAGGCTGCCGACCGGGACACCGCCCGCACCCGTGTAGGTGTACTGCTGCTGGTCGGTGTCGTACTCGCGCGGCGCCTCACCGGGGTTGCCGCCGACGATCGCGTAGTCGTTGCGCCCCACCAGCTCGCCGTAGTACACCCGCGGCTGCTTGACCGGGATCGCGCCCTGGCCGTTGTTGGCCACGTCGCTGATCTGGAAGACCGGGTAGCCACCCTGGGTGGCGCCCTCCTTGAACGTCGAGTCGACCCGGTCGGCCGGCGCGGCGACGAAGCCGTTGCCGTGCGTGTAGACGGTGTGCCGGTTGATCCAGTTCTGCTGGTTCACGGCCAGGCCGTCGGTGTTGATCTCGCGCAGCGCGACGAGATAATCCCGCAGGTTGCCGTTGGTGTCCCGGTACCGGTCGACGTCCAGCTTGTCGGTGAACCCGTAGAAGTTGTACTGCTGGGTCAGCTGGGTGAACGTCGGGGCCAGCACGTTCGGGTCGAGCAACCGGATGTTCGGGATCGTGCCCTTGTCCGCGGCCACATCGCTGGGCTGCAACTGGGTCCGGCCCGGGTAGTCGACGAACTGGACGTGGGACTCGCCGATGTTGAACGCCGCCTTCGTCGCCGCCAGGTTGCGCTCGATCGACTGCGCCTCCCGCTGGTTCGCGTTGGGGCGCACCGAGAACTGCTCCATCAGCGCCGGCCAGACCGCGCCGACCACCACGCTGGAGAGCACCAGCAGCACCGTGGCCAGCGCCGGGATCTGCAGGTTCTTCAGGAAGATCACGGCGAAGAACGCGATGGCGCAGAACACCGCGATGCACATCAGGATCAGCTTCGCGGGCATCACCGCGTTCAGGTCGGTGTAGCTGGCACCGGTGAACAGCGGGTTACGCGAGGACAGCAGCAGGTCGTAGCGGTCCAGGAAGTAGTCGACCGCCTTGAGCAGCACGAACAGGCCCGCCAGCACGGCCAGCTGGACGCGCGCGGGCATGGACAGCTGCCCGGAGCGGCCGGCCAGCCGGATGCCGCCGAAGATGTAGTGCGTGATCAGCGCGCCGATGAAGGACACGGTGACCGCGATGAATCCCCACGACAGCAGGAACCGCCAGAACGGCAGCTCGAAGGTGTAGAAGCTGATGTCCTTGCCGAACTCGGGATCAACCTGCCCGAACGGCACGCTGTTGAGGAACAGCTGCAAGGTCTGCCAGTCGGCCTGCGCGGCGAGTCCGCCGATCACGCCCACCACGATCGGCACCCCGAGCCCGAAGAGGCGGGAGCGCTCGGTGGCGACGGTGCGGTACCGGGCCAGCGGGTCGTCCGGGCCGCTGACCGGCACGAACACCGGCCGGTTGCGGAAGGCCAGCCAGAGGTTCAGGGCCAGCACGCCGCCGAGGAAGACGGCCGCAGCCACCCCCAGTCCGGCCCGGGACGCCAGTTGGGTGGTGAAGACCTGTCGGTAGCCGACCTCACCGAACCACAGCCAGTCCACGTAGGTGCCCAGCAATCGCGATCCGGCAATCAGGGCGACCAGCACGATGCCGCCCAGTATCAGCAGGATCCGGCTACGCCGGGACAGTTTCGGCATTCCTACCGGGGGCCGCATGGCCACAACGCACGCTCCTGGTGACGATCAGCAGGCCTTGGGCGATACCGGCGGACGGCCGCCCTCGTGATGTTCAACTCTACGTCCCGGTCGAGAAGTTCCTGGAAGCGGCTTCGCGAACTGGATTAAGCGGACATTTTTCGCAGGTCATCGGTTCGGCCGGCAGGAGGCGCCGACCCCGGCGGTGCGACCATGTCGGCATGCCACCGGAGACCCCCGAAGACCTGGCCGCGGCGCTGACGTCGGCCGCCCGCGAGATCGAGGAGTTCGTCGACGCCGCGGGCTGGGACCAGCCCACCCAGGTGTTCGCCCTCGTGTCCACCGGCCGCCTGCTGGCCGCCGAACCAGGGCTGGCCGACCAGCTCGACCCGAACGCGCCGCTGACCCCGATCGCGCAGGAGGCGCTGCCCGCCGAAGACCTCGCCGAGGCGCTGGGCCGCATCGAGTGGCCGGAGCAGGTGTCCGGCTGCGCGCTCGTGCAGGAGATCGTGGTGCTCCCGCCGGAAGCGGAAGCGGAGCTGCCAGGCGACGCCGAGGAGGCTCGGCAGATCGCCGCGGAGCACCCGGAGCGCCGCGAGGCGCGACTGGTCGCGGCGGTGCTGCGGGACGGCGGCGAAGCGTGCGTGATGCGCCTGCGCGCGCCCGACGCGGAATCCGGCGGCGAGGTCATCCAGGACCCGTCGCTCGCCCCGAACCTGCTCACAGCCCTCCACGCCACATTCGCGGAGTGACCCTTCCGGCTTCAACGGGGGCCAGCGCGCTGATCCCCGTTGAAGCCGGTCAGCAGCTGGCCGGGACCTGCTCGTTGCGCACTTCTTCGAGGGCCTTGGTCGCGTCGTCGAGGGTGGCGACCTTGGCGAGCTGCAGCCCCTCCGGGGCCTGCGACTTGGCCTCGGCGCAGTTGCCCGCCGGCACCAGGAAGGTCGTCGCGCCCGCTTCGCGGGCCTTGACCATCTTGAACGGGATGCCGCCGATCGCCCCGACCTGACCGGTCGGGCTGATCTCCCCGGTGCCCGCGACGAACTTGCCGCCGTTGAGCTCGCCCGGGGTCAGCTTGTCGATGATCGCCAGGCTGAACATCAGCCCCGCCGACGGGCCGCCCACGTCTGCCAGGCTGATCTTGATGTCGAAGTTGACGTCCGGCCGCTCGATCGCGGCGACCCCCAGGAAGCCCTGCGGGTCGCCGCCCGGGTTCGCGCCCAGCTGCACATCCGCGACCTGTTCGGGCTGGTCCGCGTGCCGGAACCGGATCTCCGCCCGGTCACCGGGTTTGGTGCCGACGAGCGCCCCCCGCAGCGCCGCAGGGTCGGTCACCGCCTTGCCGTTGGCCGACAGCAGGTGATCGCCGGGTTCCAGCACGCCGTCCGCCGGGCTGCCCTTGACGATCTCGCCGGCCAGCACCTTCGTCGGATAACCGAGGTAGCGCAGGGCTGCGGTCTCGGCCGTGGTCTGCGAGTCGTTGAACGCCTTGGTGTTCTCCTGCTCGATCTCCTGCTCGCTCTTGTCCGGCGGGAAGTACAGCTCGCGCGGCGCCAGCGCGTACCGGCCGCTCACCCACAGCCCCAGCGCGCCGAACAAGGACAGCTGATCGGTCACCGACACCGTCGTCATGTTCAGGTGGCCGCCGGTCGGGAAGGTCTGCTGACCGTCGATGCTGATGACCGGAATGTTCCCGTCGAGCCCGAGGGTGTCGTAGGTCGGCCCCGGCCCGAGCGCCACGTAGGGCACCCGGACGAACGCGCCGAGCAAGCCGAAGACGACTACCAGTACGACGCTTGTCAGCAGCGTCCACGTGCGGCGGTTCACGAGGTGACAGCGTACGTGTTCGCCTCCACGGCGTGTTCAGACCTCACGGCCCGCAGGCCCTGGCCAGCGAAGACCGGCCACGGCCTCCGGTGGTCAGAGCCGACAGGTTGTTCTTCCACCCCCGCACGCCGCATAGCGCCGGCATGCCACCCGTGAACCTTTTAGGTGTTCGCGTCGAGCGAGCTTCGGACACCTTCTGTGGGGCGGCGCTTGCCGCGTACGGTGGAACTATGACCAACTTGCCGTTCGGGTTCAGCTCGCAGGACCCCGACGATCCTGACAAGGGCGACTCGTCGCAAGGCCGCTCTGAGGGCGGCGCCGGAAACCCCGGGGACCTCCCCGGTTTCGGTTTCGGCGGCATGCCCGGACCGGGCGGCATGCCGAACTTCGACATCGGCCAGCTCGGCCAGATGCTGACCCAACTCGGCCAGGCGCTCAGCCACTCCGGCAGCGGTGGCTCCGGCCCGGTGAACTACGAGCTCGCCAAGCAGCTCGCGGTGCAGCAACTGCACAACAACCAGCGCACCGAGCGCCCCAGCCAGGACCAGGTGAAGGCGATCGAGGACGCGGTCCGGCTAGCCGAGCTGTGGCTGGACGCCACCACCTCGCTGCCCGTCGGAGTCCGCTCGGTGCAGACCTGGTCGTCGGTGGACTGGGTGGAGAAGACCCTGCCCACCTGGCAGCGGCTGTGCGACCCGGTCGCGCAGCGGATGTCCAGCGCCTGGCTGGAGGCGCTGCCCGAGGAGGCGAAGCAGGCCGCCGGCCCGCTGCTGTCGATGCTCGGGCAGATGGGCGGAATGACCTTCGGTTCGCAGCTGGGCAACGGCTTGGCCCAACTCGGCGGCGAGGTGCTGACGTCCACCGACGTCGGCCTGCCGCTGGGCCCGGCCGGTACCGCCGCCCTGCTGCCCGCCAACATCGAGCGCTTCATAGAGGGCCTGGACCGGCCGATCAGCGAGGCGACCGTGTTCCTCGCCGCCCGCGAGGCCGCGCACCACCGCCTGTTCAGCCACGTCCCGTGGCTCGGCCAGCGGCTGCTGGCGACCGTGGAGGAGTACGCCCGCGGCATCCACATCGACACCTCAGCGTTGGAGGACCTGGCCGGGAAGATCGATCCGGCCAACCCGAGCTCGATGGAGGAGTTGATGGGCTCCGGTGTCCTCGAGCCGAAGACCACCCCCGAGCAGCAGGCCGCGTTGAACCGGCTGGAGACGTTGCTGGCGCTGGTCGAGGGCTGGGTCGACGTGGTAGTCGCGGACGCCGTCGGCGAGCGGCTGCCGGGCGCCGGCGCGCTGGGCGAGACCGTCCGGCGGCGGCGGGCCAGCGGCGGACCGGCGGAGCAGACCTTCGCCACGCTCATCGGCCTGGAACTGCGGCCCCGCCGGATGCGGGACGCCGCGAACCTGTGGCGGCTGATGACGGAGCGGCACGGCATCGACAGCCGGGACCGGGTCTGGGACCACCCCGACCTGCTGCCGGACAGCTCGGACCTGGACGAGCCGCTGGACTTCGCCGACCGCTGGGGGGCGGGTTCGGCAGACCTGGACGACCCGATCGCCGCGATCCGCCGCGCCGAGGCGGACGAGGCGGCGAAGTCCGACGACGAGGGCGACGACTCGTCGAAGCGCGACGGGAGCTGAGCCCCGGCGCCCTGCGAGCGGATGGGCACCTCCGGAAGTCCGGAGGTGCCCCTGTCCTGCACAGATCGGCTCGGCTAGCGGCTGACCACACCCGCGGTGAAGCCGCGTGACGTGCCGAAGCCGCGCGGGCTCTCAGCAGCCCACCGGCGCTTCGGCGTCTTCCGCGTCGTCGTCCAGACCGATGCCGAGCTGGGCGGCCGCCGAGACGCCTTCGAGGTACCCGATGGCCCGTTCGGTCTTCGGGTACCGGCGCACCCACTTCCAGAAGTCGGCGCCGTGGCCAGGCACCAGCAGGTGCGCCAGCTCGTGCACGAGCACGTAATCGAGCACCCATCCAGGTACATCTCGGAGGCGCTGACTCACCCGAATGGTGGCATCGCTGGGCGTGCAGGAAGCCCACCTCGTGCGCATCGGTGGCACCCACCGGACACCCCGCGGTTGCGCCCGGCCGTCGAGGTACTTCGCGGACAGCTCGCCGCACCGCTCGAACAGCGCCTCGTCGGATTCCCGCGCGGGCGAGCGCCGACGCGTCTCACTGCGCTGCAGGCGGCTGAGCATGTCCGCCACCCAGCGCTTTTCCTCCGCTCGGCTCATCCGCGCCGGAAGCAGCACCACGATCTTGTCGCCGTCGCGATACGCGCTCACCGTCTGTCGGCGGCGCTTGCTGCGGCGCACCTCGACCTGGGGTTCAGCCACGGGAGTGGACCTTAGCGAGTGGCCCCGACAAACGGTTCCCCCTGTGAGCCGATCCTCAGCGTCTACGCATCGTAAACCCCCCGAGGGATTACTCCGTTAAGTCGAACATGCGATGCTCTTAATGCATGCATGTCGAATGATCCACATGTACCGTTCCCCCAGCCGCCCGGACGAGGGCCGCAGACGACCCAGCGACGACGCTGGATCACGAGATGAAGGAGGGGAGCCGTGGCCGAGACGTACAACGGCTACTGCGTGAAGTGCCGGGAGAAGCGCGACTTTTCCGGTGAGGTCTCGGAGACCAACGGTCGCCGGATGGCCAAGGGCACCTGCCCGGTCTGCGGCACCAAGATGACCCGCATCCTCGGTAAGGCGTGACCGGGCACGGGTGGGCCGCCGCGAGGCCGCCCACCCGCCCGTACCGCCGACGCGCTTCGCCCCTGCGTTCGACACGCACCGGCCACGCGCCGGGGCGTTGAAGGGATACACGCGTGTTCAGCGCGAATCGGCGGTTCCAAGGCTCGAAGTGCCGACCCGCTCCCTCGTGTTCGGTGGAACGACGACTGCGCCCGGTGGCGCAAACATGGCGTCCAACGCGTCGATCACGGTCCAAGGCGCCGCAGGAAACCTCTAGCATGTGACTGGGCTTCTCGATTTCGAATGAGTCTTCGGATATCGAGAGGGTTTTCCTGCGCGCACCAAAGGAGAATTCGTGGCCGACATCCCCCGCCGGGCAGCACACCGCACCGCGAAACTCGCCAGTCTGCCGCTCGGTGTTGCAGGTCGCCTGGCCGCTGGTTGGGGGAAACGGCTCACCGGGCAGAACCCCGCGGAGATCAGCGCCGACGTGTCGGCGAAGACCGCGGAGCAGTTGTTCGCGGTCCTGGGCCAGCTCAAGGGTGGCGCGATGAAGTTCGGCCAGGCCCTGAGCGTGTTCGAGGCGGCCGTGCCGGACGAGATGGCCGGCCCGTACCGCGAGGCGCTGACCAAGTTGCAGTCGGCGGCCCCGCCGATGCCAGCCAGCAGCGTGCACCGGGTGCTTGACGAGCAGCTCGGGCGCGCGTGGCGGAAGCGCTTCGCCGAGTTCGACGACACCCCGGCCGCGGCCGCGAGCATCGGGCAGGTGCACCGCGCGACCTGGCACGACGGACGCGAGGTCGCCGTCAAGGTGCAGTACCCCGGCGCGGACGAGGCGTTGCGCTCGGATCTGCGCCAGCTGATGCGCTTCTCCCGGCTCTTCCAGTCCTTGGCCCCCGGCGCCGAGGTCAAGCCGCTGCTGGCGGAGCTGCAGGACCGCATGGTCGAGGAACTCGACTACCGCACCGAGGCCGACAACCAGCGGGCGTTCGCCAAGGTGTTCCACGGCGATGACGGCGTCCGGGTGCCGGCCGTGGTCGCCAGCGCCCCGAAGGTGGTCGTCACGGAGTGGGTGACGGGCAAGCCGTACGCGCGGATCATCGCCGACGGCGATCGCGCGGAACGCGATGCGGCGGGCCGGCTGCTCGCCGAGTTCCACTACTCTGCGCCAGCCCGGGTGGGCCTGCTGCACGCCGACCCACATCCCGGCAACTTCATGCTGCTGCCGGACGGCAAGCTCGGCGTGATCGACTTCGGCGCGGTCTCCCGGCTGCCCGACGGCCTGCCCGCGACGTTCGGCCGCATGATCCGGCTCGCGCTGGAGGACAGGCCCGCGGAGCTGCTGGACCTGCTGCGCGCGGAGCGGTTCGTGCAGGGCGACCGGGAGATCCAGGCCGAGGACGTGCTGGCCTACCTGGCGCCGTTCGTGGACCCGGCCCGGACGCCGACGTTCCACTTCACCCGGCGCTGGTTGCAGCGCCAGGCGGAGCGGGTCGGCGACCTCCGCAGCCCGGACTTCCGGACCGGGCGCTCGCTGAACCTGCCGCCGGACTACCTGCTGATCCACCGGGTCACGCTCGGCGCGACCGGAATCCTGTGCCAGCTCGACGCGGAGGTCGGGGCCCGCGACATCATCGCCCGTTGGCAGCCGGGCTTCAGCGACTGACCCCGGCGCTGAATCTTCCGAAGGGAATTTGCGGCCACTGGTCGGCCTCAGTCCTAAAAGCCTGTCGGCGAAACCGTCTGCGCCTTTGGAAGCGGCGCAGCCGCTGGCCCTACTCCTTTGTCGCCGCGCTGGAGACCGGGCGTACCTCGTGGACGGCGATCCTGGACGCGGTGCGGCTGGGGCCCGCCGACGATGCCACCGCGGTCACCGCCGCTCAACTACGTGAGGTCGTGGGCCGGATCATGGGCGCCGGACACTGGCCGCCCGGCGATCCACGCATCCTGATCGTGACCGACGCCGGCTACGACGTGACCCGGCTGGCCTTCGTCCTCGCCGATCTGCCCGTGGAGCTGGTGGGCAGAATCCGCTCCGACCGCGTCCTGCTGCGGCCCGCACCGCCCCGACCGCCGGGTACCGTCGGGCGGCCACGCAAGCACGGCGGCGTGTTCACCCTCGCCGAGGAGAACAGCTGGCATGCCCCCGACCACACCACCGGCACCGACACCACCCGCTACGGACACGCCCAGGCACGGGCCTGGGACCGGCTGCACCCCCGCCTGACCCACCGCGGTGCCTGGCTGGACCATGAGGGCGAGCTGCCCCTCGTCGAGGGCACCCTGATCCGCTTACAGGTCGACCACCTGCCCGGAGACCGGGACCCCAAACCGGTGTGGCTGTGGTCCTCGGTCACCGGCGCCGGCGCCGAGTTGGTTGATCTGCTCTGGCAGGCATTCCTCCGCCGATTCGACCTCGAACACACCTTCCGACTGCTCAAGCAGACGGGCGGGTCCACGAAACTGCGGGCCACCCGACTCGGCCGATCGCTGGACCTGGCTCATGTGCGCCACGAGGCGCTGCTGTTTTTTTCCGGATGGAGGTGAGAGACCGTCCATTTCAACGCCGTCGTAGCGGCGGAGTAAAGCTGGAGGCAGCCGGATCCGGGGGTCGCCGGGGAGGGCGGGAGCAGCCTCGACAAAGTCGCGTCGGTTTAGGACTGCCGGATGGGCCGGGCGCGGTGAGCGAGACGGGAAGGTACACGCGAGAAACCGGTGTTGTTACGCCCCTTGAAGGTCCGCCAGCTCTAACCCGGTGGATTCGGGCTGGTTCGCGGTGCGCACCCATTCATCATGACGAATGGGGAACTCCGGATCGGGTCTATGAGGTCCATGTCCGGAGGCCATGGTGAATTGCCTACGACAGTAACCATGGCGATTCCGCAGGGGTAGAGCCGGGTGCCTAACCCGTCAACCGGACAGCAGTGAACGTGGGAACCATCCACGTATGTTCCATCGCCACACTTCGGCCAGAGGTGACAGGCGATGGATAGGTGCAATGCCCGCCGAAGGCGTGGATGGGGCGGAGCCGTTGTAGTACTCCGAGCGCGGGAAAGCCGCGTACATGGGGAAGAGCGGCAGCGTGTCAGATAAGGAGGGAAAGCAATGTCCGAAGATGCGCCGGTGAATACCAGCGCCGTGAAGTGGCCGGATCCGGATTCGGCCTACTTCTCGGTACGGAGGATGCAGACCAAACTACACCACTGGGCGACCAAAGAACCCGGTCGCCGGTTCGGTGACCTGCACAACCTCGTCTGCGACCCGGCGTTCCTGGTGGCCGCGTGGGAACGCGTGTCCACCAACAAGGGCGCCAAGACTCCGGGAATCGACAGGGCCACCGCGGCTCGCGTCGAGGCCGGGATCGGGGTCGAGGCTTTCCTGAGCCAGATCCGGAACTCGCTGAAATCGGGCGAGTTCCGGCCGGCTGAAGTACGACAAGTGACGATACCGAAAACGAATGATAAACTCCGTCGCCTCGGTATTCCCACTATCGCTGACCGGGCGGTTCAGGCAAGCCTGAAATTGGTGCTCGAACCCATCTTTGAGGCGGATTTCAAGCCATCCTCATATGGGTTCCGCCCCAACCGGCGAACGCAAGACGCGATCTCCGAGATCCACATTTTCAGCACCAACAAGTACGAGTGGGTGCTGGAGTGTGACATCAAAGCCTGTTTCGATGAAATTTCACATACTGCTTTGATGGATCGCTTCCGGGCGAGGATCAAGGACAAACGTGTTTGCTCGCTGGTCAAGGCGTTCCTGAAATCCGGGGTCTTCACCGAACTCGGAAACAGGGAAGAGTCACTGACCGGAACACCACAAGGCGGAATTCTTTCACCGCTGCTCGCTAACATTGCCCTGTCGGCGCTGGATGACCATTTCGACCAGCAATGGCAACAGAAGATGGGCACGAGGTGGCAGCGGGAAAAGCGCAAGAAGAACGGCCACGGAAACTGGCGGCTCGTCCGCTATTGCGACGATTTCGTCCTCATGGTGGCGGGCGACCGACACCATGCCGAGGCCCTGCGCGAGGAGGTGTCGGCCGTGCTCGCACCCCTGGGACTACGGCTGGCACCGGAGAAGACCCAGGTGGTCCACATCGACGAGGGCTTCACATTCCTCGGCTTCGACATCCGCCGGATGCGCAAGCGGGGCACGTCGAAGTATCACGTCTACACCACACCGTCCACGAAGGCCATCGCGTCGATCAAGGACAAGGTGAAGGTCAAGACGTACAGGTCAACCCGCCACATGGACCTCGACGAGGTGATCCTCAGCCTGAACAGGACCTTGGCGGGATGGGCGAACTACTTCCGGCACGGAGTGTCCAAGGTGGTGTTCAACGCGATCGATTACTACGCATGGGGTCGGTTGATGCGCTGGACACGCGCCAAGTATGCGGGCAGAACCGGGCTGTCGATGAAAGAACTCCGCCGTCGCTTCTGCGACAAAGGGTGGAGGTTCGCCCACAACGGGGTCGTGTTCACCGGCGCGTCCAGCGTCGCGGTAACCCGCTACCGCCATCGCGGCAGCAATATCCCGACCCCGTGGACCACGAAACCGGCAGCCGCCACCGGCAGCTGACCAGCGGGCAAGACACGTGGAGCGCCCGGTGCGGAGTAATTCGCACGCCGGGTGCGGCGGGCGGGCCGGGGAAACCCACCGGGAGCAATCCCGGCAGGGCGCCCCGGTCCGACCCAACCCTGGTCGCCCACACGCAACTACGCCTCGCCCGCCCCATCGCTGAAGACCTTCGACGGCCCTGGGAAAAACCGGTCACCGAGGCCCGTCGGCTGACGCCCGCCCGCGTCCGGCGAGGGTTTCGCAACCTCCACGCGAAGACCGGTCACCCGGCAGCCGCACCGAAACCCTCCCGACCCGGTCCCGGACGCCCACCCGGCTCCCGCAACACCCACCGCGCCACCCGTCACGACGTCGGCAAGACCATCAAACGCGACCTCACCTCGAACAACACCAAAACCACAAAGGATAAACAACAAGCTAAGGTCGGGTGCCGAGGTGGACCGTGTTGGCCGTGAGGTAGTACACGTCGTCGCGGTTCCCGGCGTAGTGCGCGCCCGACTCGTCGAGCAGCTGGTCGAGCGCAGCCAGATCCGCTGTTCCGACGCGGTTCTCGGCGTCCCGGCGGAGGAACTGCAACCGGCGCAGCACAGCCTGGCGGGCGGCTCCGGAGACCGGAGCCGGACGGTCCACGAGGTAGCTCCACGACCGCACCTCGGCCAGGCCGACCTCGGACAGGGCCTTCCCCCACCCGATCGGCAGCCGGACCGAGCCGGTCATCTCCGCCCGCATCTGCCGGAACCAGTCCTCGCGACCGGCGATCAACCGGGCCTCCAGACCCGGCTCGCTGAGGCCGACGTCCGGCGGCAGCACCCTCGTTTCGAGCCCGAACTCGACGACCGCCAGCCGCCCGCCCGGGCGCACCAGCTTCGCCAGGCGGCGCAGCCCGACCAGCTGGTCGGGCAGGTGGTGCACGACGAACGCCGCGAAGACCAGGTCGGCTTGGACCGGAGCACCGGCCCGTTCGAGGGCTTCGACCAGCGAGTCCTCGGCGGCGTCCGCCTGGACGGCATGGACCGCCACCCGGTCGGAAACCCGCTTGACGCGGTCACCGGCCGCCGCGAGCAGCTGCGGTGCCGTGTCCACGACGGTCAGCTCGCCGCCCGAGTCCGCCAGCGCCGCCGCGAACGCCGCCGCCGTCCCGCCCGCCCCGGCACCGACCTCGATCACGGTGCGATCGGTCGGGCGCAGCAACTGGGCGACGAGTCCGGCGATCTCCGGCGCGTTCAGCTCGTCGCCGTCGCGGAGCCGCTGCAGGTGCTCGTCCCAGTCGATGTTGTCATGCGAATGTCCGGCCACGGGGCATCACGATACGGTTAATGCCCCGGCAGGTGCTTGGAGTTTTCAAGGTGCGCGAACCGTCGAGCACGCAGCGTCGTTCGGCGGAGCTGATTCCCAGCCGCCGCCACGACCGTGGGTTCCCGACCGGTGTGCCCGGCCGGGAACCGTCCGAATCAGACGGCGACTGGAAATCCGTTTCGGTGCGGGATGGTTCAGCGTCGCGCGACTACCTTCGCCCGCTGAGCCGATCTCGGCTTCGGCGGGCTCAAGAACATCGGGCTGCGCGTTCCGCGCGCCGACCGGCGTAATCGGCGAGCCAACGCCACCAGCGTCCGGCGGATATCTGCCGCGCCAGCCGTTGTCGGTGCGCTTCGTCCATCAGCTCGTTACTTCGTATCCGGGACAAGTCCTCGGGCATCAACATTCGTACCTCGTCCTTCATCCGGGTGTCGGTGATGGGTTCGGGAATTCGGTCGTAGGTCATGCCGCCTGCTCCTGACGTCGTCGCTCGGCCGCGGCGGCGGCCGGTGCCTCGGTCGGCAGCGGGTGCTTGCGTGGGCGGCCGCGGGGGCGCTTGCGGGCGACCACCGCGCCTCGCTCGAAGATCTCGCCGCCCCAGACCCCCCACGGCTCGCCGCGCGACAGCGCACCGGCCAGGCATTCGGTCTTGATCGGGCAGTCGGCGCACAGCGACTTGGCCTGATCCAGCTCCCTCGGGTTCTCAGCGAACCACAGGTCCGGGTCCTGACGGCAGGGCAGGTGGCTGTCCAGCGCCGTCGCGGAGCTGTCGAAGAGGCCGGCCACGGTGTCCCCGTCCGGCAGCAAGCCCTCGCCCGCGCTTGCTATCGGCACACTCGCGGTCAACATGAAACTTCCTCCTGTAGTCGGTCGGCAGCAGTTTGTGGTTGTGGATGGCGGAAAAACCAGGAACAACAAGAAGGCCGCGGACCCGATGCGGGGTCCGCGGCCTTCGAGAAGCCTGGGGAGATTCCTAGATCAGTGGATCGAGGAATCGCCAAAAAGCGGACCGCCGTGGGTCGACCACGGTCAGCGGCAGCGCGCGGAACCAACGCGGGTTGAGCTTTCGGCCATAGCCGGCATCGTGTTCGGCAACAGCTGGGAACGGCGCGAAAGTGACGCGGAACAGCGCGATTGCCCCGGCCATGAGGCGGCTCGGGGTGCTCGACATCAGAATCATGGACACCAAGGCCACCTCCCTTCGGGCTTCAGGCCGGGGTTTCTTCCAACCACGGCTCGCGCTCTTGCAGGTTATTGGCACAGCCGTGCCGGTCGCAACGTATTTTTCGAAGAAACCGCTCGATCGTCTGAAAAACCTGCGTCACCAGGCATTTCAGGGCGTGTCGCGGCGCTCACCCTGGATCAGCGCGAGCACGTCGGAGCCGAACTTCTGCAACTTCGACGCCCCGATCCCGGAGATACTCACCAGTGCGGTCTCGTCCAACGGCCGCTGCTCCGCGATCGCGGTCAGCGTCGCGTCGGTGAACACCACGTAGGTGGGGACCTTCAGCTGCCGGGCGCGTTCGCTGCGCCACGCCTTCAGCTGCGACAGCAGGTCTTCGTCCACATCGGACGGACAGTCTGCGCAGCGGCCGAGCTTGATGTCCATCGTGCCCGCCAGCGTGGCATTGCAAATGCGGCAACGCGGCTTCGCGGACTTCGCCGGTCGCGACAGGAGCTCGCGCTGCTTGACCTTGTTGGGCAGCGCCGCCGGGTGCTCGTCCGGCACCAGGCTGTACAGGAAGCGGCTGCGTCGCCGGTAACGGCGCCCACCCGCGCGCGCCAGCGCCCACGACAGGTAGAGGTGCTCGCGGGCGCGGGTGACCCCGACGTAGAGCAGGCGGCGTTCCTCCTCGACGCGGGCGTCGGTGTCGGCGTGCTGGATGGGCAACGTGCCTTCGACCAGCCCCACCAGGAAAACCGCGTCCCACTCGAGGCCCTTGGCGGCGTGCAGCGAGGCGAGTGTGACGCCTTCGACGGTCGGCGGGTGCTGGGACTCGGCTCGCGCGTCCAGCTCCGCGACGTAACGGGACAGGCCCGCGTCGGGCACCGTCGTGGCGAGCTCCTCCGCGAGCTCCACCAGCGCGATCAACAACTCCCACCGCTCGCGCGCGGCACCACCGGCAGGCGGCTCGTCGGTCAGCCCGACCTCGCGCAGCACCGAGCGGACCGTCGCGGGCAGGTCCTCCTCTTCGGCGCCGTGCGCGACTGCGGCGCGCAGCGTGACCATGGCCTGCCGCACCTCCGCGCGCGCGAAGAACCGCTCACCACCACGCACCTGGTAGGGGATCTCGGCGTCGGAGAGCGCCTTCTCGTAGACCTCCGACTGCGCGTTGACCCGGAACAGCACCGCGATCTCCGACAACGCAACACCCCGCTTGGCCAGCTGCGCGATCTTGCGGGCGATCGCCTCGGCCTCGTCGGTCTCGTCGTCGTACTCGGCGAAATCCGGGCGCGGCCCGTCCGGGCGCTGCCCGACCAGCTTCAGCCGCGTACCGGCCGGCCGCTCCCGCGCGGCGCCGATGACTTGGTTGGCCAGGCCCACCACCTGTGGTGTGGACCGGTAGTCCCGCTCCAGGCGCACCACGGTCGCTTCCGGGTACTTGCGCGGGAAGCCGATCAACCACTTCGGCGAGGCACCCGCGAACGAGTAGATCGTCTGGTTCGCGTCACCCACCACCGTGAGGTCGTCGCGGTTGCCCACCCAGGAGTCGAGCACCCGCTGCTGCAGCGGGTTGACGTCCTGGTACTCGTCCACGACGAACGACCGGTACCGGCTGCGGAACTCCTCGGTGATCTCCCGCTGGTCCTCCAGGATCGCCACGATGTGCAGCAGCAGGTCGTCGAAGTCCAGCACCTGCGCCCGGTTCTTCAGCTGCTCGTAGGCCGCGAACGCCTTGCTGAGCTGCTCCGGCAGCACCGGCACGTCCCGCCCGGCGGCGGCCGCGGCGGCCGGGTACTGCTCGGGGCCGACCAGCGACGACTTGGCCCATTCGATCTCGCCGGCCAAGTCGCGGACGTCCTCCCGCTCGGTGGACAGGCCGAGCTTGTTCGCGGCCTGCATGACCAGCCGGAACTTGTTGTCCGTCAGCTGCCACATCTGGGTCTCGTGCACCCGCGGCCAGAAGTAGCGCAGCTGCCGGAAGGCCGCCGCGTGGAAGGTCTGCGCCTGCACCCCCGCCGCGCCGAGCGCGCGCAACCGGGTGCGCATCTCCCCCGCCGCCCGGGCCGTGAAGGTCACCGCCAGCACCTGGTTCGGGGCGACGAGCCCGCGCTGCACGAGGAAGGCGATGCGATGGGTGATCGTGCGGGTCTTGCCGGTGCCCGCACCCGCCAGCACGCACACGGGGCCGCGTGGTGCGATGACCGCCTGCCGCTGCTCCGGATCCAACCCTTCCAGAAGTCGCGGCTGCTCGGTCATGCCCGGCATCTTCGCAGACCGCCTCCCCCGACCGGGGCCACACCCCAGCACCCTGCACCGCGTGCCGGAGACCTCCAACGAGTGATTCGCACGCACATTCGAACGATGATCACGCCCGCTAGCAGGCAGTATGCCGAATATGCACTACCGTGACCACATGAAATGGCAGGTTGAAGCCCTACCAGAGGTCCTGGAGTGGATGGAGTCGCTGGACGAGGAGGCCAGAGATGGGGAGGGATCTGCCATGACAATCCCTTGGGACGAGGTCCGGGAGCGACTTGGGATCACCCCGCAACGGCAAGAGTGCGGCCGCCGAATCACCGAGGCTTACGGCACCGGGTACCGGTTGGCCGAGGTGCGGAAGAAAGCGCAGGTCACCCAGGTTGAGCTGGCCCGTCGAATGGGGATCGGCCAGCCACGGGTGAGCGCCATCGAACGCTGCGACATCGAGACGCTGACCCTGGTCACCGTGCGCTCCTACGTCGAGGCGCTCGGCGGGAGTTTGCAGATCGTGGCGAGTCTGGGCGACACCGGCATCAGGCTGCGGGTGCCCGAAACCGCGGCATAGAAATCCTCACCGCCGTGCGCGGATGCCGTCGGAGGGCTGGCCGGGGAGGCGCCCCGACCAGCCCTTCCACGTCAGTCGTTCCAGGTGGCCCAGCCCTTGATCATGCGGTAGGCGATGGACACCCCGGGCGGGAGCCGCAGGCCGTCGACCGCTCCGCCCGCCGACTCCAGGGCCGCCCGGACCGTGTCGCGGTGCACCCAGCGGGCGTCCTCGATCTCGCCGTCGGCCGGCGTAAGCGGCGCGGACCGGTCCGCGATCGCGGCGAAGCCCAGCATCAGCGACCGCGGGAACGGCCACGGCTGGCTGCCGAGGTAGCGGACGTCCGAGACCGCGACGCCCACCTCCTCCGCGATTTCGCGCGAGACGCAGGCTTCCAGCGACTCGCCGGCCTCGACGAACCCGGCCAGCACCGAGTACCGCTCCGGCGGCCAGATCGGCTGGCGGGCCAGCAGCACATGGTCCGCACCATCGTGCACCAGGCAGATCACGGCCGGATCGGTGCGCGGGTACTCCTCGCGGTCGCAACCCGTGCAACGCCGCGCCCAACCGGCGCGGACCCGCGTGGTCGCCGCCCCGCACACCGCGCAGTAGCGGGCGCTGTCGTGCCAGCCGAGGAGGCCGACCGCGGTGGTGAACAACCCGGCGTCGGTGTCGTTGAGCAGACCACCGCCGGTGCGCAGGTCCCGCCAGTCGTCCTGGGAACCGTCGTGCTCGCTGCGCAGCGCCCAGTAGCTGATCTCGCCCTCAGCGCCGAGCAGGACCGCATTCGGGGCCGGACGTTCGCCGAAGTCACTCGCGGGGTGCACCACCAGCCGCGAATCCGGGCCGATCCGGGTGCGTCCCTTGGCGTCCACCAGCACGACCTGACCGGTCGACCACAGCTCCGCCCCGCCGTCCGGGGTCTCCCGCAGCGTCTCCCGGCGATCCACAGTGGACCTGGACAGCAGGGGCGCGGAGTCCAGCTGGAAACCCGCCCCGGCGACCACGTCGGAAATCATTTGCCCGCCTCACCGTCCAACCACGTCATGGCAACACCACACCCCCGAGCAGTCGAAGCTGGTCGGCGAGCTTGTCCGCGTCGCCGACGACAACGCCGGTGAACGCGGTCGGGGTGAAGCGCCGCGCCGCCTCGCCCACCTGCTCGACCGTGATCGCCCGCAACCGCTCGGGGTGCGCGAGCAGCCAGTCCTGCCCCAGGCCCGCCGCGGCCAGCGCGACGAGCGTGGACGCCATCCCCGACTGCGAAGCGGTCGAGGTGAGCAGGCTCCCGATGGCGTACTGCCGGGCCGACTCGACCTCCGATTCGGTCGGTGGCACCAGCGCCAACCTGGCCAGCTCGTACCGGGTCTCCAGCAGCGCGGCCGCGGTTACCTCACTGGCGGTGTCGGCGTCGACGAGGACCGTGCCGTTGCCCCGGGTGAACTCGAACGACGAGTGCGCGCCGTAGGTGTAGCCCTTGTCCTCGCGGATGTTCTCCACCAGCCGTGAGGAGAAGTAGCCGCCGAAGACCAGGTTCGCGATCTGCAGAGCCGGGTACTGCGGGTCGGTGCGCGGCAACGCCTGGGCTGAGAACCGCAGCTGCGACTGCACCGCGCCGGGCCGGTGCACCAGCCGGACGTCGCCGCCGCGAACCGCCGGCAGCGACGGGAGTTCGCGCGCGGTGTCCTCAGACTGCCAGCCCGCCAGGTTGCGCTCGACGGCAGCCACCGCCTGGTCCGGGTCGATGTCGCCGACCATCGCCAGCACCGAGCCCCGCGGCAACACTGCTTCGCGGTGCAGCGTGCGGACCTCCTCGACGCTGACCTCGGCGACGTCCTCGGCCTGCGGCACCTCGCGGACGAACGGGTGGTCGCCGTAGCGGTGCCGCTGCAGCTCCTCCCGCGCGATCACCCGCGGCTGCGAGCGCGCGACGGCGATCCGCTCGACCAGCCGGGCGCGCTCCCCCTCGACCTCCGTATCGCGGTACACCGCGCCGGTCAGCGCGTCCGCGAGCACGTCGAGCAGGGTGTCCAAGCCGGTGGCCAGCGCGTCGCCGGTGATGCTGAGCCGCTCCGGATCGACGGTCGCGTGCAGGTCGCCGCCCACCGCTGCCAGGTCCGTGTCCACCTGCACGCGGTTGCGGCGCTCGGTGCCGGTCAACAGCGCCTCGGCCAGCAACTCGGCGCGGGCCGGGTGCTTCTGTTCCGCACCGGCGAACGGGATCCGCAGCCGCAGCTCGACCATCGGGACCACGCCGTGCCGGACGGCGATCACCCGCAGCCCGTTGTCCAGCACGGTGTCCACGGCGGCCGGTGCGCGGCCGATGCGGGGCTCGCCGAGCGGCGGCAGCGACCGCGGGCCGAGCTCGGTGCGGCCGATCTCCTCGGCACTCCGGTGCGTTGCGCGGGTCATGCCGCACCTCCTGTCGCGTTCTCGTCGCCTGCGGGTTCGATCTCCAGCACCGCGCGCGCATCGGGCCGCAGCGCCTTCGCCGCCGACGCGACACCCTCCGCGCTGACCTTGCCGATCAGCTTCGGCAGATCGGAGATCAGCTCGGCGCGACCGTGCAGCAGCTCGGCGCTGCCCAGGTCGAGGGTCCGGGTGACCACCCGGTCGTGCTCCCGGTACAGGCTGGCAGCCCAGCGTGCCGTGACGCGGGACAACTCGTCCGCGCTCGGGCCATCGGTGGCCAGCTTCTCCAGCTCCTCGTCGATCGCGCCGACCACTCGGTCGAGCTCGACCTCCGGGGTGTGGATGGCGGTGACGGTGAACGTGTCCGGGTCGCGGGCGTCCAGCGGGGCTCCCATCAGGCCGCAGCCGGCGTGCACGTCCACCACGAGAGTGTCCTGGTAGACCAGACGCTGCTGCAGGCGGGAGGCGTCGCCGTCGGACAAGATCGCCGCGAGAACCACGTTCGCCAGGTAGGCATCGAGTTCGGAGACCGGGTCGGGCAGGCGGTGGCCCAGCGCGACGGCGGGCAGTGGCGCGTGCGGGTCGGCGTGCTTGCCGCGCAGCTCGCCGGCGGGGAACGGCTCGGCGAAGGACGGCCGCGGCGGGACGTCGCGCGCCGGCACGTCGCCGAAGTGCTTGTTGACCAGGTCGATGGTCTGCTCGACGTCGATGTCACCGACGATGGTCAGCACCGCGTTGCCCGGCGCGTAGAAGGTGTCGAAGAACGCGGCGCAGTCGTCGACGGTCGCCTGTTCCAGGTCGGTGAAGTCGCCGTAGCCGTTGTGTGCGTTGGCGAAGGTCGAGTAGAGCACCGGCGGCAGCAGGATCCACGGGAACCCGCCGTAGGGGCGGTTGAGGACGTTGAGGCGGATCTCCTCCTTCACCACGTCCACCTGGTTGCGCAGGTTCTCCTCGGTGATCTTCGGCGCCCGCATCCGGTCCGCTTCGAGGAACAACGCCCGCTCCAGCGCCGCCGACGGCAGCACCTGGTAGTAGTCGGTGTAGTCCTGGTGCGTCGAACCGTTGAACGTGCCACCGGAGCCCTGCACGTGCCGGAAGTGCGCGAGTTTCTCCAGGCTCTCGCTGCCTTGGAACATCAAATGCTCGAAGAGGTGCGCGAAACCGGTGCGCCCCTCCGGTTCCGAGCGGAAGCCCACGTCGTAGTGCACGCTGACACCGACCACAGGGGCCTGCCCTGACGATGCTCGGCCCGCTGCCGAGTCCGGTGCCAACACCACGCGCAGCCCATTGGGCAAGGTAACGCGATGCAGCTGGGGTTCGACCATGCCATGCAGCCTACGTGCGGACTGTCAAGCCGTGCGTGCCCCCTTCGCCACTCTTCGGCGTGTCGTGATGACTGCGCGTGGGCACCGGACGACCACTTCTAAAACAGCATGCTCACGGGTTCTCGCGAGGCCTGGCAGCGCGGTCAGCGGACCTGGGCGATGAGGGAATCGATCTCGGCACCGATCGTGCGCGCATCGGCCGGCAGCAGCGCGAAGACCTGCTCACCGCTGCTGCCTCGCTCGACCCGGTTCAGATAGCGGCCGTCGGGCTCGGGGTTGTCGAACCACGACACCACCTGGGAACGCTTCCGGCGGCCGTACTGGTCGCGCACGTTCGCCGCGATCTGGCCGATGCGCTGGTGCGGGGACTGCCCGATCTCCTCGTAGAGCTTCACCTGCTGATCCCCGCTGCTGCCGCGCGTCGGGGTGGCGGACTGCATCACGCTCATCTGGTCGAAGTCCGCCGGCGGCGCCTGCACCAGCGAACTCTGCGGGACGCGCACCGGCCCGCGACTGCCCGGCTTGGTGGGCGGCAGCGTCGCCAGCAGCACCTGCGGCAGCGGGGCGTTCTCGTGGACCTCGACGGTCAGCATGCCGCCGCGCCGCGGATCCTCGCTCGGTGTCTGCACGCCGAGCACAACCCGGTTGCCCTCGGTGAACACCGCGAGCGCCCGCCAGCAGTGGTCGGTGCCGACCTGCGGGAACCACAGCGAGTCGACCCACAGGTACGGGTTGGCCAGCGTCTTGAGCGCGGTGACCAGCGGCGGCGCGACCTCGTCGTTGATCACGACTCCGGCGGCGTCCATCCGGTCCAGCTCACCGATCGCGATCTGGCTGAACTGATCGGCGGTGTACCCGAAAGAACGGCTGCTCAACGGCAGGGTCAAACCGTCGATCTTCAGGTACTTGAGCACGATGTCCAAGTGCACCGGCTGAAGCTGCCACCGCCCCAACACGCCCACTGTTGTTTCTCCCCTTGTGAGTTCGCCCGCTGCAAGCGTGACCGACCGGTGGTGCCGAAGCCGGCGCCACCGGTCAGCACCGGATCATTCGCCGAGCACCGGCGGGGCGGTCTTCGGCATGTCGTTCATCCAGATGTCGTCCTGCTCCTCGAGCCAGGACGGGCGCTCGTGCTCCTCGTCCTCGCCGCCCTTGCCGCGCTGGCCGGCACCACCCATGCCGCCCATCGCGCCCCGTCCGGCACCGGCACCTCGAGCACCTGCACCGCCGGCCGCACCGGCACCGAGTCCGCCGACACCCGCACGGCCACCACCGGCCATGCCACCGGCACCGGCACCCAGACCGCCGGCCATGCCACCGACCATCCCGGCACCACCGGCGCCGCCGCCGGGGAGACCACCACCGGCACCACCGCCGGGGAGCCCGGTTCCGCCACCGCCGGGGAGCCCGGGCTGATCGGCCCACTGGCTACCGGTTCCGGAAGGCGTGGTGTAGCCGCCTCCGGGGATACGGCTACCAAGATTGTTGGGGTCGTACGCCCCGACGGGGAGCCCGTCGTCGGGAATGCCACCGCCGGGAATACCACCGACGGGAATACCGGTACCGATGCCACCGCCGGGAAGCTTCCCCGTCCCGCCGCCCGGAATCCCGCCGCCCGGAATCCCGCTGCCGGATCCACCACCGGGCTTGCCGGGACCTCCACCGCCCCATTCCGTGGGGGGCGGCGGCGGCACCGGCGGCGGCTCCTTGGTGTTGCCGTCCGGCCCCTTGTACTGCGGCATCTTCGCGTCGACCTGGGTGAGCGTGGGGCTGTAGACGCGCGCCATCGTCTCCTGCGCGGCCTTCTCCGCCTGCTCCTGCTCCTCCATCTGGCTGAGCGCGTTGATGCCACCGCCGGCGATACCGAACGGAATCGAAGCGGAAGCGGCCTCACCCCAGCTGAAGCCCTGGGGCTTCTCGACCATCTTGCTGGCCTGACCGGCGGCCTCACCCGCGGCGTGCAGGTTGTTCCCGGTCATCTCGAAGGCATCGGCGCTGGCCTTCATCCAGTCGGAAGCGGGCTTGCCGACCTCACGAGCGTTGCTCGCGGCCTCGCCTTCCCAGCCCCCGTCGACGATGTTGGCAAGGTCAGTGGCGTAGTTCTCGCCCCGCTCGCGAAGGCCCGTGGCGAGCTTCTTCCACGCCTCGGCGACCTCACCGACCTTGCCCTGGTCGATCGACTCCTGGTTGGTCTGGTAGATCTGCCCGTGGCTGAAGCCAGACCAGTTGAGGCACTGCGTGATAGCCGGCGAGTCGTAACTCGTGACGTTGAGGCCGGAGTTCTGCTGCGCCAGCTGGTTCTGCTGCTGCTGGGCGACCCGGCTGGCCTCTTCGCCGTGCTTCTTCCGGTCTTCCTCAGCAGCGCTCTCCCAGCCGAAGACCCGGGAACCCGCGTTGTCGAGGGTACTGAGAAGTCCCATCACTCCCCCTGTCTCGTCACTCCGGCAGCCGAGAAGCCGTTTGATCGACAATCGTCTTCAGTTCGCCACACGGATCGGCCACAGAGTCGCGCATCGCGCCGGTGAGCTGGTAAATAGCGATTCCGCCGCCTGCGGAAACCACGTAGTTGCAGATGCCCTGTCCTGTCGCCCCAGCGACAAGCATCTCCGCGCCCTCGCGACCGGCAACCGTTGTGGCCGCGTACTTGTCGAAGCCGCCACCCTGGCCGAGGCTCTGCACGGTCTCGTCCGCGTTCTTCTGAAGGCCGAGAGTGAACTTCTCGCCCTTCCAGGAGCAGCCCGGCTGGAAGCTAACTTGGGTGAACTCCTCGGCCTTCGTCGAAAGACCGAACGAGGTCAGCTCGTCGGGCTTGAAAAACGTGCACGGATCAAAACCCGCCAGCCCCGCCCCCGACGATGCCGAGGTCGGTGCGGACGACGTCTCCTCACTACCCCCAGGACTCTTACCGCCACCTGCGCATGCAGCAAGCCCGAACAGGGCCAGACCAGCGGCCGCTGCGATCAGGGATCGGGAAAACGTACTCACTGAATACCTCGCCTCAGGTCGTCGGCGTTCTGCTCGTCGGTGGCACGGTAGTCCTTGGCTGCACCCCGGAACGCGTCCGCCTGCTTCTTCAGTTCTTCCTGCATGTCACGAATCAGCTCAAGAGCGCCGGCTTGACCGCCTGTCGCCTTCTCCTGGAAACGCTGCGCCAATTGCTGGCCGTCGGGGTAGTTCCCCAGTCCCTTGAGGGTCCTCAGAGCAGCCGCGTTCTGGAGGAGCACGCCAAGCGCGTCGATCTCCTCTTCGCAGCGCTTGGCGGCCTTGTCGGCCGCGTCGGGATCAAGCGACAGCTTGCCTGAG
This sequence comes from Saccharopolyspora pogona, assembly GCF_014697215.1. Lineage (GTDB taxonomy): Bacteria > Actinomycetota > Actinomycetes > Mycobacteriales > Pseudonocardiaceae > Saccharopolyspora > Saccharopolyspora hattusasensis. The sequence goes on from NZ_CP031142.1 coordinate 5,432,499, forward strand.
CCGACCTGCTGGTTGATCCACTGCGTGCGGCCGCTGATCGCCTTCAGCCCTTCCTTGGCTGCGGCGAACCCACTTGCGTCTGCGCTTGTCATCCCAGACCCCTCTGGACTCTGCGATCTCCCCCGGAAACGATGAACACTTTAACCTGACGCAGGGGCGTCCGTAACGGTTCCCAGCAAACGCGAAGCGCTTCCAACGTCACTTGTTCTTCAGCGCAGGCCACGGAGGCGTCGCCATCCGACATCGAGTGGTCACAGATAGCGATCGCGCAAGGTGCGGGAACTTTGGCTGGCGTCAGCTCCGCAGACCTCCTGCCGCCTCGATCACTTCGGCAACCGTGAAGCCGTCTGGTTGGCGACCTTCTTTGCCTCACCACAAGCGTCTACGGAGTCACGCATCCGACCATCGATCATGTAGAGGGCAACGCCGCCAGCTGCATCAACAAGCACGGTGCACCCTCCTTGCCCGGCGGCACCTGACTCAACCGCAACTGCCGCCGACCGACCATCGAGAGGCTTCTTCTGGTAACTGTCCCAGCTACCACTCTTCTCGTAAGACGCCACGGTCTCGTCCGAGTTCTTAAGCAGCGAGAGAGTCATCTTCCCGCCTTTCCATTTGCAGCCGGGTTCAAAGCTGACCACGGTGCCGTCTTCGGACTGTGTCGAGACGCCGAACGAGGTGAGCTCGTCGGGCTTGAAGAACGTGCACGGATCAAAACCCGCCAGCCCGGCGCCCGCCGAAGACGAGGTCGGCGCCGAAGACGTCTCCTCACCACCGCGGGCGCTCGGACTGCCACCCGCGCATGCGGCGAGCCCGAACAAGGCCACACCGGCAGCCGTTGCGATCAGGGACCGGGAGAACGTACCCAATGAATGCCTCATCTCAGGTCGTCGGCTTCTACTCGTGCGACGTTGCGATCATGTCAGGTCGTCTTGGACCCGTTTCGCGGCCTTATCGCAGGTCGAAGCGGCCCTCTTTGACGCTGCCTAAGAACTCCCGCCAGCGGGGTTCTTGCACCTCGAAGTGGCCTCCTGCCAGGTTCTTCGAGTCTCGGACCGCCGCCGTTCCTGGCAGCAGTGCCACTTCGACGCAGTTCACCGACGCGCCGCTCCGGCTGCTCTTTCGCCACACCAGGTCAGTCATTGCGCAAACCCTTCGCGATCGACTTGATCAGCTTCAGCGACTCTGATCCGTCGAGGGACAAGCCTCGTAGCTCCTTGCACACGTCTAGATACTCGCAGGTTTCTTCCTTCCTCGTAAGGAAAATCCCACCCTTCCGGTTCTCCAGGTAGACGTATGGATCGAGGGTCGCGAACTCGTACGCCGCGAAGGGACCTTCGAGACCCGTGTACGCGCCTGCGTCGACCGGAATGACCCAGATGCCAACTTTGGGCAGGTCAGCACAGCTGATCAGGTGTTGGAGCTGAGCGCGCATGACCTCAGCACCACCAATGCGCCGCCGTAGCGCCATCTCGTCGATGATGAAGTTCGCCTCGGGACCGTTCGGCCTGGTAAAGAGCGCCTGTCGGCCGATTCGCGTCGAGACGCGGCGCTCCACCTCGCTCTCCGGCCTGTCCAATGTGGAGATCATCTGCCGGGCGTAGCCGGCCGTTTGCAGTAGCCCCGGGACGAGAGATACACCGAAGTCGGTGATCTTGGTGGCTTCGCTCTCCAAGACCATGATGTTGGCGAGCTGGTCCGCGAACTCGTCGCTGGGCGGCAGGTGGGCAACGTCCCCGTGGATGTCGCGAGCCTTATGCACGAGGCGTTCTCGCAGCTCGCCGGTCGCTCCGTAGATCGCGCACAGCGCCTTCACGTCGTCGACGCTCGGCCTGCGCGCACCTGTCTCGGTGCGGCTCACCCATGCCGCGCTCGTCCCCAGCTTCGTCGCCACCGTTCGAGTGGAAAGCCGATTCAGTTCTCGAAGCCTTTTCAGCTCGGCACCGAGCCCCACATGAAACACCCGACGCTCATGAAACATATTTTAACCTCTAATGTCCCCGGTTCTACCGTTTCATGTTTCACGCTGTTTCGCGTGTCGCGAAACAGATTCAAACTCGTTGAAGCACCGAAACAACCCTAGCTTCCTGGGATATCGGATTGCGTGTAGTCACATCAGGAAGGACTCAATGGGATGGTTTTTGATGTGTTTCGGCGGGATCGGAAGGATGTTTTCTGGATTGTCGGCGCCGGGTTCCGGATTCGGCATGCCATGGACACCTTGCCCGGCGCCGTTTATGCCGGAGCTTGGGTGCCCGCCTTGTGCGAGACGTGGCTGAAGATCCCAACCGCCACGCCCTACGGGCGGGAGCCCGCATCGACGTCGATCACCGAGCGCTGCCCCGAATGTGCCGAGAAGGTCTCGCGGGACGAGCACCACGAGCACGTCTGGGACTACTGAAGGGGATCGACATGTGGTGGCTCGGGTGGGCAGCGTGCTGCGCTGCGGGCGGAATGCCGTTCTGGAGGCGTTTTTCGTCGTCGGGCTGGTGCGCGACTGCTCCGGGCAGCATGCGGGAAGCGGTCGGGGCAGTCTCATCGTCGCTTAGGTCGTGGCCGCCGTCGAGCGGGCGCGGTGTGCCGAGTACGTCGGTCGGCACCGGTTGCGCGAGTGGGTCAGCGCTTGACGGTCTCGTTCAGCTTTCCGACCAGCGCCGGGAAACTCCGCCGGAAGTTCTGCAGGTTCGGGGTTTCGGCCGGGCTTCCGTACCAGTACAGGCCCGGCGTTTCGTCAGCTCCCGGGTCCAGTTCCGCGAATTCCGCCAGCCAGCGGTCCGTTTCGCCCAGCACCACCGCGTACGGCAATGAACGGGAGAACACCGTCTCGCGGTCCGGCGCCGGCAGGGAGCTCGCCGAGACGTCGTGCAGGTAGCCGCGCAAGCCGCGCACCTGCACCACGAGCGCGCTGCCGCGGCGCGTTCGGGCGGGCATCAGGCGTGCGCTGAACATCATCGCGATGCCGCCGATCACCACCCCGATCCCGAGCAGCGCTGCTGAGGTCGTCAGCGCCAGTACCGCCGTCAGCGCCGCGCCACCGATGATGACGCCGAGCCCCGTCCACCAGAACCGGTTCCGGTCGGCGTCCGGCCGCCGCGCGAACCACTGCTTGTCAACGACATCCGCGTACAGCGCCGTTCGGACCGGGTTGGCGTCCAGGTCGCGGAGTTGGGACAGCTGCACCTCCGCGGCTTCGCCGACGAGCAGGTCGTAGACCGCTCGCTCGAACGGCCGCAGCGACTCGTCCGCCGGGTTGAGCGGCACGATTCGCCAGTCCTGCTCGGGGAGTTCCTCGATCCACAGGTAGTTGCGGACCGCCAGGTCGATGATCGTCGCGGTGATGTCGACCGGGTCGACCCGCTCGTCGATGACCGTGCCGATCTGGCCGGGCAGCACGCCGTCCGGGGAGGCGAACGTGATCGCGCCCCGTGAGTCGGTCATCAGCAACTCGACCTGGCCCGCGTCCTCGGCGAACGCTTGCACGTCGCGGCCGCGGGCATACCAGACGAGCCCGAGGCCGCCGATCAGCAGCAGGCCGATCCCGGCCAGGCCTGCGGCCGTCGCCGGCGTCAGTGAGAACGCCCGCGCCAGGCTGAAGTACTCCTCGGTCACCGCGTTCGCCGGCACGGTGCCGGCCGGGACCTTGAAGGCGATGTCCATCCGGTCGCCGGGCTTCAGCCCGTACGTCAGCGCGTGCATCGACTGGGTGTGGGTGATCTCGAACTGGGCGCAGCGGTCCTCGCTGCCCAGCGGGCCGGCCAGGCACATGATCTCCTGCGGCACCTTCGGCGACAGCAGCGACACCTCGACGCGGTCCACCGGCACGTTCCAGCCGCCGGACACCTGCCAGCGGACGGCTTGCAGATCACCGGCGTCGGCCACGGCGCCGCGGACCGAGTACTTCAGCGTGGAGACCCCCGGCTGCAGCGTCAGGTGCACGTTGTCGGAGTCCACCTGAACCGCGCCGCCGCCGTCCACCACCGCATCGGAGACGGTGAACACGCGGTCCGCGCCGGGCCCTGCGGACTGCCGCAGCGGCATCGTGCGTTCCACCTGCTGGCCTGGGGGAACGTTGATCTGCTCGGTGACCGATACCTGGCCGTCGCGCTCCAGCTTCAGGTGCACGCTGCTGGAAACCGCGCCGGGCAGCGCATCGACCGGCTGCTCCTGCGCCGCGGCTGTGCCAGGCGCGCCCAACAGCATTCCGGCCAGTGCGACGGCCAGTCCCCATTTGGTCAACACGGCACGAACGATAGCGGCCCATCGCTAAGCTCTGGTCCGCAACGGTGGGATTGATGTGAGGAAGCCGGGGGTAAATGACTGCTCCGTGGCGGCCCGCTGAACCTGGACCGATCGTCCACACTCGACACTCCGCGAGGAAGACCGCATGACGCAGCCGCCCAGGCCACCGCGCGGCCCACAGCAGCCGCCCCGCCAGCCCTGGCCGCCGCAGCAACCTCGCGGCCCGCAACAACCGCCGAACCCCCAGCCGCCACACGGCCCGCAGCCGCCCCCGCCCCTCCGACCGCAGCCGCCGAACCCCCAGCCGCCACACGGCCCGCAGCCGCCCCCGCCCCTCCGACCGCAGCCGCCGAACCCCCAGCCGCCACACGGCCCGCAGCCGCCCCCGCCCCTCCGACCGCAGCCGCCGAACCCCCAGCCGCCACACGGCCCGCAGCCGCCCCCGCCCCTCCGACCGCAGCCGCCGAACCCCCAGCCGCCACACGGCCCGCAGCCGCCCCCGCCCCTCCGACCGCAGCCGCCACGCGGCGCGCAGCAGCCGCCTCGGCCGCCACAACGCGGTCCGTTACCGCCGCCCAACCATGCCGCTGCCCAGACCGCAACGGCAGATGCCGCCACCGATGCCGCACCTGCACTCACCGAAACGCAAGAGCAACACCGGCGTCGTCGTCGCGCTGGTGCTGGTCGGCGTGGGATTGTTCGGCATCGGCACCATCGGCGCGATGGCCGCCTCGATCACCTCGAACCGCGCTTCGGACTACAGCTCCACGAGCAGCCGGACCACCACGACGGGTTCCAGCGAGACCTCCAGCAGCAAGAGCACTAGCAGCGAGGACGCGACGACCACGGAGACAAGCAGCTACGACGACGGTGCCAAACCGGTGGCAGAGCTGGGCGACAACCCGGTCAACATCCCGGGCAACGGCGCGATGAACACCCCGTGCAACCTGCCCCGCTTCAACACCGATGCCGCTTCGCAGGACCGCTTCTACCAGGCCGCGCTGCCCTGCCTGATGGAGGCGTGGACCCCGGCCCTGGAGAACGCGAAACTGCCTGCCCGGATGCCAACCGTGATCACCACCGGAGAGAACATCGAAACCCCCTGCGGAACGCGGCGCTGGAACCAGACCGCGATGTACTGCCCGGGCAACCACACGATCTACATGACCGCGCGCTACTACGCCCAGATGGAGAAGCGCACCAAGGCCGGGGCGTACCTCGGCCAGTTCGCGCACGAGTTCGGCCACGCGCTGCAGGGCATGACCGGGATCAACAGCGCCTACGGCGACGCCTCCTACGACGCGGGCGGCAGCTCCACCGCGGCGGGGTTGGAGCTGACCCGCCGTTCGGAGCTGCAGGCGACCTGCTTCGAAGGGATGACGCTGGCCGCGCTGCAGAACGGCGGCATCAGCAACGACTACATCTTCCCCGCGCTGGAGGACTCGTCCGGCCGCGGCGACGAGCACAGCGACGTGCCCGATCACGGCAGCATGGCGACCAACGCAGCCTGGGTCGAGCAGGGGTTCCGCAAGAACCGGATCACGGAGTGCAACACCTGGCTGGCGGCATCATCCGATGTCGACTGACGTTTCCGCTCAGCGACGGCGGAGCATCAGGCCGTAGCCCCCGCCGGCGACGGCGGCGAGGGTCAGCAGGACCCAATTGGCGCGCTGCGTCTGGGCTTTCAGGTCGGAGTCGGATCCCGCGGGGCGGACCACGAAGTCCTGGACCGGGTCGGCAGGCACCAGCACCGGCAGCTGTTGGCCGCGGGCGTGGCCGCAGCCGTCGAACGGTGCTTGCCGCGTCACGCCGTCGACCCGGACCTCGACGAGATCCCGCGCCGAGTCCGCGCCGCACGGCCGGGACTCGACGACGGTCGCCGTCGCCGCGCGCATCGCAGTCCGGTCCTCGCCGGCCGCAGTCACCAGTGGCCACAACGTCACGGCAGTCACCGCGATGCCCAGCAATCCCAGGACAAGCAGGATCGGCGCCACCGACGCCGAACCTCGTTGCCTTCCCACGACACCGATATTGGCAGAAGCCGGCCGGCGGCAGCAGGGTCACTCCCCGCAGCATCCGAAACACCGTCGGTGATACGGCTTCCGGGCGTTCACAAGTGGTTTGCCGGCCTCAGGCGTCCGCGGGCGTGACCTTCTTGACGTAGAGCAGCCGGTCGCCTTCCTCGATCGCGTCGGCCTCCGGCGCGTCCACCCGGTACAGCTGACCGTCGCGCACCACGCCGAGCACGATGTCCGAGAGGTGCCGCGGCGAGCCGCCGATCTCCTGGGGCTCGACCTCCCGCTCGGCGATCGCCAGACCGGCGTCCGGGGTCAGCAGGTCCTCGAACATCTCCACCACGGACGGCGTCGAGGTCGCCATGCCCAGCAGGCGGCCCGCCGTCTCGCTGGACACCACCACCGAATCCGCGCCGGACTGGCGCAGCAGGTGGACGTTCTCGGCTTCCCGCACCGCCGCGACGATCTGCGCCTTCGGGGCGAGCTCCCGCGCGGTCAGGGTGACCAGCACGGCCGTGTCGTCGCGGGCAGGTGCCACCACGATCGCCCGCGCGCGCGGCACGCCCGCCACCCGCAGCACGTCCGAGCGGGTGCCGGAACCGTTGACGGTGACCAGGCCTTGCGCGGAGGCTGTTTCGAGCGCGCGCTGGTCGGTGTCGACGACCACGATGCGACCGGACTCGGCACCGTCGCCGAGCAGCGCGGTGACGGCCGAACGGCCCTTGGTTCCGTATCCGATGACGACCACGTGGTCGCGCACCTTGGACCTCCAGAGTTGGATCTTGAAAGCCTGCCGGGAGCGCTCGGTGAGCACTTCCAGTGTGGTACCGACCAGCACGATCAGGAACAGCACCCGCAGCGGGGTGATGACCAGCACGTTCACCAGTCGCGCCTGCGGGGTGACCGGGGTGATGTCGCCGTAGCCCGTGGTGGACAGCGACACCGTGGCGTAGTAGACCGCGTCCAGCAGGTCCAGCTCGCCGCCCGCGGAGTCCCGGTAGCCGTGCCTGCCGATGAACACGATAAACACCGTGGCGGCCAGCGCGAGCATCGCGCCGATGATCCGGCGGATGATGGACCGGACCGGGCTGGTCGTGCTGCCCGGCATCCGGATCACGCCCACGAGCGCGTGGTCGGGTCGCTTGGTCAGCTCCTCCTCGTCGGAGCGCCCGCGGATGAAGGGGTGCGCCAACTGCTTCGGACTGCGCCGCATCATGGCCCCACCGGCCGCGCCGCCGCGCAGGACGACCCGCGCACGTTCTTTCCACTCACGGCGGAGAACAGTAACCGTTGCCCGGGCGTCCGATGCGATGCGGCACCCGTGGTTTCGACGACGACATCTCCTGCAGGCCGGAAGACCTTGTCTGGACATCGCGGCGCGGCGGCATACCATGCAGCGGTGCAGCAACTTCAGCACGCGGCTCGTGCCCTGGGGTGGGACGGTCAGTTGATCCCGGACGTCGAGGTCCTCGGTGCGCGCTTCGCCGCCGTGGCCCGGATCCGGCGCGACGTCCACGAGTGGCGCAGCCACCACGGCTGGGGGCCGGAGCTCAACCCGACCTGGTTCCGCTCCTGGTCCGAGCCCTGCATGCACGATCACGTGCCGGTGGCCGCGGTCGACCTGCTCGGGATCCTGGTGCCTGTGTCGCGCGCCCGCCACGCCTTGCACGCGTGCGGGACGCTGCTGACGCTGGCCCCCTGCGCCGTCGTGCTGCCTCCGGGCACCGCGTACAAGCCGTTGCGGATGCTGGAGCTGGACTACTACGGCGTCGGTGTGGTCAACGCCGGCTTCGAGGGGCCGGCCGAGCTGGTGGTCGCGCCGGAGGACCGGACCGCGGAGTTCGGGTCGTCCATGTTCGGCCGCTGGTTGCTCGAAGTCCTGTACTCGCGGATCCTCGAACTCCCCCGACTCGCGGAGAACGCCTGACGCCCCGCAGCTCGGGACGTCAGGCAAGCGGCGTCAGCCACTTTCTCTTTCTCCATACACGAAACAGCCACCGCGACACGCAACGTCGTACGTCGCAAGTCGCCGCAAGCGGCGAAGCCGCTTGGCCCACCCTCTCAACCTGCACCGCTGCGGGTTCTCAGAGGCCGTGCCCGCCCCGCCCGAAGGGCTCTCGGCGAGGCCAGCCCCCGGCGTGGCGTATTGGACATACATGAGTCGGGGATTCCGGAGTCGAGGCGGCCTCTGAGGTTCCGCTACCCGCACCGCCACGCAAGACGGGCCTGGAAACGGTCCCTCAGGCGAGGACGTACTCGTGCCAGTTGAGGTTCTCCGGGTTCCAGCGCATGCCGCGGCTCTCCTTGAGCGCGCGCAGGGCCTGCATCGTGTGCGGCCAGCGGCGGATCACGTTCGCCAGCGCGACCGGGGTCATCAGGTCGGCGGTGCGCCGGTGATCACCGGGGCCGAGCAGCGCGATGCCGCCGGGCGTGGAGATGATGTCGGTCAGCGGGGCCTGGCCGGACAGCGCGGCCTGCTCGACGCTGAGGATGCTTTGCGGCTGCAGTTCGGTCGGCCAGCTGTTGCGGTCGATGTCGGCGGCGACCGGCTGTTCGCAGCTGCCGCACCGGCACTGGACCTCGCTTGCCCAGCCGTGCTGCTTCCACGACCACACCGCGGCACCGCCGGTGTCCAGATCGGACAGCGCGGCAACGTGCGGCCAGGCCCCGACGACGGCGCTGAGCGCCGTCCTCTTCGACGGTCTCGGGTTCCGGCCCGGCCCGTCGAAGGACCAGGTGCCTTCGTCGTCGCGGTGCACCCGCACCAGCGGGGCGCGCATCGCCAGGACGTCGGTGTCGACGTTCACTTCGGATTCCGGTGGCGTCTTTAGCTTCCAGTCCATGTTCATCGCGGGCATAGTCGGCCGCCGCGAACCGCGATCTCAAGCTCCGCCACCCGAACGTGTAGTCATGCCGATGCGGCAGGTGATCCCGACGACGCCGCCAATTCCGCTGGTCAAGGTCCGTGAGTGTTTTTGGGTGCCATAGCACCGAAAAGTACTCACGGGCCCTGACCAGGCCAAACCGTCACCGCGCGGCGGGGACCGAGGTGATGAGGTTCCGGAGGCCGTCGGCATCGAGGAGGTCGGCCGGGCGGAGCGTGTAGTCGTGGCGGACGTAGTGGAACGCCGCGCGGACCTTCGACAGCGGCGTTCCGGACAGTTCCGCCCAGGCCAGCCGGTACGCGGCGAGCTGCACCGACAGCGCCGGGACCTGGTCGCCTCCCGGCACCGCGCCGGTCTTCCAGTCGAGGACCGTCCAGCCTCCGTCGGCGTCGGCGAACACCGCGTCCATCCGGCCGCGCAGCACCACGCCCTCGACCTGTGTCTCGAACGGCACCTCGACGCGGTGCGGCGTGCGGTCGGCCCAGGATCCGGCGAGGAACGCCCGCTGCAGCTCGGCCAGGTCCTCGTGCACCGGCGCGGATTCGTCGGCTGCGCCGGGCAGTTCGTCGAAGTCCAGCAGCGCGGTCGAGGTGAACCGGTGCTCCAGCCAGGCGTGGAACGCGGTGCCGCGGCGGGTCATCGGGTTCGGCGGGAACGGCAGCGGTCGGCGCAGCCGCCGGGCGAGGCTGTCGGAATCACCGGCGAGTTCGACGAGTTGGCTCACCGACAGGTGGTCCGGCAGCCGCACCTGCTCCCGCCGCTGCGCCGCCGCCGCGCGCTCGGCCAGCAGCACGTCAACGTCCCGCGACCACCCGTCCTCGTCGTCCTCCGGCTCCGCATCATCCACAGTGGACATCACGGCCCGCACGAGCCCCGCGCCTTCGGCCACCGCCGCGCGGCGCGGACCCAGCGGGTCCACCGGCCACTCCGCGCACCGCATGGCATCGGCGAGCGGGTTCGTCGCGTCCTCGTCGGGTTCCGGCGTCCACAGGTCGATGTCCCCGGTCCCGGACCCGCGGAGCACCTCGGCCAGCTGCCGCAGGAAGCCCGACGGCCCCTTGGGCCGGTCGCCGTTCTCGCCCCACCAGTGCCCGGACAACAGCAACGTCCGCTCCGAGCGCGTCACCGCGACGTAGAGCAGCCGCCGCTCCTCGGCGAGCCGGCGCTCCTCGAACTCCTCGTCGTGGATCCCGAGCGCCTCGGTGAGTTCCTTGCGGTCAAGCCCGGACAGCCGGTCGACGTCGAGCCGGGGCAGGTCTTCGGCGTCGCCGCGCAGTTCGGCGGGCAGTTCGGTGACCGAGCGCAGCCACGACGAGGACTTCCGCTTGCCGGGGAAGACGTCGTTGACGAGGTGCGGCACGGCGACGACCTGCCACTCCAGGCCCTTGGCCGCGTGCACGGTGAGCACTTGGACGCGGTCCTCGGCGACCTCGACCTCGCCTGGTTCCAGGCCGTCTTCGGCGCGTTCGGCCGCTTCCAGGTAGTCCAGCAGCGCGGGCAGCGTGGCCGACGGGCTCGCGGTGGCGAAGGCGGTGACCGCGTCGGCGAACGCGTCAAGGTGGATCCTCCCCGCGCCGACCGGCCGCGCCATGCTCTCGATGTCCAGCAGCAACGTCCGCTCGACGTCCGCGACGAGTTCCGGCAGCGGCTGGTCGAGGCGGCGCCGCAAGGTGGCGAGCTCGCGTCCCAGGCGTCGGATGCGCCGGTAGCCGTCGCCGGAATAGCGCTGCGCATCGCCGGGATCGTCAAGCGCGTCCACCAGCCCGGCCTGCTCAGCGTTCTCGCCCGGCAGCGCCGCGGTGACCACAGCAGAGGGATCGGCGGTCTCCGGTGTCCCGAAGGCCTGCGCGCCGAGCTCCCGCGCGCGATCCCACAGCGCCGCGATGTCGGCCGCCCCGAGGCGCCAGCGCGAGCCGGTGAGCAGCCGCATCGCTGCCGTCCCGGCGAGCGGGTCCACCAGCAGCCGCAGTGCGCTGACCAGGTCGCGCACCTCGGGCTCGTCGAGCAGCCCGCCGAGCCCGACGACCTCGACCGGCAGACCGCGTTCCCGCAGCGCCGCCGCGATGTCGGTCATGTCGGCACGGCGGCGCACCAGCACCGCCGCGGTCGGCGGCCGTCCCGTCTCGTCCAGCGTCGCCTGCCACTGCGCGGTGACCTGGTCGGCGACCCAGTCGCGTTCGGCCCGCACGTGTTCGCTCAGCGCCAGCCGGATATCGCCGGCCTCGGCGCCGTCCCTGGCGCGCAGCTCGTCGACTTCCAGGCCGGTTTCGCGCAGCGGCCCCGAAACCGCGTTGGCGACGTGCAGGACTTCCGCCGGGTTGCGGAAGCTCGTCAGCAGCCCGTACCGGTGCGCCGGAGTCTCTCGGCCTTCCTCGATGCGCGGGAAGTCGGTGGTGAAGCGCGGGAGGTTCGCCGCGCTCGCGCCGCGCCAGCCGTAGATGGCCTGTGCCGGGTCGCCGACCGCGGTGACCGGCAGCGGGCGCTCGCGCCCGAACAGCGAGCGCAGCAGAACCCGTTGCGCGTGGCCGGTGTCCTGGTACTCGTCCAGCAGCACCGCGCCGTACCGGGCGCGTTCGCCGTCGACGACTTCCGGGTGTTCGGCGGCCAGCAGCGCGGCCAGCGACATCTGGTCGGCGAAGTCCATCGCGCCTTCGCGCCGCTTGCGCTGCGCGTACTCCTCGACCAGCGGCATCAGAGCGAACCGCAAGCGTTGCGCGACAACGACTTTCACCAGGTCCTGCGGAAGGTTCGCGCGCTGCCCCTTGGCCCGCGGCGCGTTCTCGACCGCGTGGCAGAGCTTTTCGGCGTGCGTGCGCAGGTCGTCCGGGCTCACCAGGTGTTCGGCGAGCTCGCCGGCCAGCGACAGCAGGTAACCGGTCACAGTGGACGGAACCTTGTCGGTGTCGATGTCCTCGGTCCAGGTCGCGACCACGTTGTGCGCGAGCTGCCAGGACGCCGTCTCGCTCAGCAGTCGCGCGCCCGGCTCGACCGGTACCCGCAGCCCGTGCTCGCCGACGAGCCGCCCCGCGTAGGCGTGGTAGGTCAGCACCGTGGGCTCCTCGGTCAGCACCGCGGAGCGCAGCTGCCCGCTGGGATCGACCTCGTCGAGCAGCCCGGACCCGGCGAGCCGGCGCAGCCGGGCGCGTACCCGGTCGGCGAGCTGCCGCGCGGCCTTGCGGGTGAACGTCAGGCCGAGGATGCGCTCCGGCGTCACCAGCTGGTTGGCGACCAGCCAGACCACGCGGGCGGCCATCGTCTCCGTCTTCCCAGCGCCCGCACCCGCCACGACCAGCGCCGGTTCGGCGGGCGCGGCGATCACGGCGGCCTGCTCGGGGGTCGGCGGGTGCAGCCCGAGCGCCTGCGCGATCCGATGTGGACTGATTTCCGTTCTACCAGCGGCGGTAGCCACTTTCGGCGTGGCACTCAGCTCGCACCGCCGCGGGTTCTCAGCGGTCGCCTCGGGAGGACAGCCTCGACGTGGTGAAGTGGCATTCATGAGGCGAGGATCCCGGACCGAGGCGGCGTCCGAGGTTCCGCTACCCGCACCGCTACGCGAACCATTTGAAACACTCTCCAGTCACTGCGCGACCTGTCTTCCGGACGGGTGGACCGGGCAGCAGGTGCGGGCCGGACAACGATCGCAGTCCGAGTTCTCGCTGGCCACATAGGCAGGTCCGAGGCTCGAAGCGGCGGCGGTGTGCACCACGTCAAGCCACACCTCGATCCGCTCGGCGTCCAGCGCCTGCTGGACGCGTTCGGTGGCCGCGCCCTTGCGGTCCGACTTCGCGACGTACAGCAGCCGCGCCCCGCCGGGTTCCTCGCCCTCGCCGAACGCGCCCAGCGCGGCGGCCAGCTGGTACACCGCCAGCTGCGGGTGCTCCTCCGCATCGCCCTTGCTGACCGGTGTCTTCCCGGTCTTGACGTCGACCACCACCGGTCGGCCGTCGGCATCGGCCTCCAGCCGGTCCACGCGTCCGCGCAGTCGCAGCCACGGACCGCCCGCCCGGCCCGGAACCGTGACGTCCAGGTCCTTCTCCACGCCGACCTGCGTGAGTTCGGCCCGGGACTGGACCAGCCAGCTCAGGAACGCGTCGAGCATGCCCTCCACGCGCTTGCGCTCCTTGCGGGAGAACCACGGCGCACCGGCGTCAACGGATTCCCAGGCCTCGTCCAGGGCCTTGTGCAGCTGGTCGGTGTCCGCGCCGTCGGCGGCGGCCTGCACGAGCGCGTGCACGAGGGTGCCGGTGACGGAGGCTAGTTCGGCCGTGTCCTGGCCGCCGTGCCGCTCGACCATCCAGCGCAGCGGGCACTTCGCCAAGACGTCCACAGTGGACGGCGACACCTTGACCGGATCGTCACCGGCCACCAGCGGCGTCGAGCTGGAGCTCTCCGGCAACCCGTACCAGGCCTCCGGGCTGGCGCCCGGAACGCCGGCGTTGGCCAGCCGCGCGAGCTGCGCCGCCGCCCGCTGCCGCCGCTGCGGCTCCGCCTCCGCATCGCACACCACCCGCCGCAGCTCGCCGACCAGATCCCCGAGCGCCAGGCCGCGTTCCGGGCGCGCGATCGGCCGCTCCACCGCATCGGGGTCGCTGACCACGCCCTCCAGCTCGTCCAGGAACCGCGAGGGCTGCTCGTCCTCCCCGCGCACCGCGCTGACCAGCAGGTTCCGCCGCGCCCGGCTCGCCGCGACGAGCAGCAGCCGCCGCTCCTCGGCCAGCAGCGGCGCGGTGGCCGACACCCGCTCGGCGTCCACCCCGGACAGCACGTCGACCAGCCGCTCCACGCCGAGCAGTGATCCGCGCAGCCGCAGGTCGGGCCAAATGCCTTCCTGCACACCGGGAATCGCCACGACCTCCCACTCCCGGCCGCTCGCGGCATGCGCCGTCAGCACCGACACGGAGTTGTCCCGGGGGGCGGTGGGCGCCAGCGAGCTACCCGCGATCTGCTGGCTGGTCAGGTAATCCGCGAAACTGGCGACGTCCGCACCCGGCAACCTGTCGACGTACTGGGCGGCCGCGTCGAACAGCGACACCACGGCGTCGAGATCGCGGTCGGCCTGCACCCCGACCGCGCCGTGCCGCTCCGACTGCGCCACCCAGCGCTTCTCCAGACCGCTGGCCTTCCACGCCCGCCACAGCGTTTCTTCCACGGTGTGCCCGGCGGCGACGGAGTCGGCCGTGTTGCGCAGCAGCGCCGCGAGGCGGCGAGCAGGCTCGGCGGCGGAATCTTCCAGAGCAGCGAGGCGGTCGCCGTCCTGCAGCACCTCCACCAGCAGCTCGCCGCTGGCCCGGCTCCCGCCTGCGGCGAGCTCCAGGCGGCGCAGCCCCCGGCGAAGCCGCCGCAGCGCGAGCGGATCGGCGCCGCCGAGCGACGAGGCGAGCAGCTCAGCTGCAGCGTCCGCGTCTAGCGCCTGCGGGCGCGCAGCGCAGCGCAGCAGCGTCAGCAGCGGCCGGACGGCATTGCGCTGCGCTAGCGGAAGGTCGTCGACCGGCAGCGCGATGGGCACACCGGCGGCCAGCAACGCGCGGCGAAGCACCGGAAGCGACAGGCCGGTCGACCGGACCACGACGGCCATGTCCGACCAGGCGATCTCGTCGAGCAGGTGGGCTCGGCGGAGCTGATCCGCCACCCACGCGGCCTCCTGCGCCTCGGTGGCCAGCAGGCGCACCTGGATCGAACCACCTCGCCCGTTCTCGGGCTCGACCAGCTCGCGCTGGGGGCCCGTCCCAGGCAGCCGCGAGGCCAGCCGCTGCACCGCCTCCCGGACCGCCTTGGACATGCGGTGGTCGACGGTGAGGACCTCGGTGTTCGTGCCGTCCGGGTCGGCGTCCAGCAGGCAGCGCGGGTCGGCGCCGCGGAAGGAGTACACGGCCTGGTCGGGGTCGCCGGCCAGCACGAACTCGGTGGCCGTGTCCCCGAGCCGCCGGATCAGCCAGTACTGCTGGGGGTCCAGGTGCTGCGCGTCGTCGACGAGCACGTAGCGCACCCGGTCCTGCTCGGCCGCCAGCAGCCTGGGATCGGTGTCGAACGCCAGCAGCGCCGAGCCGACCAGCTCCGCGGCGTCCAGTGCGGGGGCTTGCGCGCCGCCCGCCCCGCGCAGCAGCGTGACCTGCTCGTACTGCCGCGCGAACCGACCGGCGGCGATCCATTCCGGACGGTTGTGCCGGCGGCCGAGGTTGACCAGCCGCTCGGGCCCGACGCCACGTTCCGCAGCGCGCAGCAGCAGATCCCGCAGTTCCTCGGCGAAGCCGGGCACGGTCAACGCCGGTCGCAGCGTCTCCGGCCAGTCCTTCGCACCGGTCTCGACATCTCCGGCCAGCAGGTCTCGCACGAGTGCGTCCTGGTCCGGGCCGTTGAGCAGCTGCGGGGGCGGTAGCTGGTCGCGCACCGCCTGCAACCGCAGCACCGCGAAGGCGTACGAGTGGACGGTCCGGACCAGCGGTTCGGGTGCGGTGCGCAGTTCTTCCGAAGAACCGGTGAGCAACCTGGTGATCTCGGTGCGCATCCAGGCAGCAGCGCGCCGGCTCCCGGTCAGGACCAGGACGTTCTCCGGCGACACCTCGTGGTTGCGGATGCGGTCGGCGGCCAGCTGCGCGATCAGCGTGCTCTTGCCGGTGCCTGGTCCACCGAGGAGCCGGAGGAGGCCGTAGCGATGCGCCAACGCCCGCTGCCCGGCTGCGTCCCAGTTCGTCCGCCGACGAGTGGTTTCAGCTCGGCGAACGAGGACGGGCGTGGTCGGGGATGGCACGCATCGATGGAATCACGCGCCGACGACAAGGTCGCGCAGGGCTCGCGGATAGCTCCCGCTCAACGGGAAATTAACTGAACCTTTTGGTGGTACAAACCAATTTCCTCCTCTGACAATGTGATGATCGCCACACTTCTTCTCCTGCTGTGACCAGCGGAATCGCGCCCCGGGCGCGATCGAACCCCCGAAGGAGGAACCGTGAGCAAGGTCCGCAAAAGCCTGCTCGGCTGCGCCGCGGTCGCCGGTGCGTTGACCATCGGCGCGGTGCCCGCACTAAGCGCGGAGACCCCGGCCCCGGCCTCGAACACCGCGGCGTCACCGGTCGCCGCGTCCCCGTACCTCTACAACGGCTGGGGCAATCCGCCCAAGCCCGGCGAGGTGATGAGCGCCACCGGCATCAAGGACTTCACCCTGGCCTTCATCCTCTCCGACGGCGGCTGCAACCCGGCCTGGGACGGCACCCGTCCGCTGGACGCCGACAAGGCTGTCATCGACGAGATCCGCGCCGGCGGCGGCGACGTCATCCCGTCCATCGGCGGCTGGGCCGGCAACAAGCTCGGCGAGTTCTGCCAGGACCCGCAGTCGCTGGCCAGCGCCTACCAGAAGGTCATCGACGCCCACGGGCTCAAGGCCATCGACATCGACATCGAGGCCAGCGAGTTCGAGACGCCTGCCGTGCAGGACCGGGTGCTGGAGGCGCTGAAGCTCGCCAAGGAGGCCAACCCGGGCCTGCAGACCGTGGTCACCTTCCCGACGCTGAACACCGGCCCGAACGACGTGGGCAAGCGGATGATCAGCAGGGCCAACGAGATCGGCTCGAACGTCGACGTGTGGACGCAGATGCCGTTCAACTTCGGCGGTTCGGACATGGCGGCCGACACGATCAACGCCACCGAAGGCCTGAAGGAGGTACTCAAGAGCACCTTCGGCTACCGCGACGCGGAGGCCTACGCGCACGCGGGCATCTCGTCGATGAACGGCAAGACCGACGCCGGCGAGACCGTCGACCAGGCCGCGTTCCAGAAGATGGCCGACTACGCCAAGGAGAAGGGCCTCGGCCGCTTCACCTTCTGGTCACTCAACCGGGACCGCCCGTGCGACGGGGGCGGCGCGGACTCCTGCAGCGGCGTCGACCAGCAGCCGTGGGAGTTCACCAAGATCGTGGCGGGCTTCCAGGGCTGATCGCCTCCGAGGACCGACGTTCCCACTGGTCAGGGCCCGTGCGTGTTTCTGGGTGCTATAGCACCGCAAAGTGCTCACGGAGTACCTTCGGGCGCGTGGACGAGGAGACGGTGGAGCAGGTGCGGGCCGTGGTGGCGTCGATCCCGCCCGGATCGGTGCTGTCCTACGGCGACGTGGCCGAGCTCTCGGGCCTGCGGTCGGCGCGACTGGTGGGCCACATCCTCGCCGAGGACGGCGGCGATCTGCCGTGGCACCGCGTCCTGCGCTCCAACGGCACGGTCGCCGACCACCTGCGCCGCCGCCAGCTGGAACTCCTGCGAGCCGAAGGCGTTCTCGCCGACGGAGCCCGCATCGACATGCGCCACTACCGCTGGGGCGCCTGACCCCGAGCGACAAGCACAGAACTGTCCTGATTGGACGAACTACTTCCCCGTGCGCTTCGGCAATTCGTCGGCCACTAGCCGCACCAGGGACGCAGTGCGGGCGCGGTCCGGCATCGTGTACGGCAGGCCCGCGGCGTCGATCGGCGCCGCCGTGACCGGTCCGACGCAGGCGATGAAAACCTTGTTGCGCAACGCTTCTCGGAACGACTCGCCCCGCCCGGTGCGATCCGCACGTGCCAGCAGGTTCGTCGCGGCCGGAGCGCTTGTGAACGGCAGCGCATCCACCTCGCCCCGAACCACTGCGTCGATCAACCGGTCCAGCGCGGGCAGATCCACCGGATCCGTCCACCGGTAGACGGTCACCGGCACCACCTCGGTACCGGCCGCTCGCAAGGCCTCGCGGAACTGCAACATCGGATCGCCGTGCACCTGGAGCACAACCCGCTTCCCGCTGAGATCGCGTGCCAGCAAGTGCTCCAAGACCTCGGCCGACTCCTCCGACGGCGAGGTCCACGACTCCACCAACCCGGCGCCGCGAACCGCGCCCCGCGCCTTCGCACCACGCGCCAGGATCTCGGCCGAGCGCAGCTGAGCCAACAACCGGTCACCGACGCCGTTGGCCTGCGCCGCCTCGATCCAGCCTCGGAACCCGACCCCGGTGACCGCGACGACGTGATCGACCGGCGCGGCCAGGACTTCCTCGGTCGCTGCGGCCAACTCGCCGTCCTCGGGCAACGGCACCGTGTGCATCGCCGCCCCGAAGAGCACGCGGGCACCGCGCCGGGTGAACATCGCCCCGATCTCAGCGGCCTTGCGCTCCGCCGTCACGCCGACGGTGAAGCCGCTCAACACTCCCTGCACGCCCTAATACTCACACAACGCGAGAAGAGCCGGGGGTCAGAGAACTTCGAGAACCATCTGGGAAGCGCGCTCGAGCCCGGTGAGGGTCTGCGAGGACGAGCGCGGGTGCAGGGCGTGCACCGCGAGCCGGAACAGCAGGGCGCGCAGCAGCGCCTGCGGCCAATCGGAGAGGTGCGACCAGCGCTCCACTATGGCCGGGTCGGCACCACCCCACGCCAAGGCGTCGATCACCACCACCGCCGCGGCCCACTCGGCGGACCGCCAGTACGGGTTGAAGTCGATGATGCCGGGCGGCGCGTCCTCTGTGAACAGCACGTTGCCGAACAGGTCCCCGTGCACCACCTGCGGCCGTAGCTGGACCTCCCGCCGAGACCCGGCGAGCACGTCGTAGAGCCGGCCGCCCTTCTCCTGCGGCAGCATGTATTCCTCTTCGCCCCAGGCCATCCGGTCGGCCAAGGCGTAGATGTCCTGCCGCGCCTGGAGGAACCGCGGCCGGGCCAGGAACCGGCTCGCCGAGTGCAGCCGCAGCGACATGGCCACCACGTCGTCGTGCCGGGGCTCCGCCTGCCCTGCGAGGTTCCGGCTGGCCGACCAGCCGGACACCACCCAGCGCCCGTCGGTGGACCGCACCGGGCGGGACACCCGCACCTCGTCGGGATCCAGCAGGTCCAGCGTCTGCGCCACCCATGCGGCCTCGGCCGTGTTGGCGGCGGACTTGAGCACGATCTCGCCGCATCGCCAGGCGACCGCACCATCCAGCGGCTCGGGTTCTTCGACGCGCGCGCCGAATGCCGCGCGCACGTGCGGCGGTGGCGGCTCCGGCGTATGACTCACGAGCGAAACGCTACCTCGATGATCGCGATTTCCGCAGCAGGCCACTCCGTGCGCCGCGAACACGACATGCCGACATACCACGGGCCGGTGGGCGGAAACACCGCCCACCGGCCCGCGAAAACCCGATCAATGACCGGAGATCAGTACGTCGGCAGGCTCGGGTCGACCTGGTTGGCCCAGCCCAGGACGCCGCCGCCGACGTGCACCGCGTCGGCGAAGCCCGCCCGGTGCAGCGCCGCCAGCGCCTCCGCGGAACGGCCACCGGACTTGCAATGCAGGACGATCTTGCGGTCCTGCGGCAACTCGGCCAGCGCCTCGCCGGAGAGGATGCGGTCCTTCGGGATCAGCTTGGAGCCCTCGATCTTGACGATCTCGTACTCGTGCGGCTCCCGGACGTCGATGAGCTCGAACTTCTCGCCCCGGTCGAACATCTCCTTCAGCTCGCGCGGGGTGATCGTGCTGTTCACCGCCGCCTGCTGGGCTTCGTCGGAGACCACGCCGCAGAACGCCTCGTAGTCGATCAGCTCGGTGATCGGCGTCGAGTTCGGGTCCTTGCGGATCTTGACCGTGCGGTAGGTCATCTCCAGCGCGTCGTAGATCATCAGGCGGCCCAGTAGGGTCTCCCCGATGCCGGTGATCAGCTTGATGGCCTCGTTGACCATGATCGAACCGATCGACGCGCACAGCACGCCCAGGACGCCGCCCTCGGCGCAGGACGGCACCATGCCGGGCGGCGGCGGCTCCGGGTACAGGTCGCGGTAGTTCGGTCCGTGCTGGTCCCAGAAGACGCTGGCCTGGCCCTCGAAGCGGAAGATCGAGCCCCACACGTACGGCTTGCCGAGCAGCACCGCGGCGTCGTTCACCAGGTACCGGGTGGCGAAGTTGTCCGTGCCGTCCAGGATCAGGTCGTAGTCGCGGAAGATGTCGAGCGCGTTCTCCGAGGTCAGGTGCGTCTGGTGCAGGTTGACCTTGACGAACGGGTTGACCTCGGCGATGGAGTCGCGGGCCGATTCCGCCTTGGGCCGCCCGAGGTCGGACTGGCCGTGGATGACCTGGCGGTGCAGGTTGGACTCGTCGACCTCGTCGAACTCCACGATGCCGAGCGTGCCCACCCCGGCCGCGGCCAGGTACAGCAGCGCCGGGCTGCCGAGCCCGCCCGCGCCGACCACCAGCACCTTGGCGTTCTTCAGCCGCTTCTGCCCCTCCATCCCGACATCCGGGATGATCAGGTGGCGGCTGTAGCGCGCGACCTCTTCCTTGGTCAGCTCCGACGCCGGTTCGACCAGCGGCGGCAGCGACGATGCGCCGGACATTCCCAGCTCCTCCTCAATGGTCGGTGCCGGCTGCGCTCGGAGCGTGGCAGCGGCACCTCAAGCGTCCCCGGAGGACACCCGAACGGGACCTCACGGAATCTGCAACGCAAGACTCCCCGATGGGCTTCCGCAACCCAAACTACTCCCACGATCCGGGACGGAGAGGCGCCTCGAAATCACGAGCCGCCGGCACCGGCCGTGGGGAACGGCCAGGCGTTGTACTTGCAGACGAAGCCGTCGGCCGGGATCTCGGTCCCCTGGTCGGCGATCTTGTTCAGCTCGTGCAGCTCGTTGTTCGACACACTGAAGGACTGCTGCATCATCACCGGCGCCAGCCCGCCCTGCGAGGGGCAGCCGACGTGCCGGTTGCCGAAGACATGCCCAACCTCGTGGTTGATCGCGTAGCGCTGGTAGTTGCCGATGTCACCTTGGAACGACACCGCGCCGCGAACCCAGCGGGCCCCGTTCAGGTAGACCATGTCGCCCTTGCGGCACGAGCTGTCGTAGGGCACGCCGTTGCGGTAGTCGCACGCTTCGCGGGCGGTCTGCTGGCTGACCAGGATGACCCGGAAGTCCGGGCGCGGGCCGCTGGCGTCCACCCGCTGCAGCGAGATCCCGCCTGCCTGCGGGTTCGTCCAGCTGCGCGGATCGGACAGCGTGGCCTGCACGAGGTTGCCGAACTCGGTGTTCGGGTTTCCGATCTGGGCCTCGATCCCGACCTCGACCTCGACGGTGTACCGGTACAGCTGGCCGGAGCCGGTCACCGAGGAGGTGCCGGGCAGCACCTGGTAGGTGCGCGCGCCGGTCTCCGGGATCTGCCCACCGGGCGGCAGGTCGGCGGAGAAGAGCGCGGGCCCGAAGGTCTGCCCGGGCGGCGCCTCGGTGACAATCGGCTCCTCCGGGGCGTCCGAGACGATCGGGTCGAGGAGTCCGCTGGCCGAGCCGCGTTCGGAGGGGCGAAGGGTCTGGAAGACGGCGAGTGCGCTGACCACGATCAGCAGCGGCACGGCGTAGATCCGCCAGCCGTAGCGGTAGTGCGCCCCCCGGCGGCGGCGCGGCCGGGGGTTGACGTCCTCGTCGGGTTCCGCGGCGTCGTCGACGTGCCCGGGCTCCGGCGACTCGGAGACCGGGTGCCACGACGCGGCCAGCGGCTCGCCTCGGCGGCGATCTCCGGAGCCTGCACGGGCACTTGTCCGCCCCGCCAGTCGGCGGTCGGACGCAGACGCACGAGATCGCAGCGGCGGGCGGTTCACGCCCTAAGCGTGCCATAGGGCCCACGGCACCCTAGGCCACCACTGGCCACTCCGGGTGACCGAAGCACCGAGGACCACACGAAGTGACGCAAACCAGTCACTACCAGGAGTCGGCCTGGACCAGTCCGAGCAGCGCCCGGGCGACCACCCGTGGCCTTTCCATCTGGGCAACGTGCCCCGTTCGGGGCAGCACGAGCAATCGGCCGCGCGGCAGCAGCATCGCGGTGCGCGGCGCCTTGCGGACCGTCACCACCCGGTCTTCGCTGCCCCACACGACCAGGGACGGCGCGGCGATCTCGGGAAGCCGGCGCCACAGCGAGCGCGCGGGCGGGACGAGCCAGGAACGCACCAACTCCGTCGTGGTCCGCCCCAGCGCTGGACCGGACCACGGCAGCCGGCTGCGTTCCTCGAACTCCGCGGCCACCGCGGCGAGCCGGTGCGACGGCACCGCGTCCGGCTCGGCGAAGCACAACCGGAGCAGCTGCTCGGCCCGGGCGGCCGGCGTCACCGCCGCCAGCCCCCGCCGCGTGCGGGCCCCGAGGACCGGCACCATCGCCACCGCGATCCGCGGATCGGAAAGCCGCCGCGGGTTCAGCCGTAGGTCCGGCATGGCAGGCGAGATCAGCGTCAGCGACGCGATCAGATCTGGGCGCAGCGCCGCCACCTCGATGGCCACCGCGGCGCCGAAGGAGTTCCCGGACAGGTGCACCGGCGCGGCGTCGAGCTGTTCCAGGACGGAGATCACCACGTCGGCGTTGGCCTGCCGGGTGAAGCCGAACCCGGGCGGCGGCTCGGAACGCCCGAAGCCCGGCAGGTCCAGGGCGATGCTGCGCAGGTGCCCGGCGAGCAGCCCGGCCAGATCGGTCCAGTTCGTCGACGACCCGGCCAGCCCGTGCAGGTGCACGGCGGTCGCGGCCGTCGGCGACGGCCCCGGCGTCTCGCGCAGGTGCACGCGCATCGGCCCCCAGCGAGTGCCCAGTTCAACGTGCCGACCGGGTGGCGGCATCGCCGTTAGGTCGATCGGCGGGATGCCGTCCGCCACCAGCGGCACCCTCGTCAGGTCGTACCGGTCCGATAGGGCTCGCCGGTGCGGCCAGGCGGCCGGTGTTGTCATGGTCACACCTACAGCATGGCGGTCCGCCCGAGCCCGGATTTCGCTACCTACCTCTACCGGCGAGTAGAGTCAGGCCCCACTGGGTGGCCGGAAGGCCGCCTAGCGAGTGGAAGGAATCGGGTGGAGGCGAGGATGACCGAGACCGCGCAGCCGAGCCGAGGCGTCCGGTTGCCCCGTGACGCACGCCGGGCACAGCTGCTCGAAGCGGCTCAGTACGTTTTCGTGCACAACGGCTACCACGCGGCGGCGATGGACGACATCGCGGAGCGCGCGGGGGTCAGCAAGCCGGTCCTCTACCAGCACTTCCCGGGCAAGCTGGAGCTCTATCTCGCGCTATTGGAGACGCACGGCAACGAGCTGGTGCGCCGGGTCCGCGAGGCCATCGAGTCCACCCCGGACAACAAGCTGCGGGTGCGGGCCGCGATCGGTGCGCTGTACGAGTTCGTGGCCGGCGAGGGGCAGGCGTTCCGGCTGGTCTTCGAATCGGACCTGCGCGGCGAACCGGCCGTGGAGAAGGCCGTGGAGGGCGCCCTGTCCGGGTGCATTAACGCGATCACCGAGGCGGTCACGGCGGACGCGGGGCTGGACGCGGAGCGCGCGCGGCTGCTGGCGGTGGGCCTGGTCGGCCTCAGCCAGGTGACCGCGCGCTACTGGCTGGACGCGAGGGAGACGATCTCCCGCGACGAAGCGGTGAGCCTGATGTCCACCCTCGCCTGGAAGGGCCTGGCGGGCTTCCCCCTGCAGAACCCCTGACCCCGGCGGACCGCAATTTCAATGGAAATCAGAGGTCCGATTTCCATTGAAATCGAAGAAGTTGTCCACAGCCACCGGCGTGTCGTGACCCGACACGCCGTCATCCCGCAATTTCCATTGGGGTTTTTTCATCCTGTTTGTTCTGGTGGTGGGGGGTTGACGGGGTGGGGTGGGGTGTGTGTGGGCTGGTCAGGGGCGATGATCATTTTTGATGATCGTTTGTCAGCGGGTGATTTCGAGGTTGGTCAGCACCAGCAGGGCCCGTAGTAGGCGGGTGGCGTTGGCTGCGTGCATGCGTAGGCGGGTGAGGATGCGCCAGTTTTTGAGGTCGGCGAAGCCGTGTTCGCAGGTGGCGCGTTCGCGGGCAACGAGTTGGTTGGCTTGTTTCTGGGCGTCGGTGAGCGGGTGGGCGCGGGCGGCGCGGCGGCCGATGATGATCACGGGTTCGTCGGGGTCGTCTTCCAGTCCGGTGAATCCGAGGTCGCACATCGCGCCGAGTTCGGCGTCCCGGAGTGCGGTGGTGATGTTGTTGTGGCGGGCGGTGGTGACTTCCGAGGCCCGCCCTGGTTTGGCCGCAGAGAACCACAACAGGTTGCCTTTGTGGTCGGTGAGGGCGAGAAACAGCAGGCCGTGGGCTTTGTGTTTGCCGCTGTAGTTGCGCCGGTTGTTCTTGCCGGTGCGGCGCTGGGTGCGCACCAGGGTGCCATCCAGCAGCACGACCTCACCCCCGCCGCGGGCCACTTTGCTCAGGACGCGGTCCAGGCGCGGGGCACGGGCGGCCAGCAGGTCGATGACCTCCAGCACCCAGCGGCGGATCGTCGAGGCCGACACCCTGTTGCCGCCGGCGATGTCCAGCAGCCGCTGGTCGTGACGCAGCACCGCGAGCACGATGATCGCCTGCGTACCAGGGGTCACCTTGCGCCAGCGAGAGCGGATTTTCCTGCAGTGCGTGGTGATCAGCGAGGCGAGGTAGTCGATCGTGGCCCTCGACACGGGAAGTTGGGCTTGGTACACAATGGGTTCGGTGCCCTCGGCGGGGCTGGATTGGGTTTTCACACACTCCCCAACCCCGCCGGGGGCACTCTCGTTGCAGCCAACCGGCCATGATCATCGTCACATCTTCTCCGCGACCACGGCCACCGTCAGATGATCTTGATAAATGATCATGGCCCTGGCCAGCCCGCCCACACCACGCCACCCACGACCACACCCTCTGACCAGCCAAGATCAGGATGAAAAAAGCCCATTGAAATTGGGACTTCGATTTCAATTGGAAATTGCGGGGTGGCGGGTCAGCGGAGGGCGCGGGTTGACGAGTTCTGCGATGCGGTCGGTTACCTCGTCTGACCTATCCAGCGGCAGCATGTGCCCCGCGCCCGCGTAGATCAGCAGCATGGCTCCCGGGAGGGCGTCCGTGATGCGCCGCGAATGCGGGCCATGATCATCATGCCGCCCATCGAGTGCTTGGCGAGCACCACCAGCCCCTCCGGGACCCGCTCCGCGATCGGCTCCGCCAGGTCGTCGGCGCACCGCTGGATGCTCCCGCCGTGCCCCCGCAGGTCGAACCGCACGGTCCGCAACGAGGTCCCGGCCGCCTTCGGCAGGCCGGTCGCCACCCGGCCCCAGGTGTGCTTGGTCAGGGTCCAGCCGTGCACGAAGACGACGGTGATCGGGGCGTCGGCGGGGCCTTCGTCGAGCACCCGCTTCACCACCATCGCGTCCTCGGTGTATCACCCGCAAACCTGCGGCAAGAACGAACGCGCCCACCGGGCTCCGTCGCTGGTCGTGAATTCATCGGCGGTCATCGTGCGTAAGTTCGCTCCCTCATCGGATCAGGTAGGCCTTCCTCCACCAGCGCATGCCCGGTTTGCCGACGAGCCCGGCCTCGTCCGGGAAGGCCATGATCTTCTCGCCGCCCCAGTGCAGGGTGTCCTGGAAATTGGGGTTGGCCCAGGCCGCCTGGCAGCCGTCGCGCGGCCGGATCCCGACCGCCTTGTAGACGTGCGGGTTGATCAGGCTGAGGCAGTACGACACGAGCGCGGTCCAGTACTGGTGGCAGGCGCGCTCCGCGGCGTTGCACTCGGCCATTCGCCGCACGACCTCGTCCCGACGAGCACGCGATGCCCGAGGAGGCGGAGGAGGACCATGCCTGATCACGACCACGACGAGGACGGCCACCGAGGACCGGCCACGGTGGTCGCCGAGGACCGGGAGATCGCGGTCGACGTGGTGCTGCGCTTCCGGCCCATCGACGGCAAGTTCCGCTGGTACGGGCGCCTGGCCACGCAGCAGGAGGTCGCCGATTTCGCCGCGCAGCACAAGAAGGACCGTGGTGCTGCGCACTCGGACCGGAGAGGCGGCGGGCACCCTCTCCAACCCGGACCCCTGGGGCCGCTACCGGATCACCGGCACCGGCCGCCCGCCCTTCCCGATCCCCACCGAACTGGACTGAACGGCGAAGGGCATCTTCGAGCGACTACGCCGCCCGAAGATGCCCTCCACCGCCGGTCAGGTGAAGCGTGAGGGGCACCCTCGGCCGAGGGTGCCCCTCACGCGGAAGAACCAGGTCAGCTGACGCCGAAGCCGACGCGCGGCAGCGCCGCCGGGCCGATCTCGACGTAGGCGACCTTGGTAGACGGGACGATGATGCGACGCCCCTTCTCATCGGTCAGCGCCAGCACGCCGTCAGCGTTCTTCAGCGCGTCGGCGACCAGCGACTCGACCTCTTCCTGGGACTGTCCGCTGGCGACCGTCAGCTCGCGCGGGCTGTCCACGACGCCGATCTTGACCTCCACGCCGAACCTCCGTTGAGCACTCGTATCCAATGGGACGCGGCAAGGCTATCCCAGGTCCCATCGCGATCGGGCAACGAAGCCCGGCGAGCAGATATTCCGCTGCGGATCCAGCGCGCACCTCCGAACGAAGTCAGCCCCGAGGGCCGGCAGTTCTAGCGCCTGTCCTAGAACCTGGTCTTGCCTTTGAAGCGGCGAAGCCGCTTAGCCCTGCGCGACCGGCACCGCCGCGGGGTTCTCAGATGGCATCTGGCGAGGACAGCCCCGAAGCCGCGTACTGGTTCCGGGGATCCCGGAGACCAGACGGCGTCCGAGGTTCCGTCACCCGCACGCCACGCAAGGCGAGCCTGGAAGTGGGGTGCGTCAGCCCAGGCCGAGCCGAGCCATCCGCTTGGTGTGGTTGTTCTGCAACCGCCGGAACATCGCCGCTATGCCCGTGAGGTTCCCGGATCCCTTGATGATCAGCTCAGCCAGCGCGTCGCGCTCCGCGACCACCCGCTGCGCCTGCGTCATGGCCTCGCCCAGCAGCCGCCGCCCCCACAGGGTCAGCTTGTCCCGCAGCTTGCGGTCCTCCTCGCAGGCCGCCTGAACCTCGCGCTCGGCGAACGCCGAGTGACCGGTGTCGGCGAGCACCGTCAGCACCAGCCCCCGCGAGGTCGGGTCCAGCCACTCCGCGACCTCGCGGTAGAAATCGGCCGCCAAGCCGTCCCCGACGTAGGCCTTGACAAGTGATTCCAACCACGAATGCGGCGCGGTCGACTCGTTGAACGCCTCGAACGGCGCCGCGAACGGCTGCATCACCTCGTCGATCGCCACGCCGCGCCCGGCCAGGTGCTCTTCGAGCAGCCGGTAGTGGCCGATCTCCGCGGCGGCCATGCTGGCCAGCGCCGCGCGGCCGGTCAGCGTGGGCGCGGTGCGCGCGTCCTCGGCAAGGCGGTCGAAGGCCGACAGCTCTCCGTAGGCCAGCGCCGCGAGCAGATCCACGACGCCTTCCTCGTAACGCTCGTCACTTTCACCGGGCAACGTGGCGCGCTGGTCAGCCTCATTCATGGCTGCGAGCCTAACCGGCGGCACACCCGAGTAATACGCACCACGGCGAGAACGGCCGGCGAACAGGTATCCTCGGGTCTCGGAGGAGCTTCGGCGTCCGGCGGCGCGGTCGACGATCTGGTCGTTCACCGTGGGGCTGGCTCCCCGAACGTCACGATCTGGGCGACTCTCGCCCGAGCGGGACGGCCCCCGGACCACTGCCGGCGCGAACGCGGCCCGAGCGATCCGCTCGTCGGCTTTGGCGCGCATGCGACGCCGAGAGAAACGAACCAACAGCGGATCAACCGCTGAGCGAACAGAGGCGCGCACCATCACGTCGGTGACCACGAGCACGAAGAGCGGCCGCGACCAGCGAGCCGCCGTGCCGGGAGGACGTCGCCACGGATCGGCCCGGACCGGGACGCGTGCGCGCAGGTACCGAGAGAGGCGATCACTCTGACGTTCACCAACAGCCAGGCCCCCGACGGCCTCGAAGATCACAGCGGGGGCGGCAGCCCCGACATCACGGACCTCGAGCACCGCGAGTCCGGTGCCCCCGAAGCCGGAGATGCCGCACCCCTGAAGGCCGGCACCGCCGGCGACCCTGACACCCCGACCTTCGCCGAGCTGGACGTGCACCCGGACATCGTCCGCGCGCTGCGCGAAGCCGGCATCGAGCGAACCTTCGCCATCCAGGAGCTGACCCTGCCGCTGGCGATGCAGGGCGAAGACCTGATCGGCCAGGCCCGCACGGGCACCGGCAAGACCCTCGGCTTCGGCGTCCCGCTGCTGCACCGCCTGCAGCTGCCCGGCGACGGCACCCCGCAGGCGCTCATCGTGGTGCCGACCCGCGAGCTGTGCCTGCAGGTCACCCGCGACCTCACCGACGCTGGCAAGCATCTGGGCGTGCGCACCGTCGCCGTCTACGGCGGCCGCCCCTACGAGGAGCAGATCTCCGCGCTGCGCAAGGGCGTCGACGTGGTCGTCGGCACCCCGGGCCGCCTGCTCGACCTGGCCGAACAGCGCCACCTGGTGCTCGGCAAGGTCCGCGGGCTGGTGCTCGACGAGGCCGACGAGATGCTCGACCTCGGGTTCCTGCCGGACATCGAGCGCATCCTGCACATGGTCCCCGATCAGCGGCAGACGATGCTGTTCTCGGCCACCATGCCGGGCCCGATCCTGACCCTGGCCCGCACGTTCATGACGCAGCCCACGCACATCCGGGCCGAGCAGGCCGACGAGAGCGCGGTGCACGAGCGCACCCGGCAGTTCATCTACCGGGCGCACGCCATGGACAAGACCGAGCTGATCGCGAAGGCCCTGCAGGCCACCGATCGCGGCCTGGCGATGATCTTCAGCCGGACCAAGCGGACCGCCCAGAAGCTCGCCGACGAACTCACCGAGCGCGGCTTCGCGGCCGGCGCGGTGCACGGCGACCTCGGGCAGGGCGCGCGCGAGAAGGCACTGCGCGCGTTCCGCTCCGGCAAGGTCGACATCCTGGTGGCCACCGACGTCGCGGCCCGCGGCATCGACGTCGCCGGCGTGACCCACGTGATCAACCTGCAGTGCACGGACGACGAGAAGACCTACGTGCACCGCATCGGCCGCACCGGCCGCGCCGGGCGCGAAGGCGTCGCGATCACGCTGGTCGACTGGGACGACGAGCCCCGCTGGAAGCTGATCAGCGACACGCTCGGCCTCGGCAAGCCCGAGCCCGTCGAGACCTACTCGACCTCGCCGCACCTGTTCAGCGACCTCGACATCCCAGCGGACGTCACCGGCCGGCTGCCGCTGGCCAAGCGCACCCGCGCGGGCCTGGACGCCGAACCCGAAACAGAGGGCGAAGCCAAGCGACCCCGCCTCGCCCGGCGCCGCACCCGCGGCGGAGCGGACCAGCGCACCGGCGACACCGAAACCGGTGCCCGCCAGGACAGCGACGCCGAAACCCGGCCCGCCCGGCGGCGGCAGCGCCGCCGCACCCGCAGCGGTGCCGAAGCCGCCCCGCAGCCGGCGGAAGCGCCCGCCCCAGGAGGCGAAGCCGACGCCGGCGAACGCCCCCGCCGCAGGCGCCGCAGGCGCCGCCCGGGCGAGCCGACCGGCGAAGCCGGCAACGCCGCGCGCAGCGGCAACGCCGAGGGCGCCGCGTAGCGCGAGTCGAGACCCGTGAGCCGGATGGAGCGCGAAGCGCTCCGACGGCTCGCGGGTCAAGCTTTGAGCGGAAGCCCTCGAAGCCGCGCAGAACCAGCGACGTCTGAGGTTCCGCCACCCGCACCGCCCCGCAAGACGAGTTTGGGCACAGCCTCTAGGCTCGGCGCAGTAACAGCCAGGCGATCGAGGAGTGCTTTTGGTCCGGCCGGAGCGGCGCACGAGAACCGACCTCGCCGTGGTGGCGTTGATCGCCGTGGTCGTGCTCGCCGGAAGTGCCGTGCTCTGGTTCAACAGCGATGCGCGCGCCACCGTTTCCGAAACGGCTGCCCAGCCGATCCCGGAACCTCCCGCGGCCACCGGGGTTCCGCCGACGCTGACCGAGGCTTGGCGCGCTACCAGCCCCGCCACCCCGATCCCGGTGGTCGCCGGGCCCGCCGTGGTCACCGGATCCGGCAACGAGGTGCTCGGCCACGACCCGCTGACCGGCCAGGTCGCCTGGCGCTACGCCCGCGACATTCCGCTGTGCACGGTCGGCGCGGAGTGGGGCCGCGCGATCGCGGTCTTCCGCAAGCCGGAGAACTGCAGCGAGGTCACCTCGCTGCGCGGGCCGACCGGAGTCCGCGGGCCGCAGCGCAATTCCGACGCCGAGTTCGGCACGCAGCTGCTCGCCGACGGGACCTACGTGACGGCCACCGGAGGGCGCTCCTTCGAGTCCTGGCGCTCGGACCTGGTGCGCACCCAGCAGTTCGGTATGCCGCCCGCGGTGAAGAACCCGGGCAACAACCTGACCCGCCCGGAATGCACCTACTCCTCGATCGGGGTCGGCGACGAGCGGATCGGGGCCGTCGAGTCCTGCCCTGGCGAGCAGGGCCGGATCACCGTCCTGAAGACCCACCCCGAGGACGACGAGAAGCCCGAGGAGGTCTTCAGCGTGATCCTCGGCAGCACGTCCGCCGGGATCGTCGCGGTCAACGACAAGCACGTCGCCGTGGTTCTCCGAGACCGCTCACAGGTCGTGGTCTACAACAACAACGGCTCGGTGGAGACCACCTTCCCGGTGCGCGTCGGCACCCCCGACCTCCGGGCGAACGTGCAGGTCGAGTCGACCGCGAAAGGCCGCCGAACCTACTGGCACACCGGCGTCGACACGATCGCGCTGGACCCGAGCACCCTCACTCCACTGTGGACCGTACCGGACACGCTCGGCCCGGGCGTCGGTTTCGGCGGGAAGCTGCTGGTGCCGGTGCCGGGCAGTCTCGCGGTCCTGGATGCCGTCACCGGGAGCCCCGAGCGGGTGATCCCGGTGGACCGCGGCGGCTACACCGGCCCGATCCAGCTCGCGACGGTCGGCCCGGTGCTCCTGGAGCAGCGCGGCGACACCCTGGTCGCCCTCCGCTGAAACCACGGAACCAGCAGGTCTCGACGCGAATTCCCGGTTCCAGCCGAGAACTCGTGGATCAGGCCCACCACCAGAACCACAGCGAGCCGATCACGACCACGAACGCACCCAAGGCCGCCAGGCCTCCCCGTGCGTCGCGGCGGCGGTCCGCGACCGCCTGGAGTGCCAGGGCCACCAGCGACGCCACCAGCTGAGCGATCACCGCCGCCAGCCCGGGGCCTTGCTGCCCCTGGCCCGTCGCCCAGAACTGCACGGCCACCAGCCCGAGCGCGAGCAGCAGCAAGCCGATCGCCAAAGCGCCGGTGAGGCCTCGGAAAGCGGATCCGGCCTGGCTGGCCGGCTTCGGCCGGCTCAGCGCGTGACGGCGGCTCCGCTGCTGCGGAAGATCACCCGCTTCCGGCAGCCGCCGCGTGCGGGGTGGCCGCGCTCGTTGCGAAGCGGGCGTGCGCATCGGCCTGTCCTCCGGTCGCATGTCGTCATTCCCCCAGCAAGGCCCAAGGCGGCAGGCTCGGCGCGGCCTGCCGGCCTTCTTCGCAGTGAGCCCGGAAGTCGCACCACGAGCAGTGCCGCCCGGTCCTCGCCGGGAACGTCGCCTGCGGGTCGGCCCCGAGGTCGAACGCGTCCGTCGCGGCCTGGAGGTCCCCGGCGAGCTGCTCGGCGCGATCCTGCAGCTCCGCAAGCGATTCCGCAGTGTGGTCCCAGCCCGCGACCGTCCCGGTCGGCAGGTGGTGCAGCTCGACCCGACGACACGGCCGACGCAGGTGCTTGCGCGCTGCCAACGCGTACAGCCCGAGCGCCAGGGACTGCCGCGCATCGTCCACGCGCAGCCCGTGCCGCCCGGTCTTGTAGTCGACGACGATGAGTTCGCCGTGCCGTTCGTCGATCCGGTCCACCCGCCCTTCGGCGATGATCGATCCCATCGGCGCCGACATCCACCGCTCGACGGCGAGCGGCACGACGTCGGGCGCCAACTGCTCGACGTAAGAGCCCACCCACTCCTGCGCCCGGCGCCGGTAGTCACCGGCCTGCTCCGGACTCGCGAAACCGTCGGCCTTCCAGTACTCCCGCACCAACGCGGCAGCGCGTTCCGGGGTGCGCTGACCGGCTCGCAACTCGAAGTACGCGCGCAGCGCGTTGTGCACCACGGCGCCCAAGGTGGCGTTCGCCCAGGCACCACCGCGCGTCGGTGTCGGCCGGTCCAGGTACGTCATGCGGTACTTCCGGGGGCACTGCGCCCAGGTCGCGAGTCTGGCCGGAGTGACCCTCACCAGCTTGCTGGGAATACCTTCTAGACCGAGCTGCCCCTGCACGCCCCTACAGTACGCAGTTTTCCCGTTGCCAAGATGATCCGCCCCGTCAGCCGATGACCTTGCTGCCGCTGCACCGCGCCACCAGGCGATCCAGCGAATCGGGAGGGGTGGTTTCCTGGCCGATCCGGATCGTCTTGTTGGTGCCGTGGTAGTCGCTGCTGCCGGTGGGGATCAGGTCCAGTTCCGCGGCCAGCCCGCGCAACCGCACCCGTGTCTCCGGGTCGTGGTCGGGGTGGTCGATCTCGATCCCGGCCAGCCCGTGCTCGGTGAGCCCGGCGACGACGTCGGCGGTGACCACCGGGCCGCGCGCGGTCGCGAGGGGGTGCGCCAGCACGGTCGCAC
Organism: Saccharopolyspora pogona; assembly: GCF_014697215.1. GTDB lineage: Bacteria > Actinomycetota > Actinomycetes > Mycobacteriales > Pseudonocardiaceae > Saccharopolyspora > Saccharopolyspora hattusasensis. The sequence continues at coordinate 5,465,099 of NZ_CP031142.1, forward strand.
CGCCGGCCTCGGTGATCATGTCGATCGCACGGCGGACGGGAGTGTCGGTGCGCGGCAGGTAGTAGCAACCGCTGCCACCGAGGTACTTGGCGAACGCCTCGTCGACGCTGACCACCGTGCCGGCGTTGACGAGCGCGCGGGCCAGGTGCGGACGACCGCCGGGCGAGTCCGGCGGCAGTCCCGCCATGATCTGGTCCGGGTCGACCGGGAACCCGTCCGCGGCCATGTGCCGCGCCATCTCGTAGAGCCGCTCCCGCCGCTCAGCGCGCAGCCGCGACTGCTCCTGCGCGAGGGCGGCGGAGTTGGGGTCGAAGAGGTACGCCAGCAGGTGCACGGTGATGTTCCGGCCGTTGCCGTCCGGGCACACACAGGACAGCTCCGCGCCCGGCACCAGCCGGAACCGACCAGGCTCCGCGAGATCGTGCACGGCCCGCTCGGCCGCCGCCCATCCAGCGGTGGTGTCGTGATCGGTGATCGCTATCGCGTCCAGGCCAGCCGCGACCGCGGTCGCCACCAGCTCGGCCGGAGTGTCGGTCCCGTCGGACTCGGTGGAATGCGTGTGCAGGTCGATTCGCACACCCACCAGTGTGACCGATGGTCCGGAACCGGGCCGAAGCAACACCCGACCGGACTGCCCGGGTACGCCTGCACACCCGGGCCGACCAGCCCGATCAGAGCTTGGCGGCCTTCCTCTTGCCCACCGCGGCGCGCCGCGCCTTGAGCATCGAGAAGCGGTCCTGCTGCTGCCCCTTCTTGTCCCCGAAGACGAGCGCCGAGATCGCGTCCTCGACCTCGGTCGGGTTCGGCACGTACTCGATGCGGTTGAGCGCCTGGATCTGTCCAGCCGACTCGACCACGAGCGTGCCGTACCCGAAGATGCGGCCCATCATCGTGCGGGCGAACGTCAGGTCCGTGACCTTGGTGATCGGCATCATCGCCACGTTGGTGGTGAAGATGCCGGAGGTGATCAGGAACCGCTTGTCGGTCACGACGACGCGTTCCACGTACCAGTCCAGGACCTGGTAGGCGAAGCGGATCAGGATGATCAGCCCCGCGTACCAGAGGATGTTCTGGACCAGCCCACCGGCGCCCTCGGGCACCAGGTAGGACACCATCACCAGACCCACGAGCAAGCCGGTCGCCTCGAAGAGGTCCCACACCAGGGTCGCCCAGTGCCGCCGAACGCGGATCACCCGGCGTTCGGTGTCCAGCAGGTACTCATCGGGATCCCTCGGAGCAAACAAGGCACCCGCCTCCCGCGGCTCGCGCTTTACTGGAAGAGGTTCTGCATGAAGGTGATGACGGCCTCAGCTGCTCCCCGCAGACTCTCCAGGATGCCGTTGATGACACCGCTGGCTTCCACTGGCGCGGAAAACAGGAAGAACAGGAGGAACGCAACCCCGGCCCACGTGAGGATTTTCTTCATGTTCACTGTGACGCACCCCGTCCAAATGCCCTTGAGTAGCGCAGGCGCCTGCTGATCCGTTGTACCGCACTCCGCCGCTTTACGGCAGCTTTGTACCGCACTTGGGTCAGTCGTTTCCGGGCAGCCCCGGATCAACTACCCTCCGTGTCGATGATCGTATCGGAGAATCCCGTGATCCGCTGCGTCGGCGCGATAATTCACGATCCCAGCGGCCGGTTGCTACTGGTCAAACGCGCACATGAACCCGGAAAGGGGAAGTGGTCCCTACCGGGTGGCCGGGTCGAGCCTGGCGAGACCGACCATTCGGCGGTACAACGCGAAGTGCGCGAAGAAACGGGACTCTCCGTCACCGTCGGCGCCCTCGTCGGCCGCCTCTTCCGCCCCGCACCGCTCGGCACCTACGAGATCCTGGATTACTCCTGTCGGAGTACTGAACAGAATCTTTCCGCTGGTGACGACGCCGCGGACGCGATCTGGGCCGATCATGCGACTTTCGCCACACTTGAGCGAAATGGCGCGCTGACCGAAGGCTTGGCGGAGACCTTGCGCTCCTGGGGTATTTTACCCCGCAACGAGTGATGGCGAAAAAAGCGATCGGGGCAATCTGTCAAGACCCGGTCGACGGCTTGACCGAGCCCCGTTCGGATGCCCGGTCCGAGCCGAACGCGAATCCTGACTCGATTCGGCCAATCCGCGCAATTCGCCCATTTCATGCAGCATGTTCCGGCGAGTTGTGACGTCAAATGCGAGCCGTTGCCAACGATCCACTCAGACGGAGTATCGTTTCGGGTTGGCTGACTCAGGGACCACCACATCGGTGGATGACCTTCGGGAGGTGAGGGATCGTGGACAGCAGTGCCGATAGCGCGCTTCCGTGCAGTACCAACCGCATCCCCGCCGGAAGGGCCAACCGCTAGGCACCGCCCGCCAGGCCCGGCCGGGATGCGCGAGCAGCGAGCAAAGTCCGCTCAGCACGCCATCCGCGCGGCGTTCACCCGGATCTTCCACCCCGGGGGTGCTGCGCCCAGGACGTTGGAGGTCGCCGTGCCCAACCTGCCCTCGCTCGGCCTGCGCAACCGGAACGGTCGCGGGCCGCGACCGGCCAGCCACACCCCCGCACCGGTTTCCGCATACGTCGTCGACTGCGCCATCTACGTCGACGGGCACCGCGTCGAAGGTTCGTGGAACCACGTCGACGCCATCGAAGAGGTGCGGCGGCGCGGCTCCGGCTTCGTCTGGATCGGGCTGCACGAACCCACCGAGAAGCAGATCAACGGCATCGCCGACACCTTCGGCCTGCACGAGCTGGCCGTCGAGGACGCCGTGCACGCGCACCAGCGCCCGAAGCTGGAGCGCTACGACAACACGCTGTTCATGGTGCTGAAGACGGTCCGCTACACCGATACCGAGACGCGGTCGGCGACCAGCGAGATCGTCGACACCGGCGAGCTGATGGTGTTCCTCGGGCGCGACTTCGTCATCACGGTGCGGCACGGGAAGCACGCGGGGCTGGGAGATGTGCGCAGCCAGCTGGAGACCGACCCGGAGCAGCTCGCGCTGGGACCGTCGGCGGTGCTGCACGGCGTCGCCGACCACGTGGTGGACACCTACCTGGAGGTCACCGAGGCCATCCAGGACGACATCGACGAGATCGAGGCCGAGGTCTTCGAGCCGCGCACCAAGATCGACGCCGAGCAGATCTACCTGATGAAGCGCGAGGTCATGGAGCTGCGGCGCGCGGTGCTGCCGCTGCACAAGCCGATGCAGCGGCTCGCGGAGGGCTACACGCCGATGGTGGCCGACGAGGTTCGGTCCTACTTCCGCAACGTCGAGGACCACCTGGCGAAGGTCGCCGAAATGGTCGGCTCCTTCGACGAGCTGCTGACCACGCTGGTGGACGCCACGCTGGCCAAGATCACGCTCCAGCAGAACACCGACATGCGCAAGATCTCGGCGTGGGTCGCGATCGTCTCGACGCCGACCATGATCGCCGGGATCTACGGCATGAACTTCAAGCACATGCCCGAGTTGGATTGGACCTTCGGGTATCCCCTGGCCCTCATGGTGATGCTCGGCGCCTGCATCGTCCTGTTCAAGATCTTCCGGCGGAACAAATGGCTGTGATCGCGCGCTGTAATGATTCCCGCGCCGTCGGCGATATGCTGTCCGGGGTTGCTTCGCACCCGGCCGTCAGCCGGGCGCCATTCCACTTGTCATCGACCACCGCCCTTTCCCTTCGGGCGGCGCGAGCGTGTGAGGAGGTTGTCATGCACCGTCTTCCGCAGCACCAGGGGCGGATCCGGCATCGGCTCCTCACCGGTCCGGCCTTCCCGCGGCAAAGTCCCGTGACGCGTCGGGAGATCGCCGAGCAGTTGTTCCGGCACACTGCGTGGGTGCAGCGAAAACCCGGCGCGATGTGGGACGCGGTTCCCGCCGCGCCGCGCGCCGTCGCGCGCTGACGCCTGCCGGGAAGCACCGCGGGCCACGTCGTGAAAGCGAATCTCTTTTAGATCTTCGTTTCTTTCACGTTGGGAGGCACCGCCATGACTCGCTTGGCCGCCAACAAGCACACCCTACTCGTCGCGCTGATCATGGGGTGGATCGTCACCCTGTTCGTGCTTATCGCGAACCAGATCTGACTCGGAACGCCGCCGTTTCCGAACCGTCCACTTCGGCTGAATCCGGTACGCCTGGCCGGTAACCGGTTCCGGCGACACCGCCGGGTGCCGCCGCCGCGACGCCGTTACAAACTCCCCAGCCAATCGTCGCGATGCTGGGAAGTGATCACAGATGTCGCTTGCCGAACGGATGATGTTGTGCGGGATGGCCGTCCCGCTGGCGCTGCTCTGCGCTGGGTCGCCGCTCCTGGCGGCCCAGAAGCCTTCGCCGGAGCAGCGGATACTCGAACTGACCAATGCCGAACGCGCCCGCGCGGGATGCCCGGCGTTGCGCCTCAACGGTGACCTGAGCGAGGCTGCCGCCGGGCACAGCGCGGACATGGCGCACCAGGACTTCTTCGAGCACAGCGGAAGCGATGGTCGCACCCCCGCGGAGCGCGCCCGGTCTGCGGGATTCCCGAGCGACTACGTCGGCGAGAACATCGCTGCGGGCGGCGAAACCGCCGACGAAACGTTCCGCCAGTGGATGGAAGCGGAGCCGCACCGGGACAACATCCTCGACTGCGCCTTCACCGACCTCGGCGTCGGGCACGCAGCCACCCCGCGCAGCCACTACCGCCACTACTGGACCCAGGAGCTCGGCCGCCCCTGATCCCCTTCGGGTGACGGGTGAAGGGCACCTCCGACCGACTGGGCCGGACCGAGGCGCCCTTCACCTCGATCGGTCGGTCAGGTGAGGGTTCGGCCGGTGGTGGGGTCGAAGAGGTGGATCTTGTCCGGGTCGAACCAGACCGTGAGGGACTGGTTCTCGCGGGCCGCCGATTCGACCGAGAGGCGGGTGACGACCTGGCCCTCGTCGGTCGGGACCTCCGCGCTGCCGCTGTCGGCCGCGAGCTCGTCGAGTTCCGCCGTGCTCGCCCGTCCACCGTGGAGGGTGAAGTACACGTACTTGTCCGAGCCCATCTCCTCCACCACGTCCACCTCTCCGGTGAACGTCGCGCCCGCCGCGCGGGCGGTGTCGTCGAGCAGCCCCGCGTCCTCGAAGTGCTCCGGGCGGATGCCGAGCACCAGTTCGCGCGGTGCATCCGCCGACTCCAGCGCGGTGCGGATCCGGTCGCCCAGCGGCACGTCGCCCAGCGCGCTGCGCAGGGCGCCGTCGGCGAGCTCGACCGGGACGAAGTTCATCGCCGGCGAACCGATGAAGCCCGCGACGAACAGGTTCGCCGGGTGCTCGTAGAGGTGCTGCGGGGCGCCGACCTGCTGCACCACCCCGCCGCGCAGGACCACCACGCGGTCGCCGAGGGTCATCGCCTCGGTCTGGTCGTGCGTGACGTAGACCGTCGTGGTGCCCAGCCGCTTCTGCAGCTTCGACACCGAGGTCCGCATCTGCACCCGCAGCTTCGCGTCCAAATTGGACAGCGGCTCGTCCATCAGGAACGCCTTGGGACTGCGGACGATCGCCCGCCCCATCGCCACCCGCTGCCGCTGGCCGCCGGAGAGGTTGGCGGGCTTGCGGTCCAGGTGCTGCGATAGGTCGAGAATCTTCGCCGCCTCCTCGACCTTCGACTTCACCGTCGTCGAATCGACCTTGGCCAGCCGCAGCGGGAAAGCCATGTTCTCGAACACCGTCATGTGCGGGTACAGCGCGTAGGACTGGAACACCATCGCGATGTCGCGGTCCTTGGGCGCGCGCTCGTTCATCCGCTCCCCGCCGATGCGCAGCTCGCCGCCGCTGATGTCCTCCAGCCCCGCGATCATGTTCAGCGTGGTGGACTTCCCGCAGCCGGAAGGGCCGACCAGGATCACGAACTCGCCGTCCGCGATCTCCAGGTTCACCTCGTTGACCGCCAGCGCCCCGTCCGGGTATCGCTTGGTCACCTTTTCCAGCACGATCTCGGCCACTTCGGTTACCCCTTCACTGCGCCGGAGGTCAGTCCGGACACGATGCGTCGCTGGAAGAACAGCACGAACAGGATGATCGGAATGGTGATCACCACCGCGGCCGCGGAGATCGATCCCGTCGGGTCCTCGAACTGGGAGTCGCCGGTGAAGAACTGCAGCGCCACCGGCACGGTGCGGGAGTTCTCCGTCGAGGTCAGCGAGATCGCGAACAGGAAGTCGTTCCAGCAGAAGATGAACACCAGGATGGCGGTGGTGAATACGCCCGGCGCGGCCAGCGGCGCGATCACCTTCGCGAAGGCCTGCCCGGGCGTGGCACCGTCCATCTTGGCCGCCTTCTCCAGTTCCCACGGGATCTCCCGGAAGAACGCCGACAGCGTGTAGATCGCCAGCGGCAGCGAGAAGGTGATGTACGGCAGGATCAGCCCGGGCCAGGTGTCGAACAGGCCCAGCGTCCGCTCGATCTCGAACAGCGGGGACACCAGCGACACCTGCGGGAACATGGCGATCAGCAGCGACGCGCCGACCAGCAGCCGCTTGCCGGGGAAGTCCAACCGGGCGATCGCGTAGGCGGCCATGGTGCCCAGCACCACGGCGATCGCGGTGGCGATCAGCGCGATGCCGATCGAGTTCAGCAGCGCGCGGGTGAACTCGGTGGTGCGGAAGATCGCCGCGTAGTTCTCCAGGGTCCATTCGCGCGGGATCAGGTTGCCGTCCGAGAGCGTCGCCGGGCTCTTGAACGACAGCGACAGGATCCACAGCACGGGCACCAGCGCGTACACCATCACGATGATGTTGAGCAGCGCCCACTTGGTCTTCCGCGCGGGGGTCTCCGCCCCGCCGACGCCGGCCATCAGCGCCTCCCCTTGTCATCGCTACCGGGTGCGGCCGCGCCGAAGAGCTTGACGAAGATCCACGCGATGAGCGCGACCGCGATGAAGATCAGCACCGACATGGTCGAGCCGATGCCGAGGTTCAGCCCCTTGATCAGGTTGTTGTAGGCGAGCACGGACACCGACGAGGTGTCCTGCGCGCCGGAGGTGAGCACCACGATGTTGTCGAAAACGCGGAACGCGTCGAGGGTGCGGAACAGCAGCGCGACGAGAATGGCCGGCTTCATCATCGGCAGCATCACCTTCACGAACCGCTGCCACGGTCCGGCGCCGTCCATCGCCGCCGCCTTGAGCAGGTCGTCGGGCACCAGCGCCAGGCCCGCCATCAGCAGCAGCGCCATGAACGGCGTCGTCTTCCAGATCTCGGCCACGATCACGATGGCCAGCGCGCTGGCGTGCTCGGTCAGCGGCGCGCCGTCCGGGGTGATCGCGTTGGCCAGGTAGCCGGTGTCCGGCGTCCAGGCGTAGCGCCAGCTGAAAGCCGCGACGACGGTGACGATGCCGTACGGGATCAGGCTGACGGTGCGCACGAGGCCGCGGCCGACCAGCGCCCGGTGCATGATCAGCGCCAGCCCCATGCCGAGTGCGAACTCGATCGCCACGGAGACCGCGGTGACCAGCACCGTCACCCAGAACGCGCTCCACCAGTAGCCGTTGCCCAGGACGGTGAGGTAGTTGTCCAGCCCGACGAACTCGCGCTGGTCCGGGTACTTCAGGTCGAAACGCTGGAACGACAGCCACAGCGCGTAGAGGATCGGCCAGCCGGTGACGGCGATCATCACCAGCGCGGCCGGGGCGCACAGCAGCCAGCCGAGCTTGCGTTCGGCCTTCTTGCCCTCGCTGATCGCCCCCTTGCCGTCGGACACCGCTACCGGTTCCGCTTGGCTCGTCTGCACCATCACGGCATCACTCCCTTGGAGTCCAAGGCGTTCTGCACCTCGGTGCGCATCCGATCCGCAGTTCTCTGCGGGTCGATCTCCGCGATCGGGGACAGCATGTTGGACAGCACCGTGGAGACGTTCTGCGCGGCCGGCGTCACCGATCGCACGCCCGGGTCCTTGAGCGCTTCCAGGATGGTGTCCCGCATCGGGTACTCGGCGGCGACCTCGGGATCCGAGTAGACGGACTCGATCGTGGGCGGCACGCCGTCCTTGATGGCGGAGAACTTCTGGTTCTCCGGGCTGCGCAGGCATTTGGCCGCGTCGAAGGCGAGGTCCGGCTTGGTCGAATAGCTGCTGATCGCGTAGTTGGCGCCGCCGATGGTGGACTTGCTCGGCACCCCCGGCAGCAGGCCGGGCAGCCGCGCCCAGCCGACGTTGCGGGCGAGGTCGGGCTTCTTCTCCTGCATCGACGGGTAGACGAACGGCCAGTTCACCTCGAACGCGGACTGCCCGGTCTCGAACTCCTGCCGGGCGTCGTCCTCCTTGGCGTTGTTCATCGACGCGCTGGTGACGCCCGCCGTGCCGAGGTCACGCAACGCCTGCAGCGCCTGCACCGCGCTGGCGTCGACCACCGCGCGCTTGCCGTCATCGGAGATGAGCTGCCCGCCCGCCGACTGCACGAGCGTGTTGAAGTGCACGTACAGGCCCTCGTACTGCGCGCCGGTGAACGAGATCCAGTGCGGCTTGCCCTCCTGCTTGAGTCGCTGGGCGGTCGAGATCATCTCGGCCCAGGTCTTCGGCGGCTCGGGTACCAGGTCCTTGCGGTACCAGAGCAGCTGCACGTTGGTGTTCTTCGGCGCCGCGTAGAGCTTGCCCTGCCAGGTGGCCGTTTCGAGCGGCCCCTGCAGGGTGCCGCGCGCCGCATCGGCCTTGTTCTCCCCCGTCCACTCCCGGATCCAGTTCGCCTCGGCGAACTCGCCCGTCCAGGTGACGTCCAGGTAGAGGATGTCCATGCCGGTGTCTCCGGCGGCCAGTCTGCGCACCATCTGCTCCCGCTGGCCGTCGGCGTCGCGGGGCAGCTTGTGGTAGACGATCTGGTACCGCCCACCTGCCTGGGCGTTGCAGCGGTCCACGTTCTGCTGCAGGTTCTCCTCGGGCGCGCTGTAGAGGTTCACGGTGTTCGCGCCGGAGGCCGGTACGCAGGCGGTCAGCACGGACGCGCACACCAGCGACGCGCCCAGCACTGCCGCTCTACGAGTGCGGCGAACTCTCACGGTCGGTCCTCCCAATTGCTGGTCACAGCCACGACCAAGCATTGGGGTGCCCACGCTTCGTCGCCTGCCACCACCGGCGGTGAGCCGGTGGTGGCAAGCTAGGCCTCTTGATCAGTCAAGGCAAGGCCGGTGCGCCCCTTGTTGCAAATACGTGAATGTGGGTCAAACCGGACGTCAGAGCGCTGCGCCAAAAGTCGCACCCAACTGCGATGATCGTTGGCGGCGGTCCGGCCGAACGCTGGCATCGCCGCCTCAACGTCCGATGGGCAGCCATCGGGCCCTGGTGAACCCGGTGGTCGCGATGGCCCACGCGATTACCCAGACCGCTCCGACCGCGAGCGCCGAGTACGTGGACCAACCGGCTGTGGGCGGGCCGAGGGTCGGCACGATGCCGAAGGCGCGCAGCGAGAAGCCGATCACGCCCGCTGCCATCACCGCGACGCCGAGCCACGACACCGCGACGAGCATCCAACGCACTACCGCGACCCTCCCGAGAGTGCGCCATGCAAGCAGCAGGGCGCAGATCGCGGTGAGCAGCCCGACGGCCGCATTGCCCAGCTGCGCGAGTGCGATCTGCTCGGGTTGCCAAGCGACGTAGGACGACGGCGGGGCCGGGAACCCGTGGATGCCGAGTTCCGCGCGAATAGCGAGAACGACCTTCGAGGCGGTGTACGCGAGAGCGCCCGCACATGCGATCAGGGCTGCGGTGGTCTGTCGTTTCATGCCTCGAATGCTCGCGATGCGCGCCTCGCCGATCCTCCCGCCGAGGAACGAACCGCCTCCCCCCGGAGAGGGAAGTCCCCGATAAAGCAGGACCCAGGCCCCTCATGGGTCCTGGGTCCGCCGGAAGTCGTGAGTGGCGCTGCCAAGACCACTCACGCTCACTGCGCCAGCGGCGGGCGCATGGCCAGTTTGGCGAGCAGGTCCCTGCCCTGTTCGGCGTGGCGGGGTTGGGCCAGCACGTCGTAGCGGCCCGCGACCAGCTGGCTGGCCGAGGAGAAGTCCCGGCGACCGCGGGTGGAGGCGTAGCCGACCGCCGCGAAGACCAGGCCGAACACGATGCCCGCGCCCAGGCCCACCAGCACCGGGCCGAACCAGTTGCCCTGCGGAGTGAACAGCCCCAGGATCAGGCCCACGAACAGGCCGAACCAGGCCCCGGACGCCGCGCCGCCACCGAGCACCCTGCTCCAGGTGAGCCGCCCAGTCACCCGTTCGACGAGCATCAGGTCGACGCCGACGATGGTCACCTCCTGGACCGGGAAGTCGCTGTCCGCCAGGTGGTCGACCGCGCGCTGCGCCTCTTCGTAGGTGCCGTAGGAGCCGATCGGCCAGCCGCTCGGCGGGGTGGGCAGGTTGGGTGTACCCGGCGCCTGCCGACCGGAGCCGGTGAACGGATTGGACACCGCTGACACCTCCGTTGATTGCTGCCATGGCGGGGACCGCGGAGAGGCGGGCGAGCCCGATTCCGGCATATTGTCCCCTACCCCATCAGGCTACCTCGTGGGTTCTCCCGGAGATCATGTCCGTCCGCGCGATCGCGCGCATCCGAAGTCCGGGAGGTCACTCGGCCGCTTCCCGGCGGACGACTGCGAACGTCAGCGCCGCGCACCCCAGAGCGGCCAACGCCAGGAGCACGAAACCCCAGCTGTAGTCGCCAGCCGAGCCGTAGATCGCGCCCATCACCAGCGGCGGGAAGAACCCGCCCAGGCCCGCCCGCGGCGCCCACCAGGCCGGTCACCGCGCCGACCTCGTCGGCCGGGGCCAGCTTGGCGACCAGCGCGAACACCGCCCCCGCACCGGCCCCGAGCACGGCGGCCAACCCCAGGAAGGCGATGGTGCCGAGCGGGGCGAGCGGCAGTTCGAAGGCGGCCAGGATCGCGAACAGCATGGCGAGCGAGCACGCGACGCCGAGCACGCTGGCCGGGTGCACGCGGTCGCAGAGCCAGCCGCCGACCGGCCTGGCGACCACGGCCAGCACCACGAACCCCGCCGTGCGCATCGATGCGTCGCTCGCGCTGAGGTCGTAGGCCGACTTGAGGTAGGTGGGGAGGTAGACGCTGAACGCCACGAACCCGCCGAAGGTCAACGCGTACAGCACCGACAGTTCCCAAGTCGCTGCCAGCCGCAGCGTTTCGACGGTGCGGTGAAGCGCCGAACCCGGCGGCACCACCCGATCCGCGGGGTCGCCGAGCAGCGCCCACGCCAGCACCGCCACCACGACCAGCGCCAGCGAGACGACGACGAACGGAGCGAGCGGCCCGAACGCATTGGCCAGCGGCAGCGTGGAGACGGAGGCGACCGCCGTGCCGCCGGTGCCGATGCCGAAGACGCCGAGCGCGATCCCGCGGTTCGCGGGCGGAAACCAGGCGTTGACCGCCGGGACGCCGACGGCGAAGGTGGTGCCGCCGAGGCCGAGCAGCACGCCACCGATCATCAGCACCGGCGGCGAATCGGGGAACAGACCGCAGGCTGATCAGGGTGAACATCGGCCGAGCGCCGTAGCGGTCGGTGAGCGAGCCGACCGGGATGCGGCCCACCGAGCCGATGATCACCGGCAGCGCCACGGAGCTGGCCGGCGCGCTGGACTGGTCGCGGCCCCCGCGCCAGATGATCGGCACCGCGTTCTGGTACCTCGCCACCGACCAGTGGCGCTACGACGCGCTGGGCGCCGACGAGCTGATGCACCCGCTGGGCCCGGGGCGGTTGTGGGGCGCGGCGATGGCCGACTGCATCGCCCGGTCGGCGCGGATGGGCTGGATGCCGTCGTACCCGACGTTCGACCGCACTCCGGACTTCCGGGTAGCACTGCCGCTGCACCCGGAATTCCGCACCATGCCGATGGTCTGGTACATCCCGCCGCTGTCGCCGGTGGTGGACAAGCTGGTGGAGACCGGCCACGACGGCGAGGACGTGGGCAACATCTTCGGCGCCATCGACGCCCTGCGGATCCCGGTCGAGTACCTGGCGGAACTCTTCACCGCCGGCGACGTGCAGCCGGTGACCGCGTCGCTGCGCAAACTGGGCGCGATGCGGTCGTACATGCGCGACATCAACCTCGGCCGCCCGCCGAACCCGGCCATCCCGGACGCCGCCGGGCTGAACGTCGAGCAGATCCAGCGGATGTACCGCCTGCTCGCGCTGGCGAAGTACGAGGAGCGCTACGTCATCCCGCAGGCGCACGCCGAACTCGCGGAGCAGCTCGACGAGCCGGGGTGCTCGCTGGACTACGAGGGCGGGCCGGAGACTGGCGGAGTCGCGTATTCAACTGTCGGTGCGACCCGAGGGCGCACGATGCAAGTGAGCGACCTGAGGGGAGGGATCGATGTCGATGGAGGTCGCTCGCCACGTCGGCAGTGACTTGGAAGGGCGGACCATGACGAGAGCAGTCGTTCAGCCTCGAAGCAACGAAGAACTGCTGGCCGATCGCGACTGGCAGAAGCTGGTCGCGCACCTCCACGACAACCTCGACCAACTCGTCGCCAACTTCCTCGCCGAGCTCGGCTCGCTGGCCAACTACGCCGGCGGTCTGGTCGACCGCGAAGACGTGGAGCGGACGGCGCACACCACCCTTGAGATGTTGACGCTCAGGCTGGGTGGGTGGCCGCTGCGCGAGGAGCACATCGGGGCGGCGCGCAGCGTGGGTATCCGCCGCGCTCGTCAGGGGGTCGGCCGCGACCACCTCTTCGATGCGGTGCGGATGGACTTCCGTGTGATCTGGTCCACTCTCACCCAGTACGCCGACGAGAGCATGGACGCCGCGCTGGTGCGCAATCTGAGCCACGTCATGGCGGTGGTCGACGAGTACGTCGTCGAGGTTCAGGACGCCTATCTCACCGAGAGTGCGATCCTGAGCCAGGACTCCAGACTGCACACCAACCGCTTCGTCAGCCGCCTCTTCGCGGCTGACCAGACCGGGAAGGACGTGGTCGACGACATCGCCCGCGCGCTTGGGGTCGCGTCCGACGCGACCTTCGAGGTCGTCCACATCGGCCGCGAAGGGGCGCTTGCAGTCCAGGGTGCGCTGGCGCACGGCACGCTCGACCCGACCTGGTTGACGCTCGACCGCGAGGGCGGCTATCTGCTGTTCCGTGAGCAGCGCGGCACGCCGGTCGACGAGTTCATCAGCTCGCAGCCCGGAGGCATCATCAAGGGTGTCAGTGGGCTCGCCGCTGTCCCGGCAGCCGCGTCCAGCGCGGCTCGACTGGCCGGCTTCTCCCGCTCGTTCGGAGACGGGCTGATCAGCTGGAAGGACGGCTGGATCGCAGCGGCGGCTCAGATCCTCGAACGCGAGATACCAGGCTTCGGTGGGGAGATCTCGACGTCCCTGGGCGCCTGCAAGGAGCACGATCGTGAGCGCATCGTCGAGTGCGTCATCACCTTCTGTCGCACCGGCTCAGTCAAGGCGACCGCCTCACGACTGAAGTGCCATCGGAACACCGTCGTGAACCGGCTGGCCTCTTTCCGGGAGCTGACAGGGCTCGACGTAGCGATTCCTCTCCAGGCAGCGACCGCGCTCGTGGCGCTGGCTCGAGAGCCCGCGATGTTCGCGTCTGCTCACGGTCGCGTAACCGCCGTGTGACCGATCCGGTCGTCTTGTGCACGTGCACAACAGGCGGCCGCCTGTGGCGCCAATGTGCCGCTTGTGAGCGGCGTAACGCTGCGTTTAGCGTGACGTCAATAGGCATTCGCCGACATGACTCACGAAGGATGCAATACCCATGACCGTTGCTGACATCGACGCCATTTCTTCTGTCATCGATGGCCAGAAGGTGACGCCGACGGGTGACTCGCTGCCGGTCGTCGACCCCACGACTGGCCACCTTCTGGGCAGTTACCGCGCGAACACCATCACCGAGCTCGACGAGGCGTTCGCCGCGGCCTCTCGCGCATTCAAGTCCTGGCGGCGATCGACTCCCGCAACTCGGCAGTCGCTGCTCCTCGCCCTGGCGACCAGCATCGAAGAGCACGCCGATGAGCTCCTCGACGCTGAGGTCGCCCAGACGGGCAAGCCCCGCGCCGTCACCCGGACGCTCGAGATCCTTCGTGTCGCCGACCAGCTCCGCTTCTTCGCTGGAGCGGCTCGGGTCATGACCGGATCGCCGCAAGCCGAGTACGTCGAGGGCTTCAGCTCGACGATCCGCCGGGAGCCGATCGGTGTGATCGCGCAGATCACCCCGTGGAACTACCCGCTCATGATGGCGGTCTGGAAGATCGCCCCGGCCCTGGCGGCAGGCAACACCGTGGTGCTCAAACCGGCCGAGACGACGCCCGTGACCACCGTGATGCTGGCCGAGCTCGCCGCGTCGATCTTCCCTCCCGGCGTCCTCAACGTGGTGCTCGGCGGCCGCGAGATCGGGAAGGCGATGTCGGAGCACCCCGCCGTCGACATGGTGGCGATCACGGGAAGCGTGCGCGCGGGGTCTGAGGTCATGCAGAGCGCAGCCGCAACGTCAACCAACGTGCACCTCGAGCTGGGAGGCAAGGCGCCGGCCGTCGTCTTCGCCGACGCGGACCTGGACGCCGCCGCCGCCGGGATCGCCTCAGCCGGATTCTTCAACGCCGGCCAGGACTGCACCGCCGCCACCCGCGTCATCGTCGAGGAGTCCGTGCGCGGGGAGCTCACCGCCAGGCTGGTCGAGCAAGCGGCACGGCTGCGGCCCGGGATGCCCGACGACTCCGGCACCTTCCTCGGCCCCCTGAACAGCAAGGCCCAGTACGACCGGGTGCAGAGCGTCCTCGACCGCCTTCCCGAGCACGTCACCGTCGCATGTGGCGGCAAGCTCAGCTCGGAGGGGTACTTCGCCGAGCCCACCGTGCTCACGAACGTCCGCCAGGACGACGAGGTAGTCCAGTCCGAGCTGTTCGCACCGATCCTGACCGTCCAGGGCTTCACCGACACCGACGAAGCGCTGGCCCTGGCCAACGGAGTCGACTATGCGCTCGCCTCGTCGCTGTGGACCTCGGATCACGGGCGCGCGACCGCGCTGGCCGGTGACCTCGACTTCGGAACCGTCTGGGTCAACTGCCACCAGGTGCTGCCCGCCGAGGCCCCACACGGCGGCTTCAAGCGGTCCGGGTTCGGCAAGGACCTCTCGATCTACGGGCTTGAGGACTACACCCGGATCAAGCACGTCATGAGCTCGCACACCTCCTGACGCTCCGACGTCAAAGGCGCCGCGCGATCCGACCATCACCGGCCAGCCCTCACCTCACCTCACTTCCGGTTGAGCGCCGGACCCTCACCCTCAGGAGAACTGCTGTGATTTCCATGCCCAAAATCAGGTCAACGTCCGTCGCAGCTATCGCGGCTTCCGCGCTGGTGCTCGGCCTCGCCGGATGCGCGCAGCAGGGCGACGCCTCCAACGCCGTCAACAGTAACTGCAAGAAGACCTACACCGTCGGGTTCAGCAACCCCTACAGCGAGGCGGTGTCGGTCAAGGCCATCAAGAAGTTCGTGCAGAAGCGCGCCGAAGAGCAGGGCTGCGTCAAGGCGCTCCTGGACAACACCACGGCGGCAAACCTCGAATCGCAGCGCTCCACGATCGAGGGCTGGATCACCCAGAAGGTGGACGCGATCGTGGTCCTCCCCGTGGACGCCACCGCGCTCGTCAGTCTGCAGAAGAGGGCGCAAACCCAGGGCACGAAGTGGCTCACCTACTCCTCCGAGATGAAGGGCCAGGACGGCAGCGTCGGCTTCGACTCCCACGAGGGCGGCAAGCTCATCGCCGACGACATGACCGCCTGGCTCCAGAAGCACTATCCCCACGGGGGCGTCTCGGCGGCCGTCACCACGCTGGTCAATCTGCCGGGATTCGCCGGCCGCACGATCGAGACAGTCAACGCCCTGAACAAGCTCAACATCCCCATCGTGTCCAAGCAGGACTGCGCCGACTCCGGATGCGGTCTGCAGATCGCCGAGGACGCCCTTCGTGAGCACCCGGACCTGCGGGTCTTCATCGGCCTCAACGACGATGCCGGAGTCGGTGCCCTCAAGGCGTTCCAGAATGCTGGCCTGAACCCTGACGACGTCTACATCGCCGGTGCTGACGGAGCACAGGAGGCCCTCGAGGCGATCAAGAAGGGGACCGCGTACAAGGCGTCTGCTGCCTGGCCGCTCAAGGAGCTCGGCACCGCGATCGTGGACCTGTCGATCGCAGCGGTCGATGGCAAGGGCTCCGCGGACAGCACCCTGCACCACGTGCTGGCGACGCCGCGGAACCCGGCGGATGTCGACCAGCTGCTCGACGCCTTCTCGGCCAAGTGACCTGAAAATGTCCGATCGTTCACCGACCGCGGAAGGAAGGTTGCCGTGAACACCACTCTGGCGACGAGCACGCTCCGCATGGAGCTACGCGGGCTGCGGAAGTCGTATGGCTCCAACGAGGTCCTCAAGGGCGTGGACCTGAAGATCGAGTCCGGCCGCGTGCATGCGTTGCTCGGCGCCAACGGGGCAGGCAAGTCCACGCTGCTCGCATGCCTCAGCGGCGCGGAGCACCCCGACTCGGGCACCGTCGTGACCGAGGACCGCACCTATCACGGGTTCACCCCGCGGACCGCGTTCGAAGCGGGCACGGCCATCATCTACCAGCACTTCCAGCTGGTCGGACCGCTCAGCGTCGCCGAGAACGTCTTCCTGGGGAACGAGCTCACGCGCCGCGGGAAGCTCGACCGTGATGCCCAGGTGCGGGAGGCAGGAGCGCTGCTGAAGGAGCTCGACGTCGACATCGACCCGCGCGTGCCGGTCGAGACGCTCAGCGTCGGACAGCAACAAGTGGTGGAGATCGTCCGTGCGCTCCGCCGCAATCCGAACGTCCTGATCCTCGACGAGCCCACCGCCGCCCTCGGAAAGCACGAGGTCGAGGTGTTGCTCGACCTCGTCCGCCGGCTCGCCCGCGAACGGAACATGGCGATCGTCTACGTGACGCACCTGCTGCGCGAGATCGTGCAGATCGCAGACACCGTGTCCGTGCTGCGCGACGGTGCAGTGTTCTTCACCCGGCCGGCCCCTGAGTTGTCGATCGACGACCTCGTCGACGCCATCTCCCCGGACCGGACGACCGCCACCCAGAACCGCGCGGCGAAGACGCTCGACCGGCCGATGCTGCGGCTTGAGGACTACCAGTGCGCCTACACGGGGCCGATCACGCTGACCGTTCACGCGGGCGAGATCGTCGGGCTCTTCGGACTGCTCGGCTCGGGGCGCACCAACCTGCTCGAAACGCTCGTCGGCGCCAGCCCCCACCTCGCAGGTGAGGTGACGCTCGACGGCCGCCCCGTCAGCCCTCGTTCTCCATCGGCCGCCCAGGCCGTCGGCATCTCGCTGGTCGCCTCCGACCGGAAGGCGCAGTCGCTGTTCCCAGGCATGTCCGCCCTCGAGAACGTCCTGATGCCGCATTTCAACCGACTGGCACGAGGTCTTCGACGTCGGCGCGCCGAGTCCGAGGCGTTCGACGGCACCGCCGCCGACGTCCAGCTCCACCCGAACAACCCGCGGCTCGACGTCACCAGCTTCTCGGGCGGCAACGCGCAGAAGCTCGCCGTCGCTCGGTGGGTCGACGATCTCAGCAGCACCCGAGTGCTGCTGCTCGATGAGCCGACGCAGGGCGTGGACATCGGCGCACGCCACGAGCTGTACGAACTCATCCGCGCCTTCGCCGCGCGGCAGGGACACGCCGTGCTCGTCGCGAGCGGCGATCCGGAGGAAGTGGTCGCACTCGCCGATCGGGTCGTGGTCCTCGCCGACGGTTCCGTCGCCGGCGTCCTCAGGCCGGAGGACGGCGAGGAGGCGATCATCGCGCTCGCGCAGAGCGTCGACTTTCAGAACGAAGGAAGTGCGAAATGAGCACCATCACCGAGACGTCAGCACCTCAGACCCGAACGGGCGACACCACCCGGCCGGGCATCTCCGGCCGATGGCTGAAGCTGATCGATCTGTTCATGCCCATCGCCGCCGTGGCGCTGATCGTGTACTTCGGCGTCGCGACCCAGTCGTTCCTGACCACGGCCAACTTTACGGCGATGCTGACCCAGAACGCGACGACGTTCATCGTCGCCGTCGTGGCTGCCCTTCTGCTCATGGCCGGCTACGTCGACCTCTCGGTCGGGTCCGTCATGGCGGTCTCAGCCGTGGCCGCGGGCCTGACCTTCAATGGCGCAGGGTTCGTGCCCGGGATCGTCGTCGGGCTGCTGGTGGGGCTTCTCTGCGGGCTGGCCAACGGCGTCCTGATCGGCTGGATGGGGCTGTCGCCGATCGTCGTCACGCTGGGCATGCTCGCCGCGGCGCGAGGCGTGGCTCAATTCCTCGCACCTGACTCCCTCTACGGCTTCCCGCCGCAGGTCTCCGAGTTCGGATCAGGATCCTTCCTCGGGGTCTCCTACCTGGGGTGGACCGCCATCGTCGTCGCGGTGTGCGCTCTGGTCGTCCTCAACTGGCTGCCGCTGGGCCGCCGTATCGTCGCGATCGGCGTCAACCCGCGCGCGGCCTATCTGGTCGGCATCCGCGTCAAGCCCATCGTCATCGGCCTGTACGTCGTCCTCGGGCTGCTCGTCGGTCTCTCCGGCATTCTGCAGGGCGCCCGACTCGACAGCGTGCCGTCCGGAACCCTCGGCGTCGGATTCGAGGTGACGGTGCTGACGGCGATCCTCGTCGGCGGCGTGCCGTTCACCGGTGGCCCCGGCAGCGTGCTGCGCGTCCTCCTCGGCGTCGTCATCATCGCGATCCTGCGCAACGGCCTCACACTGCTCAACTACGGCCCCGACACCGCCGGCATCTTCACCGGCGCCGTCCTGGTAGCGGCTGCCGGTCTCGAGACCGTCCGGTACTGGATCAAGCAGAAGCTCTGACCCGACCGTTGCGCTCTTCATCCATCACCACAAGAAAGGCGACACCATGACTGAACTCGCCGACCTCGAGAAGCGCATCCTCCGGTTGGAGGAGCAGGCCCGGATCGTCGAAGACATCGAGGCGATCCGCGCGCTCAAGGGCGCCTATGCCGAGGCGTGCGACCTGGGTTACGACCCCGACGCGATGGCAGCCCTCTTCACCGAGGACGCCGTCTGGGAGTTCACGAACAGCTGGGGCGTCCACCGTGGCCACGCCGAGATCCGGAAGTTCATGGAGAACGTCGGCCAGGAGATCCTCTGGGCCCTCCACTACATGATCGGCCCCGTGATCACGGTCCACGACGAGACCACGGCGAGCGGCAAGTGGTACATCCTCGAGCTCGCCACCATGACGGGGGTGAGCGACCCCGCGGAG
This sequence comes from Saccharopolyspora pogona, assembly GCF_014697215.1. GTDB lineage: Bacteria > Actinomycetota > Actinomycetes > Mycobacteriales > Pseudonocardiaceae > Saccharopolyspora > Saccharopolyspora hattusasensis. The sequence goes on from NZ_CP031142.1 coordinate 5,484,348, forward strand.
CGTGACGCCGTGATCCTTTCCGGAACCTATGCGGACCAGTACGAGAAGGTCGATGGTGTCTGGAAGTTCAAGCACGTGAAGGTGAACATCGGCCAGTCGTCCAACCTCGACCAGGGCTGGGTCCGCCAGCAGTTCCGCAGCTGACCAGATCCACGACAGACACATCGGAGGACCAATGAGAGTCGACCTTCGCGGAAGTCGGGACGACCTGTCGCTCGAGGAGCGAATCGCCCGCATCGAGGACACCCTCGCGATCCGCACGCTCTGGGCACACTACGCACACCTTGCTGACACCGAGGACTCCGGCGACTCCATCTCGGAACTGCATACCGAGACCGCGGTATGGGAGGCCCACGGCCCCGGCAACTTCGGTCGGTACGAGGGACGGGCTGCGATTCGCTCCTTCTTCGAGAACCTCTACGCCGTTTCACCGTTCCGTCACCACGCCATGACGAACGACTACCTCGACCTGTCGGATGACCGGGTCCGCGCCACCGGGCGCTGGAAGCTGACGGACCTGTGCACGATGGCCGCCGGCGAGCCCGCCGCAGTCCTTCTGCTGGGTGACTACGAGGCCGAGTTCGCCAAGGTCGACGGGGTCTGGTGCATCGACGCGGTGCATCTGCGGAGCACCGCGTGGTCGGACTGGTCCCAAGGTTGGGTCGCCCAACCCGACCGCGACGCGGAGTAGCCCTGCACGGTCTGTCAAACCCGCCCGCTGCGTCGCGTCGCGCGTCGCACGCGAAGCACCACCTTCGCGTGCGACGTGACGCGGCATGCCCGCAGACCGCCCGATCAAGTCGGGCAACCAAAATGATGGAGAGATGTGAGTGTTCGACCTCATCATCCGAAACGCGAACGTGATCACCATGGATCACCGCCGGCCCCGCGCAAGAGACGTCGCCATCTTCGGGGGACGGATCGCCGCCATCGACGCCGACATCCCGGCATCAGCCAAGGCCGGCCACGTGATCGACGCGCGTGGAGAGACCCTGCTTCCGGGATTCCACGACGCCCACAATCACATGGGTTGGTTCGGGCTCTCGCTCGATGAAGTCGATCTGAGCGGCGCAGCCGGCCTCGATGACCTCTATGGTCGCATCGAACGCGTGGTGCACGACACGCCGGCTGACGGCTGGGTGATCGGCTCCGGCTACGACCAGAACGTCCTCGGGTCACACCCTCACCGCTCGGTCCTCGACAAGATCGCCGACGGTCGCCTGGTGTGGCTCAAGCACCGCTCGGGACACATGTGCGTGGTGAACACCCCGGTCCTTGAGCGCCTGGGCCTGACACACCCGGACGCCACCGATCCGGCCGGCGGGATCATCGGGCGCGACGTCGATGGCCGCCCGAACGGACTCCTGGAGGAGCAGGCGCAGAACCTGGTCCAGGCGCTCACCCTGCCCTATCCGGTCGAGCGGCTTGTCCATGCGATCGGCGCCGCCTCCGACGTCTACGTCGCTGAGGGACTGACCAGTGTCACCGAAGCCGGCGTCGGCGGTGGATGGATCGGGAAGAGTCCGATCGAGGCCCGCGCCTACCACGAGGCCGTGTTGAAGAATCGGCTGCGCGTACGCACGCAGCTGATGGTCACCAGCGACGTTCTCCACGACCTGGATCACGCGGACAGGGACGTCGTCGACTTCGGGCTCGATCTCGGAATCGCCACCGGATTCGGCGACGACCGGCTCGCCCTCGGTGCAATGAAGATCTTCATGGACGGCTCCCTCGTCGGCCACACCGCAGCGATGTGCTCGCCGTACGAGCACGACACCGCCAACGTCGGCTATCTCCAAGATGACGAACACCGGCTCAGGACACTCATCAGCCGGGCGCACCGCGCAGGATGGCAGGTCGCCGCACACGCCATCGGCGACCGGGCCATCGACCTGACTCTCGATGCCTTCGCACAAGCCCAGGCGGCATACCCGCGCCTGGACGCCCGTCACCGCATCGAGCACTGCGCCGTGCTCTCTCCCGGTCAGCTCACCCGGATGGCGCGGCTGGGAGTGATCCCTGTGCCCCAGCCTCAGTTCGTTCGCGAGTTCGGCGACCAGATGCGGCTGGCGTTGGGCGAGAACCGGGCTGCATGGGCGTACCGTCAGCGGTCCTTCCGCGAGGCCGGCATCGTGGTCCCCGGGAGCAGCGACCGGCCCGTCGTCCAAGGGGCTCCGCTCCTCGGAATCCAGGCCATGGCGGAGCGCGTGACCGAGACCGGAGCCCGATTCCCAGGTGCCGAGCAGATCGACGTGATGGAGGCGCTGCGCAGCTACACCGTGCACTCGGCCTACGCCGGATTCAACGAGGACAGCCGGGGCAGCATCGCCGTCGGCAAGTTGGCCGACCTTGTTCAACTGGCTGCCGACCCGACCGTGGTGGATACAAGCGAGATTGGCGTCATTCCCGTTTCGCGCACCCTGATCGGCGGTGAGGTCGTCTTTGACGCGACTGAGGCGGCGTTGGCGGACACCCTGATTGCGTCCGCGTCGTAGGGAGCAAGCGGTATTGCCACCGGGCGATACGCGGCACCGCGTCGGCCGGTGGCTTCCATGGGCGCTGGCGCGGTGAGCGGTGGCTGACCGGCGACGACGGCGCACGAGACCACGGCGGCCGCCGCCGACGGCGGTCAGCGGCGTGGTCGCGGTGCGGGTGGCCGAGGAGGGTGTCCAAGCCTAGGCCCATCGCGGCGCTCGCAGTGACGACCAGATCGGGCACGACGAACAAGCCACGGTTGTCGCCTGCGGCCACTAACTCGAGCAAGAGGGCGACGGTGACCCAGGTGGCAATCATGGCGACCACTGCGGTGTGTGTCCGGCGTACGCCGACGTCGACGGCGTCGAATTGGTCCACGGGCTCAGCCATGGTGTTCTGGCTGAGCCGTGAAACAAGTTGAGACACATTCGTCGACTCGTCGCGGTCGGGCAGCGAGTGGTGCCATCATCCGCGCAATGGAAAGGCTCCTCGGGGGTCGCCAAGTATTGGGCACTTTGGACGCACGATCTGCCCCAAATCGGGTCGAGATGGGCCGAGATCGGGGGATAGCATCGAGGTCGTCACTGTTCCGATTCGGAGCATCTCCCTAGGTCAGACGGTACATCGCCGAGAAGCGTCGAGATCCGCCGAACGACGAGCACCAACCGAGTCAGTTCAGGGTGTCAGGGGTTCGCGTCCCCTCAGCCCACCGAATGACCACCCGCGTGCGACCGCCGGGCCTCCATCGCCGCGTGATTGGGGCGGCCCACTCTGCTTGCGCCTCCGGGGCCGCCCCAGTCAACGATGGCCTGGGCGACCTGCGCGTCGGTGACCTCCACGTGCTCGCCATAGCCGACCGCGGCGGCGTCCATCGCGGCGTCGAGCAGCGCCCGTGGCCGGAAGTCGGGGGTGAGCAGCACGAGGCGACGCTCGGCCAGCTCGCCGATACCGACCGAGGAGCGGCCCGCCCATGAGTCATCGGCCCGCGGCTTGCCGGGCGCTGCGGCTGCCGACCATCCGCGCCCAGTTCCCCGACATCGCCGACGCCGCCGGCCGGGACCAGATGTCCTACCGCGGATTCCTCGCCGAACTGCTCATGGCCGAATGCGCGACCGCGCGCGCCGCCGCTCCGAACGCCGCATCAAGGCCGCGGCATTCCCGCGCGAGAAGTCGTTGCGGGGGTTCGACTTCGACGAGAACCCGAACATCGACCCCGCGGTCATCCACACCCTCGCCACCTGCGAATGGGTCAAGAAAGGGCTGCCGCTCTGCCTTATCGGCGACTCCGGCACCGGCAAGTCCGACCTGCTGATCGCACTCGGCACCGAGGCCGCGATGGCTGGGTTCCGGGTCAAATACACCCTGGCCACCAAGCTGGTCAACGAACTGGTCGAGGCCGCCGACGACCTCATGCTCACCAAGACGATCGCCCGCTACGGCCGCGTCGGCCTTTTGTGCATCGGCATGTACGGATCGGGGCCGTTCGGGGAGTCCTCCGGTCAGCCGGTGCCGATGTCGGTGGAGAACTTCCACCTGCTCAAGCAGCAGCAGGGCGCGGAGCACTTCACCGCGCCGGACGGCTCGCGCTGCGTGAACCTGCTCAACTGGGACGGGCGCGGCACGCCCGAGGGCCTGTTCCCGCGCAACGACGAGGACCGCTGATGGGCTTCGACCGCTCCCGCGCTCTCACGCACCGCATCGCGGCATACCTGCTGGCCTACCCGGACGAGCCGCTGCGCGCGCTGCTGCCGCAGCTGCGGGAGGCCGGTGCGGAACTCCCGCCGCAGTACGGCGCGCCGCTCCGCGAACTGGTGGACCACCTGGACGCGACGACGCTGCTGGCCGCGCAGCAGCACTACGTCGAGACCTTCGACCTGCGGCGGCGCTGCTGCCAGTACCTGAGCTACTGGTCCACCGGCGACACCCGGAACCGGGGGCGAGCCATCGTGGACTTCAAGCGCATCTACCGGTCCGCCGGGGTGCTGCCACCCGAGGACGAGCTGCCGGACCACCTCACGGTGGTGCTGGAGTTCGCCGCCACGACCGACGAAGCGCTGGGCACCGCGCTGCTGGTCAACCACCACGCCGGGCTCGCGCTGCTCGCGAAGGCCCTGCACGACCAGGGCACGGTGTACGCGCGCGGTCGACGCGGGGCCGGCCGCCCGGAAACGACTGCCGAGCAGACGGGAGCCCGCCGATGAGCACCTGAGAGCTGCTGTGGGGGGCCGCGCCGTACGCGACGATCTCGATCCTGATGGTCGGCTCGATCTGGCGCTTCCGGTACGACCGGTTCGGCTGGACCACCCGGTCCTCGCAACTGCTCGAATCGCGGCTGCTGCGGTTCGCCAGCCCGCTGTTCCACTTCGGACTGCTGGTGGTGATCGTCGGCCACGTCGTCGGGCTGCTCGTCCCGGAATCGTGGACCTCCGCACTCGGTGTTTCCGAGCGGCTCTACCACGTGGTGGCGGTCGGGCTCGGCGCGCTGGCCGGTATCTGCACGCTGGTCGGGGTGGCGCTACTGATCTACCGGCGGCGCCGCAACGGGCCGGTGTTCTCCGCGACGACCGTCAACGACAAGGCGATATACCTGGTGCTGGTCGGGGCGATCGTGCTCGGGTTGCTGACCACGGTGCTGGCCAACGGCATCACCGAGGGCTACGACTACCGCGCCACCGTTTCGCCGTGGTTCCGCAGCATCTTCGTCCTGCAGCCCGATGTGGCGCTGACGGTGGACGTGCCCTGGTCGTTCAAGGCGCACATCCTGGTGGGGATGCTGCTGTTCGCGCTGTTCCCGTTCACCCGGCTGGTGCACGCCTTCAGCGGTTTCGCCGCGGTGCGCTACCTGTTCCGGCCCTACGTCGTCTACCGCAGCCGGGCGGTGGGGCGGAACCGCCGCGGCTGGGAGCGGTCTCACCTGTCGCGAGTGCGAAAACCGGCTAGGGCCCGTTCTCGCATTCACGACACCCGACCTGCGACAACGGAGCCCGGAAACAGGCACTCAGACGAGATCGGAAAGCTCCGCTTCGGGCGTAATCGTCCGTGGCGGCGCCTTCGGCGCGAAATCGGCACGTCGCCTGGGCCGCGGCGCGAGGACGTCGACGGTGCCGACCAGGACCATGTGGGCGTAGGCAGTGAAGCCCGTCGACAGGACGATCCAGCCCCCGCCGCTGAAGGCGTTCGGCTCGCACAGCCACAGGACGCCGACGAACACCAGCAGCGTCAGCACCGATGCACCGACGCGCGCGGCGCTGCGGTAGGCCACCGCTGCGGGCCAGGTCAGCAGCGCTGCGACCAGCGCCAGCCCGAGGGGGCCGAGCCGGAATCCGGTGGTGAACAGCCAGAACTCGGCCGCCAGCAGCGCCGCCGCGATGAACGCCGAGGGCAGCCAGCGCGCCAAGCCGCGGCCGAAGCGGTGCGCCAGAAGCCACCCCGACCACACGGCGAAGACCACGGTGAACAGCATCGCCAGCAGTGCGCCGGCGCCGAAGGACGTACCGGAGAAGTCGGCCACGACCAGCCAGTTCCCGGGCACTCCGCCGAACCAACCGAAGCTGTCCGCGCACGCGACATCCGAGCCGGTGCCGGATTCCGGACAGGCGACGGCCGGGGCGAGCATCGGCGCTTCCGCCGCACCTGGCGCGAACGGACCGGCTGATACGACGAACGAGCTCTGGAACGCCGACTCGTGCTGCTCGGCGGAAAGGATCCGCGTCCCGGGTAGCGACCCCAGCCCGATGCCGGTGAACGTCACGGCGCTGGCCGCCAGGAAGCCCAGCAGCGCCGCGCGGCGCGGGGCGGCGACGGCGTACAAGATCGCCATCAGCAGCGGCTTGATCAGCGTCATCGCCCGACGCCCGAACCACGGCAGCACGCCGCGCCCGGAGGGGCGGGCGGCGCGGTAGGCGAGCAGTCCGAAGCGCGTCGCCATCGACAGCGCCCGCGGCTCGCCGAGGTCGGCGAACCGCTGGCGGCCGACGTCGTAGCGCTCCACCTGGCTGGACAGCTGTGCAGGCTCGGGCAACGGCGGCTTGCGACCGCCGTCCGGGTCGGCCCCGGGCGAAACACTTGCCACGAAAGGGACTTCTGCTGCGGCGATCGTCCACTGCAGCCGCTCGGTGAGCAGCCGCCGGGTCTCGGTCAGCGCGTGCTCGTCGTCCGGGTTGGCGAACAGCGCGTCGAGTTCGGCGCGCACCTCCTCCGCGTGCCTCGCCCACACCTCGGCCAGGAACCCGCGCCACTGCTTGGCCTGCTCCTCGCCAAGCTCCCCGAGTTCCGCCTCCGTCGGGCGGGAGACGATCGCCTGCAGCGCGTCGCCGAGCTCCTCCGAGCCGCCGTGGCGCTGCGCCAACCGCGTCGGGTCGGCGAGCAACCGGACCAGCGCGGCGGCGGAGTCCATCCGCCCCCACATCCAGTCGTTCGCCCGCCACTTCGCGGACAGGAACGCGCCGAAGTTGCCCACGTCCAGGCCGCGGATCTTGTCCGCGATCCGCAGCGGCGCAGCTTCGTCGCGCCGGAGCGCGGTGAACGGCAGCGGGCTCTGTTCGTCGCTGACCACGCGCAGCAGGTTGATCCGCGTTCCCGGGACCCGGCCGACGTCCAGCGGAGCGGTGAGGACCACCAGCTGCCGCAACGTCGCCGGTCGCCGGTCGCTGCGCTCCAGCAGCGAGTAGCCGATCTGCTGCGGTTCGTCGACGTGCTCGCGCGGCGGTGCCGCGGCGGCCAGCCTGTCTGCGACCCGGTGCAGCACCGCTCGAGCCTGGGCGACCGCGTCCACCCCGGCGTCGTCCGGGACCGCGTCCGCGCCCGAAGATTCGACGATGGACATCAGCTCGCCCGCGAACTCCGCGAGTTCCCGCTGGAAGTCCTCGCCTTTCTCGACGGCGCGCAGGAGCGCGCCCAGCAGCGGCTGGATCGGGGACGGCAACCGGTGCTGCAGCCTGGTCCGGCGGAGCAGCACGCGCTGCACCCACTCGTCGAGTTCGGCGGTCTCGACGATCGGTTCCAGCTTCGCGCCGTTGATCCAGTACCGGTCGGCGTGCCCCTCCAGCACCTCGCCGAAGCTCCGCAGCCGGTACAGCACGGACTTGCAGCGCCCGATCTCGCGGCTTTCCGGCGCCCAGCGTTCGATGTCCCACGCCCAGCCGAGGCATTCCTGCACCGCGGTGAGCAGGCCGCGCGCGTCGTCGAAGACGCGCGTGGTGGCATCGCTGCCGAGCCCGGCCGAAAGGCGTCGCGCGAGCTGCGTCCTCGCCTGCGCCGACCACTCCGCGAGCGGATCGCCGACCACCGGCGGCAGCAGCTTGCCGTCCTCGGTGCCCGCGGGCTCGGTGAGCAGCCGGTACACCACCTGGGCGTCCAGTTCCGCGCGCACCACCGCGTTGTCCGGCGCAACCGCGTCGACGTGCTGCGCCAGCACCGACGCCCGCTCGTCGCCCGGCGCGGCGCGCAACGGGGCGAACAACGCCTTGCGACGCAGGGCTGTTCGCTCGACTACGCGGTTATGCTCGTCCAGCGCGTCGAGGTCGGCGAGCAACGATTCCTGGGACAGCCGGGCCTTCAGGGCCGTCGCGGTCACCGGCACGGCCAGCCCGGGCTCGCGGCGTTGGCCGTGCGAGGCGACGGGGTCCGGGTTCAGGTAGAGCAGCCACCGGTGCGTCGGCCGGTCCGCGGGCGCGGCCGTGATCGCATCGATCGCCGCCGTCACCGGGATGTTGTCCAGCACGCCGCCGTCGATGACCCGGAACGGCGGGAGCTTCGGATCGGCGGCGGTTTCGGAGAACAGCCCGACCATGTTCGGCTCACTGTCCGGCGGCTCGCCGAGCGACGAGCGCACCTGCGCGGGCTCGAAGGCGAACGGGAACGACGACGTCGAGCGGGCGGCGTGGGCGAGCCGCAGCACCGTGGCCGCGAAGTCGTCGCCCGCGCCGAAATCCGACAGTGGATCGCCGGCTTTCCCCCGATGGTGGAACCGGAACGACGCCGTGCGCCGCTCCTGCAGCATCGGCCCTGAGCGGCCGTCGAAGCGCTGCTCCAGCATCGGGTCCAGCAGCGTGGCGGTCAGCAGCAGGTCGGCTTGGTTGCCGGGGCGCTCCGCCGCCACTGGCACGTTGTCGGTGATGACGTCGGCGAGTTCGGCGCGGAAGTAGCGATCGCCCTCCAGCAGTGACGGTGGGCGGTGCTGCCAGAACTTCGGGACCGGCCGGGACATGGCCTCCACGTCACCCAGCCGCACCCACACCTCGCGCATCCGGTCGAAGGGCATGCCGTAGACCAGCGTCGCCGACAGCAGCGTCGCGTTGAGGCCACCTGCCGAGGCCCCGGCAAGCACGTCGACCGCGACGGAGTCGTAGCCGGACAGCTTCGCCAGCGCCGCCCACGGATGGGTACCAGTCGAATCGCCGTCCGCCGATGCCCGGGAGTCCGCCACCGCCTCGCGGACCCGGTTGATCTCGGCGACCGCGCCGCCGATCCACACTGCCATGCTCGCGCCGCCGCGCATCGCCAGCGCCAAGCGCAGTTCCTGCTCGTTAACCGCTCCTGCCGCGGTGGCCACCTCGGAGCCCGCCCTCTCGATCGACGTCTGAGGATCATCCGAAACCTACCGCGCGGATCGGCGGTACCGAGCCGCAACAGGGTGAACTCAACCCTTCCGCCACCGAAGCGAACCCCGACGGTGCAACGCCACCACGCGAACGGCCGCACCGGGAAATCTGTTTCCGCAGGCGCAAGGCCGTGAGTGTTTGCCGGCGCGGTAGAAGCTGCTTGGGAGGGTGCTGCACGTGAATGGAGCGAACGGACCGTTTGTGTCGCCTACGAGCCTGTTGCGTTTTCGGCGAAAACGACTGAACCGAAGTACCAAATCAGTCTCGATCGCCGCCGTTTGTCCGCCAGTGGCCATCTCAGCCGTGATCGATCGATCACGGTCCGTGGTGGGCGTAATTTTGCAACAGGCTCCTACCGACGCGAACAGGCCGTTCGCTTCACACCGGTTGGCGAGGCGGAACCAGGCCACTCCCGTTGGGGGAAGCCACCGGAACCGTCGCGCAGAACGAGCCTGGAAACCGGCTCAGGATTCCGGTGGGGTCCAGCGGTCCGTTCTGGTCATGCCCGCCGCGCGGCCCTTGCCCGCGATCACCAGCGCCATCTTGCGGGACGCCTCGTCGATCATCTCGTCGCCGAGCATCGCCGCACCCCGCTTGCCACCGGCCGCCGAGGTGTGCCACTCGTAGGCGTCCAGGATGTTCTCCGCGTGGTCGTAATCCCCCTGGCGCGGCGAGAAGAGCTCGTTGACCGCGTCCACCTGCGCCGGGTGCAGCACCCACTTGCCGTCGAAGCCCAGCGCCGCCGACCGGCCACCCACCCGGCGCAGTCCCTCGACGTCCTTGATCTGCAGGTACGGCCCGTCGATCGCCTGCACCCCGGCCGCGCGGGCCGCGGTCAGGATGCGCATCAGGATGTAGTGGTAGGCGTCGCCAACGTCGTAGCCCGGCGGCTGGTGCCCGACGACCAGCGACCGCATGTTGATCGAGGCCATGAAGTCGGCGGGCCCGTAGACCAGCGCCGCCACCCGCGGCGAAGCGGCGGCGATGGCGTCCGCCTCGACCAGGCCGCGGGCGTCCTCGATCTGCGGCTCGATGCCGATCCGGCCGACCTCCAGCCCGATGGCCCGCTCGATCTGGGTCAGCGTCAGGTCCAGCCAGCGCACGTGCTCGGGGGTGCTCACCTTCGGCAGGATGACCGTGTCGAGCTCGGCGCCCGCGCCCTCCACGACGGTCACCACGTCCCGGTAGGTCCACTCGGTGTCCAACGCGTTGACCCGAACCGAGCGGATCTTCTCGCCCCAGCCACCCTCGTTGAGGGCGCCGACGATCCGGTCGCGCGCCTCGGCCTTCGCCAGCGGCGCCACCGCGTCCTCCAGGTCCAGGAAGAACTGGTCGACGGCCAGCCCGCGCGCCTTGTCGATCATCTTCGCGCTGGAACCCGGCACCGCCAGGCAGCTCCGCCGGGCACGTCGACCGTCCACGTTGTCCTCCTCTGGCATCGCGAGTCGCTGCGTGTGTACCACGCACGCCGCCGCTTGGGCCGGACAAGTGCCCGGCGGCACAGTCCCGTGCCCGAGCGGCGGCGCCGCGCCGTTCCGCCCGGGCAGCGGACGGCACGGAGAGTGCATAGCCTGATCCACGTGGCAGCCGCGACCAGGGTTTTCGCGGCCCGGATGGCCGGCCTGTCGGTGTTCGGGCCGGACGGCGAATCGATCGGTCGGGTGCGCGACGTCGTCGCCGGGCTCAGCGCCCGGCGGCAGCCGCCGCGCGTCCTCGGCCTGGTCGTCGAGCTGCCAACCCGGCGCCGGATCTTCGTGCCGATGCTGCGGGTCACCCGCATCGAATCCAGCGCCGTGACGCTGGCGACCGGCACGGTGAACCTCCGCCATTTCCACCAGCGCCCCAACGAACTGCTGGTGCTCGGCCAACTGCTCGACGCCCGGGTCGTCATCGACTCCACCGGGGCGCCCGCGGTCCTGGTCGACGTCGCGATGGAGCAGATCCGCACCCGCGACTGGCAGCTGGCCAAGCTCGCGGTTCGGGAGCGCACCGGGCGGCTCGGCCGCCGCGGCCCGACCCAGGTGCTGGACTGGGACCAGGTCACCGGGCTGGCGGTCGCGGAGCTGACCGGTCAGCCGCAGGGCGTGCAGCAGCTGCTCGCCATGTTCGACACGATGCGCGCGGTCGACGTCGCGAGCACCCTGCATGAGCTGCCGACCAAGCGCCGCTACGAAGTCGCGGAGGCGCTGGACGACGAGCGGCTCGCCGACGTCGTCGAGGAACTGCCCGACGAGGACCAGAAGGACCTGCTGGCGTACCTGGACGACGAGCGAGCGGCGGACGTGCTGGGGGCGATGAACCCCGACGACGCGGCCGACCTGCTCGCCGAGCTGTCCGAAGTGGACAAGGAGCGGCTGCTCGGGCTGATGGCGCCGGAGGAATCGGCACCGGTCAAGCGGCTGATGGCGTACTCCTTCGACACCGCAGGCGGCCTGATGACACCGGAACCGATCGTGGTCAGACCGGACGCGACCATCGCCGAGGCGCTGGCGATGGTGCGCAACCCGGACCTGCCGGTGGCGCTGGCCAGCCTGGTGTTCGTCTGCCGCCCGCCGTCGGCCACCCCGACCGGCCGCTACCTGGGTTGCGTGCACATCCAGCGGCTGCTCCGCGAACCACCGTCCACTTTGGTCGCCGGCGCGCTGGACACCGATCTCGCGAGCCTCCCGGCCGGGGCGTCGCTGGCCGACGTCACCCGCTACTTCGCCGCCTACAACCTGGTGTGCGGGCCGGTGCTCGACGACGAGGAGCACCTCATCGGCGCGGTCACCGTCGACGACGTGCTCGACCACCTGCTGCCGGAGAACTGGCGGGAGAGCGGACTTCCCGAACCGGAGACCGGCCCGACGGACCAGGAGGCGCTCTGATGCCCGAACTGCTGACCCACCGCCGACTCGACCAACCCCGCCCGCCGCACCGGTTCACCGTCTCGTTCGACCCGGAGCTGTTCGCGCAGATCTCGGAGCGGATCGCCAGGTTCCTCGGCACCGGCAAGTTCCTGTTCTGGATGACGGTGTTCGTGGTCGTCTGGATCGCGGTCAACCTGTTCGCGGTCAGCCTGCAGTGGGACCCCTACCCGTTCATCTTGCTCAACCTTGCCTTCTCCACCCAGGCCTCCTACGCCGCCCCGCTGATCCTCCTCGCGCAGAACCGGCAGGACGATCGGGACCGGGTCTCGCTGGAGGAGGACCGAGTGCGGGCGGCGCAGACCAAGGCGGACACGGACTACCTCGCCCGCGAACTCGCCGCGCTGCGGCTGGCGATCGGCGAGGTGGCCACCCGCGACTACCTGCGCACCGAGTTGGATCGGCTGCGCGAGGAAGTCCCCGGCCTGCGGAGCGAAGTGGAGAAACGCCGAATCCGCACCAGTTTCCGAGACGCCGACGACATCTGAACCCAGTGCGATTTGAACCCAGTGCGATTTGAACCCAGTGCGATTTGAACCCAGTGCGATTTGAACCCAGTGCGATTTTCCATTGAGCGTTTTTCGTCCTGGCCGATCGCAGCCGCGACGCTGGAAGTCCCACCAGGCTGCCGCAAGCGGCATAGCCGCCTTGGCCCACCGTCGCAGCGTGCACCGCCGCAGGTTCTCAGCGGCCTTCTCGCGAGGACAGCCCGGACGTCGCGATTGGTACCCGGAGTCAAGAAGGCCGCTGAGGTTTCCCCGCACCGCAACGCAAGAAGAGGTTGGAAAACGCTCAATGGGAACCAGCGCGCTGTTCTCCATTGGAACCGCCGTCGAGGTCGGCGAAGAGGGCGACGATCGCCGGGGCCGTGACCTCGTGGGCCACGTACTCCTCGCGGGTGCACCAGGCGAGTTCGGCGATCTCGGCGGCCGGCTCGGGGGCCCCGTCGAGTTCGCCCGTGTAGCAGCTGAGCTCGACCTGCACGCCGTCTCCCTGACCGACGGCGTCGGTGACGTAGCGGCCGAAGAAATCCGCCCCCACCAGCCCGACGCCGAGCTCCTCCCGCACCTCCCGGTGCAGGGCCTGCACCTCGGTCTCGCCGGGGTCGATCTTGCCGCCGGGCAGGTAGAACGCGGCCTGGTAGCCGGCGCGGACCAGCAGCAATCGCCGGTCCACGAACCGGACCAGGCCGACTGCCCGGATCAGCTGTTCGGGAGCGGTGGAGTTCGCATCGTGCACGACCTCATGCTTGCGCACGCTGCCCCGGCGGCGACGGCACACCCCCGTCGGCTAGCCGCTCGCAGGTGCGCATCAGTGCCTCCAGCTCGCCCGCGGTCGCGGACAGGAAGTACCGCGCCACCCCAGTGCGGTGCGTCGAGGCCGCGAGCTGCAACCGCGCTTCGCCACGTTCGGTGATCACGGCCTGCACACCGCGCCCGTCCGAATCGACCCGGACCCGGCGCACCAGCCCGAGCCGTTCGAGGCGGTCGACCAACCGGGTCACCCCGGAACGGGACAGCAGCACGACGTCCGCGAGTTCGGTCATCCGCAGCCGCTGTTCGGGGGCTTCTGCCAGCGCCTCGAGGACGTCGTAGGCGGCGAGCGTGAGCCGTTGCTCGGCGATCAGGTCGCCTTCCAGGCAGCGCGTGACCCTGGCGTGCGCGCGGAGGAAACTGCGGTACGCCAACAATTCACTTCGAGTCGGTAATCGATCAAGAGCCGTCTCGGCCACGAAGATTGATATTACGGAACGCGTTCACTCGACTGCGCAGCGCCCCCGAACAAGAATCGCGTTCTGCTCGGCGAGTCCCGCCGACCAGCGCGGGCGACCCTGTTCCCGGCGGGCTACCGGTCCGTAGCATTGGGATTGCCCACCGCGCGGTGTGAGAACCTTCGAGGTCGGCGCACGGCGTCGTCCGAAGCGACCACCGACCACGTCCGCAACTCCAGCTTGCCGAGGTAACCGTGACCAGTACGCAGTCCGCGCCCACCGAGGACGCCGTCCGGAAGGCCCTCAGCCAGGTCGAGGACCCGGAGATCCGCCGGCCGATCACCGACCTGGGCATGGTCAAGAGCGTGTCCATCGGCACCGCCGGCGCCGTGACGGTCGAGGTGTACCTGACGGTCCAGGGCTGCCCGATGCGGGAGACGATCACGCAGCGGGTCACCAGCGCCGTGTCCGCCGTCGAGGGCGTCAGCTCGGTCCAGGTCGAGCTCGACGTGATGAGCGACGAGCAGCGCACCGAGCTGCGCAAGATGCTGCGCGGCAGCGCCGAGGAACCGCGCATCCCGTTCGCCGAGCCCGGCTCGATGACCCGGGTGTACTGCGTGGCCTCGGGCAAGGGCGGGGTCGGCAAGTCCAGCGTGACGGTCAACCTCGCGGCCGCGATGGCCAAGCGCGGCCTGTCGGTCGGCGTGGTCGACGCCGACATCTACGGCCACTCGGTGCCGCGGATGCTGGGTGCGGGCGGCAAGCCCACCCAGGTGGAGAAGATGATCATGCCGCCGCAGGCGCACGGCGTGAAAGTCATCTCCATCGGCATGTTCACCCCCGGCAACACGCCGGTGGTCTGGCGCGGGCCGATGCTGCACCGGGCGCTGCAGCAGTTCCTGTCCGACGTCTTCTGGGGCGACCTCGACGTCCTGCTGCTCGACCTGCCGCCCGGCACCGGCGACGTGGCGCTGTCCACCGCCCAGCTCATCCCGAACGCGGAGATCCTGGTGGTCACGACCCCGCAACAGGCGGCGGCCGAGGTCGCGGAGCGGGCTGGGGCGATCGCCATGCAGACCCGGCAGCGGCTGGCCGGCGTGGTGGAGAACATGTCCTGGATGGAGTTGCCGGACGGCCAGCGGATGGAGGTCTTCGGCTCGGGCGGCGGCCAGCGGGTGGCGGAGTCGCTGAGCCGCTCGATGGGCTCGGACGTGCCGCTGCTCGGCCAGGTGCCGCTGGACCCGCGGCTGCGCGAAGCGGGCGACAACGGCACCCCGCTGGTTCTGGAGGCCCCGGACTCGCCGGCGGCGGTGGTCCTCAACGACATCGCAAAGCGCCTGTCCACCCGAGCGCGCGGCCTCGCGGGCAAGCTCCTCAGCGTCTCCCCCGCCTGATCACCACGCTTCCGGGTGAAAGGTGAGGGGCACGCTTGGGTGGCACAGCCGCTCAAGGGTGCCCCTCACCTCGAAAAAATCACGTGTGCTTCGCGACTGCGAGGAGGCCCGGGCCGGTCGGGAGGGTGACGGGCACCAGGTTTTCGTCCTCCTGGATGGCCCGGACCAGGTCTCGCAGGGCCAGGGCCAGGGCGCTCCGGGTGTCCGGGCTGGCCAGCTGAACACCCGCGAACACGATCACCCCGCCCGGGCGCAGCAGCCGGACGCCGAGCTCCAGGTACCTCGGGTAGTCCGTGGTCGCGATGCCCACCGACACCAGGTCGTAGCCGCCTTCGGTCAGCCGCGGCATCAGATCGACCGCCCGGCCGGCGATCAGCCGGGTCCGGCCCGTTGGCACGCCCGCCTCCCGCAGCGTGACGCGGGCCGCTCGCTGGGCCGCCGCGTCGGCGTCGATCGAGGTCAGCACGCCGTCCGGGAGCATGCCCTGGAGCAGCCACAACGCGCTCTCGCCCGACCCGGTGCCGACCTCCACCACGGCCTTGGCCCGCAACGCCGCCGCCAGGAACCGCAGCACGTGCAGTGGCGACGCCCCGACCGAGGTGTCCGTCGGACCGCCGGTCGGCGCGCCGGACAAGCGGTGTCGCGCCTGCCCACGGCCCACGGGCCCGGCACCCACCGGCGTCTCGGGTATCACAACGCGAAAGGTTATCGGCGTTGCCCACGGCGATGTTCCGCGCGCCCGAATTCGTTAGTGGGCCGTTTCCGGCGGGCCGAAGTGAGACCCGGATCACATCAGGTTCTCAGCCAGTTCTCAGGCGCCTTTAATCGCTACCTCACCAGGGCATACGAGAGTAAGCACGTCATAACCAACCCCATCGGCGTCTCCTAGGACGACAACGCCGGGAACAACGGAGGCGACATGTCCGTTCTTGGAGATGAAACCGCGCAGGAGGTGGCTTTTCGCCCGATGGCAACACAGCCGATGAGTGTGGCCCCAAGTGTCCAACACAGCACCGTCTCGCCCGCCGCGGAAGAGGTCGCCTGGGCCCCGCCGACGTGGGACGAGGTGGTCCGGCAGCACGCCGACCGGGTCTACCGGCTGGCGTACCGCCTGACCGGCAACCAGCACGACGCCGAAGACCTGACCCAGGAGACCTTCATCCGGGTGTTCCGGTCGCTCGCGTCGTACAAGCCGGGAACGTTCGAGGGGTGGCTGCACCGGATCACCACGAACCTGTTCCTGGACATGGCCCGCCGCAGGTCCCGCCTGCGCATGGAGGGCCTACCCGAGGACACCGACCGGCTGCCCGGCGGTGGCCCGAGTCCGGAGCAGGTCTTCAACGACACCCTCCTCGACCCCGACCTGCAGGCGGCGCTGGACGAGCTACCACCGGAGTTCCGGGCGGCGGTCGTGCTCTGCGACGTCGAGGGGCTCTCCTACGAGGAGATCGGCGCCACCTTGGGCGTGAAGCTGGGTACTGTGCGAAGCAGGATCCACCGCGGGCGCCAGATGTTGAAGGCCACCTTGGAAGCTCGCCGCGAGCATCCCCGGGAGGTTTGACGAATGACGGTTTTGCGTGGGTGGGGGCTGCCGGAGCAGCACCTCGCGCTGGACGCGATCGTCGCATTGGTAGATGGGGAGCTCAGCCCGAGCGCCCAGGATCGCGCCGTAGCCCACTTGGCCCACTGCCCCGCGTGCACCGCGGACGCCGCCGCCCAGCGGCAGGCCCGCGCCGCGGTCCAGGCGGCCCAGACGCCGTCGATCTCACCGAAGCTCCTGCAGGCCCTGCAGGCCATTCCCGCGCACGCGGACCTGCCGAGCCAGCCGGACGGCTTGGCGCTGACCGCCGACGGCCAACTGGTCGCCGTGGCCCGCCCGGACCGGGCGAAGCGGTTCGGCGACGGGGCCACGCTCGGGTCCAGCAGGCCGTTGGGCGGCACCCAGCAGCCCTTTGGCAGCGTGTCCCCTTTTGCACGTGACGTCGACGCCGCCCCGTCGCGGCGGGTCGGCCGCCGCACCCGGCAGGGCGCCGGCGTGGTGTTCTCCGGCCTGGTGCTGGGCGCCCTCGCCTTCATGAACCTGCCGACCGACGAAGAGGGGCGGCCGGTCCCGAGCGCACCGGATCCGCTGCCCGGCGAGGCGTTCACGAATGCCGTCGTACCGGCTTCGTCGCGCGAATCGCTGCCCGCCGAGCCGAGCACCGGCCATCCGACATCTCCGCACGTCGCCGCGGGCCAGCCGCCCTCGTCCGCGCCCCCGGCACCGACGACCTCGGCTCCCGCCCCACCGGGAAACTGAGCGCTCCTCCCGGCGAGGACCGCGACTTCGCCCGCTCCCACACGAACTTCACCGGTCGCCCGGCAAAATGGGCGTGCCGGCAGTGGGCCCACATGCCGGTGGCATGGGCACACCGCCCGTGTGATCCACTCGAACGGACGAGTCCCGACCGCATGCCCGGGGAGCGATGAGCGACCAGCCAGGAAGGCCCGCGCAGGGCCCCGACGCCGACCAGGGACGTCGGGATCAACCCCACGCAGGCCAGCAGGAGCCCAACGGGCGACCCGCCCAACCCGTGCATCCGTGGCAGGGCGCGGCGAACCCCACCCGGGGAGTGCCCGCCGGACCGGTGACCCCGCCCCCAGCCGCGCAGAACGGGCAGGCCGAACCACCCCACGCCGCTCACGGCGAGCAAGCCGGCCCGGACAGCACCGCCGTGCACGGCAGACCGGCCGAACCACCGCATCCAGCGCAGCACGCCTCCCCGCCCCGCCTCGCCCCGCGCCCGCTGCGCCGACCCCCGGTCGACCCGTCGCAGAGCTCGGTGTTCGGCCGTCCGAAGGGCGTGACCGGCAGCTTCGACTCGAACCGGCGCGACCTGCCGGCGCGCGGCATCGAGCAGACCCCGCCCCCGCCGGAAGCCCTGGCCCAGGCGTTCAGCCGCCCGCCGCGCAGCGGCGAACGCCTCCAGCGGGCGCCGGGCGAGCAGCCGATGACACCCGAGCCGGCCGACGAGCCGGCGCTGTGGAACTCCGGTGAGCGCGATCCGTGGCGTGACCCGGCCGCGGCCGCGATGATCGGCCCGCCCGCCCTCGTCGAGGAACCCGAGAAGAAGCCTGACCGCACCGAAACCGGTCCCCTGCTGAGCGCCCGCGAGATCCTGTTCGGTCGCCGGGTGCACCCGCGCGCGCTTGCGATCCTCGCCGCGGTCGCCCTGCTCGTCGGCGTGGCCGGCGGGCTCCTCGGCCGGATCACCGCCGAGGAGGGCAACCCGCTCACCAACCCCGACGTCACCCTCGCCGAGGTGGAGCAGGGCAAGGACCGGCCGAAGGGCACCGTCGCTGCGGTCGCGCAACGCGTCGTTCCGGCCGTCGTGTCGATCGAGGTGCGCGTCGGCGCGCAGGGCGGCAGCGGATCCGGGGTGGTCATCGACGGCAACGGCTACGTGGTCACCAACAACCACGTCGTCTCGATGGCCGCCGACACCCCGAACGCGCAGGTCTCCACGGTCTTCCACGACGGCACCCGGGCCCCGGCGCGGATCGTCGGACGGGACGTGAAGACCGACCTGGCGGTGATCAAGGTAGAGGTGTCCAACCCGACGGTCGCCCAGCTCGGCAGCTCCGACGGGCTGGCGGTCGGCGATGAGGTAATCGCCATCGGCTCGCCGCTGGGCCTGGCAGGCACCGTGACCACCGGCATCGTCAGCTCGGTGCACCGCCCGATGCGGCTGGCCGGTGAGGGCACCGACACCAACGCGGTCATCGACGCGATCCAGACCGATGCCGCGATCAACCCCGGCAACTCCGGCGGTGCCCTGGTCGACGGCAACGGCGCGGTGGTCGGCATCAACAGCGCGATCCGCACCCTCGGTGCCGGCGGTGCGGGCGGTTCGATCGGGCTGGGCTTCGCGATCCCGATCGACGACGTCCGGCGCATCGCCCAGGAGCTGATCCGCACCGGCAACGTGCAGCACGCCAACCTCGGCGTCAACGCCAAGTCGGTCAGCGACGGGCTCGCCGACGGCGCCCAGGTGCAGAACGTGCAGGACGGCAGCGCCGCGGCGGCGGCCGGGATCGCCGAAGGCGACGTGATCATCAAGATCGGCGAGCGCAAAGTAGCCAGCGCCGACGACCTGATCGTGGCCGTCGACCGGCACCCGGTCGGCGAGCGCGTGCCGGTGACCGTGGTCCGGCAGGGCCGCGAACTAGTCCTGGCCGTGACCCTGAAGTGAGCGCACGGGTCGCCCGGTTCCCGGATGGGCGCACCCGGTGCGCGGGACCCGCGCGCAAGCTGGGCGCCAGGTGGCGATTTCGCGCGAAATCGCCACACACGCGCCCCTGCCACCGCCGCGGGTCCCGGACGGTGGCCACCCTCGAGGCGAATACCGCAGGCTGGACGACCTCCGAGGTTCCGGCCTCCGGCGCTGGTTTCCCGCCGAACGCGCAGCTAACAGTTCGTGAAGGCCATGTGCTGGGTTACTTCCCCCTCCTGCGGCTATCACCCGGTCGGTACTCTGGGGGCGTTGCCAGCTCATGCGGTGCTGGTCCGCGAGTCGCGAAGCCCCGGAGGTAGTCGAGAGGTGTTCGATAGCATCGGCTGGCCCGAACTCCTGGTTCTCGTCGTGGTCGGGCTGTTCATCCTCGGCCCGGAGCGCCTGCCGCAGGGCGCAGCGTGGCTGGGCAAGACGGTTCGCCAGGTCAAGGAGTACGCGACCGGCGCACGCGAGCAGATCAAGTCCGAGCTCGGCCCGGAGTTCGACGAGCTGCGCAAGCCGCTGGAGGACCTGCGCGGCATCCGCAACTTCAACCCGCGCACGGCGGTGACCAAGCACCTCTTCGACGGGGAGAACCCGCTCGACGGCATCACCAACACCAACGGCAGCACGAACGGCAACGGCTACCAGCCGAAGCCGGCGGACCCGCCGAAGCCCGAGCAGCGCCCGCTCGCCCCAGGCGAGCGCCCCCCGTACGACTCCGACGCGACCTGACCGGGCAGCCCTTCGCGTTTCGCCGATCGTGGCGTCACGAAGCCTGCGCGACGGCGACGCGCCTGCGCGCGGGAACCGCGAGGCCGACGGCGAGCGCGGCCACCGCCAGCCAGCAGCACAGCAAGACCGTCATGCCGGACCAGCCCCACGCGCCGTAGGCGGCGCCGCCCGCCACGCCTCCCACGCTGCTGCCGCCGTAGTAGGCGAACTGGTACAGCGCGGACGCCTGGCCCCGGGCCGACACCGATGCCCGCGCCCCGACCCAGCCGCTGGCCACCGAGTGCGCGGCGAAGAACCCGCCGGTGAACACGACGAGGCCCACCACGATCACGAGCAGGTTGCCGGCGAGCATCAGCAGCAATCCCACCGCAGTCACCGCCAAGCTGGTGAACAGCGCCTGCGTGCGTCCCCAGCGATCCGCGGCGCGACCGGCGATCGTCGAGGTGACCGTTCCGGCCGCATAGGAGAGGAACGCGAGCGCAGCGAGCGCCGGAGGCACTAGCAGCGGCGGAGCGGTGAGGCGGAAGCCGAGCACGTTGTAGACGGTGACGAAGGTGCCCATGCCGAGCGCAGCGACCAGGTACGGCACGTAGAGCACCGGGTCGCTGAGCGCGGCGCGCAACCCGCCGAGCAGCGGTCGCCAGCGCAACGGCTGCCGGTGGTGGTTGCGTTCGGCGGGGAGCAGCACCACGAACAGCACCGTGCACACCCCGGCGAGCAGCGCCACCGCGAACATCCCGCCGTGCCAGCCGGCGAAGTCGCCGACCACTCCGCCCAACAGCCGACCGGACATCCCGCCGATGGTGGTGCCCGCGACGTAGAGGCCCATCGTCGTGCCCAGGTGCTGGCCGCCGGTCTCGTCGGCCAGGTAGGCGACCGCTACCGCAGCCAGGCCCGCGATCGCCGCGCCCTGGACCAGCCGGACGGCCACCAGCACCGGGAAAAACGGCACCCATGGCAGCAGCAGGCCCAGGACTTCGGCGATCAGCAGCGCCACGATCATGGTGCGGCGGCGGCCGACCGCTTCCGACAGCGTGCCTAGCGGGATCGCCGCGACCGCCAGCCCGAGCGTGCTCGCCGAAACCAGCAGGGCCGCCGTGCCCGGGTCGAGCGCGAAGACGTCGGCCAGCTGCGGAAGCACCGGTTGCGGCGCGTAGAGCAGGGCGAACATCGCCAGTGCGCCGAGCAGCAGGGCGATGCGGATCTTGCGGATTCGGGCCGGATCGACGGGGTTCACGAGCTCGAACGTAAGCAGGCCTAATTAATGCGTCCAATTCAGCTTTGCAGCATCATTGATGCGATGATGAATCAATCAGCCGTGCCGGACGACGCGCCGCAGCTCGCGGCCCATCTCGCCCCGGCGCTCGCCCTGCTGCGGGCGGTCGCCACCGAGGGCCATCTCACACGAGCGGCCGAGTCCCTGGGCGTCCCGCAGCCGACGGTCAGCCGCATGCTGGCGAAGCTGGGAGAGCGACTCGGCACCCCGGTGATCGTGCGGCAGGGTCGCGGCATCCACCTGACCCGCGCCGGCGCCCTGCTCGCGGAGGCCGCCGAAGACGCGATGCGCGGGCTGGAGGCGGGCTGCCGCGCCGTGATCGAAGAGGTCGACCCCGATCGCGGGCACGTCACCTTCGGGTTCCAGCACACGATGGGCAGCACCCTGGTGCCGCCGCTGCTGCGCGGCTTCCGCGACGAGCACTCGCAGGTGCGGTTCGGGCTCGTGCAGGGTCCGCGGGACGCCATGCTCGCGCGGGCCTGGTCGGGCGAGGTCGACCTCTGCCTCATCTCGCCGCTACCGGATCGCGATCCGCGCTGGGAAACCGCACCGCTGTGGGAGGAACCGCTGGTCGCGGTGCTGTTCACGCGGCACCGGCTGGCCCGGCGGAGCAAGCTGCGGCTGGCCGAACTCGCCGGGGACGACTTCGTCGCGACCCGCCCGGGCTACGGCTTGCGGCAGATCTTCGCGGGCCTGGCCGAGCGCGCTGGCTTCGAGCCGCGGCTGGCCTTCGAGAGCGAAGAGGTCGACACGGTGCGGGGCTTGGTCGCCGCCGGGCTCGGCGTGGCGCTGCTGCCGCCGGGCGACAACGGCCCGGCACCGGGCACCGTCGAGGTGCCGCTGGATCCGCCGGCGCACCGCACGATCGGGCTCGCCTGGCCGGCAAGCCGAATTCTGCCCCCAGCGGTCCGCACGTTCCGCGACTTCACCCTGGCCCGGCGCAATTTCAATGGAAATCGAAGATCCGATTTCCATTGAAATTGAAGAAGTTGTCCACAGTCGTCGGCGTGTCGTGGTTCGACACGCCGACGTTCCCGCGATTTCCATTGAAATTGCGCCTCAACTCGCCGGAGTCACTCCGAGAGGTTCGCGGCCAGCTCGACGAGGCTGCGGGCCGCGAAACCGGTCCCGCCCGACACCACCTCGGCGTAGTCCTTGTCGGCCCGGGCAGGGCCCGCGATGTCCAGGTGCGCCCACCGCAGACCACCGGTGAACTCGCGCAGGAACAGCGCAGCGGTGATTCCGCCGGGCCCAGGCGGGGTCTGCCTCACGTCGGCCAGCTGGCCCTTCACGTCCTCGGCGTGGTCCTCCAGCAGCGGCATCCGCCACCAGGCCTCGCCGACCCGCTCCCCGGCCTCGCGGATGCGGTCGGCCAGCTCGTCGTCCGTGGCGAACAGCCCCCCGGTGCGCAGCCCCAGGGCGACCTTCATCGCCCCGGTCAGCGTCGCGACGTCCACCAGCAGGTCGGGTTCGAGCCGGTCCACGGCATAGGCCATCGCGTCGGCGAGCACCATCCGGCCTTCGGCATCGGTGTTGCTGACCTCCGTGGTGGTGCCGCCGTAGTGCCGGACGACGTCGCCGGGCCGGTAGGCGCTGCCGGACACGTGGTTCTCCGCCGACGGCACCAGGCCGGTCACCCGGACCGGCAACCCCAGCCGCGCGATGGTCAGCAGCGCGCTGATCACCGCCGCGCCGCCGGACATGTCGGTGCGCATCAGGTGCATGCCCTCGGCGGGCTTGATCGAGATGCCGCCGGTGTCGAAGGTGATGCCCTTGCCCACCAGCACCAGGTGCGGGCCTCGGGCGTCCTGGGGCCGGTAGGTCAGCTCCAGCAGCCTGGGCGGCCGCGACGAGCCGCCGCCGACCGCGAGGATCCCGCCGAAACCGTTGTCGGCGAGCCACTTCTCGTCGCGCACCGCGGCGGTCAGGTTCTCGACGTCGGCGGCCAGTTCGGCGGCGACCCCGGTGAACCAGGCCGGGTCCTTGATGTTCGAGGGCGCGTTGGCGAGGTCGCGGGCCAGCGCGGTGGCTGCCGCCAGCTCGCGGGTCCGCCGGACCTGCTCGCCCAGCGCAGCCTGGTCGGCACCCTCTGGCGCCACGAGCAAGATCTTCCGCAGGCGCGGCGGCGCCGGTTTGGCGGTTACCCGGAACCGGTATCCGCCCAGCGCCAGCCCCAGCGTCAGCGCCGACACCACGTCGCCGTCGACGTTGTCGGGCAGCCGGATCTGGAGGTAGTCCGCGTCGGAGGCGTCCCCGAAGTCGCCGATCTCGTCCTCGGACTCCGCTGCCTCGCCCAGCCTCTCGCGCAACGCGCGCGCCAGCGCCGCCCCGGCGCTGCGCCACTTCACGGGCTCCCCGGAGCCGACGCCCACGACCCAGCCGACGCCGCCCGCCGACAGCGGAAGCGCGCGGACGTCACCGGCGGCGGCCGTCGCATTGACGGCCTGCAGCACCGCGATGTCCACATCGAACGGTTCGGCCGCGGCGGCCAGGTCCGGCCCCGCCTCACCGTCGAAGACGGGGACCGCGCCGGGCACGCCGTCCTGCCACCGCTGCACGACGTCCACTTCGACCAGTGACGTCGGGATCACGGGCAGTGCCGGGTCCGCGTCGCGGGCCGGCTGGGCGGAACGGAAAACTGAAGCACCGGACACGAGAAGACCTTCCTGCACGGCTCGCCGCGCGCACTCGACTGTCTGTCCTTGAAACGGCGGGGCGGCTTGGGCGGCCCGCAGAACGGGTTCAACGACAGCTCCGAAGCTACCGTTCTCGCAGGCCCGAGCACGATGCGCACCCGGTCCGGGCCGCGGGGGCGGCATGCCGGGTGATCACGGGGCGGTCCAAGGACTTGCCTGTTGCCGACGACGGCCCCGGCGCCACCACGGCACCGGGGCCCGACCGCGGCGAAGAACGCTCGCCACTCGCCGTCGACTTGATTGCGTTGTCGCCTCGGGCGCTGGGTGCACCGGCTCGCGGCGCTTCCCCGATCGCCAGCTGGCGGCCTCAGCCGGTGGCCGACTCCAGGGCGTCGCCCAAGTTCTTGGCCTCCTCGACCGACATCTCGACGACGAGCCGCCCACCACCCTCAAGCGGGACGCGCATCACGATGCCGCGTCCCTCCTTAGTCACCTCGAGGGGACCGTCACCGGTCCGGGGCTTCATGGCCGCCATAGCGTGCTCCCTCCGTGAACTCATCCCCCGCTGATCGCTACAACCAGCTCGGGTCCTCCCCATTCTCCCCTATCCCGAGGCATGGACGAAACCGAGCCGATCAACTCGTGTCGCCCGTGCGCTGGTCGAATGCCCGTGAGGGCTGGCAGACTCACCGCCCGTGCGGGCTGTTTCGGTGCGTTCCGGCACGACCGCCGATGACCCGGCAGCGGCCCCGCGGCGGACCGGGATCGGCGGGCCCTCCGTGGTCGCCGGCCGGTCCCGGTGGCGCTCGATCACAACCCGGACGACCAGCCAGAACACTGTCTACTCGGGACTTCGCGAGATCCGCGGCGTCCACTTTGGAAACATCGAGTAGCGGTCCGGCCGCCCGCCACAACGGACCCAAGGCAAGGAGTGCGAAGTGACCGACGTACTGCTGACCCAGGACACCAATGGTGTGCGCCTGCTCACGCTGAACCGGCCGGAGTCGTTCAACTCGCTCGACGTCGCCCTCAAGCAGGCGCTGATCGCCGCGCTGCGGGAGGCGGCCGCCGACGACTCGGTACGGGCGGTGGTGATCACCGGTGCGGGGAAGGCGTTCTGCGCTGGGCAGGATCTCAAGGAGCACGTCGCGCTGCTGAACTCCGGCGACCCGGCGCCGCTGAACACGGTCGAGGAGCACTACAACCCGATCATCCGGGCCGTGACGAGCATGCCGAAGCCGGTGATCGCCGCGGTCAACGGCACGGCTGCCGGGGCGGGCGCATCGCTGGCCTACGCGTGCGACCTGCGGGTGGCCGCAACGAACGCGAAGTTTCTGATGGCCTTCGCCAACGTCGGGCTGTCCACCGACTCCGGCGCGTCCTGGACGCTGCCGCGGTTGATCGGCTACGGCCGGGCGATGGAGATGCTGCTGCTGGCCGAGCCGGTGGCCGCCGAGGACGCGCTGCGGATCGGCATGGTGAACCGGGTCGTCGACGCCGGCGAAACCGTTGCGGCGGCCACCGAGCTGGCCACCCGGATGGCAGCCGGGCCGACCAGCGCCTACGCCCGCATCAAGGAGGCGATGCTGGCGGCGGCGGCCGAAGGCCTGGCCGAGGCGCTGGCGGTGGAGGCTGGCGCGCAGGCGGAGGCCGGGGCGACGGCCGACCACCGGGAGGCGGTCGCGGCCTTCGTCGAGAAGCGCACCCCTCACTTCACCGGCCGCTGATCCAGCCATTTCCGCAGGCCAGGGCCCGTGAGTACTTTGGGTGGGTTAAAAACTGTTGGCGAAGGTGCTTTGTCTTCGTCTTTGAAGCGGCGCAGCCGCTTAGCCCACTCAAGCAACCGGCACCGCCGCGGGTTCTCAGGGGTATTCTCGCGAGGACAGCCCCGACGTGGTGAATTGGCATTCATGATGTCGGGGATCCCACAGCGAGAAGGCCCCTGAGGTTCCGCCACCCGCACCGCCACGCAAAAAGACCACGGACACTAATTGCAGTCCGCACGCCAGCAGTCGGCCAAGTGGTCGTCGACCATGCCCGTGGCCTGCATCAGCGCATAGCACGTGGTGGGGCCTACGAAGGCGAAGCCGCGGCGCTTGAGCTCCTTCGCCATCGCCGTCGACTCCGGGGTGGTGGCCGGGATGTCACCGACCGTGGCCGGGCGCCGCTCGCGGTGTTCGGGGGCGAACGACCAGAGCAGCTCGTCCAGCGAACGGTCCAGGCGGAGCACCGCGCCGGCGTTGCGGATCGCCGCGTCGATCTTCGCCCGGTTCCGGACGATGCCCGCGTCGGCCAGCAACCGCTGCCGGTCGGCTTCGCCGAAGGCCGCCACCCGCTCCGGGTCGAACCCGGCGAACGCCAGCCGGAACGCCGCCCGCTTGCGCAGGATCGTCAGCCAGGAAAGCCCGGACTGGAACGCCTCCAGGGTGATCCGCTCGAACAGCTCCGGAACGCCCCGCAGCGGGACTCCCCACTCGCGGTCGTGGTACTCGGTGTAGTCCGCGGGCCCCGCTCCCCACGGACAGCGCGCCCGGCCGTCCGCGCCGACGACCGCACCGGACTCAGCCACGCTCCCCACCTCCCGCGTAGTCGCGGCAGAACACCGCGAAGGCGCTCAGCGAACGGCGCATGCCCCAGACGAAGAACGGTCGCACCACCGGCCAGACCAGCGCGCCCCCGAGCGGCAGGGTCAGCCGTTCCCACCACAGGAACTCCGATGCCTCGTTCCCGCAGCGGACCACGTCGAACCCGCCGTCCCCGACGATCAGCTGCCCGTGGTGGCGCACCCGGCAGCTCTCCGGCGGCCGCCATTCAACGATCTCCATCCGGTCCACGACGCCGGCCCCGCGGTACCCGGTCACCGCCACCAGCTGTGCCCCCGGCCCGTCGGGGCCGCCGAGCGCGTGCACCTCGGTGCCCAGCATCCACTCGCCCTGCCGCGCCCAGTCCGTCGCCGCAGCCCACACGACCTCGGGCGGCGCCTCGACCGGCACGCTCAACCGCAGCTCGACCGGGCGCACCGGTCAGTCCTCCGGCTCGTCGGGACGTCCGGCGCGGGCTTCCTGCAGCTGCTCGTCGGCCGCGTCGAGCTGCCGCTCCAGCACCGCGATCCGGCCGTGCAGTTCGTCGAGCTCCCCGGCGAGGCGCTCCAACGCCCAGTCCACCTCCGACGCCTTGTAGCCGCGGAGGACCTGCTGGAAGCGCAGCGCGCGCACGTCGGAGCCCTCGACGTCGGCTGGGGGCAGGCGGGTCGGGGTCGAGCCCGGCGGCAGCGGCGCGAGCTGCTCGCCGCGTCCGAAGACCAGCGAGGCCAGCAGGTAGATCACCGCAGCGACCGCGAGCACCACGAACAGGTAGATGAGCGCACTAGCCACGGTCGTCAATCGTGGCACGGACGGCGAACCGCCGCGGCCACGGTCACGTCTTGGCGGGAGCCGCTTCCAGCACGCCCTCGATGGCGGACGTGAACTCGCGCCACGCGCGGCGCTCGGCGTGCAGCGTCTGCACACCCGTCTGGGTCAAGCGGTAGGTGCGGCGCTGCCGGCCGCCGACGGTGCTCCAGGTGCTCTGCACGTACCCGGCGCGCTCCAATCTGCGCAGCGCCGGATACACGGTCCCGGTGGGGAGATCAAGGGCGCCGCCACTGCGTTCCTGCAGCGCCTCGATGATCGCGTAACCATGCATGGCCCTGCCGTCGAGCGTGGCCAGCAGCAGGGCGTCCAAGTGGCCGCGGAGCGCATCAGCCTTCACAAGTAGCGACTCTACGGTCATTTGCGACCACTGTCACCGGCCTTGCACAAGAGGACCTAAGTCCTTTCGCGATCCGGACCCCCGATGATGTCCATCACACCCCCGGAGAGTGCACCGTTCGGGTGGCGCAAAGCCGAGAACCCGTTGACATCGCCGGGATCCGTCACACTGCGGAGTCGGACGTGCCGGGCCAGTGATCAGGAGTCGTCTGCCGTGCCCAAGGACAGTTCCCAGGCCGCGACCACGGGTTCCTCGCGACTCGACGCCGCGACGACCTTCACTCCGCGGCAGGAGGCTCTCGACCAGCTGCGCTCCTACCTCGTGGTGCTCATCGACGTGATCGAGCAGCACCCGGAGGCGACCTTGGAGCGCGACGAGGCGCAGTGGCGCCTGGAGGAGCTCGTCGAGGAGCTGGCCCGAACGCCCCCGAGCGCGCCGCGGGTCCAGTCCCGGTGGCTGCGCCTGGCACCGGTGCTCAGCGAGGTGCGACCAGACGTGCCGGTAGCGATCCTCACCCAGCTCGTGAAGCAGTCCGTCGGGCACCTCTGACGGTTTCAATTGAAACTGCGGTCAGCACCCGGTGGTGAAAAGTTTCAATCGAAACTGCGCGGGGCTCAGGCCAGGGCTCGCAGGACCCGTTCCGGCGGATGGGTGCCAGCGATGGCCGCGACCATCTCCACCGTTCGGCGGGTTTCCACCACGTGGTGCGCGCGGAAGACCCGGGCGCCGCCCCAGGCCGCGATCGCGGTGGCCGCCAACGTGCCCTCCAGCCGCTCCGTGACCTCCGCGCCCAGGGTCTCGCCGATGAAGTCCTTGTTCGACAACGCCATCAGCACCGGCCAACCGGTCGCCACCAGCTCGCCGACCCGCCGCAGCAGCGCCAGGCCGTGCCAGGTGTTCTTGCCGAAGTCGTGGGTCGGGTCGATCAGCACGCCGTGCGCGGGCACTCCGAGGCGCACCATCCGCTCGGCCCGCTCGACGAGTTCGGCGGTCACCTCGGCGACCACGTCGGCGAAGCGGGGCCGGTACGGATCGGTGCGCGGCGGCAGGCCGCCGGTGTGCGAGCACACGACGCCGACGCCGAACTCGGCGGCCACCTCGGCGAGCTTCGGGTCGGCGCCCGCCCAAGTGTCGTTGAGCAGATCCGCCCCCGCCTCGCACACCTGGCGGGCCACGTCGTGGCGCCAGGTGTCGACGCTGATCACCAGGTTCGGGTGGCGTTCCCGGACCGCGGCGACGAACGGCGCCACCCGCCGGACCTCCTCGCCTGCGTCCACCACCTCGCCCTGGGCCCCGGCGCGGACCCCGCCGATGTCGACGATGTCCGCGCCGTCGGCGACGGCCCGGTCCACGGCGGCGGTGGCCGCGTCAGTCTCGAAGGTGCGACCCCGGTCGAAGAACGAGTCGCGGGTGCGGTTGACGATCGCCATCACCAGCGGTCGGTCCTGGGGCATGTCCTTGTCGCGGAACCGGAGTGGCTGCACAACTGCAGATCCTGGCACGTGGCCAGGACCGAGCGGTATGTGGATCGGATTGCGCAGCGGTGCAGGTAGCGGAACACCAGCGGCCGCCTCGACCCGACTCGTGCATGACCGATACGCGGCATCGGGGCTGTCCTCGCGAGAAGCTCGGGGTGCGGGTGTCCCCGCAAGGCACCGCTGAGAAGCCGCGGCGGCGCAAGTTGCGTACATGGCGAAAGAAGAAGCGGCTAACGCCGCTTGCCTGACGCCCACGAGCAGTTCCGTGCGCCGCGCCGCCCCTGGCTTTGGTCCGGGAGGGTCATGGGGCGCAGGCGTCCAAGGCTTCGTCGACGTTGGTGGCCACCGTGAGCATGTCCAGCGAGTGCTGGGTCGCGAAACCGGTGTCCACCAGGCCGTGCAGCCAGTCCATCAGCCCGCGGTAGTGCCCGTCGGGGTCCAGCAGCACGACCGGCTTGGCGTGCATGCCGATGTAGCGGGCTGTCCAGATCTCGAACAGCTCCTCGCAGGTGCCGATGCCGCCGGGCAGCGCGAGGAACGCCGTCGAATGCGCGTCCATCAGGCCCTTGCGCTCCCGCATCGTGTCCACGACCAGCAGCTCGTCTGCCTCGGTGTCGGCGACCTCGCGGTCCACCAGGGCGCGCGGGATGACACCGACGGTCCGGCCGCCACCGGCCCGCGTCGCCCGGGCAACCTCCCCCATCATCGACACCCGGCCGCCGCCGGAGACCAGCGTCCAGCCGCGCTTGGCGATCTTGGTGCCCACCTCGGCGGCCAGGTCCAGGTGGTGCTGCGGCACCGGGCGCGACGCGCAGTAGACGCAGACCGCTACGTCCACAGTGGCCTCCCCGGCGATTTCCCCCAGTTCGGGTTCAGCGCTGCTCAATGAGTGGCCTCCCACGCCTCGTATGCCTCCTGCACGATGCCGACCGCGTCGTCGATGTCGTCGGTGAGGTGCAGCAGCGCGAGATCCTTGTCGCCGATCTTGCCCGCGCCGTGCATGCTGTCCCGGATCCAGTCGTACAAGCCCTGCCAGTAGGACTTGCCGAACAGCACCACCGGGAACTTCGTGACCTTCTTCGTCTGCACCAGGGTCAGCGACTCGAACAGCTCGTCCATGGTGCCGAAGCCGCCGGGCAGGCAGACGAAGGCTTGCGCGTACTTGATGAACATCGTCTTGCGGACGAAGAAGTAGCGGAAGTTGACGCCGAGGTCCACCCACGGGTTGAGGCCCTGCTCGAACGGCAGCTCGATGCCGAGCCCGATAGACAGCCCGCCGGCCTCCGACGCGCCGCGGTTGACGGCCTCCATCGCCCCCGGTCCGCCGCCGGTGATCACCGCGCAACCGATCCTGGCCAGCGCAGCGCCGAGTTCGACGCCGACGGCGTACTCCGGGTGTTCCCGGGGGGTCCGCGCCGAACCGAACACGGTCACCGCGCGCGGCACCTCGGCGAGCGCGCCGAAGCCCTCCACGAACTCGGACTGGATACGCATCACCCGCCACGGATCGGTGTGCACCCAGTCCGACGGGCCGCGCGAGTCCAGCAACCGCTGGTCGGTGGTGGTCTGATCGCTCAACCTCGCCCGGCGCAGCACCACGGGTCCGCGTTGCTTCTCCTGGGGGCGTTCCGAGCCGTTCGGCTCGCCCCACACGCCTTCGATTGTCATGCGGTCGAGAGTACGCACGGGCGATCGGCGGCCAACGCCTGCCCGTCCCGAGAAATGCCTGTTCACGAGGGATTCACACGAGCGTGCAGCGGCGTACGATACGAAGAAAAGATCTAGTGGCGCCGGCGACGCCGGCCGCGCACACCACGCAGATCCGCCTCGATCTACGCAGGCGCCGGAGCGGGTCGCCGGGCACGACCGGAATCGAGCCCGGGAGCCAGCCATGCTCATCGAACTGCTGATCCTCATCATCGCCCTGGGTGTTATCTACGTAGCCGCCAGCGTCAAGGTCATCAAGCAGTACGAGCGCGGCGTGGTGTTCCGCTTCGGCCGCCTTCAGGAGCTCACCCGCGGACCAGGACTGACGACGATCGTCCCGGTGATGGACCGGATGCGGAAGGTCAACCTGCAGATCGTCACCATGCCGGTGCCGGCCCAGGAGGGCATCACCCGCGACAACGTGACCGTCCGGGTGGACGCGGTCGTGTACTTCAAGGTCGAGGACCCGGCACGCGCGATCGTCAACGTCGAGGACTACCTGTTCGCCGTCGGCCAGGTCGCGCAGACTTCGCTGCGCTCGATCATCGGCAAGAGCGACCTGGACGACCTGCTGTCCAACCGCGAACGGCTCAACCAGGGCCTGGAGCTGATGATCGACAACCCGGCGCTGGGCTGGGGCGTGCACATCGACCGGGTGGAGATCAAGGACGTCTCGCTGCCGGAGTCCATGAAGCGCTCGATCGCCCGCCAGGCCGAAGCGGAACGCGAAAGGCGTTCGCGAGTCATCGCGGCGGACGGCGAATTCCAGGCATCCCGCAGGCTCGCCGACGCGGCGCACGTCATGGCCGACACCCCGGCCGCGCTCCAACTGCGCCTGCTGGAGACGGTCGTCGAAGTGGCCGCGGAGAAGAACTCCACGCTGGTGCTGCCCTTCCCGGTCGAGCTCCTGCAGTTCGTCGACACCGCGAAGCACGTCGGCACCGCGACGAGCGGAGGCGCAGCCCCGAGCAAGGAGCCCGCGGAGCAGCCGGTGGAGCTTACCGACGCGGAGCGGGAGGTGGCGGAGCTGCCCGCAGCGGGCCCGGAGGCAGCGGAGCTGCCGCAGCAACGCGAGGAAACCGACGGCCGGAGCGCGAGCACGGCGAAGCCGGCGGAGCGCTCGGAAAGCGCGGGGAGCGGCGAGGAGTCGATGCTCGGCATCGCCTGATCCCGCGCATTGAGCGGAGTGGGGGCACCCGTGAATTGGTCACGGGCGCCCTCAGCATCACGAGAGGAAGCGGTGGAGGACCTCGGCGCAGTGGCGGATCTCCGCCGTCGCCACGTGCTCCTGCTTGGTGTGGGCCAGGGTCGGCGAGCCCGGGCCGAAGTTCACCGCCGGGAGGCCGCGGGCCGCGAAGCGGGCCACGTCCGTCCAGCCGAGCTTCGCGACCGGCTGCGCGCCGGAGGCCTCGACCAGCTGCGCCGCCGCCGGGGCGGTCAGGCCGGGCAGCGCGCCCGGGGCCCCGTCGACCACCGCGACCTCGAAGCCGTCGAAGACCTCGCGCAGGTGCGCTTCGGCTTCGGCCAGCGACTTGTCCGGGGCGAACCGGTGGTTGACCGACACCACGCACTCGTCCGGCACCACGTTCCCCGCGACACCGCCGTCGATCCGCACCGCCTGCAGGCCTTCCCGGAATTGCAGGCCGTCGATCACCGGGTTGCGCGGCGTGTAGTCGACCAGCCGCTGCAGCACCGGGTGCGCCGCATGGATCGCGTTGACCCCCATCCACGCGCGAGCCGTGTGTGCGCGGGTGCCCGTGGTGCGGACCTCCACCCGCATGGTGCCCTGGCAGCCCGCCTCGATCGCGGCGTTCGACGGCTCGCACACCACCGCGAGGTCGCCGGCCAGCCAGTCCGGCAGCTCCCGCTCGATGCGGTTCAGGCCGTTGCGCTCGGCTTCCACTTCCTCGCAGTCGTAGAACACGAAAGTCAGGTCGTGGCGCGGTTCGGTTAGGGTCGCGGCGAGGTGCAGCATGACCGCGTCGCCGCCCTTCATGTCGACCGTGCCGCAGCCGTGCAGTACCTCGTCGGCACCCGACCCGGTGCGCCGCAGCGGGAGGTTGTCGTTGATCGGCACGGTGTCCAGGTGTCCGGCCAGCACCACCCGCGAGTCCCGGCCGAGGTTCGTCCGCGCCAGCACCGCGTCGCCGTTGCGCACCACTTCGAGGTGCGGCGCTTGGGCGCGCAACGCCTGCTCCACCGCATCGGCGATGGCTTTCTCCCCGCCGGAAACGCTGGGGATGTCCACCAGCTCGGCGGTGAGCTCGACGGGGTCAGCGGTGATATCGAACGACGCAGTCACGCCCCGGAGGCTACCCGGGAGGGCTCCGTTTCCGCTGGTAGCGGCCCGTGAGCGCTTCTGGGCGCTACCGCACCGGGAAGCACTCACGGGACCTGACCAGCAGAAACGGAGTTCGCCGGGAGTCGGGAACGGATGGGAACCGGATCCGCGCAACCACCGTCCAACGCCTGATCATCACGCTAGGCAGCCGCCGCTGGAGGTGGGCATGGATTACACCGCAAATCCCGACGCGCTCAGGGAGGCTGGGGCGAGCGCGAAATCGGCCGGCGAGCAGGCCGGACAGGTCAAGCTCGGACCCCCGACCGAGGACATCGCCGAGGCGATGCCCGGCGGCAAGTCCGAGGGCGCGGCGAAACAGGTCGCGCAGAGCTGGGAGAAGGCGATCAAGTCCTGGAGCGAGGCCGCCATCCAGCACGGCGATTCGCTGAACGCGACCGCCGACGATTACCAGAACACCGACGAGTCCAGCGCGGCCGGCATAGGCCGCCTCGAAGCACCGGCCGGAAGGTAGGCAGCGAGAGGTGTCCTTCGCCGATGTGCGTCGCTGGAAACCGGAGGGCCTCGACGCCGTCCACAACGACCTCGGCAAGCGCCGCGACGACCTGATCAACCTGCAGGACGAGCTGGACGGCGCCAAGAACCCCGAGGGCTGGACCGGAAAAGCCGCCGACGGCTCGGCCAAGCAGCACGAGAAGCTGATGTCGGACATGCGCTCGCTGGTGGCCGAGGTCGCCACCGTGCGGGTCGCGGTCGCCGCGGCGGCCGACGACGTCGCCAGGATCAAGCAGCAGATCCAGCAGGCCGACCACGAGGCACAGGCCAACGGCTTCGAGATCACTGAAGAGGGCGGCGTCAAGGACGTCAAGCCGCCGCAGGACGTGCCGGAAGACCAGCTGGAGCAGGTCAAGCAGCAGCGGATCCAGGTCCGCGACAAGCTGGTCGAGACGATCGAGAAGATCCTCGACGAGGCCGAACGCACCGACGCCGAACTCGCCAAGGCGCTGACCTCGGCGGAGAAGGACGAGATCACGCCCGGCAAGGGCAATTCCCTGGCCGACGCCGCGAACACCGACGACATCAAGGCCCTCGCGGAGTCCGCCGGGAAACCGAAGGACGACTCGCCGAAGGCCGCGGCGGAGTGGTGGAAGTCGCTGTCCGACGAGCAGCGCGCGGCGCTGCGCGAGAACCCGCCCGAATGGCTGGGCAACCGCGACGGCCTCCCCGCGGAGGTCCGCAACGAGGCCAACCGCGGCCGGATCGACGACATGCGCGGCGACCTGCAGGCGGAGAAGGCGCGGCTGGAGCAGGGCGGCGTCTCCGAGGACGAGAAGGAAAAGCTCCAGCAGGTCAACGACAAGCTCAACTCCCTCGACGAGGTCGAGAAGACCATCGCCAAGGAGAACCCGCCGCGCCAGTTGCTGGTGCTCGACAGCAGCGGCGAGCGGATGAAGGCAGCCGTGGCGGTGGGCGATGTGGACACCGCCGACCACGTCTCGGTGTTCACCCCCGGCTACACGACGACGGTCCAGGGCAGCCTCGGCGACTACGACTCGAAGATGCAGGAACTGGTCAAGGAATCGAAGGCCGAACTCAACCGGAACGGCAAGGACGACAGCGTCGCCGCGGTGGCCTGGCTGGGCTACGAGGCCCCGCAGAAGTCCGAGGACACGGACGTTTTCGGCGATTCGGTGGTCAGCTCCAACTCCGCGCAGGAAGGCGGGGAGAAGCTGAACAACTTCTACAAAGGCATCAACGAGTCCCGCGACACCGACCCGCACCTGACCGCGATCGGGCACTCCTACGGCTCCACCACCACCGGCTACGCCCTGCAGGGCGGCGGCCACGGCGTCGATGACGCGATCATCTTCGGCTCCCCCGGCGTCGGCACCAACGACATCGAGGACCTGCACGTCCCGGAGGGGCACGCCTACCGGCTGGAAGCCAAGGACGACCCGGTCGCGGACTTCGCCCGGTTCGGCGGCGACCCGTCCCACATGGATGGGTTCAAGGACCTGTCCACCGAGAAATCGGCCGAGGGCAAGGGCGTCGAGGGCCACAGCGATTACCTGGATCCCGACACCACCAGCCAGCACAACATGGCTTCAGTGGTCGCGGGCTTGCCGGACAACACCGTGGAGGGCAAGACCGACGGCGTCGGCGATGTGATCTCCTACGTGCCGCACCAGGCCCAGGAAGCAGGCTCCGCGGTCTACGACTTCGGCGAGAAGACGGTGTCCGGCGCCAAGGACCTGGGCGCGAAGACGGTATCCGGCATCAAGGACTTCTTCTCATGAGAAAACTCATCCTGTTCGTCCTCTGCGGTCTGCTCGCCACCGGCTGCGCGAGCGGGCCCGAACCGTCCGACGGGGGAAACGTGTCAGACCCACTCAGCATGTTGCGGCAGCGACCATCCATGGAAGAGATCACCTCGCGCTACGAGGAGATGCAGCAGAAGCTGCGGGATCGGCTGTCCGCCGATCTCGGCCTCGCGGCGCCGTGGATCAACAAGGGCGACCCCGGTCAGGCTGCCTGCCAGGGCGAAGAGCTCTCGCACGTCGACGGCGCCGAAGAGCACAGCCTGGACACCTGGGTCTACGAGGGCAACATCCCGGACGGCCAGTGGGACCGGGCTCAGCAGATCGCCATCGACGTCACCAAGGAGTTCGGCTTCAAGGAGCTGGAGATCGTGGTGAACCGGCCTGGTGACCACAAGGTCGAGATGCGGGACGAGTTCGGCGCGAAGCTGCAGTTCGGCACCAAGGTGAACACGATCTTGAGCCTCCGCACCGGCTGTCACCTGCTCCAGTCCGCCAAGGGCTGACGCTGGTAGCGGCCGCCGGCCGTGAGTCCTTCGGGTTGCTGCGGCAGCCCGAAGGACTCACGGCCCGCGTCTCCGCGGCAACCGAGCACTTCGAAAGGCAAGGCCGCTTCATGGTGTCGTTCGCCGACGTTCGGCGTTGGAAAACCGATGCGCTGGAGGGGGTTTCCGCACCCTCGGCAAGCGCCGGGACGAGTTGGGCGGCAGCTACTTCACCCCGGCAGCACCAGCCAATACAACATGAGCGCAGTGGTGGCCGGAGTGCCGGATCGGGCGGTCAAGGACAATGGCCACGACATCGGCGACATGATCTCCGGCATCATCTCCTGAGGCGACCGCCGCCAGCACCGGACCCGACGGGGGAATCGTGGAAGACCCGCGCAGCCTGCTCCGCCAGCGCCCCAGCATCGAGGAGATCAGCGAGCGCTACGAACAGATGCAGCAGCGACTGCTGGACCGCCTCAACACCGAGGTCGGGCCGCTGTCGTGGGCGGTGTCGGACCCGGTCAGCCGGGCCGGCTGCACCGAGTTCCCGGACGTCTTCGACGCGGAGAGCCGGGTACTGGAGTCGTGGCGGGCGCCCGGCAACCTCCCGGACACGGATTGGCCACTGGCCGTGGAGATCGTCCAGGAGATCACCATCGAGTACGGCTTCGGCGAGCCCGAGATCATCGTCAACCGCAGCGGCGACCACGAGATCATCGGCAACGATCAGTTCGGCGCGGTTTACCAGTTCGGCACCGCCGCAAACACGGTGCTGATGATCACCACCGGCTGTCACCTGCTCGCCGCCGCGAAGGGCTGAAAGCCTGTTTCCACTCGTTTTCAGGTAGCGGAACCACAGACGCAGTCTGAGCTCCGCCGATCCCGACTCACGTATGTCCAGGACCACGGGTCTTTCGGCCCTCCCGGTAGGGCCCACCCCTACGGGCCGCCGCCACCTGCGCCGATTACCGTTTCCGGTATGAGTGCACAGTCTCCCGACCCGCAGACCACGGGTGCCCACGGCGTGGGCCTGGCCACCGTGACCGACGACGGCACGGTGCTGGACACCTGGTTCCCCACCGTCAAGCTCGGCGAGCCGGGGCAGTCCGGAACCACGCGGCTGACCGCCGAGCAGGCGGCCGAGTCCCTCGGCGAGGCCGGGGCGGCCCTGCTCGGGCGGGACGAGGCCCGCGGGGTCGAGGTCGTCGCGGTGCGCTGCGAGATCGGTCGGCTCTTCGACGAGCCGGTCGACGCGCACGACATCTACCTGCGCCTGCACCTGCTGTCGCACCGCCTGGTCCGCCCGCACGGGCAGAACCTCGACGGGATGTTCGGCCTGCTTGCCAACGTTGTGTGGACCAACCACGGCCCGTGCCCGGTGGAGGGCTTCGAGGCAACCCGGCTGCGGCTGCGGGCGCGCGGCGCGGTCACCGTCTACAGTGTCGACAAGTTCCCGCGCATGGCCGACTACGTCGTGCCGTCCGGGGTCCGCATCGGCGACGCCGACCGGGTCCGGCTGGGTGCGCACCTCGCCAGCGGCACCACCGTGATGCACGAGGGCTTCGTCAACTTCAACGCCGGCACGCTGGGCGCGTCGATGGTGGAGGGCCGGATCTCGGCCGGGGTCGTCGTCGGCGACGGCTCCGACGTCGGGGGCGGCGGCTCGATCATGGGCACCCTCTCCGGCGGCGGCAAGGAGGTCATCTCCATCGGCGAGCGCTGCCTGATCGGCGCCAACGGCGGCGTGGGCATCTCGCTAGGCGACGACTGCGTCGTGGAAGCGGGCCTGTACATCACGGCGGGCACGAAGGTGACGCTGCCGGACGGCACCATCACCAAGGCCCTGGAGCTGTCCGGCTCGGACGGCCTGCTGTACCGCCGCAACTCCACCACCGGAACGATCGAGGTCACCGCCCGCACCGGCGGCAAGGTGGAGCTTAACGCGGCGCTCCACGCCAACGACTGACCCGAACGGGCTTCCGACGCCGCGAAGGGCCCCTTCGACCGACCTTGGGTTATAGCCGGTCGAAGGGGCCCTTCACCCATAATCCGGGCGGTTTTCACCGGATGGACGAGGCATCGCGCGGGGCGGTCGGTTTTATCATTGGCAATGGCTACCAGCTGGCAGCAACGAGACCTGACGAGCGTCGTCGAACTGCCCGCCGAGCCCTTGGCGGCCGATCGGCGGGCACCCCTCGCCGAGCACATCCGGGCCGGGTTGGACGCCCGCTTGCGCGCCCTGATCGCGCACGATCCGGGCACCAGGCGAGGCGAGGATCCCGAGGAACTGCACCAGATGCGGGTATCGGTGCGCCGGATGCGCGCGATGCTGCTGTCCGGCCGACCGTTCCTCGATCGGGACTGGTCGGAGCCGCTGCGCGCGGAGCTGGGCTGGCTGGGCAAGGCGCTGGGCCCGGTCCGCGATCTCGACGTTCTGCTGGAGCGGCTCCGCGAAGAGAGCGCCGACCTCCCAGCCGACGAGCGCGCCGCGGCGGACCGGCTGATT
Source organism: Saccharopolyspora pogona (assembly GCF_014697215.1). GTDB lineage: Bacteria > Actinomycetota > Actinomycetes > Mycobacteriales > Pseudonocardiaceae > Saccharopolyspora > Saccharopolyspora hattusasensis. The sequence goes on from NZ_CP031142.1 coordinate 5,522,882, forward strand.
TCCGGGCTGGAGGCCGAGCACGGCCTCGCGCGGGTCGCGATGCTCAGCGCGCTGGACAGCGACCGGTACCTGGCCTTGCTCCGTTCGGTCGCCGACGCGCTCCGCTCCGGACTGCCGACTCCGGAGTCCGATGTGGACGCAGAGCGCGAGTTGCGCAGGCTGGTGGTCGGCCAGTTCCGCAAACTCCGGAAATCCGTTGCACAGCTACCGGAAGTGCCCGCCGACGACGAGCTGCACGCGCTGCGCATCCGGGGCAAGCGGGTGCGCTACACCGCGGAGCTGGCGCAGCCGGCGTTCGGGAAACCAATGCAGCAGCTGATCAAGGCGGCGCGGCAGTTCCAGGACGTGCTCGGGGAACACCAAGACGCCTGCGTCGCGGAGGAACGCGTCCGCGGGCTGCTCAGCGACCTGGGCGAGGACGTCGACGCCGCGGTCGCCTTCGTGGCGGGGCGCCTGGTCGAGCGCGAACAGACGCGCAAGGCAGCCCGCCGAACCCAGTGGAAGTCGGCTTGGGAAGCCCTGGACACCGCAGCCGCGGCGATCTGACAGCGCTTCCCCCTGCCAAGCGCCCGTGAGTGCTTTTAGGCGCTACAGCACCCAAAAGCACTCACGGTCCTGCGCGACTCAGGTCATTCGCCCAGGCGCTTGGCGACTGCGGCGATGCGCTCATCCGTCGCCGTCAGGGCGATGCGGACGTGGCGGTCGCCCGCCGGACCGTAGAAGGTGCCCGGCGCGACGAGAATTCCCCGCTGCGCCAACCAATCCACCGTCTGCCAAGCATCGTCACCGCGGGTCGCCCACAGGTACAGGCCCGCCTGCGAGTGCTCGATGCGGAACCCCGCCGCCTCCAGCGCGGGCCGCAGCACCGCCCGCCGCGCCGCGTAGAGCTCGCGCTGCGCGCTCACATGCGTGTCGTCGCTCAGCGCCGCGGTGATCGCCTCCTGCACCGGGCGCGGGACGATCATGCCCGCGTGCTTGCGCAGCTCCAGCACGCGCGCCACCAGATCCGGATCGCCGGCGATGAACCCGGCGCGATACCCCGCCAGGTTGGAGGACTTCGACAGCGAATGCACGGCGAGCACGCCGTGGAAGTCGGAGCTCACCGAGGGGTGCAGCACCGACACCGGTTCGGCTTCCCACCCGAGCGCGAGGTAGCACTCGTCGGAGGCCACCACCGCGCCGAGCTCCCGCGCCGCCCGCACCGAGTCGGCGAGCTGCTGCGCGCCCAGCACCCGCCCGGTCGGGTTGGCCGGGGAATTCAGCCACAGCAAAGCGGTTCCGGCCGGGGGCAGCTCACCGGGCGCGAGCCGGACCACCTCGGCGCCGACGATCTTCGCGCCCACCTCGTAGGTCGGGTAGGCCAGGTCCGGGATCGCGACGATGTCACCGGGCCGGATGCCGAGCAGCGTCGGCAGCCAGGCCACCAGCTCCTTCGAGCCGATGGTGGGCATCACCGCGTCCGGCACCAGGCCGGATACGCCGTGGCGCCGGTGCAGCGCGGCGACGGCGGCCTCACGGAGCTCTGGGGTGCCGTGCGTGGCCGGGTAGCCCGGCTGGTCGGCCACCGCCGACAACGCCCGCTGCAGGTTCTCCGGCACCGGGTCGACCGGCGTGCCGACCGAGAGGTTGACGATGCCGTCCGGGTGCGACCGGGCCGTGGCGGTCTGGACCGCCAGCGAGTCCCACGGGAAGTCCGGCAGCCGGGGGCCCCGGGGTCCGGGCGCTGTCGCGCCCGGACCGGTTTCGGAGCTCATTCGCCCTGCGGGGGCAGGCTCTTGATGGGCTCGACGTCCTTGTCGACCTTGCCCACCTTCGCGGCACCGCCCGGCGAGCCCAGCTCGTCGAAGAAGTCCACGTTCGCCTTGGTGTAGGCGGCCCACTCCTCCGGCACGTCGTCCTCGTAGTAGATGGCCTCCACCGGGCAGACCGGTTCGCAGGCACCGCAGTCGACGCACTCATCGGGGTGGATGTAGAGCATCCGCCCGCCCTCGTAGATGCAATCGACAGGGCATTCCTCGATGCATGCCTTGTCGAGCACGTCGACGCAGGGCTCGGCGATCACGTAGGTCACGGTTGCTCTCCTGCTCGAAGCGTTGTACTGCTCGCGCTCAGGAACCTCCTGAGGCGACTGCTGACAGTATCTCTCGTACCCATCCTGGACACGTAACTGGTCCCACAGCGCGGGAGCCGGACCGACTCTACGACCCCGGGTTAACGGCGTAAACCATTGCGCCGTAACCATTGCGCCCCGAGCCGCCCGACCTTGCGCAGAGCCGATCTTTCACCCAGGTAGCCACCCACGACGCCGACGACCGGGACGCTGCCGAGCAACTCGTGGTAGAAGCGGCCCTGCGGTCGCTTGTCGAGTTCCGAATCGATCTCCCACAGCGCACGTGCCATTCGCCACACCGTGCGCGCGACCGCCTTCGGCGTCGCCCGGCCGTGCTCGCGGCGTGAAGCCTCGATGTCGTCGGTGAGTTCCGAGACCCGTTCGTCGTCCTCCGCGTGCCCCGCCGCCAGCTCGGCCGAGAGCTCACGTTCGAGCAGCACCTCGGCGATCAGCTGCACCTTGACGGCCCGGTCGGTCACACCGTGCTCGGCGGCGATGGCGCACAACACCAAGCCCTGCCCGGTGATGCCGAGAGCGTTGCGGATCGGCAGCCGCGAGGTGATCACTCCGCCGAACCGGGGCAGCCCGGCGACCAGCGCGAGGAACCTCCCGACCCGCGATGCCCACCAGTCACAGCGATCCTCGACGGACATCGCATCCCAGGCGGAACTACCGGGCAGCTGCATCCCGTCGAGCCGGCGCAGGACCTTCCGCAGCGCCCCGTCGGACTCCCCCGCCACGAGCTCCTCGGTCCGGCCGCGCAGCCGCAGCGGATCCGACTCGCGCAAGGCATCAAGCACCGGCGCGGTCGCTCGCACGAACGGCCGCAGCACGGCCGCGATCCGCTCGTCGGTCAACACCTCAGTCATCACCGCTCCCGGACCTCACGTCCCGGGGTTCTTCCCCATCACGATTCCGAGCATCAGCGCGCTCGGCAATGCGCCACCGCCGATCAGCAGCAAGGCACGCCAATCGTTGAGCAGCACGATGTCGCCGCCCGGCCCGAAGACTCCGAACACGAACACCGTCGCGAACCACACCAGCAGCGGCGCACCGGCCACCCGGCGCCTCAGCGAGAGCCTCGCGGCCTCGGCCACCAGCAGCGGCGTGGTCACCACCGCCAGCGCGGCCGTGATCGGGAACTGCACGGAGCCGATGTACGACGGGAGGAACAGCAGCTCGATCAGGGCCAGCAGGACGGCATCGAGCAGCAGGAAGCCGAGCAGCACGCGGTCACCTGCGGTCAACGGTCGCCCACCGGCTCGGTTCCGCTCACCCCAAGCCCGCCGAACACATCCGTCTGGCAGCCCTGCGGATCACCCGTCGCCAACACGTAGTGCTCGGTCGTCACGATCGGCTGCGCGACGCCGTTGGACAGCGCGTAGGCCGCGACGCCTTCGCCGTTGTGCCACTGGTCCAGCCACACCTTGACCTGGGTGCCGTGCGCGCGCAGGGCGCTGATCTTGGCCGGCAGGTGCTCGGACACGTCGACGACCGTGGTGATGGACTCGTCGTCGACGCTGGCCAGCTCGTGCGGCTGGGGCAGCTCGAACGGCAGGTCCTCGGCCTGCGCCAACGCGGCGAGCCCCTTCGCGACCACGTCTCGGGACGGAACCGCGTAGAACACCCGCTGCACGTCGGAGACCTTCGCAGCCGCCGCGACCGTCACCTCGTGGGCCCGGATGTGGTCCGGGTGGCCGTAGCCGCCGTCGGCCGCGTAGCTGACGACCACCTGCGGTTTCACCTCGCGCAGCACGGCTTCCAGCGCATCGGTCTGCTCCTGCAGGTCACCGGTGGCGAAGGCCCGCGGATGCGCGTTCGGCAGCGCGCCCGCCTGGCCCGGCTGCTCCCAGCGCATCCCGGAGTCGCGCCAGCGCCCCACGCCGCCGAGGAACCGGTGGTCGGCCACGCGCAGCGCGGCGCAGGCCGAGCGCAGCTCGCCGACCCGGTAACCGCCGAGCTGGTCGGCCTGGTCCGAGGCCAAGCCCCGCAGGCTCTCGGGGATGACCTCGCCTTCCTCGCCGAGGGTGCAGGTCACCACCACCACCTGCACGCCGCGGGCGGCGTAGCGGGCGATCGTCCCGCCGGTCCAGAGGGTTTCGTCGTCTGGGTGCGCGTGTACCAGCAGCAACCTCGGTGGGGCCGTCAGCGTCACCGGACCAGATTAATCTGCGGCGCACACCACACAGCGCACGGTAGCGGCATTACCCCGAATGTCCGTATCGATACGCCGCGAACAGCCCACCGGGTCACGTCACCCACGGCGGAACCGATACGCCCGTAAGCCGAAGACAGCGGCGTCTCCGCAGTTCGCAGGCCGCGAGTCCGCCGAGTAGCCGCGCGATCCCATCACGGACGGTGAAAGGCGCCCTGCAGGGCCGGGCGGCGGCGATTTCCCGCGAAACCGCCGCCGCCCGGCAACCCGCCCCGTGCGGGTTAATAACCGTCGCTGTCGGCGTGCGTCCCGACCCATCGGGCAGCGGTGGAGAACGGCCCGGCCAAACCGTTGCCCGCCTCGACGCCGGTGACTTCCCGGCGCAGCGCCATCACCTGGGCCTGCTGGTACAGCGGCAGCGCCACCGCGTCGCGCCACAGCACAGGCTCGACGGCCGCCGACGCCTCGGAGAACGGCACCTGACCGGTCAACGCCGCGTCGATCGTCGGCTGCAGCAGCTGGTCGCAGAATCCGGCGTCGTTGTACGGAAACGGCTTCTCGCTGTCCTTTGCCACGCCCGGGCAGCCGTACGAAGACGCCAACATCACCGCCGGGTCACCCCCGGCCGGACGCGGCGCGATGGCCATGTCCACCGAGCCCGACCCGCCGGACTCGCCGGACTGCGGATTGGCCGACAGCATCTCGCCGAACAGCTGATCACCGGTCGGCGTCACCACGGTCGCCTGGATCCCCTGGTCCCGCAGCTGCCGCGCGGCCGCCTCGGCGATCCGCATGTAGGACTCGTGCTCGAACGGCGCCGCGAGGACCAGGTTCAACGGCCGCCCGTCCCGCAGCCACTCTCCGCCGCTGCGGTGGTATCCGGCCTCGTTGAGCAGCCGCTCGACCTGCGCGGGGTCCGGCCGGTTCGGCAGCCCCGGTTCGGTCGGCGTGTAGCCGCGCTCGGACGGCGCGAGCACCTGGGCGTGCGCCTGGAGCTGCTCCGCAGGCCCGCCACCGGTGCCGGCCTCGATCAACGCGGGACGGTCGAGCGCGGCGAGGACCGCTCGGCGCACCTTGACGTCCGCCAGCGCCCGGCTGTCGTGCCGCAGCAACACCTCCATGGTGGCCGGGCGGGGCACGGTGATCAGTTGCACCGCGTCGCCGAGGTCCTGCAGCGCCTGCATGGTGCCCCGGTCCGCGCCGAACACCGCCAGGTGGCTGTCGCCGCTGCGCAGCGCCTCGACCTGGCGGGCCCTGTCGATCGCGCGCAGCACGATCCGGTCCGACTGCGCGGGCGGGCCCCAGTACCGGTCGTTGCGCTCCAGGATGATCTCGCCGCGGTCGAGGTCGATCTGCCGGATCGCGAACGGCCCACCGGAGGCCGGGTAGCCGTCGTCGAGCACCGTCGCCCAACCGCGCGGCGCGTCCCGGAGCAGGTGCGCGGGCAGTAGGTTGTTGAAGAGCGTCTGCCAGCCGGGGAACGACTTGGCGAAGGTGACGTCGACGGTCTTGCCGCCCTGCCGTGACGCCACGTCGTCGATCAACTGGTAACCGGCCGGATCGGCCACCCCGGGCTGGGAGCGCAGCTGTTCCCACAGGTAGACGAAGTCCTCGGCGGCGATCGGTGCGCCGTCGGACCAGTTGGCCTCGCGCCGGATCCGGTAGCGCACGGTGAACTTCTCCGCGTCCGGCACCACCTCGGCCGATTCCATCAGCGTGCCGTCCAGCTGCAGGTTGCCGTCCGGCGCTGGGCGGAAAACCGACGGCAGCATCAGGCTGGCCAGCGCCGAACTCGTCGACGACAGGTCGGCGAGCGTGTGCGGGTTGAACCCGCCTTCGAGCTCGTCGACACCGACGACGACCTCCACCGGCATCGGCTGCGTCGGCGGAGCGCTGTTCGTCGGCGACTGCGTCGGGGGTTGCGGTGGCACCAGCGGCGGCGGGGGCGCGTTCGTGCAGGCAGCCACCACGCTGACGGTTGTCACCAACAGGCAGACAGCGGCCAGTGGGCGGCGTCGACCCAAGGACACGCCGAACCTCCCCTCACGTCTGCTCCCCCCGAACACCCCGGCCCACCCGGGGCGGCTCGCACGTGCGGAAGACGCGCGAGAGCCCTCCATGGTTCCTGCCGCCGACGAAATGATCGACACCGGGGGTCGAAGCCCAGTGTCCTCGCCGCCCGCCCGCGCCGCGTGCGGATCGGCGAAATCCCGGCGGCCTCGGCGACGTAGGAGCTCAGCAAGCACGGAACGGCGATTTCGCGCGAAACCGGCGCTCCCAGCGCGTGCTCGGGTGGCGATTTCGCGCGAAATCGCCACCCGAGCACACCTCAGTTGGCGTTGTTGTCGCGGGCCTTGGCGCGGGAACGCTCGCGGGCGCGGGTCGTGCCGTCCAGGACCAATTTGCGCACCCGGATCGCTGCCGGGCCGACCTCGACGCACTCGTCACCGGAGCAGAACTCCAGCGCCTCCTCCAGCACGAGCGTCCGCGGCTTGGCCAGCCGCTCCAGCTCGTCCGCGGTGGAGGACCGCATGTTGGTCAGCTTCTTCTCCTTGGTGATGTTGACGTCGAGGTCCTCGGCGCGCGGGTTCTCCCCGACCACCATGCCCTCGTAGACCTCGTTGCCCGGCTCCACGAAGAAGCTGCCGCGGTCGGCCAACTGCAGCAGCGCGTAGGTGGTCGCCGAGCCGGCCCGGTCGGCCACTAGCGAACCGGTGTGCCGGGTGCGCAGCTCGCCCACCCACGGGAAGTAACCCTCGAAGACGTGGTTGGCAATGCCGGTGCCACGGGTCTCGGTGAGGAACTCGGTGCGGAAGCCGATCAGTCCGCGGGCGGGCACCACGTACTCCAGCTTGATGCGGCCGGTGCCGTGCCCGTCCATGGTCTCCATCCGGCCCTTGCGCCCGGCCAGCAGCTGGGTGACCGCGCCGAGGTGCTCCTCGGGGGCGTCGATGGTCAGCCGCTCGAACGGCTCGCACAGCTGGCCGTCGATGGTCCGGGTGACCACCTGCGGCTTGCCGACGGTGAGCTCGAAGCCCTCCCGGCGCATGGTCTCCACCAGGATGGCCAGCGCCAGCTCGCCGCGGCCCTGCACCTCCCAGGCGTCAGGCCGCTCGGTGGGCAGCACCTTCATGCTGACGTTGCCGATCAGCTCGGCGTCCAACCGGTTCTTCACCAGCCGCGCGGTGACCTTGGTGCCGCCGTTGCGGCCGGTCAGCGGAGAGGTGTTAACGCCGATGGTCATCGAGATCGCCGGGTCGTCGACGGTGATCCGGGGCAGCGGCTCGGGGGCGTCGGGGTCGGCGAGGGTGTCGCCGATGGTGATTTCCGGGATACCAGCGATGGCCACCAGGTCGCCCGCGGACGCCTCGTTGCACGGCACCCGGTCGAGGTTCTCGGTGATCAGCAGCTCGGTGAGCCGGACCTTCTCGACGGTGCCGTCGGCGCGGCACCAGCCCACCGTCTGGCCCTTGCGCAACGTGCCGGAGTGGATCCGGCACAGCGCGATGCGGCCGAGGAAGGAGGACGCGTCGAGGTTCGTCACCAGCGCGCGCAGCGGCGCCTCGGTGTCCGCGGTCGGTGCGGGCACGTGCTTGAGCAGCACGTCGAACAGCGCGGTGAGGTCCTCCTCGGCGGGCAGCTCGCCGTCCACCGGCTGGGCCAGCGAGGCCCGACCGGCGCGGGCGGAGGCGTAGACGACCGGCAGGTCCAGGATCGCCTCCATGTCGAGGTCGACCTCGCCGTCAAGCTCGCTGGCCAGCTCCAGCAGCAGGTCGTGGGTCTCCTCGACGACCTCGGCGCAGCGGGCGTCCGGGCGGTCGACCTTGTTCACCACGAGGATCACCGGCAGTCCGGCGGCCAGCGTCTTGCGCAGCACGAACCGGGTCTGCGGCAGCGGGCCTTCGCTGGCGTCCACCAGCAGCAGCACCCCGTCCACCATCGCCAGGGCGCGCTCGACCTCGCCGCCGAAGTCGGCGTGGCCGGGGGTGTCCACCACGTTGATGGTCACGGGGCCGGCGTCGGTCTCCCGCTGGACCGCGGTGTTCTTGGCGAGGATCGTGATGCCCTTCTCCCGCTCCAGGTCGTTGGAGTCCATCACGCGGTCGACGAGCTCCGCGCGTTCGGAGAAGGCCCCGGACTGCCGCAACATGGCATCCACCAGGGTGGTCTTGCCGTGGTCGACGTGGGCAACGATGGCGACGTTGCGCAGATCACTGCGAATGAGGGCGGCGACGCTGGTGGCGGACACGCGGGTACTCCTGGATCGGCGCGGGTGGGCGGCGGGGTTGGTCGACTTCGTCCGGGTGCGGGATGATCCGCAAGGCACCGAGCCGCGGCTCCACTGCGCCGCTGCTGCGGAGCTCATGGGCGTCACCCCCGCCGAGCGGAGGCGCACGCACGTCGACGCGCGGCTGTCCCCAGGGTAGTGCAACCTGATGCGGGACCGGCCGTCGCGTGCCCAGCGCAACACCCGACGCCCGGCTCCCAACATCAAGTTCGCCAACCGAGGTTAGGTTCGCCTAGCCTGTGCCCAACCCCGTCTCGGCATCGGAAGAACAAACCGTGGGCAAAGGCACCATCAAGGTCAAGAAGAAATGTTGTCGATCTCGACCACCCTGCAAGAGCTGCCCGATCGTGGTCCTGCGCGACTTGCTGCGCGAGGCCAAGGCGGAAGAGGTCAAGAAAGCGCAAAAGAAGGTCAAAAAAGAGGCAAAGAAAAAGAGCGTGAAATGATCTGACCGCGGCACCGGCCGTGGTTCGCGGATAGCTCTGGAACTACTTGCGGGCGGCCGGGGACAGCGGGTCGGCGTACTTCGCCAGCTCGGGGATCGTCCGCAACGCGGTGAACTCGATGACCTCGTAGCGTGCGAGTTTGTGCAGCGCGAACGGGTCGGTCGCGAGGATCGCGTCGAGCCGGCCGCGGGACATCGCCCGGGCGATGATCACCCCGCCGCTGCGCGGATGGCGGTGGCCGGCGGCGATGAAGTCGCCGGCGTCGTAATGCTGGGTAACCCATTCGTAGTGATCTACCAGTTGACCGTCGATATCCGATTCTGGCGCGGTGTATTGCAACAGCACTACAAACATTCTTTCACCGTAGCCCTTCTCCTTGACCGCTGCCGATCACCAAGCGGTAACATTGCGGCGTGCGCGCAATGTCGAACATGTGGTGGGCCGTCCGAGGGCGGCCCAGCGACGTCGTGCACTGACACGCAGATCATCGGCCGCTCCGCCGGGCGGCCGAGCGACGTGAGGTCGATCCTGGCGGGCAGCGGCCCAAGCACCGGGAGAGACCAATGACCCGCCTGTCCGGCATCACCCCGTCCGGCCACGTCCAGCTGGGCAACTACCTCGGCGCCGTGCGGCGGTGGGCCGCCGAGCGCGAACCCGCGGACCTGTTCTTCGTCTCCGACCTGCACGCCATGACCATGCCGCACCGTCCGCAGCGGCTGCGCTCGCTGACCCGGGAGCAGTTCGCGGTGCTGCTCGCGGCGGGCATCGACCCCGATTCGCTGTTCGTGCAGTCGGATCTGGTCGGCGAGCTGGGGACGCTGAACTGGATCCTGGAATGCACCTGCTCCTACGGCGAGGCCGCCCGGATGGTCCAGTTCAAGGAGCGGGGCGCCGGGCAGGAGTCGGTCCGGGTCGGCCTGCTGACGTATCCGGTGCTGATGGCCGCCGACATCCTGCTGCAGGGCGCCACCCAGGTGCCGGTCGGCAGCGACCAGGACCAGCACGTGGAGCTGGCCCGCACGCTGGCCCGCCGGTTCAACGCCAACTACGGCGACGTCTTCGCCGTCCCTGAGGCCGTGGTGCCCAAGACCGCGGCGCGGATCCGGGATCTCGCCGACCCGACGCGCAAGATGGAGAAGTCCAACCAGCAGAGCCCCGGCGTGGTCTTCGTGCTCGACGAGCCGGACGCCATCCGGCGCAAGTTCCGCCGCGCGGTCACCGATGGCCTCGACGAGGTGCGGTACGACCCGGACGGTCGGCCGGGCGTGGCGAACCTCCTGGAGATCCTCGCCGCCTGCAACGACACGAGCCCTTACGCCGCAACGGAATCTGCGAGCACCTACGCGGAGCTCAAGGAGGCGGTGGCCGAGGCGGTGATCGAGGAGCTGCGACCGGTGCGCGAACGCGCCCGGGAGCTGCTGGACGCTCCGATGGAGCTGGACCGCATCCGGGCGCACGGGGCGAAGCGAGCGAGCGAGCGAGCGCAGCCCCGCCTGCAAGCCGCCCTGCGCGTCACCGGCCTGCGCTGATCCGCTCCAGCGGAGGGGCGCCCGTGGCCCGGTTACCGGGCCACGGGCGCCCCTCCGCCCTGCACCACCTGCGCATTCGTTCACTAGTTCGAGTGGATCACCTGGCGAACACCTGATCAGTATCGGCAGCCTGGGCTCATGGGTACCGTGAAGGAAGGCAACACCGCGTTCTTGGTCGAGAGGAGTGCCGCCGTGGCTGCACCATCGTTCGAGCCACACGCCCCGTTCGATCCGCTCGTTGACCTGGACGGCCTGTGGACGCCCGAGCTTGCCGAAAGGTACCTACCGATCCCGGGGATGCCCCCGGTCAAGTACGAGTGCCTGGACGGGAAGCTGATCATGAGCCCGCGCGAAGGAACAGCCAATATGTTCGCCGTGTGGACGCTGGGGAAATACCTGGAACCGACAGCGTCCAAGAGCGGGTACCGCTTCTACCTGACAGTCAACGTACTGCTCGATGTGAAGAAGTGGATCGAACCGGACTTCGTCGTGCTGAAGCAATCCGGCCAGGGGCGCATCTGGATTCCCCCCGAGGATGTACTGCTCGCCGGCGAATGCGTATCGCCGTCCAGCAAGCAGAACGACCGCGTGAACGAACCCGCGGGGTGCGCCAAAGTCGGCATCCCCTACTTCATGCGCGTTGAAGTGGATTACTCAGACGGCCGCGTGGACGTCGAACTGCTGCGGCTGCAGGACGGTAAGTATCGACCACAGGCCAGGGGCTCCGAAGTCGAGATCTTCGAAACAGAGCTGCCGTTCCCGCTGTCATTCGACCCAGCCGAGCTGCTGGAGCCTTAGCTGGGCCTCGGCCAGCAGGTCGCGGAGGGAGTGGACCAGGACCCGATCGGCGTCGAGCCAGTCGAGTTCGGCCAGTTCGTCCGCCGACACCCAGCGGACTTCATTGTGCTCCACCGCTTTCGGTGTGGCCGTGGGGTCCGCGAGTTCGGCCGCGTGGATGCGCAGGAGCATTCCGTTGCTGAGCGGTACGTCGGTGCCGACGCGGCCGGTCGGGCGGACCTCGACGGCGAGTTCCTCCTGGCATTCCCGGACGACGGCGGCGGGTTCGTCCTCGCCCGGCTCGACCCGGCCGCCGGGCAGTTCCCAGCGGCCCGCGTCCGGCGCCGGGTAGCGGCGTTGCTGCGCCAGCAATTGTCCTTTGTGGACGATTGCGGTGCCGACGACGATCGGCCGGGACGCCCAGGATTCGGCGAGCTCGCGCACGGCGGCGATGCGCGCGGCGAGCACGTCCAGCACGAACCGGCGGACGACGGTGATGTCGGCGAGCCGGCCCAGCGGGCCGAACGGCGTCGTCCAGTGCAACGAGTCGGTGAGCAGCGTCCGGGGTCCGGCCTCGGCGAGCACCGACTCGTGGCGCAACTCCGGCAGCGGGCCGGAGATCAGCACGGAACTCATCGCGTCGGCATCGGCGCGCACGATCCGAGTGGTCAGATCCGCAGGGAGGCGGGCGATTCTGGTGTGGAAGACGATCTCGTCACCGGGGACGAGCAGCGCGGCCGGACGGGTCGCGGCACGGCCGTTGACGCCGAGGGCGGCGAGTCCGACCTCGGCGGTGCGGGTGTGCCGCAGCGCGGCCCCCACCGTGGCCGGGGGTGCCTCGATCAGTCCGGTGCTCCGCAAAACCGACACGTGCAGACATTTTGCCCCACCCGACCGGGTCACCCGCCACCGCCTGCTCGGAGGCCACGCTGCTCGGGCGCGCCACGCGCTCGACCGCGCCTCGCCGCCAGGCGAGCGGCAGCCGTTCCCGCAACCGGCACCGCCACAGGACGCGGGCACTCAGCTGCCTGCCGCGTGCCGGTGCCAGCGCGCCTCGACGCGGGCGCCGCCGTCCGGCGATGTCGAGGCCCGGACCGCGCCTCCTCGACGGCGCACCGCCTCGGCCGCGAGGGCGAGCCCGAGCCCTGCACCGCCGGTGCTGCGCGCCCGGTCCGGTTCCACCCGGTGGAACCGGTCGAAGACCCGCTCGCGGTGCGCCATCGGAATCCCGGGCCCGTCGTCGTCGACCACCAACCGCACCCAATACGCTCCGGAGGAGCCCATGCCATCAGCGAAAACGGAGACCCGCACCAGCGTCCGGGTGTAGCGCAACGCGTTGCCGACGAGGTTGTCGAGCACCGTCGACACCTCCGCCGGGTCGGCTAGCACCAGCACCGGCCTGGCCGGGACCTCCACCTCGATCCGCGGGCCTGTCCCGGGCGCGCCCGGCGGTTCGAGCCGATCGGCGGCGGCCCGCACCGCCGTCACGAGGTCGACCGGCTGCCCTGGGGCGACCGTGTCGCGCTCGGCCCGCGCCAACGCGAGCAGGCTCTCCACCAGGGCCGACAGGCGCTGCGCTTCGTGCGCGATGTCCTGCAGGGTCTCGTGGGCGAGCTCCGGGTCCGGATGCATCACGGCGACCTCGGCCTGGGCGCGGATGGACGCGACGGGGTTGCGCAGTTCGTGCGCGGCATCGCCGGTGAACCGCCGTAACCGCTCGGTGTCAGCGTCGCGCCGGGCGAGCATGGTGTTGAGCTCTTCGGCGAGCGCGCGGATCTCGTCGGCGGCCTCGGGCACCGGCAGCCGCTGACCTTCTGGGAGCCCGGCGGCGGCCACCCGCATCCGTTCCACCGGTCGCAGCGAACGGCGCACCACCAGCCAGGTGGCCAGCCCGACCAGCGCGGCGGCGAGGATCGACCCGAAGCTGAGCAAGCGGCCGGTCTTGCCTGCGGTGTCGGTGAACCCGACCAGCCTTGCGCCGGTGGCGACGAGCAGCGGTCGGCCGGTCGGGTCGGGCACGACGACGCCGCGCCACCGGTGCATTTCGGCGGGCGGCTCGAAGTCGATCACGCCGTCGCCGGAGCGCAGCTCGCCGATCTGCCAGTGGTGCAGGCTCGTCTCGGGCAGCCCGTCCAGCGGCGCGCCAGAGGTGTCCAGCACCCGGATCTCGGGCGTGGCCACGGCGGAGGGCGCGGTCCCGCCGGCGAGGCGGCTCGCGGTCATGGTGGCGGTGCGCTGCAGGTCGGCGTCGACCGAGTCGATCAGCAGCCAGCTGACGACCCCGGTGCTCACGTGCGCGATCACGCCGAGTCCGATCAGCGCGACGGCGGCGGCCACGACGCTGGTCCGGAACTGGATGGTGCGTCGGTGCCACCACCGGCGCAGGCTCGCGATCATGCCGTTTCGACGCAGACCCGGTAGCCCTGGCCGCGCACGGTCTGCACCAGTTCCCCGGCGCCGGCCGCGGCGAGCTTGCGGCGCAGGTAACCGACGTAGACCTCGACGACGTTGCGGGTGACGAACTGCTCCTCGCCCCACACCATGCGCAGCAGGTCGTCCTTGGGCACCACCGCCTCCGGGTAGCTGGCCAGCGCGACCAGCAGCCCGTACTCGCGCGGCGAGAGCGCGATCACCTCGCCAGCCCAGCGCACCTCGCGGGTGGCCCGGTCGATCTCCAGCTCGCCGACCCGCAGGCTCGCCTGCCGCCCGGCGGTGTCTCGGCGCCGCAGCAACGCGCGCACCTGCGCGACCAGCACCAGGAAGGAGAAGGGTTTGACCAGGTAACCGTCCGCGCCGAGATCCAACCCGTCGGCCTGATCGACCTCGCCGTTCTTCGCCGAGATCAACAACACCGGGGTGTTCACGTCGCCGGCGCGCATCCGCTCCAGCACCCGGTAGCCGGACAGGCCGGGCAGCATGACGTCCAGCACGACGACGTCGAAGGCACCGGTCAAGGCCAGGCGCAGGGCATCGGTGCCGTCGGCCGCGACGGTCACGTCCATGCCCTCGGCGGACAACCCGCGGCGCAGCGCAGCGCGAACTCCCGGCTCGTCGTCCACCACCAACACCCGCGGAACCATGGCCCAAGCATGCCGATTCGGCAACCCCGGCGGCAGGGAAATCTCAGCATGATCTCAGCTCCGAGCCCCATTCTCAGGCTGATCTCAGCCTTGGCAACCGCTCCGGGTTCGCACGCGCCGCGGTACCGGTAGGGCACACGACCAGCGGCTGCGCCGCTTCGACGCCGGACATCGAGGCCGGTGCCCGGCATCGACCTGGTCTAAATACGCGGAAAATCCGTTCCCTGCGGTCACCGTCCGAAGTGGATCAGCGCCATGCGGTGACACCTGCGATCCGGCCCGCTGTGATGTCCCTCGCCATCGGATCGGGCGGTTAACGCCGGACGAACCACCTACGACAAACGTCGTTCCCGGTGTCGCCGAAGCGCGTCCCGGAGCCCGCCGACACCGGCGAAACCCATGGCCAAGCACGGTTCGAAGAGACGATCAAGCGTTGCGAAAGTAGCAAGAGAAGACAACGGTTGAGCCGTCGCTCCAAGGCGGGGCTTGACATATCGACCCTGCACATGGCGGCTTGACAGCCTCCATCGCGTCCGCGAAAGTCGATGCGATCGATTGACTGATCAATCAGTCGCAGGTCGAAAACGCAACGCCAGCGGGGTGCTGTCGAGACGTTCCGGCGCCGCTTGAAAGACCACGTCACCGGCGCTCGTCCGAAGCGACGGGTGCGGCACCCCGCAAGACACAGGAGGTTCCGCCGGATGCCGAGCAGAGGGCAGCCGAACGCCGGCCCCAGTCGTCGCGACTTCCTCCGGTACGTCGCGGTGGGCGCCGGCGCGGTGGGCGCGGGTGCCGTGATCAGCGGATGCGCGGGCGGCGCGGTGCGCAAGGCGCCGATCCCGTCCGGGCCACCGCAGTACGGCGGTCGGCTGCGGGTCGGCATCGTCGGCGGGTCCAGCAAGGACACCCTGGACGCCCACGCCGCCGTGACCCACCCGGACCAGGCCCGCATCTTCCAGCTCTACGACACGCTGCTCAGGTTCAACTCCGACTACCAGATCGAACCGTCCCTGGCCGAGTCGGTGGAATCCGATCCGCAGGCGCTGACCTGGACCATCCGGCTGCGCGAGGGCATCGAGTTCCACAACGGCAAGACCCTCGCCGCCGAGGACGTGATCCACACCCTGCGCCGGATCGCCGACCCCGCAGACCCGAAGAACGGCGCCGTCGGCCTGAGCTCGCTGGACCTCAACGCCATGCAGGCGCTGGATGCGCGGACCGTCCGGCTGACGCTGAACCGCCCGGACGTCACGCTCCCCGACCAGTTCGCCGAGTACGCCAACGGGATCGTCCCGGTCGGCTACGACCCGAACCGGCCGGTCGGCTGCGGCCCGTTCGCCTTCGACTCCTTCGAGCCCGGCCAGCAGAGCCTGTTCACCAAGAATCACAACTACTGGCGCAATGGCGAGCCGTACGTCGACGAGGTCGTGATCATCGACTTCCCGGACGACACGGCCCGGATCAACGCGCTGCTCGGCGGCCAGGTCGACGCCATCGACCAGGTTCCGCTGGGCCTGCTGCGGGTGCTAGACGCCGACCCCAACCTGCGGCTGCTGGAGTCGCAGACCGGTTCGTGGGTGCCGTTCACCATGCGGGTGGACCGGCCGCCGTTCGACGACGTCCGGGTGCGGCAGGCGTTCCGGCTCGTCGTGGACCGGGAGCAGATGATCAAGCAGGTGCTCGGCGGGCATGGCACCGTCGGCAACGACATCTACTCGCCCGCGGATCCGGTGTACAACTCCGGGTTGCCACAGCGCGGGCGCGACGTGGCCAAGGCCCGCCAGCTACTGCGCGAGGCGGGCAAGGAGAACCTGACCGTGGAGCTGGTGACCTCACCGGTGGCGGCCGGGGTGGTGGAGGCCGCGCAGGTGTTCGCCCAGCAGGCCGTCGACGCCGGGATCACCGTCAACATCCGGCGGGTCGACTCGGGCGAGTTCTTCGGCGACATGTACCTGTCCTGGGACTTCGCGCAGGACTACTGGTTCACCCGGAACTTCCTGGCACAGGCGGGCTCCGGCAGCCTGCCGGATGCCCCGTACAACGAAACGCACTGGAACCACCCGGAATTCAACGACCTGGTGTACCAGGCGCGGGCCACCACCGATCTGGCGCGCCGCAAGGAACTCGTCGCGCGCGCCCAGCAGATCGAGTGGGAGAGCGGCGGCTACATCATCTGGGGGTTCCCGAACCAGCTGGACGCGCACAGTGTTCGAGTCGTCGGGCTGGAGCGGGACAAGAGCGGGGTTCCGCTGAACTCCTACGGTTTCCGCCACGCGTGGCTGGCGAAGTGAGGGCGGTGCACCAATGACTCGACTGCTGGTCAAGCGAATCCTGCTTGGCGTGGTCATCCTGTGGGCCGTGTCGGTGGTGGTCTTCCTCGCCACCCAAGCGCTGCCCGGGGACGCCGCCCGAGCCATCCTGGGCCGCGAAGCCACCCCCGAGCGGCTGGCCGCGCTGCGCGCTCAGCTGCACCTCGACGAGCCGATGTGGGTGCAGTACTTCTCCTGGCTGGGCAACATCTTCCGGCTCGACCTCGGCACGTCCTACGCCAACGGCATGCCGGTGACGCAGCTGCTGAGTTCGCGGCTGAACAACTCGGTGGTGCTGATGCTCTGCGCCACGGTGATCAGCGTGCCGCTGTCCATCCTGGTCGGCACCTACAGCGCGTTGCGCCGCGACAAGGCCTTCGACCACACCACCTCGGTGATCAGCCTCGTGCTGGCCTCCTTGCCGGAGTTCGTGGTCGGCATCGTGCTGGTGCTGATCTTCTCCACCGGGGCGCTCAGCCTGCTTCCCGCGGTGTACGTCATGACCGGCTCGGGCTCGGCCTGGAGCGATCCGACGCAACTGGTGCTGCCGACAGTGACGATGGTGTTCGCGGTCTCGCCGTACATCGTGCGCATCATGCGCGCCACCATGATCGAGGTCCTGGAGAGCGAGTACGTGCAGCAAGCCCGGTTGAAGGGCCTGCCGGAGCGCACCGTGATCCTGCGGCACGCACTGCCGAACTCGATCGGCCCGGTGGCGCAGGTGATCGCGCTGCAGCTGGCGTGGCTGGCCGGGGGCGTGGTCATCGTCGAGTTCCTGTTCCGCTTCCCCGGCATCGGGTTCGCGCTGGTGGACGCGGTGAACAACCGCGACCTGCCGGTGGTGCAGACGCTGACCCTGGCGATCGCCGCCGTGTACATCGTCGTGAACCTGCTGGCCGACGTGGTGAGTCTGGCCGCCAACCCGAAGGTGAGGTCCGCCGCGCGATGACGACGACTGCGCAGACCGAGCAAACCGAGAAGACCGGCCCGACCCCCGGATCTGCTGTGCCGCGTGTGGCCGGCGTGTGGCGGGCGGCGCTGCGCCTGCCGCGCACCAAGATCGGCCTGGCCTTGTCGATCATGGTGGTGCTGACGGCGATCGTCGGGCCGCTGCTGGCGCCGCACGGCGCCACGGAGTTCGTCGACACGCCGTTCTCCGACCCGACCGCGAACTCCTGGTTCGGCACCGACAACCTGGGCCGCGACGTGCTCACCCGGTTCCTCCACGGTGGACAGACGTTGCTGGTGCTGGCGGTGCTGGCCACGCTGCTCGGCGTTGGCCTGGGCGCGCTGCTGGGCATGTACGCCGGGTACAGGCGCGGCTGGTTGGACGAGGTGCTGATGCGCTTCGGCGACATCGCGCTGGCATTCCCGCAGGTGGTGTTGGCGCTGCTGTTCGTCAGCGTCGTCGGACCGGAGCTGTGGTTGCTGGTGCTGGTCGTCGGCGGCAGCCACCTGCCGCGGGTGATGCGGGTGGTGCGGGCCGCGACGCTGTCGGTCGCCGAACGCGACTTCGTCAAGTCGGCCGAGGCCATCGGGCTGTCCCGGGTGCGCATCCTGCTCGGCGAGATCCTGCCGAACGTGACCGGCACCGCGCTGGTCGAGCTCGGGTTGCGGCTGAACTACTCGATCGGGCTGGTCGCCGGGCTGAGCTTCCTCGGCCTGGGCTTGCAGCCGCCGACCGCGGACTGGGGCCTGATGATCAACGAGAACCGGATCGCGCTGACGGTGCAGCCGTGGGCGGTGGCGCTCCCGGTGATCGCGATCGCGGTGCTGACGATCGGCACCAACCTGGTGGCGGACGGCCTCGCCCGCTCGGTCGCAGGAGTCGACCGAGGCATCGAAAGGGCGCACTGATGCCCCCGACGTCTCGTGATCCGCAATTTCAATGGAAATCGAATCTCCGATTTCCATTGAAATTGCGGGAGATCCCGGTCCACGACCTGCCGATGACCCGATGGGGGTGCCGATGACTGCCGCTGCTTTGGACGCCGCTGGACTGGAGATCCGGGGGGTACCCTCGGTAGCCGCCATCGTCGCCGACGTGTCGTTCGCCTTGGCTCCGGGCGAGATCCTCGGCCTGATCGGAGAATCCGGCTCCGGCAAGACCACGCTCGGCCTGGCGATGCTGCGCTACTGCAAGCGCGGCACCCGAATCGCCGACGGCCGGATCCGCGTCGGCGACACCGACCTGACCGGGCTGCCGCCGAAGCAGGCCGCGGCGCTGCGGGGCCGCCGGGTCGCGTACATCCCGCAGTCGCCGGGCTCGGCGCTGAACCCGGCGTTGCGGCTGTACACGCAGCTCGCAGAGGGCGTGCACGACGTTTCCGGCAAGGCGGCGCGGGACCGGATCAAGCAGGTGCTGACCGAGGTCGCGCTGCCCGACGACGACGAGTTCTTGCGCCGCTACCCGCACCAGCTCTCCGGTGGCCAGCAGCAGCGCATCGCGATCGCGATGGCGTTCGTCGGCCGCCCGGAGGTCGTGGTGCTGGACGAACCGACCACCGGCCTGGACGTCACCACCCAGAAGCGGGTGCTGACCACGATCCGCGAGATGTGCGAGCGGCACGGCACGGCGGGCGTGTACATCTCGCACGACGTGGCGGTGGTCGCCGAGTTGGCGGACCGCATCGCGGTGCTGTACTCCGGCCGCATCGTGGAGACCGGACCGACCGCCGAGGTCCTGAACGAGCCGCGCCACCACTACACCGCGGGCCTGGTGCTCGCGGTGCCGGACCTGGACGGCGAGCGGGCGATGCAGGCCATCGACGGTCAGGCCCCGTCGCCGCTGAATCGCCCGGGCGGCTGCGCGTTCGCGCCGCGCTGCGCCGCCGCGACTGACGAATGCCGCACCGAAGTCCCACCGGTGCGCGAGGTCGCTTCCGGCCACGAGATCCGCTGCCTGCATCCGCGTTCCGGCCGCCTCGTGGCCGAGGCACGGGCGGCGGATTCCGTTCCCCCCGCCGCCGAACCGGTGCTTGAGGTCCGCAACGTCCGCGCCTGGTACACCGACTTCCCTGTGCTGCAGGACGTTTCGCTGTCGGTGTCGCCCGGTTCCTGCCTCGCGCTGCTGGGCGAGTCCGGCAGCGGCAAGACCACACTGTCGCGCTGCCTGGCCGGTCTGCACCCGGACCACGAGGGGTCGGTGCTGCTGCACGGCACCGAGCTGGCGGTCAGCAGCACCAAGCGGAGCCGCGAACAGCGGCGGCAGGTGCAGTACGTGTTCCAGAACCCGTACGAGTCGCTGAACCCGCGCCGCCGGGTTCGCGACCTGGTGGCCCAGCCGATCTCGGTGCTCGGCGGGGATTCCGGCGGCAAGAGCACGTCGGAGCGGGTGACCGAGGCGCTGCGGCTCGCCGCGCTCCGGCCGGACATCGCCGAGCGCTACCCGGACCAGCTCAGCGGCGGCGAGCGGCAGCGCGTGGCGATCGCGCGTGCCCTGGTCACCCGGCCCGAGGTGCTGATCTGCGACGAGATCACCTCCGCGCTGGACGTCTCGGTGCAGTCGGCGATCGTCGACCTGCTCCAGGACCTGCGGGAGAAGATGGGGCTGGCGCTGGTGTTCGTCACCCACAACATCGCGCTGGTGCGCAACATCGCGCAGCGGGTCGCGATCCTGCAGGGCGGGCGGATCGTCGAGCAGGCGCCGGCCGAGGAGCTGTTCGCCGCGCCGCAGCACGAATACACCCGGTCGTTGCGCAACGATGCGCCCAACTTCCACCTGGAGGCGAAGGACTGATGCCGGTCGCAGCGGGTTTCGAGCGGGTCGCCGAGGAGTTCGCCGAGGTCGTCGCGGCCGATGCGGCAGGAGCGGCGTTCACCGCCTTCCGCGATGGTGAGCTGGTCGTCGACCTGCAGGCGGGGCACCGCGACCCCGAGGGTGCCGAACCGATGACGACCGACACGCTGATGCCGATCTTCTCCGGCACCAAGGGCATCGTCGCCACGGGCGTCGCCTTGCTGGTCGACAGCGGTGCGATCGACCCGGAAGCGCCGGTGGTGCGGTACTGGCCGGAGTTCGGCGCAGCGGGCAAGCAGGGCGTCCTGGTCCGCCAGCTGCTCTCGCATTCGGCCGGGTTGCCGTACCCGGCGAAACCGGTCACCCGCGAGGAATCGATGGACAACCGGGCGATGGCCGAGCAGCTGGCCGCGCAGCCTCCACTGTGGCCGGTCGGGATGACCACCGCGTACCACGCGTTGACCTTCGGCTGGCTGGCGGCGGAGCTGATCCGCCGGGTCGACGGGCGGGAGGTCGGCGAGTACCTGCGCGCCGAGATCACCGAACGGGTTCCGGCCGACTTCTGGCTGGGACTCCCGGAGTCCGAATGGCCCCGCACCGGGCGGCGCTGGCGCGCGGCCGACTACCAGGTGGCAAACCGGTTGAACACCCCGGAAGCCCTGGCCTACCGCGACAAGGTCTACGGCAACCCGCCCACGCTGCTGGGCGAGGATGCGCCGTGGAACACCCCGGCGTGGTGGACCAGCGTCACCCCTGGCGGCGGCGCAATGGCGTCCTCTCTCGGCATGGCGGCGGTGTATTCGGCGCTGGTGACGGGGAAGCTCGTCAGCGGCCGGACGATCGACCGGATTCGCCGGGAGGAGAGCCGGGGCACCGACCCCGGCACGGGCCGGCCGCTGTCGTTCGGCCTGGGCTACGAGCTGCAGGATTCGATCGAGACGTACGGCCCGGAGGCCACCGGTTTCGGCCACAGCGGAGCGGGTGGTTCGCTGTTCGGCTGCTGGCCCCGCCTGGGCGTGGCGTTCGCCTTCAGCCCGTGCCTGATGCGAACCGAAGGCTTCGACAACCGCTCCCACCGCCTCCTCACGGCCCTCCACACCTGCCTGTAGATCCTGCTCCCAGGAGCGTTTTGCGTGGCGGTGCGGGTAGCGGAACCTCAGCTCTGCGTACCCCATTCCTGCTGCGCGGTTTCGCCGGCGAAATTCCGGTCGCGTGGGCCGTTAGGCTCGGTGCATGGGCTTCGAAGTGGACGACTCGCGGTCTCGGATCGATCGCGACGTCGTGTGGGAATTCCTTTCCACGCAGGCGTATTGGGGTCAGTGGCGCAAGCGGGAGGACTTCAAACGGCAGATCGACCTCGCTTGGCGGGTGGTCGGCGCCTACCGGAAGCCGGACGGTCGGCTGGTCGGCTTCGCCCGGGCGTTCTCCGACGGGGTGGGCACGGCGTACCTGGCCGACGTGTTCGTCGCCGCGGAGGCGCGCGGCCACGGCATCGGCAAGGCGCTGGTCCAGGGCATGATCGAGGACGGCCCTGGCCGGGACTTCCGCTGGATGCTGCACACCGACGACGCGCACGACCTCTACCGCGCGTACGGCTTCGTCAACCCCGACCACACCTACCTGGAACGCCCCAGCCGCCTCTCGTGATCGGGGTGCTCGCCGGGTGGAGATCGGCGCGCCGAACCTCCACCATGTTGGTATGACCGAACTGCTCACCGACACCCAGGTCTCCGACGCGCTCCAGCACCTGCCGGAGTGGCGCCAGGACGGCGTCAAGCTGACCCGCACCGTCGAATTCGGCGGCTTCCCGCAAGCCATCCAGGCGGTGACCCGGATCGCCGAGATCGCCGAGAACGAGAACCACCACCCGGACATCGACATCCGCTGGCGCACCGTGACGTTCTACTGCACCACCCATTCCAAGGGCGGCATCACGGCCAACGACACCTCGCTAGCGCAAGAGATCGACAACGTCGTAGAGCAATTCCAACAGTGACCGGCAGACTGCCCTCACCTGGATGAATGTTTCCGCAGGTCATTGCCCGTGAGTGTTTTTGGGTGCCATAACACCCGAAAGCGCTCACGGGGCTGACCAGGCGAAACCCAGGGTTCAGGCGATCCCTTCGACGAGGTCCACGGCTTCGAAGGCGCAACCCCAGGACAGCGCCACGCCGCAGCCACCGTGCCCGTAGTTGTGGATGATGCGCCCGCCTTCGTACTCCTCGACCTCCACCCGCACGGCCTCCCGGCCGGGCCTCAGCCCGACCAGTTCCGCGAGCACTTCGGCGTCGGCCAGCCGCGGTTCCACCTCGGCGCAGCGAAGCCGGATGCCTTCGCTGACCTCGCGGCGCGGCACCATGTTCCAGTCGTGCTCGACCGCCACGCCGCCGAGCACCACCCGGTCGCCGTGCGGCATGTACGCGGCGAACTCGCCGGAGTCGGACAGCTCGATGAAGTACTCGTCGATCCCCGGGTTGCGCACCACGACGTGCTGGCCGCGCACTGGGTGGACGCCGGGGTCGCCGACCAGCTCCCGCGCTCCGACGCCGGTGCAGTTGACCACCGTCGGGGATTCGGCGACCGCGTCGGCCAGCGACGGCACCGGGCTGAGCTGCAGTTCGCCGCCAGCGGCCTGGAACCTGGCGACAAGGTAGTCGAGGTAGCGCGGCATGTCGATCAGCGGCACGGTCGCGTGGTAGCCGCTGACGAACCCTTCCGGCAGTTCCTCCGGCGTGCAGGGACGCAGGTCGGGGATCAGCTTGGCCTCGGACGGGACCGCATCGCCGAGGTCGAACCGGGCCGCCATCCGCCCGGCGGCGAGGTGCACCCCTGAGTTCTCGTCGCGGGCCAGCGCGGTGAACTCGGCGTGCGAGCGGGTCACCCAGTACAACACTCGTTCGGCGGGTCGCAGCATCGCCGGACCCCACATCGCGCCCGCGACCGCGGAAGTCGTGTCCTGCGGCCGATCGGCGGTCCGGATGCGCACGCGTTGGCCTGCTTCGGCGAGGACGACCCCGGTGGTGAGGCCTTGCACGCCCGCGCCGATCACCAGCACCGGGGCTGCGGATGCGGTCATCTTCGACACGCTAGCAGTGAACCGGCGATGGAGTTCAGCGCGACCGGCCCGAAGCAGTTCAGCAGCACGAACCGCGCGAGCGCCTCCCGGTCCGGGCCGTCGAGCAGGTGCTGCCAGAGGTCCAGGGTGAGCCGGAAGTGCCGGTCTGCGCGGGCGAACCCGGCGGTGATCATCAGCGAGGTGACGCGCTCCGGATACCGCGCGGCAGCCCGGACGGCGACCGTCGTGCCCATCGGACGTTGAACCTGAACGATTACCAGCGACGTTCTGATCAGCGCGGATAGAGCCGCAATAGCCCGTGACCTGCTGAGACGTTGTTCTTAACTTCCCGGTGTTTCGCGCCGTTTTTTGCTGTCCTGACGAACGACTGACGAACGGCGGTCGAGCTCGTCGCCCTGATGTTGGGGAGGCGGCGGACCGTCCTCGACCACGGAACCTTCTGATCTGGTTTCCATGATGATCGACGCTTGTCATTGTCTGCCAACATCTTTGGTTACCTGCACGAATGCAGGAAGCGGATTTCTTGTTGCCTGCCGCCGTTTGCCGACGTTTGCGGGTAATTGTTGGCAATAAGTTGGCAACCTCTCCCCTGCTCCCACCTCACACGCTCGGCAGCAAGAGAGCGCGTTTCACGTGGCATGCGCGGACGGTTGCAGCGAGACGGCGTCGACGTGAAGCAGCGTCACCTGTTCTCGGCGAATGCGTTTGGCCCACGTGAGTAATGAGTGCGGCCCTACCTGGGTTGTGGTGTCAGGGCTGGGCGACGCGGGGGCATGCCGGTTCCGCTGCTGACGGGATGTCAGGGGTCGGGCTTACGGTGTGGTCATGAACGACGCGACCGCACCGATCGGCACGATGGCCACCGAGGCGATGGACCTGCTCATCAAGGCGGTGGAGCAGACTCCGCCGGAGAGCTGGGACCAGCCGTCCAACCTCGAGGGCTGGAGCGTGCGTGACCTGGTGGGGCACGCCACCGGGAGCGCGGCGAAGATCGTGACGCTCGTCGAGGACGGGGAGGTCTGGGGTGGTCCCTCCGAGCCGGCAGACTGGGTATGCGACGCCCCGGCCGCACGGCTTCACGAGCTGGCCGCGCGGTTGCGGGACGCCCTGCCCGCCGACCTGGGCGCGCCGCGGGCGTCGCCGGAGGGCGAGGTCCCGCTGCACCGGGCGCTGACCTACCCCGTTTCAGACCTGGCCCTGCACAGCTGGGACGTGCACCGCTGCCAGGGTCGGCTGGTCGAGTTGCCCGGGGACATGCTGGCGTTCTGCCGCAGGCTGGTGGAGTCAGTACCGGAGGACATGCTGCGGCGGCCGGGCGGGTTCGGGCCAGCCCAATCCGCGCCCGCGGACTCGACGCCCACCGCCCGGCTCATGGCCCACCTCGGGCGCTCGGTCAACGGTCAGGCCTGAGCAGACTGCTGCGACCAGCCGAACTCCCCAGACAACACATGGTGATCGACCAGTGCTGCCGTCCGGAATCCGGGCGCGGCCCCGAGCCCGCGGTTCACATCCTGCTCCTGGTGCTCGATCTACCACGTGCTTCTCGGCTCCATCACCGCGGTCCCTGCGGGGCCGCCTGCCTTCCGCTCGCGCCAGGACGAGGCCGCCGACCGTTCCGCTCGCGCCCGGTCGCCGTGGTTGGCCGGCCGGGACCGGTGAGCGCAGCGAGCCGCACGCCCGGCCGGCCAACCACGGCTTGACCGGGCTCGCATACAGGAAGGTCGGCGGCCTCGTCTGGGCTCGCATACAGCAGGCGGGCGGCCCCGCAGGGGCCGCCCTTGATGAAGTAGAGAAAGTTTAAACACACGTGGGCTAGGGCCTGGACGGGCCGCTAGTCGCGCTCGTGGCGACGCTTCTCCGGCGAGGGCACGCATCTCGGCAAGGACGTCGTCGTAACGCCACCGGTATTGACCGCCGGGCGTCACCAGGGCGGGCGTAATCAAGCCTTCCTTGGCGTAGTGCGAGATCGTCCGCCGCGCCAGGCCCAGCTTCTTGGCCAGCTCGGTACTCGAGATCAGCGGCGAGCCGTCATCGGTCACGGGGTCATCGTCAATGCCCTGAACGGTTACCGCTGCCTTGCTTGCCTCAATACGCAGGTAATACCCTGCTTGGGACTGCTACGCAGGAGACCCAAGCCCGGCCTTTCGTGGCTTCGTGGGTCGGCGTTCGCCCGCCGCCGATGATGAACAAACGACCGGCTGACGAACGACTGACGATCGCCGGCCTACAGTGAGTCAATTACCAGCAGGAACGCCGCTGATCAGACGTTGAACCTGAACTCCACGACGTCGCCGTCGGCCATGATGTAGTCCTTGCCTTCCATCCGGACCTTGCCCGCCGCCTTGGCCTCCGCCATCGAGCCGGCCGCGATCAGGTCGTCGAAGGAGACGATTTCCGCCTTGATGAAGCCGCGTTCGAAGTCGGTGTGGATCACCCCGGCCGCCTGCGGCGCCGTCCAGCCCTGGCGGATCGTCCAGGCCCGCGCCTCCTTCGGCCCGGCCGTCAAGTAGGTCTGCAGGCCCAGCGTGTGGAAGCCCGCTCGGGCCAGCGCGTTCAGGCCCGGCTCCGCCTGGCCGATCGACTCCAGCAGCTCGCGCTGGGACTCCTCGTCCAGCTCCTTGAGCTCCGCCTCGACCTTGGCGTCCAGGAACACCGCGTCGCCGGGCGCGACCAGGTCGCGCAGCTCCTTCTGCTTCGCCTCGTCGGCCAGCACGCCCTCGTCGGCGTTGAATACGTAGAGGAACGGCTTGGTGGTGAGCAGGTTGAGTTCGCGCAGGTCCGGGGTGTCCTTGCCGAGGCCCGCTGCAAACAGGGTCTTGCCGGAGTCGAGGATCTCCTTGGCCTGCTGCGCGATCTCCAGCGCCGGGCGCTTGTCCTTGTGGGTGCGCGCTTCCTTCTCCAGCCGCGGCAGCGCCTTCTCCAGCGTCTGCAGGTCGGCCAGGATCAGCTCGGTGTTGATCGTCTCGATGTCGCTGGACGGATCCACCCGGCCGTCGACGTGCACCACGTCGGGGTCGTCGAAGACCCGGATGACCTGGCAGATCGCGTCCGCCTCGCGGATGTTGGCGAGGAACTTGTTACCCAGTCCCTGCCCCTCGGAGGCGCCCTTGACCAGGCCCGCAATGTCGACGAACGACACCGTGGCGGGCACCGTCTTCGCCGAGCCGAAGACCTCGGTGAGCTTGTCCAGCCGCTCGTCCGGCAGCGGCACCACGCCCACGTTCGGCTCGATGGTGGCGAACGGATAGTTCGCCGCGAGAGCGTCGTTGCTGGTCAGTGCGTTGAACAGGGTGGACTTGCCGACGTTGGGCAGCCCGACGATTCCGAGGGTGAGACTCACACCCCGAAGTCTAGGTGCTGGCCCCCCGAGGCATCGGGGCCGGTCGCGCGGGGGTGCGCGGGTGCGCAGCCGGATGCGCACCCGCGCCCCGCGACGTCAGCCGTCCTGCTGGTCACCGCCCTCTAGGTCACCGCCCTGCTGGTCACCGCCCTCCAGCTCAACGCCCTCCAGGTCACCGCCCTGCTGGTCGTCGTCCTGCTGCTCCTGCTGCTGCTCCGGAGCGGGTGCCGGGTCGTTGCACCCCGCCGCGACCACCAGGGCGAACGCCGCGCCGGACGCGGCGCCGAGGATCCGGAAGCCGCGCCTGGTACTGATCTTCGATCGGGTCATGCCGCGACGATAGGTATGAAACGCACAAAATGCACCCACCTCGATCGAATTCCCCCGCGGGAGGGATGCGGTCCCCGCCGCAGCGGGAGGTCCGCGGGCAGCGAGATCCCGAGCATTTCCGGTGAGTTCAGCCGAACCACCAGGAGTTCCCATGCTCAAGCTGAGTCGGGTGGCGCTGATCGCGTCGGCCCTCACCTTCCTCGCCTTCGAATCGCGACACGTCCTGCCGCGCGGGGTCGTCCTCTTCGAGCTCCCGGGGTGGACGACACCCCTGGCCGCAGCGACCGGCGTGCTCGGCGCCGCGCTGCTGATGTCGTCGTTGCGAGCTCGCCGCATGCTCGTCGCGATCAACGGCGCGGCCGTATTGCTGCTGTTCTTGGCCGCAGGCGGCATCCTGTTCGACCTGTTGCGGGTGTTCGGCCTGATGGGCTTTCCCCCGGACTGGCCGATGTTCATCACCCGCTCCTTCGCGTTGATGAGCGCGATCCTGCTAGTCCGGGCGTCGGTCCTGCGGGCCCGGGAGATCACCGGGGCCTGCGAACTCTGCGGCGGGCCGGCCGCGCCACCGCCTCGCTGGCTCGGATATCTCGGTGGCCTGTTCGCGCTGCCTTATCCCGTGATCAAGACCAACTGGGCGCTGGGCGGCACCATCGGGCTGGACTACCCCGATCCGGCGCGGGACGGCTTCACCAGCGGTTGGCTGGTCGTGCCCGCCGCGCTGATCGGAATCGTGCTGTCGCTGGCCCTCGTCCACCGGTGGGGGCGGATCTGGCCGCGCTGGGTTCCCGGTCTGGCGGGCCGTCCGACGCCACGCGGGCTGCTGCTCTTCGGCGGCTGGTTCGGCACCGCGCTGCTGTTCACCATGGGCCCGGCCGGCGCCGCCACGGTGGTCTCCGACCTGGTATCCGGCACGCCGTCGAGCACGATCGCCGGGATGCACTACTGGCCCGGGGCGCTGTTCTACGTGAGCTGGATGTGCTGGGCGCTGGTGTTCGGGCCGTCGGTCTACCTGTACCAGCGGGCGACGCGCCGCAAGCCGTGCGGAACCTGCGATCGCGTGCCGGTCCCGCAGGGATGATGTGGCCATGCCGTCCCGCCTGATCAGACCGTTCACCGCGCGCGCCACTTACCGGCGGTGGGTGCACCTGATCCTCGGGGCCGTGCTGGCGGTGCCGTACCTCGCGGTAGCCGGGCTGGTGCTTGGGCCATTGCTGGGCCTCGGCTTCAGGCTCGGCCTGCCGCCTGTCGCGGTCGGCCTCGTTCAAGGCGCGTTCGTCGTGCTCGCCGTGTTGGCCACCGGGTTGCTGCCGGCGACCCGGTCGCTGTCGGGCGCTGCGGCGAAATCCCTGCTCGGACTGCCGGAATCCGGCGACGCCGATACCTGGCCGGATCGGTGGCGGACCGTCTGCTGGCTCGTCGTGCACCTCGCGCTCGGCTCCGGCATCGGCCTGCTGACGCTGATCGTGCCGCCATTCATCCTGCTGCTGTTCGCCAATCCACTGCTGGCGTTGCCGCCCGAGCTGGCCGGAATCGCGCTGTACCGGGCTTTCGGCATCGGGCAGTGGTGGGCGCCGCTGGTCGGCCTGGGCTTGATCGTCGCGGGTTTCCACCTGGTCGCGGTTGTTGGCGCGTTGTTGGCGCGGGTCGCCCCGACGCTGCTGGGACCGTCCGAGCACGAGCGGTTGCGGCAGCAGGTCGAGGAGCTGTCCGAGCGGAACCGGATCGCCTCCGAACTGCACGACTCGGTCGGTCATGTGCTGAATGTCGTTGCACTGCAAGCAAGTGCAGCGAACCGAGTACTGGACAGCGACCCCGCATTCGCGCGGGAGGCGCTCGCCGCGATCGCGGATTCGACCCGGGCCGCCCTGGCCGACCTGGACAACGCACTGGGCGCTCTGCGTTCCTCCACTTTGGACGAATCGTCCCTGGCCGATCTCGACGACCTGATCCGCTCCACCGAGCTGGCCGGACTCGAGGTGCGGCTCGACCTCCAGGGCAACCCGGGTTCGGTCCCGCCCCAGGTGAGCCGCGAGGGATACCGCGTGGTGCGCGAGGGGCTGACCAATGCGCTGCGCCACGCGGGCCGGGTGACGGTAGCGGTGCGGATCAACATCAGCCCGCGCGCGTTGGACCTGGAGATGACCAACCCCCTGGGCTCGGCGCCGGCTCCCCGCCGGGGATTGGGTCTGGACGGCATCAAGCGCCGCGCACGAGCCCTGGAAGGCCACGCCGAAGGCGCCGCCCGGGGCGGCAACTGGCAGCTGCAGGTGCATCTCCCCTGGTAACCACCCGTGAGTACTTTCGGGGGCTATAGCACCGCAAACCACTCACGGCACCTGACCAGCGGAAACGTCGACTCTCGCGCCTCGGCATGTGCGGGCGCAATAGGCTCGGCGGGGTGAGCGAAGCCACGAGCGTCCTGGTCGTCGACGACGAGCCGCTGATCCGTTCCGGGCTGCGCGCCCTCATCGATGCCGAACCCGACCTGACCGTCGTCGGGGAGGCCGGCGACGGCGCCGAGGTCCTCCCCCTGGTGCGGCGGCTTCGGCCGGATGTCGTGCTGATGGACGTCCGGATGCCCGGCGTGGACGGCATCCAGGCGACCACCGCGATCCTGGATTCGGTGCCCCAGCCGCCGCGCATCGTCGTGATCACCACCTTCGAACACGACGACCACGTCTACGGCGCGCTGCACGCCGGCGCCACCGGCTTCCTGCTGAAGCGCTGCCGACCGGAGGAACTCGCCCAGGCCATCAGGATTGCGGCGCGCGGCGAATCGCTGCTGTTCCCGACCGCGATCCGCCGGTTGGCCGCGCCGCACCGCGCGAGCCGCCCGCAGGTCGAACTCACCGAGCGGGAAGCCGGCGTCCTCCGCCTGGTGGCGCGCGGGATGTCCAACAGCGAGATCGCCGCCGAGCTGTTCATCGGCGTGCAGACCGTCAAGACCCACGTCGGCAACGTGCTGGCCAAGCTCCAGGCCCGGGACCGCACGCAGGCCGTCGTGTTCGCCTACGAATCGGGTTTCATCAACGTGTCCGATTCCCGCTAGTAGGTGCCTCCGGGTGCTGGCACCATCGGGGCATGTTGGTGGGAACCGATGAAGCGCTCCGGGCCGTCGCCTCGCGCGACGCGCGTTTCGACGGATGCTTCATCCACGCCGTGCGCACCACTGGTATCTACTGCCGCCCGTCGTGCCCGGCGCGCACGCCCAAGCCGGACAACAGCCTGTTCTTCCCGACCGCCGCCGCGGCGCAGGCCGCCGGGTTCCGCGCGTGCCGCCGGTGCCTGCCGGACGCCGTGCCGGGATCGCCGGAGTGGGACCTGCGCGCCGATCTCGCCGGCCGCGCCATGCGGCTGATCGCCGACGGGGTCGTGGACCGCTGCGGGGTGCGCGGGCTGGCCGACCAGCTCGGCTACTCGGAACGCCACCTGACCAGGGTGCTCACCGCGGAACTCGGCGCCGGGCCGCTCGGGCTGGCGCGGGCGCACCGGGCGCACTCGGCGCGGACCCTGATCGAAACGACCGCGATCCCGTTCGGCGACGTCGCGTTCGCGGCCGGGTTCTCCAGCCTGCGCCAGTTCAACGACACGCTGCGCGAGGTCTTCGGGGTGACCCCGACGGCGATGCGCAGCCGCGCGCAGCGCAGCGCCAAGGTTCCCGGCGGCAGCGCCGGGGCCGTCCAGCTCCGCCTGCCGTTCCGTGCTCCCTGCGATGTGACCGGTGTACTGCGGTTCCTCGGCGAGCGGGCGCTGGCCGGGCTCGAAGACGCCGGATCTGACCACTACACGCGCGCCCTGCGCCTGCCGTACGGCACCGGGATCGCCACGCTCCGCCCGCACGAGAAGTACGTCGCCTGCACGCTGCGGCTCACCGACCTGCGCGATCTCGGTAGCGCGGTGTCGCGGCTGCGCCGCCTGCTCGACCTCGATGCCGATCCGGTCGCGATCAGCGAGGCGCTCGGCGCGGACCTGGCGCTGCGGTCGGCGGTCGCGCAAACGCCCGGGGTGCGGGTGCCGGGCAGCGTCGATGGCGCGGAGATCCTGATCCGCGCCGTGATCGGCCAGCAGATCTCGGTGGCGGCAGCCCGCAAGACGACCGAACGGCTCGTCACCGCGCTGGGCGAACCGCTGGCTCACCCAGACGGTGCGGTGACCACGCTCTTCCCGACCCCGGAAGTGCTTGCGGAGCGGGCGCTGGAGGCCCTGCCGGGGCCGCGTCGGCGGGTGGAAACCGTGCGCGCGGTTACGGAGGCCGTCGCCGGCGAACGCCTGGCGCTGCACACCGGGAGGGACGAAGCCGAACTGCGGCAGGATCTGGAGAGCATCAGCGGCATCGGCCCGTGGACGTCGAGTTACGTCGCCATGCGGGTGCTGGGTGCGCCGGACGTGCTGCTGACCGGTGATCTCGCGTTGCGGCGCGGCGCCGGGATGCTCGGGCTGTCCGAAGACCCGGCCAAGATCCAGGCGCACGCGCGGCGCTGGAGCCCGTGGCGCTCCTACGCCGGGGTGCTCCTGTGGGAAGCAGCCGCCAGCGGCACGCCGCAACTGCAACTCGCCTCGTGATCCTGCCGCGTCACAACGATCTCCACGTGACGCGCTGAAGCGATCCACCGCGAGCGAACATCCACTGCGGATCGTCAGGTTCGGATTTCGAGGGTGGAACCGTCGCGGGACTTGCGGACTCGGAGGCGGACCGAGATCCGTTGGCGCATCTCCTCGACATGGGAGACGAGGCCGACGACCCGGCCGCCAGCGCGCAGGTCGTCGAGGGTGTCCATCACGAGGTCAAGGGTGTCGGCGTCGAGCGTGCCGAAGCCCTCGTCGATGAACAGCGTGTCCAGCAGCGCGCCGCCGGTCTCGGCGGCCACGACATCGGCCAGTCCGAGAGCCAGCGAAAGCGAAGCAAGGAACGACTCGCCGCCGGAGAGCGTCTTGGCGGGGCGAACCTTGCCGGAGTAGTCGTCGAGCACGTCCAACCCGAGGCCACCGCGCGTGCCCCGCGCCCCGGCCGCGTCGGAATGCACGAACGAGTACCGCCCGCCGCTCATCCGCTGCAGTCGCCGAGTGGCCGCGATCGCGACCTCCTCCAACCGGGCGGCCAACACGTACGCGCGCAACGACATCTTCCGCGCGTTCTGCCCGCGCCCGTTGACCACGTCCGCCAACGCCTCCAGTTCGGCGTGCTCCGCCAACGCCGGCCCAAGCGTCGCCCACGCTGCGCGCAGCCGCTCCGCGAGCTGCGCGATGTCGCGCTGCCGCTGCTCGGCGCGATGCGCCAGCGCAGCTGTGCGCTCCGCCGCTTCGCGCGCGACGACTGCCGCCTCGGTGGCCTCTTCGAGGCCGACCTCGGCGTCGGCGTCGACGCCGAACAGCTCCGCGCTGGCCAGCGCTGCGCGCGCGCCCGCGGCGCGTTCTTCGACCTCGGCAAGCGCCTCGGTGAGCTGCGTGAGCCGTTCCTCGCTTCGCTCGGCGGCGAGCGAAGCGCCCACGTCGTCGAAGCCTGCCGTGGTGGCGGCTTCGGCCAGGGCGGTTTCGTGTTTGGCGAGGCGCTTTTCGGCGTCGTCCCGGGTGGTCCGGGCGGCGGCGAGTTGTTCGAGGCGAGTTGCGATGTCGAGCAGGTGCTTCCGGCGATCGGCGATGCCCGGGAAGTCGGCCCGTCCGTCTCGGAGCCTCGCCTCGCGTTCGTCCACTGTGGTCACGAGGGTGGCGTGTTCGCTGCGGGTCGCCGCGATTCGGGTGCGAACCTCGGACAGCTGCTCACCTAGGCGCTCGGTGGATTCCTCGAGCTCGGCGAGCTGCTTGGTGCGTTGCGGCAGCTGTGCTGCGGTGTTCTGCAGCGCATCGCGTTCGGCCCTGAGTTCGGCGAGATCGGCGGCGAGGTCCGTCTCGGTGTGTTCGCCCAGTCGTTCCGCCAGGTTCTCGACGTGCTGCTGGGCTCGTTGCGCTTCCGCGGCGGCCTTTTCGCGACGGGTTGCCGCGCGCTGCTCGGCGGTTTGGGCCTTGTCCTCGTCCTCGGCGCGCACCGGGTCGTCGATCGGTTTGCCGGGCTCGGGGTGTTCCGCCGAGCCGCAGACCGGGCACGGCTGGCCGAGCGAGAGCCGGGCCGCGAGTTCGGCGGCCATCCCGGCGAGCCTGCGGGCGCGGAGGTCTTGCAGCAGGTCGCGGGCTTGCTGGTGGGCGTCGATCGCCTGTTGCGCTCGGGCTGTCGCCGCCGCGAGTTCCTTCTGGGCATCGGGGAGTTCCCGTGCGGTCCGCAGCAGCGCCGCCACCTCGGTGCCGCGTGCTTGCACGGTTTCCAACCGTAGCTCGGCGTGTTTCGCCTCGTCGACCTGCTGCCGCGCGGTGCCGATGCGGTCTGGCCACGTGGCCTGTTGCCCGACGAGCTCCGTTTCCAGGCCCTCGTCCGCGGAAATCCGCTCGGCGAGTGACGTCAGCTTCTTCCGGTCGGTTTCCTGTTGCCGCGCCTCGGGAATCAGGTGCGCGAGGCCGCCTGCTTCCTCCCGCTTGGCACCTGCGAGCGAACGAAGTCCGGTCAGCGGCGTTTCGGCGTCCAACTCGCAGCTAGCTGCTGCGGCGACGACCTCGGCTCGTGCTTTGTCGCGTTCTTGCTCCGCCCGCAACGCGGCACTGCTGGCAGCAAGCACCGGAACCGCGCGTTGCGCGGCTTCCCTTTCCGCCCGCCAGGTGTCGTGCTGGTCCTGCTGTTCGCCGATCTCGGCGAGGGTCGCGTTGGCCTGCCGGACGCGGCGGACCTTCTGGGCCAGCTCGCGGCGCTCGGTCAGCTTCGTCTCGGCGGCCTCCCGCTCGCGCCGCAGGCGGGAGTGCTCGGCCTGCGCGCCCTCCATCTCGCGGACGGACCGCTTTTCGATGTCCTCCAACCAGTTCTGCTCGTCCGCGCCGGCCTCCGGCTCCGTACCCGAGACCTGCGAAACGCGCGCGAGCAGCTCGCGGACCTGCTGGGTCTGCTCCTCGACGTCCCGGGCGCGCTCGCGGCGGCGGTCGACGAACCAGCGCTCGACCTCGCCGAACCGCTGGGTGCCGAACAGCTTCTCCAGCAGCTTCTCGCGTTCCGCGGTGTCCGAACGCAGGAACTTGGCGAACTCGCCCTGCGGCAGCATCACGACCTGGAAGAACTGGTCGACCGTCATGCCCAGCAGGCGTTGCACCGTGCGGCCGACCTCGTCGATGCGCGTCAGGCCTTCCGGCGGCTGCTCGGTGGGAGCGCCATCGACCCAGGTCAGGGAGGCCTTCGCCGGCTGCGTGGTGTAGCCGTCGCCGCGCTTCTTCGGCCGTTGGTACTCGGGGCTGCGCTCCAGCCGGAGCCGCTGCCCCTGCACCGTCAGCTCCAGCACGACCTTGGTGACGGTATCGGGCTCGGCCGTGTCGCAGCGCAGCCGCTTGACCTCACCGCGAGCGCCGGGGACCGTGCCGTAGAGGGCGAAGGCGACCGCGTCCAGCAGCGTCGTCTTGCCCGCGCCTGTGTCGCCGTGCAGGAGGAAGAGGCCGTCGGCGCCGAGCCGGTCGAAGTCCACCCGCTGGTAGTCGCGGTACGGGCCGAACGCAGTGACTTCCAGGCTGTGCAGCCTCATTTCGCACCCTCCGCCGAGGCTACGGCGCGCAGCGCCTCGTCGAGCAGCGCGCGTTCGGATTCGTTGGGTTCCGCGCCCCGGCAGTCGGCGACGAACCGGGCGGCCAGGTCGTGGTCGTCGCGGCCGCGCACGATCTCGGCGTAGCGCAGCGGCGCCGTCGCGCGACCGGTCGCGGGCTTCCACTCCAGGTGCACGGCGTGCGGGAAGCGCTGCTGCAGCCGCCGAATCGCCTCCAGCGGGCGCACCTCATCGGTGAGGGTCGCCGCGACGTAGCACTCCTCCAGCTCGGCGTGCTCCGGCTCGTTGAGCAGGTCCTCCAGCAGCCCCTGGACCGTCGCGAGCCGCCGGGGCACCGGCAGCTCGCGCCGTTCGACACCGGCCAGGCCGTCGGCGTCCAGTTCGACCAGCCACACCGACTTGCGGTGCGCCGCTTCGGAGAACGAGTACGCCAGCGGGCTGCCGGAATAGCGCAGGTGCTCGGCGAGCCGCTGCGGGCCGTGCAGGTGGCCCAACGCGACGTAGTCGACGCCGTCGAACACCGAGCCCGGCACCTGCTCGACGCCGCCGACCGCGATGGTGCGCTCCGAATCGCTGCTGTCACCTCCGGTGACGAAGGCGTGCGCCAGCACCACCGAACGAGTCCCTCGTGGACGTTCGGCCAGTTCGGTGCGCACCCGGTTCATCGCCTCGGTGAGCACTGCGGTGTGGCCGCGCGATTCGATCTCGGCGCTGGCCCCGGGCGCGTCGGCGCTGGCCTGCAGGGTGTGCCGAGCCGGGTCCGGTTCGAGGTACGGGATGCCGTAAAAGGCGACCGGGCCGTGCCGGTCGTCGATCACCACCGGCTCGTGCAGCCGCACGATCTGGGTGCGCAGGTGTAGTCCCCCGGCCGCGGCGAACTCGGCGAAAGCACCGACGCGGGCGGCGGAGTCGTGGTTGCCCGAGGTGACCACCAGCTGGGCGCCCGCCTCGCGGATCCGGCCGAGCACCCGCACGCAGGTCTGCACCGCCTCGCCCGAGGGCACCGCGCGGTCGTAGAGATCGCCGGCGATCACCACGACGTCGACCTGCTCCTCGACGACCAGGTCGGCCAGCCCACCCAGGACGGCTTCCTGATCTCCAAGCAGGTCCCGGCCGTGGAACATCCGCCCCACGTGCCAGTCGGAGGTGTGCAGCACTCGCATGGGCCCAAAACTATCGACGCCCCCGCCGGGCATCACGGACCCCCCGCACCACTTCGGCGTGTCGCCCACCAGGAACCCGTTTCCGCAGGTCGTCACCCGCGACCGCGTTGGACTGCCGCAACAACCCAACACACCCACACCCACACCCCCGACCAGCGGAAACACCCGAACTAGCCGCAATTTCCATTGAAATCGAATGTCCAATTTCAATGGAAATTGCGGTCCAACCTGGCGGATCGGACGGATCCGGCATCCGGTGTCGCGTTCGCGGCGTGGCTGTGCGTGATGTTGTCGGGTGCGTCGGCCATCATTTGAGCTGCCACGGCCACTACCGGATGGAGCTCGTGTTGGGTACCGGCGTCCTGATCACCATCGTCGTCGTGCTGACGCTGCTGTTCGCGGCTGCGCTGATGCTGATCTGGCGGCTGTACGCGGACAGCGCACGTCGAACCGACGAAGCGCTGCGCATGGTCGAGACCGAACGCTCCCGCACCGCTGAGCAGCAGGCGGCTCTGCGGCGCTACGAAGTGGCGTTCGCCTCCATCACCGGTCGCGGCGAGCTCGGCGAGCAGGTCCTCGTGGAGACCGCGCGGTCGCTGGGGCTGCGCGAAGGCATCCACTTCACGCTGCAGACCGACCTCGCCGGCGGCGGCTCCGCGCGCCCGGACATGGTGCTGGCCGTCGGCGGCGGGCGGCAGGTCCCGGTGGACGCCAAGGCGAGCCTCGCCGTGTGGGCCGAGGCGATGGAGACCGACGACCCGGAGGAACGCACCGACGCGCTGCGGGTGCACGTCCGAAACATCCGCTCCCGCGCCACCGAGCTCGCGGGCAAGGGCTACCAGAAGTGGGCCGACGCGATCTACGGGTCGATCATGTTCGTGCCGTCCGACGCCGCCGTGATCGCCGCCCTGGACACCGACCCGCAGCTGCTCACCTGGCTGCTCGGCAAGCGGGTTTTCCTTTGCGGACCAACGGGATTCGCCGTTCTCGCGTCGGCGTCGATGTTCGCCGCGACGGAACGCACGATCGCCGAGGACATCGAGCAGGTGCGCTCCCAGGCGGTCCGCGCCCAGCGCGCCGCGTCCAACGCGGTGGAAGCGGTGAACCTCTCCAGCACGCACCTGCAGCGCTTCGTCTCGGCCCGCCGCCGCGAACTCGACGCGCTGGAGTCCTTCCGGAGCACGGTGCAGCCGCTGGCCGAGGCCGCGGGCTCGGGCGACGTCGGCGCCATCCGGCACGACGAAGAAGGGCTGGTCAACGGGATCCCCGAACACACTCCCAACGGGGCGTGACGGACCGCCGCTGGTGGTTCAGACGTGGGTTTCGACGAAGGCCGCGACGGTGTCGACTATCAGGGTGTTGTGCGGGCCCTTGCCGAAGCCGTGGTCCAGGCCCTCGTAGGGGTGCAGTTCCGCCGACACCCCCAGCCTGCGCAGGGCCCGGGCCAGGTCGAGGCTCTGGTCGATCGGGACCAGCGAGTCCGCCGTGCCCTGCTGGATGAGGAACGGCGGCTCGTCCCCGGAGATGTTCTTGATCGGACTCGCCGACTCGGCCTTCCCCGGGCACTCCACCGGCATGCACCCGAGCAGTTGCCGGACGACCCTGCTCGCGTACTCCTGCATCTGCGGGTGCGCCACCTGCGCCTCGGCGCTCATGTCGGCCGGCCCGAACCAATCCACCACCGCCCGGATCCCGGTCAGCCCACCGCCCGGCTTCTCCGGATCCCCGGCCACCGCGCCCAGCTGCGAAACCAGGTGACCGCCCGCCGAGGCGCCCCACAGCCCGATCCGGTCGGCGTCCAACCGCCACTGCCCGGCGTGCTGCTGCAGCCAGCGCACGGCGTCGGCGACGTCGACCACCTGCGCCGGGTACTGCGCCACACCGGTCAGCCGATAGTCCACTGTGGCCACTGCGTAGCCGCGTTCCAAGAGGCGCTGGGCGGTCAACGACTCCGGCGCGCCGGAGTCGGCGTCCAGCGTGCGAACCCCGGCGTCCCAGCCGCCGCCGTGCACGTACACGATCAGCGGGGTCGGCGTCTCGCGCTGCTCGGGGAGGTACAGGTCGAGCTTCAGCGCGCCGGTATCGTGCTCCGCGTAGACCAGGTCGCGCTGCACGCTGGCCGCGCCGAGATCGCGGGTGGCGACATCTGACGGTCGCGCTTCGTCGGCATCCGATTCGCGCGAGCACCCGGCCGCGACCACCGCCACCAGGGCGAGACAGGCCGCTAAGACACGCCGAGTCACCGCCATCGGCCCCGCGCCTCCCCGATCTCGTTACGGCTCACCCGAATGCCTGAGCTTAACAAGGTCAGTGGCACTGCATTCAGTGATCAGTCGCGGTCCGCGGCGCGCTGCTCACCTGCCAAGAAGTGCGCGATCCGCACCGTGGAGTCGTAGAGGTCCCGGTAATGCCGGAAGAACTCGTCGTAGCGCTCCGTGTGCTCGGGGTTCGGCCGGACGGTCCTCGTCACCGGGTTCCAGGTGTCCGGCTCGACGGCCGTGCCGGTGCCGACGCCCGCGAGCAGCGCGTCGCCGTACGCCGCACCGACCGTCTCGGCCGGGATCTGCTGCTCCTGACCGGTGATGTCGGAAACGATCTGGGTCCATAGCCCGCCCTGGGTGCCGCCGCCGACTGCGACCAGCCGCCGGGCCGTGCCGCCCGCCTCGGCCATCGCCGCGAGGTTGTGGCGGACCCCGAAACCGATGCCCTCCAGCGCGGCCCGGTACAGCTCGGCCCGGCCGTGGCTGGTGGTGAGCCCGGCGACGACGCCGCGCGCGTCCGGGTCGAAGATCGGCGTCCGCTCGCCCGCGAAGTACGGCAGCAGCAACAACCCGCGGCTGCCCGCCGGCACCTTGCTCGCCTCCTCGACGAGCTGGGCGAAATCTCCGTCGACGAGGCCGCGCAACCACTGGGTGACCGCGCCCGACGTCGCCATCCCGGCGGCCAGCGTGTACGTGTCCGGGAACGCCCCGCAGGTGCCCCAGAGCGCCGGGTGCGGTTGCACGTCCGTCAGCACCTGGACGAAGAACATCGTGGTGCCGTACATCAACATCACGTCGCCCGGCTCCCGCACCCCGACGCTGGTGGCCTCGGCCCACGCGTCCACGGTGCCCGCGGTGACGGGAAGACCTTCCGGCAGCCCGGTTTCGGCCGCCGCCTGCGCAGTGACCCGCCCGACGACCTCGGTCGGCCAGGCCAGCTCCGGCAGCGGCAGCCCCGACGCGACCCGCTGCGCCCAGTCCGCCGACCAGTCGCGGGCCTGCAGGTCGTAGAGCGGATCGCACTGGCTGGCCGAGTGGTGGTCGAGCACGTACCGGCCGGTCAGCCGGTGCACCAGGTAGGAGCTGCACATCAGCAGCATCTCGGTGAGCTGGTAGACCTCCGGCTCGTGCTTGGCCAGCCAGCGGATCTTCGGCCCGACGGCCTGGCTGGACAGCGCCGAGCCGCCCCGGCGCAGGATCTCGTCCGCCCCGAACTCCTCGGTAAGCTCCGCGATCTCCTCGGTCGCGCGGGTGTCCACGCCGTAGAGGATGGCCGGCCGGAGGGGTTTGCCATCGCCGTCGGCGGGCAGCAGCACGGGGCCGATGCCGCTGACACCGAGCCCGGCGATCTCCCGGCCCTCGGCGGCGGGCACCAACTCCCGGGCCAGTTCCAGGAAGTCCGCCCACCACACCGATTCCGCGTCGTGCTCCACCCAGCCAGGATGCGGGTAGGAGGTCTCGTGCGGCCGGCTGGCGCGGGCGATGATCCGCCCGTCGGTGCTGACCAGCACCCCCTTCGAACTCGCCGTGCCGATGTCGATCCCGAGCAACACCTTCTCGGCCACCTGCGCGATCCTCCTCACCAACTCGAAAACCCGGAACACCAGCGATCACCGACCGCACCACGCCCGAGGTGTCCCGACGCGGTCGGGTATGCGATTTCAATGGAAATCGAAGGTCCGATTTCCATTGAAATTGCGGAAGTTATCCACAGCCTCCGGCGTGTCGTGGTCAGACACGCCGGAGATCCGCAACTTCCATTGAAATCGCACTGGACCGGGATGCTGTCAGCCCCTGGTCCACTCGTCGAGGCGGACGTTCAGCTGATCCGCCACGGCGCGCAGGGCGGCGCGGTGGTCTCCCGGGACCGCATGGATGTGGTTGGCGCCGAACTTCGACAGGAACAGCTCTCCCGGCGCGTCCAGCCGTGCGAAGGCGTGCGGCCACTCCGGCGTGGACTGGTCCATCAGCTTCTGGTTGGTCGCGTCGTCGTAGCTCTCGAACTCGCCGAGCATCAGCTGCAGCCGGTACTCGCCGTCCTCGCGGGTCAACCGGCCCAGCGTCATCTGCCCCGGCGCCGCGATGTGCTGCACCGACGCGCCCCCGGCCGGGAAGAAGAACACCTCCGGGTAGAAGTTGACCTTCGCCAGGTTCTCCGCCGGGTCGTCGCTGCGGGCGGCGTACCAGGTGGCGTGCTGGCCGGAGTTGCACAGGTCCCAGATGTCCCGGTCACCGTGGTAGTGCCGCACGTCGGCGAACAGCACCGGGGTGCCGGCCACCGCCTTGAACAGCTGCATCGTCAGCGCGCCGTCCATGTCCGCCTCGGTGGCGCAGACGTGCGGCTCCTTCGGCCCGTTCCAGTCGTACGGGTCGTTCAGGAACGCCTCGGTGACGTCCATCGTCGCGAAGTTCTCGGTCAGCTCCGGCTGCGCCTTGATGCCGGAGAAGTCCAGGTTGCGCTCCGCGATGATGTCCCGAATCGCCAGGTAGGACCGGATCTGCCGCTCCAGCAGCTCCGGCGTCAGCTTCTTGCCGTCGTAGTGCACCCCGGCTGCGTGCTGCTCGATCCACTCGCGCGCTTTCTTGGCCTCGGCGGCGTCCGCCTTCTCGGCGCGCAGGACCAGCTCGTACTGGTCGATCTCCTCAACGTCGATGCCGAACTTGCGCATCCACTGGTCGGTGTTAGCGACTGCGGTGTTCATGCCCATCGGCCGCCCGCCGAACCGGCCGAACGTCGAACCGTGCAGCGACTGCACCGCGGCGGCGGCCTTGGCGTGCACGCCGATCTTCTCGACCAGTTCGGCGTCGTCCGGGGCACCCCAGGCCCGCGTGTGGCGGCGGCCGATCTGGTCCAGCGCACCGCCTGCGGCGAGCATGCCGACGAGCCCCGGTTCGGTCGGGTCGGTGCTGGCCACCAGCACCAGCGGGCTGCGGGTGGCGTCGGCGGCGAGCATGGTGAAGTGCGGGAACGCCCACACCGAGTAGTAGAAGACGGTGACGTCCACGTGCGCCGCGGCCACCTTGCCGGAGACCGAGGTGGCGAGCACGTTGGTGGCGACCAGGTCGTCACCGACCACCACGTCGTGCCCGGCCGCGCGCAGCGACCGGACCAGCGAGTCCTGTTTGGACTGGATGAAGTCCGCGTTCCGGGCGTGGACGTGGTCACGACCGTCGGAAATGCTGACGACACCGATGCGAGCCACAGTTCCTCCCAAGTTCACTGACAGGCGGTGTTGACTGCTGCGGAACCGGTGGTGGGGGCGCGTGGGTGGCGCCGTCCGGTGCGCCACCGGTGAACTCCCTGCGGATCGCCAGACCGGGAAAGCTCGTCACCCAGTTACCGATGAGACCCGTGAGCAATCGTTTACCCGGACGCTATTCTGGCGGGATGCGGACTGTCAAGGCAGGTGGCCCGCCATCACTCCGGTAGAGGGCACGAGGAGGAAACCGTGGCGACGATCAGCGATGTGGCGACCCGCGCCGGGGTGTCCACTGCGACGGTTTCGCGTGCGCTCAACGGCAAGAGCACCGTCGATCCGGTGCTGGCCGCGCGGGTGCTCGCCGCCGCGGCCGCGCTCGGGTACCGGCCCAACGGCCCGGCCCGCAACCTGCGCAAGCAGGAGACCGCGGTGCTGGCCCTGATCATCTCCGATGTGGAGAACCCGTTCTTCACCGCGATCGCCCGCGGCGTCGAGGACGTGGCGCACGCCGCAGGCTATTCGGTGGTTCTGTGCAACTCCGACGACGAGCCGGAAAAGGAGCGCGAGTACATCGACGTCGCCCTGCAGGAACGGGTGGCCGGGGTGCTGCTGTCGCCGACCGGCCGCGGGGACAGCGCCGAACTGCTCAGCCGCAACAGCACGCCGGTGGTGGCGGTGGACCGGCCGCTGCCGAACTCCCCCGGCGACACGGTGCTGGTCGACAGCAGGCTCGCCGCCAAGGAAGCGACGCTGCACCTGGCCGCGCAGGGCTACCAGCGGATCGGCTGCCTCACCGGCCCCAGCGGCGTGCTGACCGCGGACGACCGCCTCGCCGGATACCGCGACGGCCTGCGCGCGGCGAAGCTCCCGGCACCGGCGGGGCTGGCGCGGCGCTCGGAGTTCAAGGCCGCCGGGGCGAAGCAGGCCGCGCGACCGCTGCTGACCCAGGACGACCCGCCGGACGCGGTCCTGGTCGCCAACAGCATGATGGCGGTCGGCGTGCTGGAGACGTGCGCCGAGCTGGGCCTGCGGCCCGGCCGGGACATCGGCGTGGTGGCCTTCGACGACGCGCCCTGGGCGACGCTGCTCGACCCGCCGCTGACGGTCGTCGCCCAGCCCGCCTACGACATGGGCGCGGTGGCCGCCCAGCTGCTGCTGGACCGGATCAGCGGGGAACGCACCGATACGACCACCACCACGCTGTCGGCCCACCTCGTCATCCGAGGCAGCAGCACCCGCCCCTGACGGCGTGAAGCGAACGGCCCGTTCACCTCACTGAGAGCCTGTTGCGTTTTCGGCGAAAACGGCTGAACCGAAGTACCAAATCAGTCTCGATCGCCGCCGTTTGTCCGCCAGTGGCCATCTCAGCCGTGATCGATCGATCACGGTCCGTGGTGGGCGTAATTTTGCAACAGGCTCTTGAACGGCACGAACAGGCCGTTCGCCTCAACCAGACGGAAGAGCGAACGGACCGTTCACCTCACTGAACAGCACGAACAGGCCGTTCGCCTCGCGAGGAGGGGCGAACGGTCCGTTCACTCACGTGGTCGGGATCAGTCGTTGCGCTGGTGCTGGCGGATGACGCCGTCCACCACCTGCTGGATGTCCGACGGCTGCTCGCCGTCGTCCTGCCCGGTGGTGTCCGGGGTGCCCGCCTCCGACGTGCCGGACTCCGACGGGGCGGTCGAGGTCGGCGGGGCGCTGGGCTGGGTTTCCGGCGCCGACGGCGGGGCGCTGGATCGGGTTTCCGGTGGCTGCGGCGGCAGCGGCGGGGCGGTGGACAGCTGACGTCCCTGGACGCGGCCGCCGTACCAGTACGTCGTCGAGCTGTAGATGCCCGGCTCGTCGTTGACCGGCCCGTGTTCGATCCCCGCGCGCAGGCCGGTGCGGAACGGCACCGCGTCGTTGACCATGATCCGGTACGCACCGGTGCAGTCGTACTGGCAGCCGTCGTTGCCGATCTCGTGCGACGGGTTGCCGTTCTGCGGCATCGAGAACGTGTTGCCGTCCCGGAAGTACCACCCTGACTCGTAGAAGTCCTCGGTGCCGGTCCCGTGCCACGCCGGTTCCGCGGACCCGTCGACGTAGAACCGCTCGTCGCCCTCCAGGTAGTTGCGCTGGTTGACCGCAAGGGTCTGGAGGGAGTGCGGCTGGTTGTTGCGCTGCGCCGCGCCCG
The DNA here is from genome assembly GCF_014697215.1 of Saccharopolyspora pogona. Classification (GTDB taxonomy): domain Bacteria; phylum Actinomycetota; class Actinomycetes; order Mycobacteriales; family Pseudonocardiaceae; genus Saccharopolyspora; species Saccharopolyspora hattusasensis. The sequence continues at coordinate 5,566,468 of NZ_CP031142.1, forward strand.
GTGGGATCAGGCCGCGCATGGTGTGCGTGACGCCGTAGAAGGTGCCCGCGCCCTGGGCGTCCAGGAACTTCCAGTCCTGACCCGGCACGGTTTGCGCCTGGCGGTGGGTGGCGTGGAAGTACCCGGTGTTGCCGTCCACCTGCGCCGGCGCGCTGGTCACCTCGGCGGTCGCACCAGTGATCGGCACCCCGCCGCCGTTGACCACCTCGACCACGGCGTTCTTCGAGAACGGCATCGGCCACCAGGACGTGTACCAGCCGTCGAGACCGGGGTCGACCGAGCTCATCAGGGTGCGCACGTCGTACTCGCCGAGGCCGGTGCCGAAGAACTCGCCGATCGGGGCGTCCACAGTGGTCTGCCCGTCGAAGCTGATGCGGATCCGGGCGGTGGCCAGCAGCTTGTCGGACGCCGCGACCCGGCCGGGGTCGCTGGGGTAGCGGCCGGTGAGCTTGGACCGGGCGAAGACCTGGTTGTCGATGCGGTAGCCGTGCGCGCGCTGTTCGCCGGGGTGCGCCGGACCGAGGTCGAGCACGTCGGTACGCACCCACTCGCCGCCCACCCGGCTGTGCACGTCGTAGCGGAACTCGTTGACGTCCAGGGAGGACGACACGAAGCGGTTGGCGATCTCCACCTGCGACTTCCCGGCGGTCACCGCGGCAGGCGCCTCAATGATCTCCACGCCCCACTGGCCGGGGCGGGCCGGTCCGCTGCGCCACTGGCCGACCGGCCGGCCGTCCACGAAGACGTCGGCGACCTGGTCGGCGATCTGCGCGTCGTGCCGCCGGATCAGCCGGATGCCCTGGTTGTTCGGGTCGACCCGCATGGTGAACCGGCTGCCGCCGGCCTGCCCGTACGCGTAGCCGTCGTCGACCACCTGCGGGCTGGCCGCCACCTGGGGCAGCCGCACCCGGAGCTGGGAGATCTGCTGCGGCCCGGTGAGTTCGGCGATCGTGGCCGAGGCGCCGGGTGCGAGGTCGAAGTCCTGGCGGGTCGGGGTGGCACCGGCGGCGGCGGGCTTCGGGTCGGCGACGCCGAAGCGGTGCAGCCGGTCGAGCACGTCGGTGGCGGGGTCGTTGCGCTTGAAGGCCTGCACGCCGTCCGCGTTGGGGAAGACGCGGTAGTCGACGTGGTAGAAGTACGGGTTGTGCTGCACCGTCACCCGCATCCCCTTGCGGTACGGCATCGGCACCTTGATGGAAACCCCGCCGGCCGCGTCGTCGGCGTTGGCCACCAGCGGCCATGAGAACGGTGCGCCGATCCGCCCGCTGACCACGTCGATCAGCGGCGCGTCCAGCACCACCCGGCCGTCGAGTTCGACCACGATGTTGCCCGTCGCGGTCACATCGCCCCAGGGTTCGCGGGTGGACCAGATGGACGAGATCTCACCGGCACCGTCGTGTTCGGCGATCACGCAACCGCGGTCGCTGATCCGGATGCACGAGTAGGTGCCATGGAACCCGTCGTTGTTCCCACCGGTCCGGTCGTAGCTGGAGAACTGGAACGACTGCTCGTCCCCGCGTAGTTGCGCCATCGCGCCGAGGTTGCGGTAGGTGTCCCAACCGACCGGTCCCCTGGATGCCGTCGGCGGCTGCGCGTTCGCGCGAACGGAGCTGAAACCGGCGTCCGCGACGACGGCGGCGGCCGCCAGCGAAGCGATTCCGAGGTAGGCACCGAGCCGGCGGGCGCGCCGGCGACCATTTCCCGGCGGCGTTGCAGAGCGGTCTCTCATCGTGCTCGCCCCTCTCCGCGCACCACTGTCCGTTGTGGACTGTGGTGGCGCTGTATCCGATGGTGATGCGCGATTGGATGGATTTTCGTCCGGCTCCGGGTGATAGATCACTCGCGCAACGAGCGGAGCGTAAGAAAGAGCTCCCCGGGAAGCCAACCAATAGGAGTGGTGTCTAAGAATCCGCGACGTGAATTCACTCAATAAGATGGTTGCCGGGCCAGCGGGCTCCGACAACCACCATCCAGGTGTATTGGGACTTTTCGCGCCAAACGAAGCGACAGCAACAGAAATGGTCCGGGAACGCAACTATCTACAATAGATGCGAAAACTCATCATTATTTGCATGCATGGGACAGCGAGTGGCCGTGGCCGCTCGAAGCGACCACGACCACTCGCTAAGTGCCGGCGATTCGGTTCAGCCCTGGTTCAACCGGGCGTAGACCTCCGCGGCGTTGTCCTTGGTGACCAGCGCGGTCTCCAGGGTCTGCGTCTTGGGCACCGGCTGGCAGTCGATCAGCAGCTTCTTGGCCGCCTCGACCGCTTCCGCACCGCCGGTCGGGTAGAGGTTGGTGGCCTGCAACCGGCCGTCTTCGACCGCCTTGATGCCGCCGGACGGGATGGGCAGCCCGTCGATGCCGACGAACTTCAGGTCGTTGCGGCCCGCCGCCTGGGCGGCCAGGTAAGCGCCCTCGGCCATCGGGTCGTTCTGCGCGTAGACCGCCTTGATGTCGGGGTTCGCCTTGAGCAGCGCGTCCATCTTCTGCTGGCCGACCGACCGCTCCCACTCGCCGTCGGCGGTGGCCGCGATCTCGATCTTCGAGCCCTGGATGCCTTCCTTGAAGCCCTGTTCCCGCTCCGCGGCCGGCGTCGAGCCGGACAGGCCCTTGATCTGCACGATCTTTCCGCCATCCGGTAGCAGCGCGTTCTTGAAGTACTCGCCGGCCTGCCGACCGATCTGCACGTTGTCCGCGCCGACGTAGGTGGTGAAGGCCTCCCCGTCGACCTTCCGGTCCAGCACCACGACCGGGATTCCCTTGTTGTAAGCCTTCTTCACCACGTCGGTCAGGGGCGCCGCCTCGTTCGGCGAGATCATCATCAGGTCGACCTGCTTGGTCAGGAAGTTCTCCACGTCGCTGATCTGCTTGGAATTGTCCTTGGCCGCGTCGGAGAACTGGACGTCGAACTGCGGCACCTTCTCCGCGGCCTTGCGGATGTCGTCGTCCATCCGGACCCGGTACGGCTCGGCGAGGTTGGCCTGGCTCATGCCGATGGTGTACTTCTCGTTCGGTCCCTTGCAGTTCTTGGTCGGGTCCTGGTTCTGCACCTGCCCGGTGTTCTCGCTGGTCGTACCGCAACCGGCGGCTGCGAAGGCGGCCGTGGCGCACGTGACCGCGATCAAGGACTTCGTCGTCTTGCGCATCGTGCTTCCTCCTGACTGAAGGTTTCAGGACGTGGGACGCAGGCGCTGCAACGCCGCCGCGGCGACGATGACCAGGCCCTTGATCAGGAGTTGCAGGTCGGTGTTGACGCTGTTCAGGCTGAGGATGTTGTTGAGGATGCCGAGCAGCAGGGCGCCGGCGATGGTGCCGATCACCGAGCCCCGGCCCCCGGCCAGGCTGGTGCCGCCGACCACCACCGCGGCGATTCCGTCGAGCTCATAGGCGATTCCGTCGTTCGGGCTCCCCGCGTTCAGCTGACCGGCGTGCACGATGCCCGCCAGCGCGGCGCAGAACCCGGCGATGCCGAAGGCGATGATCTTGACCCGGTTCACCGGCACGCCGGACAACCGCGCGGCCTTCTCGTTGCCTCCGATGGCGTAGAGATGCCGGGAATAGGCGCTGCCGCGCAGGAACAGGATCGCGACGATCGCGACCACGGCGAAGATCAGCGCCGGAATCGGCACCACACCACCGAAAGTCCGCTCCCCGAGCAGGGAGAACAGCATCGGCGCCTGGCCGGGCCCGTCGCCGTAGGAGATCTGCACCGTCTCGCCGCCGGACCACATGCGCGCCAGGCCGCGCGCGATCTGCAACCCGGCCAAGGTGACGATGAAGGCCTGCACGCCGAGCAGCGCGACGGCGGTGCCCTGCAGCAGGCCGAAGGCGATGCCCGCGAGCAGCACCAGCGCGACCGTGGTCCACACGCCGAAGCCGTCCTCGACCATCAGCACGGCCGACCCCACCGCGGCCAACCCGAGCACCGAGCCGACCGACAGGTCGATGCCGCCGATCAGGATCACGAAGGTCAGACCGACCGCGATGATCCCGATCTCCGACACCGCGCGCACGATGTTGAACAGGTTGTCGCTGGTGAGGAACAGGATCTGGCCGTCGTTGCGGGGCGAGAAGATCACCGCCGCCAGGAACACCGTGACCAGCCCGAAGAAGCTCTGGAACCGGAACAGCGTCTCGACGACGTTCGCCCGCTTCGCCGGAGCCGCCACTCCCCCACCGGATTCCGCGGGCCGTTGCTCCGTCTGGTTGCTCACCGCGCACCTCCCCCAGTGCTCTGCCGCCCGGTACCGACCACTGGCCCGGACCCGCCGGCCGCCACGCTCTCGCCCATGGCTGCCGCCAGCAATTCCGCTTCACCGACCTCGGTGGTGTCGAATTCGGCCACGCTGCGCCCGGCGCGCAGCACCACCACGCGGTGGCACACGCCGACCAGTTCGGGCAGTTCCGAGGACGCCAGCAGCACCCCGATGCCGCGCCCGGCGATCTCGCCGAGCAGCTGGTAGATCTCGGACTTCGCGCCGATGTCCACGCCTCGGGTTGGATCGTCCAGCAGCAGCAAACGCGGCTCCGTCAACAACATCCGGCCGAAGACGACCTTCTGCTGGTTGCCGCCGGAGAGGGTGCCCACCGGGTCGAGGATCCGGCCGAGCTTGACCTTGAGCTGCTGCACGCTGCGCTCGGTGGCGGACACCTCGGCGCGGCGGCGCACCAGCCCGGCCACGCCGATCCGGTCCAGCACCGAGAGGACCGTGTTTGCCAGCACCGAATGGTCGAGCACCAGCCCCGAACTCCTGCGGTCCTCCGGCACGAAGGCGATGCCCGCTCGCAGCGCCCGGTGCGGACCCCTCGGCCGCACCGGATGCCCGCCCAGCGACACCTCCCCCTCCCACGTGCCGGCGGACCCCGCCCCGAACAGCGATTCCAGCAGTTCGGTGCGACCTGAGCCGAGCAACCCGCACAGCCCGACGATCTCCCCGCTGCGCACGGTCAGATCGATCCCGTCGGGTTCCCGGCGCCCCACCCGCGGCCGGCGCGGGCGGACAGCGAATCCGGACACGGTCAGCAGCTCGTCGCCGACGGCACCACGCTCGGCCCGGAACATCGTCTGCACCGACCGGCCCACCATCGCCTCCGCGGCCTGCTCCGCGGTCAGCTTCCGGGCGTCGAACTCGGCGACCTTGCGGCCGTTGCGCAGCACGGTGGCGCGGTCGGCGACCTGGCCGATCTCGTCCATCCGGTGCGAGATGTAGACGATCCCGGTGCCGCCGCGGCGCAACTCGGTGATCACCGCGAACAACCGCTCCACCTCGGTGCTGGACAGCGCCGACGTCGGCTCGTCCATGATCAGCACCTTCGCGTCCAGCGACAGGGCGCGGGCGATGGTCACCAGCTGCTGCTCGCCGATGCGCAGCTCGCCGACCGGCCGCAGCGGATCCAGGTCGATTCCGGTGCGCCGCAGCAGTTCTCGGGTGCGCGAGGCCATCTTCCGGCGGTCCACCATGCCGAACCGGTTGCGCAGCTCGCGGCCAAGGTAGAGGTTCTCGGCGACGCTCAGCCCGGGCACGAGGTCCAGCTCCTGGTGGATCATCGCGATCCCGGCGTGCTGCGCGTCGGCCGGCTTGCCGAACTGCACCGGGCGACCCTCGATCGAGATCGACCCGGAGTGATCGACGACGTCCCCGGAGAGCACCTTCATCAGCGTGCTCTTGCCCGCGCCGTTCTCCCCCAGCAACGCGTGCACCTCACCGGCGCGGATCGTCAGGTCCACGCCGTCGCACGCCAGCACACCCCCGTAACGCTTCGTGACGCTGGTCATCTCGACCAGCGGTGGCGCCGTGCTCATAGGACCCCCGTCACGCCGCTTCGAGAATCGTGAGAAAACGATTGCCCGGACGCTAAAATGGTCACGCTACTTGTGTCAAGGTTCACACCCCTGGCCAAGTGACAGGGCATCCATTCGGCTGCAGGAACGTCACACAGCGATCACGCCTTCCGGCCGCAGCAGTAACCCAACGTGCAGTAACCGGCAAGTTCCGGAAGAGGCTCTCGGGCCGGGGTACTGGACCGTTACCGTTGGGACTCGTGACCGCGATCCGCGATAGCCAGAGCGCCCCACCCCCCAGCAACGGCGCCTCCCAGTGGTCGACGCGCTCCGCCTTCGGAGGCAACGGCATGCCGCTCTGGGGAGCCGTGCTGCTGGCTGCCGTCCCGACCGCGATCGGAACAGTCGTCGACATCCTGATCTGGACGCAGCCCGACATCCTGTTCAAGGCCTGCTTCTTCGTCGGGTGTGTGCTGGCCGTGCTGCTGGTCAAACGTCGGAGCGTGTTCGGGCCGATGGTCCAACCGCCGCTCGTGCTCACGATCGTCATGCCGCTGCTGGTGCTGATCACCGGCAGCGGGGTGGCCACCGGTGCTGGGATCACCGCCAAGGCGCTCGCCATCGCTCGACCGCTGATCAGCAGCTTCCCGATCATGGCGGGTGCAACCATCGTCGCCCTGGGCATCGGCCTGGTCCGCATGTTCGTTATCCAGAAGGCCCGGCCCCGCCCCGATATCTCCGACAGCGACGAGGCCACCAAGAAGCGCCGCCGCACCACCCCGCCCCGCAAGACGCCTGCGGAGGACGCCGCCAAGAAGCGGCGACCGGAGGAGCGGGATCGGGAGCGCGGTAGGAAACCCCGCGTCGAACCCGCAGGACGCCCGCAGCGAGCCCAAGCGGAGCGCGGGCGGGCCCAAGCCCCCGGGAGGGCGCGCAGCGGCGACACGCCCAACAAGGCGAGGGGCGACGCGCCCGGCAGGGCGCGCGGAGCAGCCGAGCCGCGGCCGGAGCGAGACGGCCGCGCGGTGCCGCCGCGGCGGGGCTCAGCCCCGCGGCAGGCGCCCGGGCGGCCGCGAGCGGCGGAGCCGCCGCAGGGGGAGCCGCCCCGGCGACCCCGTCGGCCGCGACGGGACGAGCGGTTCGGGTAGGCGCAGCCGGGCTCGACGGGACGGCCGTGAGCGCTTTCAGGCGTTATCGCACCCAGAAGCACTCACGGCCGCTGAGCTGGTCGGCCAGTTGACATGGAGAAGGGGCATCCGCGCGGCGCGGATGCCCCTTTTCCGTCAGTCGCTCAGCGGACGCCCTTGGGCTTGTCCGGGTTGTCGTCGAGGTCCTTGCGGAGCTCCCTCGGCAGCGCGAAGGAGATCTTCTCGTTGGCCGTGGTGACCTCGTCCACCTGGTTCCAGCCGCGCTCGGCGAGGTGGTCCAGCACCTGCAGCACCAGCACGTCCGGCACCGACGCGCCGCTGGTCACACCCACCGTCGTGACGCCGTCCAGCCAGGCCTCGTCGATCTGGTTCGCGTAGTCCACGAGGTGCGCGTCGGACGCGCCCGCCTGCAGCGCGACCTCGACCAGCCGCTTGGAATTCGAGGAGTTCTGCGAGCCGACGACGATCACCAGATCGCATTCCGGTGCCATCGCCTTCACCGCGTACTGCCGGTTGGAGGTCGCGTAGCAGATGTCGTCGCTCGGCGGGGCCTGCAGATCCGGGAAGCGGTCCTTGAGCTGGTCCACCCGCTCCATAGTCTCGTCCACGCTGAGCGTGGTCTGCGACAGCCACACGACCTTGCTCGGGTCGCGAACCTCGACCTTGCCGACGTCCTCCGCCTTGTCGACCAGCTGCACCCGGTCCGGGGCCTCACCGGCGGTGCCCTCCACCTCCTCGTGGCCCTCGTGGCCGATCAGCAGGATGTCGTAGTCCTCGCGGGCGAACCGGTTGACCTCCTTGTGCACCTTGGTGACCAGCGGGCAGGTCGCGTCGATGGTGCGCAGGTTCCGCTGCGCCGCCTCCTCGTGCACCGCCGGGGAGACGCCGTGCGCGGAGAACACCACGAGCGCGCCCTCCGGCACCTCGTCGGTCTCGTCCACGAAGATCACGCCGCGCTCGGACAGCGTGTCCACCACGTGCCGGTTGTGCACGATCTCCTTACGCACGTAGATCGGCGGACCGTAGGTCTCCAGGGCCTTCTCGACGGTGATGACCGCGCGGTCGACACCTGCGCAGTACCCACGCGGCTTGGCCAGCAGGACCCGCTTGGTCGGCCCGGCGTCCTGGTCAACGAGGTCAGTGGCCTCGGGCGAGGTCGTCATGCCCCCAAGGGTACGGACCTGGCCACGCACGCTCAGAACCTGTCGTCGGACTCACTTCGCGTGACGGTGCGACTGGCGGCCCCCTGCGAGAGTTGTGGACGCCGCCCGGACCCGGCCGCTTCACTCAACAAGCAAGCGAACAAGGTCTCCGAGGTCGCTTGCGACCGCGACGTGAAGCGCAACTACGACCTGCGAAAACTGACCTACAACGACCTCCGCGAAGCCGGGATCTCAAAGCCCGTGCCCGCAAGGAAGCGCGGCACGTCAAGAACATCAACCACTGCATCTCGAAGACGATCGTGACCGAGGCCAAGCGCACCGGACGCGGTATTTCCCTGGAAGAACTCAAGGGAATCCGCGACCGGGTACGGCTGGCGTAAGCCTGAACGGGTCACGCTGCACTCCTGGTCGTTCGACCAGCTTGGGCAGTTCATCGTCTACAAGGCCACCATGGCCGGGGTGCCGGTGGTCTACGTCGATCCCGCGTACACATCGCAAATGTGCGCCGAGTGCGGATACACGGACAAGAACAACCGCGTGTCGCACGGGTCTTTCACTTGCCGGTCGTGCGGCCACGCTCAGCACGCCGACCGCAACGCTTCCCGCAACATCGCCCAGCGGGGCAATGCTGTGTGGAACGCGGGGCGTGAGTCACGCGTCCCGGTCGGCGCATAGCCGATCAAGATGCGGCAGCCTCAGCTAGCCGCAAGCCCGGCCCCTCAGGGCCGAGAAGTTGACATCACAGTCGTGCGGCGGGGCGATGGCTTCGACGGCCGGAGTGCGGCAGGCTGGGGGCCATGTCATCGTTCCCCCTGCCGGTGCGGGTCGCCGCCGGACTCGCGGCCACCGCCGTCGAGCAGGCGCGCCAGCTCCCGGCCACCCTGCTCGGCCTGCCGGTCACCGTGGCCAGCCAGGCGTTGCAGGCGTCGATGCGGATCCAGCAGCAGATCACCGAGTTGGCGATCAAGGGCGACGAGGCCCTCGCCGGGCTGCGCACCCCGGAGGAGCAGCCCGCCTGGGCGACCTTCGACGAGGACGAGCCGACCGAGCCCGAGGTGCTGTCCGAGGACCTGACGGTGCTGTCGGACTACGATCATCTGACGCTGCCGCAGCTGCGGGGCAGGCTCCGCTCGTTCACCGAGGCCGAACTGGCCGAACTGCTCGCCCACGAGCAGCAGCACGGTCGGCGCCCGGAGTTCCTCCGGATGCTGCAGAACCGCCTGGACCGCCTGCGGCACCAGTGACCCCAGACGACATCCGCAGTTTCAATTGAGACTGCCGTCCCGAGATCCTGGTGAGCAGTTTCAATTGAGACTGCGGACCGGACCGGGGCCGTGAAGCACCGAGGAGTGACCGCTGAGTTCTCCGACCAGCCCCGAGGAGCCCTGGCCGGTACGGACCGTCGCACGCAAGATCGCCGACTGGATCAACCGGCTGGGCACTATCTGGGTGGAAGGGCAGATCACCCAGATCTCCCTGCGCCCCGGCGCGGCCACCGCGTTCCTGACGCTGCGCGACCCGTCCGCCGACGTATCGCTGACGCTCACCTGCGCCGCCGCGATGCTGCGCAAGATGGAGCCGCCGCTGACCGACGGCAGCCGGGTCGTGGTGCACGGCAAGCCGACGTTCTTCGTCGGCCGGGGCACGCTGAGCCTGCGGGTCGACGAGATCCGCGCGGTCGGCATCGGCGAACTGCTGGCGCGCATCGAACGGCTCCGCCAGCTGCTGAAGGCCGAAGGCCTGTTCGACCCGGCGCGCAAGCGGCCGCTGCCGTTCCTGCCGAACCGGGTCGGGCTGATCACCGGCCGCGCCTCGGCCGCCGAGCACGACGTGCTGACCAACGCGCAGCTGCGCTGGCCTGCGGTGCAGTTCGAGGTCCGCAACGTCGCCGTGCAGGGTTCGACCGCGGTGCCGCAGATCCTGACGGCCCTGCAGGAACTGGACCGGATGCCCGAGGTCGACGTGATCGTGCTGGCGCGCGGCGGCGGCAGCGTCGAGGACCTGCTGCCGTTCTCCGACGAGGCGTTGTGCCGCGCGGTCTCCGCCTGCCGGACGCCGGTGGTCAGCGCCATCGGGCACGAGCCGGACTCACCGCTGGTCGACCACGTCGCCGACGTGCGCTGCTCAACCCCGACAGGTGCCGGCAAGCGGGTGGTTCCCGATGTGGCGGAGGAGACGCAGCGGATCCACCAGCTGCGCGACCGCGCCCGCCGCGCGCTGCACGGCTGGGTCGACCGCGAGCGCCGGCTGCTCGACGCGCTGCGCAGCCGACCGGTGCTGGCCGACCCGTTCGGGCCGCTGGAACGGCGCGCCGAGCAGGTCGGGCAACTGCGGGACCGCGCCCGCCGCGCGGTGACCACCGCGTTGAACACCGAACGACACGCATTGACCGCCACTCGATCTCGCTTGACGACCTTGGGGCCAGCGGCCACCCTGGCACGTGGATACGCAATCGTGCAGCGAGTCGAGGACGGCGTGGACGGCGTCCTCCGGTCGGTCGACGAGGCGCCGCCGGGAACTCGTTTGCGGGTCCGGGTCGTTGACGGTGCGATCCAGGCAGTCGTACCGGACCGAGCAGGTTGAACAGGACAAGAACGTGCACCCGAAGCAGGAACCATCGTTCCTCCCCCTGACCGTTGGCGTCGCGCAGTCGGCGGCCACCGGTTCAGCACTGCTGCGGGAACGGGTCGGCGAGGTGCGCCGCTGCGCCGAGGCGGCCGATTCCGCTGCGGCCGGATGCTGGGCCGCGCTGCTGGGCGGATGCCAATCCGCCGAGCGCAGGGACCTGCCGTCCCGGCTGCGCGCGCTCGTCGAGGCCACTTCCGGGTACGTGGGGGCCGGGTGGTGGGCGGTCTCCCCGCATCGACGTAGGGTCGCGGAGGCGCAGTTGCGCATCAACGACGCGGTGCGCGAAGGCGATGGTGCCGAGTTCGCCGAGGCGTTCGTCGGCTACGACCAGGCGATCGCCACTGCGGTGGTGTCCGTGCAGAGCAACGTGGAGAGTCCGACCCCGTGACCGCGAACGAGCAGCAGGACGAGCACTTCGACCCGGTGGCAGAGCACCCCGAGGTCGCCGAGCTCGGCTACGAGCAGGCCCGCGACCAGCTGGCCGAGGTGGTCAAGCAGTTGGAGGCCGGCGGGCTTTCCCTGGAGGACTCGCTGGCGCTGTGGGAGCGCGGCGAGGCCCTGGCGGCGGTCTGCGAGCGGCACCTCGCGGGCGCCCGCGAGCGCGTCGAGCGCGCCCTCGCCGCCGTCGAGCAGGACTGACCCGCCGACTACACCCCGCGCCCTCCCGGTGCACAGTTTCCATTGAAACGTCAGACCCTGGATGCATCACGGGGGAACAGTTTCAATTTGGAACTGCGACCGGTCAGGTGCCGGGTGGGGCGGCGATGGCGGCTTCGGCGAGGGTTCGGAATTCGGCCTCATCGGAGTTGCCGGTGATCAGCAGCCGGACTCCGTCGCGTTCCGCCACCCAGGCCTGCTCGCCGCGCACGCTGTCGTAGACCACCCACTGCCGCCCCGCGGCGTCGACGGTGCCCCGGGCGTGCGGCGCCTGCCGCGTCTCGCTCTCGACCAGCTCGTCCTCGGCTGCCGTCGACTGCGCCCACCGCAGGTACCGTCCCCCGCCGGTCAACCACCCCACGCGCACGACCTGCGCGTGGGAGGCGAGCGTGGTCACGTTCGCCGTGTTGGCCCGCCAGTTCGCCGGCAGGCTCGGCTCGATGACCGGGAAGTCCACCCTCGCGGCCGCCCGCTTCAGCTCGGCCGGAACGTCAACGGTCGGCACCGGGCCGCCCTGGATCGACGGACCACCGGGGTTGAACGAGCACTGCCCCGCCATCCCGGCGATCCCGAATGCCACCAGGACCATCGGCAGGAGGGCGAACACCATCGCCGACACGGTCCGGGGCGGACGGGTCGCCGGGGGCTGCTGGTTGCGGGGTTCGGCCACGACGCCCATGCTCTCACCGCCAGGCCAGGGGCCCGCCGGGCGGTGAGAGCAGGAGTGGGCTGCCCCACGGGAGAGCTCCGGCAGACTCGCCGGTCTGCGAAGATCGGGGGCAACGAGCCTGAGCGCGGGCCTGCATCCCGCCGGTCTCGGGCAGTGCAACCTGAAGAACGCTCACCACCGGGAGGCGCGATGAGCACCGAACGACACCGCGAAGCACCGGACCGCAACCTGGCGATGGAACTGGTCCGCGTGACCGAGGCCGCGGCGATGGCCGCCGGCCGCTGGGTCGGCCGCGGCGACAAGAACGCCGGCGACGGAGCCGCCGTGGATGCAATGCGCAAGCTCATCGGGACCGTGTCGATGCGGGGCATCGTGGTCATCGGCGAGGGCGAGAAGGACGAAGCCCCGATGCTCTACAACGGGGAGCAGGTCGGCAACGGCGAAGGCCCGGAGTGCGACGTCGCGGTCGACCCGATCGACGGGACCACGCTGCTCAGCAAGGGCATGCCGAACGCGCTGGCGGTGCTGGCGGTGTCCGAGCGCGGCACCATGTTCGACCCGTCCGCGGTGTTCTACATGGAGAAGATGGCCGTCGGCCCGGAGGCCGCCGGGGTCGTGGACCTCAGCGCCCCGATCGCGGAGAACGTCCGCCGGGTCGCCAAGGCCAAGCACATAGACGTCTCCGACGTCACGGTGTGCATCCTGGACCGCCCGCGGCACGAGCAGATCGTCAAGGACGTCCGCGCGGCGGGCGCGCGCATCCAGTTCATCTCCGACGGCGACGTCGCCGGGGCGATCGCGGCGGCGCGGCCGGACAGCGGCGTCGACATGCTGCTGGGCATCGGCGGCACCCCGGAGGGCATCATCGCCGCGTGCGCGTTGAAGTGCCTCGGCGGCGAGATCCAGGCGCGGCTGTGGCCGCGCGACGACGCCGAGCGGGCGAAGCTGCGCGACGCAGGGCACGACGCGAACCAGGTGCTGACCACTTCGGACCTGGTGCGCGGCGACAACATGTTCTTCTGCGCCACCGGGATCACCGACGGCGCGCTGCTCAAGGGCGTGCACTACCGCGCAAACCGGTGCACCACGCAGTCGATCGTGATGCGCTCAAAGTCCGGCACGGTCCGGGTGATCGAGGCCCAGCACAAGCTGTCGAAGCTGCGCGAATACGCCGATGTGGACTTCGGCGAGAACGACACCGCGCCGCACGGCCTGCTGCCCTGACCGGAGCGGTTCGACCGGGATATTTGCGAAATACTGGCCCATTGACCCGTTCGATGCCGTTTTCCGAGCGGTGACCTGCTGATTCGTAGCGGGTCACCGCCGCGCACTGCGTGCAGGGGCACCCCCGATCAAGATCGCCGCCGACTCGGGCGCGGCGGGCACCGCGACCGGATCACCGGCTGGGGCCAGACCTGCGCCACCGGCCCGTCGATCTACGCGGACTGGGTCAACCAGAACACCGGCGGCTGAACCCCTGCCGGGTGACCGGTGGGCGTCCTCCGGCAGCACTGGCAGTCACCGGGGACGCCTCCGCGGAAGCCGGTTCTGGGCGGTTTCAGGGCGGTTCCGCCGACCAAACCACCCGACCCGGCGACCAGGATCAGCCGGGCACGGCGCGATTTCCCGAAACCGCGCCGGGCCGGCTGATTCGTCAGCTCATGTTCGAGGAGTGGCCGGGGAACAGGTGTGCGTCCGGGTTGAGCGCCACGGCGATGTTGTTGACCGCCGTCGCCGCCTCGCCGAACCCGGTGGCGATCAGCTTGACCTTGCCCGGATAGGCCGCGACGTCCCCCGCCGCGTACACCCGCGGCCGGCTGGTCCGCATCGTGCTGTCCACCAGGATCGCGCGCTTCTCCAGGTCCAGGCCCCACTTCTCGATCGGCCCCAGATCGGCGGTGAACCCGAGCGCGGCCACCACCGTCTGTGCCGGCAGCACCCGCCGCTGCTCGCCGCCGAGCTCGATCTCCACCTCGCGTACCCCGGTCTCGTCGCCGCGGATCTCCACGACCTCGGCCGGGGTGATCAGCGGAACGCCCAGGTCTTCGACCTTGCTGACCAGTCCCGGGTGCGCGCGGAACCGGGTGCGGCGGTGCACCAGGGTCACGCTGCGGGCCACCGGGTGCAGCGCCAGCGCCCAGTCGAACGCGGAGTCGCCGCCGCCGACGACCACCACGTCGTGTCCACTGTGCACGGCCAGTTCCGGGATGAAATGCACGACGCCGCGGCCGACCCAGTCGCCACCGGCGGGCAGCGGCCGCGGGGTGAACTCGCCGATCCCGGCGGTGACCAGCACCGCGTCGGCCCGGACCGCGCCGCCGCCGACCTCGACGAGCAGCCCGCTATCCACATCGGACAGTTCGATGGCGGGCCTGCCGAGCAGGTAGGCGGGGTCGTACTGACCGGCCTGCTTCACCAGCGCGGCAACCAGATCGCGGCCGCGGACCTCGGGGAACCCGGCCACGTCAAAGATCATCTTCTCCGGGTACATCGCGGTCACCTGGCCGCCGGGCTCGGGCAGCGCGTCGACCACCGCCACGGACATCCCGCGGAATCCCGCGTAGTAGGCGGCGAACAAACCGGTCGGACCCGCGCCCACGATCAGCAGATCGACCTTATGCGACACCGCGGTCATGCCCACCACCTCGTCGTCGACCGTGTGGACACACCCAGGCTAGCGGGACAGGTCCGCGATGTCCGCATCATCGGCGCGCGCTGCGCCAGAACGCTGAATTCGCCGCCGCAGTTGGCGGTACCCGTCCAAGCTCCGCCCGCTTACGTTCACCGGAAAGGTGATCACGTCGGGGAGGATTTCGTGAAGAGGACATCCATGCTGCTCGGGGCCGTCGCGGCCGCAGCGCTGAGCATGGGGACGCTGCCCGCGACCGCGAACGCGGTCGACAACCCGGGCGCACTGATCGTCGGCGGGCACGCCGCCACCGAGCAGTACGACTGGATGGCATCGCTGCAGCGTTCCGGGAACCACAGCTGCGGGGCTTCCCTGATCGACCAGCAGTGGGTGCTCACCGCCGCGCACTGCGTCCAGGACGCCGCGCCGACCGACCTCGGCCTGCGGATCGGCAGCCCGGACCACACCACCGGCGGCACCGAGGCCGGTGTGTCCGAGATCGTGGTGCACCCGGACTACGCCGCCAAGAACCCCAACGGCGACATCGCGCTGCTGAAGCTGGACCACGCGGTGTCGGAGACGCCCGTCGAGATCGCCGACGCCTCCGGGGAGGCCGGCACCCCGTCGCGGATCATCGGCTGGGGCCTGACCTGCCCGGTCCGCGGCTGCGGTGAACCGCCCGCGCAGCTGCAGGAGCTGGAGACCAAGTTGGTCCCCGCCGGCCAGTGCTCGCTGGGGTTGATCGACGGCGCGACCGAGATCTGCACCGGCAGCAACGAGCTGCTGGCCAACGCGTGCTTCGGCGACTCGGGCGGCCCGCAGCTGGAGGGCCAGCCGGGCGACTGGAAGCTGACCGGCGTCACCAGCCGCCTCGGCAGCCTGATCCCGGTCTGCGGCACAGCTCCGTCGATCTACACCGACGCAACGGCCTACAAGGACTGGATCAACGCCAACATCGGCTGATCTTTTCCGCGTGCGGAGCGCCCGTTGCCAAGTTGCTTGGCTGCCAAGTTGCTTGGCAAAGGGCGCCCTCGCGCTTCACCCGCCGGTGATCGCCGGGGGTGCGAGATCGGGCATCTTCATCGGTCCAGTCCGGACTTCTCGCGTGCGCCGGGCCACAGATCCACCGCCGAGTGGGGCGGGCCACGCTGACCGCGAGCACCTTTCGGCGGGACACTTTCGACATGGCTGAATACCGGATCGAACACGACACGATGGGCGAGGTGCGGGTGCCCGCCGACGCCCTGTACCGGGCGCAGACCCAGCGGGCCGTGGAGAACTTCCCGATCTCCGGCCGGGGCTTGGAGCGCGCGCAGATCCGCGCGCTAGGTCTGCTGAAGGCGGCGGCGGCTCGGGTCAACGGTCTGCTCGGGGTGCTGGACGCCGACGTGGCCGAGGCGATCGCCGCGGCGGCCGACGAGGTCGCCGAGGGCGCCCACGACGAGCACTTCCCGATCGACGTGTTCCAGACCGGCTCCGGCACGTCGTCGAACATGAACGCCAACGAGGTCATCGCGACCCTGGCATCCCGGCGGCTCGGCCGCGACGTGCACCCCAACGACCACGTCAACGCCTCGCAGTCGTCCAACGACACCTTCCCGACGACCATCCACGTCGCGGCCACCGAGGCGGTGCTCACCGACGTCATCCCGGCGCTGGAGCACCTCGCCACGACCATCGAGGGCCGCGCCGCGCAGTGGACCGAGGTGGTCAAGTCCGGCCGCACGCACCTGATGGACGCGGTGCCGATCACGCTGGCCCAGGAGGCCGGCGCGTGGGCCTCGCAGGTGCGCTACGGGGTCGAGCGGCTGCGGGGCGGCCTGCCGCGGCTCGGCGAACTGCCGATCGGCGGCACCGCGGTCGGATCGGGCCTCAACGCGCCCACCGGCTTCGGCGCGGCGGTCGCCGCGGAACTGGCGGAGGTCACCGGCCTGCCGCTGACCGAAGCCCGCGACCACTTCGAGGCGCAGGCCGCGCAGGACTCGGTGGTGGAGATCTCCGGCGACCTGCGCACCGTCGCGGTGAGCCTGACCAAGATCGCCAACGACCTGCGCTGGCTGGGCTCCGGCCCGCGCACCGGGCTGGCCGAGCTGGCGCTGCCGGACCTGCAGCCGGGCTCGTCGATCATGCCGGGCAAGGTCAACCCGGTCATCCCGGAGGCCACCCTGCAGGTGGTGGCGCAGGTGATCGGCAACGACGCGGCGGTGGCGTTCGCCGGTTCGCAGGGCAACTTCCAGCTCAACGTGATGCTGCCGGTGATCGCGCGCAACGTGCTGGAATCCGCGCGGCTGCTGGCCGCGGTGTCGCGGCTGCTGGCCGACAAGGTGTTCGCCGGCGTGCAGGTCAACGTCGAGCAGGCCCGCGCCTACGCCGAGGGTTCGCCGTCGATCGTCACGCCGCTGAACCGCTACATCGGGTACGAGGAGGCGGCCGCCGTCGCCAAGCAGGCCCTCAAGGAGCGCAAGACGATCCGCGAGGTGGTCCTGGAACGCGGCCACGTCGACTCGGGCAAGCTCACTCTTGAGCAGCTGGACGAGGCACTCGACGTGCTCCGCATGGCCAAGGGCGGCTGACGGCTCCGTTGCAGGCGGGACGAGCCCGGGTCCGGGCTCGTCCCGGGTCCCGCAGTGCTAGTGCGACGTCGGCGCTGCCACCTTTCGCTTGCGCTGCAACAGAATCAGCGTCGCGCCACAGCCACCGAGAACCACGACGGCGGCGATCGCCACCCAGCCCCAGACCGGCACGCCGCCGGACTACTCCTCCTCGGCCAACGACGCGCGGCCAACAGCGGGGCGGCGGCCACGGCCACCGCGCAAAGCACTTCCAATCCGCGCAATGCGACCACCCGATCACTGGTCGGCCCCGGGATCACACGATCGGACGAACACTGCGCACATCGGGCTCCGGGCGATCTCGAAATGCCTGGTCGGCGCGGCGCGGGTGCGGGTTGTCGGGAGCAGTGCGCACCATGAGCGCATGGTGCTGCTCGCGGATTTGGTGGCGACCTCGCGAGAGGTCTCGGCGACGCGTTCCCGCAAGGCGAAGACCGCGGCGATCGCCGGGCTGCTCGCGCGGCTCGACGCCGAGGAGGTCCGCCCGGCGACGGCGCTGCTGGCCGGTGAGCTGCCCGGCGGCCGGGCCGGGGTGGGCTGGTCGACGCTGGCCGCGCTGGACGTCGAACCCGCACCCGAGCCCGCACTGACGATCATCGATGTCGAATCGGCGATCGACGCGGTGCGGCTGATCAGGGGCGCCGGTTCGGGACAGCGCCGGGCCGAGGCGTTGACCGGCATGCTCGGCAAGGCGACCGGCGGCGAGCAGGAGTTCCTGGTGCGGCTCTTCGGCGGCGAACTCCGGCAGGGCGCGCTGGAAGGCGTCATGGTCGAAGCCATCGCCGCAGCGGGCAAGGTCCCGACCGAGGCCGTGCGGCGGGCTTTCATGCTCTCCGGCCGGCTGCCCGCGACCGCCGAGGCCGCGCTGCGCGGCGGTGAACCGGCGCTCGCCGAATTCCGCCTGGAGGTGGGGCGGCCCGTCCGTCCGATGCTGGCTTCGCCCGCCGAATCCCTGGGCACGGCGCTCGACGAACTCGGCGAAGTCAGCGTCGAGTACAAATTGGACGGTGCGCGCATCCAGGTGCACCGCGACGGCGACGAGGTACGCGTCTACACCCGCACGCTCCGCGAGATCACCCGCAACGTGCCGGAACTCGTCGAGCTGGTGCGAGGCCTGAACTGCCGGGCGGTGGTGCTGGACGGCGAGACGCTCGCGCTCGACGACACCGGGCGCCCGCGGCCGTTCCAGGAGACCATGGGCCGGTTCGGCGCCCAGAACTCGCGCGATCTCCTGCTGCACCCTTACTTCTTCGACTGCCTGCACGTCGACGGCGAAGACCTGCTAGACCGGCCGCTGCAGCACCGCCTCGACGCGCTTGAAAGAGTCGCACCGCAGCACCGGATTCCGGCGGTCCTGTCGCCGTCGGCGGAACGCGCGGCGGAACTGTTCGACGAAGCGCTGGACGCCGGGCACGAAGGCGTCATGGTCAAGGCGCTGGACTCGGTGTACGCGGCGGGGCGGCGCGGCCGGTCCTGGCGGAAGGTCAAGCCCGAGCACACCCTCGACCTGGTCGTGCTCGCCGCCGAGTGGGGCCACGGCCGCCGTCGCGGGTACCTGTCGAACCTCCACCTGGGCGCGCGAGACCCCGACGGCGGCCCGCCGATCATGGTCGGCAAGACGTTCAAGGGCCTCACCGACGAGCTGCTGGCCTGGCAGACCGCGGAGTTCCAGCGCCGCCAGACCCACCGCGACGACTGGACCGTTCACGTCGTGCCCGAACTCGTCGTGGAGATCGAACTGGACGGCGTGCAGACCAGCACCCGCTACCCCGGCGGCGTCGCGCTGCGCTTCGCCCGCGTGCTGCGCTACCGGCCCGACAAGGACGCCGCGTCGGCCGACAGCATCGAGGCGGTTCGCGCCATGCTGCCGGGCGGGTGAGATCCTGACGGAATGAGCGGCAACGACTTCGACGCGATCGGCTCGATCAACATCGGACCGGGCACCATCGACCCGCGCGAGTACCAGGCGGACACGGGCGCCGTCGAGCTGGACTACTACGTCGCAATCCTGGTCCTGGAGGCCACTTCGGACGCGGCCGACCACAAGCCGCTCTACGAAGAATCCTTCGTGCTGCTCAAGGCGGAATCCGAAGAAGAGGCGAAGGAGAAGGCGGCCGAGCACGGCAAGCAGCAGGAAACCAGCTACCAGAACGAGAACCACGAACTGATCACCTGGAAGCTGAAGCAGACGATCGAGGTGAAACCCCTCGAAGACGCCACCTTCGACGACGGCACGGAACTCTACAGCCGATTCTTCCGCAATTACCAGGCCTACAGCTCCTTCGAACCCCTAACGGAAGAAGAAGCCTGAAAACGCAGAGGCCGGGGTCCCACAATACAGCGGGCACACCCGCTTCGATCAGGTCGGCCTGCCGGGTCTGGGGAGGCGACTGGGGGGTGTTCGACCCCGTATGGTGGTGAGACGTGCAGTTCTTGAACGGGCAGCAGCCCTCCACCGATCTGACCTACGACGACGTCTTCCTGGCGCCTCGGCGCTCCGGCGTCGAGTCCCGTTTCGACGTGGACCTGGCCACCAGCGACGGCACCGGGGCGACCCTGCCGATCGTGGTCGCCAACATGACCGCCGTGGCCGGCCGCCGGATGGCCGAGACCGTCGCCAGGCGCGGCGGCTTGGTCGTTCTGCCGCAGGACGTCGATCCCAGCGCGGTCGCCGAGATCGCCTCCTGGATCAAGGCGCGGCACCCCGTGTGGGACACCCCGCTGGTGTTGCACGTCGATGACGCCGTCGCCGACGCCCTCAACCTCCTGCCCAAGCGCGCCCACGGCGCCGTTGTCGTCGTCGACGACGACAACCGGCCGCTCGGCGTGGTCGACGAGGCGGCTTGCACCGGGGTCGACCGGTTCGCGCGCGTCGGGGAGGTCGCCGACCGGCACCCGGTCGTGCTGCCGCTGGAGACCAAGCCCCGCGAGGTGTTCGAGCAGCTGGACCAGCACGCCCGCAACGTGGCGATCGCCATCGACGCCGACGGCCGCCTGGCCGGGATCATGACCAGCCGCGGCGCGCTGCGCGCCGAGATCTACACCCCGGCGCTGGACGACGCCGGCCGACTGCGGGTGGCCGCGGCGGTCGGGGTCAACGGCGATGTCGCGGCCAAGGCGTCCGCGCTGCTGGAGGCCGGGGTCGACACGCTGGTCGTGGACACCGCGCACGGCCACCAGGAGAAGATGATCGCCGCGCTGGGCGCGGTCCGGTCGGCGAGCCCGAGCGTTCCGGTGGTGGCCGGGAACGTGGTGACCGCCGAGGGCGTGCGCGACCTCGTCGAGGCGGGCGCCGACGTGATCAAGGTCGGTGTCGGGCCGGGCGCGATGTGCACGACGCGGATGATGACCGGTGTCGGCCGGCCGCAGTTCTCCGCGGTCGCCGAATGCGCCGCGGAGGCGCGCAAGCTCGGCAAGCACGTCTGGGCCGACGGCGGTGTCCGGCACCCGCGTGACGTGGCGCTGGCGCTGGCCGCCGGTGCGGCGTCGGTGATGGTCGGCTCGTGGTTCGCGGGCACCTACGAGTCGCCCGGTGACCTGCAGCGCGACGAGCACGGCCGGGCCTACAAGGAGTCCTTCGGCATGGCGTCCAAGCGCGCCGTGTCCGCCCGGACCCGCACCGACAGCGCGTTCGACCAGGCCCGCAAGGCGCTGTTCGAGGAGGGGATCTCCAGCTCCCGGATGCGTCTGGACCCGCAGCGGCCGAGCGTCGAGGACCTGCTGGACCAGATCACGTCCGGTCTGCGCTCGTCCTGCACCTACGCCGGCGCCCGCAGCCTGGAGGAGTTCTACGAGCGCGCCGTGGTCGGCATCCAGTCCGCGGCCGGCTTTGCCGAGGGCCGCCCGCTGCCCACCGGCTGGTGACCCCGAACCCGCTGTGGTTAGGCGTGCGGGGCACCCGTGCCCGAGTCGCTTGGTCACGGGTGCCCCGCACCTCATCTTCTACGGGGTGAAGTCGCCTTCCAGGAGTTCGGTCACGAGGGCCGCGATCGGGGAGCGTTCCGAGCGGGTGAGGGTGACGTGGGCGAACAACGGGTGGCCCTTGAGCTTCTCGATCACCGCCGCCACCCCGTCGTGGCGGCCCACCCGGAGGTTGTCGCGCTGGGCGACGTCGTGGGTGAGCACCACCCTGGAGTTCGCGCCCAGCCTGGACAGCACCGTGAGCAGCACGTTGCGCTCCAGCGACTGCGCCTCGTCGACGATCACGAACGAGTCGTGCAGCGACCGGCCCCGGATGTGGGTCAGCGGCAGGACCTCCAGCATCCCGCGGTCCATCACCTCGTCCAGCACGTTCTCGCTGGCCAGCGCGCCGAGGGTGTCGAACACCGCCTGCGCCCACGGCGCCATCTTCTCGTTCTCGGTCCCCGGCAGGTAGCCGAGTTCCTGACCTCCGACGGCGTACACCGGCCGGAACACCACGACCTTGCGGTGCCGCTGCCGCTCCAGCACCGACTCCAGGCCCGCGCACAGCGCGAGCGCGGACTTGCCAGTACCGGCCCGACCGCCCAGCGAAACGATCCCGATGTCGGGGTCGAGCAAGAGCTCCAACGCGATCCGCTGCTCGGCGGAGCGGCCGTGCAGGCCGAACGCCTCCCGGTCGCCGCGCACCAACCTGACCTGCTTGTCCGCGGTCACCCGGCCCAGCGCGCTCTGCGAGCCGGACAGCAGCCGCACCCCGGTGTTCGGCGGCAGGTCCCGGGCCTCGTCGAGGTCGGCGATCCCGTCCTTGAACAGGACGTCCACCGAATTCGGCTGCACCTCGACGTCGGCCATTCCGGTCCACCCCGACGGCACCACGTCCTGCGCGCGGTACTCCTCGGCGTCCAGGGCCACGGCTGCGGCCTTGACCCGCAGCGGCATGTCCTTGGTGACCAGCGTGACCCGGTGCCCTTCGGCGGCCAGGTTCAACGAGCAGGCCAGGATGCGGGCGTCGTTGGAGTCCGTGCGGAACCCCGGCGGCAGCACCCGCGGGTCGGAGTGGTTGAGCTCGACGTGCAGGCTGCCCCCGTCCTCGCCGACGGGAACCGGTTTGTCCAGCTGCCCGTGCTGGATCCGCAGGTCGTCGAGGGCGCGGAGGGCTTCTCTGGCGAACCAGCCGAGTTCGGGGTGGTGGCGTTTGCCCTCCAGTTCGCTGATGACCACCACCGGGAGCACGACGTTGTGCTCGGCGAAGCGGGACATCGCCCACGGATCGGACAGCAGCACCGAGGTGTCCAGGACGTAGGTCCGGATCTCGCTGCCGCCGGCTTGCGCGGTGCTCGCGGACTCGCCGCTACGGGCTGGGATCTCCGCTGGAGGCTGGGAACGTCGTGCGGTCACGGCTACTCCCTCGCGGGCGTGGCATGCACACCCGCTCGTCGGCGGGCCGGGCCTGGCCCCGTCGCGCCCCGGCCGGACCGGATCGTCCGCCGTGGCCGCAGGGGCCAGGCACCGGCCCTTCGCGACCAAGGTGGACGTGGTAACCGTCCGCTCCAGCCAACAGTCACGATCAGGGCCTCCCGGACGGGCCACGTACGGACTTGCGATTGGAACGGCCCGTCAACAGCGCACGCTACCTGCGAGATTGCGTCTCGGCAGGCAGCCACACAGGTGATTCGCCGAATCGTCGACTTCTCTTCATGTGCCTCGGAATTCGCGCAGTTCACGGACTTGCCGACCGCGTCGAACGGGCGCGGAACACCGTTCGGCGGCAGGTCAGACCACCTTCGGCGGCCGTCGCGGAGCACCTCCCATTAAGGCACTCCACGTGATCAACACTCCACCGGATGGGTGATCTTCGTCGGGTGAACGGATCAGACTCTGGCCGCCAGCTCCGCCCGGACGGACTCCGGAACCAGCGGTTCGTCAAGCAGCCGGCGAAAACGATCGGTGCTCGAAGTGCCCGTCGGCCGGTTCTCCAGCCACCGGCGCAGCAGCCGGTAGCCCTCGACGTAAGTGGTGGTGTAGGCGCGCCACAGCGGATCCCGCATGAACCGCACCAGGTGCCGGGCCCGCTGGTCCGGCATCAGCAACCAGCGTTGCAGGTAGGCAGCCACCTCGGCGTCGTCCGCGCCGCCGTCGTGCAGCATCAGCAGGGCGTCCTGGCGGACCGTCAGCAGGCGGCTCATCGCGATCTCCATCCGCTCCGCCAGCTCGCCGTCCATCCAGATGCCCAGGTCCGCGAAGATCTCCGCCGCCCACGGCCCCCAGCCCGGCCCCACCGCGGCCTGCAGCCCGAGGTCGGCCAGGCCCTCGGCCATCAGGCACTGCGGCGTGTTGACCAGGAAGATCGTGTGCTCGCCCTGTGCGTCCCGGATCGCAAGTCCGGCCTCCTTGCGGCAGTGCTCCGTGTGGTGGCCCGGGTAGGACTCGTGCGCCACGAGCTGCGGCAGGTTCGCGGCCCGGTGCCCGACGTCGGCGTTCACTGCCACCCGCGACCGGTACTCGCCGAGGTAGTGGTTGAAGCCGCTCCACGGCTTGTCGGTGACGATCTGGTACTCGACGACCTCCTGGACCGGCAGGCCGAACTCGCGCCGAACGCGGTCGCGCAGCGCGCTGGAAAGCGCTTGGACGCAGACCTTGAGCCGCGTGGCCGGCACCGCATCCCGGCCTCGGACGGCGTTCAGGCGCGCGGGCAGCGGGCCCCGGCCCGGCAGCACCTCGGCCAGCTCGCGGTGCGCCTCGCGGTACTCGTCCTGATCACCGAGCACCGGCGTGACCTGGAAATAGGCCTCGACCTCGGCCGGGAACGGCAGCTGCTCGCCGGCCAGCCCACGCCCGGAGCACTCCAGCGCCGTCAGCTGCGCGGCGAGGAACCGGCGGCGCGGCGCGGCCAGTCCGGACTCCGGCAGCGCGGCGCGCAGCCGCTGCGCGTCGGCGGTCAGCCGCGCCGGGTCGGGACGCGACTCGTCCTGCACCCGCCGGCGCAGCGCCGGGTCCCCGGTAAAGGAATCCACGAATCCCGGGACGAGCCGATCGAATCTGAGCCCGAGGAGCACGTATTCGGTCACGAGCGCTTCGGAGTCCATATCGGGACACTACGCCGGGCACTTGCGCGCGCGGACCACTGGGCTCGTTTCCCCAGGCAACCGAAACCACACACAATTTGCCGTCGCAACGAAAACTGTGCGACATGACACATGCGATCACACGATGGTGTTAACGAGGTGTTTTTTCTTCGGTTTACCTGGATACCTTTCACGCCGAGTGCGCCCCCTCCCGGCTGAACTTATGGGGTGCGCGGCCGGGGAAGGAGCGCACTCTTCATCCCATCCAACAAGGAGCAACAAAGTGCTTAAGAAGGCTGCGATCGTCGCCGGTGCCGCCGCCGGGCTGCTGGCCCTGGCCCCCGTCGCCAACGCCGACAGCGCCGACAACGACGGCATCAACATCGCGAACGACAACAACATCAGCGTCCTGCCGGTTCAGGCCTGCGGCAACAACGTCGCCGTGCTCGGCGCGGTCGTGCCGATCGCGTCGCCGCAGCTCAACAACTGCGTCAACGCCCCGATCGTCGACCACGCCAAGGTCAGCTGACCGAGCCGAAACAGCTGCATCCGGTACGCGGAATCAGACGCCGAAAAGGGGCGTCGGGGCCACCCCCCGACGCTCCTTTTTGCGCGCAATCGCCGGGCCGGAAGGTTCTCGCCGCGCAATTTCACATCGCCACGTGCGAATACGCGATTCGCGTTCACACAATGGTGTTAGCGAGTTTGGGCATCCGGCACGTCGCAGGTAGCTTTTCAGCCGGAACAAGCCAGACTCCATGACCACCTCGCGGACTTTACCGAAGTCCGCCGGGGTGTGAACTCCGAATAGCGCGGTTAACAGAGGAGAGTGAACCAAGTGCTCAAGAAGGCTGCGATCGTCGCCGGTGCCGCCGCCGGGCTGCTGGCCCTGGCCCCCGTCGCCAACGCCGACAGTGCGGACAACGACGGCATCAACATCGCGAACGACAACAACATCAGCGTCCTGCCGGTTCAGGCCTGCGGCAACAACGTCGCCGTGGCCGGCGCGGTCGTGCCGATCGTGTCCCCGCAGCTCAACAACTGCATCAACGCCCCGATCGTCGACCACCCCAAGGTCGGCTGACCGAGAGCAGCGCACGGGAAAGGCCAGGTCTCTCGGACCTGGCCTTTCCGCTTGTCGGGGTCAGCCGCCGAAGCGGCGGTGCCGGACCGCGTAGTCGCGGAGCGCGCGGAGGAAGTCGACCCGGCGGAAGGCGGGCCAGTACGCCTCGGTGAACCAGAACTCGGAGTGCGCCGACTGCCACAGCATGAAGCCGGACAGGCGCTGCTCCCCCGAGGTACGGATCAGCAGGTCGGGGTCGGGTTGCCCGGAGGTGTAGAGGTGCTCGGCGATGTGGTCGACGGTGAGGACCTCCGCCAGCTCCTCGATCGTGGTGCCGGCTTCGGCGTGCTTCTGCAGCAGCTTGCGCACCGCGTCGGCGATCTCCCGGCGCCCTCCGTAGCCGACCGCGACGTTGACCTGCATGCCCGTGCGCCCTTTGGTCCGCAGTGCGGCGGCGGACAGCCGCGCGGCGGTCTCGATGGGCAGCACGTCGAGGGCGCCGACGATCCGCACCCGCCACGGCGTGGCCGGGTCGGTAAGCCGGTCCACCACCCCGGCGATGATCTCCATCAGAGCGTTCAGCTCGTCGGGGGTGCGGTTGAGGTTGTCGGTGGACAGCAGCCACAGCGTGACAACCTCGACCTCGGCCTCTTCGCACCAGCCGAGCAGTTCGGCGATCTTGCGGGCGCCGGCGCGGTGGCCGTGGGCGGCGTCCAGGCCGGCCTCCTTGGCCCACCTGCGGTTGCCGTCCAGGATGACGCCGACGTGCCTGGGATGTTCCACCCCGTCGAGCTTCCGGCGCAGCCGCCGCTCGTACAGGTCGTAGATGAGTTCTTTCAACCGAACCTTGAGCGCCACGCCCGATGAGCCTACGCGGATCCCGAAGCCGCGCGGCCCCCACCTCAGTCCGAAGTGCCGCAGTCCGAAGTGCCGCGCGGATCACGCCGGGAACGCGCCGCGGCCCGCTCCGCTGCGGAACCCCAGGTGGCCGACTTGCACGCACGGTGGAGCGCCGGTGCTGTTGACCACGTCGCCCGTGCGACCCCTGGCTGCGAACCTACGGTCCCGTAATCTCGATGTGTGACTAGCGCCCTCTCCGCTCGCCGCTCGACCGCATTCGTGAAACCGCGGATGCGCGGCTGGATCCACTTCTGGTCGCTGGTGGTGTCAGTTGCCGCCGGTGCCACGTTGATCGCCCTCGCAGCCTCGACCGTGTCGGCCGCCGCCGCCGTGGGCACCTCCATCTACGTCGCGACCGTGCTGGGCCTGTTCGGCGTCAGCGCTCTCTACCACCGCAAGACCTGGAAGACGATCGGGGCGCGCACCTGGATGCGGCGGCTCGACCACTCGATGATCTTCCTGTTCATCGCGGGCACCTACACGCCGTTCGCGATGGTGGCCATGCAGCCCACGACGGGTGCGGTGGTGCTCGCCGTCGTCTGGGGCGGCGCGCTGGGCGGCGTGATCCTGAAGCTCGCCTGGCCCAACGCACCGCGCTGGGTGGGCGTGCCGGTCTACATCGCGCTGGGGTGGGTCGCGGTGTTCGTGTTCCCCGACCTGCTGCAAAACGCCGGGATCGCGGTGCTGGTGCTGCTGATCGCCGGCGGGCTGATGTACACGGCGGGCGCGATCTTCTACGCGACCCGGTGGCCGGACCCGTGGCCGAAGACCTTCGGCTACCACGAGTTCTTCCACGCGGCGGTGTCGCTGGCCGCGATCTGCCACCACATCGCGATCTGGCTCGCGCTCTACGCATAGGAATGTCGCCGGGGTCGTTTTGCGTGGCGGTGCGGGTGGCGGAAGTCGTGAGTGCGAAAACGGGTCAGAGCCGGTTTTCGCACTCACGGAGGTTCAGCCCGCTAGTCGCCGGGTTGCGGCTCCGGGCCGCGGTTGCGCAGTTCGTCGACCTTGGACAGGGCTTCGCGGAGTTCGCCCAGCCAGTCCTCGGTGTGCTGGCCGACCAGCCGCACCGCCCAGGCCAACGCCTCGGAGCGGGACCGGGCCACCCCCGCGTCCACGAGCGTGTCCAGCACCATGCGCTCGGGCTGGTGCAGCCGGGTCATCACCGGCACGGACAGCGTGGTGAACAGCTCCTCAGTGTCGCCGAGCCGGGCACCCCAGGCGACCTTGCGGCCGTAGCGGTGCTCCGCTTGACGGGCGATCTCGATCCGCTCCTCGCGGGTCTCCTCGCGGAAGCGCGCGATCCGGCCGTTCTCCGCGGCGGCGCGCTCGGCGTCGTCGGCGAATTCGCCGCCCACCGGCGGCAGTTCGCCGACCACCAGGATCTCCTCGCGGTCCACGGTGACAGCCGGGCCACCGGTGAACCACCCCTCGGGCAGCCGCCCGGCGAACCACGCCTTGGCGTCCTCGGCCGTCGGCGGCTCGCTGCGCCGCCCGCCACCCGCCCACGGCGGACCTCCCCGGCCTCGACCGCGAGCCGTTCGACCAAACCTCGAATGCATGACTCCCACCTCCCGATTACATAATTACACAGTTACATCGCAGGTGGGAGAGTTGTCGTTCGGCCCGCAGCGAAACCGGCCCGCGCGGGGCCGTGAGTCCTTGGGCAGCGAGAGCCACCCAGAAGACTCACGGCACCCTCAGCGGGTCAGGGAATCGACGAGGTCGTCGGCCGTGGTGACCGGGCGGTCGCAAACGTAGCCGCGGCACACGTACGCCGCGGCGGCTCCGCCGACCAGCGGCCGCCCCGCCAGCAGCGGCACCCGGCTCGCCTCCGGCTCTCCGGCCAGCGCCACGGCTCCGCCCGGGGCGCTCCGCCGCGCCGCGGCGAGCAGCGCCGCCCGGTCGGCGTCGTCGGCTTCGCCGACCACCGCGACCTGGAGCGGGCCGTGGGCGCGAGCCTCGGCGACGCTGAGCCAGTGACCCGCGAAGCGGGGAGCGCGCTGCGCGAGGAGCCCGGCACGGGCGAGCGCCCGCTCCGCCGCGGCGCGGTAGCGCGCGGTGGCGTCCGGGCCGGCGAGCGCGGCAGCGGTGAGCAGGGCCGAGGCGAGAGCCGAGGCCCCGGCGGGGCTGGCGTTGTCGGTGGGGTCGGAGGGGCGGCGGACGAGGGATTCGGCGTCGGCCGCGGTGTCGTGAAACATGCCCGGGTGGTCGGCGTCGGCGAACTGCTCCAGGGCCGTGTCCAGCAGCGAGCACGCCGCTTCGAGCCAGCGCGGCTCGCCGGTCGCCTGGTGCAGCGCGAGTAGTCCGTCGGCGAAGCAGCCGTAGTCGTCCAGCACTCCGGCGGCCGTTCCGACCACGCCGTCTCGGGATGTGCGCCGCAACCGGTCGTCGATCAGGTGCCGCTCCAGCAACAGCTCCGCCGCCTTCGCCGCCGCGTCGATCCAGCGCGGTTCGTCGAGCACCTCGGCCGCCTCGGCCAGCGCGGTGATCGCCATGCCGTTCCAGGCGGTGACGACCTTGTCGTCCTTGCCCGGCTGCGGGCGCTGGTCGCGGGCTTCGCGGAGGCTGTCGCGCACCCGCCGCCAGCGGGCCGGGTCGTCGGGGTCGTGCTTGAGCTGCAGCGTAGACGCGCCGTTCTCGAAGGTGCCCGCCTCGGTGACCTCGAACAGCTGGGCCGCCCATTCCCCGTCGACCGGGCCTAGGGCCTCCCGCAGCTGGTCCGGCGTCCACACGTAGGTCAGCCCTTCGACCCCTTCGGTGTCGGCGTCCAGCGAAGCCGCGAAGCCGCCTTCCGGCGTACGCAGGTCGTGCAGCAGGAACTCGGCCGTCTCGCGGGTCACCCGCTCGCCGAGCGAGTCGCCGAGCCGGGCGAGGTGCACGTACGTCCGGAGCAGCAAGGCGTTGTCGTACAACATCTTCTCGAAGTGGGGCACCACCCACGCGGAGTCGACGCTGTAGCGCGCGAAGCCACCCGCCAGCTGGTCGTAGATGCCGCCACGGGCCATCGCCGAGCAGGTGGCTTCGGCGAGTTCCAGCGCGGAGTGACCGTCCTCCGGCATGCCGACCCGCTCGTGGTGGCGCAGCAGGAACTCCAGCACCATCGACGGCGGGAACTTCGGCGCACCGCCGAATCCGCCGTGGACCGCGTCGAATTCCGCGTGCAGCCGGGAAACCGCACCGTCCAGCACATCTTCGTCCAAAATGGACTCCGGGAGCGGGGTGCGCTGCGCGGCCAGCTGCTCCACCACCCGCGTGGCGGCCTTCCGGACCTCCTCGCCGCGACCGCTCCACGCCTGCGCCACGGCGTGCAGCAGTTGACCGAACGACGGCATGCCGGACATCGGCTGCGCCGGGTAGTAGGTGCCGCAGTGGAAGGGTTCGCCGTCCGGGGTGAGGAAGCAGGTCATCGGCCAGCCGCCCTGCCCGGTCATCGCCTGGGTGGCCTCCATGTAGACGGAGTCGATGTCCGGCCGCTCCTCGCGGTCCACCTTGACGTTCACGAAGTTCTCGTTCATCACCCGCGCGATTTCCGCGTCCTCGAACGATTCGTGCGCCATCACGTGGCACCAGTGGCAGGCCGCGTAGCCGACGGACAGCAGCACCGGCACGTCCCGCCGCCGCGCCTCGGCGAACGCCTCGGGCGACCAGGGCCACCAGTCGACCGGGTTGTCGGCGTGCTGGAGCAGGTAGGGGCTGGTCGCGTTCGCAAGCCGGTTCGCCATGTCACCGACAGTAGTCCGCGGTTCCCGCACCCGTCATCGGCAGCCGTGACAACACCCACGACCGAGAAGATGCTTACTCACTTGACCCGCGTTGCGAGGTCGCTCAGTTCAGCAACGCGCTCGACTCACGATCGCTATGCGACGGGCCTGCGGCCCGCCCTTGACCCCGGAGCCTCTACGGCCCCTAACGCGCAGCGGCACGGCCAGGCCCCACGGCCCCGCCCGCCCCAGCAGCGCGGCGCTGACCACAACCAACAACATCCCTACAAATCAACGGTTTCAGGGGATTGCCACGGATGGTATCGTTCACACCGGCTCGGTGTCGCCTCTGCTATGCACGCGCTCGGGGCTTTTTCCTCACCATGAAGCCGACTCACGCCTCGTCGTCACGGATTGTTCCGTGGAACGGGCAGGGGCTGGCTGCCCGCGCAAGCCGGTTCACTATGCGCCCTGCCGCTCGCTTTTCCCGGCCCGTCGCCCCAGTCTCCGGCGGATGTTCCAGTCTCCGGCGAATGTTCCGCACGACCGAGTCGAGTCTTTCTCACGACAACGTGTTACACAAATAGCCTCATCTCGGCCAGGACTAATCGTCACCAAGAAACGCCGGGAGAAACGACGAGGGAAGAGGTTTCCACTGTGGACAACGTAGG
The DNA here is from genome assembly GCF_014697215.1 of Saccharopolyspora pogona. Lineage (GTDB taxonomy): Bacteria > Actinomycetota > Actinomycetes > Mycobacteriales > Pseudonocardiaceae > Saccharopolyspora > Saccharopolyspora hattusasensis. The sequence goes on from NZ_CP031142.1 coordinate 5,597,084, forward strand.
GGCGGCACGATGACCCTGGTCGCCGGAATCGACTCCTCCACCCAGTCCACCAAGGTCGTGATCTGCGACGCCACGACCGGAACCGTGCTGCGGGAGGGCCGCGCACCGCACCCGGACGGCACGGTCGCCGACCCCGAGAGCTGGTGGCAGGCGCTGACCAACGCCACCGAAGGCCTCCTCGACGACGTCGCCGCCATCGGCGTCGCCGCCCAGCAGCACGGCATGGTGGCGCTGGACGAGCAGGGCACGCCGGTCCGCCCCGCCCTGTTGTGGAACGACAACCGCTCCGCGCAGGCCGCGATCGACCTGACCCGGGAGCTCGGCGGGCCGCAGGCGTGCGCCGAGGCGATCGGCACCCTGCCTGTCGCCAGCCTCACCGCCAGCAAGCTGAGGTGGCTGGCCGAGCACGAGCCGCACCTGGCCGACCGGGTGACCGACGTGCTGCTGCCGCACGACTGGTTGATCTGGCGGCTGACCGGCGAATTCGTCACGGACCGCGGTGACGCGTCCGGCACCGGCTACTGGTCACCGCGAGAAGGCCGGTACCGGCAGGACGTGCTGGCCAACGCCTTCGGCGGCCGGACGCCCCGCACACCCCGGGTGCTCGCCCCGGCCGAACCAGCCGGGCGCACCCGGGACGGCATGCTGGTTTCGGCCGGCACGGGCGACAACATGGGCGCCGCGCTGGGCTTGGACGTCCGGCCCGGCGACGTCGTGGTGTCGCTGGGCACGAGCGGCACCGTGTTCGCCTCGGTCGACAAGCCGAGCGCGGACCCGACCGGCCAGATCGCCGGATTCGCCGATGCGACGGGCAGATTCCTGCCGCTGGTGTGCACGCTCAACGCGGCCCGGGTGCTCACCGCGGCGGCGGCGATGCTCGGCGTCGAGATGGCCGAGTTCGACCGGCTGGCCTGCGGGGCCGAGCCCGGTGCCGGCGGGCTCGCGCTGCTGCCGTACCTCGACGGCGAGCGGACCCCGATCCTGCCGGACGCCAGCGGCACCCTCCTGGGACTCCGGCGCGACAACATGACACCCGAGAACCTTGCGCGGGCCGCCGTCGAGGGGATGCTGTGCGGACTCGCCGCCGGTGTCGATGCGCTGCGCGCGGACGGCGTCGAGGTGGCCCGGGTGCTGCTCATCGGCGGCGCAGCCCAATCGCGGGCGGTGCAGGTCGCGGCGCCGCTGATCTTCGGCGTCCCGGTGACGGTGCCCGCGCCCGCGGAGTACGTCGCCCGGGGAGCCGCCCGGCAGGCGGCGTGGGCGCTGGCGGGAACGGCGCAGCCGCCGGAATGGGCGCTGCCGGGAGCGGCGGAGCTCGAAGTCGTCGATTCCGAGGCGGGCGCCCGCATCCGCGAACTCCACCACGGGGCGTTCGCCCAGGTGCACGGCGAAACCGCGTGAGCCGGAAGGGCCCGTGAGCGCTCTTGGGTGTCATGACACCCGGGAGGTTTCTGGGCTTCGTCGGGCCACTTCTTCGTCGCGAGCAGGAGTTCAGCACGTCGCTACGAGGACTGGCCACCGAACTCACCGACGTGTGGGGCAAACCCGCGAACCCCGACGAGAACGGTGTGGTTGCCAGGTGGGACTTCGGTGACCGGGTTCTGGCGATCGGAGTGAGCCCGTCGGCGACAGCGTCCGCGAGCGCTTCGCAACGGTCTCACGCAGCCAGCCTGCACCGGGACGGAGCGGGTGGCGATTTCGCTCGAAATCGCCACCCACGACGCCCGACGGGACGGCTCCGGGCTGCGGCGCCGGGAGGCCTTCGGCCGCGATCGACTCGGGCAGGAAGTCGGATTCGACTTCCGCGTCGATCACCACCTGATCGTGCCTGACCCGGAAAGCAGTCGGGGTCGTCCGGCGCTCCGGATGACCCCAATCCGGCTTCGCCCCCGCTAGGGGGCTTCTTCCTGGTCCGGCTTCGCCTCGCCCTGCTCCGCTTCCGGCTCCCCGCCGCGCTTCGCCTCCGCTTGTTTCACCCTCGCCGGGGCCGCTGCCGCGGCCTTCTGCTCGTCGAAGACCACCGGGAGCTTCTTCAGGTGCTTGGTCATCGAGCGGACCAGGAGCACCACCGCGATGGCAAAGACGATCAGCAGCACCAGGCCGACCGGGGAGGACTTGCCGAAGTCCTCGCCCTGGCCACCCGGGTCGTTCGGCGGAGCGGGGGCCTGCGCCAGCACGTGGGCGACAGTCTCCCAGGCACTCATGCGCACACCTTCTCCTGCACGCCGGAGAACAGGTCGTCCTCCGGCAACGTGGTGTCGACCAGCGAGCGCACCAGCTCGTAGTCCTCAGTCGGCCACAGCTCGCGCTGGATGTCGAGCGGGACCGCGAACCAGCGGCTGTCCGGGTCGATCTGGGTCGCGTGGGCTCGCAGCGCGTCGTCGCGCTGCTCGAAGTACTCCCCGCACTCGACCCGCGTGGTGACCCGCACGTCCGGGTCCGGTCGGGTGGAGTCCCACTTCTCCAGCCACTCGCCGTACGGCGACTCCAGGCCGTTGGCCAGCAGCGCCTCGTGGAACAGCTGCATGCGCTTGCGGGAGAAGCCGTGCGAGTAGTACAGCTTCAGCGGCTGCCACGGCTCGCCCGCGTCCTGGTGCAGGTCGGGGTCGCCGGCCGCGTCGAAGGCCGCCACCGAGATCTCGTGGCACCGGATGTGGTCCGGGTGCGGGTAGCCGCCGTTCTCGTCGTAGGTGATAACCACGTGCGGACGGAATTCCCGCATCGCCTTCACCAGCTCGCGGGTCGAGACCTCCATCGGCACGGTGGCGAAGACGCCCTCCGGCAGCGGCGGCAGCGGGTCGCCCTCCGGCAACCCGGAGTCGACGAAGCCCAGCCACCGGTGCTGCACCCCGAGGATCTCGGCCGCCGCGGCCATCTCCGCGCGGCGGACCTCTGTCAGGTTCTCGACGACCTCGGGCCGGTCCATGGCCGGGTTGAGGATGCTGCCCGCCTCACCGCCCGTGCAGGTGACCACCACCACCTCGTGACCTTCGGCCACGTAGCGCGCGGTCGTCGCGGCTCCCTTGCTGGACTCGTCGTCCGGGTGCGCGTGCACCGTCATCAGCCGCAGCTTGTCCGCCATCGCCCGGTAGTCCTCCCGCTTTGCAGCATCTCTCGTGAACGCGGCCCCGCTGACAGGCCGCGAGACACCCCAGGGATACTTAACGTGGATGTCGGGTCCCATTGTTCCCGGTGGGTCCGACGTTCCCGGCGCCAGCCCCCCGCATGACCCGTCCGCGGGCGGTGGCGAAGCCCGTAGTCGAAAGGCCTCCCAGCCCGGTGACGAACCAGCAGATCCCGCAGGACCGGTACGGTTCGCGTGCCCACACGCGGACGCGCCCGGGCCTCCGCTGGGCGCTGATAACGGTCGTGTTGGTAGCCCTGGTGGGCGTGGCGATCGTGGGCTACCGCAACCTCGGCAGCACGCCGATCGAGGGCAAGCAGGTCGCGTTCGAGATCCTCGACGACCACTCGGTGCAGATTGTCCTCGAAGTCCAGCGCGACGAGCCGCAGCGGCCCGCCGACTGCGTGGTGCGCGCCCGCGCCGATTCCGGTGAGGAAGTCGGTCGCAAAGAGGTCCTGATCCAACCTGCGGACGGCATCACCAGGCAGGAGACTGTTTTGCGGACCTCCGCCCGGGCGACCATCGGGGAGGTGTACGGCTGCACTTACAACGTTCCTGAATATTTGTCCACCCACCTACGGCCGACTGGGTGAACACCGGCGTACCGCGCCGGGTGCTGGGAGAATCCCGCCCCGGGTCGTGGTGCTTCGTGCTATTGTCGACTTCAGCACGGTCCCGCGCGGGCCGTGTTTTTCCGTTACTTGGCGATCGCCAAGAAATAAAGCGCGGAAATGCAATTCGCCCGTGGGGAAACGCGGGCCGCAGTCGACGAGGAGTGGTGACCGTGAGCGAGACCCAGGTGACCTGGCTGACCCAGGATGCTTACGACCGGCTCAAGGGAGAGCTGGACGAGCTCGTGGCCAACCGCCCGGCGATCGCCGCGAAGATCAACGAGGCCCGCGAGGAAGGCGACCTGCGGGAGAACGGCGGCTACCACGCCGCACGCGAGGAGCAGGGCCAGATCGAGGCCCGCATCCGCCAGCTGCAGGAGCTGCTGCGCACCGCCAAGGTCGGCGACGTGCCCACGGAGTCGGGCGTCGCCCGCCCGGGCTCGGTGCTAACCGTCCGCTACGACGGCGAGGACGAGACCGAGAAGTTCCTGCTGGCCACCCGCGAGGAAGGCGCGCATGGCGACCTGGAGGTCTACTCGCCGAGCTCCCCGCTGGGCAAGGCGCTGCTGGACGCCAAGGAAGGCGAGATCCGGGAGTACGAGCTGCCCAACGGCGGCACGATGACGGTGACCCTGGTCAAGGCCGAGCCCTTCTCCGGCTGAGCCGACCTGATTCTTCCCGCGGGCGTCCCCGGCAAAGGGGGACGCCCGCTGTGCTTTGCGCCAGATCAGGACTCCGGGCGCGCGCCATCGGCCGCGAGGCGTTCCAGCAGCGGGCGCACCCTCGGAGCCACCGGCGTGGACAGGGCGATCGACGTCGAGGTGCGCCGAACCCCGGACACCCCGACGATCTCGTCGATGACCCGTTGCAGGTCGGCGTTGGAGCGGGCGACCATCCGCACGAACAGGTCCCCCTGCCCGGTCGTCGCGTGCACCTCGCACACCTCGTCGATCGCCGCCAGCTGCTCCGCCACCAGGCGCCGGTGCCCCTGCGCGATCTCCAGCACCGCGAAGGCGGTCAGGCCGTAACCCATCGCCGCCAGGTCCAGCTCCGGCGGGAAGCCCAGCAGGACGCCGCGCTGCACCAGCCGATCCATCCGCGCCTGCACGGTGCCGCGCGCGACGCCGAGGCGGCGCGAGCACTCCAGCACCCCGAGCCGGGGCTGGTCGGAGAGCAACAGCAGCAACCGGGCGTCCAACGCGTCGAGCCCCTCAACATTGGGAGCCATGTCAAATCCCTTGTTCAGGTTGACCAATACAGCCAGCGATTCGGATCAAATACTTGTCAGTTTGTGCAGCGAAATCAACGGCTGTTGCTCAGGATGACCTGTCAGGCGCACGCTGACGCCGTCACCGCATCGGCGAAACACGGGAGGACATCGTGACCGGCACCGTCAACCACGGCAGCCAGACCGGGCAGCTCGACGACGTCACGTTCGACCAGATGCAGCGCCTCGTCGGCCTCGTCGAACACGACGACTCGAAGGACCCGTTCCCGGTCAAGGCGCTCGATGCAGTGGTGTTCGTCGTCGGCAACGCCACCCAGAGCGCGCTGTTCTACCAGGTCGCGTTCGGCATGGAGCTGATCGCGTGCTCCGGTCCCGAGCACGGCAACCGGGACCACAAGGCCTTCGTGCTGAAGTCCGGGTCGGGCCGGTTCGTGCTGAAGGGCGCGGTGGACCCGGACAGCCCGCTCGCCGACCACCACCGCTCGCACGGCGACGGCGTCGTCGACCTCGCCCTCGAGGTGCTCGACGTCGACAAGTGCGTCGAGCACGCCCGCGCGCAGGGCGCCACGGTGCTCGAAGAACCGCACGACGTCTCCGACGAGCACGGCACGATCCGGACGGCGGCGATCGCCACCTATGGCGAGACCCGGCACACGCTGCTGGACCGCAGCCGCTACACCGGCCCCTACCTGCCCGGATACGTCGCGCAGCAGGGCAGCTACGTGAAGCCGGCCGACGCCCCCAAGCGGCTGTTCCAGGCCGTGGACCACTGCGTGGGCAACGTCGAGCTCGGTCAGATGGACCGCTGGGTCGAGTTCTACAACCGCGTCATGGGCTTCGTGAACATGGCCGAGTTCGTCGGCGACGACATCGCCACCGACTACTCGGCGCTGATGAGCAAGGTGGTGGCCAACGGCAACCACCGGGTCAAGTTCCCGCTCAACGAGCCGGCCGTCGGCAAGCGGAAGTCGCAGATCGACGAGTACCTGGAGTTCTACCGGGGCTCGGGCTGCCAGCACATCGCGCTGGCCACCGGCGACATCATCAAGACCGTAACCGCGATGCGGGCCGCCGGCGTGGAGTTCCTGAGCACGCCGGACGCCTACTACGACGACCCGGCGCTGCGAGCCCGGATCGGCGAGGTGCGAGTGCCGATCGGGACGCTGAAGGAGCACGGCATCCTGGTCGACCGCGACGAGGACGGCTACCTGCTGCAGATCTTCACCAAGCCGATCGGCGACCGGCCGACCGTGTTCTACGAGCTGATCGAGCGGCACGGTTCGCTGGGCTTCGGCAAGGGCAACTTCAAGGCCCTTTTCGAGGCGATCGAACGCGAGCAGGAGCGCCGCGGAAATCTTTGAACATCCACGCTCCTATCGGATCAGCCTTCGGATAAGAGGGTGAAGCCCGCGGCTTCTAGTTCGTCGACGACGTCCTGGCGATGCTCGGGGCCGCGGGTTTCCAACGAGATCTCGACGTCGACCTCGCCAAGCGCGAGCGCACCGGAAATCCGGGAGTGCTCGATGTCGAGGACGTTCGCGGAGAGCTCGCCCAGCTTCGCCAGCAGGCCCGCCAGCGAGCCGGGCCGGTCCGGCAGCCGCACCCGCAGCGAGAGGTAGCGGCCTGCCGATCTCATGCCGTGCCGGATCAGCTGGAGCAGCAGCAACGGGTCGATGTTGCCGCCGGAGAGCACCGCAACGGTCGGCGATGTGACCTGCTCGGGGTGCTCCAGCAGCGCCGCGACGGCGGCTCCCCCGGCCGGTTCGACCACGAGCTTCGCCCGCTCCAGGCACAGCAGCAGGGCCCGCGACAGGGCCTCCTCGCTGACCGTCAGCACGCCGTCGACCAGCTCCGCCACGTGCGCGAACGGGACCGGACCCGGCTCGCCGACAGCGATCCCGTCGGCCATCGTCTGGGTTTCGGCCAGCCGCACCGGCTTGCCCGCGGCGAGCGAAACCGGCCACGCCGCGGCCCGCTCGGCCTGCACCGCGAGCACCTTGACGTGCGGGTGTTCGGCCTTGACCGCCGCGGCGATGCCCGCGACCAACCCACCGCCTCCGGTGGGCACCACGATGCTGCGGACTTCGGGGAGCTGGGCCAGGATCTCCAGCCCGACAGTACCCTGACCTGCGACTATGTCGAGATGGTCGTAAGGGTGGATGAACTCCGCCCCGGTCTGCCGCGCGTACTCCCGCGCCGCCGCGAGCGTTTCCTCCAGCGCAACGCCGTGCAACCTGACGTCGGCGCCGTAGGACTTGGTGGCCGCTAGCTTCGGCAGCGGCACCAGCTCCGGCATGAACACCGTGGCGTGGATGCCGAGCAGCGACGCGGCCAGCGCCACACCCTGCGCGTGGTTCCCGGCGCTTGCGGCGACCACCCCGGCGGCACGGTGTGCCTCGTCCAGCGCGAGCAGCCGCACGTAGGCGCCGCGGAGCTTGAACGAGCCGGTGCGCTGGAGGTTCTCGCACTTGAAGAAGACTTCGCCGCCGCAGTACTCGCCGAGCACCCGGGAATGCTCGACGGGGGTGCGCCGCGCGATCCCGGCGAGCTGCTCGTCGGCGGCCAGGATCCGGTCCAGATCGACCAGCGGCATGGGCCAATCGTGCCACCGCGCAACGCGGGCCACCTGCGGCACTTTCGGTACCCTCGAACGAGCGGCCGGTCGCCCGGACCGCACCGCGAGGAAGGCTTGGCAGCCGACGAGGGCTGTGCGGGGCAAGCTGTCGCGGAGGGGGCATTGCGCAGTCATCGAGCACTCGTGAACACCGGCCCCGGTGTCGCGCATGCCGCTCGTCCGACGTTGGTGCCGGGGTCGAACATAGGAGGAAGCATGACGCGGCTGACCCCTATGAACAGCGCGTTCCCGCTGGTCACCGGCCTTGCCACGGCGGCGGCCCTGTCCGGCGCAGCGGTGTTCGCGGTGCTGCAATCCGGATGCGACGAGCCTGGCTCCTACCGGTCGCAAGACGGCGTGGTGGAGCTGATCGGCGGCTGCCTGAAGCCCGACGACCTCCCGGTCAATCCCCGGTACCCGACCGACACCCGCCCGCTCGGCAGCAGCGACCCGTCCCTCGAACGCTGATCCCCGAGCCGCCATCCCAGAAGCGGGGGCGCAATTTCGCGAGAAATTGACGTTCACCCGGGTGATGGTCAATTTCTCGCGAAATTGGCGCCTGCACACGGCGCTGGGCCGTGACGGTCACGGGAGGTTGCTGGCTCCGCCACCCGGGGGTGGCGCAATTTCTCGCGAAATTGCGCCACCCCTGGGTGAAGGGGGTCAGCCGAGGGCGGTGAGGAGGTCCTCGACCAGGTCGTCGGCTTCTTCGATGCCGACCGACAGCCGCACCAGGTCAGACGGGACCTGCAGCATCGAGCCCGCGGTGCTGGCGTGCGTCATACGGCCCGGGTGCTCGATCAGCGACTCCACCCCGCCCAGCGATTCGGCCAGCGTGAACAGCCGGGTGCGCGAGCAGGCCTCCAGCGCCGCTTCCTCGCCGTCGGCGTGGAGGAAGGAGACCATCCCGCCGAAATGGCGCATCTGCTTCGCCGCCACCTCGTGGCCGGGGTGCTCCGGCAGGCCCGGGTAGAGCACCTTCGCGACCTTCGGGTGGCCGACCAGCGCGGCGACGATGCGCTCGGCGTTGGCGCTGTGCCGCTCCATCCGCACGGCGAGGGTCTTGACGCCACGCAGCGTCAGGAACGCGTCGAACGGCCCAGGCACCGCGCCCGCCCCGTTCTGCAAGAACGCGACCTGCTCGGCGAGCTCGTCGTCGGAGGTGACCACCGCGCCACCCACCACGTCGGAATGCCCGCCCAGGTACTTGGTGGTCGAGTGCACCACGACGTTCGCGCCGAGCTCCAGCGGCTGTTGCAGGTACGGCGAGGCGAAGGTGTTGTCCACGACCAGCTTCGTGCCCGCATCGCGGGAGACCTGCGCCAGGGCGGCGATGTCGCCGACGTTGAGCAGCGGGTTGGTGGGCGTCTCGACCCAGATCACCTTGGTATTCGGGCGGATCGCCGCCCGAACGGCGTCCACATCGGACACCGGGGCGGGGGTGTACTCGATTCCCCAGCCGCTGAGCACCTTGTCCACCAGCCGGAACGTGCCGCCGTAGGCGTCGTCCGGGATGACCAGGTGGTCCCCGGGCCGCAGGGTGGCGCGCAGCACCGCGTCGGTTGCCGCCATGCCCGAGGCGAACGCGCGCCCGTGCCGGCCGCCTTCCAGCGCGGCCAGGCATTCCTCCAGCGCGGTGCGGGTGGGGTTGCCGGTGCGGGAGTACTCGTAGCCGCCGCGCATGCCGCCCACCCCGTCCTGGGCGTAGGTCGACGTGGCGTGGATCGGCACGATCACCGAACCGGTCGTCGGGTCTGCCTCCTGGCCCGCGTGAATTGCGCGGGTGGCGAAGCCGTCACTCATGTGGAGCAGCGTACGACCCGGCCGTCGCAGCGGCGCATCGGGCAGAGGAACGCCCGGCCGCAACTTCCTGCTTGGGCGAGCACCCCTCGACAACAGGATTAGCGCTACCGCATCAACAGCCAGCTTCCGCACCGCCAAATAGAGCAATTTACATTCATCTGCACGACCGAGAAGAACTGGTTCCTCAGGAGTAAATTTCCGCAATTGTCGCAAAAAGTCACCATTTTGGACCCACCATTAACGTCAGCGCCGCAATCAAACATAAGCCTGGGGAGTCAATCTGAGATGAAACAGAAGAAAGCGATAACTGCTGCCCTGAAGAGTTTTTCACTCGCAACGCTCGCAAGCATGACACTGATCACGCCGGCAAATGCCGCAGCGGAACTATCGGACTCAACCGCACCAACCTCGCCACCCGCCGCGATAATCGATGAGGCCAACCGCATCATGCGACTCGACGCCGGCCAATTCATGCGAGAACCCAGGAATCCTTGGTTCGACTGGTCGACGGATGGATGCTCCTCAGCCCTACTCCCTGCATGAAATACGCGATCGACATCCGATTCCATGAAGAGATGAAAAAGCTCTGCGTCGCCCACAGCAATAACCCTGTTTGCTTTGGCGCCGCACAAACCTACTTCGATACTGTACGGCAATTTGGAGACAGCAGCTTTTTCTGATCAAAGGAATTAAAGAAGCGTGGCCCCGGACTTCAAGTCCGGGGCCACGCTCTTTGACTCATCATCAGCAATTTACCACTGCGGGGGCTGCGGCGGCTGTTGCCCGCCGGCAGGCGGGAAACCACCGGGCTGCTGGCCCGGCTGGCCGAACTGCTGCGGCTGGCCGAACTGCTGCGGCTGACTGAACTGCTGCGGCTGGCCGAACTGCTGCGGCTGACCGAACTGCTGCGGCTGACCGAACTGCTGCGGCTGGCCGAACTGCTGCGGCTGGGCCGGCTGGCCGAAGCCGCCCTGCGGCGGCTGGCCGTAACCACCGGCGGCCGGCGCTGGCGCACCGGCCTTCACCTTCATCCCTTGCGTGGTGGACGGCAGCCACCACAACACCAGAATCGCGGCACCGATCAACAATGTGATGATCCCGGAGAGGACGGCCCCCTGCACGATGTTGACGAAAGCGCCGACGACTGCCAGGCCGGACATCACCGTGACCAGGATCCGTCCCCACTGCTTGCCCTTGCCGCCGAACAAGGAACCCGTGATCCACAGGCCACCCATGACCAGAACCAACAGGATAATGAAGATCCCGTATACCGGAACGAACGCCAGTGCGGCAATGCCGCCGATAAGACCGAAGATCACGGAAAGCGCAGCGAGACCGATCGTGACCCACTGCGCCACCGGCAGCGTGCCAAGACTTCCCTGGCCCGACGGGGCGGGCTGGCCGTAGGCGGCCTGGGGCGCCGGGGCGCCGAAGCCGGCCTGTGCCTGCGGGGCCGGGAAGCCGCCGCTCGGCGGGCCCGACTGCTGCGGCTGCGCCGGGAAACCGCCGGGCTGGCTCTGGGTGCCCGGCTGCTGGTACATGGGCTGCGGGGGCTGCATCGACGGCGGCACCATCGCGGTCGCCTCCGCACCGCCGCCCTGACCGGCCAGGCCTGGCTGCTGGTACATGGGCTGCGGGGGCTGCATCGATGGCGGCACAACCTGCGTCGAGTCGGACGGCGGCTGCTGGCCCTGCGCCTGCACAGGTCGGACGACCTGGGTCGCGTCGCTGCCAGCCTGGTTGGGGTCCTGCGGGTCCATCCGGTTCGAAATGGGGTCCGAACCCTGCTGACCGCCGTCCGGCGGCTGCGGAGAGCTCATCGGGTGTCCTACTCCTCGAGGCTTAAAGCAAAAATCCTGGGCATGCGATCACACACGCTAGCTGATCGACCAGCAGCGTAGTGCCGTTCCGCAACAAGTCGTCATCGGCCAGCGATGAAACCGAGCACATCCTGTCGGGTCACCACGCCCGCGGGCTTCCCGTCGATCAGCACCATGGCCCCATCGGCCCCGGCCAGCGCGGCCATCGCGGCGCTGATCTCCTCGCCCGCGCCGATGGTCGGCAACGGCGGCGACATGTGCAGCTCGACCCGGTCCGCGAGGTTCGCGCGGCCGGCGAACAGCGCGTCGAGCAGGTCCCGCTCGTTGACCGCGCCGACTACCTCGGCGGCCATGATCGGCGGTTCCGCGCTGACCACCGGCATCTGCGAGACGCCGAACTCGCGCAGGATCGCGACCGCCTCGGCGACGGTCTCGTTCGGGTGAACGTGCACCAGGTCTGGGATGGTGCCGTCCTTGCGGCGCAGCACGTCGCCGACCGACCCGCCGCCGTGGTCCGGGGACAGGAAGCCGTAGGAGGCCATCCACGAGTCGTTGAAGACCTTCGTCAGGTAGCCGCGGCCGCCGTCGGGCAGCAACACGACGATCACGTCGTCCGGGCCGGTCTTCTCGGCGATCTTCAGGGCCGCCGCGACCGCCATCCCGCAGGAGCCGCCGACCAGGAGCGCCTCCTCGCGGGCCAGGCGGCGGGTCATCTCGAAGGAGTCGGCGTCGGAGACCGCCACGATCTCGTCGCAGATGTCCCGGTCGTAGGTGGTCGGCCAGAAGTCCTCGCCGACGCCTTCCACCAGGTAGGGCCGCCCGTTGCCGCCGGAGTAGACCGAGCCCTCCGGGTCGGCGCCGATGACCTGCACCCGGCCGTCGGAGACCTTCTTGAGGTAGTCGCCGGTGCCGGAGATGGTGCCACCGGTACCGATGCCGGCCACGAAGTGCGTCACCTTGCCGCCGGTCTGTTCCCAGATCTCCGGGCCGGTGGAGTGCACGTGCGATTCCGGGTTGGCCGGGTTCGCGTACTGGTTGGGCTTCCAGGCGCCCTCGATCTCCTGGACCAAGCGGTCGGAGACGTTGTAGTAGGAGTCCGGGTGCTCCGGCGGCACGGCCGTCGGGCACACCACGACCTCCGCGCCGTAGGCCTTGAGGACGTTGCGCTTGTCCTCGCTGACCTTGTCCGGGCAGACGAACACGCAGCGGTAGCCCTTGCGCTGGGCGACCATCGCCAGCCCCACCCCGGTGTTGCCGGAGGTCGGCTCCACGATGGTGCCACCCGGGCGCAGTTCGCCGGACGCCTCCGCGGCCTCGATCATGCGCAGCGCGATGCGGTCCTTCACGCTGCCGCCGGGGTTCAGGTACTCAACCTTGGCAAGCACCGGGGTTTGCCCGGTGGCCACCGCGTTAAGCCGCACCAGCGGTGTGTTGCCCACCAGTTCGGTGACGTGCTCGACGTAGTCCACGTCCGGTCCTCGATCCTTCGTAACTGCTGCTCGCCGGGTGTGTGACGTCGAGCCTAATCGGCTGGTCACCGGCTAACCCAAGGGACCTGGAACGCGACATACGGTGAAGGGAACGATTTCGGTCCGCGCCGCGTCTTGCCTAGTGACGGGGGGTGAACGCCCGCGCGGACCCAGGGTGATGTGAATATTTCCCATCCCCGTGGTGCGGCCGCGACCCGGCCGCAGGACTGGTGAGGGAGGGCCGAATGATCGCGGCGAAAACATTCCGGCTCGCACTGCTGGCGGCGGGCACCGCCGGCGGACTTTCCGGCGCGGCGTACGGGCTGCTCAACGGGCAGTCCCGGTACGCACGGCGGGTGATCGGCCCACCGGCCAACGATCCCCTGCGCGCCGACGGCATTCACCTGCCCAGCGGCGTCGGCCCGGTGCCGCGCCGAGAGCTGTCCGACGACGTCGAACCGCTGGAGCTCGCCGTGCTGGGCGACTCCGCCGCGGCCGGGCTCGGCGTCGACTTCCCGGCCGACTTGCCCGGGGTGCGCCTGGCCCGCGGCCTCGCCGAGGAGCTCGGCAGGCCGGTCGCGCTGACCACGCGCGCGATCGTCGGCACCACCTCGCAGGAACTGGCAGCGCAGGTGGAAGCCGCGCTGATCCGCCCGCCGGAGCTGGTGATGATCATCATCGGGGCCAACGACGTTACCTCGAGGCTGCCGGTGTCGGCCTGCGCGGAACTGCTCGGCGACGCGGTGCGGCGGCTGGTCGACGCGGGTGTCGCGGTGGTCGTCGGCACCTGCCCGGATCTGGGCGCCATCCGGCCGATCCCGCAGCCGCTGCGCTCCGTCGCGCGGCACTGGAGCCTCGTGCTCGGTCGCGCGCAGCGGCGCGTGGTGGAGGCGTCCGGCGGGCGCGCGGTGCCGCTGGCGGACCTGCTGTCGCCGGAGTTCCTGGCACGGCCGGGCGAGTTCTTCAGCCCGGACCGGTTCCACCCGTCGGCGGCGGGCTACGAGGCGGCGGCGACGATCCTGCTTCCGGCGATGTGCGCGGCCCTCGGCGAGTGGGAGGGCGGCCCGCTGCCACCCGCCCCGACCAGGTCGAAGGCGGCCGAGGCACGCCGTCCGACCAGCCGGATCGTGGCCCGGCTCAACCGGCGGCTGCACCGCCGCGCGGACTCCTGACCTCACCCGACGCGACGTACTGACCGGTCGGTTTGCCTCTTGTCCGGTGACCGCCCTCACCGCCAGGATGGGGGCACCGGCCTTAAAGTGACCGATCGGTAGGTCATGTCGCCCTGAGGCGGTCGCGAGCGCGGCGTCCCGCCCGCCCGCGACCGCGGACAAAGGAGTTCCCATGCCCGAAGCAGTCATCGTCGCCGCCGCGCGATCCCCCATCGGCCGAGCCGGCAAGGGGTCGCTGAAGGACCTCCGGCCCGACGACCTCACCGCGCAGATCATCCGCGCCGCGCTGGACAAGGTGCCCGAGCTGGACCCGGCCGACATCGACGACCTGATGCTGGGCTGCGGGCTGCCCGGCGGCGAGCAGGGCTACAACATGGCACGCGTGGTCGCCGTGCTGCTCGGCTACGACCAGCTGCCCGGCACCACCGTCACCCGCTACTGCTCGTCGAGCCTGCAGACCACGCGGATGGCCCTGCACGCGATCAAGGCCGGCGAGGGCGACGTGTTCATCAGCGCCGGGGTCGAGATGGTGTCCCGGTTCGCCAAGGGCAGCTCCGACTCGCTCGAGGACACGAAGAACCCGCTGTTCGCCGACGCGCAGGCGCGCACCCAGCAGACCGCCGAGCAGGGCGCGGACTCCTGGACCGACCCGCGCACCTTCGACAAGATCCCGGACGTCTACATCCCGATGGGGCAGACGGCCGAGAACCTCGCCCGGCTCAAGGGCATCAGCCGCGACGAGATGGACGACTTCGGCGTCCGCTCGCAGAACCTGGCCGAGAAGGCGATCGCCAACGGCTTCTGGAGCCGCGAGATCACCCCGGTCACCACCCCCGACGGCAAGGTCGTCGACGCCGACGACGGGCCGCGCGCGGGCGTGACCAAGGACGGCGTCTCCGGGCTCAAACCGGTGTTCCGCCCCGACGGCCGGATCACCGCGGGCAACTGCTGCCCGCTCAACGACGGCGCCGCCGCCCTGGTGATCATGAGCGACACCAAGGCCAACCAGCTCGGCCTGACCCCGCTGGCGCGGGTCGTGTCGACCGGCGTTTCCGGCCTGTCGCCGGAGATCATGGGCCTCGGCCCGGTGGAGGCGTCCAAGCAGGCCCTGAAGCGGGCCGGGCTGGGCATCGACGACATCGACCTGGTGGAGATCAACGAGGCGTTCGCCGCCCAGGTGATCCCATCCTACCAGGACCTGGGCATCCCGCTGGAGAAGCTGAACGTCAACGGCGGCGCGATCGCGGTGGGGCACCCGTTCGGCATGACCGGCGCCCGGATCACGACGACGCTGATCAACTCGCTCCAGTGGCACGACAAGCAGTTCGGCCTGGAGACCATGTGCGTCGGCGGGGGCCAAGGCATGGCAATGGTCCTGGAACGTCTCAGCTGATCTCTTTTCAGTTCCAGACTCGTTCTTTGGGCGGCTAAGCAGCTGCGCCGCTTGCGACGGCTTGTGCACGTCTCTGGCGACTCGTCGCGGTGGCGGTTTACCGCAGGAAGCGGCTTCGCCGCTTGCCTGACGCCATCCGGTCCGCCTGCCAGGTCACCGCCAATCTGCACCACGAAGACCAGCAAGCCAGGCACGAAACGGGGCACCACCGTCCGCTGTGGACGATGGTGCCCCGTTCTCAGCTCAGGAGCCTGGGATCAGTCGCTGCTCTGGAAGTAGGAGATCAGGCGGAGGATCTCCAGGTAGAGCCAGACCAGGGTGGTCATCAGGCCGAAGGCGATGTACCAGGCGAACTTGGCGTCCACGCCGCCCTTGATCGCCTTGTCCGCGGCGTCGAAGTCGAGCAGGAAGCTGAACGCCGCGATCCCGATGCACAGCAGGCTGAACGCGATGGCGAGCCCGCCGCCGTCGCGCAGCCCCAGACCGCCGGGGGTGAAGAAGCTGGCGATCAGGTTGACCAGCATCAGCACCGCGACACCGGCCACCGCACCGATGATCCACTTGGTCAGCTTCGGGGTGACGCGGATCGCACCCGTCTTGTAGACCACCAGCATGGCCGCGAAGACACCGATGGTGCCCGCGATGGCCTGGATGATGATCCCCGGTGAGAACAGCGCACCGAACACGTAGCTGATCCCGCCGAGGAACACGCCCTCGACGGCCGAGTAGGCGATGACCAGCGCCGGGCTCACCTTCTTCTTGAAGATGATGACCAGCGAGATCACCAGGCCGACGATCGCAGCCGGCAGCGCCAGCGCGACGGCCGGCGGCCCGACCAGGTAGGTCAGCGTGCCGGTGATCACCGCCAGGCCGAGTGTGATCGCGGTCTTGGTGACCACGTCGTCGATCGTCATCGGTCGCGCGGTCTGCGGCGGCGCGACCGGCGCCTGGCCGAAGGGCGCGGTTTGCCCCTGACCGTAGTTGAAGTTCGCGTAACCGCCGGTCGTCGGCAGGTTGCGGAACGCTGGGTTGCTCGTTGTGCGCAACTCATCCTCCTGGGGCGTGCTTGCGCCGTCACTCGGAACAACGATCGGGGGCGTTGACCGGTTCCCGTTTCGGTAAAGCTGATTTTACCGTTCTATCTCGCCGGCCCCCACCGCGGTGGAGCACTACTCGATATCGATTTCGCGAACAGTCACGATCAGCTGGCCTTGCCAACCGCTCACCGGCAGGGCTCAACGGGTGATCGAAGCGAACGATGCGTGCGTGATCTTAGGCGTTGTGTAACCGAGAAGGTCCATCTAATGGCCTCTTGGGATCTGCCGGCCCGGGCCCGCGAGCTGTTCGGTCAGGGCGATGCGCACCGCCCTGGTGCTGGTGACCTGCGGCGGTCGCTACGTGGGCGGCGACCTCGGCTACGACGAGAAACCGCACGTCGTCGCCACCCCGGCGTAAGCCTCAGCCGAACACGCGAGAGGGCCGGTGGGAGTTTCCCTCCCACCGACCCTTCGCCACTTCTTCCGAATGACGGAACCCACGTTCCATTTTCCGCAATTTCAATGGAAATCAGACCTTCGATTTCCATTGAAATTGCGGACTCAGCGGCGCTTCTTGCCCTTCTTCGACGCCGCCTGCCTGCCCGGCCGGTTCTTCGGCTGGTTCTTCTTGCCGCCCGGCCGCTGGCCGTTGCTGCCGCTCTTGGTCGCCTGCTGGCCGCCCGCTGTCGCGGCGGCCGGTTCCGCCTCCGACTCCCCGTCGGCCGCCTTGGCCTCCGGGCGCACCGGCTTCTGGCCCGGCTTAGGCCGCGGCGCGGACTTCTTGGCCTCGATCTCCTTTTCCTTCTCCCGCTCCTGCTCGTGGTCGATCCTCTTGGTGAGGAAGTGCTGCTGGCCCAGCGTCCAGGCGTTGTTGGCCAGCCAGTACAGCAGCACCGCGATCGGCAGGAACCAGCCGGAGATGATCGCGCCGACCGGCGCGATGTACATCATGAACTTGGCCATCATGGCCGACTGCGGGTTGGCCATCGCGGCGTCGGTCTGCTTCTTGACCGAGAGCCGCATGGTGAAGAAGGTGGCCACCGATGCGATGAGCATCAGCGGGATGCCTACGATCATCATGGACGTCCGGTCGGTGCCGAACAGCGCGAGCTGGTCCGCGGGCTGGGTGATCCAGTTCGACAGCTTGGCGCCGAAGATGTTGGCGTTGACGAACGACTCGACTCCCGCCCGGTCGAAGACGAAGTTGCTCTGCGCGGTCGGCGTGAAGTTCCGCAGGACGTGGAACAGGCTCAGGAAGACCGGGATCTGCAGCAGCGCGGGCAGGCAGCCGCCGAGCGGGTTCACCCCGTGCTCGGACTGCAACTTCTGCATCTCCTGCGCCATGCGCTGGCGATCGCCCTTGTACTTCTCGCGCAGCTTCTGGATCTGCGGCGCGAACTTCGCCATCTTGCGCCCCGCGCGCAGCTGGCTGATCGCTGGCTTCAGCAGCACCACGCGCAGCGAGAACACCAGGAAGAACACCGAAAGCGCCCAGGCGAAGCCGTTGTCCGGCCCGAGCACGGCACCGAAGACCTTGTGCCAGAACCACAAGATCGCCGACACCGGGTAGAGAATGAAGGAGAAGAAACTTTCCACTCAAGCCACTCCTGGTCATCGCCCGGCTATCCGGCGCAACCGGGGTGTACATGCGCAGCCGTACCCGTCGCGAAATGCAGGAACAGCCATACCAAGGGTGCCATGCCCAGCCATCGCCCGGCCGTCGCCCCTGGAAATGTGGCGCGGCTCAAGCCGCCCGCGCGCCGGGCTCGACCCCCGTTTCACCTGCTCACCCGGTCCGGTGTGGCCAGCGACCAACCGGGGATGCCGTCCGGGTCGAACCGCCGCTTCAGCGCCGCCGACAGCCCCCTGCTCCGGTCGTCCGGCACCGTGTTGGTGGCGACCATGCCGCCGACCGACGGGCTCGAACCAACCTCGGCCGGCGGTTGCAGCGGATGCTCCGCCAACCGCTCGTTCGCCTCGTCCAGCTGCCACCCGGCTGTGTTGCCCGAAGGTGCCTTTCACCGCCTTTACCGCTTCAAGGCGCGGGCGATGATCCGGCCCGCGAACAGGTAGATCAGCGCCGCGAGGCCGTAGTTCAGGATCACGCCTATCGTGGCGTCGCCCGGGGTGAACACGTCGCCGAGCCCGAGCACGAAGAACTTCGCGGTCCCGTAGGTGAATGCGACGAAGTCGTTTGCCTGGTTGGCCCCGGTCACCACGAAGACGATGTGCAGCACGAAGACCAGTGAGATCAGCGCCGTCAGCACCTGAATGAGGCGACCGATCGTGTCGGCGCTGGGGCCCCGGAACCGATCTCCCCGGCTCCGGCGGTCGTCATAGTCCCGCTCCGCATACTGGCGGTCGTCGTAGTCGCGATCCCGGTGCCGGTCCGGGTACGGGTCCCGGTCGCGGTAGCGATCCCGCTCCCGGTAGCCGTCGTCGTACGGATCGTCCCGGTACCGGTCGTCGTAAGGCTCGGGATCCCGGTAGCGGTCCTGGTACGAGTCGCGGTAGCGATCGTCGTACGGATCGTCGCGGTAGCGGTCCGCGTCCGGGTCGCGGAAGGGCTCGGGCTGCTCGACGTCCAGGCGCTGCTGGACGCGCGTCGCCGGGTACTGGTTGGCGGGAGGCTGCTGAACCGGGTGCTGTCCGACCGGCGTCGACTGGCCCATCGGCGTGGTCCCGGCCGGTGCGCCACCTTGCTGGAAGCCCTGCGGGCCGCCAGGCATCGGCGGCCCCGGTTGCCCGGGTTGCTGCATTCCCTGCTGCCCCAGTTGCCCCGGCCCTTGCTGGCCAGGCGGACCTGGCTGCGGGGAACCTGGCTGACCGCCCTGCGGCAGGCCCGGGGGTACGCCCGGATGGCCCGGCGGCGGTCCGGGCTGACCACCAGGCGGCCCCGGCGGGGGTCCCGGCCGGCCGCCTGACTGCGGGTTCGGCTGACCCGGCTGCAGTTGACCTGGCTGCCCGCCCGGCGGTGTGCCCGGCTGGCTTCCCATCGGCGGGCCTTGCCGACCGTCCATCGGCGGGCCTTGCTGGCCTCCCGGTGGAGGACCGGGTGGCATCGGCTGGCCCGGTCCCTGGTGAGGAGGACCGGGTTGCCCCGGCGGTGCTTGCGGCGGCTGCCCTGGTGGGGCGTGCGGCGGTCCTCCCGGTGGGGGCGGTCCCGGCAGTGGGCCGGGTGGCGGTCCCGGTCGGTCGAGCCCTGGTTGTCCGGGTCCCGGCCGCCCCGGGTCACCGGCTCGGGGATCTGCACGCTCATAGGCCATGGCCGCGGATTGTCCCGGGTAATCACCGTAGGGCGAAACCCCCTCGCCCCCGCGTGCCTGATGGCACGCACCGCAGCCCTCACCGACACCCATCCTGACCAAGCACAACCGAGCTAGCCACCCAACCCGGCGCATGGTTCCGCCCGGCAGGACCCGTGGGGTCGGGTTTTCCGCTCTGTCAGGTGGAATCCGCCTGATCCTGGGCGTGAATCTGCTGGGGAGCTTCTCAACCGCTACCTCGCCCGCGAAGATGCCGAACCCGCCATGGACGGCCTGGTCTACCGACAAGCCGCGCTGTGGCTGACCGATGAAGAATTCGCCGAACTGCTGGAAGAAATCCAAGCGTCGATCATCGCGCGGACCAGCAACGCGCAAGACGCCGACCGCACCCGCCACGTCGTCAGCCTCGTCGTAGTGCCGGACACCCCCGGCGCGACCGCCGCCGGAGAAGGCGACTGACCGCGAACTCCCCGGCCGAAATCGAGCGCGTCGGCGCGGGTGGCCGGTCTGCGTGGTCGTGGAAGACTCGGAAGCAGGAACACGAGGAGGCTGGCGCGCGGCCTCCCCGGGCCCGGAGGATGCGGATGTCCGAGTCGGCCGGCACTGACCGAATGAGCGTCGCGAAGGCGACGTACGGGCGCCTGCGCACCGGCCATCTCAGTGCGGTGCACGCGGCGCTAGAGGACCACGTCGCACGCCTGGATTGGCCCCGGGAACGGATTGACCGCTACCGCGACCAGCGGCTGCGTGCGCTGCTCGCATATGCGCGCGAGCGTTCGCCCTTTCACGCGGCTCGGATGCGTGGCCTCGATCTTTCCTCGGCCACCGTGGCAGACCTGGCGAGGCTTCCGGTGATGACCAAGCAGGAGGCGCAGGAGGAGTGGGACGCCATCGTGACGGTTCCCGACCTCGACCGGGCAGCAGCCGAGCGCATCCTCGCCGAACAACCATGGTTCTCGTACGCACCGGGCGGTCAGCAGATCTTCAGTTCCGGCGGGTCGACCGGCGTACGAGGCGTGTACGCGTGGGATTGGGAACTATTCGTAACGCTGGCTTGTCTCGCCTGGCGGATGCAGGCGCGAGAGGAGCGGCGTGGGCCGCGGCGCCCAGCCCGGCTCGCGGTGTTGGAGGCAGGAGTGCCACCGCACGCCAGCACGCCGCTGTTCGACGTGCCGAGCTCAGCGGGCATGGAGACGGTCGTGATCCCGGCCAGCGAGCCGTTCGATGAGGTCCTCGCAACGGTCGCGGCTGCCCGCCCCACCCATCTCGTCGGGTACGCGACGGTGATCGGGCGGCTTGCCCGCGCCTCCTTGGCAGGAGCGCTGGAGATCCGCCCCGTGCGGGTGAGCACGAACTCCGAGCCCCTCTTCGACGAGGATCGACGGGCGATCCGCGACGCCTGGAACGTACCGGTCCACAACCTCTGGGGATCGACCGAGATCGGTGTGCAGGCGGTCGGGTGCGGACGCGCTGAGGGACTGCACGTGTGCGAGGACGAGGTCGTGCTGGAACGGGTCGACGAGGACGGAACGCCGGTCGCCCCGGACGAGCCCGCCGCGCGAACGCTCGCCACCGGACTCGCCAATCGGACGTTCCCGTTCATCCGCTACGACCTCGGGGACGAGATCACGCCCCTGCCCGGCAGGTGCGAATGCGGAAGTTCGTTCGCGCGGCTGGCAGATATCGCCGGACGGCACGACGATGACTTCCACTACCCGGCGTGCACGGTGCCGGCGAGCGTCTTCCGCCACGTCCTAGGCACGGATCCGCACATCGCCGAATACCAGGTCCGCCAGACTCCGGCCGGAGCCGAAATCCTCGCCGTCGGCTCGCCCGACGCGGCCAAGCTGACCTCATCGGTCGCAGCCGCGCTGAGCCGCCACGGCCTGCCCAACCCGGAGGTCCGACTCCAGAAGGTCGACCGGCTCCCCCGCCACGAATCGACCGGAAAGCTACGACGATTCATCGCCCTGCGATAAGCAACGCATTCACCCGCACACGCACCCATCGCAAGTCCGTGCTCAAACCGCTGGGCTGCCTTCGCTAGCGCTGGCGAAAAGCGCCATCCTCTCCGGAGTGCTGAAAACACTGACCCATCGCTCACCATCGTCGAGCTCGGCCACGAACACCCCCAGCCCACTCGGGACGCTGCACGTGGCCCACTACATCCTCCGGGCTTGCGAAACGGCCGTGGAGTCTGGATTCGGCAAACTCTGGAAGGCAGTCGGAACAGGCGGGTCGGTGGCCGGGCGTGGGAGGGGGAAGACGCCCGGCCACCGGGTGCGCCGGTGCAGTGGTCGGGGAGGCAGCTGCACCGGCCCGGCTCGGGGGCTGGCTCGGGGGCTGGCTAGGGCTCAAATACGTAAGTGGTGTCGACCGGTGGGCTCGCCATCAGGGTCGTAGTCGGGGAACTGCGGTCCAAAGGGCCAAGACGGCCGCTCTATTGCCCGGTCCTGCTCGTCTTTGCGTTCGGCTTCGACCTGGGCGATGACGTCCCAGACGTTGTAGGCGCCCTCCCCTGCCCCCGCGTGCTGCGCGCGAGTGAGCAGCGGAAACCGCACCGCGGTGGAGCTGGCGATCAGGGCGACGATCAGGAGTTGATCACCACGAGCGCGCTCAAGTGGAGCCAGAACATGGTGTGGCTTCTCCTTGATGAGGAAGCTGGCGGACCAATCCGGTCAAGCACGGCCGGCGAGGATGCGCCGGCAGTCCACACAGGAGCGCTCGCGAATCCAGTCCAACTCGGTGCGGTTGTGCAGCTCAGCCGCATCGGCCTCGGCACCGCAGTAGGCAGCTACCGGCTCTCCGGCCGGGATTTCCCGCGCCGCGATCGGGAACGCGTGACGCCCACCGCTGACCGGACGCCAGATGTAGGTCAGGTAGTCGTACATGGGGTTTCCTTCCACGCCGAAGACTCGAAACTGAAACTAAGGTTTCGTGGAACTTTCATATTTGCAATGCTCGATACTCGAAAGGACCATCTCTGCATACGAAAGAGCGACTGCGTGGAAGGCCCAAAGCCTGCAAAGATCAAGTAGCGAACTGAGCGAAGGAGGACGTCGTGGAAGAGCGGATCAGCCCGACTGTGCGGCTGCGGAGGCTCACACGAGGCATCCGGCGTTGGCGTGCCGAGGCTGGACTTCGTCAAGAGGACGTCGCGGCCGCGCTCGACTGGTCGAAGCCGAAGCTCAGCAGGTTCGAGAACGCCGAGAAATCCGCCGGCCCGGCCGAGGTTCTTGCGCTGGCGGCAGTCTATGGCGTTCCCGACGCGGAACGAGACCAGTATGTCGCGCTTGCCTTGCAAGCCAGGCAGAAGGGCTGGTGGCAGCGGTACGGGCAGGACACGCTGGCGTCGAACTTCGAGGAGTACGTCGGACTGGAATCCGAGGCTGCCGAAGTGCGTGAGTTCGCGGCTGAGCTGATTCCCGGGTTGTTGCAGACCGAGCGTTACGCCACCGAACTCATCCAGGCGTGGATACCGCAGGCTGATGAGGTCGTCATGAAGGAGCGTGCCGATCTTCGCGCACAGCGGCAGGCACGGCTGCACGAGACAAACCCGCTCACGGTGGGAACCGTCATTCACGAGTCGGCGCTGCGACAACTCGTCGGCGGCCCCGAGGTCATGCGTGAACAGCTCAAGCACCTCGTAGCCAGCGCCAAGCTCCCCAACGTGCCCCTTCAGGTACTGCCGTTCAGCACCGGGGCGATACCCGCGCTTGGTGCACCGTTCATCCTGCTGTCCTTCCCCGACCAGGAAGATCCGGACGTTGCCTTCGCGGAACACCTCACGAGCAGCGTCTATATGGAGGATCCAGCCGAAGTTGAGATGTATACCCTGAACTACAGCGCCTTGCGGTCCAAGGCGCTGAGCCAGAAGGAATCGATCACCTTCCTGAACCGGCTCGCTCGGGAGTTGTAAGCACGGCAAGGGAGCGCGGCATGTTAACCCCGGTCTTCGCCCAGGCGCACTGGCGGAAGAGTAGCCATAGTCACGGCGGCGGGGGTGCCTGCGTCATGGTGGCTTACCTACCGGGCGCTGCTGGCGTAAAGGACAGCAAGCTCGGCTCCGCCAGCCCCGTCCTCCCCTTCACGACCTCGGCATGGTCGGCGTTTCTACGCGACGTGAAGACCGGGAAGCACGACCTGCGCTGACTGAACATGACAAGAGCTCCGCCTGATCTGATCGGGCGGAGCTTTTCGTTTGAGTGTGATACCGGACTGCTTGCGGCCGTGCACATCCATGCAGGACGTGTCGAGTTCGAGCACTCGCTACATCTGATGGCCGCGATCCCGTGAAGCACTCGCCGAATCCGCGCAGCGGCAGTCGCTGGCAAGGCCATATGCGCCGAACTGGCGTGGGCGCAGTGCGTCTGGCGGCTTGGTCGGTGGCCGCCGGGACGCTCTATCCTCGCCCGGTGGGCAGTGACGATCTAGTTGATGATCTTGCTCGTTCGGTGCGCGAGTGTGATGCGTTTCGGGACGCGGTTGTCCTGGCGGGTTGGGTTGGCACGGGCCGGGCGGTGACGGCCAACCGTGTGCTGCGGCGGGCGGACGTGCCGGTGGCAGGCCGTGCGCTGGGCATCGAGTTGCCGGAGTCTGTGCGCAGCGCGGCGGACGTGCCCGCGCTGCACTGGCGGTGGACGGCGGCGCTCGGCGCGGGACTGATTTCCATCGAGGGCGGTCGCGCTGTGGTGGCGCCGGCCCTGGCGGTCCGCCAGCCCCGACGAGCTGCTCGAGCTCTGGGCCCGAGGTTTCGCGGCGGCCCTGACCAGCCTGTTCGACGGTGATGAGGCATCGGAAGAACTGGAGATCGGCAGGCTCGCCCTGACCGTGTTGGCTGGCAAACCGGTGCCGACCCGCGCCGAACTGGCGAGAGCGATCAGTCACGTCATCCTCCACGCGGGGTACGAGGTGTACCAGACCTTCGCTCGGGGGTTTGGCGTGCGCGATCCCGCGGAGGTGACGTTGGAGTTGCTGGCCGTCTTCGGCGCCATCACCGACGCGCCGGTGCGGCGGATCACTCCTCTTGGCCGCTGGGCCCTGTCGGTGATCGGCACCCGACGCGTGTCGTTGCTCGGCTCGTCCGACGACTTGGAAGAAGACGGGACGTACCAGCTCAAGATCGCTCTGCAGCATGTGCGGCCGGCGTGCTGGCGCCGTGTGCTCATGCCGGCATCCGCCACGTTGGGCGAGTTGCACGAGGTCATTCAGATCGCCTTCGCCTGGGACGGCGACCATCTCCACGGGTTCACCGTCGGACGGCGCCAGTACGGCGACCCGTACTTCGACTTCGACTACGACGAACACGAGATCACCCTGGCCGCCGCGTTCGCCCGTGCCCGCAAGCCCATCACCTACACCTATGACTTCGGTGACGACTGGCGACACGAGATCACCCTGGAGAAGGTCGTCGAGCCGACACCATCCGCCACCCTTCCGATCTGCGTGGACGGCCGTGGTGACGCACCGGTTGAGGACTGTGTCGATGATGAGCTCGTGTGGATCGCCTTTGACAAGGCCGGAATCAACACCCGCCTCGCCCAGCTAGGCAGCGGAGCAGGAGGCCGAAGCGCGACTTCGTGACGACATCGAAGTCATACTCGCCGACGCCTACGGCGAAGCCGAACAGATGGCCGCTTTTCAGACCGTGCTGGACTAGGAGATCGACTTCCCGGCTCCCGCCACGTTGGGTAACCCGGTCGTAGTAACCGGACTCGTCGAGGATGAAGCCACGTTCGAGCTTCGCGCTCGCGGCAACGCAGCGGCGGTCGCCGCTGCGCGACGAACCGTTCGAGCACGTTACGGCCATCGGACAGCCGGTGCTGCAACGCGAAGCAGTCGATGGCGAGGACGGCCCTGCTCTCGTCGAGAACGCCGTAGCGATCGGCCGTCTCGAACAGCACCGCGTCCAACCGCCGCGCGAAGCGAGGGCCTTGGGCGAACGCCACGAGCTCACCCTTGAGGTGCCCAGCGCGGGCAATCAGATCACCGATCGAGATATCGCTGTCTACGGAAGAGTTGACAGTGTGGTCATCGCGGTAACCCTATCGACGTGCGGGCTGGAGACGGCGGCTGCTCCCAGCACTAATCGGGCCTGGGTTGACCTGCGAAAATCTTGATCAAACTGAGTGCCCCCGGTCGGGTTCGAACCGACGCTTGGACGAATTTGAGGAGTTTTGGTGGCAGATCTTGCGGACTCGATCGAATCGATGGAACAGCTCGCCGTGGTCTGGCGCGCCATGGTGCTCGACCGCGATCCGCGTGCCGATGTGCGAGACCTCCCGGGCATCGCCGTTCGCTGGGCCGACTGCCGGTTCCTCTTCTGGAACTGCATCACGTTGACCGACGTCGGGGCGGACGCGGGACTCGTCGGCCAACGCCTGGGCCAGGCAGCGGACATCATGCGCTCGAAGAAGCATCCGGGCTTCCTGTGGATCTTCGAGGACCTCCTCGCCGATGACGCACGCGCGGCGCTGAGCGAAGCAGCCGAACGAGCGGGCCTGGAGCACGCCTTCCCCGGAACCGGCATGGCCGGAGACATGCTCCCCATCCCCGAGCCCGGCCACCCCGACCTGACATTCGTGCGCGTGACCACCGACGAACAGCTGCGCACCTACGCAGACCTCAACTCACGCGCCTACGGATTCTCCTTGGAAGACGGCCGCGACGGGCTCGTCGGCTCCACGCTGTGGAAGAACCAGGTGCACGCTTACCTGGGCCTGCGAGACGGCGTTCCGGTGACGTGCGCTGCGACCGTGGAAGCAGCGGGCCGCCTCTTCGTCGTGCTTGTCGCCACCGCCCCGGAGTGGGAGCGCAGGGGATACGGCGAGGCGGTGACGCGGAAGGCGCTGTACGAGGGCGGCGGGGCCACCGGACTGACCCGCGCCACCCTGCACGCGACCGCCGCCGGGGCACCCGTGTACCCGCGGATCGGCTTCAACCCGAACTCACCGATGCACTTCTACAGCCTAAGAAACTGACGCCAGCACCGTGGCAGCGCCGCAGTCGCGGTGATCAGGCCGTGTCCGAGCCTGCCAGCAGCGTAGGCGGGGATCTCGCGGATTGTGTCCGCAGTGGCAGCGTCGGCTTCGGGGGCGATTGGTGGCCGGAAACCGGGATGCTCGAGACGACGGAAAGCCCGGCTATGTAGCGGGAACGCCTGCTGTCGTGGACACGCGGCCACCACGGTTCTGGTCGCGGGTGCGTCGCAGGAACGCCAGCAGTCCCATGCAGGTGAGCAGGGCGCACCAGGACAGCTGCAGCAACAGGTGGGCGACGGGGGTAACTGTGGAAAATCCAGCGGTGGTCGCGCTTTGCATCGCTCCGTAGGACGGCAAGACGCGGAGGAAGTCGCTGTCCGCGGCGGGGTTGGGGATCGGGTTCTGCAGTGAGATGTCAATGATGCTGATCATGACGATGAGGAACATGCCCTCGAGTTCGCCACGCAGCAACGCGCCCAGCATCACGCCGAGCGCGCCGTAGGTCAGCGCGTCGGTGAACACACTCACCGCGAGCAGCAACGGCTGCTGGGGATGCCAGAAGCACCACGTGATCGCGGTGGCGTAGCAGGAGAGCACGGCCGAGACCAGCACGAGGGCGACCACCTTGGCGGCGAGCAGGTGGCCGCGCGGGTATCCCGCCATCGCAAGCCGCCGGTCGAACGTGCTGGATTTGAACGTGACGGTGAACATCATGAAGCCGACGATCTGGGTGACGGCGTTGAGCGCGCCCGAGATCTGGGTCAGCTCGTTGCCTTGCGCAAGCACGGTTTGGTCCGTGGCGCGCAGGTAGAACCGGACGGGCATGTTCCCGACTATCGTGTAGGCCAGGGTCAGCCAGATCGGCACATAGAGCGCCACCAGCCACATGGCGAGGCGATTGCGAAGGTGTTCGAGCAACGCCATCCGGGTGGCAGTACCGAAGCGCGTCCACCACATCTACCGGCCTCCGTGGGAAGTAGTGCCTTCGCACAGGACGCCGGCCGCAAGGCGGTGCAGCGTGTCGAGGCGATCGGCATCGTAGGCGAGGTGGGAGATCACCAGCACCGAACGGCCGCGGTCGCGCAACCGCTGGGCAAGTTCCCAGAACCGCAGGTAGGTCTCCCAGTCGAAGCCCTGGTAGGGCTCGTCCAGTAGTAGCACGTCCGGGTCGTGCATGAGCGCGATGGTCAGGTTCAGCTTCTGCCGGGTGCCGCCGCTGAGCACACCGACGCGCTCATCGAGAAAGTCCGCGAACTGCAGTACGTCAATCAACTCGTGGGCGTAGCTGAGGTCGGGAAGTCCGTACGCCACCTGGAAGAAGGCGAGGTGCTGGGCGACGGTGAACGCCTCGTTGACCACCACATGCTGAGGACAGTAGCCGAGCCGTCCGCTCACCGAGGCCGTTCCGTTGGTGGGGGTCAGCTCGCCGCACAGGATGCGCAGCAACGTCGTCTTGCCCGCTCCGTTTTCGCCGACAACCCCGACGAGGCTGCCGGGCAAAACCTCGAAGGTGACGCCACGCAAGACCTGACGCTTGCCGTAGCGGTGGTACAGCTCGTTCACTCGAAGGACCATCGTTCACTGTCCACTGTTGACGTGTTCGCCCGCTGCAGGCTCGTGTTCGCCCGCTGCGGCCTCGTGGTCGCCCACTGCAGGCTCGTGTTCGCGCAGCGAGGCGTAGAAGCCGAGGGCGCGCACCATGGCCTTGGCGAAACTCTTGGGCAGCAACGAGTCCAGCGGGGCCCACGCCGCGTCGACCTGCGCCTTGGCGTCGTCGTAGCAGGCCTGCACCGCGCCGCACTCCACCAGTGCGGCAGCGACCTCTCGCACGGTCACGTCGTCGGCGTTGCCGTCACGCACGGCCGTCCAGATCGCGGCCATCCGGTCGTGCGGCAACCGTCCCACCGCCTGCGCCAGCGGCATCGTCACCTTGCCCGCGCGCAAGTCCTCGCCGATGTGCTTGGTAGCGCGGACCTCGCCAGACGGCAGGCGGTTGGTGACACCGTCGAGGTCCATCACGTCGTCGGTGATCTGATACGCCAGCCCGACAGCCTCGAAGTAGTTGCCCATGGCGGTAATCTGCTCGTCGCTCGCCCCGGCGGTCAGTGCGCCGATCTCGGCCAGCGTACGGGAGTAGGCACCGGTCTTGAGCCGCTGCGCCCAGCGCAGACCAGCTAGCAACGCGGTCGGATCACCGGACGCGACCGCGAGGTTCATGGCGTCGTGGTGTCCAGTGATGTCGATGCCCTGCCCCACGTGCGCACCCCGCATTGCCCGTAGGTAGCTCTCGTAAGCGCGTAAGCGGCGCCGCTCGTCCGGCAGGATCTCGGCCAGGACGCGGTCAAGCACGAAGTAGGAAGCGGTTCCCGCGTTGATGGCCGTCGGCGCGCCGAACACCAAATGCGCAGTCGGCTCGCCCCGCCGCATCGGCGAGTCGTCTTCCACGTCATCGACCATGAGGTATCCCGAGTGGATCAGCTCGGTCACGGCGAGCAGCTGCCGGTACTGCTCGGCCCGCACACCGAACAGTTCGAGCGCGGCGCAGGTGACGAACGACCGCCATCCCCGGCCGGATGTGTCCGAGACGTAGCGCAGGGGCCGGACCATGGCGTCGTACACGACCGCGTGGGGTGCGCCGGACGCCTCCCGAGCGGCGAGTGCCACGGTGAGCGCTTCGCTCGGGGA
The DNA here is from genome assembly GCF_014697215.1 of Saccharopolyspora pogona. GTDB lineage: Bacteria > Actinomycetota > Actinomycetes > Mycobacteriales > Pseudonocardiaceae > Saccharopolyspora > Saccharopolyspora hattusasensis. Next base: position 5,626,286 of record NZ_CP031142.1, read on the forward strand.
ATCCGGGTACAGCTTGCGCACCTCGTCGTGCGTGACGTCCCGAAGACGCCCGAGAAACTCCTCGATCCGCGCGACCCTGTTGGCAGGCATCACTTCGATGAACGCGCGGCCTGACACCGGTTCGCCCCGCATGGTGCCGCGCACGTTCGCGCAAGCCTCCAGATAGGAGCCGTGGGTGACCATCGTAAGGATTTCCTGCTGTGGGAGCTCGGCTTCGACGACGACGTCCAGCTCCAGCGCGGGCGCGGACAAGGTCCATCGCGTGGGGTAGGTGTTCAACGAGGACAGTGATGTCCACCGCCGGTCACCGACCAGCTCTACATCGCAGGACACCCGCTCGCAGTCCGGCGAGTACGCGGTGGCGAACCGCTGGGTGAACACGCTTCGGCGGGAGTTGACGTCGATGTGGTCGATCGTCGCCGCGCTGATATCCCAGCCGTTGTCCAGCTGGATACCCGTCCAGTTCCAAGTACCGTCGGGGTAACGCTGGTCCCCGTCCGGCCGCAGGTACTCCGCGCCGAAGGTGTGCTCGTACCAGCCGCTGCCGGAGACTGTGGCGTTCCCGATGCGGCCTTGCACCGCCATGCGTGGGGCGAAGTAGGAGAACGCCTGCGACTCCGGGCCCTGAAACCTGACCTGAAACACATCATCGTGCTGGATGATGGGCGGCTTCACAGGCGTGAAGACCAGATCGCACGACTGCGTTTCGTCGTCAAACGTGACGTGATACGAGCCGTCCGCCAGCTTGCGCAATGTCGCGACATCGCCGTAACGCAAGTCGAGCTCCTGCTCGGCGATCATCACCTCGCCGCCCATGAGCAGGTCGGGAGCGACCGGGGTGCCGTCGTCGAAGAGTTCGACAAGCGCCTGCCGCACAACGGGATCCATGACCGCGTCGTTCGTGATCGTGGTGCGCACGGTGTCGATCCAGCCTCGATCAACCCACACCGCACTCGTGTGCCTTCCAGCCGTGTGATCGGTGCGTCCGATCATGGCGAAATGCGCGCGCAGCGGCTCCCCCTCAGCACGCGTCGCCAGGTGGCGGGTGAACACAAGGACCAGGCCGACGTCGTCACCATGCTCGGTCGTGAGGTGGGTGTGGAAGTACCACCACTCCATGCCGCAATCCAGGTGCGGCAAATCATCCACCACGGGGTCGATCGTGACTCCCGGCAGGAACCGCACCATCTACCAAACCTCCCACTCACAGTAACTGCACGTGCGCATTATGTACCACAGATCGATGATTCCGGATCAATCGGGTAGTCCGTTGAACACCCTTCGTGGTCGTGACATAAAGGACGCCCCCTCGATCGTGTGGTGGGTTCTCTCTGCAGAGCCGGAACGCGACGCCGTGCTATTCGGCGACCACATCACGAACGTTCCCGGCGACGCGCTCTTGGTCGTCACCACGCACCGGCTGGGCGTCGTGGTAAAGAAAAAACAGCTCGAAGAGGCAGAGCCGGAAGGGCCCGCCGCCGGCGGATTCTTCGGGCGAGCCAAAGCAGTCGTCCACCAGGTGCAGCGCGCAGCCGAAGGCATCTCGGCCTCCGAAAACGGCCCAGTCTCCTACGTCGAGGCCCCGTTGGCGCGGATCGCCGGTATGCATGCCGTCCGGCTGGGACGCAGATTCTGGGATCTTCAGCGCGCTGAATCCCGGCTGCGGCAGCTCGCCTGAACGCCCCGGGGCGCCCGTACCGCACCGGCGCAGCCTCCGACAGGGACGAACGGTCACTTCTTCATGGCCGATCGAGCATCAATGGCGGTCGTGCTCAGAGCCCTGATGCGACAGTGAACCCGCAGAACATCACCAGGACACCAGCAAGCGCAGGGAGACCAGCCGCATGGCTCTCGGGTGGTTGATCGACAGTCTCCGATCCCGGCTCGCTGATGCTGCCCGGAACCCGCCACCGGTCTGGATCAGCGGCGGTGCTGGGCTGCAGCACTAACAGAACATGAGGAGCGTGTGCCGTGCACGGATTGGCCTGGTCCGATGAGCGACGGAGCTTGACGGGCTCCTTCGAATCCGACCCGCTTCTGACGACAACCAGTTCGCACACGGTTGACGAGGCCCCGCTTTCGCTGGGATCGCATAAACCAGCAACGCACGCGGCCGTGCGGTCGCATTACACGGATCGGCCCACCTCAGCCGTGGCAGCGGTGCGAGCACTGCTCTCCAGAGGCTGGATCGAACCTGCGGTCATGTTGGCCGAGGCGACCCTGAATGACGGTGTGCCGGAAGAGTTAGCGGCAGAGCTTCGATGCACGCTGATCGCTCCGCTGATCACCAGCGGGCAAACCGCCGAAGCGATCGCCATCGCCGACCGGGTGCTTGCTGTCCCCGACCTGCCGACCACCACGTTCGACGACACCGCAGCAGGTCGAATGCTGGCGTTGGTGCTGCAAGGAGACTTCGCCAGTGACCACGCCTCGAAAGTGTTGCAGGAGCCGGACGGGACATGCCACGGCCAGGCACGGACTGCGATCGCCTTGACCGGATTGGCACATCTCGAGTGGTCGGCCGGCAATGTCGCTGGGGCGCTGTGTTGGGGGAGGCGGGCAGCGACCTGCGCGGCGTCCGTGAAATCCGCGGATTGGCGCTGGTATCCGCAGCTGATGATGGCCGAGATGTTGGGCGAGTTGGGCGAGTTCGACGACGCCGAGGAGATCCTGCGCCAGGCCCGCGCGGAAATCGACCAGTTCGGGTTGACCATGCACGCAGCACAAGCTGACCTGATCCGTGCGCGTTTGCTACTGCGGGCGGGACGGCAGACGGCGGCACGGTTGACTGCCGAGGCATGTTTGTCCAGCGCACTCGAATTAGGGACGTGGCGAGTGGTTCCTTCAGCGAAGTCTGTTCTCGCGCTGATCGCATTCCGTTCCGGCGACGTAGCGTTGGCTCGTTCCTATCTGCGACGCTGCCGGGAAACCTCGACATACGAACAGGGTTCCGTCGCGCGGTCGGCGCGCGACGAGTGGATTCAGCTGCTGGTGCACACCTCGACGGAAGATCCGTCGAGCATCGAAGCGCTGCTGCATACCAACCTGCTGCACAGACCCGCCCTGTTCGTGGAGGAACCGGGTGCTGCCGCGTGGTTCGTACGTGTCGCGATGGACGTGGGCGACGAGAAGATTGCGATCAAGTCGATCGAAGCTGCCCAGGCCGTAGCCAACGCGAACATCGGTACGCCTGCGGTTGCCACTGGTGCGCTGCATGCTCACAGCCTTTTCGAACGGAATCTGGATGGACTGCTGCATGTCATCTCCGAATATGGAGACGCTTGGGCCAGGGAAACCGCGATAGAAGATCTACGAGCCTTGTTGGGCGGTGGCGTTCGGTCCAGCGACTGGCGCGATTCCAGAAACGTTGCCGAAAGCCGACGAAACGACTCGGCCAACGCTAAGAATCCTGATAGGTCGCACGGCGAGGCAGAATCGATTCCGCCGAAGCTGACGGAAACCGAACGTGCCATTGCCGAGTTGGTCAGCCAAGGATTGACCAATCGTCAGATTGCACACCGCGTTTTCCTCTCCCCGCACACCGTCAACTACCACCTGAGGCGGATTTTCCGAAAGCTCGGGATCAATTCCCGTGTGGAACTCGCGAGCCGGGAGCGCTACGCGGTGCGACGCGAAATCCGGTCATCCGGTCAGCACGGAAGCAGTTGATGTGAGCGCAGCAAGTACCTGATCTGTCGTCGGAACAGCCGCACAACGTTGTGCGGCGTACGACACCGCCATTCGATGGTCCTCCGGGGAGAAGTCCGCTACCGCATCGCAGACCAGAAACGGTTGGATGTCGTGAGAGAACGCGTCGCAGGCTGTGATTAGGCAACCGACGTGAGCGTACACGCCGCAGACGATGAGCTGGTCGCGCCCGCGGTCACGAAGATAATCCAGTAACCCGGAATTGTGAAAGGCGCTGTATCGCCACTTCGTGAATACGCGCTCGTGCTCGGCCGGCGCCAGTTCGGCCACAATTTCGCGGTCGGCTGGATCCACCGCCATTCCCGGCCCCCAGAAGTCTTTGAGCAGGCCGCGCTGCGTGCTGTTCATCCCGCCGGGCTGCGCCGTATATGCTACGGGAATGCCCAGATCTGCACAACACTCGCGCAGGCGCGCGATGTTTCGCACCAAGTCCAAGGTTGGAGAATCGCCAGGGAACTTTGCCAAGAAGTAGTTCTGCATGTCGTGGATCAGCAACACTGCTCGATACTGGCTAGCGGTCCAGTCGACCCTGCTGCGCGGCACATCATCAGCTGTTGGCATGGGGTACGCGCCGATCGACGGTATGCTCACGGAAGCCTCCTCTACGGCGGGTTTCCAGTACCCGTCGTGCACGTGCCGAGGATGTTCGGCGCGGTTTTCTCGATTCGCCCGGACAGCGGTTCTCAATGTGAAACCTCGCTGCGAACATAGTTCATCTACGGGTGCGCGCAATGCCCTTTCCGGTTGCGCTACTCGAACGGGTAGTCGTGTCTCGGTGTCCGACGGGTCGCGATAGCTGCGAGCCTCGCAACACCGCTAAAACGAGTAGTTGTTTTTTTCGGCGCTGGTTCCGGTCGCCGAGCTTGTAGAGTCAGGGCGCCGAAATCTTGCATGCTGTCAACGGAAGATTTGGATGCGGTAAGCAGTCGCTGGCTGTTCTAGAGGCCTGGGTGCACGGTGCGAGTACTTGCCGCGCGCCGTTTCGCGTAGGACCGTAGTCAAGGAGTTTTCATGGCCAAACGCGTAGCCGCCGGATTGAAAGAACTGCTCGTTTCGAACCCGCCCCCCTTCGCCGTGCTGCAGCGGCCGGAAATGGGGAATAGGCTGGAGATTCTGCTTGGCGAGGTCACCGAGGTCTGTTCGATCGAAGACTTGGGGATCCCACCATCTTCCACAGGGCCAGCGCGCCAGGAATTGCTCGTGCTCGTTCCGTACAGACAGCTAACCGAACGCGGTTTCGAATGCGTCGATGATGGCGCGCCCATGCTGCAGATGATGGTCCGGTCGCAAAGAACGGTCAACGTCACCGAAGCATTGGGCGCACTACCCGACGAGCCGGTGGAGTTGAAGGACGCCCGCTTCGACACCGACGATGAGACTTACGCAGAGGTCGTCCGGAGCGTCCTGCGCGACGAGATCGGCAGCGGCGCTGGCTCGAACTTCGTCATTAGGCGGTCGTTCACGGCCACTCTCGCCGACTTCTCGCCACGCGACGCGTTAAGTCTGTTCAGACGGTTGCTCGTTGCGGAGCAGGGTACGTACTGGACTTTCGTGGTCCACACAGGTTCCCGCACGTTCGTCGGAGCTAGCCCCGAAAAGCACGTCAGCCTGGATCGGGGCACGGTGGTGATGAATCCGATCAGCGGCACCTACCGGTATCCGCCGGAGGGACCGTCGGCGCAGGACGTGCTGCGATTTCTGGCGGATCGCAAAGAAGAAGACGAACTGCACATGGTTCTCGATGAAGAACTGAAGATGATGGCCAGGATTTGCGACCGGGGCGGCACCGTGGTCGGCCCGCGGTTGCGGGAGATGGCCCGTCTGGCGCACACCGAATACCTGATCGAGGGCCAGACGAAGCTAGACGTTCGGGACATTCTGCGGGAAACGTTGTTCGCGCCAACGGTCACCGGAAGTCCGCTGGAAAGTGCCTGCCGGGTGATCAAGCGGTACGAGCCGTCGGGACGCGGTTACTACAGCGGGGCAATCGCACTGATCGGTCACGATGCAGCGGGTTACCAGACACTGGACTCGGCGATCCTCATCCGCACCGCGGAGATCGAACGCGATGGTCGGCTGCGGGCTGGCGTCGGCGCGACGCTCGTCCGCCACTCCGACCCGGGTTCCGAAGTCGCTGAGACCCGAGCGAAGTTGGCCGGAATGCTCGGGGCGTTCGAGGGCGGAGTCGACGCGCCGCATCAGCGGGAACGCGGATTGTCCCTTGACGCGAATCCGTTGGTTCGAGAAGCGCTGGACGGACGCAACAAGAGCTTGGCGCGGTTCTGGTTGAGAGCGGATCGCGGTCACGTGCGCACGGTGCCGGAACTGGTCGGCCGTCGCGTGCTCGTGATCGATGGCGAGGACACATTCACCGCTATGTTGGGTCACCAGCTGACCGCTCTGGGGCTGACCGTCTCCATCCGCGGCTATGACGAGTCTTTCGAGATGGACGACGACGAGTTCATCGTGCTCGGCCCCGGGCCAGGCGATCCCCGGGTGCTCGATGACCCGAAGATCGCCACGCTGCGCCGGATCGCCCGGCGGCTCCTTCACGATCGACGTCGTTTTCTCGCGGTGTGCCTAGGGCACCAGGTCCTCTGCGGACTGCTGGGCTTGGAAGTGGTCCCCGAGGTAGTTCCGAACCAGGGTGAGCAGATCGACATCGACCTTCTCGGGGAACGAAGAACTGTCGCTTTCTACAACACATTCGTTGCCAGGTCCAGTAGCGACCGCCTGTACCACCAGGACCTTCCGGGGCCGGTCGTCATCAGCCGGGAGCCCGATTCAGGGCGGGTGCATGCGTTGTCCGGGCCGGGTTTCCGGTCGATTCAGTTCCACCCGGAGTCGGTGTTGACCATCGACGGAATGAGTATTCTCGGCGATCTTCTCGGCTCCCTGGTGCCGGCTACCGAGTCTTTGCCCGCACAACGTGGCTCGTCGGGCGTTTCTGGTCCTGCGCAGATCGGCGTGCGGACAAGCACGGGCTGAGAGGACGCGCAGCATGCAGTTGGAATCACGTCTCGGAGGTCGGTCGTGGGTCCTGGCGTCATCGTGATCGGTTCCGGCGCGGCCGGCCTGTCCGCGGCCCTCGCCGCGCGGGCGGCTGGTGCCGACGTCACCGTCCTGGAGGCGACGTCGACCTTGGGCGGGACGACGGCGCTCTCCAGCGGTGCGGTGTGGGTACCGAACAACCATGTAGAAGCAGCAGGGCGAGGCCGCGACTGCGCGGAGAAGGCGCACAGGTATCTGCGCTCGCTCGCGGTCGGCGACGTCGACCCCCTCCTCGTCAACCGGTTCCTCGACGCGGGACCACGAATATTGCGGTGGTTGGAAGGCACGTCCCCGCTGCAATGGAGCCTGCTGCCATATCCGGATTGCCATTCCGGGCTGCCTGGCGGCATGGAAGGCGGTCGCTCCCTCGAACCGTGCGCGCTGCAGATCGAGCCCAGCCTCACCCACCAGCTGCGGCCGCCGCTGCCGTGGCGCCTGCCTGCGATGCTCGCCGAATTGGCCACTGGTCAGGTTTCGCTGGATGTGGTCAACCAACGACAGCGAACCGGTACGGTCACCGGAGGGCAGGCACTCGTGGCCGCACTGCTGATCGCGGCCCGCACGGCGGGTGTCAGCTTTCGGACTGCTGCGAGGGCTACGAGACTCGTCAGCGACGATGGCACGGTGACCGGTGTCGATACCCCTGGTCAGCGGCTGCGTGGTCGGGTGTTGCTGGCAAGCGGTGGTTTCGAGCGGGACACCGCACTCGTCAACGCGTTCTTGCGGATGCCGGTGCTTCGCTGTGTGGGCGCACCCGGTGCGCGTGGTGACGGCCTGCGAATGGCGATGTCCATGGGGGCCACGCTCGGCAACATGTCCGAGGCGTGGTGGTGTCCAACGACGCCTGACCCCGACGCGGAGATCGACGGGGAACCGGTGCACCGGATGCTGTTCGCCGAACGCGCGCGCCCTGGCACGCTCATGGTAGACCGGCGTGGCCGCAGGTTCGTCAACGAAGCCCAGAACTACAACGACGTCGGCCGGGCGCTGCACGCGTTCGAGCCAACGGAGTTCTGCTTCGCGCGGGACCAGTCATGGCTGATCTTCGACGCGATTCACCGGCGCGACTACACCGTCGGCCCGGTCCGGCGAGATGCTCATGCCCCGGACTGGCTTCCGTGCGGAGGTACTCTCGCCGAACTCGCCGATCTCATCGACGTCCACGCCGAGACGCTGATCCAGACAGTCGAACGGTTCAATGCGGCGGCCAAGGACGGACTCGACCCGGAGTTCGGGCGCGGCACCAACGCGTACGACCGGGCGATGGGAGATCCACAGGCGACGCATCCCACCCTGCGGCCGCTCACCGAACCGCCTTTCTACGCCCTCCCGGTACATGCCGGGCTTGGCGGGACGAAAGGCGGTCCCCGCACCGACCCGCACGGGCGGGTACTGCACGTCGAAGGCGGTGTGATTCGCGGGCTCTACGCTGCGGGCAATGTCGCGGCCAGTCCGTTCGGGTTTGCTTACCCGGGTACCGGTGGCACTCTCGGGCAAGCACTCGTTTTCGGCGCCCTGGCTGGCGAAGCCGCCGCAGGCGACTGAGGCATTGATGCGCAACTTCCGGACAACGCACGACGAGGAGAACGGTGCCGAACCACGCTTACGTAATCACCGACGTCTTTACCGCAACTCCGCTGGAGGGCAATCCGCTGGCTGTTTTCACCGACGCCGCCGGCCTGTCCGCAGAGCAGATGCAACGCATCGCCAGGGAGATGAATCTGTCGGAAACCACGTTCGTGCTTCCCGCCCGCGAGGTTGCCGACGCGCGGGTCCGGATCTTCACACCGGTGAACGAGCTGCCCTTCGCCGGGCACCCCACGCTTGGGACTGCCATCGTGCTTGGTGCGGAGATGAACCAGGACACGATCCGGCTGGAGACCGAAGTCGGGGTGATCACCTTTTCGTTCGAGCGCGCGAACGGGAAGATCGTCGCCGCCAGGATGCTGCAGCCGATCCCGAGCTGGCAACCGTACGAGCATGCCGACGAACTGCTGGAAGGTCTTGGCGTCGCGGCTTCCGAGCTACCGGTCGATGCCTACCGGAACGGGCCTCGGCACGTCTACGTCGGGCTCGGCAGCGTGACGGCGCTGGAGGCGATCCACCCGGACCTCCGGGTGCTCGCCAAGTTCCCCGACATGGCCGCGCTCTGCTTCGCCGGCGCCGGCACCAACTGGCGGTTGCGGATGTTCTCACCCGCGTACGGGGTCGCCGAAGACCCGGCCACCGGCTCGGCCGCAGGTCCGCTGGCGGTCCACCTCGCCCGGTATGGCCGGATCGCGTTCGGCAGCCAGATCACGATTCGCCAGGGTGTCGAAATCGGCCGGCCCTCGACCATGTACGCGACGGTCGAGGGCGCGGGCGAGCGGATCGATCAGGTGGAGGTGGTCGGTGCGGCGGTCGTGGTCGCACACGGCACCCTCGTGTTGTAACCGCGATGTGGACGTCTCATGCGGGTATACCACCTCGTTTGATCACCGGTACCTCGATCCCCAGCGCGCGCATCTGCTGGCACGGGTTCATGAATTCGCGGACCTCTTTGATCTTGCCGTTTTCCAGCAGGAACGAATGGATGAAATGGTTCTTGTAATGCCCTGGTGAGTAATCGGGGAAGAGAATTTTCCCCTCGCCGTCGCATTCGACCCAGAATCGGTTCGGATCCTGCGTCTCGTAGATCTCCACATTGATCCACTTCCAGTCCGGGAAGCACTCCAACGACCAGGCGGCCATGGAATACAGATTGTCCTTCCCGGTCGCGAATACCGGCTCGCCGGTGTCCGTCGTCCACAGGCCACCGCGCTCGGTGCCGTCATCGGTGAACAAATGATGACGTTGCAAGCGAGGCTCACCTTCGGTAACCCGCAGATATTCTTCCACGGTGGCCCGATTGCGTCGCCTGAGCTCCGCCTCGTTGGAGAATGCTACTGCGTCCTGGGGCGCTTCTGTCATTTGTCGAACCTCTCCATCCGTGGTGCTGCGGACGCATCCGTCGATGACCACATCCATTGGCGGCCATCCTCGTGCCCCAACGTCCATGTGAAGACGTCGAAAGTTGCGCGAACGAGCTTCCACAGAGAGCCTCCGCCAGCCCCATTGCGACTGCAACTACCCTTCCGAGTAGCCGGTCCGGGTAGGCGGGTTCGTCAACCTGGTGACAACCACTTGAATGAGTAGGTGCCACATCATGACGGCAAGAGTCCTGTTAGTGTCGTCAGTAGGTCATTGTTACAGAGATTGAATTGTTAGAGCTAGGTTCCCCTGTCGCGCGTCAGACTTTGGAGCTCAGGGGTTATGTAGGTTCCCGAGCAGGAGGTATGACGAGTCGTAGTCACGGAACCGTACGCGTGCTCGCCAGGTGCCGTCATCAAGCTCGCCTACGCGGAGTTCGACGGCGCTATCGAGGTCGTCAGTTAGAGGAACTGGCTACTTCCGAAGGCTCTTCGCGATGTCGTTCGCGGCCTTCATCAGCGCTTCCCGGTTAGCGTCCGACCCCAGTCCAGCCGTCGTGTCGTTCGGCGAAACTCCAGCCGCCTCGTAGCGAACCTCGACCGTGACATTTCCCGTCCGAAAGTTGAGTCTCCCGTAGCAGCAATGCGTTCTGATGCGTACTTTGGCACGGTCTCTCAGCTCCAAAAGCCCGGAAGGGCCTCGATCATCTTCGCGTTGGAGTCATCGACCGCCTGCGCGCGTGCAGAATTGATCGCCTCCAGGATCTTTCCTCCCAAAGCCGATGGGTGATTGGAGCGAAGTTCTGCGTCAGGTATCGACAGATCCTGAATCGCCCCAATTCCGTTGACCCGTGCGACCACGGCCTGGTCCGCCGACGAGCCCGTGTAGGTGCTCGCTACGGCTTCATCCCGCAGCGCCTGCACGGTGTTCATCTTCTCGTCCAGCTCCGTCAACATCGCCTCGATGTCGGGAAGTTCTGACACGACAACCTCCAGTTCCTGCAAGCTCGGTACGAGCGCCTACGAGATGTCGTCCTCGTTAGGCGTCTCATCGGAATCTGCGTCCGCGTCGCCAATCACCGGCGGTGCGACGGCATGGCCGGCGTTCGGGTCGATCTCACCGCTGAACCCGAAGTGCTCGTCGGTGTTGCGGATGTATTTGCGCTCGTGTTCCTGGTCTTCGTCACTCTGGCCGCGCTGGCCGGCTATCTGGGGCGGGCCGGTTTCGTCCCCGGTCGTCGCGGCGGACGGGGTGACGGGGCTGGAGCTGGCGAGGAGCATGGCGCCGGACCTCGTGGTGCTCGACGTGATGCCGCCGGGCCCTGCCGGTGGGGTGCTGCGCGCGGGAGATCTCGTGGTGGACCAGGCCGCGCGGGTGGTCACCAAGGGCGGGCGCGCGCTGAACCTGAGGAACAAGGAGTTCGAGCTCCTGGCGTTCCTGCTGGCCAATCCGGGCCGGGTGGTGCGGCGGGACGAGCTGATGCGGGCGGTGTGGTCGCATGACTTCGGTGACGCTTCGACCGTCACCGTTCACGTCCGGCGGCTGCGGGAGAAGATCGAGGACGATCCGTCGCACCCCGGGATGCTGATGACGGTGTGGGGCGTCGGTTACCGGTTCGACCCGCCCGCTGCTCGGTGATCCGGGCTTGAAGTGGCCGGGACGCTGGGGGAGACGTCCCGGCCACACAACGATTCTGGGCCGTCCGGCAGCCGTGTCCGCCGGTGCGCGCGGCGGAGGGTTCTCCTCCACTGACGTCGATCCCGCTGGTGGCGAAGGGGATTGCCGCTTCCGCTCCGCGGGGACCGGTCGGGGATTCGGCGGTTCGGCGAATAACGCGCTCCCGCCTGGTGTACTGTTTAACTAGATAACTGGTGAAATAGTCATGCGACCGGGAAGGGTGATCATGAGTGCAGAAGAGGTGCCCGCGGTGCGGACGCACCAGCTGGCCAAGAGATATCGCCGCAGGTGGGCGCTGCGCGGTTGTTCGCTGTCGTTGCCCCCGAACCGGTTAGTCGCGCTGGTCGGCCACAACGGGGCGGGCAAGAGCACTCTGATGGGTCTGACCGCCGGTCTGCTCAAGCCGACCGAGGGCGACATCGAGGTGTTCGGGCGGCGGCCCAGCGGAACCGGTGCGCCTGAGGAAGTGGCCTACGTGACCCAGCAGAAGCCGCTTACCCCGGCCTGACCGTGTCGGAGACGCTGCGCTTCGCCGCGCGGATGAACACCCGCTGGGACCAGGCGTACGCGGAGCAGCTCGTCCGCTCGGCGGAGGTGCCGTTCGACGCCAAGGTCGGCAAGCTCTCCGGCGGGCAGCGCACCAGGGTGGCGCTCGTGCTGGCGCTGGGCAAGCGCCCCGGTCTGCTGATGCTCGATGAGCCCCTGGCCGAGCTGGACCCGCTGGCCCGGCAGGCGACTCTGCGCACGCTGCAGGAGGAATCCCGGCAGCACGGCATCGGGATCCTGCTGTCCTCGCACGTGCTGGAAGAACTCGAAGCGGTCTGCGACCACCTGGTGCTGCTGGGCGGCGGCCGGGTGCGGTTGGACGGGCCGGTCGCCGATCTCGTGGCGGGGCATCGCGTTCTGCGGGGAGACGGACAGCTGCCCGTTGCGCCGGGCGACGTCGTCGACAGCGTGCGCTCCGAGCAGGAGCAGGTCCTGATCACCAAGCGGAGCGGGCCGGTGACAGCATCTGGGTGGCGCGAGCACGCGCCCCGGCTGAACGACATCGCGCTGGCCTACATGCGCAACAACGACGACAACGCGGAGGTGGCGGCGTGATCTGGGTGGCCTGGCGGCAACATCGCGCACAGCTGATAACCCTGGCAGCCCTGCTGCTGCTCGGTAGTGCGACCGTGCTGGTGCTGCATGCCAGCATGACCGGTGACATCGAGGAGCACGGCCTGCAGGCGTGCATGTCGGTCCGCGAGAGGACCGCCGACTGCGCTCAAGCGCGGGTGGAGTTCCAGAAGGAATGGTTCGATCTGCTCAAGGTCGGACAGGGGGTGGTCTTCGCGTTCCCGGTGCTGCTGGGTGTGTTCTGCGCCGCGCCGCTGTTCGCCCGGGAGATCGAGCACGGCACGCACGTGCTCGCCTTCACCCAGTCCGTCAGCCGGCTCCGCTGGATGATCACCAAGGTGGCGATCTTGCTGCTGCCGTCTGCCGTCGTGCTGGTGGTGCTCCAATTGCTGGTCGACCGGTGGGTGGCGGCCGCCGGGATGCTGGGCCCGTTGCGGAGCAGCCCGTTCTACTGGCTGCCCTTCGGCACCACCGGGCCGATGCCGGTCGCGCACCTGCTGTTCAGCTTCGCAGTGGGTGCGCTGCTGGGCGCGGTCATGCGGCGTTCGCTGATGGCCGCGTCCACCACGCTCGGCACGCTGGTCGCGCTGCGCGTCGCGGTGAGCAGCGTCCACCTGAACTTCTTGCCGGTGCAGCGCTTCACCACGTCCGACCTGTCGGGCAGCGCTAATCCCGATGTGAACGGGACCATGGTGGTGAACAGTGGCTACCTCGGGTCGGCCGGGCAGGAGGTGCCCTACACCGCGGTGAACCAGGTGCCCTGCGAGTCGAGCGTCTGTTACCCGGGCGGTGTGGCCGGTCAGTTCGCCGACGTGATCCAGGAGTCCGCGGCGCCGGGGCTGCAGCTGGCCGAGTTCGCCGTGTTCGGCCTCGCCGCGGTCTTGCTGCTGGTGGGAACCGCGTGGACGCTGCAACGGCAGCACTGATCCGGCGGCGCCGGGTTCCGCGCTCGGATGAGCGGGGAGGATTATGCTGGGCCGTATGATCGAGTTCCGGATCGACCGTCGTTCCGGGGTCTCCACGTACGTCCAGATCATCCAGCAGGTCAAACAGGCCATGCGGTTGGGCCTGCTGGGGCCCGGTGATCGACTGCCCACGGCGCGTGAGGTGGTGGAGGCGACGGCGGTCAATCCGAACACGGTGCTCAAGGCGTACCGCGAACTCGAACGCGACGGACTGGTCGAGGCCAGGCGCGGGGTGGGAACTTTCGTGACGCGTTCGCTGGCGAGCGAGCTGACCGCCGTCGAAGCGCCGTTGCGACGCGATCTGGAGGACTGGATGAGCCGCGCGAAGAGCGGTGGTCTCGCCGTTGAGGCCGTCGACGCGGTCTATGTTGCCGTCCGAGACGAGCATTTCCACGTTGAGGGGCCGAACGCATCATGAGCGTGTTGCGCACCACCGGGTTGTCCAAGAGCTACGGCCGGAAGCAGGCGCTCCGGGACTGCACCGTCGAACTGCCCGAGGGAAAGGTGATCGGGCTGGTCGGCGCGAACAGCGGGGGCAAGAGCACCTTTCTCGGGCTGGCGGCCGGACTGATCCGGCCGTCGGCCGGGCGGGTGCAGGTGTTCGGTGACGAGGTGCGCGGCCGCCTGCACCCGGACGCGGCGTACCTGCCGCAGCACCGCCCGCTGTACAAGGACTTCACCATCGCGGAGATGATCCGGACGGTGGGCGCCGTGAACCAGCGGTGGTCGCCGGAGCGGGTGGAGGAGGCCCTGGCCGCGCACCCGGAGATGGATCGCAGCAGCCGCGTCAGTTCGTTGTCGCAGGGCATGCGCACCCAGCTCGCGCTCGCGCTCAGCCTCGGCCGGCTGCCGAAGCTGCTGCTGCTCGACGAGCCGATGTCGGATCTCGATCCGCTCGCCCGGGAGGACTTCCTCCGGCTGGTGATGACCGATGTCGCCGAGCGCGGGATGACGGTGGTGCTGTCCTCGCACTCGCTCGGTGAACTGCGCGACGTGTGCGATCACCTCATGCTGCTGCACGCCGGGCAGGTGCTGCTCAACGGTGATGTCGAGGAGATCCTCGACGACCACCTCAACGTCATCGGCCCGGCCGACGACGGATCCTCGGTCACCGGCACGGTGATCCACACGAGGCGAACGGGCCGGCAGCAGCGCTCGCTTGTGCGCACCCCCGGCTCGCTCGCGGCGGGCTGGGAGGGGCAGCGGCCGGAGCTCGAAGGGCTCGTGACGGACTACCTGCGGGCTCGGCAGGGAAGTCGCTGATCACCGCGCCGGTCGGGCGTTCCTGTTCTGAGCGCCCGGCCGTGCTGCCGATGGACAGCCCGACGATCAAGGCGGCCCAGATCAGCACGGTGCTCCGGGTGTCCAGCAGCAAGAAGACCGGGTGTCCAGCAGAAGAACGGAAAAGCGAACGCGCCGGTGACGGCCACCCCGCCGAGGTAGAGCCGCTTGCGTCCGAGCCGGTCGGAGAACCTGCCGATCTGGAGGGGCGGTCGACCGATCTCCGACTCCCTTGCCGAGGACTAAAGCGATGAGTAGACGATGGATACTCCACCATCCCGCAAGCCCCGACGCCTCTCCAGGTCGCTGACCTGAGACGATACGTGCCCCCGGTGCGATTCGTACAGCATCTACACGGGGGCACACCCGTCGTGAGCTGGTGGTTTCCGCGAAAGCTACAGTCGCCCGACGTCGACACAGGGACAGCGACACCAGATGAAGCAACAAAGGTGATCACCCACTGTCTAGCTCCCGATCGAGATTGGGTCGGTGCACATCTGCGAGCTAACTCCTACCACCCGGAAAAGTGTGATCATTTTTGTACCGTGCTGGATCCAGAGCCGTGGCAATCTGATCCGCATTCTTGCGGTCACCGTACCTAGACATTAGCGACTGAAGCAGACTGAGCATGGCCTCCTTATCTCCTTTTTCGAGGCCCGAAACAAATGAAACTAGCACTTGTGAAACCTGGATCCATCGCCTTTGAGTGTCACTCTCGGCGATTTCACCAATCAATTCCTTGAGGTTCGCGTAGTCACTCTTTCGAAGATCTTCCGGATGGTTCATTAGCCAGTATGAAATGGCCCATCCAGCATCACGGAGAACCACACTACGAAACTCCTCGGACCGCTTTATCCTCAGTCTCTGAATTTTGGCGAGAGACTCTTCTTTCCGTATTTCATTCGTATAGTCCTCCGCAGCATGAATAGTTCCAGGCGAAACGGACAGGCATGCTTTTGCGTTTTTTACGCCAACACCCACGTCCTCTATTAGCCGAATCTTCCCTAGTTCCGTGTTTATTCGGAACTGTGCGCCCGCGAGCTGCATGACCGAGCGCTTCTTCGCTTCCCGATTTGCAGCAAGAAAGACCGCCTCTTTTACTGCGTCGGATAGATTCCGCTGCGCACTAGACCTCCGCACCAGTTTCCACTCAACGACAAATTCCGCAGTGAAGTACAGCCCCTTTATCTCGCTTTCAAGAGCCTCAGAGAAACGGATCTTTTGAACCTTGCGAACCCTGAACATTTCTCTCATCTAGTTCATTTGCCCGAATTTCGCGTAGCCAGGGGTTCGGCCGACATGTTTCAATGAATTTGTCACGTGCGCAAAGATCGACTCTCTGGCTTCCCTTATTTCGGCCGTTTTCAAGGAATCCGACGAATTCACGTCGGCGGAGAATAGCTCTTGGGCGAAGAAGTTGTAACGACGCTCATCCGTATCCTCTTCGCTAAAGCCCACGACTGCAGTCGCGAAGACACTCCTTAGGACACTGAGCAATTCAGGGGAATCTGTAGCCGCGTTGATCCAAGACCTCAATACTTGAGAAGTCGCTGAAGGTCGCCCTGCAAACACACCATACCAACCCCGCGCCAACGTTTCTGTCAATTGAGAGCCGGTATAGCTCCGGCTAACTTCAAGTAGTTCAGGTGTGCCTGTTAAGGGATTCCGAAGATCCGCGATAGCAAGAAATACCCGGGCGCCGGATTTCGCACGCTCGACATTGCCGTCAGTGCACCATGCGCCTATACGATTGACAACTCGATCGCGAATATCTTGGCGATTCCACAGCTCTTGAATCGCATGTCTTACCTCATTTGTGACCGCAACATCTGAGCTTTCAGTTAGCTCCCCGAGTCGGAACAGGGCTGCCGAAGGGCGTATACGAGCAAGCTCTCCGCTGCAGACTTCGGCGACGATGGATTTAACTTCGGACGATTCATGTCGCGCCCATTCAAGAAGATGATCGCGGAGTTTTCTCCCTAAGGAATCAGCCCGTAGCGCTACAATCGTTGTCAGATCAACCAAGATAGCGCGGAAACGTTTATCGGCTGAGAATTCCTTCACTAACTGGCGAAGAAGGCTGAGGTCGTCGCTTTCCACCGTCCACCTCAGTACGAACTCAGCAATGCGATCTGCTAGAGGTCCAAGAACGCCCTTGAGTTGACGTGCCTGATCACACATCCATGTAACAAGCTCTTTCTGAAGGTGCTCACGGTCAGCCCAGAAATAGTCAAGGACCGCTGCAGCGTAATCTGGCTTTGAGAAGACCACATATCTGTCGTCGCTCAACTCAGCATCGATGTGGTGCACAAGTTCAAGGATTCCAGGTCCACGCTGCCCCTGCATTTCTGGCGCGGCTTCGCCGAGACCAATAGCCAACTCTTTAGCGGCTTCGAATACTTCTCCAGATGGACGCCCTTCTAGGGCTGCAGAAGCTACCAAGAAGTTCCTTACACGACTATCGGCATGCTTCAAATGAAAATTGAGTAGCTCTTCCCGCCAGTTTGCGTGTAGTTTAAGTGCCGCCTCGATGCGTAATTTCTCTACACTGTCTTGCGGTTGACTAGGAAGCTCTTGGCCGTTTCCAATGACCTCGTGCAGAGAATCTATCCGGAGGCCGTTCACTTTCTTGATTGTCTTAGTCCATCGAATCGCTTCACTAGGCGAAGCCTTCTCCAGAGACCTAGCTATGCGAGGGTCGCGTAGGTAAAATTTAGAATCGATAGCTGGCTCTGCAGCCGAGAGATGTGATTCCACAATTTCTTCTGCAGTGACCCGCGAGGGTATAAACTCAATATTCTCCGCCCCCTGACCAGCGGATTGCCATAGTTCTGAGGATACAATTACGACAAGATACGAGCTTCGATACTTGAGGCGTTCACGCACTGCGAGAAGGGAACGACCGAAATAATTGTTCAGAATTTTCTCGTTGCGCAGATCGAGGAGTGATGCCGTGTTCCTCTTTACATCAAGCTCATTGACCTCAAGTGGGTCTCCTGGCTCCCGCCGAAATTCTTCCCGAGCCACTCCCTCGCACGAGTTTAACAAGTACACAGCAATCTGGTGGCGGCCGGTATCAGGTTCCCCTGCGACGACAACGATGTTGTTATCACGAAGAATACCTTCGGCGACACTTATGTTAGCTGGCTTGGCGAAATTAAGGACACAGTCCTGTACATAGTGATCCGGCAACTCGTGGCTGTCGACCATGCTTCGAACGATTTGTTGCAGAAATCCAATTGCTGTTCCCTCATTTTTCCCAATCCGCAGATGCGATTCAACTTCAGCTTTCTCTTTACTTTCGGAGTTGACGAGGCCCTCAGCAACTTCGTGCTCGACTTGAGCGGACGGGACATCAGCAGAGACATCAACCCCGTCGCTTCCTGCTTCCCTAACTCCGTCGATAGCGCTCCAGTCTTGTGGTTGTTCGTTCCCGATACTCCGCTTCGTCTCGATATCCCTGGGCTCAGTGGGCAAGCGGGATTCGTCGCCGGGCAGCGAGGGAGAGCTCACGTAACTCCTTTTGTGAAAATTCCATCTTTCCGTTTACTCAAAGAAACTTAATCGCCGACGCTATCGGCCCGGATTCCGATAACGGAACCGTCCGTCTTCACTTCTTGAATATCCGCTACTACGCGCCCCTCACGCACACGTTTTGCATCGATTCCAACCAGCTCTCCGGACACGGTACCTACACGGTATTCAACCTTCACTCCGCTTCTTGGGCGCGATTCTCCGCGGAACGTAATGTGTTGCCCATAAATCTTCTCCAGCAAGGCCCTCAATCGGCCTAGCGACTCGCGAAGACTCTTGTCATTAGGATCCAGAAGCTCCGGATCCTCTTTGTATTCGAGCAACTCTCCTGCCAGGCCGCGGAGTTCTGAAAGGTGCGCCTTTACCACTTCTTCACGCGGCACCAGCTCGTGGAGCTCACCCTCGACCACGTCGGGTTTTTCAAGAGGTTCCTCGCCCTTTTTCTTCTTGTCTCGCCTCAAAGCCGAAGACAGACAATTGAACATAAACCCAAACGCTTGGTTGAATGCCGCGTTTGCCAACATAGGGAAATCGACGGTGTCCACTCGAATGCCACTCCAGTTCTATACTCAAATTTCTAACTTTAGAGTAGCGAACGTGGGTCGAACTCATGGAGGACTCGGTGCCAGTTCAAACAATCGGACTAGGCCTAGTTGCAGAGAGTGACTTTCTGCATTGATGTGCTCCGTCCACACAGCACACCTGCTCCCTCGAATGCCAATGTGTTGCGCATTTTGTGTGAGCTTTTGTTACTCTACGCTGTTCGTAGCCGTACTGCATCGGTTGATGGCTTCGATCGGCACGAGAAGAGAATGGGAACCAACCGTACCCATTAGTATCAGCAAGGATCGCCCCCTGATGAACCAGATGGTCGTGGATTGACCGACTGTCACCTCAGTTCGACAAACTCAAAACCCATGGGTAGTGCTGGGAATTGCCCGAGGCGATTTGAAGTGAGCGTTGTTGATTGTGGTTTATCCTCCAGGTAACAGCAGGCAGGGTCGACGTGGTCGTTATTACTCCGGATGGGTGGAGCAACCCCGCGTAGTTCCGCCTGGTTCCTCGTCACTTGATCGGGAGGTCGCTACGCTCGGCGGTACCTCTTCGCGGAGGCATGCCCCCGGTCGACGGGCCGGGGGTTTCGCGAGGAGGCCCTTCCGCGAAGAGGTGATCCGTTGTGACGGACGAACTTGCAGGCAGGACGATCGGCGAACGCATTCAGATCATCCGGGAGCGGCGTGGCAAGTCGCGGCCGGTTGTGGCCGGGCTCGTTGGCCGGTCTGCCGAGTGGCTCAAGGCGGTTGAGAAGGGCAGGCTTCATCCGCCGCGCTGGGAGAAGCTCGTGCAGCTCGCCGATGCGCTCGGTGTGCAGGACTTGAGAGAGCTGACCGGTGAGAAGCCGCCGACGACGATGGTCGGTCGGGGCTCGCACGATGCGGTTCCGGCTATGCGCGAAGCGATCGAAGAGACGATGCTCAGCGTCTCGCCGGAGCCTCGTCCGGACCCAGCTGATTTGCACCGGCGTACCGCCGATGCGTGGGCGCTCTGGCACTCGTCGCCGACTCCGCGCAAATCCGTTGGCAGGATCCTGCCGCAGATCATCCGGGACGCCCGTCGGGCAACTCGCGTTCTCGAAGGCGATGAGCGTAGACAGGCCCACGCTGCGCTGTCGGCGGCCTACGCCCTGGCGGAGCAGGCGCTCGCCTGGGTGTCAGATTCAGCGTTGCTGTGGTTGTCGGCGGATCGCTGCATGGCCTCGGCTGAACAAGCCGACGACCCCGCAGCGCTGGCTGGTGCCGCGTGGGTGGTCGGCAACGTGTGGCGAGCGACCGGCCGTGAAGATGATGCCTATCGCTTGGTCACCGACGCTGCAGGGCTGCTGGAGCCGTACTTGGACAGCAGCGGGGACAACGCCCGCGCATTGTGGGGCTCATGCCGGCTGCACGCGGCGATCACGGCTGCCCGTATGGGGCGAGAAGGGGACGCGCTGCGGAACCTCGATCAGGCGGACGACATGGCCGCGCGATTGCCCGGTGGATACGCGCACCCGTGGACGCTGTTCGGTCGCGCCAATACGGACCTCACCGGGGTGTCCGTCCAGGTCGACCTGCGGAAGTCCGGGCGGGCGATCGACACTGCTGAGCAGATTGATCCGGATTCGGTGCCCTCCGTGGATCGTCGGGCTCGGTTGTGGCTGGAGACGGCGCGGGCGTATCACCAGCGCAAGGACTACACGGCGACGCTGCACGTGTTGCAGCGGGCGACGAAGGTCTCCGAGGAGTCCATGCGGTGCCACCCGATGTCGCGGGGCATTGCCGGGGATCTGGTGACCTCTGGCGGACGCATGGTGCAGTCGGAGGCGCGGGGGCTGGCCCGCCAGCTGGGCTTGACCGTGTAACCCGTTCGCGCAAAGGGGTACAACTCGTACCCCTTGCCGTCGTGCTCCAGGTCGTACCCGTTGTACCCGCCGATCCGGCCGATGTTGGTGCCATGCATGACGCATTGGCGATGTTGCTCGGGTTGCTGGCCTGGTCGGTGATCTTCGTTCCGCTGTTCATCTTGTGGTGGCTGCCGGGGCACCGGGAGAAGCAAGCGCTCAAGGCAGCGGCTCGGCGTCGGGAGGAGCGGCTGAGCCGTCGCTTTCCGGGGCGTGCCGCGTGAGCGGGCACCGTTCCGGGCTAGTGGTCCTGGCGCGTCTGCGGCCGGAACATGCGCCACAGGATCGCCCGCGGGAGGTTCATGCGTACCGGGTGCCCGCAGGCAACAGCGCTGCGACTATCTGGCGAGCGCCGTGCGGCGATGAGGTAAAGCCGGACGAAGTCGAACCTGTCCCCGCGTTCACGGGTACGCCGTGCGTGGACTGCTTCATCCTCGCGGTGCTCAGCAGCGATGCGTCTCCGGTGGGGCGGAACGAGTTCGAGTGCGCGCCGCAGCGGACGGAGCTCTCATCCGAGCTTCCGGCGGGCGTCGTCAAGTCGTCGAGCATTTTGCTGCTCTACGCGCCGTCGTGGCGCGAAGAGGTCGTTCATTGGGCGAAGCCCACCGAGCCGACGAAGCCGTTCGGCAATGGGACGGTCGTACCGGGGCTCTGCGGTGCGATCGGGTGGGGACCGCGCGATCGTCCGCCGGACGGATGGCCGATGTGCGCAGAGTGCATCGAGATCGCGAACGAGGAGAGCACCTAGGCATGGCCACGGGAAGCCCCCGACGCACGGGCATCGTGGCGTGCGGGTACAGCGCGACGTGGTCCGGTGACCTCCTGGCCGCTCAGCAGGTCACCCACACATCGATCACTGCGACTGAGGTACCGACGATCCCCGAGCAGAAAGCGCTCGACGCCGAACGCGCTGCCGCTGAGCACGTGGCATTCAGCCGCACGACGGTGACGCGGAAGCTGCTCGTCGACGTGCTCACCGGACTTCACCGGTTGTAAAAGCTCGGCGGGAGCACCGTGGCCTCAAAACCCTCCCAGGCCGGTGCTCCCGCCGTCCCGCATCACCTCACTTCGAGTGTGACCTATACCACTTTTTCTCGTGATCGTGGCGCAAATCGAGGTCTTTTCCGGACTTCAGGGGCGTTCAGGTCCGCTGGAATCGTGGGTGGTGATCATGGCTGATCGCAGAGACACCGATTGTGCTTGTGCGGATGTCTTGGCAGCTGGGGGTGCGGATGGGGCAGCGAGCGCCCTGCGGCCCAGGTCCGCAGGGTCATCCGCAGGGGGCCTTGTTCCTGAAACCGCAGTTCAGGCAGGAAGTCGAGACCATCGCACGGGTCTCCGACTGAATGGCCACATTCAGTCTCGTGTTCGGCGTGGCGCGGGGCGGCGCAGCCGCACGTCGGCCGGGGAACCGGACGGGGCGTTGTGGGCGCAGCTGACCCCTCGGGACCGCACTGTGCTGGAGCTTGTTGCTGAGCATCAGGTGTTGACCACCGACCAGCTTCGTGCACTGGCGTTCCCGTCGATCTCGCGGGCGCAGCACCGGCTGCTGGCACTCGCGGATGCTGGCGTGCTGTGGAGGACTCAGCCCTATCGCGCTGAGGGTGGTTCGAAGCCGTTCCATTACCTCCTCGGCTACCGCGGCGCGGAACTGCGAGCTGCACAGCGCGGCACCACGCCGCCGCGCCCGTCCAGTCACGCCGACAGGCTGCGCCGCGCCCTGGAGTCGCCGACGCTGGCGCACCTGCTCGGGGTGAACCAGTTCTTCGCTGATCTCGCCGACTACTGCCGCCGCAACGAGCTCGGTACCCCGTTCTCGGCGCATGACGGCCGCCCGGAGGGGCAGGGACTGCACACCTGGCGTTCGGAGAAGTGGATCAGCGAGTTCTACGAGCACAGGATCGCCCCGGATGGCTACGGCTGCTGGTACCAGGACGGCCGGTGGTTGGGGTTCTTCCTCGAACACGACACCGGCACCGAGCCGCTGCGGAAGGTCGCAGACAAGATCGACCGGTACACCGGCTCGACCGATCGCTACGGCGATGGCTTGGAGATGGCCCGGCGGCTCGCGGGCATGGTGCTGATCTGGGTAGCCAGTCGACGCCGCGAGCAAGGCTTGAGGAAAGCCTTGCTGACCAAGCATTCGCCAGTCCCGGTCGCGACCGCGTCCCGCGATCACGGTGACCCGGACGGCCCGGCAGGCGAGGTGTGGTCCGTGGTCACCCCAGATCCGCATCGTTCCCGTCGTGCGCGGCTGGGCGAACTCGCCGTCAGGATCGGCGGAACCACGGGCAACGGCACACCGGTCGTGCTGCAAGCTCTGGCCGAGCGAGCTGTCTGAACCCGTTTCTCCGACGACCTCTTGGGCTCCCATGCCGATAAACCCGCACAGCGAATTCTCCGGCGATCCGATCATTCCTTCGCCTCGTCCGGCACCGGATGATGGCATCGAAAGCCTCGGTCGAACAGGCTCTGAGCAGGCAGTTTGGTGGTACGATCAGAAGCTGATCCGCAGCGGTGAACGCAGATTTTCCGGTCACATCAACACTATTGGTGGAACAGAGGGCGACCGGCTGCGTTCGGAATTGTCCGCTGTCACCCGTGATCTTCTTACGTGGGCCGCACAACAGGCTACGGAGTCCAGTGAGGACGGTGAAGCTGCATGACCACGTCAGACGATGACCGCCCGGTCAATCCGCCAGCACCGGCGCTGACGCGGCGAAGCACTGAGCTGTCCGCCCCGGTGCCGGTGTCCGGGCCATCGGGTCTCTCGGACTACGCCGTTTCCCCCTTCGGCATGTCCACCGCCGCGTTGCTGCGCGACGAAGTCCGGGTGGCATTCCTTGGGCGCACTTCGACCGAGGACCAGCAAGACCCGCGCCAGTCGTTGATGCGGCAGTTGCAGCACTGCAAGACCGCAATACCCGAATCGTGGGTGATCGTCGCCCACTTCTACGACGTCGAATCCGGCCGGATGGAACTCGACCAACGCGGCCGGGGCGGGAACTACGAGCGGTTCGACATCCCCATCGCGCGTGATGGTGGCATCGCCGACCTGCTCGATGAAGCCACCCACCCCGGACGCCGGTTCGATGTGGTGATCTGCGAGAGCATTTCCCGCGTCGCTCGCCGCGCGTTCGAAGGCCTGTCCGTCGAGCGGGAGCTGGAACGGTCGGACGTGCCGCTGTTCGCCTCGAACGAGTCGATCACGCTGTCCGGAAGCCGAGCGCAACGGATCTTGCAACGGCGGATCAACCAGTCCGTCGCCGAGTACGAAGTGATCAACACCCTCGAACAATCCTGGGGCGGGCTGTGCACCCACGTCCGGGAAGGCTGGAACATCGGCAAACCGCCCTACGGCTACAAGGCCAAGACCTACCGGCACCCCAACCCCATGAAAGCCAACAAGGGGCACACCAAATCCCGCCTCGAACCTGACGGACAGGAAGCCGAAACCGTCGCACAGATCGCCCACTGGCGCTACTACGAGCAACTCGGCTACGACACCATCGCCGAACGCCTCAACTCCGACCCCGACAAGTACCCGCCGCCAGTGCCACCGGGAAAGGAACGAGCGCGGGGTGCGTGGGGCAAGACCAGCGTGTACGAGATCCTCCGCAACCCCAAGTACACCGGATACCAAGTGTTCAACCGGCGCGCATCACGCTCGAAGCAGGGCAAGGTCAACGACCCGGTCAAGTGGGTGTGGTCGCCCGAGCCGACGCACGAACCGTTGATCCCGAAGTGGATGTTCGACGAGATGACCGCCCGCCGCCAAGCCAAACGAGGCTCCCGCGCAGGCAACAACCACAACGCCCACCCGCAAACGCGACGGACCTACCTGTTCCGGGGCATGGTGTTCTGCGGCTGCGGACGGCGAATGTTCGGCGGTCAGCGCCACCACCGGCCCTACTACCTGTGCTGGCCCCGAAACAACAACCGCGGTCGCCCTGACAAGTACGACGGCCACAAAGCCGTCTACCTCCGCGAAGATGCCGTGCTCGATGCGGTTGCCTGCTTCTTCTCCGAGCGAGTATTCGGCCCCGACCGGCGCGCAGCCCTGGCGGCCGATCTCGACAGCGTCGATGACCGGGCCACTCGCGAACGCCACGCAGAACGCGAACGCCTCCAACGCGCGCTCGCCGACATCGCCCGCCGCCAGAACTCGATCCTGCGGCAGGCACAAGACGGTGATCCCGACGACCCGTTCACCAAAGCACTGCGCGGCACCTACAACGAGCTGGAAGCCCAGAAGACGGCCACGCTGGCAAGCGTGGCTGAGCTCGACAACGCTGCCAGCTCCGAACCGAGCAAACCCACGAGCGACGACGTCGCTCTGCTCGACACGCTGCCCTATCTGACGCTCAACCTCGCCCACGCCCCCGAACAGCTCCTACGACGACTGTTCGAGATCACCCAGCTCACCGTCCACCTACGCGGCGACAGCAACCAAGCCACCATCACGATCAGGCTCCCCGCCGACGACCTACCCCAGATCGCACACGCGGCAGAACGGATCAACGAAACCAAAGAAACGCCTGCTCAGCGAGCAGGCGCGGCTTGTGTAGATGCTGTACGTGCCCCCGGTCGGGTTCGAACCGACACTTGGACGATTTTAAGTCGTCTGCCTCTGCCAATTGGGCTACGGGGGCCTTCGGCCGCGCGCACGCGCGCCGCACTAGTTATGACGCAGCAGCGGTTCGCTCGGTTCCCAGGAACCGCCGAACGTGTTTCCTGTTGGCTCCGTCACCAGCTCCCCCGTCCGCTCATCGCGGCCGACAGGTCCGCGAAGCGACCTCGTACCCAGTCGTGCACGGCGGTCGAGACGTCCGCGCAGTCGGCCCGGTGTTCGAACCAGCGCCAGTCGCAGTTGACGTTCACCTCGAGGAACACCCACTCGTCGCCGACCCCGAGTAAGTCGAAGGCCGCGACGTCCAGCCGCCACTGGCGGCACAGCGCCAGCAGTCGCTGGAGCAGGTTCTCGGGCACCTCGACGCGCTCCACCGCGACCGAATCCGGGTCGACCCACAGCTGCGCCGGGTCGAGCTTCCGCACCCGGAAGCCGATCGCCTGGTCGCCGATGACGAACACGCGCAGCTCCCGGTCCGCGTCCAGGTACTGCTGGACGAGCACCGGTGCCGGTTCGCGCGCTTCGCCCGTGCGCCGGATGTCCAACGGCTGCGGGAAGAGGCCGCGCAGCGCGCCCGGTTTGGGTTCGAGCAGGTGGTGGCCGGCCGTCTTGACGATGCACCGGCCGCCGCCCGGGCGGCTGCGCCCGGGCATGGTGGTCACCGCGGTCCGCGGCACCCGCAGGCCGGCCGCCGACGCGCCTTGCAGCTGCGTCAGCCGGTCGAGGTGCTCGGTGGAGCGCACCGAGTTCACCTGCTCCCAGTCGTCGCGGCAGGCCAGCCAGTTCGCAACCGCTTGCCACTGCTCGCGGACGTACGCGCCGTGCACCGTGGCCGGATCGACCGGGATGGCGGTGATGTCGAAGTGCCGCCGCCACACCATGACCGGGCGCAGCAGCCAGCGCTGGAACTCAATCAGCGGCGTGTCGGTGTAAATGGTGAGGGGCAGGTCGAGGCAGCGGTCGGCGTCGATGCGCAAGATGCGGATGTCGTGGTCCGCCAACGCCAGCGACAGCTCGTTCATCTCCATGTCGGCGGCGCGGGCCAGCACCAGCACGCACGGCACCGGGTCGCCCGGCTCGTCGGCGACCAGGTCGGCCCGGAACATCCGCTCCTGGAAGTCCAGCGGGGTGTCGGGCGACCGGAAGAAATAGTCCTGGCCCTGCAACAACATCGGGGTTGGGCGAAGGGACGGCTGGTCGGTCGCCCCGGACGGATTTCCGAGACCTGAGGGCAGCCCCTCGGCCACATCCATGCTCAGTCGTCCTTCTTCCGAAAGACCCGAGATGCTTCCTGGTAGTCCACCGCGAAGTCAGCGAGCGGTCCTTCCTCGACCTCACCGCTGCGCAGCAGGGCGGCTAGCTCTTTCAGCGTCAAGGGATTCACCCCTTCCCCCGTTGACCCATCCTTTCAGGTGAAGATCTTGCCACAGTCTTCGATTTCCCACTACGGATTGTCAAGGATAGTCGGCCCCCATGTAGCCCGCACGGAGCATGCATTGGGGACAAAAAGGCCGCGTGCCCAGTGCGACACGCGGCCTGGTTGCTGCGAGTGCCCGGCGCTCGGCCGGTCAGCTCGCGGCGGCGCGCTCGAAGGCTGCCCTCGGGTTCTGGATCTGACCCATGGACACCACCTCGCGCTTGAACAGGAACGCCAGCGTCCAGTCGATGATGATCCGCAGCTTGCGGTTGAACGTGGGCATCCGGCTCACGTGGTAGGAGCGGTGCATGAACCAAGCGATGAAGCCCTTGGCCTTGAAGCCGTAGACGTCGGCGACGCCCTTGTACAGCCCCATACCGGCGACCGAGCCAGCGTAGGCGTGGCAGTACTCCTTGGTCGACTTGCCGCGCAGCGAAGCCAGCAGGTTCTTGGCCAGCTGGTTGGCCTGCCGCACCGCGTGCTGTGCGGACGGCGCGCAGGTAGCGCCGGGGTTCTCCTCGGTCTTGGACAGGTCCGGGACCGCGGCGCAGTCACCGGCCGCCCACACGCCGGGCAGACCCTCGACCTGCAGGTGCGCGGTTGCCTTGACCCGGCCGCGCTCGTCCAGCGGCAGATCGCTGTTCTTCAGCACCGGGTTGGCCTTCACGCCCGCGTTCCACACCAGCGTGTCGGTGTCGAACTCGGTGCCGTCCGAGAGCACGGCGTGGCCGCCCTCGACGGACTTCAGGAAGGTGTTCAGGTAGACCTTGATGCCGCGCTCTTCGAGGGCCTTGACGACGTAGACGCCCATCTTCTCGCTGACCTCGGGCATCACCCGGCCAGCGGCCTCGACCAGCGCCCAGGACATGTCGTCGGGCTTGACGTTGTCGTAGTAGCGCGTGGCGTAGCGGGCCATGTCCTCCAACTCCGCCAGCGCTTCGACGCCCGCGAAGCCGCCGCCGACGAAGGTGAAGGTCAGCAGCCGG
Source organism: Saccharopolyspora pogona (assembly GCF_014697215.1). Classification (GTDB taxonomy): domain Bacteria; phylum Actinomycetota; class Actinomycetes; order Mycobacteriales; family Pseudonocardiaceae; genus Saccharopolyspora; species Saccharopolyspora hattusasensis. Next base: position 5,654,040 of record NZ_CP031142.1, read on the forward strand.
TTGCGCAGTTCGGGGTCGCCGGTGTTGGCCGCGGCGTCCATCTTGCCCAGCACGTGGTTGCGCAGGTAGGTGGCCTCACCAACGGTCTTGAGGGAGATGCCCTCCTCGGCGAGGCCGGGGATCGGCAGCAACCGGGAGACCGAGCCGAGGGCCACGACCAGCACGTCGTAGGCGATGGTCTCCGCACCCGTCTGCGGGTTCTCGACCGTGACGACCTTCTCGTCGTGCTTGATCTCGGTGACAGCGGCGGTGATCACGTTGCACCGCTTCAACACTCGTCGCAGTGGCGCTACCACGTGGCGGGGTTCAACCGAACCCGCGGCCGCTTCCGGAAGGAAGGGCTGGTAGGTCATGTGCGGCTGAGGATCGACGACCGTCACGGAGGCCTCGCGGCGACCCAGCTTCTTCTGCAGCTGAAGTGCCGTGTACATGCCGACGTAACCGCCGCCGAGGATGAGAATCCGCGTGGGATCGGATTTACCAGCCATGCGCTCATGGTCGCACCACTGCCCGCATTCGCGCTGCGCCGACCCCCCTTAATGTGACGCCAGTCGCGGATGGCATCGATCACGATCAACGCGCTGTGCACGGACAAACGCGCTGCGTACGCACCCGGAATGGGCGGCGGCGGATGACATCAGAGTGACATCACCGAGGTGTCATGGAGGCTGGTTTTCGCCACCCTACCGAATCTTGAACCCGGATGCCCACGCCCGAGCAATTTCTTCCGGAAGATCGACGCCGTTGTCGCGCTCGACGACCTGACCATCGAGCAGGCCGACCCCGCCCAACTCGCACCCGGGCCTGGATGTGACCCGTTGCATGCCGCTCGGCGATGCGCGACCCATCGCCCCAGTGGCACGACGAAATTCCGCGGACGGTCGGCCAGACCACAGCTTGGGCAACGATCACGTTGCTGCCGTTGAAGGTTGCTGCCGTTGAAGGTTGCTGCCGTTGAAGGTTGCTGCCGTTGAAGGTTGCCGCTCCCCGCGACCGAGGTAGCGACAACAGCGATCACGGCCGCCGAACTGCTGTACGGGGTATCCCGACTTCCTGATGGTCACCGGAAGACGGCGCTGACGGCGGCGGTTCATGCACTGATCAACGACGACTTCCACGGGCGGGTCGAACTGTTCGACGAACTAGCCGCCACCCATTACGCCGTCGTGGTCAGCGAACGCGACCAGCTCGGCCGCCCCATCAGTGCCGCGGACGCTCAGATCGCGGCGATCTGCCGTGCACGTGGGGCAACGCTGGCTACCCGCAACATCAAGGATTTCGAGGAAACGGGAGTCGAGCTCGTGAATCCCTGGCAGGTCCGTTAGGTCTCACAGCGTTCCACGCCGAAGCCAGATCGGTCGGTTATCAGATCCCCGCCAGCTCCTTCGTGCGCTCCAGAACGCGGCGCGGCATCGCCGGGGTGAGCTTGCCGGTGAAGGTTGTTCTGCTGGCTGACGTGAACGGATTGCGGAAGCCGCCGCCTCCGTTCGCGAAAGCGAAGGTGGGGCTTGTCCCGACTCCTTCGCCTAGGAGGCCAGAACCTGCAGGTAGTGCGGGTTGTACATCAGTCCCAGGATATTGCCCCAGGGGTCGATCACGGAGGCGGTGATGAAGCCCTCGCCGCGGTCGCGCGGCGAGTCGTGCTCCGTCGCCCCCATGGCAACGAGCTTTTCGAGGGCCGCGGGTACGTCGTCCACGTGCCAGAACACCACCGCGCCTGCCGGTCGGCCGATCGCGCCGGGATCCGGGGTCGCGGCCAGCTCGGTTTTCGCGTAGGAGCTGTTGATGACGCCGAACTCGTGCTGGTAGTCGCCGATGCGCCACTCCAGGTATCCCGGGGTGTCCATGTAGGGCGGGATCCCGAACAGCTCGGTGTACCAATGCTTGGTCGCCTCGAGGTCGGGAGATTAGAAGGAGACGGTGAGTCCTCGGAGCATCTCGGTTCCTCTCTTGCAGGTCGTGTGACCACCTTCGCGGCCAAAGTGCTCATCGATTGAGCACTTTGTTCGCGAGGATGGAGATATGCGCGCCGACCGTCTCGTCGCTGCCCTGTTGCTGCTCCAGGCCCGTGGCCGGGTGACCGCTGCCGAGTTGGCCGACGAGCTGGAGATCTCCGTGGCCACCGCCCGCCGCGACCTGGAGGCGCTGTCCGCCGCGGGCATCCCGGTGTATCCGCAGCCGGGGCGCGGCGGCGGGTGGTCGCTCGTCGGTGGTGCCCGCACCGACCTCAGCGGGCTGAGCGCGGCCGAGTCCCGGGCTCTCTTCTTGCTCCTCGGCCCGGCTAGCTCCGCCGCGCCCGAGCTGACCTCCGCCCTGCGCAAGCTCATCCGCGCCCTGCCTGCCACGTTCCGCTCCGACGCCGAGGCCGCAGCGGCGGCCGTGGTGTCGGACTCGGCGCGCTGGGGCGAGCGTGGCAGGGAGCCAGCGTGTCGCCGAGCGCATCCTTCTCCCGCTCCAGGTCGTAACGCGACTGGAGGTTGAGCCAGAACCGCTCGGATTTACCGAAAAAGCGCGCCAAACGCAGTGCGGTGTCAGCTGAGATCCCCCGCTTGCCGTGCACAATCTCGTTGATCCGACGAGGCGGAACACCGATCGCCACGGCGAGCCGATGCTGGGGAACCCCCCAGCGGCTCCAGGTACTCCTCAAACAGGACCTCCCCCGGGTGAACCGGAGGCATGACAAACTCGTCAGACATCCTCGTTGCCTTCAGTGGTAGTCCAGAGCACCCGCACCTCGACACACCCAGGCAACGTAATGCGTTTGCATTACGTTGGCCCGTGAGTGGTTTGAGGTGCTGTAGCACCTCAAACCACTCACGGGCCTCAGGTGAGGGAGAGCGAGTGGTCTGCCGAGCACATCGCCGCCCACGATGTGACCTTAGATGAGGTTCGGGAAGCCATTCTCGAACGGCCCTACTGGATGATTCCCGGCAAGAACGACACAACCTTGATCTACGACCGCACCTATGCAGGGCGGTACCTGCCTGTGGTGGCAGTTGATGATCATGGTGCGGCTTTCATCGTGACCGCCCGCGACATGACGCCCAGCGAGAAGACCGTCACGAGGGGCACAGTGACCATGCAGACCAAGAAGAAGACCGAGGATCTCCCCAGACCGACCGAAGAACTCGAAGAGCTCGCCGCGTACTACGACGAGCACGACACCTCGGCGGAGATGGAGCACGGTCAGTGGGTCGATCCACCACCGATGAAGACAACTTCTCTCCGGTTGCCCACCGATGTGGTCGAAGGACTGAAGACCCTTGCCCAAGGGCGAGGCATACGTTATACGACGCTGCTTCGGGAGATCGTCGAACAGGCAGTGCGTGGAACGCACCCGGTAAAGGGCGAAGATCTGACACAAACCAACGAACGCCTCGCCCGAATCGAGGCCGCTCTGACCGGACAACCAAAGTAACGGCGCTGATCGACCGTAGCCAGGTTACGGCTCATCCGATCCCCGCCAGGTCCTTCGCGTGCTCCAGCACGCCGCGCAGCATCGCCGGGGGGAGCTTGCCGGTGAAGGTGTTCTGCTCAGGTGAACGGATTCACGGAAGCACGCCGTTCAACCCCAGTCGACGGCTGCGCTGTTCGCAGTGACCTTGGCGAAATAGCTCCGTCGAGGGTCAGCTGCCTTCCGTCCAGTACCGCTGTGCCCGCGCTGCTGCTTCGGCCTTGCTCATTCCCGCTACCTGAGCCTCATCGAGACCAACCCGAGAGATCAGCAAATACACGAGGTCAGCGGGCAACGCCTCCGCTGGCGGTGCAGCAATCCCGCGATCCGGCTTGATCCCGTCCTGGACACAGGCCCAGAAGCAGCTTTCCTCAACGTGCAGCTGATCGCGCAGGATGTGGCTCCACATGCTGCGGCCGTAGCTGCTCCGATCGACCGGATGCGAGATCCGGTTCCGCAAGATCCGCCCGTCAGGGAGCGCGAGTTCATAGGTGACGTGGTGCGTGCCTGTACGTCCACGCGCATCGCGCACCGGATGCCACTCCTCGACGCGACAGAACGTGTCATGGTCTTTGCGTGTCGGCTGCGGCCATGTCATCGCGCCGCCCCGACGAGCCAGTCGGTCAACTGGTCATCATCGCTGAGACTGATCAACTGGACCAAACCCCAGTTCTCGCGGTGATTCGGGGCGTCCAACAGACGTTCCTGCCAGTCATCGGCGTACTCGCGCAACGCTTCGATCATCTCGGCGATCGCCTCGTCGAAGGTCGCTCCATCTGCGGCCACCGGGAGTCCAGGAATGAACACAGACCAGCCGTCAGCCTCCGGAACCACTTGCGCCCGTGAAGGCACGAGCGACGCAAGAAAGTGACGCAGCCGCTCGACGTCAACGACGGCTGTTCTGGCCGACTCCCGGCGAACCGTGGCGACCCGCCCTTTCTCTGCCGCATCCAGCAGATCCTTCAGATGCGCACGCGCTTCGGTGTAGCTGTCGTAGTGAACGGCAGACATGGCAGCTCCCCTGTTCAGTCCTCAACAGTGTGCCGACCGCCAGCAAGTACGTCAAGTACGTCAAGTACGTGCTCGAGCTCACGTTAGCTCCGCCAGCCTCTTCGCGTGTTCCAGCACGCCGCGCAGCATCGCCGGGGTGAGCTTCCCCGTGAAGGTGTTCTGCTGGCTGACGTGGTAGCAGCCGAGGAGGTGGAGGGGGTTCCCGCCGTCCGCCGGCGGGAGCTCTACGTGGGCGTTGTGGCCGAACTTCGGTCGGGGTTTGGGGACTTCCCAGGCCGCGTCCGCCAGGACCGGGAGCAGGGCTTGCCAGCCGAACGCGCCCAGCACCACGACCACGTGCAGCGTCGGGCGCAGCAGGTCGAGTTCGCGGACCAGCCACGGGCGGCAGGTGTCGCGTTCGGTCGGCGTCGGTTTGTTGGCCGGCGGGGCGCAGTGCACCGGCGCCGTGATCCTGGTGTGGCGCAACGTCAAACCGTCGTCGATGTGCCGGGCCGCCGGCTGCGAAGCCAGGCCGATGTCGTAGAGCGCCTGGAACAGCACATCGCCGGAGCGGTCGCCGGTGAAGATCCGGCCCGTCCGGTTCCCCCCGTGCGCCGCCGGGGCAAGTCCGACGATCGCGATCTCCGCGTCGGGCGGGCCGAAGCCGGGCACCGGTCGTCCCCAGTACTCCTCGTCTCGGAACGCCGCGCGCTTGACCCGCGCCACCTCTTCCCGCCACTCGACCAGCCGCGGGCAGGCGGTGCAGTGGGTGACCAGCTCGTCGAGTTCGGCGATCCGGTTCGCGTTCGGGGCTGCGGCGGCGGGGTCGCCGACCGGGTCGGCGATCAGCCTGGAGGGCGTGTCGGGCACCTCCCAAAAATGGCAGAAACCCCGTTCGACGGCACGTAATGTGGGCGGCATGGCAGCCAGCGAGGAGAAATCCGACGAGGTCAAGGAATCGACCACCCCGGCCGAACCGGTCGATGATCTGGTCAGCACCCACCACACGATCACCGCGGACGGCGCGGAACTGGCCTACACCGCGACGACCGGCCGGATCGTGTTGCGCGAAGAGGTCCACTCCGACGGCAAGTTCGAGGGCTACAAGCCCAGGGCCGAGGTGTTCCTGACCTCCTACGTGGCCGACGCCGAACCCGGCACCAGACCGGTGACGTTCGCGTTCAACGGCGGCCCGGGCTCCTCCAGCGTGTGGCTGCACCTCGGGCTGCTCGGCCCGCGCCGGGTCGTCTCCGGCGACGCCGGCGATCTCGCGCCGCCGCCGTACGGGCTGGTCGACAACCCGGAAACCCTGCTGCGGCACAGCGATCTGGTGTTCATCGACCCGGTGTCGACCGGGTACTCGCGGGCGGTCGAGGGCGGCACGCCGGGCGATTTCCACGGCTACCAGCGGGACATCGAGTCGATCGCCGAGGTGATCCGGCTGTGGACCACCCGCAACGGCCGCTGGATGTCGCCGAAGTACCTCGCCGGCGAGTCCTACGGCACGCTGCGCGCCGCCGCGCTCGCCGAGCACCTGCAGTCGCGGCACGGGCTCTACCCGAACGGCCTGCTGCTGATCTCCTCGGTGCTGGACATGGGCACAATCCGGTTCACCGAAGGCAACGACCTGCCGTACTCGCTGTTCCTGCCGACGTACGCGGCGATCGCGCACTACCACGGCAAGCACGGCGACCGGCCGCTGCGCGAGGTCCTGGACGAGGCGGAGAAGTTCGCCGCCGAGGACTACCCGTGGGCGCTGGCTCGCGGCGCGCGGTTGAGCTCGTCAGAGCGCGAGGACATCGTTCGGCGGGTCGCCGCGTTGTCCGGGCTGTCCGAGGAATATGTCGACCGCGCCAACCTGCGCATCGAGCACATCCGGTTCTTCACCGAACTGCTGCGCGACCAGCGGGCGACGGTCGGCCGGATGGACGGCCGGTTCACCGGCTGGGAGCCGGATGCCGCCGGGGAGCACTTCAGCGACGACCCGAGCATCTCCGGCATCCGCGGCGCCTACGCGGCGGCGATCAACCACTACCTGCGCGAAGAGCTCGACTACGCCAGCGATCTGCCGTACGAGACGCTGTCCAGCCGGGTGCAGCCCTGGTCCTACAAGGAGTTCGAGGGCGCGAGCGTGTCCGTTGTGGACAAGCTCGGTGCGGCGTTCCAGGCCAACCGGCACCTGCGGATCCACGTCGGCTGCGGCTACACCGACGGCGCGACCCCGTACTTCGCGGCCGAGCACGTGCTGGCGCAGCTGCCGATTCCGGAGCGGCTGCGGGAGAACGTCGACGTCCGCTACTACCCCGCAGGCCACATGATGTACGTCCACGAGGAGTCCCGGGTCCAGCAGTCCGCCGACCTGGCGGAGTTCGTGGCGCAACGCGTGTAGCGGATTCCCCGAACAGCGGCCCTCGCGCGAACCGGAGCGAGGGCCGCTTCTGCTGCTGGCCCGCGGATCAGCCGCGGAGGAACTCCAGGACGGGATCGGTCTGGCCGAGGATCGCGTGCCCGACCTTGGGCAGGAGGTTCACGGTCGCGTGCGGCACGCACCGGCGCACCCGCCGGGCGGTTCCCGCGGAGTCGAACATGGCGTCGCGTCCGCCGACCACCACGAGCACGGGCATCGTCAGGCGCCGCAACGCGTCGTCGGAGTACACGGGCAGCCGCTCCGCGCGCGGTTTGAACTGCGTGAAGGTCAGCACCAGGGCGTCGAGGACTGCCTTGTCCTGCACCGGGTCCAGACCCGCGACCTTTCCCGCCGATCGCCGCACGCCCCGGCGGCCGAACGCGCGCAGGAGCAACGCCTTGAACAGCCAACCCACCTTCTGCCGCCCCACGCCGCCGGGGCACAGCAGGGCCAGGCTCGCCACCCGCTCCGGCTTGCGGGTGGCGTAGTCCAGCGCCAGCCAGCCGCCGAGCGAGGTCGCGACGATCGAGGTCCTCGTGATCCCGAGCCCCTCCAGCACGTCGTCCAGCCATAACGCGTAGGCCTCGGACGCCAGAGGCGGGCGGGACGGCGCGCTCAGGCCCGGCTCACCGATGACGTCCACGGCGTAGGTGCGGAAGTGCCGCGCCCAGGTGGCGATGTCGGGCAGCCACATCGTCGTGTTCGCCCCCGAGCCGTGCAGCAAGAGCACCGGCGGTGCGTCCTCCGGCCCGGAGACGACGACGAACGTCTCCCCCTCGCGGGTCGGCACCCACACGTGCTCGGCGGGGACCGGCCAGGCGCTCAGCACCTCCAGGTAGTGCCGCCGGATCTCGCTCGCGCCGGCCTCGGACTTGTAGATCGCGCTCATGCCCCCTCCACATGATCTCCATATCGGATGCAAAACTACTCTATCGTCCCCTTTATTAAAGATTCATAGGGAATTTTATGGCACATCCGATCAGCTGGTCAGATCCGCGGATCGCCGGAACTTACTCGCGAACCGAGTGATCACCGCGGAAACCATCCGGGACCTGCTGTTCGGGCCACTGGTCTACCACTGGCTGATCACCGGCGAGCCGCTGGACCGGGCCACCGCCGAGACGCTGATCGCCGCCGCCCGCAGGGCCGTCTCGCCCTGAACCGCGACGCCGCAGTGGGCTGGAACCACCAGAAGGCCCCGCTCCTGGCGAACGGGAGCGGGGCCTGCTGACGCGGAAATCAGTGCTTGCCGACCACCTGGGCCTGGGTGTTGTCCTGCCAGTCCCCTGCCTGGGTCTGGTTGGCGTTGTTGGTCTGGTTCGAGCCGGTGTTGGCGATCTGCTCCTTGCCGCCGATCTGGACGACCGTCGAGGGCGAAACGTTCGTGTTCGTCGGCTTGCTCACCTGGATCTCGTTCTGGTTCTGCACCTGCGTCGGGGACCCGTCCTTGACCAGCTGCGCCTGGGCGTTGCCGTCCCAGTCGCCGTCCTGGTCCTGGTCAGCGTTGTTGGTCTGAGTCGAGCCGGTGTTGGCGACCTGCTTGTGACCGCCGATCTGGACCACGGTCGAGGGCGAAACGTTCGTGTTCGTCGGCTTGCTCACCTGGACTTCGTCCTGGTTCTGCACCTGCGTCGGGGAGCCGTCGTGGTTGCCGTCGGCCATCGCCACGGCCGTCGCTCCGAGCAGCATCGGGAGGCTCACCGCGGCAACCGTCAGCACGCGCTTCGCAGTACGCATCAAAGCACTTCCTTCCATGAGAACCGGGACTTGCGGCGCCGAGTTCCGCGCCGACCAATTCGGACGAGGCGAACCGGTTCCAACACTTCTCCGTCAGCCTCGCACGGAATACCGTATCGCCATCGACACAAAGGTCGGCAACTCGGAACAACAGGGCTCACCTCATGCGGTGACACCTCATTCGAAAATTGCAACCACGGATCGGAGAACGGCACGAGGATCGACATTTTCCCAGCTCAACACGATGTAAGAGGCTTTTTCGAGGCACACTCCACTCTTTTTCGCGACGCGCAGCGAGCCAGATTTGATCAATTACACAAGATCAATTGAATCCATGCACCAAAAACAAATCTCGAGACCAGCTCGGAACATCACCCGAAAAATACGAAAACAATTCCACCCGAGGCGACACCGCGTGGATTCACCGACGACGGCGGCGGCGAATCCAGCCAGCCCAACCACCCGTTCGGATTCATCCCAATTGCCCGAAGCTCGGGAGCAACCTCCGCTCCGGTCGATGCAGTTGATAGTTCAGCATGTAGCATATGTGCTACATGTAGACCTATCCTTGCTATGGAAGGCACTGGGGTTATGACAGTCGCGAACGAATCGGCGGCACCACTGCCGCCGGTGCGGTTACCCGACGATGACGCCGCGCTCGAGGTCCGCGACCTGCGGATGCGGTACGGCACGACCGACGTCCTCAAGGGTGTCGACTTCGCCACGCGCCGGGGCGAGGTGGTGGCGCTGCTGGGGCCGAACGGGGCGGGCAAGACCACGACGATCGAGGTCCTGGAAGGCTTCCGGATGCGCTCCGGCGGCGATGTCCAAGTCCTCGGCACCGACCCGGCGCGCGGCGACGAAAACTGGCGGGCCCGGCTCGGCGTCGTGCTGCAGTCATGGCGCGACCACAGCAAGTGGCGCGTCCGGGAGCTCCTGGCACACATGGGGACCTACTACTCGCCGTACTCCACGGCGCAGATCACCCGGCCCTGGGACGTCGACGAACTCATCGCGGCGGTCGGCCTGACCGAGCACGCGAACAAGCGGGCCGGGCAGCTCTCCGGCGGTCAGCGCCGCCGGCTCGACGTCGCGATCGGCATCGTCGGCCGCCCGGAACTGCTGTTCCTGGACGAGCCCACGGTCGGCTTCGACCCGCAGGCCCGCCGGGAGTTCCACGACCTCGTGCACCGGCTCGCCGACGACAGCACCGGCATCCTGCTGACCACGCACGACCTGGACGAGGCGGAGAAGCTGGCCGACCGCATCCTGATCCTGGCCGGCGGCCGGATCGTCGCCGACGGCTCCGCCGACGAGCTGTCCCGGCAGGTGGCCGCCGAGTCGGAGGTCAGGTGGACCCGCGACGGCAAGCGCTACGTGCACTCGGCCGCAGATGCCACCCACTTCGTCCGGGACCTGTTCGCGCAGCACGGCGACGAAATCACCGAACTGGAGGTGCGCCGGGCCACCCTGGAGGACACCTACATGGCGATGGTGCGCGCGCACGAATCCGGGCACGGCGACGACGCCGCGCTGCCCTTCAACGCCGAGGAGGTCAACCGGTGAAGGCCAACGCCGCACGCGCCGGCCTGCAGCGCGGTTGGATCGAGTTCCGCCAGACCCTGACCACCCCGCAGGACCTGTGGGGCTACCTGTTCCCCACCGTGATCCTGCTGGTCGTGATGTCGTTCCAGCGCGGGTCCACAGTGGCCGGTTTCTCGCTGGGCGCGATGACGCTGCCCGGCGCGCTCGGCATGGGCATCGGGTTCTCCGGGCTGATCACCATCGCGCAACAACTGACGGTCGAGCGCGAGGACGGCACCCTGCTGCGCGCCAAGGCCACCCCGGACGGGATGTTCGGCTACCTGATCGGCAAGATCACGCTGATCGGGTGCATGTCGCTGGTCAGCCTGGTGATCCTGCTGGTGCCCGGCCTGGTGATGTTCGACGGCCTGGCCACCGGTGTCGACACCTGGCTGACGCTGGTTTGGGTGCTGGTGCTGGGGCTCGTCGCGACGATGCCGATTGGCGCGATCATCGGCTCGCTGTTCGCCAACCCGCGGAGTCTGGGCCTGATCATGCTGCCGATGATGGGGCTGATCGCGATCTCCGGGATCTTCTACCCGATCACCGGGTACCCGGAGTGGTTGCAGTGGATCGCGCAGGTCTTCCCGATGTACTGGCTCGGGCTCGGCATGCGGTCGGCGCTGCTGCCGGACGGGATGGCGGCGGCCGAGATCGGCGAGTCCTGGCGGCACCTGGAGACTGTCGGGGTGCTCGGCCTGTGGGCCGTGGTCGGCCTGGTGGTGGCCCCGGTGGTGCTGCGCCGGATGGCGCGGCGCGAGTCGGGGTCGAGCGTGGCCGCGCGGCGCGAGAAGGCCATGCAGCGCGTGCGGTGACGCCGGCGGAGGGGACCATGAGCGAGACGATCTACAACCGCATCGCGATGCTGCGGGCCGAACGCGGGATCTCCCGCCGGCAGCTCTCCGAGGCGCTCGGCGTGCACTACCAGACGATCGGCTACCTGGAGCGCGGCGAGTACAGCCCGAGCCTGCACCTGGCGCTGCGCATAGCGGAGCACTTCGAGGTCCCGGTCGAGGTGGTGTTCTCCATCCACCCGTTCCCCCGCATCGGCAGCGGCGAACGCTCCGCCTGACCGATCCGATGAGGCTCGAAGGGCGCCTTTTGCCGAGTTCACCCGAGTTCACCCGGCAAAAGGCGCCCTTCACCTCGAAAAGGCCACCGCCCCCGTGGGCGCCGTCGTCCCCGCCGGCCAGTCCGCTCCACACTCCGTCCAAAATGGACCGCGCGAGGACGGGTCGGCCGGCTCGCGAGGAGCGCCGTAGCGCCCAGCAACACCACCGTGACCGAGCGCATTTGTGCCGACATCGTTGGTTTGACCGGTTCTTCGGTTCCTCCTCTGGATGGGTGCTCCGCTGCTTAAGATTCGATCTCGGCACTTTGACCGTTACGCGAATCGGAGGGACATGGAGGGGAACATCCTCGATCCGGACAGCGCTCACGAGCGCTTGACCGCTTGGAAGGACCGGATCGACAAGCTGGCCGCCGACACCCAAGCGATGAGCGAGCGGCTGCAGGAAGTGCGGGTCACCGCGAGCGATCCGAACGGGCTGACCGAGGTCACGATCGACTCGACCGGCGCGTTGGTAGACCTGCGGCTGACCGAGCGGATGCAGCGGACGAGCCCGGAGGTCGTCGCTCGCACGATCATTGCGACTCTCGGCGAGGCCAAGAACAAGCTCGCCGACCGGTCGCAGGAGATCATCGCGGACACGGTGGGCACCCAATCCCCGGCGGCGCGGGCGATCGCGGACAGCGTCGGGCAGCACCTGCGGAGCGGTCCGGCTCCGGAAAGCGCCGCCGCTCCCGGCGTTGACGACCAGGACTACGAGACGCACTCCTACCTCGACGAGCGGCGGTGGTGACATGAGCGACGGGTACAGCGTCGACGCCGAGCAGTTGCGCGCCCACGCGAGCAAGGTGTCGGAGATCCAGGCGCGGTTCGGCGCGGTGAAATCCGCCAGCTCGCACATCACGAAGGACGACCAGGCGTACGGGCCGCTGTGCGGGTGGATTTCCGGCTTGCTGGAGGAACGGCACGCCGACCAGGACGAGCTGATCGCGTACGTGGCGGAGAACCTCGAACTCGCCGCGGCAGCGCTGCGCGACACCGCCGACTACTACGAATCCCTCGACAAGGACCACGCCGACCTGATCCGCTCCGCAGGCGAGGGCATGCCATGACCGACAAGTCACTGGTCGCCCCCGTCGAGTCGTCCCGCGAGGCGTGGACCGGCGCCGGGCTGGCCGACAGCATCGAGGGCCTGGTCGATGCGATCAAGAGCGAGGGCTGGGTCGACGACCTGCTGGCCGGCACGGGCCTGGCGATCGAGGTCGCGGCGAGCGCGCTGGACCCGTTCAGCGCACTGCTGTCCAACGGCCTGGGCTGGGCCATGGAGTACTTCGAGCCGCTGCGCGAGATGCTGGACGAGCTGACCGGCAAGCCGGACGTGGTCATGTCGCACGCCTCGACGTGGAACAACATGGCCCAGGAACTCGGCTCCATGGCCGAGGACCTGCGCGCGAGCGTCGAGGCGGACGTGTCCGGCTGGCACGGCCGGGCCGCGGACGCCTACCGCCGCCTGATGGGCAACAACGTGGAGGCCGTCGGGGGGCTGGCCGCGATCTCCGCGGCGATGGCGGAGGCCACCCAGGGCGCGGGCGGTTTGGTGGAGCAGACCCGCGAAATCGTTCGCGACCTGATCGCCGACCTGGTGGCGAGGGTGATCGTGTGGGCGGTCGAGGCGATCTTCGTGGTCACCATCCCGGTGGTCGCCGCGCAGATCGCCGCCGCGGTGGTCAAGTGGGCCGCGCGCATCTTCACCTACACCACGGCCCTGATCACCAGCCTGACCAACCTCAACAAGCTCCTCAACGATTAGGCGGGCGCGATGCGATTCCTCACGTTCCTCGCCCTCGCCGTTTGGTTCGGGCTGCACAGCACCAAAACCCCGGACGGCCCCGGCGGAACCCGCAGCGGCAAGAAGAACCAGCCGACGAAGGTCGGCAACGTCGACGCCGGCAAGGGCGCCAAGAGCGCCATCAGGGCCACCAAGGAATACGCCGACAAGGGTCGGGCCGAACAGGGCGATCAATCCACCAACCCGACCGATCCCTCCGACCCCTCGAAGACCGATCCCAAGGCCCAGCAGAAGCAGGCCCTCATCGAGGAGGCCCAGGCGCAGGGGATCAAGATCAGCGCGGACCGGGTCGTGGAGATCGGCAAGGACCCCAACGGGAAGATCGTCTTCCTAGAAGAGGGCAAAGGCGGCAAGCGCGGGGCTGGACTGGAGCACATCTACGAAGAGCACGGGAGCCAGTTCGAGCAAGCCGGGATCCCCAAGGAAGAAGTGCCGGATTTCGTTCACAAAGCGGCCACGGAAGGCGAGTACACCGGGTACACCCAGGGAAAGGCACCCGGCCGCCCGATTTACGAGGTCGAGCACAATGGCCAGAAGCAGTACGTCGCGGTGAGCGTCGGCAGCAATGGATTCATCGTCGGAGCCAACATGAGAGGCGCCGATGATCCGTTCAAGGGCGCCCAAAAAGATCCCAACTCAGAGACCGATCCGAAACACCGGGGATATTAGCGATGGACCAAGCCTTGATCTCGGTGCGCCTCTCGCCGGAATGGCGAACGGGGCCGCTCTGGGTCACCACCAGCGCGGATCGCTTCGAGAACAACGCCGAACCCGAAGACCTGGCGGAGAAGTTCGGCGTATCCGTGGAACTGGTCGCCGAACTGAACGAGTGGGATGACGAATTCCAGCAGATCTGGGATCCGGCCGACCCCGCTTCAGCGGAATTCCCCAGCGAAGAAGCGGAAGTTCGCTGGGAGGCGCGCGGCAGGCGACTGGCGGAAAAACTGGCCGCCGAACTCGGACCGAGCGTCCGGGTAAGCTACTACAAGGAAATCATCCAGGCCGGCGCGGCGGACAGAGAACGGGAAGATGACTGAATCAGGCGCGGATTTGATCAGGAACCGCCACGGCGCGGACTTCGCGCGGTGCGGCGTCAGCGGCGACCTGATCAACAAGCTGGTCATGCACGTCGCGACCAGCGGAACCGAGGCGGCCCGGGTCGTCGGCCACAACCGTCCGACCTACGTCGTCGAATTCGGCGGCAAGCGGATTCCCGTCGCGCTCAGCATCGCCGCCAGCGGTTATGTGATCTCCGCGCATCCCGAGCCGCTGGCCCGCGTGGACGGTTCGCAGTGGCCTCCGGCGGGAAGCCGTCCGGCCAGCGTCCGGCTCGGCGCAGAATGGGGGGCCGGGCCGTTCTGGGTCCGCTTCGGGCCCGAGGAGGCGGTCGCCGCGAACTACCTGCCGGACGAGATCCGGGACGTGCTCGACCTCCCGGCCGACCTGCTGCTGGACATCGCCCGTTGGGACCACGACTACCAGGGCATCCTCGACCAGAACTACCCGCCCGACTCGGCGTTCCCCTCCGAAGAGGCCGCGCTGAACTTCCGGCGCACCGGGCTCACCCTGGCCAAGCGCCTCGCCGCCGCGCTGCCGCCGGGGCTCGTCGTCGAGTACGCGGAGAACTTCAGCGACCGCATCCTCACCATTTGAGCGCACGCGGAGGGCACCTTCGGCGAAGGTGCCCTTCGCGTTGGAAGATCAGAACTGTTTGGCGAGCCAGGTTTCGAAGGTCATCAGGCCCGGGTGGACTCGGCGCAGGGCCGGGATGTCCACCGACAGGTCCAGCTCGTTGATCGCGGAGTAGGCGCGGTAGAGGACGGGGTTCTGCTCGCGCAGGGGCTCCAGCGGCAGTTCGACGTGGCGGAGTTCCCGGCCGGTCGCGCGGGACAGCGCGGCGGCGATCTCCGGCGGCGTCAACGAATCCCCGGCGATCTCCACCGCCCGACCGACGTAATCGTCGGGGTTCCCGAAGGCCAGCGCGGCGAACGCGCCGATGTCCTCCAACGCGATCAGGGGCTGCGACACGTCGGCCCTGACCGCGCTCACCAGCTCGCCGTCCGTGGCGGCCTGCCCGGGCATCATCACGATGTAGTTCTCCATGAACGACACCGGCCGCAGCATCGTGGCGGGTACGCCCAGCGCGCGGATGTGCTCCTCGATCGCCCACTTGTTGTCCAGGGTCGGGGAGCCGATCCGCTGCTCCGCGTTGGTCGCCGAGGCGTAGACGAGGTGCCGCACCCCGGCGGCCTTCGCCGCGTCGGCGACGTTCTTGCCCCACCCGATCTCCTTCTCGTTCGTCAGGTCGGGCGTCAGCTCGGGCGTGATGAAGGTCGGTTGGACGCTGAAAGCGCCGTGCACGCCCCGCATCGCGTCCTCCAGCGCCGCCCGGTCGCCCATGTCTCCCTCGACCAGTTCCGCGCCGGCCTCGGCGAGCCGCCGCGCGGCGGCGCTGGACGCGCTGCGGGTGAATGCCCGAACCCGCCAGCCCCGCTTGAGCAGCTGTGCGGCGGTGGCGCCGCCCTGCTGCCCGGTGGCTCCGACGACCAGTACGACCTTGTCTGCTGTGGACACTTCTGCCTCCGCATCAGGCGCAACCGGAACGTGCGCCCCGCTTTCGCAATATACGGAACGCGCGCCCCGCTTGTCCACGGCAACGGTAGGCTCGACTCGTGACGACCAAGAACGCCTCGGGAAAGCGGCTGCGCGCGGACGCCCAGCGCAACCGGGAACGGGTCCTGGCCGCGGCCCAGGAGCTGTTCGCCGCCGAAGGCCTGGCCGTCCCCCTGGACGACATCGCCCGCCGGGCCGGCGTCGGGCCCGGCACCGTCTACCGCCACTTCCCCACCAAGGAAGCGCTCTTCGAGGCGGTCGTGGTGGAGCGGATCCAGCGGATGGTCGAGGAGGCCCGCGACCACGCGACGGCCGACGACCCCGGCCGGGCGTTCTTCGACTACTTCCAGCGGGTGATCGAGCACGCCGCGCTGAACAAGGACATCTGCGACGCCCTGGAATCGACGGGCCAGCAACCGCGAACGGCCTGCCCGGAAAACGACTTCAACAACGCCATCGGCACGCTGCTGGAACGCGCGCAACAGGCGGGAGCGGTCCGCGCCGACGTCACGACGGCCGAGTTGCGATCGCTGATCGTGGGAGCCCTGAACATGTACCGCCGCGCCGTGGCCGAGCAACGCCCGGCGCACGAACTAGCGGTCCTCTACGCAGGCCTCCGCCCGCTCAGCTGACCGTCAGGCCCGTGAGTACTTTGGGTTGCTGTAGCAGCCCAAAGCACTCACGAGCGGAGCCGGGCGCAGCGATCCCTCCGGGGGTGGCCGGGCGCTGGGTCGGGGGCGGAGCGCCCGGCCACCATGCGGTCCGGCGAGGGAGGGGATGCGCCGGACCAGGTCTCGCGGTCAGATGCGCAAGCGCGCAAAGGTCTCGGTATCGAGGTGGTGCCGACCGGTAGCCACGGCTTCCCGTTGTCGCTCCGCCTCGATGTCCTCGATCAGCTGCCCACACATTCAAAGCACCCTCACCGGCACCGCTGTGCTGCGCACGCGGAGGCCGGATGAGCAGCAGGCTCGCGATCAGCACGTTGACCAGGACGAGAGTGCTCACCTGAAGCCAGAACATGATTTCTCCTCATTGCTGTGGGTTGCGTTCGTGCCGGTCAGGGGTCGTGAGTGCGAAAACCGGTAAGAACCGGATCTCGCACTCACGACCCCGTGGCCCACCGCGAGCTGATGCGCCGCCAGCAGTCCATGCAGGTGTCCTCGTCGATCCACTCGATTTCGGGAGGCAACCGCTGCACCTGCCACGCCTCCACCTCAACCCCGCAGAACGACGTCACCGCCGCATGCGGCTCGGCCCGCTTCGCGGCCACGCCGAAGGCGTGCCGCCCAACCCCCACAGGCCGCCAAACCAGTCCACCCCGAAGCTTCCGAACATTGCATCTCCCGACTTGTTGCAATCCCACTTTACTGTGATTGATGCGTCTCATGAGGCGCAAGCTAAACGATCAACAACCATGCGAACGGGTTACGCTGCGGAGCACAGATCAAATGCGATGCTCTACGGCATGCCAACACCGACTGTCCGGCGACTGCTCGTAGGTCATCTCTTGCGCCACGCGCGGGAGCAGACCGGTCTCGACCTCGATGCCGCGGGCAAGCTCATCGGGAAGACCAACAGCACGATGAGCAGGATCGAACGCGGCCAAACCGCGCTGCCGCAGCATGTGTTGAAGAAGCTCGCGAACGCGTACGAGCAGCACGCACCGAACGCCATCGACCTGGACGAGCTGCTCGATCTGGCACGCGGGAGCCAGGATCGTGGTCGATGGTCCGGCTATCGGTCCGTGTACTCCAAGTACTTCCGCATGGCAGTGGATCTCGAAGCCGACGCCGCTGCGATCTTCCAGTACCAGACCGAGATCGTGCCGGGCTTGCTTCAAACGGAGCAGTACATCCGCGCGCTGTTCACCACGTCTCAGGTGCAACCCAGCGATCAGTCCACAGAGGATGCGGTGGAAGCCCGGCTGGAGAGGCAAGCCGTCCTGGCCAAGCCGAACGCGCCGCAGGTCAGCTTCGTCCTTTCTGAGTCGTCACTTCGCCGCCTCGTAGGTGATCGGGAGCTGATGGAAAATCAGCTCCGCCACACGGCCGAGATCGCGCGACTTCGAAACGTCCAAATTCAGGTTCTTCCTTTTGACGCAGCGACAGCACCGCGTGCGACGCACGACTTCAAGCTTTTCCGCGTACCGTCGCCCGGCAACGGCGGTCCGCTTGAGTTCGTCTACGTCGAGGACTTCACTGACGGCCGCTACCTGGACAGACACGACGATGTGCACGCATACACT
Organism: Saccharopolyspora pogona; assembly: GCF_014697215.1. Classification (GTDB taxonomy): domain Bacteria; phylum Actinomycetota; class Actinomycetes; order Mycobacteriales; family Pseudonocardiaceae; genus Saccharopolyspora; species Saccharopolyspora hattusasensis. The sequence goes on from NZ_CP031142.1 coordinate 5,671,988, forward strand.
CTGCTGTGGCAACAGCTCGTGGCGGCTGCGCTGGACCCGGTGGAGTCGGAGAAGTTCATCCTGCGCGTCGCGGACGAGTTCGCGCGATGACGTTTGGAGACTACGGATGCAGCGCGATGAAGCGACTCTCTGGAGAAAGTCCTCGTACTCGCAGGGGCAAGGCACCTGCGTCGAGGTTGGATGGCGGAAGTCCAGTTATAGCCCACACAACGACAACTGCGTCGAGGTCGGCTGGCGGAAGAGCAGCCGAAGCGGCGGCAATGGCGGCAACTGCGTCGAAGTCGGTATCGGCTTCGACGCCGTCGGGATTCGGGATACGAAAGACCGCGACGGCGGGCACTTACGCGTCACTCCTGCTCGGTGGCAGGCGTTCCTGCGTGCCGTCAAGGACGGCGCGCTCGACGCCTGAACCACCGGATCCGGTGAGAGGTGAGGGGCGCCCTTGGGTGGCTATACCGCCCAAGGGCGCCCCTCACCTCGAAAAAATCGCCCGTCAGGAGATCACGCGGGGGCGTTCCTCGGCGAAGTGGCAGGCCGAGGGATGGTCGCCCAGGCGGACTTCCAGCTCCGGGACCTTCTCCGCGCAGATGTCCTGCGCCTTCCAGCACCGGGTGCGGAAGCGGCAGCCCGACGGCGGATTGGCCGGGCTCGGCACGTCACCCGTCAGCCGGATGATCTCGCGCTTGCCGCGCAGCGTCGGGTCCGGCACCGGCACCGACGACAGCAGCGCCTGCGTGTACGGGTGCTGCGGGTGCTCGTAGATCTGCTCGTCGGAGCCGATCTCCACGATCTTGCCGAGGTACATCACCGCCACCCGGTCCGACAGGTGGCGGACCACCCCGAGGTCGTGGGCGATGAACACGTACGACAGCCCGAACTCGTGCTGCAGGTCGCCGAGCAGGTTCATCACCTGCGCCTGGATGGAGACGTCCAGCGCGGACACCGGCTCGTCGCAGATGATCACCTTCGGCCGCAACGCCAGCGCCCGCGCGATGCCGATGCGCTGCCGCTGTCCGCCGGAGAACTGGTGCGGGTAGCGCTGGATGTGCTCCGGGTTGAGCCCCACCACCTCCAGCAGTTCCTGCACCTTCCGCCGCCGCTCGCCCTTCGGCGCCACCTCGGGGTGGATCTCGAAGGGCTCCCCGATGATGTCGCCCACGGTGCGCCGCGGGTTCAGCGAGGTGTACGGGTCCTGCAGCACGATCTGCAGGTCGCGGCGCAGCTTGCGCAGCTCGGCGCCGCGCATCTTGAACATGTCGCGGCCCTCGAACAGGGCAGTGCCGCTGGTCGGCTTCTCCAGCCGCATCAGCACCTGCGCCAGGGTCGACTTACCGCAGCCGGACTCGCCCACCACGCCGAGCGTTTCGCCCCGGTTTAGATCGAACGACACGCCATCAACGGCCCGCACGTGGCCGATGGTGCGCTTGAACAGCACGCCCTGGGTGACCGGGAAGTGCTTGACCAGGTCCCGCACCTGGAGGATCGGCTCAGCCACGGGTCATCAACTCCTCCGCGAAGTGGCAGGCGCTGGCCCGCCCCAGACCCAACTGGTGGTAGGTCGGCACCTCCTGGCGGCAGCGTTCCTGGGCGCGCGGGCAGCGCGGGTGGAACGGGCAACCCGGCGGCACCGCGAGCAGGTTCGGCGGCAGGCCCTTGATGGTCTCCAGCTCCTGCCCCTTGAGGTCCAGGCGCGGGATCGACCGCATCAGGCCCTCGGTGTAAGGGTGGCCCGGCTGCTTGTACAGCGAGTAGGCGTCCGCGGACTCCACGATCCGCCCCGCGTACATCACCACGATCCGGTCCGCGACCTCGGCGACCACGCCCAGGTCGTGGGTGATCAGGATGAGCCCCATGCCGAGTTCCCGGCGCAGCTCGTCGAGCAGGTCCATGATCTGGGCCTGCACCGTGACGTCCAGCGCGGTGGTGGGCTCGTCGGCGATGAGCAGTTCGGGGTCCAGCGCCAGCGACATCGCGATCATCGCGCGCTGCCGCATGCCGCCGGAGAACTGGTGCGGGTACTCCTTCACGCGCTGCTTGGCGTTCGGGATCTTCACCTGGTCCAGCAGCTCGACGGCCCTGGCCATGGCGGCCTTGCGGGACATGCCGCGGCGCATCCGCAGCTGCTCGGCGATCTGGAACCCGACGGTGTAGACCGGGTTCAGCGCGGACAGCGCGTCCTGGAAGATCATCGCCATCGAGTCGCCGCGCAACTTCCGGCGACGGTTTTCCGATGCCGTGAGCAGGTCCTCGCCCTGGTACCGGATCGCCCCGCCGGTGATCGCACCGGGCGGGATGTCGAGGATGCCCATGATGGTCTGCGCGGTGACGCTCTTGCCGGAGCCGGATTCGCCGAGCACGGCGAGGGTTTCGCCGGCGTCGACGTGGTAGCTCACCCCGTTGAGGACCTTGGCCACGCCGTCCCGGGTGCGGAACTCCACGTGCAGGTCGTCGACCTCCAGCAGCCGCTCCGCCGGAGCCTTCTTGTCCACAGTAGACAAAGCGGTTTCTCCTACCTCTGCTTCGGGTCGAGCGCGTCGCGCACGGCGTCACCGAGCATCACGAACGCCAGCACCGTGATCACCAGGAACCCGGCCGGGAAGAACAGCAGGTGCGGCGCCGCCTGGATGTAGAAGCGCGACTCGGCGATCATCACGCCCCACGACACGACCGGGTCGCGCAACCCGATGCCCAGGAACGACAGCGTCGCCTCGGCACCGATGAAGCCGCCCAACGCGATCGTCGAGTACACCAGCACCGGTGCGAGGCAGTTCGGCAGCATGTGCCGCAGGATGATCCGCGGCGCGCTGGCGCCGAGCGCCCGCGCCGCCTTCACGTAGTCCTGCTGCTTCGCCGAGATCGCCGCCGAGCGCATGATGCGCATCGAGATCGGCCAGGACAGCACCGCGATCGTCAGCACGACCTGGGCGACGATCCGCGTCGCGCTGGGAATGGCCTCCTCGGCGTTGAAGGTGGTCAGGATGACGATCGCGCCCAGCACGAACGGCAGGCCCAGGAAGATCTCGGAGAACCGGGACAGCAGGTTGTCCACCCAACCGCCGAAGAACCCGGCGATGATGCCGACGGCGCCGCCGAACAGCACGGTCAGCAGCGTCGCCAGCAAACCCACCGCGATTGATGCGCGGGTGCCGTAGATCGCGCGGGCGAAGATGTCCCTTCCGAGGTTGTCGTAGCCGAACCAGGCCTCGGCTGAAGGCGGCTGCCTGGACTTGGAGAGGTTCGTCCACGACGGGTCTACCGAAGTGAACACGCCCGGGAACGCCGTGATGAACAGCAGCGCCAGGATGATCAGCGACGCCGCGATGAACAGCGGGCGGCGCCGCAGTTCCAGCCACGCGTCGCCCCAGAGGCCGCGGGGCTTCTGGGACTTGCCCCCAGTAGTCGAGGGGACCGGCTCCTCCGGTCCTACGGCCGGGCCGGTGACCAGGCTGGAAACACTTTGGTCAGTCATATCGGATCCTCGGGTCGAGAACCGCGTAGAGGATGTCCACGAGCAGGTTCATCAGCAGGTAAACCAGCACCAGCAGGGTGACGATCCCGGTCACCGTGGCGCCTTCCTTGGTCAGGATCGACTTGAAGACCAGGCCTCCGATGCCGTGGATGTTGAACACGCCCTCGGTCACGATCGCGCCACCCATCAGCGTGCCGAGGTCGGTGCCCAGGAAGGTGATCACCGGGATCAACGAGTTCCGCAGCAGGTGCACGCCGACCACGCGCTTGGGTTCCAGCCCCTTGGCGACCGCGGTCCGGACGAAGTCCGCGTGGCGGTTCTCCATCATGGCGGTCCTGGTCAGCCGCGCCACGTAGGCCATGGACAGCGAGCCGAGCACGAAGCCGGGCACGATCAGCTCCCCGATCGACGGGTTCGCGCTGACCGTTGGCTTGATGATGCCGAGTTCGCTGCCCAGGGTGATCTGCAGCACGAAACCGGTGACGAACACCGGCAGCGAGATCAGGAACAGGGTGGACACCAGGACCAGGTTGTCCAGGAATCCGCGGCCGCGCAGGCCGGTCAGGATGCCGGCCGCCAGGCCGATGATGCCCTCGATGACCAGCGCGACGACGGCGAGCTTGATGGTGGTCGGGTAGGCGTTCTGGATCAGCGTGCTGATCTGGATGCCCGCGTAGGTCTCCCCGAAATCACCCGTTAGGAGCTTCCCGAGGTACTTGAAGTATTGAACGATCAACGGATCGTTCAGGTTGTACTTCTCGTGCATCTCGGCGATGTAGGCGGGCGGACAGCCGCGGTCGCCGCACTTTCCCGCGAACGGGTCACCCGGGATCGCCCAGACGAGCAAGTAGATGATCAGAGTTGTCCCGATGAAGACCGGGATCAGTTGCAGCAGCCGCCGCAACAAGTAGCGACCCATTCGGGCCTCCTAATCACAGCCAATGCAGGGCCCGGCCCGCCGGATCACGGCGGGCCGGGCTCCGGCTCGGTTCTTACTGCTTCAGGCGCACCGTGGTCAGGTCAAGTTCACGGTAAGCCTTGACCTCACCTTCAGCGATCCGCTCCGAGAAGCCGTACTGCACCGGCTGCGTCCACAGCGGGATCAGCGGCAGGTCGTCGGCCAGCAGCTTCTCCGCATCGGCGTAGGCAGCGGTGGCCGCCTCGATGGTGGGAGCCGCGTTCGCCTTGTCGAGCGCCGCGTCGAACGCCGGGTTGCTGTACTTGTAGTCGTTCGACGACGCGTTCGTGCGGTACAGCTGGGTCAGGAAGGTCTCGATGTTCGGGTAGTCGGCCTTCCAGCCGGTCCGGAACAGGCCGCTGAACTTGTATCCGTTGGCCTTCTGCCGGAACTCGCCGAACGTCGGGGTCGGGACGAACTGCGTCTCGATGCCGAGGTTCTGCTTGATGCTCGCGGCCACCGCCTGCACCCACTCGTTGTGGCCGCCGTCGCCGTTGGTCTCGACGGTCAGCACGCCCTGGAAGCCACCCGCCTGCTGCAGGTACTGCTTGGCCTTCTCCGGGTTGAACTCGCAGGCCTCACCGCACTGGTTCGGGCGGTAGCCGTCGACCGCCGCGGTGGCGAAGCCGTCCGCCGGGTCACGACCACCGGCGAACACCTGCTGGGTGATCGTCTTGCGGTCGATGGACATCGAGATCGCCTTGCGCAGCAAGGGGTTCTTGAACTTCGGGTCGTAGAGCGGGAAGCCCAGCGTCTGGGTCAGCAGACCCGGCTTCTGGTGGGCGTGCTCGCCGAGGTCCTGCTTCCACTTGTCACCGATCAGCGCGGAGACCGGGATCGCCCGCAGGAAGTCCAGGTTGCCCGCGGTCAGGTCCTGGTAGGCGCTGTCGAGCTGCTCGTAGACCTTGAACTTGGCGCCCTTGATGGCCGGCTTGTTGGCGCCCGCGTAGTTCTCGTACGCGGTGACGTTCAGCTCCTGGTTAGGAACGCGGGACTCGAACTTGAACGGCCCGTTGCCGATCGGGTGTTCCTCGAAGGCCTTCGGGTCCTTGAAGAACGAGTCCGGCAGCGGCATGTAGGCGGAGTAGCCCAGCACGACCGGGAAGATCGTGAACGGCGCCTTCAGCCTGACGGTGAAGGTGTTGTCGTCGACGACCTTGAGGCCGGACAGCTCCTTGGCCGCCGGCGGCGGGGCCTGCTGCGGCCCGTCCTTGCCGTCCGGGTCCTCGGACTGCATCTGGTCGTAGCCGTCGATCTGCTCGAAGAAGCTGGCGCCCTGGAGGCCGTTCGGACCGTATGCGTTGTAGTTCCAGGCATCCACGAAGTTCTTGGCCTTGACCGGGGTCCCGTCGTGGAACGTCCAGCCCGGCTTCAGCTTGATCGTGTAGTTCTGGTGGTCGGTGGACTCGATCGAGTCCGCGACCGCGTTCTCCACCTTCAGATCACTGGCCCGGTAGTCGACCAGGCCGGTGAACAGGGCGTTGATGACGAAGCCGCCGTTTTCTTCGGTGGTGTTCGCCGGGACCAGAGGGTTCTCCGGCTCGCCCCAGTCGAGGGTGACGATGCCGTCGTCTCCGGAGCCGCTGCCGCCTCCACCGCAGCCGGTGGCGATCATCGCCACCGCCAGCGGGGCGGCGACCATTGCGGCCAAGCGTCCCTTTCGCATGTAGGTCCTCCCGCTTCCACGCGTGCCCCAAGTGTTCATTTCCGGGGTCACCACGCGCGGCGGATCATTCACCGCCGCGTCAGACGAGCGTAAACATAAGTGAGAACCTTTTCACAGCAATGCCCTGTCACAAAGCCGTCACCTTCTGAATCATTCCAGTCAATTTGTCACCCAAAAGGCGGAATTTAGCGTCCACATTCTGAGAACTAGCTGATAGACAGTGCTATCCCGTCCAGGATGTCGTGCTCACTGACAGTCATGACGGAGATACCCGCGCGCTCCGCCAATTCGTCTGCCAGCACCTTCACGACCAGCGCACCGCCGCCGATCACGTCCACTCGACCTGGGTGCATGGCGCCGATCGCGGCGCGTTCGTCGTGCGTCATCCGAAAAAGATCGTCGCTGATCTGTTCGACTCGAATCTGGGAAATATGGGAAAGATGAATTGCCGCCGGATCGTATTCGGGCAGTCGCTGTGCGATCGCGGACAAGGTGGTCACCGTGCCGGCCACCCCGACCCAGGTGCGCGCGCCCGAACAGTCCACCGCCGCGAACGCGTCGTCGAGGGTCCGCCGGGCCACCTTCTCGGCCTCCCGGACCTCCTCGTCGGTGGGCGGGTCGCTGCGCAGGCAGCGCTCGGTCAGCCGCACGCAACCGACGTCGGCGGAGTACGCGGCGGTGATGTCGGCGCGCACGCCGTCCCAGGTGCCCACGACTAGCTCGGTGGAACCGCCGCCGATGTCGGTGACGACGAACGGCCCGTCCTCCGGGTCGAGGTCGCCGACCGCGCCGGTGAACGACAGCCGCGCCTCCTCGTCGCCGGTGATCACCTCGGCGTCGACCCCCAATGTTTCCCGCACCATGGCGAAGAAATCCTCGCGGTTGGACGCGTCCCGGGTGGCCGAGGTCGCCACCATGCGGACGCGCTCGACCCCCTTGCGAACGGCGATCGCGGCGTACTCCGCCAGCGCCGCCTGGGTGCGCTCCAGCGCCTCGTCGGCGAGCCGCCCGGTGGCGTCCACGCCCTGCCCGAGCCGGACGATCCGCATGCCGCGGTAGACGTCGCGCAGATCGCGCCGACCGTCGTCGTGCGCGGTCACGTCGGCCACCAGCAGGCGGATCGAATTCGTCCCGCAGTCGATCGCCGCGACCCGTGACATCTGCGTCCTCCTCGTTCGTCGGATAGCGCCCACCGCGCCCCCACCGTTCACGCTACCGGCCAGGCACGAGCCGCCCAGCAGACCCGGAAACCCGAGACGCGCAGCGCCAGCCGACGGCGGTAGCAGGTGATCGGCTTCAGCAGAACGCCGACCGTGAGCCTTTCGGGTTGCTATGACTACCCGAAAGGCTCACGGCCGGCGTGACTCACCGGGTCGGCGAGAATCCCTCCGGGACGACGCAAGGCGCGAGCAGGCCTGGCGTTCCCGATTCGACGTAGACGGTCTGGCCCGGCACCGCGGCGTGCGGATCGCTCGCCCCCGGTTCCAGGACCGTGCCCGGCGACTGCTCTGAAGTGGCGAACTCCCCGCTGCCGAGCACTCCCGGGGCGCAGGACGTCGGCGCCTCGTCCGGCGTCGAGGACGGCGGCCTCGTCTCCACCGGCGGCGCGGGCGTGGACGGCGGCGGAACCGAAGGCCCGGGCGGAGCCACATCGGGCGGCGCAGGCGCAGCAACCGGCGGGCTCGGCTGGTCTGAACTCGGCGGCGGCCCTGGCTGCAGAGCGGGCTGGCCTGAACCCGGCGGCAGCCCCGGCTGTGCCGAACCCGCTGGCGGACCGGGCTGCGTCGAGCCCGGCGGCAGATCCGGTTGGCCTGAGCTGGGCGGCGGTGCAGGCTGCGCCGAACCCGGCGGCAGGCCGGGCTGCGCCGAGTTCTGCGGTGGCGCGGGCTGATCCGACGGCGGTGGACCTGGTTGGCTTGAGCTCTGCGGTGGCGCAGGCTGGCCCAAGCTTGGTGGCAGGCCCGGTTGGCCCGAACTCGGCGGCGGCGCAGGCTGAGCCGAACCCGGCGGCAGACCCGGTTGGGGCGCGGTCGGCGGTGTCGGGTTCGGTGGGGTGAGTTCCGGCGGGGACGGTTCCGGGATCTCCAGCGGCGGGACCCCGATCGTCGGCGGCTCCGCCGGGCGGGGCGTCGCATCGGGCGGCGGGCCGGTCGGTGCGGGCGTGGCCGGGGTGGGCTGCGGCGCAGGCGCTCCGGTCGGCCCTGGAGGCGCGGGCGGAACCATTGCCAGCACCTGCGGGCCGTCCGGCAGGCGCTCGCCTTCGAGCACGTCGCCGACCTCCGGCGCCAGCTCGGAAGGAGTCGGCGTGACGCCGTTCGCATATGCGGCCGCCCAGATCAGCACCGTCCGCACGTAGCTGTCGGAGTGGTTGTAGCGAAACACCGCCGCCGCGAGGTTCTGCGGACTGCGCAAGTCGCCGCCGCTGCACAGGTACCGCGCAGCCGCGAGGCTGGCGTCGTAGATGTTGTGCGGGCTCGCGACCCCGTCGTCGTTGCCGTCGACGGCGTACTTCTGCCAGGTCGACGGGATGAACTGCATGGGCCCGACCGCCCTGTCCCACACCGGGTCGCCGTCGTAGCGGCCCGCGTCGGTGTCCGGGATCGCCGCGATGCCCGGGTCGCCGGACAGCCGCGGGCCGAGGATCGCCCGCACCGTCGTGCCGAGCACGTCGACGTTGCCGGAGCGAGCGTGGCCGGACTCGATCCGGCCGATCGAGGCCAGCACCGACCAGTGCAAACCGCAATCCTGCCCACCGCGATCCATCTGGTTCGCGGTCCGAACGTAGGCGTCCAGCACCTCTCCCGGAATGCCCAGCGACCCGGTCGGCAGTTCCACCTGCGGCCCCGCGCCGGTGGCGAGTTGCCGCGGGTCGGCCGCCCGCGCCAGCACCTCGGGGCTGAGCAGCGGTACCTGCGGGAGGTTCCCGCTCACGCCGAGTTCGCGCGGATCGGGCTCCTCGCCGACCGGCTGCCGAGGATCGGTCAGGAACGAACTCGACGCCGCCAGTGTCGTCGGCAGCAGCAGCACCGGAGCCATCGCGGTCACGGCGACCCACTTGCGCGCCTTCCGCCGAGCCACCGCGCCGAGCCGCGGAGCCGATTTCCACTCGTGCTTGCCGCGGCGCTTGTTGCGAGCCGTCACTAGCTTCCATCCCCAGACGAACATCACCGGAAAAACCGAGATGGCTCCTTGGATACACCACCGGTTCGAGGAACGCCGGATGGCGAGCGGGCACGTCACCCGTCCGACTGGTGATCGAATGGGCCGGCAGGTCCGGTTGCTCCGAACAGGCGGCGCAATCACCGGAATCCCAGCTATTCGGGTGGGGTTTGCGCCTACCCTCCGAACATGACGCTCATCGACGCGCCGTCTTCATTCAGCGCCCACCCGGGTAGCCAACCAGCCTCCGCTGGCCGGGTTCGATCCGCTCGCTACGGCAACCGGGTCGATGAAGTCGACTTCCACCCGTCCTGGCACCGGCTGATGTCGCGCGCTATCGACCACGGCCTGCATCGGCGAAGAGGGCCGCGGGGTTCGCTGCATCATCGAGAGAGAGATGGTGTCGATGGCCAGGCTCGACTGCGTGCTCGACTCGGCGGCGATCCCGGGCGCCCGCGCCCTCCTCGACCGCATCGCTCCGACTCGCTGACACGATGACCCGCCGACGCGATTTCCATTGAAATCAAAGGTCCAATTTCAATGGAAATCGCGGGTCGTCGGCGTGTCGCACTCCGACACGCCGACGACTGTGGACAACTTCCGCAATTTCAATGGAAATCAGAGGTCCGATTTCCATTGAAATCGCGCCCCTCCCGGGCGGGTCAGCGGTTGAGCAGGTAGCGGTGCTCGGGCCAGCGTTCGGCGATCAGGTCGATCGCCTCGTCCCCGAACGGATTGACTCCCGGCCCCTTGGCCAGGGCATGGGCGATGTGCACGTGGAGGCACTTGACCCGGTCCGGCATGCCGCCGGCGCTGACCTGGGTGCCCAGCGATTCGAGCGCGTCGCGTTCCGCGAGGTACGACTCGTGCGCGTGGCCGTAGCGCTCCGCGAGGTCCGGGTCGGTGGTCAGCCGCTCGGCCATCTCCCGCATCAGGCCCTCCGCCTCGAAGGTGGAGGCGTGCGCCACCAGCTGCGGGGCGGTCAAGTAGTACAGCGTCGGGAAGGGGGTGCCGTCCTCCAGCCGCGGCCAGGTCTGGACCACCGTGGGTTCTCCGGCCGCATCCCGCGCCGCGATCGCGTGCAGACCGCGCGGCGGCCGACCGAGCTGCCGGCGGATGCATTCCCGATCCGCATCGCTGACCGTCGGCACGCCCAAGTTCACCGTCAAGATCCCTTTCCCATCACCGAATTCCAGAGGTCTTCGTACCACGGCGCGCCGTCTTCGGCGGGGGCGACCGGGGGCGGCGGCGCGGCCGGTTCGGTCGGCACCTCCACGATGTAGGGCGTCTCGCCCGGGCGCACGTAGCCCAGCCGGGCCCGCGCTTCCGCTTCCACCTGCGCCGGATCGGAGAGCTCCGCCTTGCGCTGTTCCAGCTCCCTGACCTGCTGGGTCAGCTCCGCTTGCTGCTGTTCCTGCTGGGCCAGCTCGGCGCGTTGGCTCAGGTAGGTGCGCAACGGCACCGACACGCTCAACGCCATCACGCAGACCAGCATCGCCAGGCCCGCGGCCCGCCTGGTCGAGGAGAGCTTGAACGCTCCCCCCGTGCTGGACCGCGGGCGGGACCGGGTCGACGCCTGCCGACCCGGTCTCCGGCCCGAGGTCCTGGTCCCGTCCCGGCGGACGCGCTCACCACGGCGCTCCGCCGGGGACTCGCCCCGGCGGTTGCGCCGCTGTGGATCCGATGCGCGCCCGACCGGCATGGCTCAGCTCTCCGGCGTGAACCGCGGGAAGGCCAGCTCGCCCGCGTAGCGGGCGGCGTCACCGAGGGCCTCCTCAATGCGCAGCAGCTGGTTGTACTTGGCGACGCGCTCGCTGCGGGCCGGGGCACCGGTCTTGATCTGGCCGCAGCCGGTGGCCACCGCCAGGTCGGCGATCGTGGTGTCCTCGGTCTCGCCGGAGCGGTGGCTCATCATGCTCTTGTAGCCGCACGAGGTGGCGAGGCTGACCGCGTCCAGGGTCTCCGACAGCGTGCCGATCTGGTTGACCTTGACCAGCAGCGCGTTGGCCGCGCCCCGGCTGATGCCGTCCTCCAGCCGCTCCGGATTGGTGACGAACAGGTCGTCGCCGACCAGTTGCACCTGGTCGCCGACCTGCTCGGTCAGGCTGGTCCAGCCGTCCCAGTCGTCCTCGGCCAGCGGGTCCTCGATGGACACCAGCGGATAGGCGCCGAGGAGTTCCTGGTAGTACGCCGCCATCTGCTCGGCGGTGCGCTTGGAGCCCTCGAAGTTGTAGGTGCCCTCGGAGAAGAACTCGGTCGCGGCGACGTCCAGCGCCAGCACGATGTCGCGGCCCAGCTTGTAACCGGCCTTCTCCACCGCCGAGGCGATCAGGTCCAGGGCCTCGCGGTTGTTCGGCAGGTCCGGGGCGAACCCGCCCTCGTCGCCCAGACCGGTGGCCAGGCCCTTGGCCTTGAGCACCGACTTCAGCGCGTGGTAGGTCTCGGTGCCCCAGCGCAGCGCCTCGGAGAAGGTGTCCGCGCCGATCGGCGCGATCATGAACTCCTGGATGTCGATGCCGGTGTCGGCGTGCGCGCCGCCGTTGAGGATGTTCATCATCGGCACCGGCAGCACGTGCGCGTTCGGTCCGCCGACGTAACGGAACAGCTCCAGCCCGGAGGTCTCCGCGGCGGCCTTGGCGACCGCCAGCGAGACGCCGAGGATGGCGTTGGCGCCCAGCCGGGACTTGTCCGGCGTGCCGTCCAGGTCGACCAGCTTCTGGTCGACGACGCGCTGCTCGGTGGCGTCCAACCCGGTCAGCTCCGGGCCGATCTCGTCCAACACCGCCGCGACCGCGTTCTCGACACCCTTGCCGCCGTAGCGGGCGGCGTCACCGTCGCGCAGCTCGACGGCCTCGTGCTCGCCGGTCGAGGCACCTGAGGGGACCGCAGCGCGGCTGAGCGTGCCGTCCTCCAATGCCACTTCGACCTCGACGGTGGGGTTCCCGCGCGAGTCGAGGATCTCGCGGGCTCCGACCTGCTCGATGATCGCCACGTGTGCTCCTAACCAGCCTTTGAACTATGGACGAAGCGGGCCGTCCCGGCGTTCCCGCGCGCGGCGAACCGGCCGAACGCCCGACGACCGACTACGAGCCTAACGGGGCCGGTGAGGCCGCCGCCGCAGGCTCGTGCGCTGCCGACGGGCTCGGGGTTTTCGACCCCGATCGGCAAGCCCCCGTTCGGCCGGTGTTCGCATCACGGATACCAGCTGGAAGACCATCCGGACGGAGGTCTCGGAACAGCCGATCGGCACGTAACGTTGTCCACGCCATGACGACCGAAGGCACCGTCGAAGCGTTCCGCCGGGCGGAAGAACTGCTCGCGCAGCGCCGCCCCCTGGAAGCCATCCGCGTCTTAGAACCGGTCCTCGACATCGCCGCCGACAAGCCGAGCGTGCAACTGCTGCTCGGGCGGGCTTACTTCTTCTCGGCCCAGCTGCGCCGCGCCGAGCGAGCGTTCCTGCGCGTGCTGGAGTTCGACCCGTCGGACCACTATGCGCGCCTGGTGCTGGGCCGCACCCTGCAGCGCCTGGGCCGCTTGAACGAGGCGCGCGCCCAGATCAGGCTGGCCGCGACGATGCACCCGGTGCCCGCGTACCAAGAAGCGCTGGGCGAGATCAACGCCCACATCGCCACCCGCGACATCTGACCCGGCGCTGCCCTGGGGGCTGGGACCGCGCGCCGTCGCTCTCCGGCGCGCGATTTCGATGCGAAATCAGCGTTCGCCCGCGGTCAGCGGCGGCGGTTGCCCGCTTCGGCGTAGGACTCGGCCAGGGCGAACACCTTCTGGCCGTACTCCACCGAGTAGTTGTACGACATGACTCCCGACCACCAACCCGCACCGGTGGTCATGTCCCGGCCGCCCGCGCAGAGGTAGCGGGCCGCGGCCATCGCGGCGTCGTCCAGGTTCTGCGGATCGCCGATGCCGTCGCCGTCGCCGTCGGTCGCCCACTTACGCCACGTCGACGGGATGAACTGCATCGGCCCCACCGCGCGGTCGTGCACGACGTCGCCGTCGAGCGCACCGCCGTCGGTGTCCGGGATGACCCGGATCCCCGGTGCGCCGTTGAGCGGTACCCCGATGATCGGGCTCGACGGCCGGGCGTCCTCGCGCAGCAACCGCCCGGCGAAGCGGCCGTGGTTGGACTCGATGCGGCCGAGGCCCGCCAGCGTCGCCCAGGAGATCTTGCAGTCCGGCTGGTAACGGCGCATCGCCAGGTCCGCGTTGACGTAGGAGACGATCGCCCGGGCCGGGATGTCCACCACCACCGACACCTCGTCGGCCCACTCCCGCACCGGGTCCGCGCCGGGCCTGGGCTGCGCGAGGGGTTCCTCGACCGGCGGCGCCATCGAGCCGGGTACCACCGGCGCGGGCGCCACGTCCTGCTCGGGCGGCGGCTCGGCCACCGGCGCGGTCGGGGGCTTGCCGAACACACTGACCATCCCGACCCCGACGACCATCGCGGCCAGCAGCGCAACGGCGACCACGAGCCGCCCGAAGGCAGCCGACACCAGGGACGTGGTCCTGATCACGTCGGCCAGGCTACTCGCTAGTAGATCCCGCCTCCAGAGGCCAATCAGTTGTCTCGAGTCGAGAGCAACCGCCCCCGATCGCTCCACCAGTGCGAAGGTCCCCGCAGGCCAGCTCCCCGACACCGGGTACCGGCCGCAATTTAAATGGAAGTTGCGGTTCTCCGGCGTGTCGGGCCACGACACGCCGAATGGTGTGGACAATTCCCGCAATTTCAATGGAAATCGGACCTCTGATTTCCATTGAAATTGCGGACGACCTCAGCCATCGACCGGGAGGGCGCGGCTGGCCTTGCCGTAGTAGTCGGCGTAGTCCAGGACTTCCTGGCCGTAGCTGCGGCTCTTGTTGTAGGTCAGCAGCGCCGCCCAGAACCGCTGCGGATCGTTCAGGTCACCGCCCACGCTGCACAGGTAGTTGCCCGCAGCCAGGGCGGCATCGTCGATGTCCTGCGGATCCCGGACCCCGTCGCCGTCGGCGTCGATCGCCCAGTCGCGCCAGGTGCTCGGGATGAACTGCAGCGGCCCCACCGCGCGGTCCCACACCGTGTCGCCGTCGAACTCGCCGTCGTCGGTGTCCGGAATGCGCTTGACGCCGGAGCTGCCGTCCAGAGGTAGCCCGATGATCGGCTTGCTCGGCCGCCCGGTCTCGTCCAGCCGCGCCCCGCCGAACCGGCCGTGACTGGATTCCACGGCGCCGATCCCCGCGAGCAGCGACCAGCTGAGCCCGCAGGTCGGCGACTTCGCCTCAATGGCCTGCTGCGCGTAGCCGTAGGCCTGGAGCGCGGCGCGCGGGATGTTGAGCTCGTCGGCCATCGACTCGGCCCAGCCGGCGAGCTGCCGCTGCGGCCGGGCGCTCGGCGGTATCGGCGGGCCGCCCGGCGCGAGCAGCTCCACCATCGGCGGGGCGACGCCGGGGTCGGGCGGCGCGACCGCCGACGGCGGCGTGAACTCGGTGCTTCCTCGCGACGACGAGACCGGCGGTGCGCAAGAAGCGAGCAACGTGAGCACCGGGGCCAACAGCAGCCATAACCGACGCGGCAAGAGCATCCTCCCTACTACACCCCAGATGCACAGGGGCGCCGATTTCAGCAGAGCGTGCCCCCGTGGAGAAATATCGCCGCGAGACGTGTTTCGTCAGCCGATGCCCGCGACCAGTGTGCGCCGCTACTCCGAACGCACACCCGCCGGGTCCGGCAAATCGGACACCAGCTCCCGCCAGTCGGCCGCCGAGAGCTCCGCCGGCTCCCGGCCGGACTCGCGGGCTCGCCGCTCGGCCGAACGGATGCGCTCGGCGAATGCCAGCGCGACCGCGCGCAGCTGGTCCTCCGGGTCGTGACCGTCCAGCTTCGCCTGCGCGGCGGTGTCGAACAGCGCCTCACCAGGGTTTTCGCCGCGCGGCATCGCGTCCGCAGGAATCCCGGCGCGGTTCGCGCGCTGCACCAGCTTGGCGGCCAGGGCCACCGCCGGCTGCCCCAGCGCGACACCATCCACAATGGACTCGCGCTGCTTCTCCTGCTGCTTCAGCTCCTCCCAGCGGGCGTGCTGCGACTCGGCGTCCAGCAGCGCCGGTCCGTCGGCGAAGACGTGCGGGTGCCGCGACACGAGCTTGCTGACAAGGCCCGCGGCGACCGCGTCGATGTCGAACGGATCGGCCGGATCCTCCGTCGCGACCCGCGCGTGGAACAGGACCTGCAGCAGCACGTCCCCCAGCTCCTCGCGCAGCGCCTCCCGGTCGCGGTGCTCGATCGCGTCGAGCAGCTCGTAGGTCTCCTCGACGAGGTACTTGCGCAGCGTGTCGTGGTCCTGCTCGGCGTCCCACGGGCAGCCGCCGGGCGAACGCAGCCGGTCCATCACCGTCACCGCGTCCAGCAGCTCGATCC
This sequence comes from Saccharopolyspora pogona, assembly GCF_014697215.1. GTDB lineage: Bacteria > Actinomycetota > Actinomycetes > Mycobacteriales > Pseudonocardiaceae > Saccharopolyspora > Saccharopolyspora hattusasensis. The sequence goes on from NZ_CP031142.1 coordinate 5,687,646, forward strand.
CGGCCGGCGCCGGGGCGGCGATCAGCCGCGCACCCGCGGCGCGGAGCGCGTCGGCGTCGGCGCAGCCGAGTGCGCCGACGATCAGCACGACAGGTTCCCGAGCAGCCTGCGCCAGCAGATCTGCCGCCGCAGGCGGCGCGGGGGCGTCGAGCGCCGCGCGCGTAGCGGGCGCGAGGCCGGGTTCGGCGTAGACGGCGGCAGCGCTGCGCAGCAGCGGCAGCGCCGCTGCCGGTAGAACGTCGCCAAGCCGGTCGTCGACCACGACGACCGCGGAATCTTCCTGCACCCGGACCTCGCTCATGCTGCGATTGTCCCAACCCGCAACACCCGCCGTGGCCCCGGGCGCGGAGTCATTGGTCACGTCGACAGCAGTTTCAATTGAAACCGTGGACACCATCCCGGAGCTCGCAGTTTCAATTGAAAATTGAAACTGTCAGCTCGCCGGTCAGCCGGCCGCCGCCGGGGCCGACAAACGGAAGCCCGCGGTTTCGCCCTCGCTCGGGACCGCCACCAGGTTCACGCGGTCCCAGACGCCGTAGCGCGGGCTGAGCCGCACCCCGACGCGGTCCGCCGTGATACCAAGCAGGCCGATGCCGAGGCTTTGCAGCATCTGGTCGCCCATCCCACCCGAGGATGCCGTCGGGGGCGCATCGGTGCGGCGCTCCTTGATCCGCGCGATCAACCACTGGCCGGAGTTCGTTTCCGGCTCGAACGCCAGCACCGTGCCGGGCTGTGCGCCGAACAACGGCGCGAGCTTCGGATTGTCGCTGGGGCGCAGCTTCTGGTCGAGCACCGCCAGAACGCCGGCCTTGGCGTCCTCCTGGACGAGCGCGGCGGCCTCCGCCGGGCCCTGCGCCATGCGCTTGGCCTTCTCCTCTGCCTCGCCGCGCGTGCTCGCCCGGCTGTAGTCGAAGGTGATCGCCAGCCGGTCGACGTACTTGCGCCCGAGTTCCGTTTCCAGCAGGTAGGTTCTGACCACGTCGCGGAGGCCCTCCGGGGTGTTGATCCCACCCTCGGTCGCCCTCTGCGGCCCGCCTACCTGGTTGATCAGGTCGGCGACCTGCTGGTCGGTGACGGTCAGCCCCTCGTCGCGGGCCGCCTGCGCGACCAGCTCCTGCAGGACCAGCTGCGAGGCCAGTTTCCTACCGAGGTCGTCGAGTTGCCCCTGCTGTTGCCACTTCTCCCTGAGGCCCGGTTCCTTCGCGAGCACCTCACCGAACCAGGACTGGACATCGGAGACCGGGATGCGGTTGTCGCCGACGATCGCGGCTGCGCCGACCTGGCTGGGGCCGGAACCGCAACCGGCGAGCAGCAGCCCGGCTGCGGCGATCGATGCGAGAAGGCGCCCGTGGCGCGGCATGCGGAACCTCACAGCGGGCACCCTCTCACGAAGTCACGTTCCGGTGAAGCATCGACGCCGTCCGAAGTCGACGCTCGCGACACCGGTTCGGCTCAACGGCCCAACGAACCCTGAGCCATGTTGACAATCACCTTCTCGCCTTCGACCAGCACCTCGTAATCGACGCCCTCGGACAGCCCGATGGTCAGCTCGCCGGTGCCGTGCGAGTTGTCGTTGACGACCGCGCTCTGCGCCAGCTCCTGGCCGAACTGCTCGGGTCCGGCGGTGCTGCGGTCCTGGTCGGCGATCTCCACGTAGACGTGCAGGAACGCCTTGCCGGTCATGCCTTCGACCGGCTCGCCGGAGCCGCCCCAGACCGGCGCCGTCTCGTTCAGCTCGTGCTTCATCACCTTCAGCCCACTCGCGTTCGGCAGCTTGCTGAAGTCGAACACGACCCGCTCCTCGCTGCCGTGCACGCCGGCGCGGATTTCCGGCTCGGCGGCGGAGGAGGTCAGGTTCGACACGGCCCCGGCCTGCACGGCGCCACCGGCCGAGGGGGCGGGAGCCGGCGCCGGGGCGCCCGTGGCGCATCCGGTCAGCGCCAGCGCGGACAGCGCGATCGAGCTGGTCGCCAAAATCAGCTTGGTGCGCATGGACATCGGTAGAACCTCTCGCCAGGGGGCCTTTACCCCTAAAGACGCACTGCGCCGCACGAGGTTCCGAACCGCATCGAACTGATCTTCCGGACAGCTCACACCCGATCGGCCAACCCGGAGATCACCAACGACGAATCCACTGTGGAGTATACGGAGCAGCAGTCATGAATCCACAGTGGATAGATCAGTACGGATTTAAATCCCCTTCGGTCGGGCCGACTTCCAGTTGGAAGTCCCCGCCGTGGCGCTCGGTACCGGCGATTACCGCCTGCTCCAGCACCTGCGCGCCCTTCTCGCCGCGCTGCATCAGCGGGTCCTCGCGCAGGTCCTTCATCAGCGCCACGCACAGCAGCACCATCACCACCGCGAACGGCGCCGACGCCAGGAAGGTCAGGTTCTGGATGCCGCTGAGCGCGTTCTCCCCGCCGACGATGAGCATGATCGCGGCCACCGCACCCGTCGCCGCGCCCCAGAACACCACCATCCACCGCTTCGGCTCGATCGAACCACGCTGCGACAGCGTGCCCATCACCACCGACGCCGCGTCCGCGCCGGAGACGAAGAAGATCGCGACCAGGACCATCACCAGCACCGTGGTGATCGCCGGCAGCGGCAGCGTCTCCAGCACCCGGAAGGTCTGCGCCTCCTCGCCGCCGCTGCGGAACACGTCGACGCCGCTCTGCTGCACCCGGATCGAGCTGCCGCCGAAGATCGTGAACCACACCAGGCTCACCGCGCTGGGCACCAGGATCACGCCGGCGACGAACTGCCGGATCGTGCGGCCGCGGCTGATCCGCGCGATGAACATGCCGACGAACGGCGTCCACGAGATCCACCACGCCCAGTAGAAGATCGTCCAGCTGGACAACCAGTCGTTCATCGCCGCACCGCCGGTGGCGCCGGACCGGGAGGCCATCTCGCCGAAGTCCCTCATGTAGGCGCCGATCGAGGTGGGCAGCAGGTCGAGGACGAACACCGTCGGGCCGACCACGAACACGAAGATCGCCAGCAGCGCGGCAAGCACCATGTTGATGTTGGATAGCCATTGGATGCCCTTGGCCACGCCCGACACCGCCGAGAAGATGAAGCAGATCGTCAGCACCACGATGATCAGCACCAGCACCGTGTTGCCGACCCCGTTGATCCAGCCGGCCGACTGCATGCCGCTCTGGATCTGCAGCGTCCCCAGCCCCAGCGAGGCCGCCGAGCCGAACAGCGTCGCGATCAGCGCGAGGATGTCGATCAGCTTGCCGATCGGGCCCTCCGCGCCGCGCTTGCCGATCAGCGGCGTGAACACGGCGCTGATCAGCTGCTTGCGACCGCGCCGGAAGCTGCAGTACGCGATGGACAGCCCGACGACGGCGTAGATCGACCACGGGTGCAGTGTCCAGTGGAACAGCGACGTCGCCATCGCGGTCTCCACCGCCGCCTCGCTCAGCGGTTCCACGGTGCCGGGCGGCGGTTCGACGAAGTGCGCCAGCGGTTCTGCGACGCCGAAGAACATCAGGCCGATGCCCATGCCGGCGCTGAACATCATCGCGATCCACGACACGGTGCGGAATTCCGGCTCCTCGCCGTCCTGCCCCAGCGGGATCGCGCCGTAGCGGCTGATCGCCAGCCACAGCGCGAACACCACGAACCCGGTCGCGGCGAGCACGAAACCCCAGCCGATGTTGGTCACCAGCCAGGACAGCGCGGCGGACGAGACCCGCGCCAGCGAATCGGTGGAGAACACGCCCCAGCAGACGAAGAAGATCGTGATCGCGGCGGTGACCCCGAAGATCACGAAGTCGGTGCGGGCCGAGTGTTCGGCGGCGAACGCGGCGGGTGACTGCGGTATGCCCGTCTTCTCCGGTTCCGAGGCCTTCCTGGTCATGGTCCCCCGCCTCCTAGTCACGCACTGCGAAGCCGAATCAACGGTCACGCCGGGTCGGTATCTCGGCAACTCAGAAGCACGACGTCCCGGCTGGCCAGGCGCCGTGAGCACTTTCAGGTGCTATGACACCCAAAAGTACTCACGCGTTCAGGCGAAACCTGCGTGGCGGGGCGGGTTCACGCGACCGGGGCGGGAGCGGTGGTGAGGTCCTCCAGGAACTTGGAGCACCAGTCCAGCAGCGCCTCGTCGCGCAGCGGCGGCGCGCCCATCCGGCCTCCTGCCGCGCCTTCCGTCGGGCGCGGCACCGACACCGTGCGGACCGCGGGCTTGTACACCGCCTTCGGGTACAGCCGCTTGAGCCGGACCTGCTTCGAGTCCGGCAGCTCCAGCGGCGCCACCCGCAGCGAAGCGCCCTGCAACGTCACCTCACTGACCCCGTGCTCCCGGCAGAACTGCCGGAAGTGGGCCACCTTCAGCAGCCGCTCCACCGGCTCCGGCAACGGCCCGTAGCGGTCGACGAGCTCGGCGCGCACCGCGTCCAGTGCCTCGACGTCGACGGCCGCCGCGAGCTTGCGGTATGCCTCCAGCCGCAGCCGCTCCCCCGGCACGTAGTCGTGCGGGATGTGCGCGTCGATTGGCAGGTCGACCCGGACCTCGGTGAGCTCCTCCTCGGTCTCCCCCGGCTCCGCGCCCGCGTGCCGCCGGAACGCATCGACCGCCTCGCCGACCAACCGCACGTACAGGTCGAAGCCGACGCCCGCGATGTGCCCGGACTGCTCGGCGCCGAGGATGTTGCCCGCACCGCGGATCTCCAGGTCCTTCATCGCGACCGCCATGCCCGCGCCGAGCTCGGAGTTCTGCGCGATGGTCGCCAGCCGGTCGTGCGCCATGTCGGTCAGCGGCTTCTCCGGCGGGTAGAGGAAATAGGCGTAGCCGCGCTCGCGGGCCCGCCCGACGCGGCCGCGCAGCTGGTGTAGCTGGGCGAGGCCGAGCAGGTCGGAGCGATCCACGATCAGCGTGTTGGCGTTGGAGATGTCCAACCCGGTCTCGACGATCGTGGTGCACACCAGCACGTCGTGCTCGCGCTCCCAGAACCCCTGGATGATCTTCTCCAGCCGGTCCTCGTTCATCTGCCCGTGCGCGGTGACGATCCGCGCCTCCGGCACCAGTTCCCGCAGCTGGCGCGCGACCTTCTCGATGTCGTGCACCCGGTTGTGCACGAAGAACACCTGACCGTCGCGCAGCAGCTCGCGCCGGATCGCGGCGGCGACCTGCTTCTGGTCGTACGCGCCGACGTAGGTCAGGATCGGGTGCCGCTCCTCCGGCGGGGTGAGGATCGTCGACATCTCCCGGATGCCGGCCATGCTCATCTCCAGCGTCCGCGGGATCGGCGTCGCGGACATCGTCAGCACGTCCACGTGCGTGCGGAGGGCCTTGATGTGCTCCTTGTGCTCGACGCCGAAGCGCTGCTCCTCGTCGACGATCACCAGGCCCAGGTCCTTGTACCGGATCCCGGTCTGCAGCAGCCGGTGCGTGCCGATCACGATGTCGACCGAGCCGTCGGCCAGGCCCTGGATGGTCTCCTCGGACTCCATCTGGTCGGTGAACCGGGACAGCCCCTTCACGGTCACCGGGAACGACCGCATCCGGTCGGTGAAGGTGTTCAGGTGCTGCTGGGCGAGCAGCGTGGTCGGCACCAGCACGGCGGCCTGCTTGCCGTCCTGCACTGCCTTGAACGCCGCACGCACCGCGATCTCGGTCTTGCCGTAGCCGACGTCGCCGCAGATCACCCGGTCCATCGGCACCGAGCGCTGCATGTCGGCCTTCACCTCGTCGATGGCGGCCATCTGGTCACCGGTCTCGGTGTAGGGGAAGGCGTCCTCCAGCTCCCGCTGCCACGGGGTGTCCGCGCCGAAGGCGTGCCCGGGCGAGGACTGCCGGGCCGCGTACAGCTGCACCAGCTCGGCGGCGATCTCCTTGACCGCCTTGCGGGCCTTGGCCTTGGTGTTCTTCCAGTCCGAGCCGCCGAGCTTGTTCAGCGTCGGCACCTCGCCGCCGACGTAGCGGGTGACCTCGTCGAGCTGGTCGGTCGGCACGAACAGCCGGTCGCCGGGCTGGCCGCGCTTGCTCGCCGCGTACTCCAGCACCAGGTACTCGCGGGTCGCGCCGCCGACGGTGCGCTGCACCATCTCGACGTACTTGCCGATGCCGTGCTGCTCGTGCACCACGAAGTCGCCGGTCTTGAGCGCCAGCGGGTCGACAGCGTTGCGCCGCCGCGACGGCATCCGGCGCATGTCCTTCGTGGACGTTCCGCCCCGGCCGCCGGTCAGGTCGGCCTCGGTGAGCACCACCAGCGCGACCTCGGGTGCGGCGAAGCCGTCCTCCAGGCCGCCGCGGACCACCGTCACCACGCCGGATTCCGGCTCCGCCGCCAGCCCGTCCTCGGCCAGCCGCGCGGGCAGCTCCGCTTCGCGCAGCTGCTGCACGGCGCGCTGCGCGGTGCCCGCACCGGCCACCACCAGCACCGCCGCGCCGCCTGCGGCGGTGTGCGCGCGCAGGTCGGCGAAAGCGCGCTCGATTTCGCCGTGGTAGGCGTCCACCGGCTTGAGAACGAGCCGGATGACCTCGTCGTCGTCCTCGCCCTCCTCGCTGGTCAGCTGGGTCAGCGGCCACCACGGCAGGCCGATCGAGACGGTGTGCTCGGCGACCTCGGCCAGCCTGCGGTAGGCCGACGCGCCCAGATCGATGGGTGCTTTGCCGCCGTCGGCGGCGACCGTCCAGGAGGCCTCCAGGAACTCCTGGCCGGTGCGCACCAGGTCGGCGGCCCGCGCGTGGATCTTCTCCGGGTCGGCGAGCAGCACGTGCGTGCCCGCCGGGGCCAGATCGGTCAGCAGCCGCATCTCGCCTTCGCACAGCGCTGGGATCAGCGCCTCCATGCCTTCGACCGGCGCGCCCGAGGCGATCTTCTCCAGCATCTCGGCGAGGTGGGTGTCGGTCTGGTGCTGCTCGGCGAGCTTCGCGGCGCGCTCGGCGACCTGCTCGGTGATCAGCAGCTCCCGGCAGGCCGGGGCGAACAGCTCGGTGCTCGGCGCGTCCGGCAGCGAGCGCTGGTCGGCGACGGCGAACGGGCGGATCTCGGTGACCTCGTCGCCCCAGAACTCGACCCGCAGCGGGTGTTCCTCGGTCGGCGGGAACACGTCGACGATGCCGCCGCGCACCGCGAACTCGCCGCGCTTCTCGACCATGTCGACGCGGTCGTAGGCCAACTCCGCGAGCCGCTCGACCAGTTCCTGGAAGTCGTGCTCGGTGCCGACCGCGAGCCGCACCGGGGCCAGCTCGCCCAACCCGGGCGCGATCGGCTGGATCAGGCTGCGCACCGTCGTCACCAGCACCTGGATGGCGCCGTGCGCGTGCTCCTCGGGGTGCGCGAGGCGGCGCAGCACCGACAGCCGCCGGCCGACGGTGTCGGCGCGGGGCGAAAGCCGTTCGTGCGGCAGGGTTTCCCAGGACGGGAACACCTCGATTCGGGCCGGACCCAGCAGGTCCGACAGCGCCGCCGCGGCTTCTTCCGCTTCCCGGCCGGTGGCGGTGACCAGCAGCACTGGCCGCCCGGCGCCGCCCTCGGTGGCCAGCGACCCCGCGGTCAGCGACCGGGCCGCCGGGGGGCCTTCCAACACCAGGCGCGGCCGCCCGGCCGCCGCCACGACCTGCCGGATGGCTGGATCGCGCAGCACGATTTCGAGCAGTCCGCGCAGGGGACCGGCCTGGCTCATGGAGCTACCTCGCAGCAAGACATGGCGAATGCGGGCACACCCCTGCCCGGGACCAACGCCAACACCGGGAGGGGCATCGGGTTCCAGACTACGACCCGGGTGCGACACGAACGCGATGGCCCGAACGCACCACATGGCCGATGTCACACTGTGCGCATGCTGCCGCGCCGGCCCGCCGCGTTCGCCCTGCTGCTGCCGCTGATCAGCGGCTTGATCGGGTGCACCAGCGCGGACAGCACCGATCGGCCCGCACCGGCGAGCACGGCGGCCCCGGCACCGTCGGCGCTGCGCGTCGAGATCGTCGCGGCCGGGCTGGAACACCCCTGGGACATCGGGTTCCTGCCGGACGGCACCACGCTGGTCAGTCAGCGCCCCGGCAGGCTCGCGCTGCTCGCCGATCACCGACCGGGCGCGCTGGTGCGGCCGGTGCGGGCGGACTTCGGCGACGTGCTCGCGGAAGGCGAGGGCGGGCTGATGGGTCTGCTGGTGCACCCGTCGTTCGCCGCCAACCGGCGGTTCATCACCTGCCAGACGCACCAGGAGAACGGCACGCCCGTGGACGTCCGGCTGATCACCTGGCGGCTGTCCGAGGACGGCTCGCGCGCGGATCGGGTCGGGAATCTGCTCACCGGGCTGCCGGTGAGCCGCAGCGGACGGCACTCCGGCTGCCGGCTGGCGCTGGGCGAAGACGGAGCGCTGCTGGTGAGCACCGGGGACACGGCGCGGCCCGCGATCGCGCAGGACCGCGGCTCGCTCGGCGGCAAGGTGCTGCGGGTGAACATCGACACCGGCGCTCCCCTGCCGGACAACCCGTTCATCGCCTCGCCGAACCCGAGCGAGCGGTTGCTCTACACCTACGGGCACCGCAACCCGCAGGGCGTCGCACCGCGGCCCGGCGGTCAGGTGTTCGTCGCGGAGCACGGGCCGGACGTCGACGACGAGATCAACCTGGTGCGGCCGGGCGGGAACTACGGCTGGGACCCGTCGCGCGGCGGCACCGAATCCTCTTACGACGAGTCGGTGCCGATGACCGATCTGCGCCGGTTCCCGGACGCCGTCAAAGCGGTCTGGTCGTCGGGAGACCGAACGGAAGCCGTTTGCGCCGCAACGTTCCTGACCGGTCCGGAGTGGAAGCGCTTCGACGGGGTGCTGGCGGTCACGGCGCTCAAGGGCGGCAACCTGCTGCTGTTCGGGGTCCAGCCGGACGGCTCGGTCCACCAGGTCGAGATCCCGCCCGAACTCGACGACACCCACGGCCGGCTCAGAGCCGCCCGCCAAGGCCCCGCCGGCGCCCTCTACATCACCACGTCCAACGGCACCGACGACAAGGTCCTCCGCATCACGGCATCCTGAACCGCACGTTCCCGGCGTCCTGAACCGCAATTTCCATTGAAATCGGACCGTCGTTTTCAATGGAACTTGCGGGAGAACAGGCGCACCGGGCGTCTGGGTGGGGTCGGTGGTGCGTCACTTCGTCGATAGGCGGGGTTTGTGCTCCAGGTGGGACAGGCCGTTCCAGGCGAGGTTCACCAGGTGCGCGGCGACCTCTTCCTTCTTCGGCTTGCGCGCCTCCAGCCACCACTGGCCGGTCAGCGCCACCATGCCCACCAGCGCCTGGCTGTACAGCGGGGCGAGCTTCGAGTCGTAGCCCCGCGCGCTGAACTGCAGGCCGAGGATGTGCTCGACCTGGCTCGCGATGTCGTTGAGCAGGCTGGAGAATGTGCCGCTGTTGCTGGCCACCGGCGAATCCCGCACCAGCACCCGGAAACCGTCGGTGTTGTTGTCGATGTAGTCCAGCAGCGCCCGCGCCGCTTGCTCCAGCAGTTCCCGGGGATGTCCCGCGGACAGGGCGGAGACGACCAGGTCCAGCAGGTTGCGCATCTCGCGGTCGACCACCACCGCGTAGACGCCTTCCTTGCCGCCGAAGTGCTCGTAGACGACCGGCTTGGACACCCCGGCGCGGTGCGCGATCTCCTCGATCGACGTGCCGTCGAAGCCCTTCTCCGCGAACAAGGCCCGGGCCACGTCCAGCAGCTGCTGCCGGCGTTCCTTGCCCGTCATCCTGACCCGTACGGTGCGTCCCTTCGGTCGCGCCTCCGGTTCGGGCGCAGTCCGCCCGCGTCGCCGTGATACCACTCGCACAACCCTAAGGTGCGGGGCCGGCACCGATGTGCTGGCCCGATGAGAAGTGCCCGCGCGACCACCGCCGCGCGGGCACTGCTGAAGCCGGGCGGTCAGCCCTTGTACTCGGTGACCGAGATGCGGGCCAGCCGCTTCTCGTTGGACCAGCGGACGTTCCAGGCCCAGCCGAGCTTCTCGAAGATCCAGATCACCCGCGCCGAGATGTCGATCTGGCCGCGCAGCACGCCGTGCCGGGCGCAGGTCGGGTCGGCGTGGTGCAGGTTGTGCCACGACTCGCCGAAGGACAGGATCGCCAGCGGCCAGAAGTTCGCCGCCTTGTCCCGGCTCTTGAACGGCCGCTCGCCGATCATGTGGCAGATCGAGTTCACCGACCAGGTCACGTGGTGCAGGAAGGACACCCGGACCAGCCCGGCCCAGAAGAACGCGGTGAACGCGCCCCACAGCGACCAGGTGAACAGCCCGCCCAGCACACCGGGAAGCACGAGGCTGAGGGCCGTCCACAGCGGGAACAGCCGGTTGACCTTCACCAGCGCTTCGTCCTTGAACAGGTCCGGCGCGAAGCGGTCCTCGTTGGTCAGGTCGCGCTCGAACAGCCAACCCATGTGCGCATGCCAGAAGCCCTTCGCCAGCGCGGCGGGCGAGCTGCCGAAGCGCCACGGCGAGTGCGGGTCGCCCTCGCGGTCGGAGAAGGCGTGGTGCCGGCGGTGGTCGGCGACCCAGGTGATCGCCGGGCCTTGCACGGCAATCATGCCGAAGATCGCCAACGCGATCTTGACGCCGCGCTTGGCCTTGAACGAGCCGTGCGTGAAGTACCGGTGGAAACCGACCGTCACACCGAGTCCCGACGCGACGTAGAAGACCAGCGCCAAGCCGATGTCGACCCAGCCGAGGCCCCAGCCCCAGGCCGCCGGCACCGCCAGCACGAGAGCGAGGAACGGCACCAGGACGAACACGTACACCGCCAGCTGCGCCACCCAGGGTCGGGTGCCCGCGGTCAGCGGCTTCGGCCCGGACTCCGCGCGGGCCTCTGTAGGGGCAACGCGCTCGGTTGCTGCGGTCATACTCAATACCTCGAATGGCGTTGGGGAGGTGGGAAAACTGCGGTCAGCGCCGGGAATCACGGCCCCGCAACACCTCCACCCTACGGGACCGTAACCTACGCAAGCGTAAGTTCTTTGATGCCGAATCGTCACCCCCGGCGCCAAAATTGCGGCGTGTCGCACCCGCCCGGGCGTGTCCGAATCGCCCTTGTTCACCCGAACAGCGGTGATCTTGAACGCAACCGGGCGACAGCTCGGTACGTCACATACACGTGCCAGCCTCGACGAAACCCGCGAAGCAACCAGCCCGACGCCGACCCGGCAGCCGGGGCATGCCACGATGTCGGCGGGGTACAACCGCCTGTCAGCCCGGGCCGGTAAGCTCTGGCAGCGGTGCCAGGAGTCACATGCCGGCACTGCGGGCCAGCAGCACCCGATCCGCCGTGGTGTAAAGGCAGCACCTCGGATTTTGGTTCCGATGGTCCAGGTTCGAATCCTGGCGGCGGAGCGAGCGGTCCTCCCAGGTCCGATGCGGCGCGCGGCCGGCAACACCGCGCAGCGCGCCGCGCGGGCTGCCGGGGTGGAATGGTGAACAGGGGGTGTGCGCCGCTGCGCGACGACACGACCGCCGTGCGCGATGACCCGGTGGCCACGCTGAGCGAGGTGTCCGACGCGTGGCTGGTGGGACGCGCACGCGAACTCAACGCAGTCGGCCAGCACAGCGACACGGCCAGTCAGCGCGGCACCATCCGCGAAGCCGACAACCTGCTCGCTGAGGCCCAGCGACGCGGCGAACCGCGTATCGTCGGCCAACTCCTGCGGCACTGTGCCTCGATGCGGCTGGTGACGCCCGGCCTCGTCGACAGCGCCGACCCACTGCTCGACGAGCTCCTCACGCACACCCGGCGACACGGACTGGATGTCCTGCTGGCCGATGCGCACGCACTGCGCAGTCGGCGCGCGCTGCTCGGCGGCAGCGAGGACAACGCACTCACCGAGGTCGCGCACGGCCTGGCGATGCTCGACGACGAGCTGGTCCCGGACCGCACGTTGGGCCGCCGGTCGTGGGAGCGCCTGCTGGCCACCTCGCTGATCGACATCGGCCTGGTTCTCACCCAGCTCGGCGTCTACGAGACGGCCGACGAGGTGATGACCCGCGCCCACCAGCGGATCCGGGAGAGCGGCGGCCCGCACGAGATCGCGGTGCACATGATCAACCGGTGCCGGATGCTGCTGGGCTGGGGGCTGCGGCTGGAGCGCATCGGCCAGCATGCGGAGGCGACCGCTCGGTTCACCACCGCGTCGGCGATCGCGGTCGCGGTGGAGGGCCCGTGGCGCGAGTCGCTGTTCCCCCGGGTGTCCGACCGCCCCGCCGCCGAGCAGGTGCCGGTGCTCGGCGCCGCCCACGCGCTGGCGCAGCCGCACGTGGAGCACATCAAGCGGCTCGAGGTGTTGCGCGCCCTGGACCGGGCGATCCACCCGCGGGAGAAGATCATCGTCGCGATCGCGCTGTCCCGGTGCCTGACCCGCGCGGACCTCAGCGAAGAAGCGGTGCGTGTGCTGTCGGACACCCGTGAGGACACGGCCAGCGACACGTCGGAGCCGACACTGCGCATCTCGCTGGCCCGCGAGTACGCGCAGCTGATCGAAGTCGGCACCAGAGGCACCCACGACGCGCTGCGGGACTACGCGCTGGAGCTGGAGACCGAGCTGTGGACGATGCGCCAGGCCCGACTGTCCACTTTGGTCACCAGGTTGGAGAACTCGCGGCTGATTCACAGGCACGACGCGATCACCCGGCAGGCCCTGCAGGACCCGCTCACCGGCCTGTCGAACCGCCGCGCGCTGGACGACCGGCTGGAGACGCTGCTCAACGCGCCCGATGCGCAGCCGCTGGCGGTGGCGCTGGTCGACCTCGACGGGTTCAAGGGCGTCAACGACCGCTGCTCGCACGCGGAGGGCGACGACGTGCTGCGCACAGTCGCGATGACCCTGCGCGACACCCTGCGCACCGATGACTTCGTGGCCCGCTACGGCGGTGACGAGTTCGTCGTGTTGCTGCCTGGCGCGGCCCTCGGTGCCGCAGAGGCTGCGCTGCAGCGCACCGCCGAGGCGGTCGACCGGCTGCCCGGCGAGCTCTCGCGCGGCGTGACCCTGTCGATCGGCGTCGTCGCGATGCGCCCGCAGGAATCGGCCGCGCAGGTGCTGGCGCGCGCGGATGCCGCGATGTACCAGGCGAAGCGCGACGGCGGCAACCGCGTCTGGGCGTTCCCCGGCGTGACCAACGACCCACCGGACACACCGGCCGAAGATCACTCGGTGTGGATCCCCCCGGACGCCCTCTGACTCGTTCGAATGGTGAGTGAAGGGCCCCTTCAACCGGCGTAGTCGACCGGAGGGCCCTTCGCCCATGCCAGGTTCCCTGGTTCATCAGGCGTGTGATCGGCCACAGCAGGCAGCGCCGCGGGGGCTCCGCAAGTGCAGGGAAGATCACAAAGCCGCAGCTAGAGGGCTGACTCCGCACACGGAATACCGCCGGTCAGCGGTACCATCACACCCGCCGGACAGGCGCGCAGGGGCACCGGGGCCGAGGGGGCGGCGGGCCGGTTACCCTTCACCCGCTTGGACGCGACAGGCATTGTCGGCCCGACGGCTGATCGACGCCGCCGAGCCGCTTCTAGAGATCAAGGGAGAGCGCTGATGCTCCAGGGCGACACCGCCCAGCCCTCCTCCCGCAGCGATGCGTCTCCGGAAACCGTCAGCACGATCGTGCTCGCCGCTGGCGAGGGCACCAGGATGCGATCGGCGACGCCGAAGGTGCTGCACCGGCTCGCGGGCAGGCCCCTGGTCGAACACGCCGTGCGCGCTGCGGCCGGTGTCGACCCCGATGCGCTGGTGGTCGTGCTGGGGCACGGCCGCGACGCCGTCGCCGAGCACCTGAAAGGCCTGGCCGGCGCCCTCGACCGCCCGATCGGCACCGCGATGCAGGAAGAGCAGCTCGGCACCGGGCACGCGGTCTCGTGCGGACTCTCCGAACTGGCCGACAGCCTCACCGGCACGGTGCTGGTCAGCTACGGCGACGTGCCGCTGCTCGACGGCGACACCCTGCGCGGCCTGCTCGCCGAGCACCGCGACTCCGGCAACGCCGTCACCGTGCTGACCGCGGTGGTCGACGAGCCGACCGGCTACGGCCGGATGCTGCGCGACGCCGACGGCCGGGTGACCGGCATCGTCGAGCAGAAGGACGCCACTCCCGAGCAGGCGGAGATCACCGAGATCAACTCCGGGGTCTACGCCTTCGATGCGGAAGTGCTCACCGACGCGCTCAAGCGGCTGTCCACCGACAACGCCCAGGGCGAGCTCTACCTGACCGACGTCCTGTCGATCGCGCGCGACGACGGCCGCCCGGTCGGCGCCCTGGTCTGCGCCGACCCGTGGCTGGTGGAAGGCATCAACGACCGGGTGCAGCTGGCCCGCCTCGGCGCCGAGCTCAACCGCAGGCTGCTGCTGCGCTGGATGCGCGCGGGCGTCACGATCATCGACCCGAACTCGGTGTGGCTGGACTGCGACGTGGTGCTGGAGCGCGACGTCCTGCTGGAGCCGGGCGTGCAGCTGCGCGGCGGCACCACCGTCGGCGAGGGCGCGACCGTCGGCCCCGACACCACGCTCACCGGCTGCGTGATCCACCCCGGCGCCTCCGTGGTGCGCACCCACGGCGAGGGCGCCGAGATCGGACCGGACGCCAAGGTCGGGCCGTTCGCCTTCCTGCGCCCCGGCACCCGGCTCGGCACGAACGGCAAGATCGGCACCTTCGTCGAGACCAAGAACGCCGCGATCGGCGACGGCACCAAGGTGCCGCACCTGAGCTACGTGGGCGACGCGACGATCGGCGAGCAGAGCAACATCGGCGCCGCCACGGTCTTCGTCAACTACGACGGGGTGGCCAAGCACCACACCGTGATCGGATCACACGCCCGGACCGGCGCGGACAACATGTTCGTCGCCCCGGTCGAGGTCGGCGACGGCGCCTACACCGCCGCCGGCTCCGTGATCACCCAGGATGTCCCGCCAGGGGCGATGGCGGTCGCCCGCGGGAAGCAACGCAACATCGAAGGCTGGGTCGCCAAGCGCCGCCCCGGCACCGCCGCAGACCAGGCCGCACAACAGGCTTTGTCGAAAGCAGAACCAACCGCCAATCCGACGAACGACGCCCGATGATGGACGTCTTACGGGGAGGGACGATGACCGTGAGTGCCATGTCTGCGACCCCGAAGAAGAGCCTCAAGCTCTTCTCCGGTAGCAGTCACCCGGAACTGGCCGAGGAGGTGGCCAAGCAGCTCGACGTAACGGTCACGCCCCAGAGTGCCTACAAGTTCGCCAACGGCGAGATCTTCGTGCGCTACGACGAGTCGGTGCGCGGCTGCGACGCCTTCGTCATCCAGTCGCACTGCAACCCGCTCAACGACGCCATCATGGAACAGCTGATCATGGTGGACGCGCTCAAGCGGGCCAGCGCCAAGCGCATCACCGTGGTCATGCCGTTCTACGGCTACGCGCGCCAGGACAAGAAGCACAAGGGCCGCGAGCCGATCTCGGCGCGGCTGATGGCCGACCTGTTCAAGACCGCCGGCGCGGACCGGATCATGGCGGTGGACCTGCACACCGACCAGATCCAGGGCTTCTTCGACGGCCCGGTGGACCACCTGATGGCCCAGAAGCTGCTGGCCAGCTACATCCGCGACACCTACGCGGGCGACCAGATCACCGTGGTCTCCCCCGACTCCGGCCGGGTCCGGGTGGCGGAGAAGTGGGCCGATGACCTCGGCGGCACGCCGCTGGCGTTCATCCACAAGACCCGCGATCCCAGCAAGCCCAACCAGGTGGTCGCCAACCGCGTCGTCGGTGACGTCGAGGGCCGGCTGTGCGTGCTGGTCGACGACATGATCGACACCGGCGGCACCATCACCAAGGCCACCGAGCAGCTGCTGGCGGCCGGTGCGAAGGACGTCATCATCGCCGCCACCCATGCCGTGCTGTCCGGCCCGGCGGTGGAGCGGCTGTCGTCCTGCGGCGCGAAGGAGGTCGTGCTGACCAACACGCTGCCGATCCCGGAGGAGCGCCGGTTCCCGAACCTCACGGTCCTGTCGATCGCCCCGCTGGTCGCGGAGGCCATCCACCAGGTCTTCGAGGACGGCTCCGTCACCAGCCTCTTCGACGGCCGCGCCTGACCGAGCGAGGTCGAACGGCCACGAACCACGAGCGGCCCCGGTCCACTTCGGACCGGGGCCGCTCGCTGCCTCAAGGCCCCGCAATTTCCATTGAAATCGGACCCTCGATTTCAATGGAAATTGCGTGGTTCCCCACGAAAGGTCGTGGGGTTTCCCACGACCGTTCGGCGTGTCGGTGTCCGACACGCCGACGATCCGCAATTTCCATTGAAATCGGACCTTCGATTTCAATGGAAATTGCGTGGGGATCAGACGGTGGTGACGACCTCGTCGTAGTCGAGGCGGGGTAGGCGGTCGAACCAGGGGTTCTCGCCCGGCTTGCCGATGTTCACGACCACCAGCGACTGCTGCTTGCCCTCCGGGAAGAACTCGGCGTTGATGCCGGCCGCGTCGAACCCGGTCATCGGGCCCGCGGCCAGCCCCGCGGCGCGCACGCCGAGGATGAAGTACGCGATCTGCAGGCTCGCGTTAAGGTTCGCGTGGTTCAGGCGGAGCTCGTCGTTGGCCGCGAACATGTCCTTCACGCCTTCCGCGTGCGGGAACACCCGCGGCAGGTTCTCGTGGAAGTCGGTGTCGGCGGCCAGGATCGCTACCAGCGGGGCCTTCTCGGTCTTGGCCCGGTTGCCCTCCATCAGGTGCGGCAGCAGCCGCTGCCGGCTCTCCTCGGATCGCACCAGCACGATCCGCAGGGGCTGCTGGTTCATCGACGTCGGGGCCCACTTGACCAGGTCGTAGATTGCCTGGACCTGCTCGTCGGTGACGGGCTCGTCGCTGAAGCTGTTGGCTGTGCGGGCGTCGCGGAACAGCAGGTCCTGGGCGTCCGCGCCGAGCACCAGCTGCTCGGTCTGGTCGATCGCGGTCATGAACTAACTCCTGGAGCCGTCGGGTGGGGATCGGGAGGCTCGCACCGGACGGCGCGAGCCCCTCATCTCAACATTATTGAGTCTTCAAGTATTTCAGGACCGGTCTTCTGTGACTGGAATCACCGATCACGAGGCTGCTCAGTAGCCGACCGTGAAGCGCTGCCGCTGGTGCGCGGGCCGCTCCAGCTCGTCGACGAACGCGATCGCGTAGTCGTCGCCGCTGATCGACGAGTCGCCGTCCGCATCGGTCACCAGCACGTCGCCGCCGAGCCGGTAGGACCCGGTCCGCTCGCCCGGAGCGTGGGCACCGAAGTTCGCCGCAGGGCTGACGTAGAACCAGTCCACCCCGGCGGGCGCCTCCTGGAGCGCCGCGAGCACCTCAGCGTGCGCGCCCGCCTCCGGCTTGAACTCGTCCGGGAATTCCGGGGTGTCGATCAACCGCGGGCCGCCATCGACGACCCTAAGGCTGCCGGCACCGCCGACCACGCCGATCCGCAGGCCGCGCCGCGCGGCCGCGGCGAACAGCGTTGGCACCGCGTCGAACAGCTTCGTTCCGTCGGGCATCGGCCGCGCCGGGATCGCCACGATCAGCGCGTCCGCACCCGCAGTCGCGTCGAGCACGAACTTCTCGTCGTGCAGCGAGCCCGCATCCTTCGGCTCGGCCAAGGACTCGACGTGCCGCGCCACGCCGACCACCTCGTGCCCGCGCTGCCGCGCTTCCTGCAGGATCTTGCCGCCGGCGAAGCCGGTGGCGCCGAACAGGACCACTCTCATCGCATCCTCCTTCTGTGCTGGTCACCGACGCTAACCATTAGTTACTGG
Source organism: Saccharopolyspora pogona (assembly GCF_014697215.1). Taxonomy (GTDB): domain Bacteria; phylum Actinomycetota; class Actinomycetes; order Mycobacteriales; family Pseudonocardiaceae; genus Saccharopolyspora; species Saccharopolyspora hattusasensis. Next base: position 5,705,385 of record NZ_CP031142.1, read on the forward strand.
TGACTTCAACGTGCACTGAGTTCCTGGAGGTAACCATCGAGCTCGGACGCCCGCACCGAACCCCGGGAGCGGCCTGAACCGGGTGGGGTCACCCATGCGAAAACGACTGTGCAAGCACCGTTTAGACTATTCGGGTTGCCTCGGCGAGGTCGGGACGTTCGCCCGGCGTGATCGGCGCGGTGGCACGGTGGTCGCCGACCATTCGGTTGGCGCACTGATGTCGCTCACACCCCGGGTGCCTGTTCGGCACCGCGTCGTAATCACGCCAGTAGCGCGCCCCACCGCCGCAGGCCAGCGACCAATTCACGTTCCGCCCGACGTCATGAGGAGTGCACCACCGTGTCCGAGGTACGTATCGCCGTCGAGCAGCGCACCGAGTTCGGCAAGGGGGCGGCCCGCCGCACCCGCCGCGCCGGCAAGATCCCCGCGGTGCTCTACGGTCATGGCTCCGACCCGAAGCACCTGTCCCTGCCCTCCGTGGAGTTCGCCCGCGCGATCCGCGAGAACGGGCACAACGCGGTGCTGACGCTTGATGTGTCCGGTGGCGACAGCGAGATCGCGCTCACCAAGACCATCACCACGCACCCGATCAAGAACTACATCGAGCACGTCGACCTGCTGCTGGTCAAGCACGGCGAGAAGGTCACCGTCGCGGTTCCGGTCGTGCTCTCCGGCGAGGCCGGCCCCGGCGGCCTGGTCAGCCAGGAGATCACCGAGGTCGAGATCGAGACCGAGGCGCTGCACATCCCCGAGCAGCTGGAGCTGTCGATCGCCGGTGCCGAGATCGGCACCCAGTTCCACGCCTCCGACATCCAGCTGCCCGCGGGCGTGACCCTGCAGTCCGACCCCGAGGCCCTGGTCGTCAACGTCACCGAAGCCGCCTCGGCGATGGCCGAAGAGGCCCCCGCCGAGGCCGCCGAGGGCGGAGCCGAAGAGGCCTGAGCCCCCGACGTCGGGCGCACCGCGCGCTGTCCCCCTCGACCTGAGCGGGACAGCGCGCTGCGTGCCATCTAGAGCAGGAGCTTCTTCCCGTGAGCACTCCGGACTCGGTCGCGCTGATCGCCGGGCTCGGCAACCCCGGTCCGCGCTACGCCGGAAACCGGCACAACATCGGTTTCCTTGTCGCCGACGAGCTCGCCGACCGGATCGGCGGGAAGTTCAAGGCGCACAAGGCCGGTGCCGAGGTCGTCGAGGGACGGTTGGCTGGCGCGCGCGCCGTGCTGGTCAAGCCGCGCTCGTTCATGAACCTCTCCGGCGGCCCGGTGGCCGGCGCGGTGAAGTTCTACAAGGCGCCGCCGGAATCCCTGATCGTGATCCACGACGAGCTCGACCTGCCGTTCGGCACCATCCGGCTCAAGCGCGGTGGCGGCGAGAACGGCCACAACGGGCTGCGCTCGATCAGCAAGTCCCTGGGCACCCGCGACTACGTGCGGGTCCGCTTCGGCATCGGTCGCCCGCCCGGCCGGATGGACCCTGCCGACTACGTCCTGAAGGACTTCTCCGGGACGGAGCGCAAGGAGCTCGCCTACTTCATCGACGTCTGCGCGGACGCGGTGGAAGCTGTGGTCACCAAGGGCCTCGAAGCCGCCCAGAACCAGTTCCACTAAGAGCCTGTTGATGGATGGTCTAGGTGGGTGGTCGCTTAGCGGAACCTGAGAGGTTCCCTGGAGCGTTCGACGCCGTCGACCCTGCGCGGCAAGCGCCGCAGCAGCGGCGACTCCGGTGAAGGTCGCACGTGCCCCTCCTGACGTATGTCCAATACGCGGCGGAGGGGCCGTCCTCGCCAGAAAACCTCTCAGAACCCGCCGATGGTCGTCTTGGCAAGGTGAATGCAAGCGGCTACGCCGCTTCCAAAGGCGCGGACGGCATTCGCCGACAGGCTCTAACACCCGGATCGGCGATTTCACGCGAAATCGCCGCCCCTGCCTGCTTCCAGATCACTGCGACCCGCAGGTGGGTCTTTCCGTGTGAAGGGCACCTTCGTCCCCGCGGAGGCGCTGGCGCGCCGCGGTGTCCTAGGTGCCGGTCGAAGTGCCCTTCACCCATCGCACGAACGGGTTCCGGTCGTCCACATTGGTCAGTTGCTGGGGACCAGGGACGCGGTCGCGGCTCGCTTGAGCTTCCCGGACGGGGTTTTCGGCAGCGAACCCGGAGCCAGCACCACGACCGCCGACGGGCGGACGCCCACGGCGTCGACGATGCGGGCCGCGACCTCCTTGCGCAGCGCCTTCTCCGCGTTCTCGTCGCCCGCCAAGCGCGACTCCAGCACCACCGCGAAGCGTTCGCGGCGGCTCCCGGCCTCCTGCCGGACCGCGGCGGCGTTGCCCGCGCGCACCCCCTCGACCTGGCAGGCGGCCCGCTCGATGTCCACCGGGTAGATGTTGCGGCCGCCCATGATGATCACGTCCTTGCGGCGCCCGCAGATCACCACCTGCCCGTCGACCAGGTACCCCTCGTCCCCGGTGTCCAGCCAGCCGTTTTCGTCCTGTGTGGACAGCGGCCCGTCGACGGTGAGGTAGCCCGGCGTCACCGCCGCGCCCCGGATCCGCAGCCGCCCCACCTGCCGCTCCCTCAGCTGCTGCCCGGCGTCGTCGACGACGTCGACCTCCAGCCCCGGCAGCGGGTGGCCCAGCAGCGCGAACTGCCGCGCCCGCTCGGCATCCTGGGACACAGGCTCCGCGCGGCGCTGCTGCTCCAGCACGTCCGCACCGACGACGTCGACCTCCAAACCCCGGCCCAGCGGGGCAAAGGACACCGCGAGCGTGGCCTCGGCCATCCCGAAGGCGCACACCATGCAGTTCGGGCGGAGTCCGAACCGGGCGCCCTCGTCTGTGAACGACTGCGCCGCCGACGGATCGATGGGTTCGGCGCCGTTGAGCGTGAACCGCAGGCTCGACAGGTCGAAGTCGCCGTCGTCGGCGCGAGCCATCCGGCGGGCCACGATGGCGTAGGCGAAGTTCGGCGCGGCGGTCACGGTCGCGCGGTACCGGCTGATCAGCTCGGGCCACAGCAGCGGCCGGGCCAGGAAGTCCGCCGGGGTGACCTTGACCGCCGACATCCCGATGGCCATCGGCACCGTCAGGCAACCGACCATCCCCATGTCGTGGAACAGCGGCAGCCAGGACACCGCGACGTCGCGCTCGGGAGTGAGATCGACGGCGGCGACCATCGCCCGCAGGTTCGCGTAGAGGTTGCCGTGCGTGATCCGCACCGCCTTGGGCTCGGCGGTGGAGCCGCTGGTCAGCTGCAGCAGGGCCGTCGCGTCCTCGTCGACCGCGACCGGCTCGGCGAGCGGTTCGCCGCCGGTGAGGCCGCCCAGGTCCCGGTAGACGATCGCGCTCTCCTCGAGCACCCCGGCCAACTGCTCGAAAGGAGCGCCCAGCAGCACCAGCCGCGCACCGATCATCTTGAGCACCCGAACGGTGTCCTCGGCCCAGTGCGCGAGGTCCGTGCGCGGCGTGGGCTGGTGCAGCATGGTCACGCTGCCGCCGCCGAGCCACACGGCCTGCACGGCGGGCGCGATCAGCCCCGGATCTGCGGCGAGGATCGCGACGACCCGCCCGGGCCCGAGGTCGTCGCCCAGCGCCCCGGCCATCCGCAGCGCATCGGCATGCACCTCAGCCCACGTCCGGAACCACGGTTGTTCGGGCTCGCCCGTCGTGAGCCCCCGCGCCTGCGCACCGGAGTTCTCCCGGGCGGACGCCACCAGTGTCTCCACGAACCGACTCATGTGACGCAGCTTACGAGCACCGTGATCGGCCGCACAGCGTCCGCCACTCAGGTGGGTGCCGGTCTGCCGACTTCCGGTCAGCCGAACTGGTCGGCGAGTTCCATCCAGCGGGTCTCGATGTCGTCCTTCTCCTGCTGCAGCGCCCGCAGCTCCACGTTCAGCTCAGCCAGCCGCTCCGGCTCCGTCGCGGCCTCCGCAAGCTTCTCGTGCAGGCCCGCCTCGCGCTCCGAGAGCTTGTCGAGCTGGCGCTCGCAGCGCGCGAGCTCCTTGCGCGCCGCGTGCTCCTCCGCGCCGGAGAGCCCTCGCGGCTTCGCCGCATCGGTCGCCTGCTTACCGACGCTGCCTTCGGCGGCGTCCAGCAGCGACTGCCGCCGCTCCAGGTACTCGTCGATACCGCCCGGCAGGTGGGTGAGCCGACCGTCGCCTAACAGCGCGCGCACGCTGTCGCACACCCGCTCCACCAGGTAGCGGTCGTGGGAGACGACCACCAGCGTGCCCGGCCAGCTGTCCAGCAGGTCTTCGAGCTGCTGGAGCGTGTCGATGTCGAGGTCGTTGGTGGGTTCGTCGAGGATCAGCACGTTCGGCTCGGCCATCAGCAGCCTCGCCAGCTGCAGGCGGCGGCGCTCGCCGCCCGAGAGGTCCTCGACGGGCGTCCACTGCCGCCCCTTGCCGAACCCGAAGCGCTCGCCGAGCTGCGACGCGGACAGCTCGTACTTGCCGAGGGTGACCCGCTCGGCGACGTCCTCGATCGCTTCCAGCACCCGCCATTGCCCGGGCAAGTCGTGCAGTTCCTGGGTCAGGTGCGCCAGCCGCACCGTCTTGCCCTCGACGCGCTTGCCCGCGTCGGGTTCGCGTTCCCCGGCGAGCAGCTTGAGCAGCGTGGTCTTGCCGGAGCCGTTGACGCCGACCAGGCCGATCCGGTCGCCGGGGCCGATGCGCCAGGTGACGGCGTCCAGCAGCGCGCGGTCCGCGATCCGGAGGTCGACGTCCTCCAGCTCCAGCACCGTCTTGCCGAGGCGCCGCTTGGCGAACGCGACCAGCTCGACGGTGTCGCGGGGCTCCGGCAGGTCGGCGATCAGCGCCTCGGCGGCCTCCATCCGGTACCGGGGCTTCGAGGTGCGGGCCTTCGCACCGCGCTGCAGCCACGCGAGTTCCTTGCGGGCGAGGTTCTGTCGCTTCTCCTCGGCCTGCTGGGCGATGCGGGCGCGTTCGGCGCGGGCGAAGATCCAGTCGGCGTATCCACCCTCGTACTGCTCGACACGGCCCTGGACGACCTCCCAGGTGCGGTTGCAGACGGTGTCCAGGAACCAGCGGTCGTGGGTGACGATCACCAGCGCACACTTGCGCTCCAGCAGGTGGTCGGCCAGCCAGTGCACGCCTTCGACGTCCAGGTGGTTGGTCGGCTCGTCGAGCACCAGCAGGTCAAGGTCGCGCACCAGCGCGGCGGCCAGCGCGACGCGGCGGCGCTCGCCGCCGGAGAAGTCGGTGACCGGGGTGTCCAGGCCGAGGCGGGTCATGCCGAGGCCGGTAAGCACCGACCGCACGCGCGGGTCGGCGGCCCATTCATGTTCGGCGCTGAAGCCATGAGGGTCGAGCACCGCGTTGCGCACGGTCGAGTCCGCGGGCAGCTCGGTGCGCTGCGTGACCACCGCCATCCGCAGGTCGCGGGACTGGCTGGCCCGGCCGCTGTCGGGTTCGGCGACGCCGGAGAGGACCTCCAGCAGCGTCGTCTTGCCGCCGCCGTTGAGCCCGACGACCCCGATGCGCTCGCCCGCCGAGACGCCCAGCGAAACTTCGTCCAGCAGCGGGCGCACGCCGTAGCTCTTGCTGACCGACTCCAGATTGACCAGGTTCACCATCGGGTGCTCGTCTACTCCATCTACTGCGTTGCATGATCACGGGCTGGGGTCGTCCCGGCGCAGTTTCAAATTGAAACTGCGTCACCGGATGTCCTAGGCGTCCAGTTTCAGCGTCCAGTTTCAATTGAAACTGGACTTCAGGCGTGGACCTGGGGCGGGGTCGGGCGGTGCGCGGGTTCCTCGGAAACGATCCGCGCGCCCGGGACCGGGCCGTGCGCGACGCGGACCGTGCGGCACACCCCCGCGCCGGAGAGCTCGGCCGCCACGTGGACCGCCGCGTCCGCGTCGGTGCAGAGGAAGGCGCAGGTCGGGCCCGAGCCGGACACGATCCCCGCGAGCGCTCCCGCCTGCACGCCCGCGCGCAGCGTGCGCCGCAGCCCGGGCCGCAGCGAGACGGCCGCTGCCTGCAGATCGTTGCCCAGCAGCAGGGCGAGCTGCCGCGGGTCGCCGGACGACAGCGCCTCCAGCAGCGGCTCGACCTCCCCGACCCGGTTCGGCTTCGACTCCGCCCGCAGCCGGTCGAGCTCGGTGTAGACGCCGGGCGTGCCCAAGCCCCGGCGATCCAACGCGATCACCCAGTGGAAGGTGTGCCGGGCCAGCACCGGCACGAGCCGCTCGCCGCGGCCGGTGCCCAGCGCCGTGCCGCCCTGCAGCGAGAACGGGACGTCGCTACCCAGCTTCGCGGCGATCTCGCTGAGCTCGTCGCGGCCCAGCTCCAGCCGCCACAGGTGGTTCAGCGCCAGCAGCGTCGCCGCCGCGTCGGCGCTGCCCCCGGCCATCCCGCCGGCGACCGGGATGCCCTTGCTGATCGACAGCCGCACCCCGGGTTCCTCCGGATCCCGCCCGCTGTGCTCGGCGAGCAGCTGCACGGCCTTCCACGCGAGGTTGCTGGGCCCGGTGGGCACCGAATCCGCGCCCTCGCCGTGCACGTCGATGCCCGGCTCCCCGGCGACCAGCACGGTGACCTCGTCGGTCATCGACAGCGCCTGGAAGACGGTGACCAGCTCGTGGTAGCCGTCCGGGCGCGGGTCACCGACCGACAGGTGCAGGTTCACCTTGGCCGGGACGCGAACGGTGATGGGGGTAGGAACCACGGAGAGCACTCTTAGAGCGTACGTGTCCGCGAAAGCCCACCGCTTGCTTCCCTGCGCCTTTTGGAGCTTTCCAGGCTCGTTTTCCGTAGCGGTGCGGGTGGCGGAACCTCAGACGCCGCCTGGACTGCGGGATCCCCGATTTACGTATGTCCAAATACGCGGCTTCGGGGACTGGCCTCGCCAAGAACCCCGACGGGGTGGGCACAGTCTGAGAACCCGCGGCGGTGCGAGCTGCGAGGGTGGTCTAAGCGGCTGCGCCGCTTCAAAGAACAAGGTCAGGTTCCAGATGGCCACAGAAACGGTGAGGGGCACCCGTGCCCCAGAACTGGGTCAAGGGTGCCCCTCACCTCGGAGAAACTCCGGTCAGGACGCCGGGATGACGGCGACGCCGCCGTACTTCTGGTTGATGAAGTCCTTGACCTGCTGGGAACGCAGCAGCTCGGCGAGCTTAAGGATCCGCGGGTCCTTGGCCAGGGCCGGGGTGGTCACCAGGCCGTTGGCGTACGGGTTGTTCTCCGGGCTCTCCACGGCGATCGGGTTCTGCAGGTTCGCCTTGATCGCGTAGTTGCCGTTGACAACTGCGGCGGCGGCGTCATCGACCGAGCGCGGCAGCTGGTCCGGCGACAGGTCCTTGAGCTGGATGTTCTTGGGGTTCTCGGCGATCGCCGACTCCAGCCGGGTGCCCACCGCTGCCTCCGGCTTGAGCTTGAGCAGGCCGCCCTGCTCCAGCAGCTTCAGCCCGCGGAACTGGTTGGCCGGGTCGTTGGACAGCGTGACCGTCGCGCCGTCCGGGATCTCCTGCAGCGACTTGAACTGCTTGGAGTACACCGCCAGCGGCTCCAGGTGCACCGCCTGGATCCAGACGAAGGCGCCACCGCGCTGCTTGGTGTACTCCTCCAGGTACGGCTGGTGCTGGAAGTAGTTCGCGTCCAGCTCACCGTGCGCGACGGCTTCGTTCGGCCGGTTGTAGTCGTCGAACTTCGTGATCTCGATGCCGATCCCGGCCTGCTGAGCCAAGTTGTCCTTGACGTACTGCAGGATCTCGCCGTGCGGGGTCGGGCTGACCGCGATCCGCAGCGGGGCGTTCGGGTCCTCGGCGGCCGAACTGCCGCCGCTCCCGCACGCGGCCAGCGCCAGGCCGGCCGCGGCCACCAGGGCAGCAAAACGCAAACGCATCAGGGTTTGTCCTTTCTGGACAGAGTGGAAAGGTCCCCGGGCAAGGGGTGGTTTCGGGGGAGTCTCAGCTGGTCGCGGTTCGCCGCCGGTCGACCAGCTTCGCGGTGCGGTCGGTGATCAGCTGCATCGCGAAGGCCAGCACGCCGAGCACGACCACGGATCCCCACAGGATCCGGTCGTCGTAGCCCTGGTAGCCGTCCTGGATCGCGGTCGTGCCCAGCCCGCCGCCGCCGATCGCGCCGGCCATCGCGGCGTAGCCGATCAGCGCCACGGCGGTGACGCCGACCGCGCCGACCAGCGCGGCCCGCGCCTCGCCGAGCAGCACCGTCCACACGATCCGCAGCCGGCTCGATCCAGTCGTGATCGCGGCCTCGACCACGGTGAAGCTGACCTCGCGCAACGCGTTCTGCGTCAACCGCGCGAAGAACGGGACGGCGCCGATGGTCAGCGGCACGATCACCGCGGTGCTGCCGATCGACGTGCCGATCAGCAGCCGGGTGAACGACGCCAGGACCACCAGCAGCACGACGAACGGCACGGACCGCACCACGTCGACGACCACGCCGAGCACCCGGTACAGCGCGGGTTTCGGGCTCAGGCCGACCGGCGAGGTCAGATGCAGCAGCACCCCGAGCGGCAGGCCTCCCAGCACCGCCAGCAGGGTCGACACCAACACCATGTAGAGCGTGTCGATCGTCGCTTCACCAAGTATTCCAAGGACCTCCGACCAGGGGGTCACATCACTCACGCAGCAGCTCCGTCAACGCAAACCGGGGCACGTCGCACATGCGCGTCCCGCTCGACCATCCACTTCAGGGCCGCCTCGGCGCGCTCGCCGCTCAGGCCGATCTTGAACTTCGCTACCGGCGTGTCCCCCAGCCGGGTCAGCCCGCCGCCCAGGATCGCGAGGTCGACCCCGAACTGGCTGGCGGCCTCCGGCAGCAGCGCGCCGACCGCGGCGAAGCCGACCAGCACAACCTCGGCGACGACGTCGTGCCGACCGCCGGCCGGCCTGAACGACTCGGCCTGGTCGGTGTCCGGCAGCAGCGTGGTGCCCACCCGGCTGCCGGGCTCGGCGACCAGGTCGATGACCTTGCCGTGCTCGACGACCCTGCCGTTCTCCAGCACCGCGACGTCGTCGGCGATCTTGCGCACCACGGCCATGTCGTGGGTGACCACCAGCACGGTGACACCCAGTTCAGCGCGGGCGCGGTCCAGCACGGTGAGCACCGAGTCGGTGGTGCCCGGGTCGAGCGCCGAGGTCGGCTCGTCGGCCAACAGCACCGAAGGCTTGGCGGCCAGCGCACGCGCCACCGCGATCCGCTGGCGCTGCCCGCCGGAGAGCTGGTCGGGGTAGACCGTGGCCTTGTCGGTCAGGCCCACGAGGTCCAGCAGCTCGCCGACGCGGGTGCGCCGCTGCGGGCCGCTGATACCGGCCGCTTCCAGCGGCAACGCGACGTTGCCCGCGGCAGTGCGCTGCCGCAGCAGCGAATCTCCTTGCGGCACAACGCCGATCTGCCGGCGCGCGGCGCGAAGGGACTTGCCGCCGAGGGAAACCAGGTCGGTGCCGTCGACGCGGATGGCGCCGCTGTCCGGCTTCTCCAGCAGCGCGATGCACCGGGCCAGGGTGGACTTGCCGGCCCCGCTCGGACCGACCACACCGCACACCGCGCCGGCCGAAACCTCCATCGTCACGCCGTCGAGGGCGCGGACGGTTCCGTTGTTGTACTGGAAAGACTTGGTCAGGTTCTCGACTGTGATCACGATCGGCTCCACATCAGCTCGCGACGGCCGCGCATGCGAAAGGGCGACAGGCCAAGGAACTTCGGAAAGGGAGGAAGGGCTGCGTCACATCTCGCGACGACAGGCGGTGGTGGTGCGGCGCCCGTGGTCGATGACGCGACGCTGCGTCAGCAGCCTCCGGATGTGGTTTCGCCGGGATCGGACCAGCTGGGTCCGGGTCTGACCCGCAAGCGGGCTGGCCGGCAGCGCGTTGGACTCCACAACAACTCCATCGGTCCTGGCGTTAGCACCTGCCCACCGGGTGGTTGCTGCGGCTTCGCGGAGCCAGGTCTCTCGGCCGCTCGGGATGGATTTCCCGAATAGTAGACCCCACTGGCGGATTCCTGCGCAAGTTGATAGTCGTCACTTTCCGAAATCGTTTGCCAAATCACACACCCGGACGAGAGGGAATTTTCCCGGCACACCAGGTGTTATCGGTGACTCCGCGTAGCGAATCGATCTCGGATGGCAAGCGTCCGGACGGGTGGTTCAGCGACCGCTCTCGGTAGCCGCGGCCGCTGCGATGCGCGCGAAATCGCCGATCTCCAACTGCTCGCCGCGGACGGCCGGATCCACCCCAGCGGCCCGGAGAACCTCCTCCGCCCGAGCCGCGGACCCGGCCCAGCCGGACAGCGCGGCGCGCAACGTCTTGCGCCGCTGGGCGAACGCCGCGTCCACCACGCGGAAGACGTCCTGGCGCGGCGCGGTCGACGGCGGCTCGATGCGCCGGAACGACACCAAGCCGGAGTCCACATTGGGCACCGGCCAGAAAACCTTGCGCGGCACCGGACCCGCGCGGCGCACGTCGGCGAACCACGCGGCCTTGGCGCTCGGCACGCCGTAGACGCGGCTGCCCGGCTTGGCGGCCATCCGGTCGGCGACCTCGGACTGCACCATGACCAGGCCGTGCGCCAGGCTCGGCAACTCGGCCAACAGGTGCAGCACCACCGGCACGGCGATGTTGTACGGCAGGTTCGCGACGAGCGCGGTCGGCGGCGCCGGGAAGTCCTCGGCGCGGACCCGCAGCGCGTCGGCCTCGATCACGGTGAGGCGATCGGCCAGCGCCGGGGCGAACTCGGCGGCGGTGCGCGGCAGCCGCGCCGCGAGCACCGGATCGATCTCGACCGCCGTCACGGCGCCCGCAGCGGGCAGCAGCGCGAGGGTCAGCGAGCCCAGGCCGGGGCCGACCTCCAGCACGACGTCGTCGGCGGAGACCGACGCGGCGGACACGATTCGGCGCACGGTGTTCGGGTCGTGCACGAAGTTCTGGCCGAGCTTCTTCGTCGGTCGGATGTCGAGTTCCTCGGCCAGCCGGCGCACATCGGCCGGGCCGAGCAGCGTCGCCTGCTGGTCGTCCACACCGAAAAACTACCCGCGCCCCAACTCACCACCCCGACCAGGTGACGAGGGAGGGGCACCCGTGGCGTCCACGGGTGCCCCTCACCTGACGAAATGGGCCTGGTGATCCCGGCAGGTCAGCTCACAGGCCGAGCTTCGAGGAGCAACCCGGCCAGGCGCCGTAGTCGCCGCCCCGGGCCGCGCGGACCTTCTCCGCCACCGCGATCTGCTGCTCGCGGCTTGCCTGGTGCGGGTACGGCGCGTACTGGTCGCCGCCGTAGGCGTCCCAGGTCGACTTGTTGAACTGCAGGCCGCCGTAGTAGCCGTTGCCGGTGTTGGCCGCCCAGTTCCCGGTGGCCTCGCACTTCGCCAGCTTGTCCCAGACCCCGGAGGTCGGGGGCTGCTTGCCGCCGACCCGCACGACCTTGGGCTGGGCTTCCTTGGTGATCTTCTCGCCGACGGCTTCCCGGCCGGTCTCCTCGCCGTTGCGGGTGTTGACCCGGGTGAACACGATCTTCTCGCCGGGCATGCCGGGGAACTCGACCCGCTCCTCGCCCTTGAACATCGTGTTGTCGACGACCTCCTGCACCGGGGGCTGGACCGGCACGGTCATGTTGATCACCGTGCTGCCCGTGCGGTCGATGCGCACCTCGGCACCGCTGGCGAGCCGCTGGTCGCCGCCGGGCGTGATCGCGTCCTCGGGGCCGAGTTCGAGCTTCTGCTCCCGGACCAGCTCGTCGATGTCGACGGCGGTGGTGGTCAGCTGCCGCGGCTCGTTCGCCCCGTCGATGATGGTGATGTTCTTGCTGGTCTTGACGACCAGGTCCATGCCCTGCTCGGGCACGGCCATGGTGCGGTCGGTGGAGACCCACGCGCCGTCGGCCTGAACGCCTAGCTGGCGCAGCGCCTGGTCCACCGTGACCGAGCGGACCCATTCCTCGCGCTGCTCGCCATCGACGGTCAGCTTCAGCAGCCGTCCGCGGTCGAGGGTGATGGTGTCGCCGTGGCTGACCTTGGCCTGCGGGGAGGGGCTGAGCGCGTCGTGCTGGCCGACGGCGATGCCCTCGTCCTCCAGGACTTCACCGACGGTGCCCTCGTAGGTGCTGATGGTGCGCTCGTGCCCGTCGATCTCGACGGTCACCGACTTGTCCATCGCGGCAGCCGCGCCGCCGGTGCCGGTGAGGGTGAGCAGCACGCCGGCCACCGTGCCCTTGAGAAAGCGCCGCTTCCAGGTGGTGATCGCCTCGACGACTTCCTGCGGCGGGGCGTCGCTCTCCTGGCCCTCCGGCAGCGCGTCCGGGATGACCAGCGGCGGCAAGACGGTGGTCTCGGCGTTGATCAGCCGGATGACCTCGTCGACGTCGATCTCGGCGGTCGCGAGCATGTCCTCGGCGTCCGGGCCGAGCACTTCGTAGATGTCCGCCGGCGTGATCTCGAGCGCGCCCGGCGGGAAGCTCGGGTGGTCCTCGGCCGGGTAGCGCTGCGGCTCCGGGCGGTCCAGGAGTCCGACGGCGGTGTGCTGGTCGGCCTGAACCGGGCTGAACCAGTCCGTCGCAGGTTCGAAGGATTCGGCCCAGTAGCCGTCGTCCGACCGATGGGCATGGCCGGGATAGCTGGGCTCGCCGCGTCCGTTCACAGGGTCGTTACCTCCCGAAGGCGGAAGTCGCGCTCGCACGGTGCGGAACGAGGGCGGCGTCGGGCGAGACCCATGTCGTCGCTCAACTCCCTCGGTCCTGGCGGGCACACAACCTTCGTGCTTCGTGTCTGTATCCGACTCCCGTAGCCAAGCGCCGTCCTCGCCGACCGCGAGCGCCTTTGCCCGTGGCCCGCTTCCCCGACGTACACCGGCGAGACTAACGGGTGTTCCCCATGACTGGTTGTCATCGGTTACGAGGCCGAGACTCTAGCGTGATCAATGGCGGGAGCCAAGAACCCCGACCACACATGTGATCTGCGTTACGACGCCTTGCCGCGCAACCGAGCACGATCAGTAAGCGAGATCGCCCCGCTTTGACCCATACGGGGGTACCGCCAGCGGTCCGTTAACTGGGCCACCGAGCGCGCTGGTGACATATCACACGTCCCCGACACCAGCGGTTTCCATGATCGGCTCGGGCCGGAACATGAGTCCGGCCCGAGCACGCAACGCGCTCGGGCCGGTCCCGCCCTCCCCTCGCCCGTGGGGTCCGGGCCCCCGAGTCGGGTTGATCACCTCACCTCGGCAAGCCCAACTTCCGCGCGCACGCGGGCCAGGCGCCAAATCCGCCGCGGGTGCTGCGCAGCGCTTCCGCGACGACGATCTGCTGCTCCCGCGAGGCCCGGTGCGGATACCGGTTGTACTTGTCGCCGCCGTGGGCCGCCCACGTTCGGCGGTTGAACTGCAGGCCGCCGAAGTAGCCGTTGCCGGTGTTGGCGGCCCAGTTCCCGCCCGACTCGCACCTCGCCAGCCGGTCCCAAACGCCCGCTCGTGCGGCTGGCGGCGCGCTTGGAGACGCCACCACCATCGGCGCGCCACCGCAGACCACGATGCTCGCCACTACCGTCGCCTTCGCGAACAAACCGAACTTCATCGCAATCCTGACTGCCGTGCCTCCGGGCAGGAGGACCTCCGTCCAGCGGGCGAAGTTTCGGGGTTGTCCCCATCCCGGCTTCCAAAGTGGACGGTAGGGACGGCGTCGCGGACCGCAAGCGGGCGCGGCTCAGCACCCGATATCAAAAGACAGCGGGTGAGAACCGGCAGGGCGGGATTACGCCTGATCGAGTCGGAAGACTCGCTCGGCAGTGGCCGTTGTCGCTACGACCAGTTCTTCGAGCGTCATGCCACGGAGTTCGGCGAGATCCCGGAGGGTGTAATTGACGCAGTACGGCTCGTTCGGGCGCCCGCGGAACGGGTGCGGGGTCAGGAACGGCGCGTCGGTCTCCACCACGAACTGCTCGAGCGGCACCAGCTGCGCGGCCTCCCGGAGCGCGTTGGCGTTGCGGAAGGTCGCCGTCCCGGCGAAGGACAGCACGTAGCCGGCGTCCACGCAGGCCCGGGCGAACTCCGCGTCTCCGGAGAAGCAGTGGAAGACCACCGTTTCCGGGGCGCCCTCCGCGGCCAGGATCCGCAGAATGTCCTGGTGCGCCTCGCGGTCGTGGATCATCAGCGGCTTGCCGGCGCGCTTGGCCAGGTCGATGTGCCAGCGGAAGGCCTCCTGCTGCGGCTCCGGCGGCGAGTAGTCCCAGTAGTAGTCGAGCCCGGTCTCACCGACCGCGACGACCCGCGGGTGCTCGACGAGCTGCTCCAGGACCTCGCGGTCGGCGTCGTCGAAGTCCTTGGTCCGGGTGGGGTGCAGCGCCACCGCGGCGAACACCCGGTCGTCCCAAGTGGACGCCTCGACGGCCCACTGCGCGGAGGCGATGTCGTCGGCGACGGTCACCACCCGGCCGACCCCAGCGGCCTGCGCACGGTCGACGATCGCGCGCACCTCGTCGGGCGTCTTCGCACCACACGCGTCGAGGTGGGTGTGCGCGTCGACCGCCGAGGCGGGCAGCGCCTCCGGCACCGGCGGCAACTCCCGCTTCTTGTCACGCTTGCTCATCGCACCTCCCACGTGCATGCGCAATTTCCATTGAAATCGGGGCTCCGATTTCAATGGAAATTGCAACCCACCTCGGTGGGTCAGCTTTCGATCGGGGCCCACTCCGGGCCGGTCTCGCCGAACTTCGGGTCCAGCTTGGCGAACAGCGGCGTCGGCTTCTGCAGCGGCCGCCCGACCTCGATCTCGGTGGACCGCCACGACGCCTGCTCGGCGGCGTAGTCGCCCATCAGCACCGGGTACTCGATGCTCGCGTCGTCCAGGTCGGTGACCTCGCGGATCTCCGGCTGCGCCGACCAGACCCCGGTGCCGCCGAGCAGCTCGTGCACCTTCTGCGCCGAGTGCGGCAGGAAGGGGGTGAGCAGCGTGTTCGCGTCGGAAACCACCTGCAGCGCCGTGTGCAGCACGGCGTCCCGGCGGTCCGGGTCCTCCTTGAGCTTCCACGGCTCCTGGTCGGACAGGTACTTGTTCGCCGCCGACACGACCCGCATGGCCTCCTGCGCGGCGGCTTTGAACCGGGACCGCTGCAGGTGCCCGCCGACGGTGTCGAAAGCGTTGCGGGACAACGCCTTCAGCTCCTCGTCGGCGGCCTGCGGCGCGGTCGGCGCGGGCACCGCACCGTTGTTCTTCGCGGCCATCGAGATGGACCGGTTGACCAGGTTGCCCCACTCGTTGGCCAGCTCGAAGTTGGTGCGCCGGACGAACTCGTCCCACGTGAAGTCGGTGTCCTGGTTCTCCGGCCCGGCGACCGAGATGAAGTACCGCAGGGTGTCCGGGCCGAAGTCGCGGAGGAAGTCCCGCACGTAGATCACGGTGCCGCGGGAAGTGGAGAACTTCGATCCGCTCATGGTGAGGAACTCGCTGGAGACGATCTCGTCCGGCAGGTTCAGCTCGCCGTACGGGCCGACCTCGCCACCGCGGTCGCCCTGGCCGTTGTGGCCCATCAGCAGGGTCGGCCAGATCTGGGCGTGGAAGGTGATGTTGTCCTTGCCCATGAAGTAGTAGCCCTGCGCGGCCGGGTCGGTCCACCACTGCTTCCAGGCGTCCGCGTCACCGGTCCGGCGGGCCCACTCGACGCTGGCCGACAGGTAGCCGATCACCGCGTCGAACCAGACGTAGAACCGCTTCATCGGCTGGTCGCGCCAGCCGTCCAGCGGGATCGGCACGCCCCAGTCGAGGTCCCGGCTGATCGCCCGCGGCCGCATGTCCTCGACCAGGTTCTGGGCGAATTTCAGGACGTTGGGCCGCCAGCCGGTGCGGGTGGACAGCCACTTGCCCAGCGACTCGGTGAACGCCGGCAGGTCCAGGAACAGGTGCTCGGTCTCGACGAACTCCGGCTTCTCGCCGTTGATCCGGGACACCGGGTTGATCAGGTCGGCCGGGTCGAGCTGGTTGCCACAGTTGTCGCACTGGTCGCCGCGCGCGCCGTCGTAACCGCAGATCGGGCAGGTGCCCTCGATGTAGCGGTCGGGCAGCGTGCGGCCGGTGGACGGGCTGATCGCGCCGGTGGTGGTCTTCGGCACGATGTAGCCGTTGCGATGCAGCGCCAGGAAGATCTGCTGGACGACCTGGTAGTGGTTGCCGGTGGTGGTGCGGGTGAACAGGTCGTACGACAGGCCGAGGCCTTGCAGGTCCTCGGCGATCACCCGGTTGTACTTGTCGGCGAGCTGGCGGGTGGTCAGGCCCTCCTTCTCGGCCTGGACCGAGATCGGGGTGCCGTGCTCGTCGGTACCGGACACCATGAGCACCCGGTTGCCCGCCATTCGCTGGTAGCGCGAGAAGACGTCCGAGGGCACACCGAAACCGGAAACGTGGCCGATGTGCCGCGGGCCGTTCGCATAGGGCCAGGCCACAGCGGTCAACACAGAGGCACTCATAGTGGTTAGCCTACGGTTCCGGAGGTCCTGATCTCGAACGGGTTCTGGTTAGTGGAGATGTTCGCGCAGCGCTGCCGTGACCAGGCGTCGAACAACCGGCCCGCCGCGGTAGCGGAACCCCAGAGACCATCTCGGCTGCGGGATCCCCAGGATGTTGGTCGCGTGGCGCGTCCAGAATGATCTGGTGAGTGTTTTTGGGCGTTGCGGCACCCGAAAACGCTCACGGACCGTCAGCGCCCGGACGGATCACGCCAGATCGGCGCGGAAGAAGTCGACGTTGTACGGGCCCCACTGGGTCAGGGTGAAGTAGATCGCCGACCGGTCCACGGCCCACGGATGCTGGAAGCCCCCGTAGAGCGCCGGGTAGTCGGCGCCGGACACGACGACCTCGCCGTCGGTCCACGGCCCGGTGAGATCCGGCGCGGTGCGCAGCACGATCGCCGCCCGGTGCTCGTCGAGGTGCACGGCGAACCACAGGCCGAAGTGCCGGTTGTACTGCACCGAGAGCTCGGCGACTGGGCCCGGCAGCACCGGTTCGGCGGCGAACGGGTCGACGCCCCAGCCCGCCCCGGTCCAGTACTGGTAGGCCGCCGGTTCGAGCAGGTCATCGGCGCCGACGCGGGCGAGGTGCCCCGCGCCGAACCGGCCGCTCGGGGTGCCGAGCAGGTACACGCGGCGGTCCAGGACGCCCGCGAAACCGATCATCTGGAACGGGTGCCCGCCCTGGTCGCGCCGCCGGAACCGGCTCAGCCAGGACTGCCGCCGGTTCGGCCACACCGCCTTCTCGGACTTCGTCCAGGTGGTGCCGCCGTCGTCGGAGTACGCGAGCGCGCCGTAGTTGGTGTGCCACACTCCCGGCGTCCCCCAGTGCCGGACCGACATGTAGTGCAGGTAGTTCCGGCCACCCACCGCGATACCGGAGGTGGGAATCACGGTGTGTTCGGGCACCCCGGTCCGGTCGCCGGGTAGCACCTGCCCTGCCATGCCGTCCTCGCGCTGCAGTACCGAATCGAACTTCAGGCCGGCGTCGAGATCGGTGTTGGTGGACCGGGCGATCACGTTGTACCGCCAGTCGGCATGCCCGGGGCCTGCGCCGTGCCCGCCCCAACCATCGCCGTAGGTGTCGCCGAACGCCGCCAGCACGCCGCCCCGGCGGTCGTCCCACATGATCCCGAGGTCGGTCGCCTGGATGCCGAACCGGCTGGCCGTGCGGTTGCAGGAGTCCTCGCCGGTGATCCTCGTGAGCCTGGTCGCAGAGAGCACGCGCACCATGCCGCCACCGTACGGAACGGCGCCCGGCGTGAACAGTGGCGCACAAGCTCGCGCAGGGGTGGTGTTTCCGCAGGTGGGGGCCGTTTGGGGCGAGGGCACCGCACCGCACTAAAGGGGCTCTGAACAGCGAAAACAGGCGGGTATGGCGATGCGGTCCGCATTGGCATCGCAGCTGGGCTCGCCAGCGGTAGCGTTCGTCCCAGGCTGATCTCAGTCCGGAGCGCGTTTCGCCATTTGTGGGGCACGGCCAGGCGGCACCTCCGCCAGTCCGGTGCTGACGTTCGCGCGGGGTGGGGCTCGTCACGGACAGCACGGCAGCCAGCTTTGGGCGGACGGCTCTGATCAGGAGGAACAGCTGGCCAGGGCGGGGGCGCGCGTGATGGGGCGCGTCCCCGGCAACGCGGATGCCGGTCCGGAGCAGGCGTTGGGCGTGGTCATACTGTCGGCGTGCCGGTCTTCACCCGACCGATTGACGGCGACGCGAGCGCGGCCCAGGTGCTGCGCCGCCTCGCGGCTCGCGCGCGTCGCCGCGGGCTACCGCCGCCGGCGGCGCTGACCGGCGACTGGTTCGGCGGCTCCGCCGTCCTCGCCCCATCCGTGCAGATCGCCGCGACCCCGCCAGAGCTGGCCTTCACCACCCCGGACCTGCCAGGCCCCTCCGGCGACGCGAGCGGCTCGGGCCCGCCAATCAGCCCTGGCCAGGCGGAGCCGGGGGCAGTCGGCGGCGGGTGGATCGGCTACCTCGGCTACGGCCTCACCGACCCCGGGCAGCACACCCGCCCCCGGCGCCTGCCGCTAGCCGCGTGGGGCTGGGCCGATCACGTGCTCCGCCTCGACTCCGACGGGCAGTGGTGGTTCGAGGCGCTCCGCGCCGCAGAACCGGACCTGATCGCAGAGCTCGCCGAGGTGGTCGCCGCAGGCGATCCGCCGACGGCGACCTGGGAGACGGGGCCGGTCGGCAGACCGGACGCCGACCAGCACGGCAAAGCCGTGCGCGGCTGCGTGGAGGAGATCGCCGCAGGCGAGATCTTCCAGGCCAACATCTGCAGCCGGTTCGAGGTGCCGTTCCGCGGCGATCCGCTGGAGGTTTTCGCCGCCGGTAGTGCGCGGTTGCGGCCCGCGCGGGCCGCTTACGTCGCCGGATCGTGGGGCGCGATCGCGTCGTTGTCGCCGGAGTTGTTCCTGGCCCGGCACGGTCGGGTGGTGCGCTCTAGCCCGATCAAGGGCACGTTGCCGCGCCGGGGTCCGCACGAGGACGGCAACGCCGAGCTGCTGCGGTCGTCCACCAAGGACATCGCGGAGAACGTGATGATCGTGGACATGGCGCGCAACGATCTCGGGCGGGTCGCCGAGGTCGGCCGGGTGACGGTGCCCCGGCTGCTGGACGTGCAGCCGCACCCCGGCGTGTGGCACCTGGTGTCGGACGTGCGGGCGGAGGTCCCCGCCGACCTGCCGCACTCGGCGCTGTTGTCGGCGGCGTTCCCACCCGCCTCGGTGACCGGTGCGCCGAAGGTGCGGGCGCTGGAGCTGATCGCGGAGCTGGAGTCGCAGCCGCGCGACGCGTACTGCGGCGCGGTCGGCATGATCTCGCCCGTCGCGGGCATGGAGCTCAACGTGGCCATCCGCACCTTGGAGTACGCCGACGGCGTGCTGCACCTGGGTGTCGGCGGCGGAATCACCGCGGATTCCGACCCGGACCGGGAGTGGCAGGAAGTGCTCACCAAGGCCGCCCCGGTGCTGTCGCTGCTCGAATAGATCCCCGCTGGTGAGTCTTCTGGGCTGCTATCGCTGGCCAAAAGACTCGATGCCCGGATTTGCGGAACGCGTCAGCTGAGCAGGGCCAGGGCCTGTTCCGCGGTGAGGCAGCCCGCCGTCGCCAGGTCGAGGTTCGCCAGGGACGCGCCGTGCATCGCCTCGTCGGCCGCCGCCACGCAGTCGCGCACCACGTGCACGGTGAAACCGAGGTCGGTGCCGTGCCGGGCGGTCTGCTCGACCGTCAGGTTCGTAGCCACGCCCGTGATCAGCAGGGGTCGATGCCCCGGTCGTGCAGCCATGGCACCAGGTCGTTGCCGGCCAGCCCGGAGAGCCGCTGGTTGTCCACCACCCGCCCGTCCGAATCGGACATCTCCGCGATATGCGCGGATCCCGGCGCGTCTGGTCGGAACGCGTCCTGCGCATCGCCGACGGCGCGCATGAACGCCGTGTTGCGTACCAACCCGCCTTCTCCCGGGGGCACCGTGAACCGGGTCAACACCAGCTCGGCCCCCGCCTCGCGGGCCGAGCTGGTGGAAACGCGCGGCCCGCCCGACCACGCCGCTGCGGGCCACCGGCTCCGCGAGCGTCCCGCCGAAGAAGCCTCGGGCTCGATCACGTTGACCTCCCAATGCAGGCCCAGCACTGCACCACGCATCTCGCGATCTTGCCCCGAAACCCGCGCGGACCTCTACCTCCGGGCGGCGAGCACCGCGTCGTACAACTCCTTCTTCCGCACGCCCGCGAGCTCCGCGACCTCCGCGACCGCGTCCTTCAACCGCACGCCTTCGGCGGCGCGCTCCTCGACCTGCGGCACCAGCTCCGCCGGATCGGCGGCTGCCGCCGGATCGGCTCCGCCGAGCACCACGGTGATCTCGCCGCGCACGCCTTCGGCGGCCCAGGCGGCGAGCTCCGCGAGGCTGCCGCGGCGGATCTCCTCGTAGGTCTTGGTCAGCTCGCGGCATACCGCCGCCCGCCGTTCGCCCCCGAGCACCGAGACGGCGTCAGCCAGGGTGTCGGCGAGCCGGTGCGGTGCTTCGAAGAGCACGCAGGTGCGTTCCTCGGCGACCAGGCGGCCGAACCAGCGGCGCCGCTCCCCCTGCTTGCGGGGCGGGAAGCCTTCGAAGCAGAACCGGTCCGAGGGCAGCCCGGACACCGCGAGCGCGGTGGTCACCGCGGACGGCCCGGGCAGGCAGGTCACCGGGAGTTGTTCGGCGACGCAGGCCGACACGAGCCGGTATCCGGGGTCGGACACGCTCGGCATCCCGGCGTCGGTGACCAGCAGGACGGTGCGGCCCTCGCGCAGCGCGTCCAGCAGCATCGGCGTCCGCGACGATTCGACCGCCTCGTAGTAGCTGACCACCTTGCCGCCGGGGGTGACGCCCAGCGTGCTGGCGAGTGCGCGCACCCGCCTGGTGTCTTCGGCGGCGATGACGTCTGCCGAGCCGAGCGCGTCGACGAGGCGCGCCGAGGCGTCGCGGGCGTCGCCGAGCGGGGTGGCGGCGAGCAGGAGCGTGCCGGTGTCCATAACCGCACAGCGTATTTCCGCAAGCCGTCGAGGTGTGGGCCACCCGGGGCGGCGGGCCACCCGCTTCGCGGCTGGTCTCCTACGATCGGGGGCTGTGAGCGTCCTCGTCCCCAATCCCGGTGGCCGCAGCGCCGACGAACTCGTCAACGTCGGCCGCAGGCCTCCGGCCCGGCAACCGGGCGAGAGCGATCCGCGTCCGCTGCTCGACGTGACGATGCCCACCGACCGGCTGCGCGGCTGGTTGGTCACGATCACGATCACGATCGTCGCAGGTCTCGTGCGGCTTTGGGATCTCGGGCACGCCACCAACGAGGGCACCCCGGTCTTCGACGAGAAGCACTACGTGCCGCAGGCGTGGCAGATGCTGCGCAACGGCGGCTACGAGGACAACCCCGGGTACGAACTGGTCGCACATCCGCCAGTGGGCAAGCAGCTGATCGCGGTCGGCGAGTGGCTGTTGGGCTACAACCCGTGGGGCTGGCGGATCATGGCCGCGCTGTCCGGCACGCTGATGGTGCTGCTCATCGTCCGGATCGCCCGCCGGATGACCAGGTCCACGCTGCTGGGCGCGATCGCCGGCGTGCTGCTGATCTGCGACGGGCTCAGCCACGTGCAGTCCCGGGTCGGGATGCTCGACATCTTCCAGGCGATGTTCCTGCTCGCCGCGTTCGGCTGCCTGCTGGTCGACCGCGACGAGGTGCGTAGCCGGATGTGGCAGGTCTGCGTCGACGGCCGGCTGGACGCGAGCAAGTGGGGTCCGCGGCTGGGGTTCCGCTGGTGGCGCTTCGGCGCCGGGCTGATGCTCGGGCTGGCCTGCGGCGTGAAGTGGAACGGCATCTACTACATCATGGCGTTCGGCCTGCTCAGCGTGATCTGGGATGCGCTGGCGCGACGCGCGGCGGGGGTCCGGTACCCGTGGCGGGCCGCGCTGATGCGCGACACCGCACCGGCGTTGTGGTCGCTGGTGGCGATCCCGCTGCTGGTCTACTTCGCGACGTGGGCGGGCTGGTTCGCCGGCGAGACGGCGACGGATCGGCACGCGACGCTGGTCTCCGAGGACGTGGGCTTCGGGTTCCTGCCCGACCCGCTGCGCTCGCTGCTGTACTACCAGCTCAACGTCCTGGACTTCCACACCCACCTGGTCACGCCGAAGAACCCGCACCCGTGGGAGTCGAAGCCGTGGGCGTGGCCGATGGGCATGCGCCCGATGCTCTACTACTACGAGTCCGGGGTGACTGGCTGCGGCCGGGAGAGCTGCGTCGAAGCGACGATGCTGATCGGCACCCCGGCGATGTGGTGGCTGGCGCTGCCCGTCGCGGGCTGGGCCGTGTGGCGGGCGACCAGCAGGATGGACTGGCGCTACGCGGCGATCCTGGTCGGCTACGGCGCGGGCTACCTGCCGTGGTTCACCAACCTGGACCGGCAGATGTACTACTTCTACGCGACGCCGCTGGCGCCGTTCCTGGTGCTGGGGATCGTGCTGGTGCTGGGAGAGGTCCTCG
The DNA here is from genome assembly GCF_014697215.1 of Saccharopolyspora pogona. Classification (GTDB taxonomy): domain Bacteria; phylum Actinomycetota; class Actinomycetes; order Mycobacteriales; family Pseudonocardiaceae; genus Saccharopolyspora; species Saccharopolyspora hattusasensis. The sequence continues at coordinate 5,727,873 of NZ_CP031142.1, forward strand.
GCACGGCGCGGGACCACTTCGAGCGGCGCCAGACGGGGCTGCTCGCGGTGGCGCTGTACGTGGGGCTCGTGGTGGCGAACTTCGTGTGGCTGTGGCCGATCCTCAACGGAGAGCCGATCACCCAAGAGCACTGGCAAACAGAGCTCTGGCTCCCCTCCTGGCGTTGAGGACTGCTTCCGAGCTCGCGTTGCGCGACAGTGCCCGTGAGTGGTTTTGGGGCTGTAGAAATGTTTGGGAAACGATCGTCCGAAGTGCGGTAGGGCGGGCTGAAGTGCGGTAGGGCGGGCTCTTTGAAGCGGCGAAGCCGCTCAGCCCACCCCCCTACCGGCACCGCCGCGTGTTCTCAGGCCGTGCTCATCCCGTCGGCTCTCGGCGAGGAGGTCGCAATTTCCATTGAAATCGAAGGGGTGGGTTGACGAGGACTTGATCAGGGGCGCGCTGACGGCCCTGCTCGACCTGGAGCGGGACCTGGCGGTCGTCGCGCAGTGCAGCAACGGGGGCCGAGGCGGTCCGGGCGGTCCGCGAGCACCCGCCGGACATCGCGGTCTTCGACCTGGAGATGCCTGAGCTCGACGGCGTGCAAGCCGCCCGGCAGCTCGGCGCGGAGCTCCCGATCGTGCTGGTCACGCGGCACGCGCGCCCGGGCGTGCTGAAGCGGGCGCTGGAGGCCGGGATCCGTGGGTTCGTGCCCAAGACAACGCCCGCATCCCGGCTGGCGGTGATCCTGCGCGACGTGCACGCGGGCGCGCGCTACACCGACCCGGAGATCTCGGCGAGCGCGCTGACCGGGGGCGGCGCCTGCCCGCTCACCGACCGGGAGCTCGAACTGCTCGGCCATGCCTTGCAGGGCGGCACCATCGCGACCATCACGGCAGCGATCCACCTGGTCCCGGCACGGTCCGCAACTACCTGTCCTCGGCGATGATCAAGCTCGGCGTCGCCACCCGCCACGAGGCGGCCCGCCGCGCCTGGGAGGAAGGCTGGATTAGCCCCCAGTGCCCGATCCGCCAGAACAACGAGTCGTGAGTGACTGTTCCGGTAAGAACCGGCAACACCACTCACGACCCCACAGACAACGAGTCGTGAGTGACTGTTCCGGTAAGAACCGGCAACACCACTCACGACCCCACAGACACCCGTCGTGAGTGACTGTTCCGGTAAGAACCGACACCACTCACGAGTCCTTCCCTCAGCCCAGGTCGGCCAGGGCCTTGCGGAGCGCCGCCACCGCGTCGACGATCTCCTCCGGTCGGGCCGAAAGCGGCGGGCGGCAGCGCAGCGAGTCCGGTCCCGAGGGCAGGAACAGCGTGCGGTAGCTGTCGCGGGCGACGGTCAGCGCCTGGTCGCGCTTGGCCGGGTCGTGGAAGGTGATCGCGCACATCAGGCCGCGGCCGCGCGGGTCGCGGATCACCGACGGAAATTCCGCCGTCAGGTCGCGGAGCTCACCCAGCAGCAGTTCGCCCATCTGCCGGCTGTGCTCGAACAGGCCCTCGCACTCGACGACCTCCAGGATCCTGGTCGCGCGCACCATGTCGACCAGCGAACCACCCCAGGTGGAGCTGATCCGGCTGGCCTCGCGGAAGGCGTTGTCGGCGACCTCCAGCACGCGGCGACCGCCCATCACCCCGCACACCTGCAGCCGCTTGCCGAACGCCACCAGGTCCGGTTCCAGCCCGAGCGCCTGGTGCGCCCAGGCCCGGCCGGTCAGCGCGCCGGTCTGCACCTCGTCGGCGACGGTGAGCACGTCGTTGTCCCGGCAGAGCTCCTGCACGGCCTGCAGGAACTGCGGCCTCAGGTGCCGGTCGCCGCCCTCGCCCTGGATCGGCTCGTACACGAAACAGGCGATCTCCGCGCCGTACCGGCGCATCGCCGCGCGGGCGGCGTCGAGCGCGACGGTCTCCTCCGGCAGCAGCTCGGCGCTGTCCCACCGCTCGCCCGGTTCGATCGCGGGGCTGGGGATGCGCGGCCAGTCGAACATCGGGTAGTCGCGGATCTTCGCCGGATCGGTGTTGGTCAGCGAGAGCGTGTAGCCGCTGCGGCCGTGGAAGGCCCGCTCCAGGTGCAGCACTCGGCTGCCGCGCACGGCGATCCCGTTGCGCGCGTTGACCTTGGTCTTCCAGTCGAACGCGACCTTCAACGCGTTCTCCACCGCGAGGGTGCCGCCGTCGATGAAGAACAGCAGCGGCAGCTCGGGCACGCCGACCACGCGCCGGAAGGTCTCGGCGAAGCGGGCCTGCTCGGTGGTCGCGAAGTCCGGGTTGGACGGCTTGACCCGCCCGGCGCGCACCAGCGCCGCCTCGAACTCGGCGGTGCGCAGGCCGGGGTGGCCGTGCCCGAGCGGCGCCGAGCTGAAGAACATCGTCATGTCCAGGTATTCGGTGCCGTCCCGGGCGTCGCGGAGCCGGCACCCGTCGCCGGCGTCGAGGTCCACGACGATGTCCAGCAGATCGCCGGTGACCTGGGCTTTCAGCGCCGCGACGGCGTCGGTGGCCGCCTCGCGCGGGCTTGGAACGTCGGTCGGTACCACTTCGCGAACGGTCTCGTGCTGAGCGGTCATGTTCGGCCTCCCGGCGCCGTGTGGTGCGGTGTCGCGCATAACTTGTCAAGAAAAATTACATCAGGGATCCGCGAATAAGCAACATTTTTCCGTCTGAACTGCGTAGAGACGAAAGATTTTCTTTTCCTGCGGGCAGGGGGATGGCCGCGAGAACGGCAGCGCGTGGATGCGTCAGGCGAATCGGGAGCCGTCGCCCCAACGGCGCACCGGAGGCACCGGGACGGTCAGCGGTCCCGCCTCGGTGAGCGGCGCGGCCGTCCCGGACACGGCGGCCAGCTGCCGCGGCGTCAGGCAGGAAACCCGGTTCTTCGCGGCGGCGCCCCACTCGACGAGCCCGGCCATCGGCAGGCTGCGGGTGGACGCGACGACGACATTGCCCGCGCGTCGCCGCAGCAGGACACCGGGTTCGGCAAGCACGAGGACGTGCGGGAACACCTCGCAGACCGAAGCGACGACGCGCAGCGCGAAGCCGAGGTCGGCGGCGTCCCACATGTTCGCGGCGTACAGCCCGCCGTCCCGCAACACCCGGGAGATCTCGGCGAGGAACTCGACGGTGGCCAGTTCGGTGACGACGTCGCCCGCCCGGAACACGTCCAGCACGACGAGGTCGGCGCTCAAGTCCGGGGCGTCTTCAACGCCGGTTCGACCGTCCTGCACGCGAACCTCCAGGCCGGGCACCTGGTCGAGTTCGAGGTGTTCACGAACGAGCTCGACGAGCGGCCCATCGAGCTCGAAGACGACCTGTTCCGAGCCGGGCCGGGTCGCGGCGAGGTAGCGCGGCAGCGTGCAGCCGGCACCGCCGGCGAACAGGGCAGACACGACGTCCCCGGAAGGCAGGCCAATGCCGGTCGATCGCCTGCCCGATCCAGTCGGCGAAGGGCATCTTCAGGTACCCGGGTTCTCGGAAGTCCACATAGGACTGGGCGACCCCGTCGACGGCAACGGTCCACCCGGACTCCCGGTACCGGTCGGGAATCAGCTCGGCGACGCCGAACCGAACCGGCGCCTCGACGCGAACCCGCTCCAAACCGATCACCCCAAACCCGGAGATCCTAACCCGGCCACGGCTTTGACGAAGCCCGAACCTCGACTGCGGCAAGAGTTTCCGAACACCGGCCCACGGGGCCGAGGCACGGGCGCTGGCCCCGTGCGACGACGAACCGACCGCTATCTGTCAGACGACGCCTGAACCGTCCAGGGACAATGCGAAGTTCGACGGCGCTCCGGCGGACAAGCAGAACAATCGGCCAGCTTCGCGGCGCGTTCCCACACCGGTGACGCGGTCGGCCGACGGTTTTACCCGGCCGTTTCCGTCCAGGTGACCGGCAGCTCGTGGACGCCGTAGATGTTCATGTCGGTCCTGAGTTTCACCTCGCCGGCGGCGATGGCGAGCTCGAGGGTCGGGAAGCGACGCAGCAGTCCGTCGAAACCGGCGCGCATCTCGATGCGGGCCAGTTGCTGGCCGAGGCATTGGTGGATGCAGTGGCCGAAAGACAGGTGACCGCGGGCCTTGCGGTGGATGTCCAGGGTGTCGGGGTTCTCGAAGCGCTGGGGGTCACGGTTGGCGGCCAGCAGCGAGACGACGACGGTCGATCCCTTTCCGATGGTTTCGCCGCCGAGTTCGATGTCCTCCGTGGCGTATCGGTAGAGGATGTCGGCAACGGACAGGTACCGCATGAGTTCCTCGACGGCACCGGGCAGCAGATCCGGGTCGGCGCGCAGTCCGGCCATCTGCTCGGGGTGCTCCAGGAGCGCGAAGGTGCCCAGTGCCAGCATGTTGGCGGTGGTCTCATGGCCCGCGAGCAGCAGCAGGAAGGCCATGCCGGTCAGCTCCTCGATGCTGAGGTCGTCATGGCGGGCCAGGTCGGACAGGATGTCCTCGCCGGGCTCGGCGCGTTTGCGCGTGACCAGTTCGGCGAGGTACGTGGTCATTGCGCCGTACGCGGCCATCTTCTCGTCGAGCGACTGGTCCCTGACCAGGAACTTGGCGGAGTTGACCTGGAAGTTCTCCCGGTCCTCGTAGGGGACACCGAGCAGTTCGCAGATCATCAGCGAGGGCACCGGCAGCGCGAACTCCTTGACCAGGTCGACCGGCGGAGTCAAGCGCGCCAGCTCGTCCAGTTGTCGCTCGGTGATGTCGATGATCTGCTCTTCGAGCATCTTCATGCGTTTGACGGTGAAGGCGCCGGTGAGCATGCGCCGCAGCCGGGTGTGGTCCGGCGGGTCCATGGCGATGAACAAGCCCGGCACCTGCGGAGACGGTTCGGTGGGCACGGGCATGCCGGGGACCTCGTACGGCACGTGGATAACGCCGATGTCCTGGCGGGAGCTGAACCGGGTGTCGGCCATGAGCTGGCGGACCGCGTCGTAGCCGGTGACGAGCCAGCCCTCGTGACCATCGGGGAAGACCATGGGACTGACCGGGCGAGCGTCGCGCAGCCGGGTGATCTGGCGGGGCGGGTCGAAGGGGCCCGCATCGCGCTCCATGGGGAGGCCGTGCGGGATGGCAACCGGTCGGCTCATCGGATTTCCCTTCGTGGCGGTTGTTGCGGCCACGCTCGCCGACAGACCTGACATACGACTGACACGGCCCTGACACCGACCGGAGACGTGGTCGGCCAGGGCGTCCTGTGGGCGTCTGTGGATGGTTGATGATGCACCCCGGGGCCATTACCTCTGCAACCTTCTGCGCCGCGTCAGCAGTCGGAGTCCTGCCAATCGCCCATGGCAAAATCAGCCAGGTGCAGATCGGGATGCTTGGATCATTCGAAGTTCGCACGGATGACGGCGTCCGGGCCGACTTGCCGGGCGCCCGGTTGCGCGGACTGTTGATCGCCCTCGCACTCGAACCAGGTCACGTAGTCCCGAAGGCGACGCTCGTCGACTGGATCTGGGGTGAGCGTCCGCCCGCCGACGCGACGAATGCCTTGCAGCGCTTGGTTTCCCGGCTGCGGAAGGCGCTGCCGGAAGGGTTGGTCGAGGGGCAGACGAACGGCTACCGGTTGAGGGTGGAACCCGACGCTGTCGACGCCGTGCGGTTCGAACGCCTCGTCGCCCATGCCCGCAATGACGCGGATCCACGGGGGGTACGGCGGCTGCGCGAGGCCCTCGCATTGTGGCGCGGTGCGGCCATGCAGGACGTCGGTTTGCCGGACAGTGCGGCGTTTGGCGCGGCGGTCACCCGGCTCGAGGGGCTACGCCTGACAGCCGTGGAGGACCGGTTCGATGCGGAGATCAGCCTCGGCCACGGTGCGGAGCTGGTCACGGAACTGACCGACTTGGTGGCCGCGCATCCGGTGCGAGAACGGCTTGTCGCTGCGTTGATGCGCGCCCTCGTCGCGACCGGTCGCGACACCGAGGCGCTGCTCTTGTACGAGCGCACGAGGGAAACCCTGGCCGACGAGCTGGGCGTCGACCCCTCACCGGGGCTGTCCGCATTGCACGTCGCGCTGCTGCGGGGCGAGTTGGGACGGCGGGAGGAGAACCGGAAGACCAACTTGCGTGCCGAGCTGACCAGCTTCGTCGGCAAGGACGCCGATGTCGCCGCGGTCCCCGAACTCATTGCCGAACATCGGCTCACCACCCTGATCGGGCCGGGCGGCTCGGGGAAGACCAGACTGGCCACGGAAACCGCGCGCACGCTGCTCGGCGACCTGCCGGACGGGGCCTGGCTGGTCGAACTCGCGGCCGTCGGCGCCGACTTTGACGTGGCGCAAGCGACGCTCGCCGCGCTCAGACTGCGGGATGCGCTGCTCGGCGAGGCACCGGACGCGGAGCCGGCGGATCGGGTCATTGCCGCGGTCCGCGAACGGGAGGCGCTGCTGGTTCTGGACAACTGCGAGCACGTGATCGAGTCCGCGGCGACCTTCGCCCATCGAGTGCTCGGAGAGTGCCGGCGGCTGCGGATCCTCGCGACGAGCCGGGAACCACTCGGCATCACCGGTGAGGCACTGTGGCAGGTCGCGCCGTTGGTCCTCCCCGTGGAAGACGCCGACCCCGGCGAGATCGAGTCCGCTCCGGCCATCCGGCTGCTGCGGGACCGAGCCGGCGCGGTGCGCAAGGACCTCGCGACCGACGCCCACACCTTGTCGACCTTGGCGCGTGTCTGCCGGGCGCTGGACGGGATGCCACTGGCAATCGAACTCGCCGCGGCCAGGTTGCGCACCATGTCCCTCGATCAGCTCGCCGACCGGCTCGACAACCGATTCCGCCTACTGACCGGCGGCAGCCGTACCGCGCTGCCGCGGCACCGGACGCTGCGTGCGATGGTCGACTGGAGCTGGGAGCTGCTCACCGACGCCGAACGGATGGTGCTGCGCAGGCTTTCGGTGTTCTCGGGTGGTGCGAGCCTGGAAGCAGCCGAGCGGGTCTGCGCGGGCGATGCGGTCGAGACGGGTCAGGTGCTCGAGTTGCTGACCGCGCTGACCGAGAAATCGCTGGTGCTCGCCGAGGGCGACCGGGCGCCGCGCTACCGAATGCTCGGCACGATCAAGGAGTATGCCGAGCAGCGTCTCGCGGAGGCGGGGGAATCGGATCTGACGCGCCGTGCGCATCTCGCGTATTTCACCGAACTCGCCGAAATCACGGATCCGCATCTTCGCCGCGCCGAGCAATTGGAATGGCTTGCCGCGCTCGAGGCCGAGCACGACAACATCGGTGCCGCGATGCGCGGTGCGCTCACGGCCGGTGCGGCAGAAGGGGCGATGCGGCTCGCCGCCGCCGGCTGGTACTGGTGGCTCGGCGGGCACAAGGCGGAGGGCTACGAGCTGACCATGGCAGCCGTTGCCCTGCCCGGCGAGGTGGCCGACGAGATCCGGGCCACGGTGTACGCGTTCGTCGTACAGTTCGTGGCCTCGGGGCGGGGCGGTGACCAGTACCAGGCAGCGGAGTGGATCCACCGGGCTTACGAAATCAGCCGGGGATTTCAGAGCCGTCACCCGGCGCTGAGGTTCGTCACCCTGTGGGAACGCATGTTCCAAACGCCGGATGCGTTCCTGCCAGCGTTCGAACCGCTGCTCACCGGCGAAGACCCCTGGGTACGCGCTATGGCCCGGCTGCAACTCGCCAAGACGCGGATCACGCTTGGCCACGACGGCCGGGATGCGGACACATATCTCGAGACGGCGCTCACCGAGTTTCGCGCGCTCGGGGAACGGTGGGGGATTTCGTTCGCGCTGACCGAACTGGCGAACCGAATCGCGATGCGCGGCGAGTTCGCCAGTGCGTGCGAGCACTACGAACAGGCAATCGCGGTCGTCATCGAGGTTGGTGCCACCGACGATGTCGTGCCGATGCGGTCGCGGCAGGCCCAGTTGTATTGGCTGTTGGGCGATGAGGAGGCGAGCGCGGCTGCCATGGCCGAGGCGCAGCGGTCCGCGGAACGAGTCGCCTGGCCGAATGCGCTGGCCGAGCTGGCGCTGGCGAAGGCGGAGCTCGCGCGCTGGAGCGGCAACGCCGAGCAGGCACACCGACAACTCGAACGTCGCCATAGCGATGCTGGGCGACGACGCCGAGCGGGCAAACGTCCGCGCGGTGATACAAGACCTGCTCGGCTACCTTGCCGAGGATCTCGACGAGGCCCGCGAACACCGCATCGCGGCCTTCCAGGCGGCGTCCGAGGCGGGGTATGCGCCCTCGATCGCGCAGGCACTCGTCGGGATCGCCGACCTGGCGCTGCGCCAGGAACAGTTCGAGCAAGCCGCGCGGCTGCTCGCGGCGAGCACAGGCGTGCGCGGCCTGCAGGATCGTTCGCAACCGGATGTGACCCGGATCGAGCAGGCCACGCAACGCCGCCTCGGCGACACGCGGTTCACCGAGGCGACGCGGGAGGGGGCGCAGGCGAGCTGGCGTGAGTTGGTCGCGGTCACGCTCGCTTCTTGAACGTGGAGGACGCCCTACAGATACCCGACAGGCGCGATCCCGGCGCACCAGGCGAGGGCGGCGATGCTCAATCCGCCGACCGCGCACTTCACGCAGGGGCAACCTGGGTACAGGCCAGGCCCGGGCAACGGTACGCACCGCAGGACGTGCTTTATGTTCGCGCTGATACGTCATCCAACGTCGAGGTCAACCACGTCAGATCGGTCTCGGCAGTGTGCCGCGCGGTCTTGGCGCGCGTGAACAGCTCGTCGGTTTTCGTCAGCACGAGCGTGTATGGCCGGCCCTTTCGTCGGGTCTGGTGCCGCACCGGCAGCCCCGGCCGAGTCGATCTGGGTGTGCACGTGCCGGCGTCCGTTCTTCACCAGCGGCCACTCGAAGATCCGCCGCGACCGGGACCCGAGAAACGTTCCCAGCGTGTCACACAGGTCACACCCGCACCCGGTCCATGCGATTGACCAGTCGTCGTTTTCCCGCCGCGCCCGCGCGACGATCGCGCCAAGCCGCTGTGCGCAGTCCCGCGCGATTGTGTCGAACCCGGCCGCCCGCCGCGAGGCCGCCGAACGCAATGCCGGCATCAGACATTCCAGCACCGTGTCCTCGTATCCGCGCAGCGCCGTGGTGATCTCCTCGCGCGACGTGTCGTCGGCCGCCTCGAGCAGCTGTGTCAGCGGTGAACTGAGCATCTCAAGACTCGGCCGGCGGGCATCGGTGCGCGCGGTCGTGGTCCAGGTCCGCAACTCGTCGTCCAGCCAGTGCCACGTTCGGGCGGCCAGCAGCCGCACCACCTCCGGTCTTCCGGCAACACGTAGCGCCTCGCACAGACCCGGGAGCCCCTCGACCCACTCGTGCCGGTCGGTTCCGTAGTGGTGCCCCCGTTCGAACCACCCGTTGATGACGTCCCGCGTCCACTCCTGGCCGTACCGCCCGGCCGCTGCCGCCAGCCCGCCCGCGTGCTCCCGTGCGAGCGTCTCCACACGGAACGGCTTCAGCAGCATCGCCGACGTCCCGGCAACACCCAGACCCGCTGCCACGTCCAGCGCGTCGCCGAGCAGTCCCGCCCGCGACGAGGTCCTGTTCCAGAACGGCGCGAGCGACTCCGCCGCGGCCCGTGCCCCCGCCAAGTCTCCGGCCTGGATGCGATCGCGAAGCTCGTGCAGCGCCCACTGCGATCCGGCCTCGGCACGCGCCGCGAAAGCCCGGTCCCGGGGCCAGACGACGACCGCGGCCCGCCGGTACCACCGGTCCAGCGTGTTGCCGTAGTTACCCATGTAGCCCTCGTACTCGGACTGGTAGGGCTCCAAAGCCGCATTCGGGGTGGTGGTGCACACCTCATAGTCGGAGACGTACAGCGAGATCGGCTCGCCGCCGGTGCCGTCCGGGCCGGTCCACCAGCCGAGGGTGATCTCGTCGTCGATCAGGTCGGTGAGCTGATCGTCGCCGGGGTCCTCGTCCTCGTCATAGTCCTCGTCCCACCCGTAGCCGTCGGACGGCTGGACGTCCCAGGTCTCCTTCACCTCGGCGAGCGCCAGCACTGCCTCGAATCCAGCCCGCTCCGCGGCTGCGCGCATCAGCACGGCACGTTCCGCGTCGTCGCCCTTGAGCCGGCGCCAGGTCAGGCCTCGCTGGGTGTATTCGTGGTCCAGCAGGAAGACCAGCCGGTTCGGTGGGTCAAGGTCGCGGCCGCCGTACCGCGGGGTGGCCGGCGTAGTGAAATGCTCGGTCAGGCAGTGCGCCAGCTCGGTGACCGGGCCTGCCTCCGGGGCCGAGGTCTCGGCACCGGCAAGCAGGTTGAACGTGAGCGTCACCCGGTACCCGGACCTGACCGGCGTGACCTCATGACGGCAGTCCGAGTAGAACGCGACGAGGGTCAGCTCCTCCTTCGACGCGCGGTAGGTCCTGCTCTCCCCGGCGTGGTCGATGACCAGTTCCCCGCCGGTGTGCGCCGACGGCAGTGACACCACAAGGGTGCCCACCATCTCGTCGTGCTTCTCCGAGTCCTGATGAGGCAGGAAGAACTGTCCCTTGCCGTAGACCAGCATCGCGTGCGGCTCGGCCCGCAGCCGTGCCGTCCGCGGCAGCCCGAGCTCGTCACGGAAGTGCTCCAGCGCGCCGTCCAGCACCGCCGTCCAGTCGGGCCCGCCGAGCGTGATCTGATCCGGCGCCAGCTCCCACGTGTCACGGACCCCGGTGTCGGTCAGCGTCTCCTCCCCCCGGCCCGAACATCGCCGGCCGCGCCACCGCGATCAGTTTCTTCGCCAGGGGTGCGCGGACCGGCAGGCGTACCGGCCCGACCCCGGACACCTCAAGCTCGAGCATGTGCGCCGGTGCCAGCAGTTGAGCGCTGAACGACCCGGTCGGCTCGACGTCGTCGAACAGTTGTGCAAGCCGCTCCCGTGCCGTTTTCGTCATGTGTCCCCTCATATGCTCGCCGGACGTTGCCGATGTGCAGCCGGCTCACTCTTCGCCGCTGCGCCCGTTAGCCCTGGGTGGTAACCAGTGAGTGCGGTAGGCGCGCTCGATGCCCGGGTCTCCCGATTTGGAGAACCGCAGTCGGCGGCGATCCCAGGTCCAACTGACGTATACCGTCTCGCTGGGGCGCATGCCTTCGCTCTCGGCCCAGCTTCGGAAGATCCGCATCGCAGTACTGATCTTGGGCAGGCTGGCGACCATTACCCGCTCCAGGTATGGCACGCGGCAACGCCGCCAGTCCTCAACTCTCTCAGGCCGAAGCCAGCCGGTGGCGAGCAACGCGTCGATCGCGGTGACGTAGCCGTTCCTGGCGACGGCGGCAGTGCCGGCTGCGGCGATCCCGCGCCGGAGTTTCGCCTGATTCTGGGAATTCATCGACCACTGGACCTTCAGTCGAGGGAGCCCAGGCCGTGTGGTCGGCAGCATTGCTTGTACTTGCGCCCCGAGCCACACCAGCAGGTCGCGCCTCGTGCCGGTGGCCAGGGGACCATGGCGGGTTGGGTCCGCAGGTCCGGGTAGGCGAGCAGGTCCTTCGCCGACGGCTCGCGGACTCCGTTGTCTCGCAGGAAGGCGTCAAAATCGGCGACGTTGCCGGGCGTCTGGTTGACGCCGTGGCCGGCTCGCGTGACGAGTGCACAGTGCCGCTCGACCCGCTGCCGGTGCTCGTCCCAGGTCGCGCACACCTCGGCGGCCAGGCGTGGCCACCGGGCGATCAGCTTCGCGTGCTCGGCCGGTGGCCAGAAGACGGACAGCGTCATGGTCGAGTGGTGGTACGTGCCGTCCCGGCCGGCCGGGCTCCAGTTCGGGGTCACGCGGATTGGGATTGTCACTCTGCGTCCTCTTTACCAGTTGGTGGTGTCACTGAGGTGCAGGCATTTTTGCAGGACGGGGGTGGTCTTGCGGATGGCGGCCTGCTCGGCGCGGAACGCCTCGGCGGCCTCCGGGCAGGTGGCCTGCGCGGCACGGGACCAGTAGCGGACGGCGCGGTCGACGAAGGCGGCGAGTACGCGAACGGCTGGAAGACCAGCAGCGGCAACGACAACAACGTGTCGAAACCTGGGCGGCGCAGCACCGCGACAGCCCGGTCCACCAGTGCCGACGCCGCCGGATCGACCACCGGGGCACCGGCGAACCGGCTGAGCAGCCCCCGCAGCGCCGCGGGCGATTCCTGTTGGACGGAAAATGGCTCGTGCCCGACATCGAGCACACCGCAGCGGAGCCGACTACCCGACGAGCCCGCGCCGGCGCGTCATGAGAACCTGGATTACGTGAGCCCGGTGAGCAAGGGGCGCAGGCGCAAGCCCATGAAGTCCGGTCGAAGTAAGCGTGCCTCCCGGTCTCCTGGGTACGCCTCGCCGCCAGGACCGCCGGTAGAAGGCGATGTCGAGCCGGCGGCATATCTGGACGACGTTCCGCCGTCGGCGGACAAGGCCGAGGTCGAGAGCATCCTGGACCGGCGGATGTTCACCGTGGCGTACCAGAGCACCGTCATCGACGGCGAGCGATTCGACTGGCTCAACCCCGCCGACCCGGATGAGCGAGCGCTGCTGATCCAGGGTGAGCATCCCGAATACCACGAGTCGTTGGCCGATCCGCTCTTCGAGGGCGAACTCGACGGGCACTCCCCCCGGCTACACCTGACGATGCACGAGGTGATCGCCAATCAGTTGTGGGACGACGACCCACCCGAGGTGTGGCAGGCCGCCCGGCGGCTCCGCGACCAGGGCATGAACCGGCACGACATCCTGCACAGACTCGCCGCGGTCCTCACCGAGCACATCCACCCCGTCCTGGCCAAACATGAGCAGTTTGATGCCGAGGCGTACCGGCGGGCCCTCAACGACCTGTAGCGCGAGTAACCTCCGCACGGTGAACGACGTCCTTGAACATCAGGTTCGGCCGACCGAGCAGGAGGCCCAGCTGAACTTGCGGGCGGTACTGGAGTTGTGCGCGGCCGGCGAGGTGCGGTGCAGCGAGAAGACCGGCCGGCCGTCGGCGGCGACCATCCGTACGGTGCGCTCGCGCCTGGTGAGCGGCGATTTCTATCCGGACGAGCCGATCGCGGCGTTCGCGTGGCCCTTGTTGCTGCAGGCGGGCGGGTTGGCCAGGATCGACGGTGGGCGGCTGCGGTTGACCCCGAAAGGCCGTGCCGCGTTGGCCGCTCCCGCAGCTGAGGTCATTCGGGCGCTGTGGCAGCGGTGGTTGACGCACGCGGTGATCGACGAGTTCAGCCGGATCGAGGAGATCAAGGGCCAGCGGATCAAGAACGTGATCAGTGCCGCCAAGCCTCGCCGGCAGGTCGTCGCCAGGGCGCTGGCGGGCTGCCCGGTGGACGAGTGGATCGGTGTGGACGGCTTGTTCACCTCGATGCGGCGGGCACGCCTGAATCCCGCCGTCGCCCGCAGTGACATGGCGTTGTGGAAGCTGTACCTCGTCGATCCGCAGTACGGCAGCCTCGGCTACGACGGCTTCCACCGATGGGAGATCCTGGAAGGCCGCTACACGCTGGCCGTGCTGTTCGAGTACGCGGGCACGCTGGGCCTGATCGATCTCGAGTACGTACATCCCGACGGCGAGCGGGACGACTTCCGGGACAACTGGGGCGCGGACGAGTTGGATGCCCTGAGCCGTTACGACGGTCTACAGGCGATCCGGCTCAACGCCTTGGGCTGCTTCGCCCTGGGCCTCGCGGATAGCTACCAGCCGCCGGCCGCCACCGGTCAGGAACGCGGCCTGAAGATCCTACCGAACCTTGACGTGGTGGTCACCGGCTCGCTGGCGCCGGGTGACGAGCTGTTGCTGTCGGCGTATGCCGAGCAGACCGCGGATCGGGTGTGGACGATCTCGTCCACGAGCCTGCTGGCCGCCCTCGACACCGGACGTGAACTAGCCGAGTTCACCGGCTTCCTGGCCGGCCGTGCCGAGAATGAGGTACCCGGCACGCTGGATGCCCTCGTCGACGACATCAGCCGTCGTGCCGGACAGTTGACCGATCTCGGGCACGTCCGCATGATCGAGTGCGCCGACTCGGCGTTGGCGACGCTCATCGCCCGCGACCGGGCAACGCGCTCCCTCTGCCGGCTCGTCGGTGATCGCCATCTCGCCGTTCCGCTCGACAGGGAGTCGAAGTTCCGCGTGGCCGTGCGGAAGCTTGGCTACGTCATGCCCACATCCTGACCTCGCGTGGAGGGCGATGCCGACTACGTCATCGTCATGGCCGAGTTGCGCAAGCGCTGCGTCACGCACAACAAGGTGGGACAGAAAGCCCGTGCTGGCGGGATTCTCGGCCGAGCCAAGATCGGGTAGCTCAACCACATCGACCACTCCGAAGGCCGCGTGATTCGCACCATCGTCGTCGACGATGAGCAGGCACAAAAAGGCCCCCGCAAAGCGGGTGGCCCGTCCTCGCCTTCCGGCGTCGCGGTCCTACTCCACGGCCTTCAATCAGGCGCGTGCTTTAGTAGTACCTCTAAGTAAGGTGGAGCTGAGGGAACTTACTCGATTACCACCGAAGTGCTGGTCCGTGAACAGACCGGGAACACTCCCCAACGCAAGGAGCCGACGAAACGAATCCACCGCACCGTGGGGGGCATGGGGGCTCGGTCCCCCAATGTCATAACGCGAAGAGCCCCGTCGACGCATTCCGTCGACAGGGCTCTTCCAATCTTCGCGTGGAGCTGAGGGGAATCGAACCCCTGACCTTCTCGATGCGAACGAGACGCGCTACCAACTGCGCTACAGCCCCTTGTTGAGTACTGACGAAAGCTTAGCAAGGCCCGAAATCAGCTTTCGCAGCACCCCCTCTTAGGGGCCCCGGGCTATTCGCCGGAGGCTCGCCGGTAAGGCTCCCAGGTGCGTTCGTCCAGCTCATCGAACATGGGGTCCTCATCGTCGATCTCCACGCGGACGGCGCGCGCGGCCGGCCGGCGGTCGTCGGGCCGCCCGGTTTCGCGGTCGCGGTCCTCGTCGTGCTCGTCGACCGGCTCATCGTCGATGTCGACGTAGTCGTCGTAGTCGTCGATCTCGTCGCGCTCGCCGGACATCCGGGCCAGCCGACGGCTGCGGATGTCATCTTCTATGCGGACCTGGCGGCGCAGGTATGCGAGGTAGCCCACGACGACCAGGTCGGTGGCGCCGTGCAGCCACCACATGACCGGCCACACCAGGGCACCCAGCAGCGCCGTGGTCACCGCCACGAGCAGCATGACGAGCACGATGCGCTGCCGTCGGGCGTACTTTGCGCGGGCGGCCAGCGCCGCGGCTTCCGGGTCGAATCCGCCGCGGCCGGGCCGGTAGCGGCGGCCGGCCCGGACGTCATCGCTGTGCACCCGTCGCCACGAGCCGTCGGCCTCGTACTCTTCGATGGCGTTGTCAAGGTCGGTGTCAGGCATCCCGAGCGCCTCCTCCACCTCGTCGGTTGTCGCGGCTCCGGGGGTCGCCGGGCGCCGTCCGCTGCCTCGCCGCACGACTCGTGCGGCCAACGCGGAGTCGGTGGTCTTGGAAACTTCCTGGCGGCGGCGGGCGAACATTGGAACCAGTACCACCAGCCACGCCGCTGCCAGCGCAGCGAAGATCAATGAACTGGGCATGCCTCGCCACCTCCCCCTGGCCACCGGCAGCACACAAGTCTGCGATCGCCACGCTAACCACGTCAGCCACTTCTGTCTCGGAAACACGCCGAGTCACATTGGTCCCCGGAAACAAGAGAACCGCACGTTCAGAGCAGTCGGCGGCAACATCGACATCGGCGTGTCGGTCCCCGTACCGCCGAATGGCGAGAGATCTGCCGCCGTTCGGTGCATTTTTCGGCCGATCCGGCCCGGTCAGCGGTGACGGTGCGTGATCAAGATCTCGGCGTCAGGGCCGGCTCGCGCCGCCGGTCCTGATCAGCCTGCTCACCGCGCCGTCCGGGATTTCCTCGACGGTCAGGGCGTACACGTAGTGATCCCGCCAGGCGCCGGCCACGTCCAGGTAGCGGTGGAACAGCCCTTCGCGGCGGAAGCCGGACTTCTCCAGCACCCGCACGCTCGGCTGGTTCTCGGGCCGCACAGTGGCCTCCAGCCGGTGCAGCCCGACGGTGCCGAAGCAGTGGTCCACCGTCATCGCGACGGCCGCCGTGGCGACCCCGCCGCCGGCCAGGCGCGCGGCCACCCAGTAGCCGATCCACCCGGAGCGCAGCGCGCCGCGCACGATGTTGCCGACGGTCAGCTGCCCGGCGAACTCGCCGCCGACGGTGATGGTGAACGGCAGCGCCTGGCCGCGTCGGGCCATGCCACGCAGCGCGCTCCACTGCGCGGGCCAGGCCATCAGCGCGTTGCGCTCCTGCCAACCTCCGACCGCGGTGGGCTCCCACTTCTGCAGGTAGGTGCGATCTTGCAGCCTCGTCCGGCTCCAGGCCGAGCCGTCGCGCAGCCGCGGCGGGCGCAGCGCGACGGGGCCGCGCGCCGTGATCAGCGGGCCGAGGCGCGCCGGCCAGCCGGGGTGGCGGCCGATCGGGAACCCATCGGCGTCGGCGGGCTGCATCGGTGGCTCACGCGCGCTGCGAGAGGAACCGGACCTGCACGTCCTCCCCGGCCGCGACGTCGGTGGTGTCCTCGTCGACCACCACCAGGCAGTTGGCCTCGGCCAACGACGCCAGCAGGTGCGATCCCGAGGTGCCCAGCGGTTGCACCAGGTAGGAGCCGTTCTTCGGGTCGCGCAGCAGCTGGCCGCGGAGGAAGCCGCGACGCCCCTTGGTGGAGGCGACCGGGGTGAGCAGTTCGGCCGACACGGTGCGCCGGTGCGGGTTGAGCTTGCCAAGCGCGGCGCGGACCAGCGGCCGCACCAGCACCTCGAACACGACCAGCGCGCTCACCGGGTTGCTGGGCAGCACGAAAGTGGGGATCTCGTCCGGGCCGAGCCGCCCGAAGCCCTGCACCGAGCCGGGCTGCATGGCCACCCGGGTCAAGTCGAGCTCCCCAAGGTCGGCGAGGGCCGCCCGGACCTCGTTGCCCGCCGCGCCGCCGGCACCGCCGGCGATCACCACGACCTCGGACAGCAGCAGCCGCCCCTCGACGACCTCGCGCAGCCGGCGCGGGTCGCTGTTGACGATGCCGACGCGGGTGACCTCGGCCCCGGCGTCCCGCGCTGCGGCGGCCAGCGCGTAGGAGTTGACGTCGTAGACCTGACCCTGGCCGGGCGTGCGGTCGACGTCCACGAGTTCGTCGCCCACCGAGATCACCGACACCCGCGGCCGCGGATGCACCAGGACCTTGTTTCGGCCCACCGCCGCCAGCAGTCCGACCTGCGCCGCACCGATGGGTGCGCCGCGGCGCACCGCCACGTCGCCGGTCTGCACGTCCTCGCCGGTGCGGCGGACGAACGCCGCCGACGGCACCGGCTGCCGGACCGTGACGTTGGCGGGGTGCTCGTCGGTGTAGGCCAGCGGCACGACCGCGTCGGCCAGCGTCGGCAGCGGCGCACCGGTGACCACCCGCACCGCCTGCCCCGGCTGCAACCGGCGCGGCTGCCGCGATCCGACCGGGATCTCCCCGACGACCGGCAGCACCGTCGACTCGTCGACGGCCGTCTGCGCGTCGACGGCGGTCTGCACATCGACGCTGCGCACCGCGTAACCGTCCACCGCGGCCTGGTCGAATCCGGGCAGCGCCTGCTCGGCGACGACCTCTTCGGCGCACAGCAGGCCCTGAGCCTCGGAGATCGCCACCCGCACGGGCGCGGGCCGGACGGCGGCTGTGAGTACGCGCGCGAGCTGCTCCTCCACTGATCTCATGGCTGTCGACCTCTTCCCGCGTGCCCGAGCCGTGGCCGGCGCGGCGTTAGCTCCTGCTGATCCGTTCGACGAGCCAGTTTCGCAGTTCCGGCCCGTATTCGGGATCCTCCAACGCGAAGTCCACCGCAGCTTTGAGGAAACCGCCAGGATTTCCGAGGTCGTGTCGCCCACCTCGATGGACCACTACATGCACCGGGTGTCCTTCGGAGATCAACAACGCTACGGCATCGGTGAGCTGGAGTTCACCTCCGGCACCGGGCTCGATGCGCTTGAGCGCGCCGAAGACGGCGCGATCCAGCAGGTAGCGACCGGCGGCGGCCAGGGTGGACGGGGCCTCGTCCGGCGCGGGCTTCTCGACCATGCCGCGGACCTGCTTGACATCGTCGTCATCGGTGTCGGTGACGTCGAAGACACCGTAGGCGGAGATCTGCTCGCGCGGCACGTCGAACGCGCACAGCACGCTGCCGCCGTAGCGG
Source organism: Saccharopolyspora pogona (assembly GCF_014697215.1). Classification (GTDB taxonomy): domain Bacteria; phylum Actinomycetota; class Actinomycetes; order Mycobacteriales; family Pseudonocardiaceae; genus Saccharopolyspora; species Saccharopolyspora hattusasensis. Next base: position 5,746,027 of record NZ_CP031142.1, read on the forward strand.
GCGCGCACCTCGGCCATCCGCGTGAGCACGCCGTGCGGCAGCACCAGGTCGTCGGGCAGCAGCACGGCGACCGCGTCGTCGGCGTCGGTCAGGTTCGGTTCGGCGCAGCCCACGGCGTGCCCCAGTCCGAGGGCGCGCTCCTGCAGCGCGGTCTCCGCGGCGATCAGGGCGGGCCCGCGGCGGACCTTATCGAGCAGTGCGTCCTTGCCGCGGTCCTTGAGCGTCTGCTCCAGCTCGGGTTGCGGCCGGAAGTACTCGGTGATCGCCCGCTTGTCCGGCGAGGTCACGATGATCAGGCGCTGCGCGCCCGCCTCGGCGGCCTCGGCGGCCACCAGTTCGATCCCGGGGGTGTCGACGACCGGGAGCAACTCCTTCGGCACCGCCTTCGTGGTCGGCAGGAATCGGGTTCCCAGGCCTGCGGCGGGCACGATGGCGGTCCGGAACGCTGTGGGCGTGCTCATCGGGCTGCTCATGGCCAGGGAGCCTATCGGGCATCCCTAAAGTGGACCTGTGAGCTCACTGGACGAATCGTTTACGACCAAGTCCGAGTGGCGCCGCGTGCTGCTGGAACAGCGCGGGGGCGTCGCCGACGACACGCGGTCTGCCGAGGCCAGGGCGCTGCAGGAGGCGTTGCTGAGGTGGCTGGACGGCCGACCGGTGCGGACGGTGGCGGCGTACGTCCCGGTGGGCGGCGAGCCGGGATCGCCGGGTTTGCTCGACGCGCTGCTCGACGCCGGGCTGCGGGTGCTGCTGCCGGTCGTGGTCCGCGGCGGCCCACTGGAATGGGCGAAGTTCACCGGCCCGGACTCGCTGCGCCCCGCCGGGTTCGGCCTGCTCGAACCGGTCGGCGACCGGCTGGGGACCGCAGCGATCGGGCAGGCCGACGCGCTGCTGGTGCCCGCGCTGGCCGTGGACCACCGGGGGGTTCGGTTGGGACGCGGTGCCGGTTACTACGACCGGTCGCTGCCGATGGCCGCGCCGAACGCGTCGCTGATCGGTGTCGTCCGGGACGGCGAATTTGTCGCCGAGCTACCCGGGGAGCCGCACGATGTGCGGATGACCGGGGTACTGACACCCGGTCGTGGGGTGGTTGGCCTACCCATGTGACATAGGAGTGTTTGCACCGGACACCCTACGTGACGCATTATCGTATTTAGCACTCCTGCAGTTCGAGTGCCAAGACGAGATGTCGGAGGTTCACGGCCGTGCCCACATACCAGTACGCCTGCACCGAATGTGATCACCAGTTCGAGACGGTGCAGTCGTTCAGTGAGGACTCCCTCACCGAGTGCCCGAAGTGCACCGGCCGGCTCCGCAAGCTGTTCAACGCCGTGGGCATCGTGTTCAAGGGCTCGGGCTTTTACCGCACCGACAACCGGTCCTCGAACTCGTCGTCCAGCTCGACCAGCAGCAGCCCCTCCTCGTCGAACAGCAGTAGTTCGTCGTCCGAGTCGAGCTCGTCCTCTTCGAGCAGCAGCTCCTCGACCACCACGGCCGCCGCTTCCTGATCTCCGCCCCAGTTCGCCGACCGCAGCTGACGCGGTCGGCGATTTTCGTGTGCACGCCCAGTGATCCTCCCCGTCCGCGGGAAATTCGTCCGGGTGAGCCGAGTTATCCACAAGGGACCGGTCTGTCCACAGATTTCCGCTGCCCCCTCCCGCCCCGGCGCGTAGCTCCCTAACTTCGGAGGTCATCAACGACCGCGACCGGGGAGTGGACCATGGCTTCGGAGGACCGCCTCAACTCGACAGCGCTGCACCGGATCGGCGCGCTTTTCCCCGCCCGACGGGGTTTTCGCCTGCACGCCCTGCGCAGGCTGACCGCCGTGGCGCTGCTACTGCTCGCCGCCGGGCTCGCAGTGCAGCCAGGCCACGGGCCGCCGGACTCACGCGTCGGGGTGCTCGTCGCCGCGCGCGATCTGCCGCCCGGTCGGGTCCTGTCGAAGGCCGACGTGGCGCGCCGCGAACTGCCCGCGGACCTGGTGCCGGACGGCGCGTTGCGGGACGTTGCGGCCGCCGAGGGGCGGGTGCTCGGCACCGCCGCGCGCAGCGGGGAGCCGCTGACCGACGTCCGGTTCGACGGTCCGCTGGTGGCATCCGGGGACGCCGGGACCGCGTCCGCGCCGGTCCGCCTCGCCGACCCGGAAGTGGCCGACTTCCTGGTGCCCGGCAGACGAGTGGACCTCGTCACAACAACCACTCGATCGGGTCACGCTTCGGTGCTCGCCGAGAACGTCCGGGTGGTCGCCGTGCAAGCCCCGAAGGGCCGCAACGACAAGGGCAGACTCATCTTCGTGGGACTACCCGAGGACACCGCTGCGGCGGTTGCCGCGGCGTCCCTGCTTCAGCCGGTCACAGTTACGCTCCGCTGAGTGCGCGTCGCGCGCCGCCCTCTGTCGATTCGGCGCATCACCCATCTGGGATTCGCGCGTCGCACCCATCGATCGATCCGGGCTCGTCCGGACCACCCATGATTTGGAGAGGAGCTCCCAGCGTGCTCAAGGGCTTCAAGGACTTCCTGATGCGCGGGAACGTCATCGACCTCGCAGTCGCCGTGGTCGTCGGCAGCGCGTTCACCGCGCTGGTCACGTCGTTCACCACCAGCATCATCAAGCCGATCATCGCCGCCACCGGGGGCGGCAACGTCACCGGCCTGAGCATCCAGCTGCGCGACGGCAACGGGGCCTCGATCATCGACTTCGCCGCGGTGATCAACGCGGTGATCACGTTCTTCATCACGGCGGCGGTCGTCTACTTCCTGTTCGTGCTGCCGATGAAGAAGATCTCGGAACGCCGCAAGAAGGGCAAGGAAGAAGGTCAGGCCGAGCCGACCGACGTCGAGCTGCTACTGGAAATCCGCGACCTACTGCGCCGGGAGCAGGGCCTCCCGCAGGTCAAGGGCCTCGTCATCGAAGCCGAGAAGGCGAGCGCGGGCAACGGCCAGCAGAATTGAAACATCGCCGCCTGCTGAGGCCGCCGAGCGTCAGCGGGCGTCGTGGTGCGGTGGGCGGTTCTCCCGGTACCAGCGTTCGCCGTCACCCGCGGTAGTCCGGTCCGGGCGGTCGTCGGAGGTGGTCTCGGGCAGGACGTCACCGAAGATCTCGGCGAGCCTGCGCCGCCGCTCCCGTTCTGCGGGGTCGGTGGCTCTGCCTGGGTCGTTCGCGGTCACACCTCCATCGTGCCCCATCGCGATGAGCGGTTAGGAGCGCCGCGCGGCCATCGCTGTGATGTCGGCTACAGTGAATGTTGTTGCAGGACAATGCCGCGGGAGCGGCGCCGGGCGTGGCTCACCGGGTGTCGAAGCCACGGGAGGCAAGAGATGAGTTTCCTGGACAAGGCCAAGGAACTGGCGAACCAGGCCAAGGACAAGGCCGAAGAACTCGCCGAGAAGGCAGGCCCCAGCGCGGCGAAGGGACTCGACGCCGCCAAGTCGAGCCTGGACAAGGCCACCGGCGGCAAGTACCACGACAAGATCGAGAACGTCAGCCACAAGGTCGAGGGCATCCTCAAGCGGGACGGCCACGGCCCCGGCGACAAGGGACCGGAGGAAAAGGGCGGCCCGACCGAACCCGGCCCGAAAACCCCCTGACGCCAACCGGAACCCAAGAGCACAGGCGGTGGCGGCTCCGCTCGGAGCCGCCACCGCTTCGTCTTCAGGTCAGGCCGTTTCCAGGCCCGAGAGCTGTTCGATCACGTGGGTCACCAGGGGGGTCAGGGTGGCCATGCCGTCCCGAACCGACGCCCGGGAACCCGCCAGGTTCACCACCAGCGTGCTGCCGGAGACCCCGACCAGGCCGCGCGACACCCCGGCCTCGACCGCGCCCGCCGCCAGCCCCGAGGCCCGCAGGGCTTCCGCGATACCCGGGACCGGGCGGTCCAGGACCCCCGCCGTCGCATCCGGCGTGACATCCCGGGGCGACACACCGGTGCCGCCGACGGTGATCACCACGTCGACCCCGCCGATCACCGCGGTGTTCAGCGCGTTGCGGATGTCGACGGTCTCCCCGGCCACCGCGACGGTACCGTCGACGATGAAACCGGCTTCCTCCAGCAACTCGGTCACCAACGGACCGATGTTGTCTTCCTGCTCGCCCTGGGCGACCCGATCGTCCACCACGACCACGAGGGCCCGCCCCAGCCGCTGCGCGCTGCGTTCCATGCCGGTAACCGTAGTGCCAAGGGTCTCCTCGGTCAGATCCAACGAGTTGGTGAGATCGACCATCCTCACCGGCCTGCGCGGAACCACGGTGCCTGTTTCGTCGGACATGTTCCTCCAAGTCCTGCGATGTTCCCGAGTTGATTTTTGACCGTTGTGCGAAGCCGAGCCGTCGACCGCGCCGGGCGGCTCGGAGGGGGCAGGGCAGCCCGGCGCGGTCGACGCGGAACACGGCCGGCGAGCCGGCCGTGCGTTCTGATCACCCCTTCTGGCCGGTCAGGGTGGCGTCCACGGTGCGATCGCCGCCCGTGCCGGTGATGGAGATCCGCACCCTGTCCCCGGGGCTGTGCGAGCGGACCGCGGCCACCAGGGAATCGGAGTCCAGGATCGCCCGGTCGTCGATCTTGGTGATGACGTCGCCGGACTGGACCCCGGCCTGCTGGGCGGGGCCGCCCGCGGTGACGTCGCGGACCTGCGCGCCGGGTTGCTGCGCGTTGCTGATCCGGACGCCCAGGGTCGTCTGGGTGGCCGAGCCGGTGTCCTTCAGCTCGGTGGCGATGCGCCTGGCCTGGTCGATCGGGATCGCGAAGCCGAGCCCGACCGAACCGGCCTGCTGCTGGCCCGTACCCGGGCTGTAGATCGCCGAGTTGATGCCCACCACGTTGCCGTCCATGTCGACCAGCGGGCCGCCGGAGTTGCCGGGGTTGATCGCGGCGTCGGTCTGCAGCGCGTTGAGCACGGTGTCCTCGCTGCCGGACTCCCCACCGGCGCGCACCGGGCGGTCCTTGGCGCTGATGATGCCGCTGGTCACGGTGCCGGAGAGGCCGAACGGCGAACCGATGGCCACCACCGGCGCACCGACCGGCAGGTCGTCGCTGCGGCCGAGCCCGACCGGGGTGAGGCCGGTGATGTCGGCCTTCACCACCGCGAGGTCGGACGACGGGTCGGTGCCGACGACCCGGACCGAAGCCGAGCGGTTGTCGTGGAACAGTGCGGTGAGCTGGCCGCGCTGCCCGCCGCCGTCGACGACGTGGTTGTTGGTGAGGATGTAGCCGTCGCTGCTGAGCACGATCCCGGAGCCCTCGCCGGCGCCGCGCGCGGTCACCAACTGCAGCTGGACGACGCTGGGCAGCACCTTCTCGGCGACCTGCTGCACCGAGCCCTGCGGCGCGGTGCTCGCACTGCGCGCCGGCCGTGGCTGTTCCAGCGAGGTCACGGCGCCCTTGTCACCGCCGAGCTGGTACCCGACGTACCCGCCGACACCGCCGCCGACCAGGCCCGCGACCAGCGCGAGCGCCGCCGCACCTGCGATCAGCCCGCCGTGCCGGTTCCGCTGCTGGGGCGGCTGGACCGGCGCGCTGTAGCCCCCCGAAGGCCACGGCTGCGAATGCGGGAACTGCTGCGTCGAGTGCGGCGGCTGCGCCGCCCCAGCCTGGTGATGGGAATGTTGTTGCTGGGGCTGGACTTGCTGGTGATGGGCTTGCTGCTGTTGAGCGTGCTCGGCTTGGGGCTGCGGCTGCTGGGGTTGCTGCTGTTGAGCGTGCTCGGCTTGGGGCTGCGGCTGCTGGGGTTGCTGCTGTTGAGCGTGCTCGGCTTGGGGCTGCGGCTGCTGGGGTTGCTGCTGTTGAGCGTGCTCGGCTTGGGGTTGCGGCTGCTGGGGTTGCTGGGACTGGGCCTGGTGCTGCGCCTGCGGCTGAGCCGGAGCTTGGGGCTGCTGAGGCTGTTGCTGCTGGGGCTGCAGCGGCACCCCGGCTGGTGGCGTGTCGCCGGTGCCCGCGGCGGGCCCGTTCGCCTGCGGCTTCGGTTCTTCCGGCTGATCGCCGGAGTTGCCCGGGGTGTGTTCGGTCATGGCTCCACCTTGCTCCAGATGGCTGAGAAGTGTCTGAGACCAGGCTGAGGGTCTGCCTGATAACCGTTGGCGCGGACTGTGATCTCGGACGCGCGGAGCCGGTTGTCAGGTCGGGTGGCGGTGTGCCGGGCCCGTGAGTACTTTTGGGCGTTACAGCCCCCAAAAGTACTCACGGGCCCCTCCAGCGTGGCGCTTCGGACGTCGGGGGGCCGAAACGGAGTCACCGCAGCCGGGCGGCGATCTGCTCCGGGGTGACGTCGTTGATCCACACCGCCATGCCGGACTCCGAGCCCGCGAGGTATTTCAGCTTGTCCGCCGAGCGCAGCACCGAGAAGACCTCCAGGTGCAGCCAGGAAAGCTCCCGGCCGGTACGCACCGGCGCCTGGTGCCAGGCCGCGATGTAGGGCAGCGGACGGTCGTAGAGCCCGTCGAGGCGGCGCAGGACGTCCAGGTACGTCACCGCGAAGTCGTCGCGTTCGGCGTCGGTGAGCACCACGACGTCCGGCACCTGGCGGTGCGGCACGAGGTGCACCTCGACCGGCCACCGCGCGGCTGCGGGCACGAAGGCGGTCCAGTGCTCGGAGTCGACGATCACCCGCTCCCCCGCCGCGCGCTCGGCGGCGAGCACGTCGCCCTGCAGGTGCCGACCGTGCTGCGCGAGGTACTTCTCGGCGACCTGCAGCATCTTCTCCGTCTTGGGCGTCACGAACGGATATCCGTAGATCTGGCCGTGCGGGTGGTGCAGGGTGACGCCGATCTCCTCACCGCGGTTCTCGAAGCAGAACACCTGCTCGACGCCGGGCGTCTCGGCCAGGCCGGCGCTCCGGTCGGCCCAGACGTCCACCACGGTCCGCGCCTGCGCGGGGCTAAGCTCGCCGAACGACGAGTTGTGGTCGGAGGTGAAGCACACCACCTCGCAGCGGCCGCTCGCGGGCGCGACCGGCACCATCGGCATGCCCTCCACAGTGGACTCGGCGCCGGGAATGCCCTGGGCGAACGACGGGAACTGGTTCTCGAACACGACGACGTCGTAGTCCGGCTCCGGGATCTCGGTGGGCCGCCCGGGGGCGCTCGGGCACAGCGGGCACAGCTCGGCTGGCGGCTTGTAGGTCCGCGCCTGCCGGTGCGCGGCGATCGCGACCCACTCGCCGGTCAGCGGGTCCCGTCGCATCTCCGAAGCCGGGGCCTGCGGCGGCAGGTCCCTGGTGTCGTCGGCGTCCCGGGTCCGCGCCGGGTCGGCGTCGAAGTAGATGATCTCCCGTCCGTCGGCAAGGCATCGCGCCGTCCGCTTCACCGCTCCTCCTCCACGCCCTGCTGATCGGCCAGCAGCAGCTCGACGTGCTCGGCCAGCAACTGGCGCGCGTCGCCCGGCAGGCCCTGGTCGCTGATCAGCAGATCGACCTCGTCGAAGTCGACGATCGTGGAGATCCCGACCGTCGACCACTTGGAGCTGTCGGCGACCACGACCAACCGGCCCGCCGCCTCGGCCAGCGCCCGGTTCGTTTCGCTCTCGTTCAGGTTCGGGGTGGTGAAACCGGCCCGCGGCGCCATCCCGTGCACCCCGAGGAACACCAGGTCCAGGTGCAGGGAGCGCAGCGCCTGCACCGCGACGGGCCCGACCAGCGCATCCGACGGGGTGCGGACGCCGCCGGTGAGTACCACGGTGCGGTCGGTGCGGCCGCGCTGCTGCAGGGCGTCGGCGACCCGCACGGAGTTGGTCACCACCGTCAGGTCGGCGACCTCGTCGAGGTGCCGCGCGAGCGTCCAGGTGGTCGTTCCCGCGGACAGGCCGATCGCGGTGCCCGGCCGGACCTGTTCGGCAGCCAACCGCGCGATCGCCTCCTTCTCGGCGAGCTGCCGCACCGACTTGGCCTCGAAGCCCGGCTCGTCGGTGCTGCGGCCAATCATCGAGGTTGCGCCGCCGTAGACCTTCTCCACCAGGCCGCGGCGGGACAGCGCGTCGAGGTCGCGGCGGATCGTCATGTCCGACACGCCCAGCCGCTGCACCAGGTCGCCGACCTGCACCGCCCCGGTGCGCCGCACCTCGTCGAGGATCACTTCCTGGCGTTGCCGCGCGAGCACTCCACCCGTCCCCTCAGCCCGTCGGGGCCGCGCAGGGTGGTGAGTGTTCGTTCCGGTTCTTACCGGTACCAACACTCACGAGCCTACCCACGCAGCCCAAGCAAACAAGAACCAACATTACCCGAACCGGTGACTGGCGTATGGCACAGCAATCCGACACAGCGACGAAGCAGAGTGTTCATTGATGTTCGATGTACGGCGGGCTGCCCGGCAGCGCCATGCGCAGGAGCGCCCCGCCCTCGGGCGCCTCACCGGCCCAGACCGTCCCGCCGTGGCGCTCCGCGACCTGCTTGACAATCGACAGGCCGAGCCCGGAGCCCGGCAGGGTCCGCGCGTCGGAAGACCGGTAGAAGCGCTCGAACACGTACGGCCGGTCCGCCGCGGCGATGCCGGGCCCGCTGTCGGCGACCTCCAGCTCGGTGGTCGCGCCGTTCGCGGCCGGATGCAGGTCCACCCGCACCCGGCCGCCGTCCGGGCTCCACTTCGCGGCGTTGTCCAGCAGGTTCAGCACCGCCCGCTCCAGCGCGGTCGCGTCGCCCATCATCACCCACGGCTCCAGGCGGACGTCGAACTCGATGCGCGGCGCCCGGCGCCTCGCGCGGCTCAACGCGCGCTCCACGACTTCGACCAGGTCCACCGGCTCATGCACGGCCTGCGGGGTGTCCTCCCTGGCCAGCTCGACGAGGTCGCCGACCAGTGCGGAAAGCTCCATCACCTGCGCCTGGACGTCGGTGAACATCTCCGCCCGGTCCTGCTCGGACAGCTTCGGCGCGTCCGGCCGGGCCGAGGCCATCAGCAGCTCCAGGTTGGTGCGCAACGAGGTCAGCGGGGTGCGCAGCTCGTGACCGGCGTCGGCAACCAAACGCCGCTGCCGTTCCTGCGACTCGGCCAGGGCGCCGAGCATCTTGTTGAAACTCGTGGTCAGGCGGGCCAGCTCGTCGTCGCCGCCGACCGGGATCGGGCGCAGGTCACCGGTGAGCGCGACGCGCTCGGTGGCCGCGGTCAGCCGCTGCACCGGCCGCAGCCCGGCGCGGGCCACCGCGGTCCCGGCAGCCGCCGCGAGCAAGATCCCGGCACCGCCCATCACCACCAGCACCACGCTCAGCTGCGCGAGCGTCCGCTGCGTGGGTTGCAGCGACGTGGACATCACCAGCGCGGCGTTCTGCCCGGTCGGGACCGCCACCACGCGGCTGTTGGTGCGCTGATCGGTGCGCAGCGACTCGCCGGCCTGGCCCTTGGCGACCGCCAGCTCGTCGAGGCTGATCGGCGGCCGGTCGTTCGGGCCGACCACGACGCCGTCCGCGGACAGCACGCTGATCTTGAAGTTCTGCGCCACGAAGAACGCCACCGGCACCTGCTGCAGGTCCGAGGTACGCACCAGCGGGCCATCGGCCGCTTCCACCGCGCGCTCGGTGAGGTTGTCGTCCAACTGCTGGTAGAGGCTGTCGCGCACGGTGACGAAGGCCGCGACCGACACCAGCGCGACCGCGCCGGCCACGCAGATCGCGGCCAGCCAGGTGACCCGGTTGCGCAGCGAGACGCGCTGGAACCGGCCTTTCGGGCGCTCTTGCGGGTCGAGGTCGGGCGGAGGTGGTGCGGGGACTGTCACGGCGGCGTCTCGCGGAGCACGTAGCCGACGCCGCGGACCGTGTGGATCAACCGCGGCTCACCCTCGGCCTCGGTCTTGCGGCGCAGGTATCCGATGTAGACCTCCAGGGCGTTGCCCGAGGTCGGGAAGTCGTAGCCCCACACGTCCTCCAGCAGGCGGCTGCGGGTCAGCACCTGCTTGGGGTGCGCCATCAGCAGTTCCAACAGGGCGAACTCGGTGCGGGTCAGGCTGATCGGGCGCTCGCCGCGGCGGACGTCGCGGGTGCCAGGGTCCAGCTCCAGGTCGGCGAAGTGCAGCGCGGCCGGCTGCGCGTCCTGCCCGGCCTCCGGCGGGCTGGCGCGGCGCAGCAGCGCGCGCAACCGGGCGAGGAGCTCTTCGAGCGCGAACGGCTTTGGCAGGTAGTCGTCTGCGCCCGCGTCGAGCCCGGCGACCCGGTCGGACACGGCGTCGCGCGCGGTGAGCACCAGGATCGGAAGGTCGTCCCCGGTGCTGCGGAGGCGCCGCGCGACCTCCAAGCCGTCCAGGCGGGGCATCATCACGTCAAGCACCATGGCGTCCGGACGGTTGCCGGCCAGGAAGTCCAGTGCCTGTTGACCGTCCGCAGCGAGCTCGACCTGGTACCCGTTGAACTGCAACGACCTTCGCAGCGATTCCCGCACGGCACGATCGTCGTCGACGACGAGGATGCGCATGGGAACAGTCTTACCCCTAGCCCTGAGAAGCAGCTGAGAACCCGCCGTGCGTCGCGGCACCTCGTGACATCCGTCTCCACTTCGGCGTGATCCCGGCGCGCGCCGTCACCTGAGGTGATCGCGCGCGCCGGATCGGTCACCGCTGCTGGAAGTGCCTGATGAGCGCGCGCGGCACCAGCTTGCGCTGCCCGTCGACGACGATCGGCACCAGATCGGGTGCCGTCGCCTTCCACTGCGATCGGCGGTGGCGGGTGTTGCTGCGGGACATCTTCCGCTTCGGAACGGCCATGGCGGTCCTCTCGTCGTTGCATTGATGGGCGGAGCGATCGGCCTGTCCGCCTCCTCTAACGAGGCAAACAGGCCGTTCGCTCCAAAAACTCGCGAGCAGATCCGGTCGCGTCGCCGCAGTCAGCGGATCCGGTCGCCGTAGCGGCGGCGGAACTTCTCGACCCGGCCCTGGGTGTCCAGGACCCGCTGGTTGCCGGTCCAGAACGGGTGCGAGTAGGCGGTCACGTCGATCACGATCAACGGGTAGGTGTTGCCGTCCTCCCACTCCGTCCGCGTGTCGGACGTGGCAGTGGAGCGGGTCAGGAACCGGTCCCCGGTCGTGCGGTCCTGGAACACGACGGGCCGGTACTCGGGATGGATTCCTGGCTTCATGACTTCTCCTCGTAGGTCTGCGGCGCGGAGCCGCTGGCGGCACCGCGCGGATTGCGGCTCCCGGCGACGCGCTACCGGGTGCCGGTCTCGCCGGTGGCGTCCGCGGTGGTCTCCGCCGGGTCGTCGCCGCACGGGTCGGTGTGCCACTCGCCGAACGGGTCCTCGTAGCTCGCCCACGCGCGCTCGCCCTCGGCGAGCTCGTCGTCGGTGAGCAGGGCGTGGCGCAGGGCGTGGGCGATGTCCTGCGGGTTGGCCTCGTGGACGATCACGACCAGCTCCTGCATCCGGTCGCCGTAGTAGTCGTCCCAGGTCAGCGAGGCCCTCACCTGCCGTTCCGGCGAAACGTCGGCCCACTGGTCCGGCTCCAGCGCGGTCAGCCACGGCCCGGCGTGCGCGACGCCGAGTCCACCGCCCGCGGACTCCAGCCACAGCGCGACGTCCGGCTGGCTGGCGACCCAGACGCGGCCGCGGGTGCGTACCACGCCGTCCAGCAGCACGTCGATCGCATGGTGCAGCCGCTCCGGGTGGAACGGCCGGCGCTCCTCGAAGAGCACCACCGACACCCCGGCATCGGTTTCCAGCGACGGCTGCCCGCGCAGCAATTGCCCCTGCGGCCCGTCGACTTCGCCGCGGCGCGCGTCGGCGGGCACCTGGGCCAGCAGCGCGGAAACGTCCAGGTCGTCGAGGTGCATGCCGGGCGCGTTGGGCGTGAGCCGGGCGATCACTGCCTCGGTGCGCACCTGGTTCCACCGGTCGTCGGCACGTCCGGCGAGCACGATGGCGTCGGCGAATTCGACCTGCCCCACCGCGACCTGGGCGACGGTGCGCTCGTCGTCCGCGCTGCCGCCGAGCCCTCGCTCGACGAGCTCCTCCTCGCCGGTCGCATCGGCCAACCAGGTCGCCAGGTCGACGGTGGTGACCACGGCCTGGACGTCGACGTCGCCGGCGAGGGGGCGGTCGTCCACCAGGACGTGCTGCAGCGCCCAACAGATGGTTTCCGGCTCCAGCGCCGGATCGAGCTGCACGACGATCCGCGTCACATCGGGCGCGGCGGACAGCCTCCGCAGCAACGGCAGCATGTCCAGGCGCAGCGTGCAGGACACGCAGCCGTGCGCGAGCTCCAGGATCTCGGTGCTCTCGCTGTCGCCGTGACGGACCAGGCGCCGAACGACGCCCTGGGCGACTTGGCGCAGGTCGTGGTGCACGAGCGCGGTGCCCGCCGGATCTTCCCGCCGGGCCGTTTCGGCTGCCGCCGCGACCTGCCCCGCGCGGATCCCGGCCACCATGATCAGCGGAATCCGCCGGTTCGCGGACGACTCGGTTCCCATCCCCACCTCAATCGACAACGGTTTTCATCTGATGCGGACACACGCTACCCTCGACAGCGACGAAATGAAAACGAATGTCATTATCGAGAGGCAGGTCATGTCCATCCGCTGCCAGGTGACCGGGAAGAAACCGGGCTACGGCAACCAGGTCTCCCACTCCAACCACCGCACTCGTCGCCGCTGGCTGCCCAACGTGCAACGGCGGCGCTACTGGCTGCCGTCCGAGAACCGCTGGGTCCGGCTGCGCGTGTCGACGAAGGGCATGAAGACGATCGAGAAGCGGGGCATCGAGGCCGTGGTGGCCGAGATGCGAGCGCGAGGGGAGCGCATCTGATGGCCAAGAGCACCGACGTCCGCCCGGTGATCAAGCTGCGGTCCACGGCCGGCACCGGCTTCACCTACGTGACCACCAAGAACCGCCGGAACGACCCGGACCGCCTGGTCCTCCGCAAGTACGACCCGGTCGCCCGCAAGCACGTCGAATTCCGCGAAGAACGCTAGACGGTGATTCCCGGCTCTTGACCAGTGAGCATTCGCGAGCCCGGAGAGTTGAAAGGAACGGCCAAGTGGCCAAGAAGTCCAAGATCGCGCGCAACGAGCAGCGCCGCGAGATCGTCGCCCGCTACGCCGAGCGGCGAGCCGAGCTGAAGAAGATCATCGTCGCCCCCGGGAGCAGCCCGGAGGAACGCGATGCCGCACAGCGCGAACTGCAGCGCCAGCCGCGCAACGCGAGCCGGGTGCGGCTGCGCAACCGCGACGCCGTCGACGGGAGGCCGCGCGGCTACTTCCGCAAGTTCGGCGTCTCCCGGGTGCGGCTGCGCGAGCTCGCGCACTCCGGCGAGCTGCCCGGCGTGACGAAGTCGAGTTGGTGAGCCGTGCGCAACAACGACCGGCGCAGCGTCCGCCGCAAGCCCAACCTCCTCCAGCGCGAAGGCGTCGTCCAGGTGGACTGGAAGGACACCTCGCTGCTGCGCAAGTTCATCTCCGACCGGGGCAAGATCCGCTCCCACCGCGTCACCGGCCTGACCGCGCAGGAGCAGCGCGAGGTGGCGAAGGCGATCAAGAACGCCCGCGAGATGGCGCTCCTCCCCTACCCGTCGAACGGCCGCAAATGAGGCGTTCGCCCAGGTGAACGGCCGTGAGTGCGTTGGGGTGCTATAGCGGCTGTTCTGGAACTCGTTCTGCGTGGACGTTCCGCTGGCTGCCCGGGCGAGAGCGACCTGGTTCCGCCTCGCCCATCGGGGTGAAGCGAACGGACTGTTCACCTCGGTAGGAGCCTGTTGCGTTTTCGGCGAAAACGGCTGAACCGAAGTACCAAATCAGTCTCGATCGCCGCCGTTTGTCCGCCAGTGGCCATCTCAGCCGTGATCGATCGATCACGGTCCGTGGTGGGCGTAATTTTGCAACAGGCTCGTAGGCGAGACGAACGGTCCGTTCGCTTCAACCAGAACCTTCCAAAACTGCCTCTACAGCCCCCAACCGCACTCACGGGCCATGACCAGGCAAACCTCGTCCCGATGTCTCGTTCGATAGCTCGATAGCAGGTGTTGCGGGCGGCCGGCGCGGGTGCCCCTCGCCCCGTTGCCCCAGCGGCGCGGCAGGATGGGCGGCGATGACGATCGCCGGACGAGCCCCGAAGCTGACCGACACCGCCCCCGCCGCCGACCTCTACGACGTGATCAACCGCCGCCGCGACGTGCGCCGGGAGTTCACCGGCGGCGAACTCCCCGACCCCGTGCTGCGCCGCGTGCTGACCGCCGCGCACAGCGCGCCCAGCGTCGGCCTGTCCCAACCGTGGGACTTCGTCCTGGTCCGCGACGACGCCATCCGCCGCTCCTTCCGCGAGCACGTGCTGGCCGAACGCAGCGTGTTCGCCGCCCAGCTCGACGGGGAACGCGCCGAGACCTTCGCCAAGATCAAGGTCGAGGGCATCGTGGAGTCCTCGCTGGGCATCGCCGTCACCTACGACCCGAACCGCGGCGCACCCCAGGTGCTCGGCCGCCACGCGATTGCCGACGCCGGCCTGTACTCGGTGTGCCTGGCCATCCAGAACCTGTGGCTGGCCGCCACCGCCGAAGGCCTGGGCGTCGGTTGGGTCAGCTTCTACCGCGAGGAGTTCCTCCGCCGCCTGCTGGGCATTCCGCAGGGGATGCGTCCGGTGGCATGGTTGTGCGTGGGACCGGTGCGGGCCCTGGCGGACACACCTGACCTGGAACGCCACGGCTGGCGGCAGCGGTTGCCGCTGGAGCAGGTTGTCCACTACGACAAGTACGGCCACGGTCGCAACCGGTAGCCTGTAGGCCACGAAAACCGCTCCGGCACGCGGTTCCATTACTAGGTGCGCTCCAGCGAGGACGCGGTGCAGCAGGATGATCCGCTGATGGTCGGCCACCTGCCGGCCCAAGACCGCCACGTGCGGTTGTTGCTGGACTCCGGCCGTTTCGCCGAGGCCAACGCGGCGTTCGGCGAGCTGCTCGCGGTCGGGGCGAACCACGTCGACGAGCAGTGGAACCGGCCCACCGTGCTGGTGCACCGAGCCTCGGTGGCGTGGCGCTTGGAGCGCATCCCGCTCGCCCTGGAGCTGATCGCCGAGGGCTGGACCGACCTGGACGTGGACCGCCCCGAGGGCGCGGCGGCCGCCCACACCATCAGCATGCTCGGCTACCTGTTGGAGACGATCGGCCACCGCGGCCCGGCGCTGAACCTGATGGCGCTCTCGGTGCAGATCGCCCGCAACTCCGGCGACCAGGCGGCGCTGGCGCACTGCCTGAACAGGGAGGGCAACGCGCGGGTGTTCCGCGCCATCACCCGCCCGGACGAATCGGGGGCGGCGCAGTTCGCGTTGGCCCGCGACCTCTTCGACGAGTCGCAGGCGCTGTCCAAGCCGGGTCAGGTGAAGCGCTCGGCGCTGGCCGGTTTCGCGCGGGCGCTGGCCGGTGTCGGCGACACGGCAGCCGCAGAACAGGCCGCCCTGGAGGCGCTGGCGCTGGGGCGGGCCGCCGACGACTGGTTCACGACGTCGGTGGCGAACTGGGTGCTGGCGGTGGTGCGCCGCGACCAGGGCCGCCTGGGGGAGGCCCGGACGTTCGCCAGCCGCGCCCTGGACGGCGCCGAAACGATCCGCGACACCATGCTGATGATGCAGTTCTCCCTCGACCTGGCGGCGATCTGCGAGGAGCTGTCCGACCCGGTCGGTGAATCCGCCGCGCTGCGGCGAACGGTCGCCGCGGGCAGCACAGCCGTGGACGTGCTGCAGGAGGGCTTGGGGCAGGCCTTGGAGCAGCGCCGCGTGGCGGTTCAGGCGCAGCGCATGGCGGTGGCCGCGCAGGAAGCCGCGCTACGCGACCCGCTGACCGGTCTGACCAACCGACTCGGTCTGGAGCGGCGCGCGCCCATGCTGCTCGAGAGCACCGCCGCGGCCGGGCGGGTGCCGTGGCTGTTGCTGCTGGACGTGGACTGGTTCAAGGACGTCAACGACCTCGCGGGCCACACCGCGGGCGACGTCGTGCTCCAGGAAGTCGCGCAGCTGCTGCGCCGCGAATGCCGCGCCGACGACCTGCTCTGCCGGTGGGCCGGCGACGAGTTCGTGGTGCTGCTCGTCGACGCCTCCGAGGAATCCCGCGACGCCGGGCCGATCGTCGCCGAACGGATCCGCGCCGCGGTGCACCGGCACGACTGGCAGCTGGTGCTCGGGCGGACGACGAGGCCGCCGACGGTGAGCATCGGGGTCGCGGCGGGCCCGGCGAACCTAGAGCACCTGTTCGCCGCCGCCGACATCGCGCTGTACCGGGCGAAGCGGGGCGGGCGCAACCGCTGGGAGATCGACGGCGACCGGCCGACCGCGGACCGGCCGACCGCGGGTTGAGGCGGATCCGGCTCGGTTAGGATCGGTCGCCGTGCCCACCACGCTGCGCCCCGATGGCGGCGGATTTCCCTTGCGCAGCAAGGTAGAATCGATGATTGACGCCGGAAGCCCGGAAGCCCGGAAGCCCGGAAGCCCGGAAGCCCGGAAGCCCGGAAGCCCGGAAGCCCGGAAGCCCGGAAGCCCGGAAACCCGGAAACCCGGAAACCCAGCAACCCGCTGGTGGCGGCCATGTCCGCTGAGCGGGACCGGGCGGGGCGCTGGGACTCCGCGCCGGTGCAGCGCCGGATCCTCGGCGTCGTGAGAACGCTGGCCGCGCTGGACCGCCTGCTGGACGTGCTCCCGGTGCTCGCGGACGACATGCGGGTGGAGACCCGCTTCGCGGTGGCGACGGGATCGGAGTTCGCCGCGAACCTCGCCGACGAGCTGCACCGCTCGCAGGCGCAGGTCGTGGACTGGGAGCAGGCCATCGGCAAGGACTTCGACTTCGCGATCTCGCCGAGCGGCAACGGCCCGCTGCACGAGCTGGAGGTCCCGGTGCTGACGCTGCCGCACGGCGCCGGGCACCACAAGCTCCGCGCCACGGAAACCGGTGTGGCACAGGAAGTTTCGGGCCTGTCCATCACCCAGCTGATGCACGAGGGCCGGGTGGTCCCGGCGGTCGTCGGCCTCTCGCACCCGAACCAACTGGCCGAGCTGCGGCACAGCTGCCCGGAAGCGGTCCCCCGCGCCGAGGTGATCGGCGACCCTTGCTTCGCGCGCCTGCAGGTCAGCCTGCCGATGCGCGGGCAGTACCGCGCAGCCCTCGGCACCGGCCCGCGAAAACTGGTGGTCCTGGCCTCGACCTGGGGCCCGCATTCGCTGTTCCGCCAACAAGGCGGGCTGGCGCAACAGTTGGTCGCCGCGCTACCCGCCGACTACCAGGTGGCGCTGGTGCTGCACCCGAACGTCTGGAGCAGGCATGGCGGCCTGCAGCTCGAAACCTGGCTGCGGACGGCCCTGCACAACGGGCTCGTCCTGGTTCCAAGGCTGCGCAAGTGGCAGGCCGCGCTGGTCGCCGCGGACGTGGTCGTCTCCGATCACGGGTCGCTGTCGTTCTACGCTGCCGCGCTGGGAAAACCGCTGCTCCTGGCGGCTTTCGGCACCGGCGAGGTGGTGCCCGGCTCCCCGATGGCGCTGCTGAGCGGACGGGCGGAACGCCTGGACCCGGCCGGGGACGTGCGGGCGCAGATCGATGCGGCGAGGCCGATCCCGGATCATCGGCAGCTCACCGACCTGGCCTTCCACGACGGCCCCTACCAGCGCCTTCGCGAGCTGATCTACCGGCGGCTGGAACTTCCGGAGCCGCCGTGGCCTGCCCGTCCGGAGCCGGTGGACCTGTTCCACTCGTGAGTGATCGTTTTCGGTAAGAACCGGAACGATCACTCACGATCGAGCTTGCGCTGCACCCGCTCCGCCTTCGGGCTCTGCGCCTGCTCGTAGATCGCCAGCGCCTCCTCCAGGCAGTCCCGCGAGCCCGGCTGCCCGGTCGCGGCCAGCGAGTCGGCGAGCAGTTCCAACGGCTCGGCGAGGTCGAAGGATGCCTGCCGCTCCCGAGTCGTGGCAATGGCGTCCTGAAGCAGCGCGATGGCCTGCTCGTGCTGGCCGAGCGACTGGTGCGCCCGAGCCGCGGTGACCCTGATCTTTCCAGGAGTCCGCTTGTCCTCGGGGAATTCCGCGATCCGCTCCAGGGCGGCCCGCAACACCTCCAGGGCCTCGTCGTGGCGGCCGAGCCCGGAAAACGACTTGCCCATCAGGTATTCCTGCAGCGCCATGCCGCGACGGCGCCCCAACTCCTCGTTGAGCCGCCGCGACCGCTCGAAATTCCCGACTGCTCCGTCGAATTCGCCGAGCGCGTGCATCACCTTGCCCTGGAATTCCAGTGCGGAAGCCAGGATCCGCCGATGCCCGGCTCGCTCCGCCACGGCGACGGCCCGCGCGCATTCCTCCTGCGCTTCGGCGAGCTCGTCGCACTCCATCAGCAGCTGCCCGCGCAGGCTCCGCATCCGGGACTCCGCGACGGGATCCTCGATCTCCCGTGCGCACCTGATGGCCAGTTCCAAAGCCCCAACGTGTCGGAATAATGCTTATGCTGGTTGTGCAGCGCCCATAATGGACCGTCGCAGAGCGCGATCACGTCTACACGCAAACCACTTTCTTCTGCCAACCGAACTATGCCGAGCAGGTTGATTCGCTCCCGCTCCAGCCACTCCAGCGCTTCTTCCCGAGTGGCGAAGGGATTTTCCCCGGCGACGTCGTCGTCCACGACGCGCAGGCGGCTCGGCTCCATCACCATCCGGTCGGCGAAGGCGCCCTGCAACCGATACCAACCGACGAGGCGCCGTAGCGCGTCGTCGCGCTTCGCGGCGCCGAGCGCCCGGACGGCTTCGGAGGAGGCGTGCTCGTCCACGAGGTCGTGGAGCAGGTACTGCTCTTGATCGTTCTCTTCCACCAGACAAGTCCTGTGCAGCTCGGCGAGACGGGATTCGGCGTCGATCTCAGCGAGATCGGCTAACGCCGCCACCGCCCGGGTCGAGAACACGGGGCCCGGGAACACACCCAGCCACGCGTACAGTTCCTTCTCGGTCGCCTGGAGCTCCCCGACCGCGAGGTCCAGGGCCGAGAAGACCTTGTGGAAGTGCCTCCGCCGCCGGCCGGAGAGCTCCCGAACCGCCCGCGCGATGCTCCAAGACACCCGCCGCTGCAACAGACCGGCGACGACGCGCAACGCGATCGGCAGCCCGCCGCACTGATCCACGAGCTCCGCCGCAGCGGCGGGCTCGGCGTCGACCCGCGCCCGCAGCCCGTTCCGCCGCAGGTAGTCGAGGGCATGCGGCGGCTCGAGCGCGCTCAGCCGAATCGGGCGAACCCCGTCCGGAACCAGGTCGGCGGCATCTTCTCGGGCCGTGCACAGCACGAGGCTGTCCGCCGAGGCGGGCAGCAACTTCTCGATCTCCCCCAGGTCGGCCACGTCGTCGAAGAAGAACAGCAGCTTCCGGCCCTTGGTCCTGCTGCGCAACAGGACGATCTTGTCGTCCGTCGCCAGCGGGATCCGGTCACCGTCAACGCCCAGCGAACGCAAGCAGTGCTCGGCGGCCTCGTCGAGACTCCGCCGCCCGAGGTCGAAGTCGAACACCACCTGCCCGTCCTCGAACGCCCCGATCACCCGGTACGACCAGTAAGTGCCCAGCGCGCTCTTGCCGACCCCGTTGATCCCGCTGATCACCACGCACCCGGCCCGAGCACCGCGCCGCTCGGCCAAAAGCGCGTCGAGCGTTTCGCGCTCCGGCTCCCGATCGACGAAGTTGACCGGCTCCGCAGACAGCTGCCCCGGCGGCACCTGCTCCTCGCGGAAGTGCACGTCGCCGTGAACGGCCCCGATCTGCACGAGGTTGCGCACCGAACCGCTGTTCTCGTTGCCCATACCCACCCCAGTGGCGCCGAACGGTAACGATCACCTGACGATACGCGACGGAAGCCTGCGACCGGTGGGACGTGAGGGACGCCAACCGGGTGTCGGCAGCGAACGGCGGTGCAGGTAGGCTGCGAGACGGGTCGAAGACCAAGCCCTCGTAGCTCAGGGGATAGAGCACCGCTCTCCTAAAGCGGGTGTCGCAGGTTCGAATCCTGCCGGGGGCGCTACCAGTATTAGCCCGCTGACCTGCGGCGGGACGCCAGGTCGATGACCTTTTCGCTCCCTTCGGATCCCCCCGAAGAGAGCAAAATGGGAGAAATCGGAGCCTGCTCCCGGTCGAGGGCTGCAGCGACCGCCGCCCAACGCTCGGGTTCCGCCTCGGCCAGTACGCGCACGGCCTCGGCGATCGCATCGGAACTCAGCTCGGGCGTGGACGTTTCCGGGGCCACCGATAAGGTCGCGCACCTGCGTCCAACGGGCATCCGCCAGATGCGCGTACCGCATGGTCGTCGTCCACGACTTGTGACCCAGCAACGCTGACACCGTTTCAATGCCGGCACCATCCTGAATCAGCCACGACGCGTAGGTATGCCGCATCGAGCGGTGTGACACCTGCGAGCCCCGCGCGCTCCGCGACGCCATCCCAGTGCCGCCGCCGGACGTTCCCGTAGTTCAACGGCGTTCCGGCTTTGGACGCCAGCAGCAGCGCCCCGGTGCAACCATCTCCACTGCAGATCGACCCCGGTCACGTCGGCCTCGACAAGTTCCGCCGCGACGTCGCCGCGGCCAACCCCAAGAGGATCAACCCGGCCAAGGTCGTCCCAGGCATCAGGCCAAAGCTGGAGGCGTACCAATCCGAAGTCGCCGACGCCATCGAGTCGTACTTCACCTGCGGTGTCGCGGTCAATCCCCGGATCCTGCCGGAACGGCGCTACAAGCTGGCCGCTGAGATCTTGGCCATCGCGCCGCCGACGGTGTCACCGACGTGGGTGGAGCAGAAGTATCGGCACCTGGTCGCGCTCAGCCTCGGGGAGGAACCCGACGTTGCAGAGGAAGACCGGCTGCTGACCGTGGACGAGTACTCGCAGGATCGTGGGATCAAAGGTAAGCCACTGCGTTCGATGCGGACCAGCTTCGGCGCCAAACTCGCCGCTACCTACCGCAAGCACTACGGGTCCAGCCTGAAGAAGGCACCGCGGTTCGTTGACGGGACCACCCGTTCCGTTTCGGTCTACACCGAACGGGATCGGCGCTCTTCGATGAACTCTGGCAACATTTCTACGCGGCCGACGACGCCGCCTGACCAACCCCGAACCACCTCAACGGGCACCGCGAACCGCGGTGCCCGTTTTCTATTGCAGGAGGAAACCCGTTGTCTGACGAACTCCGATCGTGGCTGCGCACCGTCGTGCCCGCCGCATGGTCAGCTCTGGTGGCGTGGCTGGTGACGGCCGGCGCTCCCGAGTGGCTTACCAGTCCGCTCGGCGACGCGCAGGACATGCTCGTGGTGCCGCTGGTCCTCAGCGCGGTGTACGCCGGACTCCGCAAGATCGAGTCGCACATGCCGCCGCTGCTGACTCGCGTTCTGCTCGGCAGCAACACCCCGCCGAGCTACCCGACCGACGACACCAGCTCCGGGCGACATGCCCCTGACACGAATGCGCCCCGCACCCTTCACCGGGTGCAGGGCGTATTCGTCGTTTCAGGGGGCGGTCAGTACCACTTGCCAGGCTGCCACTGCACGCACGTCGGCCGCACTCCGGTGCGGCAGTACTCGGCGATGGCCTCGCGTACCTGCTCTAGTCGCAACGAGGCTGAGGCAACACTTGCCCACAAGGCGTACCGTGACCAGCAGCGGTTGCCCCCTTGACACGACCTGATCGGGCTTCGCCAGGTCAACGGGGTTAGGGCAGAGGCCCGCCCTTGTGGGGCGCGCCCAAGGACCTCCGAGCGCGCTTAGTTCGGCCCAAAAGCTCCGGAATGCTTTCGAGGGAGGGGCCATGCCCGCCGTCCACATCCCTAGCCGCGACGAGCTCGTTTTCGCGGTCAACACTGCGCGAACTTGTCTGCCCTCACCTCCGAGACTGGCCTACTACAGCGGCCTCGGCTTGCTGGCCGTGTTTGATGTGCTCGAGTGGCCAGTTGCGGTGGCCATCGGGATCGGGGCGGTGGTCGCACAGCGAGCCGCCCGCCGAGTCCAGACAAGATCGTGAACAATCACCAGGTCAACGCTTGATCACGTCGTTCACGCCGAACTGCTCCGGTGCACGGGGCACATTCGGGGCACATGACAGCCACCATTGACCAATAACAGCGACAACTGACCAGGACTACGCAGCACGCCAACCAGCAGTTCACCAGCCGAACCGCAGGTGGGCGTGGCGGCCGGAAGGCTCTCCTAAGCGGGTGTCGCAGGTTCGAATCCTGCCGGGGGCGCAAAATCGCTGGTAAAAGCGGTGGGGGCTGATCTAGTTCAAGATCAGCCCCCACTTTATCCCCGTCTTCGCCTCAGCCCTCGAGCTGCATGTTTGCCAGCGCTTCGGCTGCCGGGCTACTGACGATCCCCCGTTTCATGTACGCGTCCTGGGTCATGCTGACCTGCTCGTGACCGAGGTAATCGGCGATCTCATGCGCGGTCAGCGCCTGCCCGTCTAGCTCCGTGGCGATCAGGCGCCGGAAGGCGTGCGGGTGCAGCCCCTCCCAAGCCGTGCCCTCCACAGCTTCCCCTTACACCGCCACCATCACGGTGCCCGGCACCTCCGCACCGGGACCCGCACTCCCCAGGCCGAGCCAACGCGGTAACCCCGGAGGAGGACAACCCGTGGGACGTGCGCGTCAACTCTCAATCCACAAAGGACAGCACCTACGGCTGCCGGCAAAGGGCACAACCGCGCCCTGCACCGCCATGGACTGCGCTAGCTCCCAGGTCAAGTGCGCATCCGTCGAATGCGGCGGACGCACCAGCGACATGTGGACCGTCATCATCTTCGACGGCCGCACCGGCTGCGTCCCCAACTCCCGCATCACCGTCCCCAAAACCAACTGACCCACACCACCGAGCGGAGAACGAAGCACGCTCCCGCACCTTCATCGAGTGCGGGGGCGCGTTCGTCGTTTCCGGGGGGATTACACAGGCGGGACAAGACCCGGCAGGTAGCCCTTGCCGTCGCATTGCGGGCAGGTTCGCCATTCGGCCATCGTCATGCCGGTCTGCATGTCCTCGGTGGCCTGCACGACGTAGATCCGCGGTTCGCTGATCTTCCGCATCCCACCGCAGGTGAAGCACAGTGCGTTCGGACCGCCAGCGCGCATCTGCTCGTCATCGTCGTTGTTGCCCACCATGCCCCTACCTCATCATGCGGGCGGCCCGAGGCCGCGTTGGCGGCCCGGTGTTTCGCGGCAGTGCCGACATCTCGACCGCGCCATCACCGTGCCCACCTCACCCGTGGTCATTGACATGATCGCGCGCGGCAGCGTCACGTACCGGCTGCCATCACAGCCGCGACAGCGCGACGTCGTCTCGCCGGTGTCGCTCATCGCTACCTCCTACACCGCGGGCGGACTCTCCAGCTGGCCGGAGCCGTCGCACGTGTTGCAGTCGACCTGTTCGGCTTCTTCGCCTTCGCCCTCGCGCCGCGATTGGCGACGTTGTATCCCTTGCCGTTACACGAGGGGCGCATGAACAGCATCGTAGTGATCCTCCCCTGTCGGTAATCATCTGTCGAGGTACCCGGCGCGCGGGGAACCGGTTGCGGCACCTGCCTCGCGTCGATTCCCACCAGCCACCAATGCGAGTCGGCCGGGCGGCTATCGCGCGCCGGGGGCGCGAGCGCGCGCAGCCGCTTCGCGTCGAAGGTGACCATCCGCAGTTCTCGTCCGTAGTCCGCGACGCCGCCAAGGTACGGTCAGGACTGCTGCCTCGAGTTCCGCGAGCGGTGGGCCGCTGCGATTGCGGCGATGAGACCAGGGAGGGCGTGCTCGGCGAACCGCCCGTAGCCGAGCACGAACGCGGGTGCGGCCCGCTCGGGGTCGGCCCAGTGCTGGGCGGCGCCCTCCACCAGCGCACCTCGTGCGCGCGCGTCGTCGAGCAGCCCGTTCTCGTCGGTGCCTGGTGGCAGGCGGACGTAGACGTGCCGACCCGCCGCCGCACCGGTCGGTGTGGCTTCGGGAAAGTGCGCTGCAAGAGCCTTGAGCGCCGCATCCCGCCGACCGCGGTAGATCGGGCGGACCCGCCGCAGGTGCCGGGTGAATCCGCCGTCCTCGACCAACCGCGCGAGCGCGAGCTGCTCCAGCAGCCCCGACCCCATGTCGTCGAAGAACTTCTCCTGGACGAGATCACTCACCAGGGACTTGGGCACGGCGGCCCAACCGAGCCGCAGCGCGGGACTCAACGTCTTGCTTGCCCCACCTGCGTAAACGACGTGCTCGGGGTCGAGCCCCTGGACCGCGCCTGCCGGAGCGCGGTCGTAGCGGAACTCCGCGTCGTAGTCGTCCTCGATGACCAGGACGTCGTGGCGCTGGGCCCACCGCACCAGTTCCCCGCGCCGCTGCGGGCTCAGGACCGCACCTGTCGGGTAGGAGTGCGCCGGTGCGACCAGCACCGCAGCGACCTGCTGCTCGCGCAGCCAGGCCACGTCGATCCCGTCGTCGTCGACGGGCGCGGGGACCACGTGGATGCCCGTCCTTTCGACTGCCCTGCGGTGGAAGGCGAAGCACGGGTCCTCGACCGCGATCCGCTTGGCCCCGCGGGCGCGCAGGACGCGGCAGAGGAGCACGAGCGCCTGTGTGAATCCGGTCGTGATGACCATCGTCTCGGGTGCCGTGCGGACTCCTCGCACGCGACCGAGATAACCGGCCAGCGCGGCCCGGAGCTCGGGCGCGCCTTGCGGATCCGGGTAGGTGAGCCTGCACTCCGGTGTGCCGGCGAGTGCGGCCCGGTAGTGCCGGTACCACTCCCGCCTGGGGAAGGTCCCGGTGTCGGGCAGTCCGCCGACGAACCGAGCCGCCGCCGTCGGTGCCGAAAGCGGCTCGATGCTGTCGGCAGGCGCGACGTCGCGAACCCGCGTGCCCGATCCGCGACGCGCCACCAGGTAGCCATCGGCGATCAGGTTCCGGTACGCCTCGACGATCACGCTGCGGGAGACCCCGAGATCGCCGGCCAACGCACGGGACGGCGGCAGCAGCGTGCCGGCTGCCAGGCGCCCGTCCTGGACCGCCGCGCGCAACCCGTGCTCGACCTGCTCCCGAAGCCGACGCGGAGCGGATCGATCGAGCGGCACCAACACATCTGCCGGGAACTCCGAATGCGTTGAATTGGTCTGCTTGTCCATGATTAGATTGGATCTTGTAGCAAACCAATCGGCGCCGCAAGATCGGGGCATGGACCGACTCCACTCCCCGTTGTTCACCCGCTTCGAGCCAGGGCCCGCCCTGAATCCGGCCGGGCCGGTGCTGGTGAGCGGCACCGAACTCACCCTGCACCGCCGCCGCGATCTGGTCGGCGTGGCGCGCGCCGGGATCCGCCTGCGCCGAGGTTGGTACGCGATGCCCGGCGCGGTCGGCTTGTGGCTCTGGGTCTCGCCGCTGGAGGGCAGGAGCGGCGCGCTCTCGGTTTGGACCGGCGAGCACGACCTGCAGCGGTTCGCCGGCCTGCCCGCGCACGTCGAGATCATGCGCCGCTTCCGCGACTGGGGCACAGTCCGATCCATCACCTGGACCGCGGACGTCTTCGACGCGCGGAGCACGCTCAGCGGCATGCGACGGTGGATCGACAGCAGTCCGGAGCCCGTCGTCGGAAAACCCGCACACTGATCGGCCGGAACTGCTTTCCGAATGTTGTAGCCGTGCGGCAGGGACCCGCGTCCTGAATGCACCCGTTCCACGGCGAAGATCGAGACTATCCACAAAGGACGAACGAGCCGGGAACCGCAGCGGCCGCAGACGCAATACCGGACAACGGCTCGTTTGTCCGGTGCCACGCCCCTTGCCCGCGTTCTCCCCCGGGATCTGCCGAAACCTCGACCGCGTGGCCGCGCGTAGGGTCGGCGCATGGCCGGTCCAGGCCATCGATCGTCGTTCCGGCCAGGACCCCGGGCCAGCCACAGCCATCCGCGCCGCCGACGAAATCCGCCCAAGCCATCTACGCGAGCAACGCCGATCTGGCGGCGGCGCTCGCGTTCTCGCACATCGAGCTTGGCCAAGCCCCCTCGCTGGCCAGCCTCGCCGACGTGCTACCAACGACGTGACGAACGGATAGCCAATGCTGATCACCAACGTCCGCCCGTGGGGCGGCCAGGCCTCGGACATCGAGATCCAGGACGGCCGGATCAGCGCCGTTACCCCGCACTCCCCGCAGGCCACGAGCGCCGACTCGGTCGACGGCCGCGGGCGGCTCGCCCTGCCCTCGTTCTCCGACGTCCACTGCCACCTCGACTCGACCCGGCTGGGCCTGCCGTTCCGGCCGCACACCGGCAGCCCGGGGATCTGGCCGATGGTCATGAACGACCGCGAGAACTGGCGCGACGCAGAGTGGAGCGTCGCCGAACGGGCCACCTTCACGCTCCGCCGCATGATCGAGCAGGGCACGACCAGGGTGCGCAGCTACGCCCAGATCGACGCGGACTGCGGGCTGGAGCGCTTCGAAGGGGTGCTGGCCGCGAAGGAGGCGCACCGCGACCGCTGCGACGTCGAGATCATCGCGTTCCCGCAGGCAGGCCTGCTGCGGGAGGACGGCGTCCCGCAGCTGATCGACGAGGCGCTGGCCTCGGGGGCTGCCGTGGTCGGCGGCATCGACCCCTGCACGCTCGACCGCGACCCGGTGCGCCACCTGGACGTCCTGTTCGGACTGGCGGAGAAGCACCAGGCGCCGATCGACGTCCACCTGCACGAGCCCGGCGAGCTCGGGGTGTTCTCGGTCGACCTGATCCTGGAGCGCACCCGCGCGCTCGGCATGGCGGGGCAGGTCACCATCTCCCACGCCTACAGCCTCGGCAGCGTCTCGGAGGCCACCACCCGGCGGCTGATCGCGGAGTTCGCCGAGCTGGACATCTCGATGGCCACCGTCGCGCCCGCGCGGCACCACTCGCTGCCGCTCACCGAGCTCACCGTCGCCGGGGTCCGGGTCGGGCTGGGCGAGGACGGCCAGCGCGACTACTGGTCGCCGTACGGCAACGCCGACATGCTCGACCGCACGTGGCAGCTCTCGTTCACCAACCAGTTCCGCGCCGACGAGCTCATCGAGCACTGCTACGCGGTGGCTTCCCGCGGCGGTGCGTCGATCCTCGACCGCTCGCTGCCGCGGCTGGCGTCGGTCGCCGACCGCCCCGGGCTCGCCGTCGGTGACCAGGCCGACCTGCTGCTGGTCGACGGCGAAACCGTTGCCTCCGCCGTGATGGACCGCGGCCGCGACCGGACGGTGATCCACAACGGCCGCGTGGTCGCCGACGGCGGGGCGTTGACCGCGTAAGGCGACGCCGCCCCGATTGGCGGTTCCCCAGGGAGATCCACTTTCGTTAGAAACGGATCATCGGCGCTGGGGAGGGCTTGATGTCAGGCACGATCGTCTGGACCGGTACCGCTGCGCAACGCCGCCTTCAAGAGCTTGGGCTCGATATCGCTCAGGTTGATGAGGCCATCCGGGCCGGAGTGAACGCTAGGCGTTCCAACAACGACTTCGAGCCCCGATCAGCCCTCGGCCTCAAGGACTGGATCGCACGAGTAGGTGAGCTCCGTCGCCGCGTAGTGGCTGAGGCCGGCTGGCGATACGCGGATCCACGCAACGTGCCGTTGGTGTACGAAGCCCACAAGAGCAGGGCATTGGGTGTCTTGCTGGGTGACCAGAACACGGGCGACGCCCGCTCGAAGACGGGCCCCCGGAGCAAATACCCGAAGGGCGCGGTGGTTGCTGAGGCTACGGCGCAAGGTACCGGGCAGCCGACACTCGATCTCGACCTGACGCAGTCGAGCAACCGCGGGCACCTCGACATCGAAGACCTCGCTGCGATGGACGTCGCATCGACTGCGGTCTACGCCGAGTTCGACTTTGGTCTGATGCCCAAGCTCCGCAGGCGGCTATACCCTTTGCCGCGTGCGAAAACCCATCGCGCCCGTCATTGGTGTCGCGCCGCTGGTCGCGTCGCTGGTCTACGGCGAGATCCAGGCGGGCACCGGGGCGGGCGGGTTGATCCTGGATGTCTCCTTCGGAGCACTCGGATGCGTGCTGGTGGCGGCGTTGTTCCGCTGGCCCGTCCCCATCGCGGTCGTGTTGGCCGCGCTGGCGGCGGTGTCCTCGACCGCCACGCCACCGGCCACGCTGGCGACGCTGGTGGTGGCCAAGGAACGTCGAATCGCCGTCGCCTGCCAGGTGGCGACGGCCGGGATCATCGGGCACGCGATCCGCGGCCTGTGGCGACCGCTGCCCGGACTCTCCTTCGGCTGGTGGCTGGTGCTGGACGTGGTCGCGCACGCCGGGCTGCTCGGCTGGGGCTTGCTGATCAGGGCGAGGCAGGAATTGATCGACTCGCTGCGGGAACGGGCCCGGCGGGCGGAAGCCGAGCAGGGCAGGCGCGTCGCGGAGGCACGAGCGGCCGAACGCACCGCGCTGGCAAGGGAAATGCACGACGTGCTCGCCCACCGGCTGTCCCTGGTCGCCACCTACGCGGGGGCTCTCGAATACCGCCAGGACATCGATCCGCCACGACTCGCGCAGGCTGCCGGGGTCATCCGCGATGGTGTCCACCAGGCGCTCGACGAACTCCGCGAGGTGATCAACGTGCTCCGCGAGGACACCGAAGAACCAGCCCGGCTCGGCCTCCCCGACCTGGCCGCACTGGTGGCGGAGACCCGGGGAACCGGCACCCGGATCGACTTCCAGGACCACACTTCGGGAGCCGACTCACTGCCCCCGTCGACGGGCCGCACCGGTTACCGGATCGTGCAGGAAGGCCTGACGAACGCGCGTAAGCACGCCGCGGGACAACCGGTTCGGGTCACCGTGACGGGCGCGCCGGGCGAAGGGCTGCGCATCTACATCCGCAACCCCGTCGGCGCGACGGCAACGGTTCCAGGCACCGGCACCGGACTCGTCGGCCTCACCGAGCGGGTGCGCCTGACCGGAGGTCAGCTGGACCACGAATTGACCGCCTCCGGCGAATTTCGGCTGCACGCCTCGCTACCGTGGCCGGTGTGATTCGAGTCCTGATCGTCGACGACGACGCGCTCGTGCGCGCCGGGCTGACCATGATGCTCGACGGCGCGGGCGGCATCGCGGTGGTCGGCGAGGCCGGCGACGGCGATGCGGCGCTGACCGCGGCCAACGCGCACGCACCCGAAGTCGTCCTGATGGACATCCGGATGCCGAAGGTCGGCGGCATAGCCGCGACCCGGATGCTGCGCGAACGACGGGACCCGCCCGAGGTCATCGTGCTGACCACGTTCGACACCGACGAGAACATCGTGCACGCGCTGCGGGCCGGTGCGGCCGGTTTCCTGCTCAAGGACACCCCGCCGCCGGAGATCGTGGACGCGATCCGCAAGGTCGCGGAGGGCCACCCGATCCTGTCCCCTCGGATCACCCGCAAGCTGATGGACAAGGTCACCACCGATTCCGACCGCTGCGAACGGGCGCGAGCCCGCCTCACCAAGCTGAGCGACCGCGAATACGAGGTGGCCCTGGCGATCGCCCGCGGGGGCACCAACGCCGAAATAGCGGCGGCCCTGTACATGAGCGTGGCCACGGTGAAGGCTCACGTCTCCCGCGTCCTGACGAAGCTGGACCTCGGCAACAGAACCCAGATAGCCCTCCTGGCCCACGACGCCGACCTGACCTGACGGAGAACACCGAGAAGGCCTTGAACGCACGGGCCGTGAGTCTTTTGGTTGCTATATATAGCAACCAAAAGACTCACGGCCCGCTACCAGCGAAACCGTCTTACCTGCCGCTACTTGGGATGCAGCGATTTCGCGCGAAATCGCCACCCCGCCCTGGCGCCGCTGCCGAACAGGCGCTAGAAGTCGAGCGCTGCTTGCGTGCCCGCAGTGTTGCGCCGCTCGAAGTCCAGCAGGTGCTGCTTCCGGTCCAGCCCGCCGCCGTAACCGGTGAGGTTGCCGGTGGATCCGACGACGCGGTGGCAGGGCACGATGATGCCGATCGGGTTCTTGCCGTTGGCGAGCCCGACGGCCCGCGAGGCACTGGGCTTTCCGATCCGCTCGGCCATCTCGCCGTAGGAAATCGTTTCACCGTAGGGGATTTCACACAACTCCGACCAGACCGTGCGCTGGAACGGGGTGCCGACCAGCGTCATGGGCAGGTCGAACTCGTTGCGCTGCCCCGAGAAGTACTCCTCCAACTGCTCGATCACCGGCCCGAAGGGCGTGGTGTCCGGCTCGCCGAAGTTCTCCTCCGGCGGGCGGTGCCGCTGGCGCTCCATGTAGAGACCGGTCAGGGCGCCGTCGACGGCGACGAGCGTCAGCGGGCCAACGGGGCTGTCGATGACGGTGTTCACCGCGTGCACTGGAATCCTCTCCTCAGGCGGGTAGCCGGTTGATCGCGTGGTCGCCGGTCGCCCACAGGTACTGCACGGCGTACGCGCGCCAGGGACGCCATGCAGCGGCATGACCGGTCAGTGCCGCAGGCGTCGAGGGCAGCCCCAGGCTACTTGCGGCGTACCGGATTCCCAGGTCGGTGGGCACGAACGCATCGGGATCGCCCAGGGCGCGCATGGCGATCGTCTCGACGGTCCACGGGCCGAATCCGGGCAGCTCAGCGAGCTGGGCACGAGCCCGATGCCAGTCGCTGCCGACGCTCAGATCGATATCACCACCCGCCAAGGCCTCGACCAACGTGGTGATGGTCTTGCGGCGGGCCTTCGGGAAGGCAAGCGTGTCCGGATCCAGCGACGCCAAGGCACTCGCATCCGGGAACAAGTGGGTCAACCCACCGGCGGGATCGTCGATCGGTTCGCCGTGAACCGCCACCAACCGAGCGGCATGCGTGCGTGCCGCCGCAGTGGAGACCTGCTGCCCGAGCACCGCGCGCACCGCGAATTCCGCAGCGTCGACGGTGCGGGGCACCCGACGCCCCGGCTCTTTGCCGACCAGCGGCGTGAGCACCGGGTCGGTGCGCAGCAGGTCGTCGACGGCGACCGGATCAGCATCGAGGTCGAGAAGCCAACGGCAGCGGGTGATCGCGGCCGACAGGTCCCGGAGATCGGTCAGGGTCAACCGGCAGTCGATGTACTCGGGCTGCGGCCGGAGCGCGACGACGCCGTGCC
Source organism: Saccharopolyspora pogona (assembly GCF_014697215.1). Taxonomy (GTDB): domain Bacteria; phylum Actinomycetota; class Actinomycetes; order Mycobacteriales; family Pseudonocardiaceae; genus Saccharopolyspora; species Saccharopolyspora hattusasensis. The sequence goes on from NZ_CP031142.1 coordinate 5,776,988, forward strand.
CGTGCGGCAGGCGCAAGGTCCGCCGATAAGCCCCGTCAAGCCATTCCTCAACCCCGGGCACTGCGGTCGCGGCGAGGTGCCCGAAAAGGTTGTCCGGACACAACGGAGCCCGGAAAGGCAACCGCAACGTGAGTGATCCGGCTGCGACCGGCTGCTGCCGGGAAGCACGAGCCCGCAGCTCGGTAGGCGCGAGGCCGAAAATTTCGCGCACGGTGTCGTTGAACGTCCGCACGCTGGCAAACCCAGCGGCGAAAGCGACATCGCTCATGGGCACGGTCGTGGTCTCGATCAGCAGTCTCGCGGTCTGCGCGCGCTGCGCCCTGGCCAGGGCAAGCGGCCCGGCCCCAAGCTCGGCCAGCAGCTGCCGCTGGATCTGCCGCACGCTGTATCCCAACCGAGAGGCGAGCCCGGGAACGCCGTCCCGATCAACGACCCCGTCGGCGATCAGCCGCATGGCCCGCCCAACGAGGTCGGCTCGCTCGTTCCACTGCGGAGACCCGGGGCTGGCGTCGGGCCGACACCGCTTGCAAGCCCGAAACCCGGCCTGCTGAGCAGCGGCGGCGCTCGGGTAGAACCGCATGTTCTCCACCTTGGGAGGAACAACGGGGCAGCTGGGCCGGCAGTAGATCCCGGTGCTGACGACGGCGGTGAAGAACCACCCGTCAAACCGAGCGTCCTTGGACTGAACGGCCCGCACACACCGAGCCACATCCTCGTGCATACCCACCAGCATCACCGCAGGACGGAGGCGACGCTAGCGAAAAAACGACATCAACGTGCGCAGGGCCGACAAACCCTCGTGAGTACTTCTGGGGGCTACAGCACCCCAAACCACTCACGGGTCCTGACCAGCAGAAACGGCCGCTACGAACTGACTGCGGATGGCCGCTGGCTCCGTCACAAGCCGTGTTCGGCGAGGGTGGACAGGAAGTTTCGCTTGCGCCGGTGGGTTTCCTTCAGCTGCCGAACGTCTGCCGCGAACGCCTCCCTTTCTCCAATGCGGGAGTGCAGGCCCCGCAACGCCGTCAACAACTGAGCTGCGCGGAGGTAGCCCTGGCGGTTGGTTTCCGCGATGGCCGTGTCGACCTGCGGCCGGTAGATGGCGATGGCATCGGCCGGGTGGGTCTCCGCCCGGCGCTCCGCGACGGCCATTCGGGTCGACGGGTCGCAGTCATAATGCTGTACCACCTGCCAGGACGCATCGATGTCGTCTTCCGCCAGCAGAATCCGCGCCAGTGTTGCGGCCGCGAAGGATTTCCCGGCCTCGACTCGCTTGCGCAGCACCTGGTGCGCCCGCTCGCGCAGCTGCGACCATTGTCCGGTCCGCTCGGCGGCCCCGCGCAATCGCCGGTAGGTGCCCTCGTCGGGAGCATCGGCGAATCCGGCTTCCAGGAGCTCCACCGCATCGGGCCCACGGCCTTCCGCCTGGTAGAGGTCGACGAGCAGGTCCACAAGCCGCGGATCCCGCCGACCCATGTCCCGAAGACCGCGCTGCAACCAGTCGATCGCCTCATCAACGCGACCGGCCTCGCGCAGCACATCGGCGATTCGCACGTAGGAGTAAGGATTGGAGAGGTCCTCGGCAAAGGTCTTGATCAGCGTGTCGGTGTCCTCGGTTTCCCGGACGAGCTCCTCGCGCAGCCAGCGTAGCCGCCACACCGGGCATCGGCTTCCGGGCTGATCCAGGCCGAGCCGATAAGCCGCGAGCCCCTCCGAACCGAGCAGTTCGATGACTTCACACAGTTCGATGCTGGGCCAATCCGAACCGTTGAGCCGGAAGTAGGCCAGCCAGTGCCCCAGCTCCTCCGGATCGGGCGGATCGACCTCGCAGGCATCCAGATAGAGCTGCCAAGCCGCATCAGCGACCTCCTCCACCTCACCCTCGCCGCAACCGGCGGCGGCGCCCACGTGAGTCATCACCTCACGCAGCAAGGACTGCACGTCAGTCGCGTGATCGGGCAACAGCCGGCGAAGCGCGTCCAGCGTGCCGTAGGTGCGGTCGGCATAGGCGACCGCTTCGTCGTAATCGAGCCAATCTGTCTGCAGCAGATCGATCTGATCACGCAGTGCCGAAAAATCTGGCTGGTCCGACGTGGTGGCCGCCAGCAACCGCAAGCGTTGGTAGAGCGCGGGATCGTCCTGCGCCTGCTGCCAGATCAGATCAACGAGTTCACTCTGGTCCAGGGTCTCCAGGAAAGCCCGAACATCGGAACCCGGCGCAAGCTTGGCGTCTCGTGGTGCGACAGCAAGAATCCGCAACCCGACGGCGACGCAGTGCTTGCAGAAAGCGCCCTCGCGCCCATAAGGACAGCTGCAGTCCCCGCCCAGCCTGCCGCCGAGGTCACGCAACCGAACCCGATAGCTGTCGGTGCCGGCCACGCTCGCCACGACGCCGTCGGGCAACTCGGCGATGCTGCCCACGGCGTCCTGGTAACCCAATCCCCGATCAAAGGACCGCTCCCCAGCAAGCCGCCGCAAGTCACTTTCGGTAAACCACGCCATGCCCCACAACTACCGCACCCGTGAACACACCCCCAGGCGGGGGCTGTTCGCAGTGATCCGGCTGCGACCGGCTGCTGCCGGGACTGAACGCCCCGCACACACCGAGCCACATCCTCGTGCATACCCACCAGCATCACCGCAGGACAGAGGCGGCGCTAGCGAAAAAGCGACATCAACGCCGGCGAACAGTGGTCACGAACAGTGGTTACGAACAGTGGTCACAAGCAGTGGTCACAAGCAGTGGTCACATCGTCACGATGTGATCGAAGTTGGGTGGCGGGCCCACCGTGCGGTGCAGAGTGTCAATCACCCGGCGCTGGTTGTCATACGGGCCCGAGATGTAGCACGGCTTGCCCTCGTTGCCAAAGGTGATGCCGGACGGGCCTTCCCAGGTACCGAGGTGGTCGGCGGCCTTCAAGAAATCGGCGTGGGGTTCGAAACCGAGGCCGCGCGCGTACTCGACGGCGCCGAACACGATCTCCTGCGCGAGTTCGATCGGAGCCTCCTTCCAACCGTTCGGGAAGGTCCTGAAGTACTCCGGCAGGAACCGCCGCAGGGCGACGTCGTCGGTGATGTCCGGCCCGAGCGCGTTCTTGACTCCCAGGCAATAGACGTCCACCAGGTATCCGCACACCGACACCTTGTCCCAGCGGTGCCTGCGCGCAATCAGCACGCCCACCAGCCCGCCGGCGCCGTCCTGTGCTGGTTCAATCACGTCGGGCCGGCCGACAACGGAAAGTCCCTGGCTCCAACCCACGTTGATCCAGCAGCCAACGAGTTCCGGCAACTCGGCCGTGGCGCGATCTTGCGCCGCGACGGCCCGCACCAGAGGAGCCACCGCGGACGGACGTACATCAAGAGCACGGGCGATTTCCTTCGGCGACTTACCTTCACTACGTAGCCGACGCACTTGTTCGAGAAGCTCGGTCTTTTCCACGAGACAGGACCTTATACCCGATACCCGGTAGTTCGGGCTCTGGCCAGTTGCCACGGCACCCGTCGGGTACCTCGGCGATGTCGCCAACCGTGCCCGTATTCCAACCACGCAAAGGACCGACCCCCGGCAAGTCAGCGCAAATCATGTTCGGTAAACGATGCAACGCTTCACAACAGCCACGGAGAGCATTACTACCAGTGGCAGATACGGTCTTTCCCGTGACGAACGAGCTGGATGGCCCCGGCTACACCAATCTCGGCTTCCCAGCCCCCGCCGCGTCCAATGATCAACCAGCGACGGGAAGGTCCTCGGCGTGGACTGCCACGACGGTTCCCGTGGCGCGGTTGACGGATTTCCAGGTTCCGCTAAAGGCTTGCAGAAATCTCAAAGTCCTGCGGCGTCGAAACGTTGCATCAGGCTCGGCTTGCGGCGGTGATCGTCCCGAAGTTGTTGGTAGCGTTCGGCGAACTTCGGCTCGTCGGCACTCCGTGCACTGAGAGCCATGAGATCGATAAGGAGACTGACGGCCGCGTCGTATTCGCGCTGGTTCTTGGTGGCGATGAGTTCGTCCACCCGCTGCCACGCGGCTTCCTCGTCAGCGGCGAGCGCATCAAGCCGCTCCTCGCGAGCGGCAGCGGCCTCGCGCTCACGGCGGGCGCGCAACTCTTCGGCGCGTTGAGCCTCCTGCTGCTGCCTCGCCGCTTCCTGCCCTGACGCTGCATCCAACAACTCACCGACCGTGCGGGAGCCCGTCAAAGGCGCAGTCGCGTGCAGACTTCGATAGCGCCGTCGGAGATCCGCAATGCCACTACCATCGCCATTGGCAGCGCGGACGAGCAGCGCGTCTTTCTCGTTCTGCGGCAAGCTTTCCACGAACTTGGCGAGCCCATCATCCGAAGGCCTGGCGCCGAGCGGCGCGCTGGCTTGTGCCGCAACGGCCAGCAGGTCTTCATCGATCCGGAGGAACTCAACCAGTGCGCGCTGGGGGCCGGTCAGCTTCGAAAGCCCAGCGGGAACCGGAGGTTCGACCTCTTCGGCATCGATGTCCTCCCAATCAAGGTAAAGACCGATCGTCGTCAGCCAAGCGAGATAAAGAGCACGGTAGTCGCCACCGGCCAACTCCTCGCGGATCGGAAGCAGTACACCCAACTTCGGATCGCTGGTGTATTCCCACTCGCCGCTTTCGTCGCGGTACGTGAAGCTGAGAATGACGTGGTCACCGTACTGCCAAGCACTGGTCAGATCGTCATCGACGCAGTACCGCTGCGCCGTCTCGAGATCAAGCAGGCCCGCGGGCACCCGAAGCATCAGCTGCCGGTGTCCCCAGTTCGCGAAGTGGAGGAAAGCGTCGAAGTAACGCTCCATCAATACGCGCGGACTGCCCCGGAAGTCGCTCCAGTGGTACTCGTTGACGAACCTGGTCGCAGAAATGTCAGCCCGACTCGAAAGATCCCGAAGTTCGAGCTGCTGCTGTTCATCGAGCGGCTGATCAATAGCCAAGAACTCGTAGTACTGGTACTCACTCACCGGTGCCCCGTGCTGGAAGGTTGATCGTTCCTCGCCTATGCAGGCTACGCGCCGCCAGCCCAACCGAGTCACCTGGCCAAGCAGGACTTCGGCGCAAGCGGCCAAGCACCGCGTCGGCCCTGTTCAGATTTTTCACGGACCGGCCGACAGCAGCGACATCAAGGACAGTGCCCCCGGCGAAAGGCGGGTTCTAGCGATCCTCGCAACACCCTGGATTTCAGGGAGTTGCGAGGATCGTGGTTTCTGAGGAGTTGAGGGTTCGGTTCTTCGAGGCGCTCGACGGGGAGTCGGGCAGCATTCTGGCCGCTGCCCGTGTGGTGGGAGTGAACCGGAACACGGCCTACGGGTGGGCGCGCAAGGCCGGCATCCGAGGGCAGGGAAAGGCGGGTCCTGCCAGGCACCCGGGGCGTGTGGCCTACGAGCGCCTTCGTGCATCGGGTGTGTCGCGGCGTGCTGCTGCCGCGCAGGTGGGTGTTCACGTGCGCACCGCGCAGGACTGGGATCGCGGCTGGCGTAAGCAAGGGCACGTGCGGATCCATGACGATGGCCGCAAGATCGACTACAAATCCGGTGTGTCCACGATCGTCGCCGCCTCGTCAGCACCGTCTCTGGCAGCGGTTGAGGCTGACCTGCACCCCCGGTTTCTCACGGTGGCGGAGCGGGAGACGATCGCTGATCTACTCCAGCCGGGACGCCTCACTGCGGGCGATCGGGCGGGCACTGGGCCGGTCGGCGTCCACGATCAAGCGCGAGATCGACGCCCGTTCGGTCGACGGGGTCTATCGGCCGCTCGCGGCGCAGCGGGCGTGGGCGGGCAGTCGCGCCCGACCGAAGACGGCCAAGCTCGCTCAGGACGGGCCCTTACGCGACTACGTCGCAACCAAGCCGCGGGAACGGTGGTCTCCGGAGCAGATCTGTCACGCTCTGGTGGAGGAGTTCCCCGACGACAAGAGCATGCGGGTGAGTACGGAGACGATCTACCAAGCGATCTACGTTCAGGCCCGCGGCGGGCTACGACGCGAGGTCGCGGACGCGCTGCGCACTGGACGCACCCGCCGCAAGCCACACCGGCAGCCTGCACAACGCACGCCTCGCTTCGTCGACGAGATGGTGATGATCTCCGACCGGCCCCCCGAGGTCGAGGACCGGGCCGTGCCAGGGCACTGGGAGGGCGACCTGATCGTGGGCACCGGGTCGCAGTCGGCGATCGTGACCCTGGTCGAACGCACCACCCGGTATGTGATGCTCGGGCACCTGCCCGGCGGGCACACCGCCGAGGAGGTCCGCGACGTCCTGGTACCCCTGATCGCGACCCTGCCCAAGCACCTGCGCGGCTCGCTGACCTGGGACCAAGGCTGCGAAATGGCCGCCCACAAGCAGTTCACCGTGGCGACCGGGGTGCCGGTTTACTTCTGCGACCCGCACTCTCCCTGGCAGCGTGGCAGCAACGAAAACACCAACGGCCTGCTGCGCCAGTACTTTCCCAAGGGCACCGACCTGTCCATCCACTCTGCGGCGGACCTTGAGCACGTCGCCCAACAACTCAACAGCCGACCACGCAAAACGCTCGGCTGGAGAACCCCAGCCGAGCGTCTGCGTGATCTACTGACAACCACGTAGGTCATCAGGTGTTGCAAGGACCCCAAGAATCCGCCAAACTGCCGGGGGCACTGTCCTCTCCTCTCGCGCAAGCGCCACGCCGGAGCCTTGAAACAGCTACCCGCTGCGCTGCGTGGTTCAGCCGAACCGCTCAGCCTTGACGGCGGCTAAGAAGGATCCCCAGGCTTGCGACTGGAAGACCAATGTCCCGCCGTCCCGATTCTTCGTATCCCGCACCCCAACCACGTCGGTGCCACTGCCAACCTCGACGCACATCCCGCCATGTCCGTTGCTACGGCTAGACGTGCGCCAGTTCGTGATGACGTCCATGGATCACCTCTCTGCATCGACCGCCTTCAAAGCCGCTGTGAGCAGCTTTCGCGATTCTCTCGCATCTACAGCCGTCGCTCGAAGGTGATCGAAGGCGGTGCTGAACCGAGCAACTTCGTCGGGTTCCTCGATGTACAGGCTTCCAGCCACGTTGTCGACGAAGACGACACTCGGAATCGGCTCGGGAAAGTGGAGTTGACCGAAGGGCGATCCGCTCGCCGGATGCGACCCGGCCCGGAGGGGCAAGATCTGCAGGACCACGTTCTGCAGGTCCATCGCGTCCAGAAGGCGCCGAATCTGGCCGCTGCGGGTCTCAGCGGTGCCCGTGCCACGCAGTAGCGCGGACTCATCGATGATCGCCCACAAGGACATTTCGCCAGACAGCAAGCGCTCTTGTCGCCGCATGCGTAGTTCGGCCCGTGCCCTGGTGGTCTCCTTTGCTGCTTCCGGAGAGGTCGTTTCCATCAGCGCAACCGCATAGTCTGCGGTCTGGAGCAAGCCCGGGATCAAGTCGATCTCGAAGTAGTGCGCGCAGGTCGCTTCAGACTCCAGTTCAACGTAGTCCTCGAAGATTGAGGGCATCGCATCGTTGTAGGAGGCCCACCACCCACGGCGCTTTGCGTCGCGGGCAGTCTTCACCAGCCATTCGGTGATCTTGTAGTCAGCTCCGTAGAGCTCGCAAAGCACCCGCACATCCGATACGGAGACCCCCATGTTCGCGGTCTCGACCTTGGAGACCTTCGAACGGGACCAGTCCAGCTCCTCCATGACCTGCTCTGGGCTCACTCCTGCTTGGTCGCGGAGGCTGCGCAACGTGGCCGCAAGGCGGCGCTTGCGGACTGTTGGCTGTGCGCGCTTGGACATGCGCACACCGTATCCGATCACCCGATCTGGTCAGATTGGAAAATTTTCCGATCTGACAAGTTGATGATCGGCACTGAATCTGACACTCTCAGTGGTGATCAAAGTCCACAGAGTAATCGACGCTGATGGGAGCCCCTGATGGCTGACTACTTGACCTACGTGTGGCGCCCGGTCACGGGCGGCCGCCACGCGTTTCCCATCGCGGCAACGAAAGTTCCGCGCGAGGAGCAGGTGAAGGCGTTCTGCGGAGCAGAAGCGAACGCGGCGGAGCTGCACGACCGGTCCGAAGTGGACTGGATCCGCGAGGACACCTGCATGCGCTGCTGGCACACCCTCACCACCCGCCTGTGATCACCCGAGGACGGCGCAATTTCGCGAGAAATTGACCGTCACCCGGGTGAACGCCAATTTCTCGCGAAATTGACACCCCTCGCCCAACCGAAGGAGAACCACCGATGTTCTGGATCCAGCTCAGCACGTTCGTCCTGTTCAACCTGCTGATCCTCGCCATGCTCGCCACCCAACTGCCGATGAGAGCCATCGCGTTCTCAACGGGCCAGCACGCCGGAGGCGGCGAAGGCGCCTACACGGTCTGGCACCTCATAGCCGACGTCGAAGCCGAAACCCGCGCCACCGACGAACCCGACACCAGTCGCGAACATCCCCACATACCACCGGGATTCCCCACCACAGACCCCGACGAGCCCACCGGGCGGCATCACCTCCGCGCCTGAACAGCTCGTGAGTGATCCTTCCGGTTCTTACCGGAACAAACACTCACGAGACCTGGCCTCGCCAGCCGGGCCGGTGCGGTACCTCCCCGACCTCGGCCGCACCGGCCCACCCCGGTGACCGGGCGCGAACGCCCCCTCCCCCACGCGCCCGGTCACCGACCCAACCGGACACGCCTGAGTCCGCTACGACTGTCGCCTAATGAGTCGTGAGTCGGCCGTTCGGCAGCCTCGGGACCGTACGGCCTGCACACACCGAGCCACATCCTCGTGCATACCCACCAGCATCACTGCAGGACGAAGCTAGAGCTAGCGAAAAAACGACATCAACGTGCCTGTCCATCCCCCTCACGACGACTCCGGCCGGCCATACGCGCTCCGGCGCCATTTTCCCCAGGTCAGGAGTCGTGCGCGCTTTGGGCTGCTATAGCGCCCCAAAGTGCTCACGACCCCATGACCAGCGACGATGTCGCGTCACAAGCCGTGGTCGGCGAGCATAGCCAGGAAGGCCCGCGTGCGCGGATGGGTTCCTTCATCCCCCATCAATCGGGCTCCTCATACCGCGGGGTGGGCTGCTTGACCACCCCCACGAGATGACGATTCATCGACTTCTCTGGTTCACCCCTCGGCAGGCACGGCTCGGATTTCCTCCAGCACACCATCAAGCAGTCCACGCACATCACTGCCGCCAAGGACCAGCTGGCGATCAAGCAGACGGTTTCCTGTCTCACAGGAGGTCTCGCTGACGAGAGCGCAACCGTGGCATGCAGAGAGATTCAACTGCGATGCGCCTTGGCTGTCGCTCTCGATGCAGACCGGATCGTTCGAGCAGAAGTCCGCATCCTCGAGCGCCGACACCAGCAGAGAGATCAGTTTCTTTGGCTCGCCGAGACGAACCAGGCCTCCCAACGTACCCTGCGCGTCCCCAGCAGCGGTGTAGATGAGGATGCCCGCCGTCTTGTCCAGCCGGTCAGGGTTGGCATAGATGCGCTCCTGCAAGGAAGCCGATGCATACCCGCTCTCGAAGGCAAGCCGCCGGATAAGCAGATGTGCCAGCGTGTGCAGCGCGATGAAGCGCGGTTCAGGAACGACGAGTCGCTTCGACGCCCACTCCACGTCTGCACGCCGCCTCTTGAGAATCCCCGCTCTGGCCTGGACCGCGGGCTCGGCCTCCCACGCCGCGATCTTCTTCTCATCGAACCGAAGGAAGATGCCTTCGCCGAAAACCTCCACAGCAGGGTAGATCGGTGAGCGACGCCGATTGGGCCCAAGGTCGGGCCGGATCAACGCCGCGTCGGCGTCATACCTACTGAAGTGGCGAAGCGCTCGGACCTCACGAACGCGTCGTACCTGCCCAACCCCGCTGATCGCTTCCAGCAGGCTCTTCGGACCGTTTGCCTCGTCGAGATTCCTTCCGTCTACGACGAAGTAACCTCCGCTGAGGTCACGTCGTCCCTGTAACTTCTTGTGGAAGGCCGCCCACTCACCGTCCTTGAGGTCGAGCAGCATCTCGTCAGTCGATACTTCCTCGCCGACCGCCACAGCTAGAACGACCTCGGCGGTGGTCTCCAGCTCCTCAGCGATCCACCCGGCGACCATCTCGGACTGGGGGCCACCATTGTCGGCAACGACTCTCCCGAAATAGACGTGCCCCCGGATCTGATCTGCCACCTCTGCCGACACCGGACGCTCCTCAGGGATATCGAGTGCAGAGATCCGATCGGCAATGTAGTTCCCCGTCGCGCCGCGCTGCACGGCAGCGAGCGGGTGACGGCATGGCTTCTGCTCCGAACTTCCCTCCGGTTCCCAGGGCTGGCGGCCGCTGCACCGAATGCCATCACGTTGGAGCGCTCCCTTGCTGACCAGCTCGGAGAGCGAACGTGAGTTCCCGCAACCGTGGCATTTCACGATGAGGGATTCAAGGCCCTCACCATGCGAGGCAACCTTTCGGAAGCGGAGTTCCCGGTACGACCGGCAGACGCGGACCTCTTCCCGCAGGCGAGCCTCACGGCCGCGGTGCACCCACTGGAACCACGGTACGTCCTGGATGTGACTGCCTTTTTGACAGACGGCCACAAACCTCATCGGGACTAGCGGGCCACCACACTCGCAGTGGTTGTCCCACTTCCCCTTCTTGCGTCCGGTCAGCTTCGAAAGCTTGTCGCAACGCTCGCAGAAGCGCCATGCTGGGAATCGCCAGTACATGAGCGACGGCGTCCCCTTGGCAGCGTGACCTGAGTGCGTAGGCGGTTGCCTCAGCTTTCCCGCCCCGAGCCTCACCATGAGCCGCTCGCAGCTGATTTCCGGGGCGAACCTCGTGTCCCACCACGACGTGTCGGCGGCCATAAGCGACTCTCCCTGGACATCAGTGATCGCACCGACACCGAACGGTGTGATCGTCTCGGAGAGCCGCAGGTCATGCTTGATCTTCTCCACGGAGTACCTCCTCCTGCGGTTCCTGAACCTCGACGGCAACGTTCGGCTCTACGGACCGCATCGAGTCTCCGACCAGCCAACCCTCCCCAGGATCGCCGAATCGCTTGAGTAGCGCACTGACTTCGGACTTGGGACGACGCTCGTAGTACAGGTCACCGTTGGTTTCCCGGGCTTGTGAAGCACGGCGGTCCCAATCCCGGAGCAGGCTCCAGACTTCGCCCTCCGTTTCCCGCAGCTCGAGTGGTTCGGACCGCGCGACGTGGCCGAGGAACTGACCAACCAATCTCTCCACGGCATCGCTTACCCGTACGTCCTCAAGGTCGAGCATGACGGCGGAGTTGTTGTCCGCCAGCGGCTTAAGAGACTGCCGCAGCAATGCGGCAAGCGCGCCCGCCAGGGACCTGTCCCGCGAGGACAGTGACCAAGGAGTCACGCTCGTCGGTTCCACGCTCAGATACAGCGTCTCGTGGTAGCTGCGGAACGTCTCGAAGTGAGAGCGGTCGCGAGCCCGGTTCGACCGGAACAAAGTAACCACAACTCCACGGGTCTCTCCGCGTCCGACGCGGCTGGTGGACTGGATGTATTCGGCAGTGGTCTTCGGCTGTCCCACCATGAGCATCAGCGCCAGGCGCGGGATATCGATGCCGACGGACAGCATGTTCGACGACAGCACGACATCGACGGCGTCCGCTGAATCATTGGCGCTCACACGCAGAGCCCGGAGGTCCCTGGGCAGTTCCTCGGCTGTCCTTCGACTGGTGAGCTCGAGGACCTGATGCACCTGGCGGAGTGAAATACCGAGGCGCTCCGCGCGAGGTTCCAGACGACCGTTGACGTCGTCGACCACCAGCGTGCTCGTACGGCCGAGCTCGCGAAGGCTGTTGTGGTACATGACGAGAGTCCAGTAGGCATCTCGCGGAGTCGTGTCCGCGCCCTTCTGGGCCAACGCCTCAGGAATCTCGACCATCGGTGTGGCGGACGAGATCACCGCCGACGGCTGGGACACCGACTGCGGCATCAGTCCGACGTAGAGCCGGCCTTCGCCGTTCTCAACGGGCCTTGAGAAAAACGTCCGGTCGTCATCGAGCCCGGAGGGCGGGTACAGCGCGACCTTCCGCCCGTACAAGGCCTGGACCTGCTCATCAGAAGCGCGGATCGTCGCGGTGGAGGCGACGATCTTCGGCGTCGTACCCGAGCGGCTGAGCAGCACCTGGATCACCGCATCGAACATAGCGACGGTGGTCCCGAGCGGGCCCGACAAGAGGTGCAGCTCATCCTGAATGACCATCGATGGCTGCTTGAAGACCGTGCCGATGCCCAAAAGCCGTCCAGCCTCCGGTTTGAACTGGAGCCTGGCGAACTTGTCGACCGTCGCCAGGAGGATGGTCGGCGGTTCTTCGTACAGGACCTCGTCAACGACGGTGAGCGGCAGGCGCTCGTGGAAGGGGCAGTCCGAGTCGACGCAATGCAGGACGACATCTGAACCTTCGAGTCGCAAGCCGTAGTCGGACGCTTTGTCGCTCCTGATCCTAGGGATCAGCGGAGTCAGGCACCACGAACAGCTCTCGACCTGGAACTGATTGGCCTCCTCCGGGCGGGCCGCCTTCATGAGGCGGTCACGAGCACCAACGGCATCCTTCCTCGTCCCAGGCGAGACCTCATTACCGACCCACAAGCCGATGGAAAATGGCGGCATGGTCTTAACCTTCGGGTGGTTCGCGCGCATCAGCTCCATTGCGCATACCAGCGCCGCGGCGCGCTGGAACTGCTGCGATGTCAGAAGCCGCAGCGTGTATCGCGTGATCACGGCAGTGCCGCCACCTGCGATCCCATGCACGATCCGGCGGTGGAAGATCTCCACCGCAGCCAGGCCGAGATATGCTTCGGTCTTCCCACCACCAGTCGGGAACCAGATGAGATCGACCAGCTCGCGGTCGTCGTGCTCAGGGTTCACGGTCGAGGCCAGAGCGATGAGCAGGAAGCCCAGTTGGAAGGGACGCCAGCGGGGCTCCCTGATCTGCTCATCGGGAATTCCCTTGGAACGTTGGGCCTGACACATCTGCAGACGCATGGCCTCCATGCCGAGGGCGAACGCAGTCCGTACCTGCTCCTGGTTCGCCGCGCCCAGAAACTCGACGCCGTCGCGCATCCTCGCAGCAGCGACCTCGGATCTCTTGGCGATCCTGATCGCGACGTCGGCATCACGTCCAAATCCCTCGGCTCGTGTCATCTGCTCACGGGACCACTCGGAGAATGCACCAACGAAAGCACGGAGCGAGGCCAGCACCTCGGGTCCGTTCTCCTCGATGAGGGCTAGATACCGCAGCTCGAGTGCCTGAGCCTCAGGCGTTCCTTCACTAAAACCGGTCGTCTCGACTGCGGGAACGACGAACGCCGGCACGGGGTCCAGAAACACACGGACGCACTCGCCGTCGGTAAGCTTCCAGTCGGCGGCCATGCCGTGGCCAACAGCGTAGGCTTTCCTGTTCCGATACCGAACGCGCAGTTCCGCAGCCTCCTGGTCGGCGTCAAACGACCGCGTGGTGTCGTACTCGAGGAACCGGGCTCCGTCAGAGTGTCTCACCTCCAGCTTGACTTGGAAGAGCATCAGCGGGATGTCCAGGCGCTCGTCTCCTTTCGTGCCGGCGAGCACCCGAACATGCACTGTCACCAGCTGTACGCCCTTGAAATCACGCCAGCGCGCACCGATCTCAACCGGGACTTCGCCAGCCGTGAAACGCTTCGGCCCCTCCTCTTTGTCCAGCACCAGTCCCTTAGAGGGGAAGGGGGTGCGCTCCCAGCGCGGCGGGCCATCACCAGCGACCTTTGCGTAAGTACCGCACGAAAAGTCGACCGTGACGCTCTCTCCGTTCGTGACGAAGGAGATCGCTGCCGACGACGGCCGCCAGTCTTCGGCCAGTGGGACGTTTACGCCGCGCTCTTCCACATCGCCGTTGAAAACATCAGGCTCATCGTCCTCAGTCGCCTGCCCTTTGCCCTCGGACCGAAGATAGCGGCCGTCGTCCCGAGGAAACAGCATGCCCACCGCGTACTGCCGATGTGGTGGGTTGAACGTGATCTCGCCTTCGCCGCCCTCTGGTCCGACGTAGGCCTTGCGCAGGTGTTCCAGCGCCAGCGTCTGCGGTCCCGTGAAATTCACTTCTCGACCTGCTTTCGGACGAGTTCCTGGAGTCGCTTCTTGTCATCCGCTGAGACCAGAACGTGCAGCGTCACCCGTGCACGAGTCACAGCGACATAGAACGCCGCCGTGCCGCGCTCGTCGAACTCCTTCGGAAGATCACACACGATGACGTGCTCGGCCTCCAGCCCTTTGGTGTAGCGCGGGCTCGTGACGACGAATTTCGCGTCACCCAACGCAGGCGGATCGTCGGACGTCGTGCTGATGATCCAAATGTCATCGCGTCGTGCACCGTTGAACACCAGCTCGCGTGCGGCCTGCTCCGCTGCGAAAAGGTCAGCTTCTCCGTCAACGGGGCGCCAGTAGACGCGCTCCCCGTTGACAATTCCCGGGTCTCCGACGTCTGCGCCTAAATACTCCTGCACGACGTGGACCATCGCGCGGGTATTCCGAACGTTCTTCTGGAGCTGGAGCTGAGTCGCCTCCGTCTTGACGAGGTCGCAAACCTCTGGGTCGTACTCACCGTCGACGTGCGCCTGGTTGTTGGGGTCGAGGAACATCCGCCAGCGTCCCTCGGCCCGGCCGCCACGGATCGCCTTGTCGAGCGCGTCCATGCCATCGGCGTTCATGAGGTCCTGGGCCTCGTCAACGAACACCACGTCGTACTGCTTGCCATCGGCGAGGTTGCTGAATGGCAGCAAATCGATACTCCGGCCCCTGACCAGCGGTTCGAAGAACCGAACGAGAGAAGGCGAGTGGAAGGTGATGAGGACGGACTTACCGTCCTCTGACTCCTGCTTCGCAGCCTCTGCTAGAACAAGGGACTTTCCGGTCCCGGCACCACCGAACACGAGCATGCGCGGGTTAAGCGCGAGGGCGGCCAGCACCTGCGCCTGCCCCTGGGTCGCCCGGTTCTGCTCCTCGATAACGGCGCCACGCTGTGCGTCGATGATCGGCATTCGGGTGAACTCCCCGAACAGCCGAGTGCGCAGCTCATCCGCACGCGCGATCTTCTGACGAGGAGGCGCGCTCCGCGCTTCCTTTGCGACCTCAGCGAACGCTGCCGTCAGGCTGGCGACGCTCATCGCATCTTTGGCCCACCAGTGGTTACTCTTCCACTCGACGGCAGGCGGAGGCGACTCGATGTCCGGTGTGACGGCGACTGCCTCGCACGCGAACCATCCCGCACCGTCCTCTTTGAGGATCTCGCGCAGTGCGAACATCGCTGTCCGCGCCTGGTCCATGGGCGACTCGCGCAGCTTGTGCCAGTCGCCACGGCGGTCAATCGAGTACCAGTTTCCGTCGTACTTGCGGACACCACCGCCCTTGACCTCGAGCACGATCACCACGCCGTCCCACAGCACGACGAAGTCTGCCTCGGCCTGCTGCTTGGTCGAATGGCTGCGCAGCTTGATGGAGTGGAACGCCACCGCGTCCTTTGGCCCTTCCACCTGCTGCAGCATCCGCGCCAGCCTGGTCTCGGCCGCGCTGGTGCTCGAGACTTCGATGTCACGAAGGTCGGGAACAAGGATCACGCGTGCTGCTCCTTCCACAAGTCTTCGTACTCGCGGTACCCGAGGAAGTCGTTCACTGCGCCGAAGTTGTCAGCGACGTCTACAATGAGGCATTCCTCCTTGCCGCCGTTCTTGGGGCCACGCAGACCACGCCCGGCCATCTGGATGTAAGCGCTCGGGCTGAAGGTCGGCCTGGCGATGTAGAGGGCGCGCACACCGGGGGCGTCGAATCCCTGGGCCAAGAGGTCGCAGTTCGCCAAGACCCGAATCTCGCTCTTCTTGAACTGCTCGATTTTGTCACGGCGTTCCTGGCGGCCGGTTTGTCCGCTTACCGCAGCCGAGGAGACGCCCCGGTATCGCAGCGTTGCCGCCAGTACCTGTGCCGATAGTACGGTCGGGGTGAAGACCAGGATCGGCCACTCGGGGTCCTGGGACAGAATGTGATCGAGCAGGATTTTCGTGCGTACCTGGTCATCGCCGATGCGGTTTAGCAGGGACCGGTCGACGCGGCGGTTCGACTCGATCTGTCGTCGTTCGTCCGCAGTAAGGGTGACCTCGACACCATCAAGGATCTCGTGCCGCACACGCGCCAGAACTCCCAGCTTCTGCAGTTCTCTGTACGCATTCCCCTCGAACTCATAGAGCAGATTGCCGTCGAACCTGGCGACCAGTTCCTTGGTCTGCTGTCCGTCTTTGACCTTGCCCTTGAATGGGGTCGCGGAAAGACCGACCAAGGGTCGCTCCCAGTTGTGACCGTCAACGCCGAGCCACCTGAGGATGCGGGTGTAGCGGCTCGATCCTCCAGCTCGGTGGGCCTCGTCGATGAAGACGGCGACAGGGTCGCTCAGCCACTTGTACTCGGGCTGGTCGAGGATCGCCTCGAGCTTGGCATCGGTCGCGACAATGACACTCACATCGGTTTCGGGCTCGTGGACGGTGTTGTTCTCCCACAGACGGCCGATCGCGAGCGGGCGCTCGTCACCAAGGTACCGCCAGACCGTGTCGAAGGTCTGCACAGCCTGCTCACAGAGCTCGATCGACTGCGCTATCCACAGGACGGTCCCGCTGAGGACCTCATCCTTGAAAAGCTTGAGCACTGTCTCGGTTGCCACGCGAGTCTTGCCAGCACCAGTCGGGAGCTCAACCATGCCCTTCTGTGCACGGCCCTTGTCCAACCGCTGCGTGAGCACCGTGCGCAGGTCCTCGCTGATGTGCTTCTGGTACGAGTGCAGGTCATTGAGCTTGACTGCACCCGGAA
This sequence comes from Saccharopolyspora pogona, assembly GCF_014697215.1. Lineage (GTDB taxonomy): Bacteria > Actinomycetota > Actinomycetes > Mycobacteriales > Pseudonocardiaceae > Saccharopolyspora > Saccharopolyspora hattusasensis. The sequence goes on from NZ_CP031142.1 coordinate 5,793,825, forward strand.
CGATGAACTCATCCGGCTGCGACTTCGAACGTCGGCCCGCGTACTTCGTCGCGAACCCCATCTTCCGTACCCAGTTGATCGTCTGGACACCGCCCGCCCACTGAGTCGGCACGTCGGTATAGCCCTCGTCCCGGAACTGGTCCGCGAGCTGCTTGACCGAGTCGCTGCCCCACACGGTGAGGAACAGATCGGCGACGGACGTCGAGTTGTCGACGAGCCCCTGCACCTCCACCGCGTGCCAGAGCCCGCCAGGCAGGTGATCCTTAAGGACGTCCTCTCCGAAGAAGACCTCAAGCCGCTCGACGTCGGTCGCCGCCGCACGTGCTTCCTGGCGCTGTTCCTCCAGCTGCTGATCCAGGGCCGCCTGCTGGATCTTGTTGAGGTGGGCATTAGACAAGCGCAGGTCGAACGCCTTGTTGACGATTTCCAGGACCTGGCGGTCGTCAAAGTCTTTGCGGACGAACAGCGTCAGTCCGTCGAGGTGCCAGTCGAGCACCTGGTCCTCCACACCGTCCTCAGTGGTGACGCGCTTGGCGAGGTAGATCGCCCTGGCGATGCTGGCGTTCGCCACCTTCTCGTTGTCGAACTCCCAGGTCACCTGAAAGCCCGGGTACAGGTCGACAACAGGATCGGGGTCCTGTCGGCCTTCGATGACCATCGAGAAGGAAAAGCTTTCCTCGAAGCGTCGGCAACCAACCTTCACGACGAAGGCTTCGACGTCCTGCGCCTCGACGCGCAAGTACGGTTTGAGCTTCTGGCTCAGGAGTAGCTGCTGCTCGTTGGTCGTCGCCAGATACACCGTCCCTGGGCGGCGTCCTTCGATCGCGCGCCCGACGCGTGCAGGGATCTGTGGCGGCTGGCCGTCAGGGTAAGCCTTTTCACTTGCGGCCAGCACGAACTTCGCAAGAACCGAATCCTTGATCGAGAGCCGAAAGAGGTCCGCTACTAAAGAAGCCTGCAGGACCTCGGCAGGGACCTCAGCGAGCTCGCGCGGCAATTCCAGCGCGTCTTCCAACGGCCTCGGACCCTGGTAGAGCGGCAGCAGCCCCTCGTACTCGATCAGTGCGGGCGAGACAACCTGTGAAGGTGCATGGAATCCCTCGCTGGACTTCACCAGTCCGGCCCGGGAAACCGCCCAACGCACTGGTGAGATCACCTGACGCACCTGGCCGGTATCGGTTTCCTCGCAGGTCCAAGTGGGCTTCTCGTCGAGCTCCAGGAGCTTCTGGGTCCACTCTGCACGGGTCGCTTCGGAGACGTTGGACTCGACCATCAGCAGTAGGGCGGAAAACGGGCCAGCTCCGAGGTACTGGTCGAACTCGATGTTCTCGACAGGCCGTTCCCCTGGACCAAGCCGCCGGTTGAGATCTGCGAGCACGAAGTCGCGGTACTGGTCGGTGCAGATCTCATCCTCGAAAGAGTACGAGCGGATCGGCTGATGGATGACGCCAGCCGCCCGAGCGACCTGGTACTGACAACGATCACGATCGAGTAGGCGCTCGTCGAGCCCACCGCAAAGACCGTCGACATCGAGCACGGACCGCGGTTCGGCCCACCCACCGGCGCGTGTGGCTACCTTGATGTGGCTTTTGCTCTCACGCTTCACGATCCGCTCTGCATCCGCAAGGCGAACGTCCATCACGGCGTCCCAGAACCTCTCGTGATCCTCAGGCTCGGCCGCTGAAGACAGCTTCTCGAGTCGAGCCTGGAAGATCGCGATCGGGTCCAGGTCCATGAATCCGGCCCTCTGTCGGAGCTTTCTCTCGATGCCCGGGATCGCAAGGAACTCCGGCGCAACAAAGCTAGCGCCCTCGATGTTGACGTCGTCCACACGCTTGAGAAAGACCTCGCTGCGGTCCCCGAGGGTTTTGAGGCCGCCGGTGGTCGGGATGATCTTCGGGCGCAGGGCACCTTCGCCCCTGAAGTTGTCAAGCACGAAATCCAGTGCTTGGGCAGCAGAAGCGTAGTCACCATCAGCCCATTCGCGCAGCCACGACAGGATGCCCCTCACACGAACCTTCGAGAGCGCCTTCTTCTCGTCGCGTGACCGAGGACCAAACTGATCCGGAGCCGCGTTGTACTCGTAGAGCTCCCGAAGTCGAGTCGCGCGTTGAAGCGTCCTGTAACAAAGCCAGTGCGGAACGTCATCGCTGGTGTTCGGGGACTTGATCCACGCCTCGTGACAGTTGTGATCCACCTCGCTCACGCTGAAGTCAAGAGGAAGTAGGACGTCCGGCTTGCAGAGCACACCCGTGGCGTCAGGGACCAGCGCGACCCGCGATCCCATCCACGGAACGTGCGCGCACAACACCTCATCACCGAACGAAAGGAGCTCGCGGCCACGCGCGGGCATGTAGTCCAGGTGAGCCGCAGGATCGTCGGCTGTCGCCACCCGAGGCAGGAGGTCGACGAACATCTCCGAGAGCGTCTCGAGGATCTCGCCGTTGTAGCCGTTCTTGAGAAGGGTCGTACGATCGTCGTTCACGCTCCAGGGAGCGTTGAAAAGCGCAGAGGCGGTGGTCTCATCCTGGAGCGGGAAGTACGACCAGAACTGGCCGGTCCGCCGGGATGCGTAGCGCGCAGGCATCGCAACGGACACCTTGACCTGGTCACGCGACACAGCGTCGCCGACCTCACTGCGTGCCTCAGCACTCGGCGTGTGCATGCGGTTCGCCACGTACCACACGCGATCGTCCCCGTCGGGACGCTCGATCCGGAACTTTCCTCCCCCCAGATCACGGGAAACGTGGCTCGTCACGAAGGGCTTGTCCTGCCCCACGACCCGAAGTCGGATCTCCCGGACCGCGTCGACAAAGAGCAGGAACTCTGAGCGGAATTCCTTGATCTCCTTCTGAAGGCTGTTGAGCCGCCCAGCGTGCGGTAGGCGGACGATCGTTGACGCCCACACCGCGAGCTCATCAAGAATCGGGTCCTTGGCAAACTCCGCATCAACATCCAGGATCTGCGTGGCGGTCCTGAGGACGGGGAACCTCTTGGCCATGGAGCCAACCGAGTTAAGCGACGCCGTAGCCTTCGACGAGTTGAACTCGAACGAGATCGACCGGCTGAACACCTGCGGTTTGCCGGTAACGGCAAGGACCGACTTGAACCCGAGGCCGAATCGGCCGATCTCGTCACCTCGCTTGCCGCTGAGGTGCGCGTGGACAAGGGATTTCAGGCCACTTTGAGAGAAAGGACGCCCTGCATTCGCACAGTAGAGCATCTCCGTGTTGAGGTCTAGAACGATCTCGACACGTCCTGCCGCTCCGCCCGTCTCCGCCGTACCAGCCATCGCGTCGGCAGCGTTTTGCACGAGCTCAAGGAGCGTCCTGTTTGCGTATCCACCAACACGGATCGACTCTTCATGATTGGCGTGCTCTGTGATCAGGTTGGGGTTCGCTCGGTAGGCCTCAATAGCTTGATCGAACAATTTTTCGAGTTCGCGGACCAAGGTCTCGTTCGACACCCACTCGCCGGTCGTCATGCCGAGACCCCCCTCGGCCGCTGACGCTGCGCCGCACCGCTGCCAGACCTGCACTTACGCAACTCCTGCACTTCGACATCAAGTTCACTGACGGCGCGTCGCGTCACGCACCGTGAACCTGCCGCGGACTGCATCGGCAGCCACCGACACGTAAGGACCACTTCTTGCCCCGCGGACCCTCCGGGCAGGTTTACCGACAAATTACACCCGCTATTGGACATAGATTCGCAAAAAACCGACAGAGATGATCCGCCATATCGGTGTGTTGCACGTCACTTGCGTACAGCCACGGCGTGTCCCCAGCGCCTCCCCAGAGCGGACAGGCAGTGCGTTCCCGATCTGCCGAGCGATGTTTGCCCTAGTCACAAAGGCACAGGTAGTCGGCGGAAGGCTCTGGGGCCGCCGGGCTTCCGCCCCGTCGTGATCTTCTGCGGCAATCGAGACGTGCTGGGAACCGCGCTGCGCCTGGACATCTCGCGACACCGGACCACTGCCCTGGTCCTGACTGGGCCACTCGATCGCGGACTCGTGCGCAGTCGATGCGGGGCAAATTCGGTCGCCAAGGCAGTCGACTCGGCGGACCACCTTGCTGTTCGAGCTGCGGGGCCAAGACTGCCCCGTCCGAAACAGATGTCTATCGTGACTGGGTCGACCGGATCGGCGTGCACATCCCACACCAAGGACTGCTGGAATGACCATTGGATGGGCAGATCCCACCGGAATCAATCGAGAAGGTCTGGCGCACTTCGAGAAGCTGTTCAGAGATGCCTCGCTACACGACCGAGGCGAGCAACAACGAAGGGGAGCCCAGAACGGTTAGGCAATCTCCCGGAGTCCCCTCGCGGCTTGTTGATCCGCTATCTCGAGCAAGTAGCCGTAGACCTCCGTCGCGATAGCGCGCGCCAAGCCGACCGGGACTGCGTTTCCGATCTGACGCGCGATCTCGACCTTGCTGCCGCACCACTTGAAATCCATCGGGAAGTCCTGCAGGAGTGCCGCCTCCATATGCGTGATGGGGCGGTTCTCCTTCGGGTGCAGGTACCGCCCCTTCTCCGGCTTGTAGAACTCAGTCCGGATCGTCACCGAAGGCCGGTCCCAGTGCAGCCGGCCCATGACATCGCCCGATCCGCTGCGATGCCGCATCCAACTTTCCGTGGAGAGTCGCTCCGGCAAGTCGTGACGATTGCCGCCCGGAGGAATGGCCGCATACCGCTCCAACGAGTGTTCCGTCGGCTGTCGCCCGATGTGCAGCTCCCGAGTCCGGAAGATTCCGGGAAGCTCCTTGCCGAGCAGGTTTTTGCTCCTGTCCGGCAAGCTCGTGCCCTTTGTCTTGTGCCACCGCGGGGAAAGAACCTCGCGCACCGGAACCCACGGCTTAAGCTCCTGTCCCCCCGAAAGGAGCGGACGATCGAGGGTCTGGACGACGTTCCTGCCGTGAGTCGGCTGAGGATACTGCAGGCCGACGCCCTCCAGGTGCTCGTTGATCAGGTCCCGCCGGGTGGCGAGGATGATCGCCCGCCGCCGCGCCTGGGGGACGCCGTAGTCCGCAGCGTTGAGGATCCTCGGCTCCTCCAACACATAATCCCGGAGCTCGCCCCCTCGCCCAGTGGCGCTTTGGAGGCTCGCATAGAACTCCTGATAGGCACGCGAGGTGAGAAAGCGGTCGACGTTCTCGATGACGAAGACCTTCGGGTGCAGGACATTGACCACCCGCATGTACTGCTGCCAGAGCTCATTCCGCGGATCATCGGAGTCTTCCTTGCCCAGGCTCGAAAATCCCTGGCACGGCGGGCCGCCGAGGATGACATCGACCTCGTTCTTGATCTGCCTCGGGTCCCAGTGGGTGATGTCACCGTACTCCCGGCCCGCGAAAATCTTGTCTGTGCCGCCTGCCTCCTCTGCAAAATTGGCTGCATAGGTCGAGGCTGCGGCGATGTCCCACTCGACGGCTCCCACCGTCCGGAAGGGCGACGTCGTGGCGCCCGGTGGGAGGAACTCCCGGAACCCCTGCGTGAATCCACCACAACCGGCGAAGAGGTCGATCACGTTGATGCGGTCGGGGTTCGCGGTCATGGCGATCACTTTATCGAGTGGCCGAGCCCGGCCGGGCCGCACATGCCGAGGTCCGCACGCTATTTTCCGGAGTTCGGTCATGCGGTGGCCCGGGGGGCCGCGATTGACGTCCCGACAGCCTCCGCGAGGGCGGGCGGCACGGCATGTCCGACCTGCCGAAAGCAGGACGTCTTCCGCCCGGAGAAGGAGCAGTCGGCGGGGAATCCCTGCAGGTCCGCAGCCTGCTCTACTGTCAGTTTCGGGAACGTCTTGCGATCATCCGGGTCAACGACGTGTTCGGGTCCCGGCGGCTGATCTGCGACGCTCGCACCGTTCACGCACAGGCTCGCCCAGATGTCCTTCGTCCGAGAGGGCCCGAGATCGGCCCCACCTCTCCCCTTGGCGCCTCCGACGATCGTCGGAGCGATCTCGTTCGCCCGCCGGCTCCACTCCTCGGCACCGGACCATCCACGACTCGCCATGGATTCCCGAAGCACTTCGCCGACTGTCAGCGTCCCCTGATCGCTGCCGGCTGGCCACGAGAAACGGGCGAGATGCTCCGGTGCCATTCCCACGATCAGACCGTGCAGCCTGCGCTGCGGAATGCCGAACCGCTGGGCGTCGAGGACCGTCCATTCCACCTCGTATCCGCAGTTCCCCAGTTCTTCACGGATGAAGTCACGCTCGGCCCGAAAAGCTTCGTCCTTGACCAACGCGGGGACGTAGTCCAGCAGGATCGCTTTCGGTTGGATCTCCGCAGCAAGCCAGACCGCCGCGCGGAAGGGATCGCGCGTCTGCTCGACCGTCCGCCGGTTTCCCGCCACCGAGTATGGGACTCTGGGCGGTGCGCCAGCGAAGAGGTCAACGTCCAGGACCTGGGGGTGATCGCTGCCGATGAACTCGAGCAGATCGTGCTGCCGCACATCCCAGGCCGGACGGTTCGCCCGAAGTGTGGCGCATGCGTCGGCGTCCTCATCGAAGAAATGACCAAATCGAAACCTGCTGTTTCCAGTCCGATCGCCATGCCACCGGCACCCGCGCAGATATTCAGGCTCGTGAAACGCCTCACCGGTCCTCCGATCAGCCTCGATGTGCGAAGACGACGAGGTCCCCCGCGTTCAGCCATCCGATAAACTACGCATGGCCCGTGACGTACAGTAACGACCATGGCTTCGAGCCGGCCGGTGGGTGCGTCCAACGAGGGCACACGCAAGAGCATGCAGGCCAACAAGGGGCGAGACACGAAACCGGAGTTGGCGCTGCGGCGCGCCGTGCACGCATTGGGGTTGCGCTACCGGGTGTCGACGCGCCCGCTCCTCGCGATCCGTCGAACCGCCGACCTGACGTTCAGCCGGGCCAAGGTCGCGGTGTTCCTTGACGGCTGCTTCTGGCACGGATGTCCGGAGCACCACACACAGTCGGCGACGAACTCCGAATTCTGGGCGGAAAAGGTTCGGCGCAACCGCGAACGCGACCGGGAGACCGACCGCCTGCTGGCCGAGGCGGGCTGGTCGGTCATCCGGATCTGGGAACACGAGGACCCGCAAGTCGGCGCGGCCCGCGTCGCGCAGGAGGTCCGGTCCCGCCGGTGACCGCCGCAGCTAGCCAGGTGTTACTGGTGGTGCGGAGGTGTGTCCTCGTTGTAGGGGTTTCGGAGGGAAAAGCGGTACAACGCGCCGCAGTCGAATGATGTAGCCCAGGTCAGATTTTCTCCACCGAACCCACCTTGCCGGGCAAGGCGAAGGACACAACCAGGGCCGCTGCCGAGATCGCTGTTGCCACCACCAGGGCCGTTGTGAAGCCTGCTGGGTCGGTCGCTCCGTCTGGGGAGCCTTTGGCTACCAGACCTGACAGCACTCCGATGCCCACGGAGGCTCCGAGGTTGAACATTGTTGCGTTTAGGCCTGGGAGGATCCCTGGGGACTTCGCTGGGGCGTCGATCACTCCCATGCCGTTCAGGGCCGTTGCCGCGCACGCCGCGTAAGACACACCCATCAGCGCTACCAGCACGAACAACAGCCACGGGGAGTTCACCGCGAGCATCGTCGCTGCGATCAGGGCCAGGTTGCCCACCAGGCCGATTCTCAGCGTGTTTCGGTAGCCGATCTTCGGGGCCAGCGAGCCCGCCAGGGGCGCTAGGATCCAGCCCGCCAGGGCGTAGGGCATCAGGAACATCGGGCGGTTGTCGTTCCGTCGTAGCCGAAGCCCGCCGTCGCGTTCTGCGCCAACGTCGGGTACACGAACGTCAGGACCGCGAAGATCGACGCTATCGTGCAGAACGTCGTCAGCAGCAGGCCCCACACTCCTCGGCTGCGCAGCGCCGGCAGCGGTAGGGAGCGGATCGTTCTGCCCGCGCTCCATCAGCCAGAACGCCACCAGCAGCACCAGCCCGCTGCCAGGCACGCCATCAGCCACGGGGCGAACCAGCCCGCCGTCGGGCCGGGCTTCAGCCAGGCGTTCAGTCCCAGCAGGGCCAGGCAGATCACCGCCGCGCCCTTCCAGTCCATCCGGGTGCCCGTGCGCGTCGAGTCCGGGACCCAGGCCGCGATCACCGCCACCGCGATCACCTTTAGGACGAAGGTGAAGCCGAAGATGCCGCGGAAGCCGATCGTGTCCGTGATGACTCCGCCCAGCAGCGTGTCCACGCCCGCCACACCGCTGTTGACCGCCGTCAGCGGTTCCCAGGTAGCGGCCGAACCTTGGTCCGCAGGATGCCGCGCAGCGTCAGGATGCCGAGGGAAATCGTTGCGCCACTAGCACCTTGCAGTGCCCGGCCGACCATCAGCACCTCGACGTTCAGTGCGAGCGTGGCGATCAGGCTCCCAGGGCCATCACCGCGATCGAACCGAAGAGCGCTCGGCGGCGGCCGATGATGTCGCTGTAGCGCGGCAGGATCACGCCCGCTAGGCCCGCGACGAACAGGAACTCCGTTGCGCTCAGGCCGATCGTGCCGACGGCCGTGTTCAGCGCCGTACTCATGTTGTCGATGGCCGGCGACAGCATGGTCGCTTTCTCTGGAAGCTGGCCACCGCCACCAGCAGGGCCGTGAGCACCAGCGGTGAGCGGGCCGTGAGCACCAGCGGCCGGGGCAGTTGCAGGCCTCTCAGCGCTCTCGCTCCTGAAACCCTGGCAGTCAGGCGAGTTCGCGGGCCGGGGTGGTCTTCGTGGCCAGCAGGCCCTTGATGTAGTCGAAGAACGCTTCGGCGTCGATCTCCTCGATGACCGTCGCGTTGGCTTCCAGGCCGTGGACTCCCCAGGACATCGCCGCGTAGCCACGGGTCAGCTCGCCGGCCGTCTCGACGTCCACGTGGTAGCGGGCGCTGCGGCGGATCAGCTCCGGGTGCAGCAGGACCGCCGCCGTCAGCGAGTCGGGGTGGGTGGTGCCGTCGATGCCGACGCTGCGGTCGAATTCCAGCGTCGCCGCGCAGACGCGGGTGAAGAAGTCCGACAGCGGGGTGTCCAGGGCCTCGATCTCGTCGAGCGCGGGCTGCGCGAACACCGCCTGGTCCAGGGTGAGCGGCGCCCACGGGACCACCACGATCTCGAAGCCCGCCGCGAACACCGCCTTCGCCGCCTCGGGGTCTGCATAGAAATTGAACTCGGCGGCTGCGGTGATGTTGCCGCGGGCGTTGTTGGAACCGCCCATCACGTAAAGGGTTTTGACGTTCCGGACGAAGTCCGGGTCCTTCACCACCGCGGTCGCGATGTTGGTCAGCGGGCCGATCGCGACGATCGACAGCTCGCCGGGGCTCTCCGCGGCCAGCCGGATCAGCGCGTCCACCGCGTGCTCGGGATCCGGGTCGCAGCCCGTCAGGTCCATCGTCAGGCCGCCCGCGCCGTCGCCGTGCACGTTCTCCGCGCTCTCCCACGACCGGACCATCGGGCGGCGGCACCCCAGGAAGATCGGGACGTCGCCGAGCTTTCCCGAGACGTTGCAGGTCAGGTACGCGTTGTGGACCTGGTGGCCGAAGTCGACGTTGCCGGCGACCATCGTCACGGCGCGCAGGTCAGCTCGGGGATCGAGCAGGCCCGCGAGCAAGGCGATGCAGTCGTCCTGCGCCGTGTCGGTGTCGATCACCAGTGGGATGCGCTCAAGCATGACGTCTCCAGTGCGGCCATTGTTCACATCTTCGTTCACTCGGCGAAGCCGGATGTACTGTAAATCTGCCCTGTGACGACGGACGACGCTTCGCGCATCTCGCAAGATGCACCCGCGCCGCTGCACGTGCAGATCGCGGCGGCGTTCCGCGATGACGTCCTCAGTGGACAGTGGCCGGAGCACTACAAGCTGCCACCGGAGCCCGCGCTCGCGGAGCCGCCCGGGGTCAGCCGCGGGACGTTGCGGAAGGCGCTGGCCATCCTCAGCGAGGAAGGGCTGCCCACCCAGACCCGCAGCCGCGGATCGCGCAGCTGCTGCACTCGCTGTCCGAGGATTTCCGCGCGCAGGGCACCGCTGCGCAAAACGATTTCAGAGACAGCCACTGAGAGACGTAGATCACATTCGTCCGTGTCACAGGGCGTCGGACTACCCCGTCTCAAGGGGTGTAGCCACTGACGACCGCAGAGGAGCACACCATGGACGCGCGACTGGACTACTTCGCCGACCCGACCGCTGGCAAAGTCCTCAAGTACTTCATGTCGACGGGCAAGACGCTCAAGGACTCGCCGCTGCCGGCCGCAACACAGGAGCTGGTGGCGCTTCGCGTGAGTCAGATCAACGGCTGCGCCGTCTGCATCGACATGCACACCAAGGAGGCCGCCGCTGCCGGCGAGACCTCGGTGCGGCTGAACCTGGTCGCGGCGTGGCGGGAGGCCACGGTCTTCACCGAGGCCGAGCGCGCCGCGCTGGAGCTGGCGGAGGAGGGGACCCGGGTCGCGGATGCGGCTAGCGGGGTCAGCGACGAGGTGTGGGCGCGCGCCGCCAAGCACCACGACGAGGGGCAGCTCACCGCCCTGGTGATCCTGGTGTCCTTCATGAACTCGGTGAACCGGCTGAACATCATCGCCCAGCAGCCCGCCGGCGACTACGAGGCCGGGCAGTTCCACTGAACGGCATCAGTTTGGTCCGGGGCCCGGCTGCGGCCCCGGACTCAGGTGTTGCGCCGGCCTGGCGGCGGTCCGGGTGATCACGCGAGCATGGCCGGAGGAGACCGCTTCAAAGAGAGTGGAGTCGGCGTGAGCAAGGTCGAGGAGTTCGAGGAGCTGCGGCCGCTGCTGTTCTCGATCGCCTATCGGATTCTGGGCAGCGTCGGTGAGGCCGAGGATGCGGTGCAGGAGACGTGGCTGCGCTTTGACGGCTCGTCGACCCGGCCCACGTCGACCAAGGCTTTTCTGTCGGCCGCGGTCACGCGGATCTCGATCGATGTGCTGCGCTCCGCGCGGGTGCGGCGCGAGGAGTACGTGGGCCCGTGGTTTCCTGAGCCGCTGCTCAGCGATCCGTACCAGGATCCGGGCCGGTCGGCGGAGCTGGCCGACTCGGTGTCGATGGCGGCGCTGCTGCTACTTGAGCGGCTCAGTCCGCTGGAGCGGGCGGTCTTCGTGCTGCGGGAGGTGTTCGCCTTCGGGTTCGACGAGGTCGCCGCGGCGGTGGGGCGGTCGGAGGCGGCGTGCCGGCAGCTGCTGGTGCGGGCGCGGCGGCATATGGAGGCCGGGCGGCCGCGGTTCGAAGCGGACCGGCAGGTGCGGCAGGAGCTGGCGACGCGATTCTTCGACGCGCTGAAGGACGGCGATGTGGGCGGGCTGCAGGATCTGCTGGCAGCCGATGTGCAGCTGGTCGGGGACGGCGGCGGCAAGAGCCCCCAGCTGGCCAGGGCCGTCGTGGGCGCGCAGAACGTGGCCCGGGTGCTGGGCACGATCTTCCCCTTGATGAGCCGGATCGATGTGTCGTTCGAGCCGCACGAGGTCAACGGCCAGCCCGGCGCGATCTTCCGCGACCGGGACGGCAAGGTGCTCCACACCATGGTCCTCGATGTGCTCGACGGGCAGATTCAGAACATCCGCACGGTGATCAATCCCGACAAGCTCGGCCACCTCGGGCCGGTCGCCGACGCCTGGGCCATCGACCGCGAGGTGAAGCGGGCCCGTCGGCAGCAGAACTGACCTGATCGACCGGCTGCACCCCGAGCTGGCTGTGCAAGGACACCCCGACGTGCGCCCGGCGCACGGATTCGCCATGCAGGCGATCGGACGCGACGGCCAGCGAGCTGGGACGTCGGCTCGGGATCTCCAAACAGGCCGCGGGCAAGACCGTGGACCGCCTGGCGAGCCTCGGGTACGTCGAGCGGGTCGACGACGCGGCCGACGCCCGGCGGAAGCTGATCCGGTTCACCGACCGGGGCGTCGACGTGCTCGCCCGCTCGGCCGCCATCTTCGAGGAGCTCAGGTCGCAGTGGGCGAAGGCCCTCGGTGCGAAGCGGCTGCGCGAACTGGAGGTGGACCTGCGCACCATGGCGCCGGCGGAGACGTTCCGCCTCGACGTGCCGGGGTGGTTCGGCACGTCGTCGTGAGTGCTCGCTCCGGCAAGAACCGGCTTGAGCACTCACGAGCCCGGGTCGGCGAACCGCCTTGTGGAGCGAACGGCCCGTTTGCGCCGCCTATGAGCCTGTTGCGTTTTCGGCGAAAACGGCTGAACCGAAGTACCAAATCAGTCTCGATCGCCGCCGCTTGTCCGCCAGTGGCCATCTCAGCCGTGATCGATCGATCACGGTCCGTAATGGGCGTAATTTTGCAACAGGCTCCTATCGAGGCGAACAGGCCGTTCGCTCCACCTCGCGCGCACCCGGACCCAACCGGATCCCCAACAAGTGAATCCGCCTGTGGACAGATTCTGTCCTAAACGGCTCCTACGGTTGGTGTCACGACGACCTCGAAGGAGACGGACATGGCGACCTACGTGCTGGTTCCCGGTGCCTGCCACGGCGGATGGTGGTACGAGCCGCTGGCGGCCGAGCTGCGCGAAGAGGGACACGCGGCGCACCCGGTGACGTTGCCGGGACTGGGCCCGCGGGACGCGCCGACCGGCGGGATCAACCTGGACACGCACATCGACGACGTAGTGCGCCTGCTGGAGGAGGAGGACCTGCGCGATGTCGTCCTCTGCGGACACAGCTATGCCGGGATGGTCATCACCGGCGTCGCGGACCGGGTTCCGGAGCGGATCGCATCCCTGGTCTACGTCGACGCTTTCGTGCCTCAGGACGGAGATTCGGTGTTCTCCCTGACCAGCGGCGTCTGGCACGACTGGTACCTGTACGGGTCGAAGGCCGACGGCTTCTCGGTGGCGCCGCTGCCGGTGCTGAGCCCGCGGGCGACGCCGCATCCGCTCGCCACGCTGGTGCAGGGGATCCGGCTCACCGGTGCGCTCGACCGGGTTCCGCGCCGCGAGTACGTCTACCTCGCCAACTTCGAGAACACCCCGTTCACCGCGACCTACGAGCGCCTGCGGGAGGACCCGGCGTGGCACGTCCGGTCGCTGCCGATCGGGCACAACATCGTGGCCGACGCCCCGGACGACTTCCGCAAGATCCTCCTCGACGCCGCCTGACCACCCGGACCGGTGACAGGTGAGGGGCACCCTTGGGCGGCTGTGCCGCTTCTTCAGGCGGCTGTGCCGCTCAAGGGTGCCCCTCACCTCGATGAAATCACTCGGCGGGGGTGATTTTGAAGGATGTCTTGCGGGCGGCCTTGGCGATCTTCTTGTCCGGGTGCTGGTCGCCGATCAGCATCAGGACGTCGCGGACGGCCGGGTGGTCCAGGCGCCACATCTCCTCGAAGATCGTCGGCTCCTGCCCGGCGGGCACCGTTTCCGCGAGCAGTTCGGGCAGCTCCCCGGGGTCAACCGAGTCGAGCGCGGCCGCGAGCATGTCGGTGAGCAACCGCGCCGCGTCGGTCACCGTCGATTCGAGCTCCTCGGACGGATCCAGTTGGTGGAGCGTCACTTTCGCGTAAGGCCGCAGCATCGGTTCGTCCAGCGCCTGCTGCCACCGCTGCGTCGCGATTTCGGCGAGCGGCGCGGCGATGGCGACCGCGATCATCCGGTCTTCCGCTTCGGCTTCGGCCGCGGCGGTCAGCAGGTCGTCGGCGGCGGCGGCGGATCCGCGGACCGCGAACCAGGCCTCGGTCTCGGCGGCCAGCTCTTCGTCGGTCGCGCCCTTGGCGAAGTCCACCAGGTCGATGGCGCTCATCTCCTCGACGGGCGGCAGCAGCGGAACCTCGACGCCGCCGTCGGTCAACGCGCCCCCGAAGGTGTACTGGCCGAGCGGGGTGAGGCGCGCGACGCCCTGGTCGACCTGCGCGGCACCCAGGTCGACCAGGGTCGCGAGCAGCCGCTCCGCCGGATCGCCGCACCGCTGGACCCAGGAGTCCCACGCGCCGTCCGAAGTAGTTTCGTCCACGGCGATCTCGCGGATCATGTCCCGCAACTCCGCCACGGACACGCCCTCGCTGCGGACCAGGAACAACGACACCATCGCATAGAAGGCGACGTCGTCGAGATCGAGCTCGGAGCACTCGTCCTGGAAGATCTCCTCCAGCAGCAGGCCCAGCGCGTCCGCCCAGACGTCCAGCACCGCTTCGTCGTCGCCGTCCGGCCAGTCTTCAATGGTCGGACCGAACTCGACCACTTCCGTTCCGGGGCCGATGAATTCCAGCTCGGCCGCCCATTCCCACAGCTTCGCCAGCTCCGGGATGTCCGCAATCCCTTCCACCGCGTCCGGAACCGGGAAGCCGAGTTCCCCGGCGACGTCGATGGCGTCGCCGACCCCCAGCTCACCGGCGTTGATCGGGCAGGCGACCGTGCGCAACGCCAGCCGCCGGGCGCGGTCGAGCAACGGGCTTTGCCGCGCTGCGGCGGCGAGTTCTTCGTCCGACGGCAACCGCAGCGGCGGCAGCCGGTCGGGCAGCCCGAGCTCCTCCCGGAGGTCGTAGGGCTGCGCCTCGCCGAGGGACTCGGCGGCCTCGTCGACCCAGCGGGCCACCGCGGCCTCGTCGGTCGGGTCGACGCCCTCGGCCATGAGGGCCTGTTCGAGGGCGTGGGCACCTCCCCAGTTCGCCGGGTCCATCACGGTCTCGGCGAACCGCGGCTCGATCTCGTCGACCTTCCGCCGCAGACCGTCGATCTGCTCCGTCGACATCCGGCCCGTGTCCCCAGCGAAGCTCAGCAGGTCGCGGAGCGTCGCGATCACCTCGGCGATGTCCTCGTCCGGTTCGACGGCCACCTTGACGGGGAACAGCTCCAGCAGCAGTTCGTCGAGATCCGCCGGTCGCAGCTCCGCGAAATCGGCCAGCCCCACGTGCTCGTACAGCAGCCGGAGCAAGATCTCGGCGTCGTGGCTGTTCCCGTGCACCGGTTGTTCCTGCTTCTCAGCCCACTCCGCCAGTTCGGGCAGCAGGCTATTGACCGGGTCGCGCTCCATACCCGAAGCGTACGGCCCCAACCCGGGAGGAGGGTGCAGGGCCCGGCGGCCGGTTCCGCACTTGATCACCCGTGAGTGATTGAAGGCGCTGCAGAGCCTGTTTCCGAACTCATTTTGCGTGGCGGTGCGGGTAGCGGAACCCAGGACGGCCTGGACTACGGGATCCCCGACTCATGAATGCCAATTCACCACGCCGGGAACTGGCCTCGCCAAGAACCCCGACGGGGTGGCATGGCCTTGAGAACCTGCAGCGGCGCCAGCCGCTTAGCTGTGGTGTCCGGGGAGGTCGTCCTGGGTTTGATCGCGTGACACGCGGTCGTGAATGACGGTGTGGGGAAGGCCTCCGGTTGTGGAGTGGAGATGTCGGGTAACCACTTCACGACCAGGAGGCGTTCGTGTCCCACGCTAACGCTGCGCTGACTTCGCGTGCACGTCTGCGGTTGGGTGTCTGATCGTCGAGCAGGGCTGGACCGTCGCCTCGGCGGCCAGGATGTTCATGGTGTGGGCGATCGCGGCCGTGACCGCCCTCGGGGCGCTGACCGTCGGGGCCCTCCTCGCGCCGACGAGTAGGGCCGCGCACCCGAGCGCCCCGGCAGTGCCGGCGGTCCGACAGGCGTCCCGAGCTGCGGAAGTCCGGGACGGTGGCAGGATTGCGGCGAACTGTCGTTCCAGGGAGCAGCGACGATGACCCCTCCGGAGCCCCAGCGGATCACGACCTTCCTGATGTTCGAAGGCAAGGCCGAGGAGGCGATGACCTTCTACACGTCACTGTTCGACGACGGCGAGATCCTCGCCATCAGCCGCTACGGCGCCGAGGGCCCCGGCGACGAAGGCACCGTGCAGCTGGCCACGTTCACGATCCTCGGCCAGCAGTTCATGTGCATCGACAGCGCGGTCTCGCACGCCTTCACGTTCACCCCGTCGATGTCGCTGCTCGTCAACTGCCGCGAGGAAGCCGAACTCGACGATCTCCACGGCGCCCTCGCCGAAGAGGGCCAGGAGCTGATGCCGCTGGGCAACTACGGGTTGCGCACCAAGTTCGGCTGGCTGAACGACCGCTTCGGGGTCTCCTGGCAGCTCAACCTGCCGTGATGCGGACCCCTAGGTCATGGCGGCTACTCCGTCGAGGATCCGGTCCAGGCCGAAGGTGAAGTCCCGGTCTTCCGCCGGGTCCTCGCCCGGCCCCGGGGAGGCCTCGAAGAGGCCGGCGGTCAGCATTTCGGCGACTTCCGGGAACGTTTCCGGGTCGATCAGCTTCGCCAGGCTCGCGCCGTAGCGGCGGGTGGCCTCGGGTTCGTCGATGTCGCCGCGACCGGTCTCGAGCTCCTCCGACAGCTCCGTCGAATGCCGGACGTAGCCGCTGAGCAGCATGATCACGCCCATCTTCTGCGGCCAGTCGAGCTTGGTGGGGCGCAGGACGCGCAGGGCGGTTTCCAGCCACGCGATCTGGTTCGGCCCGGTCGGCGGCTCCGAAACGGGCAACTGGGCCATCCACGGGTGCCGGTGGGTGATCCGGCGTTCGGCCTTGGCCCACTCCCGCAGGCCGTCGCACCAGTCGTCCGCCGCGATCTCCGGGGGCGCGCCGATCGCGAAGTCCTGCATGAGGACGAATAACTCATCCTTCGAGCCGACGTAGCGGTAGAGGGACATGGTGGTGAAGCCGAGTTCCTTGGCGGTCTTCGGCAGCGTGACCCCGAGTAACCCGTGCTGGTCCGCCAGGTCGACGGCGGCATGCACCACCTGGTCCACGTCGAGCTCCGCCGGTCGCCCCAGCCGCGAGGTGACCGGAACGCGCCAGAGCCGACGCAGCCGTGCGGGCACCGCCTCGCCGTCCATGCTTCCCCCCTTGGTGCTCCCACGTGCCGACGCAATCATGGCACCAAGGCAGTCGTGGCTGCTCCGACGGCCGCGGCCCCTGGCGAGGTGGGCACGATCATGGCCGGGTGCGTGCAGTGGAAAACTATTGCGGGAGAAGCCGTTCTAGCTGGATTGGATGCTTATGACGACTGTCGTCAGCGAGCGCGTCAGCCGAACCGAGGAGGCATTGGCCGCGCTCCGGCCGGACGTGCGCGAGCTCACCGCGAGCGTTGATGCCGCCGTGCTGCGGCCGTCGGACGAGTCCGTGCTCAGCCACGCCGACCGCGCTCGGATCGCGTTGCGCGTCGCGTTGGTGAACGAGCACTGGGAATACGCCGATGAGTTGGCCGACCAGCTCGATTCGCTGGCCGGTGACGGCGCTGCCGACGCGGTGCGGGACGTCGAGCGCTGGTCCGAGCTTCCGGATTCGTTGCAGGCGCTGCTCGCGCACTGCGAGCAAGTTGCGCTCGATCCGGCCGATGCGGGATTCGACGAGATCGCCGAGTTGCGGGCGCAGGGACTCAGCTCCGCCCAGGTGGTCGCCGCCTCGCAGGTCGTCGGGTACGTGAGCTACCGGGTCCGGTTACTGCTCGGGTTGTCACTGGTCGAGCAGGCCGGGGGCGGGCCGGTTCCGGCCGGGCCGGTGAACGCCATCGAGGCCGGGGCCACCGCCGACGGTTGCGAGCTGCCGACTCCTGCCGAAGCGTTCCCGGTGCTGCGCTGGGTTCCGTGGGTCGATCCGGCGGCCGAGCCGCCGGAGTCCGAGGCCGAGTCGACCCCGTTCCGCCTGACCCTGCTACACGATCCGCAGGTGCTGGCCGAGCGGACCGCGCTCCACAACGCGATAACCACCGGGACCAGCGCGTTGGACCGTGCAGACCGCGAGCTCGCCGCGCTCGCCACGTCGCTGATCAACGGTTGCGAATACTGCGCCGCGGTGCACGGGCGCCGTCAGGTCCAGTTGTCCGGTGACCAGATCACCGCGGTCGCGTTGGCGACGGCCGGTCCGGCGGCCGTGGCGGATCCGCGGCAGCGCGCCGTCGTCGACGCCGCGAGCGCCCTGGCCCGAACCCCGGCGGCGCTGGCGGCCGCCGACATCCGGCGGCTGTACTCCGCCGGGCTCAACGTCGACGACGTCCGCGACCTGGTCGCGGTCTCGGCGATGTTCGCCTGGAACAACCGGCTGCTGATGACCCTCGGTAACGCGGCCGCCTGAAACCCGCAATTTCAATGGAAATCGCCCATACCTTCGGCGTGTCGGGGGCACGACACGCCGGAGGCTGTGGACAACCACCGCAATTTCCATTGAAATCGAAGGTCCAATTTCCATTGAAATTGCGGAAAACCGGGGTGCGGGGACGTTCAGCTCGAAGCGATCGGCGGGGTTCGGGTTCGCAGCGGTGGCAGTGGGGCCTGGTGGGGCCGGACTTCTACCCTGGTCAGCTGCCCCGTGCAGCCCTGGGCCAGGCGGGATGTTCCGATGTCCCGGGTCACGGCGTTCGGGTTGCCGTGGATGCAGGTCGCGACCTCGGGGGCGCTCGGGTCGAACCAGGCGCCGGTCGCGAGCTGGACCACGCCCGGGCGGACATCGTCGCTGATCACGACCGCCGCGAGGGCACTGCCCGTGGCGCTGCTGATCCGGACGATGTCCCCTGTGGACAGTCCTCGGCCCTCCGCATCGGCGGGATGGATGCGCAGCGGTTCTCGGTCGTGGAGCTTGGATTCCGCGCTGGTCGCGCCGTGGTCGAGTTGGCTGTGCAAGCGGGTCCCCGGGTTGTTCGCGACCAGGAACAGCGGGAACTCGCCGGTGCCCGGCGGGACCTCCAGCTCCTCCGCGGCCAACCAGGTCGGATGCCCGGGACAGTCGGCGTAGCCGAAGGAGTCGATCCGCTGCGAGAACAGCTCGATCCGTCCGCTCGGCGTCGGCAGCGGGTGCGCCTGCGGGGCCGCGCGGAATTGGTCGTAGAGGACCTGGTCGTCCGGCCCGCCGGGCAACTCGATCCGGCCGGCCTCCCAGAACTGCTGGAAGTCCAGGCCGGGGTCGAAACTCTGCCGCCACTGCTCGTACAGGTGCTCCAGCCAGGCCCACTCGTCGCGGCCCTCGGTGAACTCCTCGCCCAGCCCCAGTTCGTCGGCCAGTGCGGCGAAGATCTCGAAGTCCGACCGGGACTCCCCGAGCGGGGGAACCACCTGCCGCATGGCGATCAGCGCGCGGTCCTCCCGGGCGCAGCCCAGGTCGTTGCGCTCCAGCGTGGTCGTGGCCGGGAACACGATGTCGGCGTGCCGGGCCGTCGCCGTCCAGAACGGGTCGTGCACGATTACCGCCTCCGGTCGGCGGAACGCCTCGGTCAGCCGCGCCAGGTCCTGGTGGTGGTGG
Organism: Saccharopolyspora pogona; assembly: GCF_014697215.1. GTDB lineage: Bacteria > Actinomycetota > Actinomycetes > Mycobacteriales > Pseudonocardiaceae > Saccharopolyspora > Saccharopolyspora hattusasensis. Next base: position 5,813,008 of record NZ_CP031142.1, read on the forward strand.
AACGGGTTCCCGCCCGCCCAGTACACCAGCCGGATGTCCGGGTACCGGCGCCGCTCGCCGTCGTACTCGTACTCCTGGCCAGGGTTGAGCAGCATGTCCGCGACTCGCGCGACCGGGATGTACTCGCGCACCGGGTTCTCGCCCTGCGGCAACGTCGGCAGCCGGTACGGAAGCGGGTGCGCCCCGATGCCTGCCATCGAGCCGTAGCCGTGGCCGAATCCGCCGCCGGGCAGGCCGACCTGCCCGAGCACGCAGGCCAGCGCGATGCCCGCCCAAAGCGCCTGCTCGCCGTAGCGGGCCCGCTGCAGCGACCAGCTCAGCGTCACCATCGTGCGCCGCGTCGCCATGGACTCGGCTAGCTCGACGATGGTGGCCGAGTCGATGCCGCAGATCTCCTCCGCCCACTGTGGACTCTTTGGAATGCCGTCCGCCTTGCCCGACAGGTACTTCCAGAACTCGTCGAACCCTGCGCAGCGCGTGCGCAGGAATTCCTCGGCGTACCAACCGCGTTCGACCAGCACGTGGCTCAGCGCCAGCATCAGCGCGGTGTCGGTGCCCGGCACCGGCGCAAGCCACCTGGCGCCGAGCTCCGGGGCGAGGTCGTCACGCAGCGGGCTGATCAACGTGAACCGGGCACCACGCTCCCGCGCCCGGCGCAGGTGCCCGGCCACCGCGTGCTTGCTGATGCCACCCGAGTTGACCTGCGAGTTCTTCGCCGGGATGCCGCCGAAGCAGACGAAGTGCTCGGTGTGCTCGGCCAGCACCGGCCACGCCGTCGGGCGGCTGATCGGGTCGTCGCTGCCGACGACGTGCCGCAGCAGCGGGGTGGAGGCGCCGAGGCTGTAGGAGTTCACCGAACGGGTGTAGCCGCCGATGACGTTCAGGAAGCGGTGGACCTGGCTCTGCGCGTGGTGGAACCGGCCCGCGCTACCCCAACCGTAGGAGCCGCCGTAGATCGCCTCGTTTCCGTAGGTGCGGCGGACCCGGTCCAGCTCGCCTGCCGCCAGTTCGACCGCCTCCGCCCAGCTGACCCGTACGTACTCGTCCCGGCCGCGCTCGCCCCGGCCCTCCAGCCAGCCCTTCCGCACATGCGGCGCGAGCACTCGCACCCGCTCGTCGAGCGCGGCGGGCACGTTGCGCAGCAACAGTGCCGGGTCCGGATCGCTCGGGTCGGCGACCACGTCGAGGCCGTCCGGCGTGGTCGCCGCGGTGAACGAGCCCCAGTGCGAGAGTTGCTGTCGGTACATGGTCACACCCCACCCGTCCCAAGCCTGGCGCCTCCGGTTTCCACCACCCGGACGCGATGCATCGTCAGCAGCATCGTCGCAAACCAACGCCGCGCACCGAAGCCCTGCGCCGGGCGGAGCAAGGGGGGTCAGCGGAGCAGGCGGGCGGCGCTGACCTCGCGGACGTGGACCACGAGGTCCAGCCATTCCGCCAGGGAACCGCCGGAGAGGTTGTAGGCGGCATCGTCGTCCGGGTCGTAGTGCGGGCCGATCAGCCTCGTCCGCGTCGGGGCGTCGAGCCAGGTGCGCACGTCCTCCGGGGCGTCGGCGCGCAGGTCGAGCACGTAGGCGTCCGGCCCGGTGGCAAGGACGGTTTCGGCGAAGTCCGCCGGCGGAGCGGGCAGCTCGTGCCACGGCGATCCGCTGCGGAAGGTCAATCCGACCGGGACGTATCCCGCGCCGAAGCGTTCGCGCAGGTAGCTACCCTGCGTTGCGGTGGGCCAGCGCCCCCGGCGACACCGTGCGCGCCGCACCGTTGACGAGGTGCGCGAGGGCGCCCCAGTAGACGATCTTGTGCCCGGTGCGCTCGTGCCAGCGGATGGTGTTCGCGGCCAACCCGCGCTCGATGTCCGCGAGGTCCTGCCCGGGCTCGACGGCCTCGTTCGCCAGGGCCAACCGCACCGGGTCATCGGGGTGCTGCTCGTTGCGACTGCGGATCCACCGAACGGCGTCGAGGATTTCCTCGGTGCGCAGGAAGGGCCCGGCACCGGCCAGCACCTCTCGCGGATCGCCCCGCCCCGTCCGCACGTAGGCGTCGAGCTCAGCGCTCGCTACGTCGTCGCCCTCCAACGACAACGACCGGAACCCCAACTTCTCCACCAAGAACCGCAACATGCGGTGCGCGACGGCCGCCAGCTCGTGAGTTCCCCAGGACGACGCGCCGAGCCCCACGACGGTGGCGTCGCGCAGCCCGTCCCGGAGGGGCCGGAGGTCCGCGTGCGGGGCGTGGGGATCCAACGACGCTAGCTGCACGGCCAGGCTCTTGATCCACTGCTCTGCTCGTTTCACTACCCGAAAGTCGAACCTCGATCAAAGTGGAGGTCAACAGCGCCGACCCGGTTGGTCAGCAGTGGTTCACACCACCAAAACAGTCTGCGCGATGTCCGTGAAAACGTACTGGTCCACCAGTCGGCCGGTGAGCGTGTCGATCTCCGCCGACCGGTCGAGTTCGCTGTGCACCGGCCGGACGCAGTGCCCGGCACCGACAGGGATCGATCCTCTCGCGGGCCTGTACGGAGGGGGGACAGTGGGCGACCGTGCAGGCGTGTCGCCGTCCGCGCGGCGGGGTAGCCGGAGCTTGCGGAACTGGAGGAGGCTCACATGGTTCAAGTCGCAACCGAGCCGGTGATCGTCAAGACCCCCAAGGGAAACCTGGAAGGGGATCTCGTCGTGCCACCGCCTGCCCGGGCGGTGGTCTTGTTCGCACACGGTTCCGGGAGTTCCCGGCACAGCCCCCGCAACCGCGCGGTTGCGGAGTCGTTGCAGGACCGCGGGTTCGGCACCCTGCTGCTGGACCTGCTCACCCCGGAGGAGGCGAAGTTCGACCAGCGGACCCACGAACTGCGCTTCGACATCGATCTGCTCGCGGAGCGACTGGTGCCCGCCATCGACCAGCTCGCCGAGTGGTCGGCCACCAGGAAGATGCCGGTCGGGTTGTTCGGCGCCAGCACCGGCGCGGCCGCCGCGCTGAAGGCCGCTGCCCGGCGCCCCGACCGCATCGCCGCCGTGGTGTCGCGCGGCGGTCGCCCGGACCTCGGCGGCGAGGGGCTGGCCTCGGTGCAGGCCCCGACGCTGCTGATCGTCGGCGGCGACGACCGCGAGGTGCTCAACCTCAACCGGCAGGCGGCGGAACTGCTCACGTCGCTGCCGCTGACCGACGTCAAGATCGAGATCGTGCCGCACGCCGGCCACCTCTTCGAAGAGCCCGGCGCGCTGGAGCGGGTCGCGGAACTCGCCGCGGAGTGGTTCCGCACCTACCTCGGGGCCGGGGTCGAGCGCTGGACCGGACCGGACGGAGGTCACTGGAAGCCGCCGGAACCCCGCCGACGGCCACCACCGATCGCGTAGTACTGCACAGTCGAATAATCGGGGATGCCGACCGCCACGGCCGCACCCGCGCGGATGTCGCGCGCCGTGGCGACAGCGGCGTGCAGCGCAGCGCGGTAGAGCAGCGAGCCCATGCTGATGCGCTGAACGCCGAGCTCTGCCAGGTGCTCGATGCGTTGGCCTGGCTGGTAGAGGATGTTGATCGGCACGTCGATCGCGTCCCGCAGCGCGTGGATGTCGCCGTCGGTGGCCATGCCGGGTACAAAGATGCCGTCCGCGCCGGCAGCGGCGTAGCGCTCGGCGCGGTCGATCGTGTCGGCGAGCGACTTGGCGCCAAGCCAATAGGTGTCCGTACGCGCGTTGAGGAAGAGTTCCGGCACACGCTCCTTCACCGCGCCGATCAGCTCTTGGTGGCGTGCGGGATCGCCGAGCTCGTCTTCGAGGTTGATCCCGGCGATGCCGAACCCGGCCAGTTCCGCCGCCAGCTCCGCGACCTCGTCGGCCCCGCCGCCGAAACCCGATTCGACGTCGACGGTGATCGGGCGCGGCAGGTCCGCCAGCCGTCGGGCCAGTTCGATCGTCTGCGTCCGGGTGCACCCTGCGGCATCCGGCAGCCCGTGGGACGCCGCGACACCGAGGCTCGTCGTGCCGATCGCCTCGAAACCGGCCTCGACCAGCGCCGCGGCGGAGGCGAAGTCCCAGGCGTTCGGCAGCAGCAACGGCGAATCCGCGTGGTGCAGCGCGTGGAATTCTCGCAACATGTTCGCACCGTAAGGCCGGGACGGTTCGGTGCCCGCCGAAACGTCGCCGTCGCAGAATGGCGGCATGACGATGGCACGCGATGTCGCCCAGTTGGCCGGGCTGCTCGCCGACCCGACCCGTGCCGCGTTCTGCCTGGCGATGCTCGACGGCCGGGCCTGGACCGCGACGGAGCTCGCGGCCCACGCCGGTGTCGCCGCCTCGACCGTCAGCGAGCACCTGAACCGGCTGGTCGCCGGCGGTCTGCTAGGACGTGTTTTATAAGCGGCGACAGCCGCTTGCGGTGTGGGACTCAACTGGCACCGCCGCGGGTTCTCAGGGGTCCTTCTCGCGAGGACAGCCCCGACGTGGTGAATTGGCATTCATGATGTCGGGGATCCCGCAGCGAGAAGGCCTCTGAGATTCCGCTACCCGCACCGCTACGCAAACCACTTTCGAAACAGGCCCTAGTGGAGCGCCGGCAGGGACGGCACCGGTACGTGCAGCTCGCCAACTCGCAGGCGGCGGACCTGCTGGAGGCGTTCATCGGCCACCTGGGGCCGAGCCGGGAGCAGCCGCGCGGCCTGCGCGCGGTCGGCGCCTCGGCGGCCCTCGCCCGGGGCCGCACCTGCTACGACCACCTCGCCGGGCGGCTCGGGGTCGTGATCGCCGACGGCATGACCAACGCGGGCCTGCTCAACCAGACCGAGGGTTTCGCGATGACCGACGCGGGCGTCGACTGGCTCACCGGCACCCTCGGCATCGCTGCGGCCGACCTCCGCGGCGCCCGGCGCCCGCTGGCGCGCGCCTGCCTGGACTGGACCGAACGGCGCTCCCACCTCGCGGGGGCCGCCGGTGCCCACTTGCTGCGCCGATTCGTGGGGAACGGCTGGATCAAGCGCATCGGCACCGGCCGCGCGGTCCGCCTCACCCCATCGGGCACCACGGCCTTGCGCGACCTGCTCGCCATCGACGCAACCACCTACGACCTAGTGTGAAGGGCACATCTCCACGGCTCAGAACCCGCGCGTACTTCGCGGCGCCACACCACCCCAAAAAGCGCCCACGGCCGACGACCTGCGGATACAACCCCGACACCGTGCGCTGGCCGCAACGGGGGAACCGCGACCCGCACTCGTTTCGCGGGACCGCGCCTTGCAATCTCATGGCACGTGACCAGCGGGAACTTCAGCGGGGCATGCGGCGCCAGATCGCCTGCGGGACCAGGCGCATCGCCGCGAACACCCAGCGCAGGATCGGCGGCACCCACACCACGCGACGTCCCCGCCGCAGCGCGTTGACCGTCGCATCCGCGACCTGATCCGGGGTGCTCGACCACGGCGCGGGGCTCATGCCCTCGGTCATCCGCCCGATGACGAACCCGGGCCGCACGATCAGCAGCTCCACGCTGCTGCCGACCAGCGCGTCGGAAAGACCGTTGGCGAATCCGTCGAGCCCGGCCTTCGCCGACCCGTAGACGTAGTTCGCCCGCCGCACCCGCACCCCCGCGACCGAGGAGAACACGACGATCTTGCCGCTGCCCTGCTCGCGCAGCAGGTTCTCCAGGTGCGTCAGCACACTGATGTGCGCGACGTAGTCGACGTGCACGATGTCGATCGCGTGCGCCGCATCCCGTTCGGCCCGCTCCTGGTCGCCGAGCACGCCGAAGGCGGTCACCGCGACGTCGATCGGGCCGTGCCGGTCGATGATGCCTCGGAGCAACTCGGCGTGGCTGCGGACGTCCGCGGCGTCGAACTCCACCCGCACCACGTCGGTGGCCCCGGCTTCGCGGAGCGCGGCCTCCTCGGCGTCCAAGTCCGCCGACCGCCGCGCCGCCAGCACCACGGTGCCGTGTCCGCGCTTGACGAGGCGCACCGCCACCTCGACGCCGATCTCGCTGCGGCCCCCGAGGACCAATACCGCTCCGCTCATCGCCGCAAGTCTGCCACCGGGACTCGGCCCGATTCGCACCGGCGCGGTGTGAAGCAAAACCCGGATGTCCGCCCGGCGGAATAAGGTTCGCCAGGCGAAGGGAGAACCATGACCATGCTCGGCCGCCGCGAGCTCAACCGCGCGACCCTGGAGCGGCAGCTGCTGCTGCGGCGTTCGGAGCGGTCCGCCGTGGAGACGATCGACCACCTCGTCGGAATGCAGGCGCAGGCACCGTTCCCGCCATACTTCGGCTTGTGGACCCGCCTCGCGCGGTTCCAACCCGACGACCTCGCGCAGCGCCTGCTGGACCGCAGCGTGGTCCGCATCGTGCTGATGCGCGGCACCGTCCACCTGGTCTCCGCCGCCGACTGCCTGCGCCTGCGGCCCCTGGTGCAGCCGATCATGGGCGGCGCCGTGCGCACGAACACCCAGCACCGGGCCGAGATCGCGGGCATCGACCACGCCGAGATCGCTGCGCTGGGCCGGGAACTGCTCGACGAGCAGCCCCGAACGGCTGCTCAGCTCGGCCCTCTGCTCGCCGAGCGGTGGCCGGACCGGAAGCCGGCGTCGCTGGCGTTCGCGCTCCGCAACCTCCTCCCGTTGGTGCAGATCCCGCCGCGCGCGGTCTGGGGGCGCAGCGGCCAACCGACCTATGCGACGGCCGAAACCTGGCTCGGGCGACCGCTGGCCGCCGAGCCCTCGCTGGAGGACGTGCTCCGCCGCTACCTCGCGGCGTTCGGCCCGGCCACGGTCGCGGACATGCAAGTCTGGTCCGGTCTCCGGGGTCTGAAGGAGGTCGTGCCCCGGCTGGACCTGCGGACTTTCCGCGACGAGAACGGCCGCCAACTGCTAGACCTGCCCGACGCACCGCGCCCGGACCCCGACGTCCCCAGCCCGCCGCGCTTCCTGGCCCCGTTCGACAACGTGCTGCTCTCGCACAAGGATCGCAGCCGGGTCATGCACGAGGACGGCCGCAAACGCCTGTTCAGCATGAAGAACGCCGTGCTCCCCGGCACGATCCTCGTCGACGGCTTCCTGCACGGCACCTGGCGGCTCGCCCGCCGGAAGCACACCGCGACGCTGCTGATCGAGCCGTACCGGAAGCTGCCCGAAGAGGACGCCGACGCCGTGGCGCTGGAGGGCCGGCGGTTGCTGCAGTTCGCCGAGCCGGACGCCGCCGACCACGACGTGCAGATCACCCCGGTCGCCGTGTGACAGGTGTTTACCTGTCGCCTTGCCGGAATTACCCTGCTCGTGATCGTTTCTACCCCGGACCGAGCGGACCCTTCTCATGGCAAGTGCTGACAGGCCGCAGATCGACACCACGAAGCCCAGCATCGCGCGGGTCTACGACGCGTTCGTCGGCGGCAAGGACAACTTCGAGGTGGACCGCGAGGTCCTGCAGCAGATCCTGAAGATCGCCCCGGAGGCAGTGCAGGTCGGCAGGCAGTGCCGGGCGTGGCTGATCCGCGTGGTCCGGTTCCTGGCCGGCCAGGCCGGCATCGACCAGTTCCTCGACCTGGGTTCCGGGCTGCCGACCGCGGAGAACACCCACCAGGCGGTGCAGCGGCTCAACGCCGAGGCCACGGTGGTCTACATCGACAACGACCCGTCGGTCGCAGCGCACGGCCGTGCGCTGCTGGAGGAGAACGAGTACACCCACTTCGCGGTCGGGGACTTGCGCTATCCCGCGGAGATCCTGGCGAACCGGAAGGTGACCAAGTACCTGGACCTGAGCCGCCCGGTGGCGTTGATCCAGTGCAACACCCTGCACCACGTCACCAACGACGAGGATCCGAAGGCGATCATGTCCGCCTACGCATCGGCCATGGCCCCCGGCTCGTACCTCGCGATCTCGCACCTGCACAACCCGGCCGACGGCAGCTCGCGGGCCAAGCTCGCGGCCGAGTCCCAAGTGCGGTTCAACTCGATGATGGGCAGCTGCTACTACCGCACCCGGGAGGAGATCCAGGCGCTGTTCTGCGGCCTCGAGATGGTCGAACCCGGCCTGACCTACCTGTTCGACTGGTGGCCCGACGGCCCGCGCCTCACCGAGCCGTCCGACGCCGAGTACAACCTCGTCGGCGGAGTCGCCCGCAAGGCATGAGAAGGGCCGTGCGTCTTCTGGGCGGTCCTAGCAGCCCAGAAGACTCACGGCCCGTACGACCCGGCCCCTCCGGGATCAGCCGGGCTGGCGGGTCGTCCAGTGGCGCATCGCGTGCTCGACCAGCGCGATCAGGGTGCGCTTGGTGGACTCCCGGTCCCGGGCGTCGCATGGCCCGATCGGCACGTTGGGGCCGATCGCCATCGCCTCGCGGACCTGTTCGATCGAGTGCACCATCTGGCCGTCGAAGCAGTTCACCCCGACCAGGTACGGCAGCCCGCGGTCCTCGAAAAAGTCGATCGCCGAGAACGAGTCGGCCAGCCGCCGGGTGTCCACCAGCACGACCGCGCCGATGGCACCGCGCACCAGGTCGTCCCACATGAACCAGAACCGCTGCTGGCCCGGGGTGCCGAACAGGTACAGGATCAGGTTGGAGGCCAGCGAGATCCGGCCGAAGTCCATCGCGACCGTGGTGGTGGTCTTGTTCGGCGTCGCGCCGAGATCGTCGACGCCCCGGCTGGCCTCCGTCATCACCGCCTCGGTGGTCAACGGCACGATCTCCGACACCGAGCCGACGAAGGTCGTCTTGCCGACGCCGAATCCGCCCGCGACCACGATCTTCGCCGAGGTCGACGCGGTGCCGCCCCGGTTGGCGGCCTGCGGCGGCGCGGAGCCGAGCTGGGGCGCGCTATAGCCGACGGAGTCCACTCAAAACCCTTTCCATCAACACCATGTGTGGTGCGCTACCGCTTTCGCTCACCGTCTGGTGCACGGTGATCAACCCCAGATCGGACATGTCGGCCAGCAACACTCGGGCCACCCCGATCGGCACCGACAACAGCGCCCCGACTTCGGCCACCGATCTGGGGTGTTGGCACAACTCGGCGATCGACTGGTGCTCCAGCCGAACCGCCACGCCCGGCTGGTACATCTCGCCGGTGGAGACCAGGGTTTCCAGCTCCAGCTGGAGGTTCGACCTGGTGCGCCCGCCGGTCCAGGTGTAGGACCGGATGCTGGACGCGGCCGGTGCCTCCGGCTCGACCGGATCGTCCGGGTAGGCCTCCTCATTCCGATCGTCGTAATCGTCGTACTGGTCGTCTTCCTGGTCCTCGTAATGCTCGGCGTACTGCTCCTGCGGCTCGTCCCGCACGCGCTTGCGACCGCTGCCGAAGGTGAACCCGTTGACGACGTGGGCGAAGCTGTCGTCCCCCGAATTGTCCCGTCTTCGGCCCCGCCGTGGATATTCCGAGCGTCTACTCATCGCATCCTCACACCAGTTGGCCGGTGAACGCGTTCGGCGCTCCCTGCAGCTGCGACCGGATCTCCGGCGTGAGGATCTGGCCGACGCGCTCCACGAGCATGGTCATCTCGTAGGCGACCAGCCCCATGTCGCACTGCGGGGCGGCGAGCACGGTCAGGCAGGAGCCGTCGCTGATGCCCATCTGCAGCAGCGTGCCGCGCTGCATCTCGACAATGGTCTGCACCACCCGCCCTGCCTCGAAGCACTTCGCCGAGCCCTGGGTGAGGCTCAGCAGCCCGGAGGCGACCGCGGCCAGCTGATCGGCCCGGTCCCTGGGCAGCGTCGCCGAGGCGGTCAGCACCAGGCCGTCGGCGGACACCACGATCGTGTGCGCCACACCGGCCACGCGCTCGGTGAAGTCGGTGATCAGCCAGCCGAACCTTTGGGAAATCATTTCCTGAGCAGTCATGCAACCTCCTGTTCGTCGCCGAGGTGATCACGCCTTAGCGCTGCGGACTTCATGTCAGCCCTCATCGGTTGCTCGATGCCGCCCACGACTGACACCGCTCTGGAAGTCGGCCAGCCGCCCGCGGAGTTGATCCGCGTCGCGCTGGAACGCCGCGGCTTCCTGGGGCCCGGAATCCGCCACGCTGCCAGGCACCAGATGCTCCTTCGGGGTCCGGCGCGGCAGGCCCGCCTGGGTGAACGAAGTCGGCTGCGGGTTCACCGCGGCCTCCGCCGCTTCGCGCGCGCTATCGGCGGCGAAGCTCCAGGTGTCTCCGGAAGTGTCCGGGACCCACTGCTGGGGCTCGACGGGTGCCGAGCCCCAGTCGTCCGATCCCTCCGGTTCCGACGCCCACGCGTCCTGCCCGGTGGGCTCCTGCATCCATGAGCCCGCCCCGGAGGTCTCCGCCGGGTGCCCGAAGTGGACGCCGTTGTGGGCAAGCTTCCGGCTGATGTCCTCCGGAATGCGGGCGGGCATGTCGGCAGCCGGTTCCGCCGCCGGTGCCGGTTCCGCCGTCTGCTGGCCGCGCGGCACGCGGCGCGGCAGCCCGGACGAGGTGAACGAAGGCTCCGCCGCCTGCCGGTCGCCCGCCAGGAAGTCCGAGTTCTGCGGGAAACCCACGCCCGCGGCCGGTTCGTCCTCCGCGCCGGGCCAGCTGACCTCGCCGGATTCGTCCCGCGACGTCAGGTACGGGTTCTCGCTGGCCGGCTGGAACCACTGGGTGGAGGCCTCGGTGAAGACCGGCGACTCCGCCGGCGGCCGCTCCGCAGGCGGCTCGGCCTCCGGCCAGTCCACACCCAGGTCCGACGGCACCGCGCGCGGCTGCTGCGGGATGTCGATCGGCGCGTCGAACAGGTGCGCCGTCGGCCAGTCCTCGCGATCGGGGACGCTGGACTCGGAGAGGCTCGCCGAAGTGGGCTCCTGCCAGGGCGAACTGTCCTGCGCGGCCGCGGGCTGCTCGCCGCGGCGCGGCAGCACGCCGGAGGTCGGCAGGTCGGTGTGCGCATGCCCGTTGCGCTGGCCCGGCGCCGCCGGGGGCGCCAGGGCAGGCCCGGACTCGACCGAGACCACGTGCTCGGCCGGGATCATCACCGTCGCCCGGACGCCCTCGACGTCCGGCCCGCCGTGCAGCTCGACGCCGACACCGTGGCGAACCGCCAGGCGCCCGGCGACGAACAGCCCCATCCGGCGCGAGGTGGCGAGGTCGTCCTCGTCCACGTGGGCCAGCCGTTCGTTGGCCCGGGCGAGTTCCTGGTGGCCCATGCCAATGCCCTGGTCCAGCACGTCTAGCACCACCGTGCCGTCACCGGCCTGGTAGCTGGACACCGTGACGGTCGTGTCCGGGGCGGAGAAGTTCGCCGCGTTGTCCAACAGCTCGGCGACCAGCCGCACCAGGTCGCTGGCGGTGTGCCCGCGCAGCTTGACCGCCGGCGGCGGCTGCACCACGACCCGCGGGTACTGCTCGATCTCGGAAACCGCGGCGCGCAGCACGTCCGCCAGGTCAGTCGGTTGGGTGAAGCGGCGCGCCAGGTCGCTGCCGGAGAGGACCATCAGGTTCTCGTTGTTGCGCCGCATCCGGGTGGCCAGGTGGTCCAGCTGGAACAACCGCGCGAGCTGGTCCGGGTCCTCTTCGTCCTGCTCCAGCTGCTCGAACAGCCGCAGCTGGCGTTCCAGGAGGCTCTGGCTGCGCCGGGAGATGCTGACGAACACCTCGCCGTAGCCGCGGCGCAGGTCCGTCTGCTCCACCGCGAGCCGCAGCGCCTGCTGGTTCACCTCGTCGAAGGCGCGGGCCAGCTGCCCGACCTCATCGGTGGTGTCGACGGGGAACGGCTCGACGACCGCGTCCGCGACATTGCCCTCCCGGATGCTGGCCACCGCCGCCGGCAGCTCGTACTCCGCGGCGTCCAGCGCGCTGCTGCGCAGGACGCGCAGCGAACCGAGCAGCTGTCGCGCGATCACCATGATGATCGCGGCGGCTGCGATCAGCGCGGACAGCAGCAGCACCGAATCCCAGCCGGCGGCGCTGCTGGCCTCGTCCTCCAGCCGCGAAGCGGTGGTGCGGACGTCGGCCGCCAGATCGCCGCGCCCCTTGTCGATCAGCGCGACCGAGGCTTCGGTGCCGGAGTTCCACGCGTCGCGCTTCACCGAGAACCCACCGGAGTAGACGTTGTCGGTGCTCTCGGTCATGATCGCGCGGAGCATGCTGTTCCGGTCCGCGATCGCCGGAGCCGCGAATGTCTGGTCCAGCCGCTGCTGCCAGTTCGCGACAACGGTGGCACGAGCATCGGTGATCTTGCTCTGCAACCGGGCGCGCGAGCCGTTCAGGCTCTCCAGCGCGGCCGGCTTGAGCTCGCCCTCGGACAGCCCGGTCAGCACCCAGGCCTGCTGCAACCGCACTTCCTCGGTCAGGCCCATCATGTCCTGCAGCGCGGTCGCCGTGCTGGACAGGCTGCGGTCGGCGAGGCTGCTGCTCAGCGCGCGGTCCAGGGCTAGCACCGAGGCGATTACACGGGTGTACTCGTCGATCGCCTTGGCCTCGCCGATCCGGCGGTCGCGGACCTGCTGGCGGAGCTGACCGAGCCCGTCCAGCAGCGGCCGGAGTTCGCCGTAGCGGTCGGCGACGACTCCCGTGGCGACGTCGGACGAGGAGAGGTGCTGCCCGACGTCGGCGGCGGCCCGGTCCACCGCGGCCGCCTGCTCCTCGATCGGGCCGAACTCGCCGTCGCCGACCAGGAACTCCACCGCGCGGGTTCGTTCTTGCTGGATGCTGACGACCAGCGGGTCGACCCGGCCGACCGTGTTCAGCACCTGCTCGACGAGGTCGTACTCGGCCGCCTTGTCGACCTGCCACCGGATCTGTCCGATACCGAGCGTGATCGCGAAGATGACCGGTACCAGCACGACCGCGGCCAACTTCGTCGGCAGCGACCAGTTGCGCCACTGCACCACGGCGTCGCGGGTGCGCCCTAACCGGCCCGCCGTCACGACCGCGCTCCCGGCTGCGAGCCAGGGCCCTCGTGCAGGTCAGTCGCGGTCTGGACCTCGGGCGAACAATACGTTGAAGAACGGCGCATGCGTGCGGTCCCGCAATCGTCGTCTGGGCTGTCTAGGGTGAAATCCAGCCGTGGTCGAGCAGCACCCGGCAACCGGAAACGCCTTACGATACTGCATCGTACCAATGCAGATTTAGATGCACTCTGCGTAACCACGCGCGCCCCCGGTTGGCGCATTACGAACACTGGTACCGAACCGTGACCTTTCGGATCGCGCGACTGTCTTTCAGTGCCTCAGCACTATAAGCCCCGTAACCCGTGATAGTACCGGGGGCTTTTTCCCATTCCGCTACGACAAACAGGCGATGTCACGCCGAGTGGTCAACCCCACTTCGCCCGCCGCGCTTTTTTCACTCGTTCAGCCTAAAGAGGGTATTCAATCTCGGCCCCGATCCCCCCATAAGGCCTGGTCAGGAAGATCGCTGCCGCGAGACCGGACCGCTGACCTGGCAATACCGGACAGCAACCAAGCGCGGGGCGTCGCCTCTCCGCAGCCCGCGGACCGCCGACCGGTAGTCTCGGAATCCCATACCAGGTGGCGATCACCACACTGTTGATCACCTGCGCGGAGTGGTTAGAATTCCCCGCCGCCGCCAGGCCTCGGCCCAGCGGGCCAACCGCGAAGTTCCAGGAAGGATGCATGAGCAACGCAACGCAATCCGCGCTGCGCGGCAGTCAGCGCGACCAGCCCGGAAATCCGCGGGCAGCCTTCGGCGGAATCGGCAAGAGCTCCGTTCGCGCGACTAACGAACCCCCCGATTTCATCGCTATCCAGGAGAGCGCGGAATTCCGCGCCCTGCGCCGCCGGCTGAAATGGTTCGTTTTTCCGGCGACGGCGTTTTTCCTGACCTGGTACATCGGGTACGTGGCGATCGCCGCCTACGCCCGGGAATTCATGGCCCGACCGCTGATCGGCGAGATCAACGTCGGACTGGTCATGGGCATCGGCCAGTTCATCACCACGGTGGGCCTGACCTCGCTTTACGTCCGGTTCGCCCGTCGCCGCATCGACCCCGATGTCGACCGGATCCGACATGACGCGGGAGAGTACGACCAGTGAATGAGCCGCAGCTGATCCCGGCCGACAGCGCGATCATCAACACCAGCGTCTTCGCGGTGTTCGTGCTGATCACGCTTTTCATCGTGTACCGGGTGAGCAACCGGGGCACCTCCAGCGACTACTTCGTCGCGGGCAGCTCGTTCACGGGTGCGCAGAACGGCATCGCGCTCTCCGGCGACTACCTGTCCGCCGCGTCGTTCCTGGGCATCGCCGGGGCGATCGCGACCTACGGCTACGACGGCTTCCTGTACTCCATCGGCTTCCTGGTCGCCTGGCTGATCAACCTGCTGCTGCTCGCCGAGCGCACCCGCAACACCGGTCGCTTCACCATGGGCGACGTGCTCAGCTTCCGGATGCGCCAGCGCCCGGTGCGGGCCGCGGCGGCCGCCTCGACGCTGGCCATCACGATCATCTACATGATCGCCCAGATCGCCGGTGCGGGCGGTCTGGTCGCCCTGCTGCTCAACGTGCACGGCAAGTTCGGCCAAGCGTTGGTGATCGCCGCGGTCGGCGCGATCATGATCACCTACGTGCTGGTGGGCGGCATGAAGGGCACCACCTGGGTACAGATCATCAAGGCCGCCTTGCTGCTGCTGTCCGTCGCGATGATCACGATCTTCCTGCTCGGCAAGTTCGGCTACAGCTTCACGAACCTGCTGCAGCACGCCGCCGACAACAACCCGCACGGCCGCGACATCTTCGCCCCCGGCGTGCAGTACGGGAAGTCCGAGCTGACCAAGCTGGACTTCGTGTCGCTGTCGCTGGCCCTGGTGCTCGGCATCGGCGGCCTGCCGCACGTGCTCATGCGGTTCTACACCGTGCCCAACGCCCGCGAGGCCCGCCGCTCGGTGGTCTGGGCGACCTGGGTGGTGGCGGTGTTCTACATCTGCACCCTGGTCGTCGGCTACGGCGCCGCCGCGCTGGTGGGCACCGACGCGATCCTGAGCGCACCGGGTGCGGAGAACTCCGCGGCCCCGCTGCTGGCCTACCGCATCGGCGGCACGGTGCTGCTGGGCATCATCGCGGCGGTCGCCTTCGCCACGATCCTGGCGGTGGTGGCCGGGTTGACGCTGACCGCATCGGCGTCGTTCGCGCACGACGTCTACGCCAACGTGATCCGCCGCGGCGACATCGACTCCGACTCCGTGGTGCGGGTAGCCCGGTTGACCGCGCTGGTGATCGGCATCGCCTCGATCCTCGGCGGCATCCTCGTCATCGGGCAGAACATCGCGTTCCTGGTCGGCCTGGCGTTCGCGTTCGCCGCCTCGGCGAACCTGTCCACGCTGCTGTACTCGCTGTTCTGGAAGCGGTTCAACACCACGGGCACGCTGTGGAGCATCTACAGCGGGCTCGGCTCCTGCCTGCTGCTGGTGATCTTCTCCCCGGTGGTTTCCGGCTCGCCGGACTCGATCCTCCCGAGCATGGACTTCGCCTTCTTCCCGTTGAAGAACCCTGGCATCGTGTCCATCCCGGTATCGTTCATCTGCGGAATCATCGGAACCTTCGTGGGCCGTGACTCGGTCGACGAGGAGCGCCAGGCCGAGATGGAGGTCCGCGCCCTGACCGGCATCGGCTCCCGCGCCGGCTGACGTTTCTGGATTCCAGGCTCGTTCTGCGTGGCGGTGCAAGGAGCGGACCCTCAGACGCCGTCTGGACTCCGGGATCCCCGGCTTGCGGCCAATACGCGGATTCGGGGCTGTCCCCGCCAGACGACGGGTGAGAACCCGCGGCGGCGCAAGCTGCGTGCGTGGGCTGAGCGCCTGCGGCGCTTGCGACAGCTTCGGCCGGTCAAGCTGAGCTTCGCGACGGCGGCTGGGGCGGCGGTTGGAAGCGGCTGCGGCACTTCGCAGACGAATGTTGAGACGTTCTCGTCGGCACGCACCGCATCGGTGCCGCTGCTCCGCTAACCCACAGGTGGGGTTCGCCGTTCACCCCGATCGCCGCGAGTCACCGGCCGCTCACAATTGTGCTCTACCCAATCGGATACTGCCGGTCGACCGCAATTCTCCATAAACTGGAGTTGCCCGCCAAAAGGACGCTTCAGCAATAGCAGGGGGCAATGGGGAGCAGCCTGGCGGGCGTATCGGGGGGTATTCCATGCGAACGGTTCGAAATGCACTGCTCGCCGCGGTCACCGCCGCCGTCCTGCCCGTGTCCGGGCTGGGCGTCCAGACCGCCACCATCGCGGCCGAAATCAAGAACGGCCTGGTCGAACTGGCCGAAAAGGCCTCGCACGGCCGGGCCGGCGACTTCCGTGTGCCCGGCGTCCGGATCCGCTCGGCACCCAATACCGCCGCCTCCGCGCGCGGCGTGGGAAATCCCGGGGACAACGCCACCATCGGCGAGGCGGTCGGCGGGGAATCCGTCCGCTGCCCGGACGGATCGGCGAATTCGGAATGGTTCGACATCACGAATCGCCGCACCCGCGTCAGCGGATTCGTCAGCGGTTGCTACCTCTGATGGAACCGCATTCGGACGCCGGGAACCGCCGGGTCAGAAATCCTGGTCCGATCCCCGGAGGCCGACCGGCCGCAACCGCCGCAGGCGCACGTGCCGGGCGAGCCTGATCACCGGCCGGACCGCGAGCTCACAGCTGCCCAGCAGGAACAGCCAGGTGCCCGCGGTCGCCGTGTCCTCGTGGAGGACAGCAGGCTGCCGGCGATGAACCAGACCGCGATCAGGAAGTCGTTGACGATGCTGATGAACTCGTACCGCTTCCGGATCAGCAGCTCCTCGTGCCCGATCCGCAGCTCCCACGGGCTCGACCCGGCCGGATCTCGCATGATCCGATTGTCCGCACATCCGGCGGATTCCGCAGGTCACAAGGGCTATGCCAGCGCGGCGGCGGCCGCTCGCCCGGCCTGCCGACCGGAGAACAGACAGCCGCCGAGAAAGGTTCCCTCCAAGGACCGGTACCCGTGCACGCCACCACCGCCGAATCCCGCGACCTCGCCGGCCGCGTAGAGGCCGGGCAGCGGCTCGCCCGAATCCTGCAGGAGCCGTCCGGACAGGTCGGTTTCCAGCCCGCCCAGCGTCTTGCGGGTCAGGATGGACAGCCGCACCGCGATCAGCGGCCCGGCTGCCGGGTCCAGCAGCCGGTGCGGCTCGGCGACCCGGATCATCCGGTCGACCACGTAGCGGCGGGCCGCGCGGATGGCGATGACCTGCTCGTCCTTGCCCAGCCCCGACTCCACCTGGCGGTCGCGGGCGACGATCTCACGCTCCAGCGCGGCAGCGTCGATCAGCTGGTCTCCGACCAGGTCGTTCATCCCGCGCGCCAACTCCGCAACGGTGCGCCGGACGACGAAGTCGGGGCCGCGGCGGACGAATTCGGCGACCGGCCCCGGGGTGCCACCGCCGCCTCGCTGCAGCAGCTTGCGGAGGCTGCGCTCGGTCAGGTCCGGGTTCTGCTCGGAGCCGGACAGCGCGAACTCGCGGCTGATGATGCGCCGGTCGAGCACGAACCACGTGTACTCGTGGCCGGTCTTCGCGATGTGCTCCATCGTGCCGAGGGTGTCGAAGCCCGGGAACAGCGGCGCGGGCAGCCGCCGCCCTTCCGCGTCCAGCCACAGCGACGACGGGCCGGGCAGGATCCGGATGCCGTGCTTGCTCCAGATCGGCGCGTAGTTGCGGATTCCCTCGGTGTAGTGCCACATCCGGTCCGGGTTGATGATGTGCCCGCCGCTGCGGGACACCACTTCGAGCATCCGCCCGTCCACGTGGTCGGGCACCCCGGCGATCATCTCTTTCGGCGGTTGGCCGTAGCGCTCGGGCCAATTCCGCCGCACCAGGTCGAGGTTCCCGCCGATGCCGCCCGATGCGACGACGACGGCCTGCGCGTGCAGCTCGAAATCTCCTGCCACGTCGCGAGAACTCGGCTGTCCGCGTTCCGCCGAGCTCGGCGCGAGCACCTCGCCGCGCACCCCCGTCACCGCGCCGCCGCTGGTGATCAGCTCGCTGACGCGGTGCCGGAACCGGCACGACACCAGGCCTCGTTCGGCCGCCTGCCGCACCCTGCGGATGAACGGCGCGAGCACCCCGGGGCCGGTGCCCCAGGTGATGTGGAACCTCGGCACGGAATTGCCGTGCCCGGTGGCCAGGTAGCCGCCGCGCTCGGCCCACTGCACCAGCGGGAAGAACCGTACGCCCTGCGCGGTCAGCCAAGCCCGCTTCTCCCCGGCGGCGAAGTCCACGTAGGCCTCCGCCCACTGCCGGGGCCAGTGGTCCTCGGGCCGGTCGAAACCGGCGGAGCCGAGCCAGTCCTGGAGCGCCAGTTCGCGGGAGTCCCGGACGCCCAACCGGCGCTGTTCCGGGGAATCGACCAGGAAGAGACCGCCGAACGACCAGTGCGCCTGGCCGCCCAGGGAGGCCTCGGGCTCCTGGTCCACCAGCACCACCCGGCGGCCCGCGTCGGCCAGTTCCGCGGTGGCGACCAGGCCGGCCAGGCCGGCGCCCACCACGATGACATCAGCGTCCAACGTCATTGCCGACCTCCGCACTACCGAGTGGTAACCGGATGTCTGTATACCGCAGTCGCAGGCGCTTCGACAGCTCACCGGGCCGTTCCGCTGCGGCACCGCGACATTTCCCCACACACGGAAATCCACCCGGTCGGGGTGTATCCAGCAAATTCGCTGGCATTCCGATCCGGGCTTCGGGAATCCTGTTTCCAGTGCGCCGATTCCGGCCGCTAGCCACTCATTATCCGCTCACGAAGGGATTTTCGCATGTCCAAGTTCGCTTGCGCCGCGCCGTTGTGCGTCGGCACCCGGTCGTCCTCCTGGCGTCGGACCGGGCGGACCGGCGTCTGGCGCATATTCGTCCCCGCGCTGTTCGCCCTCGCCGCGATCTCCGTCGGTTCCGGAGGCGCGTACGCTGCACCGCCGGAAAAGCCGTGCGCAGCAGGAACTTTCTGCAGCTACCCGGAGGAGGAGTACGCCGGGCAGGTGCACGAGGTCGGCCTCCAGACGACCACGTTGGAGCAGTGCGTCCAGCTCCGGCAAGACGTGGAGGTGCGGTCCTTCGTGAACAACACCGGTCATCCGGTGACGGTCTACCAGGACCCCTACTGCGACAGCGGTGCGGAATTCGCCACGTACCCAACGGGTTCCCAAACACCGCGGGCGACATACGTCGCCCGGGCGATCAAGATCTGGTCGCACTGACCGCCGAGAAACCGTCCTGAACCGATTGCGCGCGCCTCCGGGGGAATCCCAGCCCCCGGGCTCGCCCGGAATCCCCGACTCAGGTGTCCGGCCTACCGGGACGGCACCTGAGAACCCCCGGGCAAAGCCAGGCCCGTCGGACGCAACCGCCAGGACAGAAACTCAGCGGACCAGGTCCCGCATCAGCTCAAGCAGGCGCTCGGCGGAGTTGGCCCAGGTGAATTTCGCCGCCTGACCACGAGCCGCGGCGACCAGGTCCGCACGCGTACGGAAATCCTCCACGGCGCGCACCGCGGTGGCGAAGTCCTTCGACGACCCCGGATCGAAGAACCTCGCGTGTCCCCCGGTCACCTCTTGGAAGATCTCCAGATCGCTGCAGACCACCGGCGTCCCCGCGTTCATCGCCTCGATGATCGGCAGCCCGAAACCCTCGTCCCGAGAAGCGGTGACCAGCGCGCTCGCCCTCCCCAGCAGCGCCTGGTAATCGCATTCACTGATTCCCCGCCAGAAAACGACATCGACATCGGGAGGTAGCTGTCCGCGCAATTCCACTTCGCGCGCCGGCGCGACTCGACTGACCAGGTGCAGGCGATACCCAGGAAGGAGAGCCATGCCTGCGATCAACGCTTCCACGTTCTTGTACGGCATGAACGAACCCATGTACACGAGTTCCCGCGGCCCACCCGGTTGTTCTTGAGCCGCACCGGTTTCGACCCCCTCGAGCACGTCGTCCTCCGGCGGCGGGGACGGTGCATTGTGGACGACCGTCACCGGGCGCCGGGTGAGCCGGTGCTCCGCGATCAGCTTCCTGGTCGTCTCGCTGACCGTGACCACCGCGTCAGCCCGGTTGAGCATCACCCGCTGCGGCCAGAACGCCTTGTGGTAGAGCCGCCAGGCGGCGCGCACCGGCCGCGGGAGGAACCCCGGCGGCTGCGGATGCCGGTAGTAGATCAGGTCGTGCAGCGTGAGGACGAGCCGGTAGTCGCGCCGGAACCCGCCGATCACCTGCAGCGGGCTGAACACGACGTCCGCACCGAGCCGGTTCAGGGTGCGCGACAGCCACAGCTCCCGCGGCGAGAACGGGCTGTTGACCTTCACGTGCGGAACACCGGACGGCAGCAGCCGCAGCTGCCGCTCGTCATGGATCAACATCGTCACCGGATGGAGGTGGTGCAATGCCTCGATCAAGCTCGCGCCGTAGCGGCTGATCCCGTCGTGCTGATCGGTCCGCGTCCAGCGCGCATCGACGACGACGTTCATCGTCCTCGACCCGGCCGCACTCGGACTCGGGTCGGCGGTACCGCTCCCTTGCGGCTCCGGGCCGTTCATGGCGCTCCGAGGAAGTGTCGGATCGCTTCGGCCGCCGGCCCCGGCGTCTCGTAGTGCATCAGGTGGCCGACGTTCGGGATCACCACGAGTTCGGCGTCGGCGAGCCGACCCGCCAGCGCGCGCTGGCCCTCCAGGGGCGCGATCTCGTCCGACTCCCCCGCGATCAGCAGGGTCGGCATCCGGAGCGCGTCGACGTGGTCGGCCACGGTGTGCGTCACCGAAGCCTCGAAGGTCTCGCTGAGCAGGGCGGGGCTGTGGAAGCGGCTGAAGTACCGCAGGTGGTTGGCGTCGATGAACCCGCGAAGCTGCTTGTCTTTCGTCCGCGTCATCGCCCGGCTCGCCGCCAGCACCACCCACCTGTTGCTCAGTAGCGAATGCCCGGCCCGCAACGGCAACCGCTTGCCCAGCGTGTAGTAGGCGGACGTGAGCCCGGACAGCACCACGCGCGGTCCGCGCAGCGCCGGAGTCGCGATCGGGTTGATCAGCACCAGGCGTCGCACGAGTTCGGGCGACGTGGCGGCGACCTGGGCGGCCACGATCGAGCCGAAGGAGTGCCCGAGCAGCGCGATCGGCCGGGTTCGGCCGCCGAGCCGCTCGATGAGCTCGGTGATGACCTGCGCGTAGCCGGCGACGTCGTGCCGCCGCCCGCTCATCGGCCCGGAGTCCCCGAACCCGGGCAGGTCCGGGATCACGACGCGCTGGTCCGGCAGGCCAGCCGCGACGAGCTCGAGACCGTGGTGGGTACCGCGCAGGCCGTGCACCATCAGCACCGTGTCGGCAGGTTCGACCGGGTCGATCGGGACGACCGAACCGACCTGGGTGACTGCGGGGCCCGCCGCGGTGACCAGGTCGCTGGTCTCGGTGAGGTGCTCGCGGTAGATCCAGTAGTGCAGCTCGGCGCCGCCGATGTGCTCCACCCGCTCCGCGGGGTGGAGTTCCGGGGTGGTCATGCCGGATCAGCTCGCCAGCTCGGTACGGATCTCGTCGAGCTCGACGGCGCCGTCCGGGTCGATCGCGTGGCGGTAGATCGCTTCGAACCGGCCCAGGATCTCGTCGATGTCGTGCCGGGACACGAGCCGCTCGCTGGCCGCGCCCATCCGGTCGATCGTTACGCGGTCGCTGATCACGTCGTCGATCGCGCTGGCCAGGGCGTGCACGTCCCGCGGCGGGTACAGCCAGCCGTTCTGGCCCGGTTGCACGAGGTGCGGCAGGGCCATGGCGTTGGCCAGCACCACCGGGGTGCCCGCCGACATGGCTTCCATGGTGGCCAGGCTCTGCAGCTCGGCGATGCTGGGCATGCAGAACAGGTCGGCGCGGGCGTAGGCGTCCAGCAGCTCGTCGTCGCTGAGGAACCCGTGGAAGTGCACCCGGTCGGCGATGCCGAGTTCCACTGCGAGCTGCTCGAAGGCGGCGCGGCGGCTGCCGTTGCCGACGATCTCCAGCCGCGTCGGCGTCTTGGTGCGCAGCAGCGCCATGGCCCGCAGCAGGTCGTCGATGTGCTTCTCCTCGTCGAGCCGTCCGACGAACAGCACGGTGCGGGTACCCGGATCCGGGTGCTGCTTGCGGTAGCTCCGGGCCCGACGCCGGTACCGCTCGACGTCGATGCCGCAGGAGACGGGCAGCGTCAGCTCGGCGAACCCGTTCTCCTGCAACAGCTGGACGGCTCGCGGCGTCGGAGCGGTCACCAGCTGCGCCTTGCGGTAGTGCTTGACCAGGTTGTGCCACAGCAGGCGGCCCGCCGCGTGCTGGAGGAACTGTGGGACCTTGAAGTAGCCGAAGATGTTCTCCGGCATGAAGTGGTTGGTGGCCACCAACCCGAGGTCCCGGCGGCGCGCCGAGTTGATCAGGCCGCGGCAGATGAAGAAGTGCGACTGCACGTGGACGACGTCGGGCTGGATCTCGGCGATCAGCCGGTCCGCCTGGGCGGCCTGCCACGGCAGGAGCCCCCGGATCGACGGGTGGAACGGCGAGCCGTATGAGGCGACGCGGTGCACCGTCACGCCGTCCTCGACGTCGATGCGCGACTCCCGGTCCGTCGAGTGGCAGACGACGTGCACGTCGTGGCCGCGACCGGACAGCCCAGTCGCCAGGCGGTGGCCGAAGTTCGCCGCCCCGTTCACGTCGGGGGGATACGTGGTCGCGCCGACCACGATCCGCAGCGGGCGCCTACTGAACGGTTGCGAAGTCAAGTGGAACTCCCGTCAGGACGATCTGTCGAACTCGGTCCGGCAAGATCACTGCTGCCGGTCGCAGTGGTCGCAGTGGTCGCAGTGGTCGTGGAGGTCGCGGTGTTCGTCGGGGGCAAAGCGGTCGAATGCACGGTGGTCGCAGAAGGCAGACCAACAGCGGAGGACACGGTGGCCGCAGCGGTGGCGGGAGCCCGTTGCCCCTGGGTGTCGGGGTGGTAGCGGGCCAGCGCGAAGACGCCGGCGCAGGCCACCACGGCGCAAAGGGCTTCGCCGACGGCCGTCCACGTGCTGACGTGGTCGGCTTCGCCGAGCAGTCCGATGCCCAGGCCCACGGCCACCAGCGGGTCGATCACGGTCAGGCAGGCCACCACGAGGTCCGGCGGGCCACTGGCGTACCCGTGTTGCAACAGCCAACCGCCCACGACCATCGCGACGACGATGCCGAGCAGCGGCAGCGGGTTGATGTCCAGCAGTTCGGTCGTGCCGAGCTGCTGCGCCACCGCCCGCATCAGCACCGAGACGTACCCGTACGCCACCGCGCAGCCAGCGGCGAAGAGCACGCAACGCGCCTTCGACCGGGTCAGCACGGCCAGCACGGCCAGCATCAGGATCGCGCCGGCCACCAGCTGGGTGGCCAGTAGCTGCTCGCCGCCCGCGATCGGAGTGGCGGTGGCGCTGCCGGCAGCGAGGAACACGAAGGCGGCGACGCCGCCGGTGGCCGCGACCACCGAGAGCGCGACGCTGGGTTTGAGGTCGCGCGCGTGGATGCCCTGCTGCCGGAGGTTCAGCAGCACGGTGATCGGCAGCGCCAGCACGCCGACCGGCTGCACCACGCTCAGCGGTGCCAGGCCGAGCGCGCAGGCGTGCAGCACCGTGCCGCTGCCGAGTGCCGCCAAGCCCCCCAACCAGCGGGGGTTGCGGAGGAGCTGGGCCTGGCTGCGGAGGCCGAGCCCGCCGCCGTCCATCGTGTCGTGCACCGCGGCGTGCTGCAGTCGTGCTCCCACGGCGTACCCGCAGGCCCCCAGCGCGGCGAGCAGCACAGCGAGTGCAGTCATCGCGGACCACTCCCCGTGGGTGTGGTCGGATGGTGGTGCACGACCGGGTCAGTCCTCTTCACCAGGCTGCGGGAACGTTCGACTACCGAACACCCTAGTGCGCGATCCATGCCACGTCCCGCTGTCGAGCCCCGCGGCGTCCGCCGCGTCGGCCTACTGCCAGTGCCAGGTTCCGAACCCGCCGATTCCTGCCTTCGCTGTTCGTCCACACCGCTCAATCTCGCGTCTCGCGAGTCCGGCTCACATCCGGGGCCGGACCCCCAATTTCCCTGAGACGTGCCAGGTTCGCACCCTGGGGCGCCCGCCGGACCGCTGGGTCGCGACGCCCCCGGATCGACCCCGAAACCCCTCCGGGCCTGCGGAAACGCGGTTCGGCACCGCCCCGGTCAAGCCTCCGGGAAACCCGCATGCCGACCTCGGTCCGCCCACCGGGCATTACAGCAAAGCACGTAATTGCGGCGGCCCGTGAAACGCCAGACGAATATGTGCGAACCGATCCGGTGAACGCAAGTCGACTGTTCGACGAAACGTGCGGAAAGAACCCAGCAGCTTTCGGAATCGTTGCACCCGCGCACGACCGAGGCGCGCCGGACGCACCCCCCGCATGCGCTTCTGCACTGTCCGCCGGATACACATGCACGACTGTAGAACAACGTTGCTGAGGACTTTGTCAGCAACACTTCCCGCCCAGGCCGGACCGGAACGGCACTGCCCGGTGGGCAAACCCGCGGATTATCGATACCCGGGTGAAGACACCCTGCCAGCAGGGAAATCGCATTGGGCGAAGATCAACTATTCGGGGCGGAAACGGTGACGAATGCGACACCACGACAACATCACGCCCGCGAAACTGTTCGCGCACCGAAACAATTCGGTCACGACCAGTGATGAAATCCGGCGCTTCCTCCGGCCCGAACGGCAATGCTTGCTCATCCGGGTGAGACGATGCACTTGTGGCTGCCGACTCCGACGTCTCCCAGCACGGCCGGCCTGCGAAGCCGGCGCGCCCCGCCGACACGGACGAGCGCAATGTGGTCGGCGCCAAGGCCGCCGTGGTGGCGGCACTCCTGGGCGGTGCGCTGCTGACCGCGCTGGCCGCGACCGCCTACACGGCCGTCGGCACCATCCCGGGCCTCCCCGACCTGCCGCCGCTCGTGCACTTCGGGTTGCCGGCCGTGCGAGCCCTGCTCGACGTCGCGGCGCTGGCGACCGTCGGCCTGAGCCTGCTGCCGAAGCTACTGGGCTTCGACCGCCCCAAGCACACCGAGCCGGTCATGGCGCTTGCCAGGCAGTTCACGGTGGTCACCGCGCTGGTCTGGATGCTCAGCGCCCTGCTGTCACTGGTGCTGCAGACCGCGGAGCTCAGCCCGGACCGCTCCCTCACAACCCGGCTGCTGATCGACTACGTGGCGAACGTCCCGGCAGGTCCTGGCCTGCTCGCCAGCGCCGGCGCCGGGCTGCTGTGCGCGGCGCTGGGCCTGGTCGCGGTCCGGGTCGGCGAGAAGGTCCCGGCGGAACTGCGCACCATCATCGCGCTGCTCGGCCTGCTCCCAATGCCGCTGACCGGTCACGCCACGGACTGGCAGTACCACGACTTCAGCATGATCTCGATGGAGCTGCACGTGATCGGCGCAGCGATGTGGACGGGCGGCCTGGCCTCCGTCGCGCTGTTCGTGGCGCCGCGCCGCGGGCTGCTCGCCGAGGCCCTGCCGCGCTTCTCGAAGCTCGCCACCATCGCGATCTTCGTCGTCGGGATCTCCGGGCTGTTCAACGGCCTGATGGAGCTGATCATCACACCGGCCGTCGGCCTGCCCGGCCTGATCAACACCGGCTACGGCCAGATCATCCTGGCCAAGGCCGGGTGCCTGGTGGTGCTGGGTGCGGTGGCGTCGCAGATGCGCTTCCGCCTGCTGCCCCGCATCGCGCGCCACCAGCGCACCGCGCTGATCGGCTGGGCCGCTGCCGAGGTCGGCGTGATGGGCATCGCCTACGGCTTGGGGGTCGTGCTTTCCCGCGCCCCGGTCATCGTCTGACCGCGCGACACCACCCGCCGCCAGCTCCGGCGACCGCTCTCGGTGTCGAGCAGGTACGAGACGAGCCACCACACCGCGGCGAACAAGACCACTGCGTACAGCGCCGACCAGTAGTCGACCGGCGGCGAAGCGATGTAGGTCTGCTGCATCCACAACGCCAGGTAGGTCACCGCCGTCACGACCGCCGCGCCGGCGAACGGCCGGATCGCCGGCGCCAGCCGGAACGAGAGGTCGATCGCCACGGCCCCGGCGAGCAGGAAGAACGGCACGGCCGAGATCGGGAAGCCCGCCGCCCCGAGCAATGCCCAAGCCACGCAACGGAAAATGAGGTAACCCGCGGCGATTGTGGTCGCCGTCCACTGGCGCCCGGCCAGCCGCCGGGCGAGCACCAGCGTGCCGAGCCCGGTGACCGTCGCCCACGTCGGGTACACCCAGTCCGGCACCGGCAGCGTGAACGACTTGACCGCGATCCAGTCCAGGGGCCGGCCGAGGTCGTCGGCGGCGAACTGCAGCAGGGTGTCCTCGGCGTACGGAGTACCGCGCTCCCAGGCCGCCAACCCGAGCACGCCGTACTCCTGGTGCTGGTTGAGGAACAGGAAGTTGTCGAGCACCGTGAACCACAGGAAGCAGGTGACCGGGTAGAAGTAGCGGCCCCCGCCGCCGTAGCGGGCCCACCCGCGGAGCAGGCCGACGCTCAGCAGCCCGGTGCCGAGGTAGAGCAACGCGTGCGATGGGCTCCACGCGGTGATGTCCAGCCCGTTGATCCGGTGGTTGATCACGTCCAGCGGCGCGGCGACCAGGAAGATGCCGAGCCCCCACTGCATCCAGCGCAGCGTGGCGCGGTCGACGCCGATCCCGGTGTAGGTATGGAAGACCACCAGGCCGATCACGATCACGGTGCCGACCGTGTTGATCAGGTGCGGTGGCGCGAAATCGTCGCGCAGCCACCGAAAGTGCCAGCAGATGTCCCAGGTGGCACCCACGATCTTGAGCACCATCGCGGCCACCCACCAGCGGTAGAGCGCGACCACGAGTTCCCGGGGAGCCTCGCGACCCGGTTCACCACGCGTCCAGTGGCAACGGAGCAGCTCCGCTGTACTCGCCATCGCGTTCACCTCCGCACTTCGCGATGTTCACCCGAAAAACGGTAGTCGGTACCGATCGCGAGCGGGGCGCAACGACATACTCGGCGGTAATTTCTGGCGGTGCGCCCGGTCCGCGCACGACAGGCCGGAGCAGCCGGAATCCCGTTCGTCCCGGAACGAACGGGATTCTGCGACGAACGACGGCTAGGTCAGCGCGGGATCTTCAGCACCTGGCCGACGTAGATCAGGTCCGGGTCGGTGATGCCGTTGATCCGGGCGATCTCCCGCCAATCTACGCCCAATCGCTGCCCGATCTCGGAGAGCGTCTCGCCGGGCTGCACGACGTAGGTCTCCTGCGGTGGCGGCGGAGGCGGCGCACCGGCCCCGGTGAGCACCTCCAACGGAACCATCGACACGTTCAGGTCGGTGTTGCCGCCGACCCCCGGAACCTGCCCGTCCGAGGCGTGCTGGTGCATCGCCACCCGGTCCGTGAGGTAACCGGGTTCGCCCGGCGGGCGGCCGTATTGCGCGACCCACAGGAACACCCCGGGGTCGACCCAGGTCTCCGGCGCGAGCTTGCCCTGGAACCAGGACGTCGAGGCGTAGACCACGACCTCGTGCCGGCCCGTGTGCCCGCGGATCGCGTCGATGAACCCCTTGATCCAGGCGCCCAGGTTCGGCGCATCCGTTTCGATGTCCAGGCACGGCGGCAGGTTGCCCGCCGCGCTGGAGTTCAACCGCCCGACCGCAGCGGCGAAATCGGCCGCGTCCTGCTGCGGGGAATTCGTGTCCGGGCGGGCGAAGTGGTACAGCCCGGTGACCAGCCCGGCACCGCGCGCACCGGCCAGCTGGGAGTCCAGCGTCGGACTCACGTATCCGACGCCTTCGGTCGCTTTGATGTAGGTGAACGCGTATCCAGCTCCCCGAACCGCTCCCCAGTCGGGTTCCCCCTGATATCGCGAGACGTCAATACCGGGAATTCGCTCGGCCATGATCAACCCCCTGACTACGGCCTCCTGCCGGTGCCAAACTATCGAAGTCCAGCATTCGGGCAGTCCCGCCGTTCAGGTCAAGATCACCATCCGATTGGTCGATACCCGAGCGAGATGCTGCGAAATCGCGGTGCGGGAAATTAACCAGATCGGGTTTGTTCTCGGCCGCAATACGACCTTTTCGGTGCAGTGGACCGTCACTCGATCCACTGGTCGCGGGCCGCCGATTGCGGCACGTGGAGGCGGATCGAACGGTTGCGGACGGCGGGAAAATCGTTGGCGGAGGCAACCACACCGACAGCCGGACGTCTTCAGAGTAGTAGAGCAATTACCGACGGCCCCGCCGCGAGGACGGGGACGGGAGGTGGTCATCGTGATCCCGCACCGATCTCGGAGTTTCGGCCCGCGGGCGCTCCAGGCATCCGGAGCACTGCTGATCGCCGGGCTGATGGCGGGCTGCGGCGCGACGAGCGGCCAAGCCATCACGGCACCGGCGCACAACATCCGACCGGCACCACCGGCCGCCAGTCCGGCAGAACAGCCGGCGCCCCAACCCCGGACCGACGTCAACACCGACACGAACGCCGGCAACGCCGGCAGCACCGGCAGCACCGGCAGCCGGGCGACGCCCACGACGGCCGAGGCGCGTCACCAATCGAGCAAGGTGGAGCGCTGCCACACCTCGATGCTCACGGGTTCGCTGCAGAACTCCGAAGCCGGCGCGGGCCAGCGCTACGCGCAGCTGGTGCTGCAGAACACCAGCAAGGAGACCTGCATCCTCTACGGCTACGGCGGTATGCAGCTGGTCGACGGGTCCGGCAAGCCGCTGCCGACCACCATGGAGCGGACGCCGAACCCGGGCCCGAACCTGATCACGCTCGCGCCAGGCCAGTCGGCCAGCGCCACGCTGCACTGGACGGCGGTCCCGCACGAGGGGGAGCCGACGGACGGCCCGTGCCAGCCGACTCCGGTCAGCGCGCAGGTCATCCCGCCGGACGAGACCGATGCCCTCGCCGTCACCTGGAACTTGGGCCCGGTGTGCGGCTTCGGCGCCATCAACAACAGCGCGTACCACCAGTGACGCCGGTCAGGCCGGTTTCCCGCGGAATCGGCCTCCGCCCCGGTCGCTCCACTGCTGAGCTGCGACGACACCGGCGCGGCGGAAGATCGAACGGCGAAAAACCCAGGGGGGCTGGCCCGGCCGTATGAGGTGTGCTGGGGTGGCGACATGATCGAGCCAACGGATCGAGTGGTCAGCGGACGGCACGGCGAGCTGGCGGTGCGCGAGTGGTCGGGGACCAAACCGGGCTGGATCGCGCTGATCGCGCACGGCTACGGCGAGCACTCCGGCCGGTACCAGTGGGTGGCCGAGCAGCTGGTGGGCGCCCGCGCGCTGGCCTATGCCCCGGACCACGTGGGGCACGGCCGCTCGCCCGGCGATCGGGTCTACTTCGAGGACGCCGAGACGATCGTGGCCGATCTGGAAACCCTGCGCCGGGAGGTCGCCGCCGAGCACCCGGAACTGCCCGTCGTCCTCATCGGACACTCGATAGGCGGGATGCTCGCCGCCCGCTACGCCCAGGAACACCAGGAGCACCTGGCGGCGGTCGTGCTGTCCGCTCCGGTGCTGGGCACCTGGCACGTGCTGGACCTCCTGGAGCACGACGTGATCCCGGACACCCCGATCGACCCGGCGACGCTGTCCCGCGACCCCGATGTCGGTGCGGCCTACGTCACCGACCCGCTGGTCTGGCACGGCCCGTTCAAGCGCGCCACGCTGCAGGCGATCGACGACTGCCTGCTGGCCATCAACGACGGGCCGATGCTGGACAAGCCGACATTGTGGGTGCACGGCGAGGACGACGAGCTGGTGCCGGAGGCCGACACCCGCACCGGCATCGACCGCATCCGCGGCAGCGAGTTCCACGAGCACATCTACCCGGGCGGCCGCCACGAGCTGCTCAACGAGACCAACAAGGCCGAGGTGATGAACGACATCCTCACCTTCATCGGCCGCGAGCTGAACTCGTAGGGCCCCGCTTCCCGGCTCGTCTTGCGTGGCGGTTGGGGTAGCTCCTGCCGAAAACCGAAGATTGTTAATAGCGGGCGGAAATAATCACGATCATTACCTGTTCGGGTGAGGCGTGTCGCTTGCGCGGTTGCAGCTCAGGTCCACCGCATGCAGCTTGAGGAGGCCGACGGGGGTCGGCCTCCAGGCGGGGCGGAGCGAGCGAGGTGGCCATGAACGTCGAGCGCGCACAGGACCTGATCGGCACTCCGGTGTTCGACAGCAACGGCGACCGGGTCGGCCGGGTCGGCAACGTCTACGTCGACGACGTCACGCACCAGCCGGAGTGGGTCACCGTCCGGATCGGCATCTTCGGCGTCAAGGAGACCTTCGTGCCGCTCAACGGCGCGACCACCGAGGAGAACCGCCTGGAGCTGGGCGTCCCCAGGGACCGGGTGAAGAACGCCCCGCGCGTCGAGGCCGAGCACGGCCACCTCTCCGACCAGGAGGGCCGCGACCTCTACCACTACTACGGCCTCGGCCAGGGCGAGCCGACCGGGCCTGACGAGGGCGAAGCCTGAGCACCGCGCCGGTTCGCGCGACTTCACCCGATCATCCGTTCGACGTTCCGGGCCCGTGCGGGAGAATGCGTCTCGCGATGGCTGAGAACACCGAGCTCGAACTGCTGATCACCGTCGTCGTCGCGGCCGACGACGAGCCGTCTGCACGCGCCGCGTGCCGCGGCCTGGTGCAACGAATCGGCGGCCGGATCGTGGCCTCCGGGGACTGTTCCGACGAGGAGCCCGGCTGCTGGTCGGTCACGATCAGCAGGGGCAGCGCGGAAACCGGGCAGCACGTGGCCGGGCTGTCCCGCGCGGTGCGCAACTTCCTCCGCGCGCTCGGTCCCGACTACGCCCGGCACCGGGTGTCCTGCGAACCGCCGACGGCCTGGGCCGTGGTAGACCACCCGGACCTGGTGGGCAACCTGGTCGGCGGCGGGGAGCGAATGCTGGTCGAGGCGTGGTCCGGCGGGTCGATCCTGTTCGGCAGGTCCGATCTCGCAGATCCGGACGAGCCGCCCGCGCAGGTCCCGCAGGGCATCGGCGACGTGGACGAGCACGGGAACCCGAGGCCGCGGCTGCGGCTGCTGGTGGAAGTGGTCACCGAGCGGCGAGCGGGCGCGGAATGGCCCGCCCGGGCGGTGGCCAGCCGCCTGTCCCGGACGGCCACGATCACCGAGTACGCGGTCGATCCGCCGCTGGTGCGGGTCGCGATGGACCTCGGGCCTACGCTCGGCGACCTGCCGGAGATCGTGCTCGGCGCGATGTCGACGCTCGGCGGTACCGGCTGGTCCCGGCTGCGCGTCGACGAGCACCGCGCCACCGCCCGGTGGACGGCCGCCCCGACGCCGCCGTCGGGGGTGGCGTCGATCGAGATCTCGGCGATCGATCCGGAAACGGACAAATAGAAATCCACAGTGGCCGCCGCCGGCCGCGACTGACTCCCTCGACCGCAATTTCAAATGGAAATCAGATGTCCGATTTCCATTGAAATTGCGGCCGGCACCCGACACCCGGCACGGCGCCCACCCACCCGGGGCCATACCGGTCGGGTGATCAATTCCGCTGGTCGTCACGCACCGCGATCACCCCGTGATCACCTGCACCCACCTGCTTGCGCCGTCGGCGACGCCGAACGCTAACTTGTGGACCGGTACAGCGTTGGGCACCACGGAGGTCCTGAGTCCAGATGGCGGGTGTCGAAGAAGTTCGCGCGGGCATTGCCTTGGCAAACCAGAAGATGCAGGAGGCCATCGCCGCCCTGCAACAGGGCAACCTCGCACTGGAAGAGGCGCAAGCCGCACTGGTGTCCGCGACCCAGGGCAGCACCCAGGAGGAGATGCAGCACGCGCACGGCATGCTCGCCGAGGTGATGCAGACGATCAACGGAGTGCAGGGCACGCTCAGCGCCACGATCAACTCCACCGAGGGCTACGCGGGCCGCCTGTAGGCTCCCGACAGAAGATCGACCCGACTCGAAGACAGGCTCGGTGGCCCCGTGTCGACTCTCGACGAACTGATCCAGACCCTGCGCACCGCGGAGGAACGCCTGGAGGACGCGGGTGCCCACCTCGCCACCTGCCGCACCGCGCTGGCCCAGGCACAGCAGGCGCTGGCGAAACTCGACCCGGAGCACCCCGCATCCGCGATCCCTCCGGGCCTTCCCCGCGCAGATGACCAGATCGAGGGAACGCAGGCGGCAATCGAGCGCATCCTCGATACGGTCCGCGACTTCGCCACCCGTCTGTAGTACGCGGCGGCTTTCCGTGTTCGGCGCTCAACTGCGCCGCATTCGGCCTTGTGCATGGGCACCCCAGGGGCCTGCCCGGTTCCTCGTCGAGTGGTATTTTGATCACAGTCTGTAACACGGGTTCCGAGGTGGGGTGTGGGTAAACGCAACGAGCGGCGGAGTCGGATCGAAGCAGCCTTCGAACGCCTGCGCACCAGCATCGCCTCGGCGCTCGGCGCTGCCGAGAAGGAACACGACCGCGTCCTCGCCGAATGCGCGCAGCAGGAGTTCGCGCTGCGCATCGCGCAGGTCGGGGTGGCCGCTGCGGAACGCCAACCGGCGGAGATCGCCGATTCCACGGACCCGGTGTTCCAGGCCGCGATGCGGGAAGCGCAGCGGATGCGGGCGGAGATCTACGCGGAGTGGACCGAGCGGGGGCCGGAGCAGCTCGGCAGGCTCGCGGCGGAGGCCGCTCCCGGGTCCGCCGGGCTCCCGTGGCCGGAGTGGCTCGGCGAGATCGGCACCCGGGACGCGGCCGCGCCGCCGCCCGAGCTGTGGCGGATCGGCACCGCGACCGTCCCGGATTCGCCCGCCCCGCAACCGTTCCCGGCCGCCATCCCGCTGCTGGACGAGTCGCACCTGCGGATCATCACCGACTACAACCCCGACTCCGCCGAAGCGCTGGTGCAGAACCTGCTGCTGCGGCTGCTCAGCCATTTCCAGCCCGGCCAGGTGCGCATCCACGTCTGGGACGTCGCGCAGCTGACCGGGACCCTGCCTGGGCTGTACCCGCTGGCCCGCGCGGGCCTGCTCACCGCGCACGATCCGACCCGGCTGGACGAGATGCTCGAAGCGCTCTCCGACCACATCCGGCGGATCCACACCGATTCGCTGGTCGGCGGCCACACCTCGCTGCGCTCGCTGGCCGCGGACACCGGGCACCGCTCGGAGCCGTGGCGCATCGCGGTGCTCTTCGGCAACGGCGAGCCGCTGCGTGAGGAGCAGCAGCAACAGTTGCAGCGGATCGCCCGCAACGGCCTGGCCTGCGGCATCCAGCTGATCGTCGTGGACCTCTCGCTGACCGTGAACAGCGCGATCGAATCCATCACGCTGCTCCGCAGCAACCGGGCTCGCACCAGCATGACCGGCCCGGAAGCCGTTGTGCAGCTGGACGAGTCCCCGTCGCGCAACGAGGCCACCAAGGCGTGCTCGATGATCGCGGAGGCGTTCCTCGCCCGGCGGGCCCGGGTGCGGACCTTCGACGACCTGGTGCCCGAGCAGCTCTGGACGCAGCGTTCGACGGCCGGGCTGCACGCGCCGGTCGGCTTCGACGAGGGCGAACCGGTGTGGATCACCCTCGGCGACGGCAGCCCGCACACCCTGATCGGTGGCCCCAGCGGTTCGGGCAAGACGAACTTCCTCTACGGCATGCTCGGCGGGCTCACCGCCCGCTATTCGCCGGACGAGCTGGAGCTGTACCTGCTGGACTTCAAGGAGGGCGTGTCGTTCGCCCAGTTCACCCCCGGCCGCCGGGATCCGAGCTGGCTGCCGCAAGCCAAGCTGGTCGGGGTGAACGTCAACACCGACCGCGAGTTCGGGCTGGCGCTGCTGCGCTTCCTGGCCGACGAGATGCGACGGCGCGCGGAGTCCGCCAAGCAGCACGAGGTCACCAAGCTGGAGGAGCTGCGCGCCGAGGACCCGACCGGCCGGTGGCCGCGGATCGTCGCCGTGATCGACGAGTTCCAGTACCTCTTCGCCGAGCGCGACCCGGTGACCGCGCAGGCCGCCTCGCTGCTGGAGGACGTCGCGCGGCGCGGCCGTTCGCAGGGCATCCACCTGGTGCTGGCCAGCCAGGACGTGTCCGGGATCGAGGCGTTCTGGGGCAAGCCGGCGATCTTCGAGCAGTTCATCCTGCGGATCGCGCTGCCCAAGGCCCGGCGGGTGCTGGCCGACCAGAACAACGCGGCGATGGAGCTGCCCCGGTGGCACGCGGTCGTCAACCACGAGTCGGGCGTCAAGTACGGCAACAAGATCGCGCGCATCCCGGACGCGACCGCGAAGAACACCTTCGACGCGCTGCAGCTGGCGCTTTGCAAGAAGCTCGACGACGACGCCCGGCAGCCGAGGTTGTTCGACGGCTCGAACCTGCCGGAACTGTCCACACTGGATGATTACGCGAAGCTGAGCGCACCGGTGGCGGTGCCGAAGGTGCTGCTCGGGCAGATCATCGACGTCAACGGCACGGCCGCCGCGGTGCGGCTCGCGCGATCGCCGGGGCGCAACGTCGCGGTGATCGGCTCGGTGCTCGCGGACGCGATAAGCGTGCTCGGCACGGCGACGCTTTCCCTTGCCCGGCAATACGATCCGGGCACCATCAAGTTCACCATCGCCGCCCTGCTGGACGACGTGGAAGACGATGCCTGCGGCGTCGCCGAAGCTCTTCGTAACGACGGCCACGACGTGGAACTGGTCGGTTTGGACGGCATCGAGGCCGCACTGGCCGCCGCGGCTGAGACGATCGACCACCGCTCCGGCGCCGACGTGCCGCACTGCCTGGTGCTCTACGCCGCCGACGCGGCGCACACCACGCTGGAGCGCAAGGACCCGACCACCAGGGTCAGCGGGCTGGACCACCTGCGGAAGATCCTCAAGCAGGGCCCGGAACTGCGGGTGCACGTGATCGGCTGGTGGCGCAGCGCGCAGCGGGTGAAGAACACTCTCGGCATGGGGCCGGTCGACGACATCGGCGCGTGGGTCGCCTTCGACGTGCACGGCCAGGAGCTGGCCGCGTTCGCGGCCGGGCAGATGGTCAACTGGTCG
The DNA here is from genome assembly GCF_014697215.1 of Saccharopolyspora pogona. Taxonomy (GTDB): domain Bacteria; phylum Actinomycetota; class Actinomycetes; order Mycobacteriales; family Pseudonocardiaceae; genus Saccharopolyspora; species Saccharopolyspora hattusasensis. The sequence goes on from NZ_CP031142.1 coordinate 5,847,937, forward strand.
CCGCGGGCGCGGCGCGGCCTGTTCTTCGACCGCGCGGTGCACTCCCGGCCCGAGGTGATCCTGCCCTTCGACCTCGGCGACCAGGCCAAACCAGCGCTGACGGTGCCCGCGCAGCGGGCGGCGGACGAGCCGTGCGAGATCCGGGAGGAAGCTGGTGACTGAGCAGGTTCCGGCCGCGGACCGGTACAAGGAGATTACCGCCCTGGCCACCACCGCCGCGCAGCGGCTGCGCCGGCACGAGCGGGAGAGTGCCGGCGAACTCGGCGAGGCGGTCGCCGCGGGGCGGCAGCGCCGGGAAGCGGCTGACGAGCAGCGCGAGCAGGTCGTCGAAGACGTGCGCAAGCGGTGGAACGCCGCGATGGAGGCGCTGTGGGACGAGCGGTGGATGCAGGTCAAGAGCATGCCTGACCCCGACCCCGCGGCGCGGGCGTCCACTCCGGACGATTCTCGCCGCGAAGTCCAGGCGGCCTACATGGCGCTCCACAGCGCCCTCGAAAAGCCACGCTTCGCCGCGAGCCTCCGCCCCCGCCGCAAGAAGGAGTCCTGATGGAGCTTCTCCTGTGCGGACCGAGCGGAGTGAGAGAAGGGCACCTCGCTGCCAAGTCGACCGGCAGAAGGCGCCCTTCACGCCTAAGCCGCTAGCCTGAGTTTTCCCGCTAGCTGATTGCTCGACAGCATTTCCCTGGGGCGCTTAGGTTTCGACCCGGCCCACTGTATTACCCAGTACGGCAGCGGCCAGTCCCGACGGCCCATGGCGTAACATCGAGTTTCCGCAGCCTCACGTCGGTGACCTGCGAGCACGCCGCAGCGGTGATCGAGCGAGTTGGATAATACGCCGGGGATCATGAAACGTGCCCTCTGATCAGCCGAAACTCTGATGTTGATCAGGTTAAGAGGGAAACTCAGGCTAGTGGTCGAAGGCGCCGCCCTTGACGGCACGGAACGGCAGCCGCGCTCCCCGAGCAGCGCGCTGCTCGCCGGGCAGCGCGCTGCTCGCCGCTGACGCGGGCCCTGCTCGTCACGAGTCCAGGAGCGACTTCGCGATCACCTTGACGCTTGGCGGGTTCGGCCGTTCGTTCGCGCAGCGCGGTGACGTTGGCGCCGTCGACCAGCAGCATGAACTGCTCGGCCGGCTCCCGGTGGCGACGGTGGCCCACCTCCCGCAGCAGGCCGTCCAGGTGGTCGGTGACGTCTTCCTTGTGCTCGGCCGCAAAACGGTGCGCCGCGCTGTCCGGGTCGGCCATCTCGACCATCGTGTTGATCGAGGCGCAGCCGCGGAAATCCGGTGCCGCGAACCGTTTCCGCGAGCGCGTCGAACACCGCCAGCGGGTCGCCGCCGCGCTTGGCGACAGCGGATGGAGCGAACGGACCGTTCACTTCACCTACCGGGACAGACGGTCCGTTCACCCCACACCCAACAGCACACACCGAAGTTGGGTGATTGAAGCGAACGGACCGTTCACTTCACCTACGAGCCTGTTGCAAAATTACGCCCACCGCGGACCGTGATCGATCGATCACGGCTGAGATGGCCACTGGCGGACAAACGGCGGCGATCGAGACTGATTTGGTACTTCGGTTCAGCCGTTTTCGCCGAAAACGCAACAGGCTCCTACCGGGACAGACGGTCCGTTCACCCCACACCCAGCCAGCGAGGACGCACCAATGCGCAAACGAACCTGGAAACAGCCGCTACAGCGCTGCGCCGTCGGCTCCCGGCGTTGAAGTTCGCGTTCAGCGTGCCCGCCCACCGGGGCCGCAGCTCGGTGTGCAGGTAGGCGAGCCCGCGCGGCTCGATGGCGGCGACCAGGGCCTGGCGGCTGTCAGCGGGCGAGGGCGATCGCGTCGATTTCGAGCTGCCAGTCCGGTTGGGCCAGCGAGGACACTTCGAGCAGCGTGTCGGCGGGGTACGGCTCGGCGAGGAATTCAGCGACAGGTTCCGGCCGCTGGCGACCGCCGGGCTCGCCGAAGGCGTCGCGGCCCGCGTCGGGCTGCAGGTGTGCGCGACCTTCGGCTGGATGCACCTTGCCGCCGAGGGTTTACCGCGGGCTCGGCTACCGCTATCGCTGGGTCACCGCGCTGGCCGGATGAGCTTGCCGGGGTTGAGGATTCCCGTCGGGTCGACGGCCTTCTTCGCCGCGGCGAGCACCTCGCCGCCGATGTCGCCGATCTCCGCGCCGAGCCACGGCAGGTGGTCGGCACCGACCGCGTGGTGGTGGGTGATCGTGCCGCGTCCGGCGATGGCGTCCGAGGCGGCCTCCTTGGCCCGCTGCCACTGGCCGATCGGGTCGGCGTTCCGGGGCGCCAGCACCGTGAAGTACAGCGAGGCACCGGTCTCGTAGGCGTGCGAGATGTGGCACATCACGATCGGCGACTTGCCGCCGGCCTTCAGGCTCCGCATCAGCGCCGTTCGCACGGCGGAGCGCAGTTCGCTCAGCCCGGTCCAGTGCGTCGCGGTCTCCAGCGTCTCCACGCACACGCCGCGATCCAGCAGCGCGTCGCGCTGCCGCGGCCCCGAGAACCGATGTGATCGCCAGGCCTCGCCGACCGGCCGTCCGAGCCGCGTCGAGCGGATTCCCCGCAATGCGTTCAAAGTCGCCGATCGGCGCAGCTTGAGCTCGGCGCGCGACGCCGCATCCCAGCCGAGCACCAACAGGCACGGCTGCCGGATTCCCTTGCCGCGCAAATAAGTCTTCAAAGCTCCGGCCTTGAGCGCACCGGAGAGTTCGAGCTGCACCGCGGTCTCGTCCACATCGGAGAACCTGGTGACGTCCGCCAGCACGCGCCCCTGCGCGAGCGCTCGCACCGCATCGACCCCGGACTGCCAGCCGTCCAGCACCAGGGCCTCGTACCGGCTGCGGACCGGCGCGGGCCGGACGCGCACCGCCACCTCGGTGATCACGCCGAGCGTCCCCTCGCTGCCGACCGCGAGCTGCCGCAGGTCGGGACCGGCCGCCGAGGCCGGCGCGACCCCGAGCCGCCACTCGCCGCCCGGAGTCGCGAGCCGCACGCCCTCGACCATGTCCTCGAAGCGCCCGTAACCGGCAGAGGCCTGCCCTGCCGACCGGGTCGCCGCGAAGCCGCCGATGGTGGCTCGCTCGAAGGACTGCGGGAAGTGGCCGAGCGTGAAACCGTGTGCGGCCAGTAGGGATTCGGCTTCCGCCGCGCGCATCCCGGCCTGCAGCACGGCGATCCGCGAGCCGGGGTCGAGCGAGACCAGCCGATCGAGCCGGGCCAGGTCCAGCGCGACGACTGCGACCTTGTCGCCGCGCAGCGCGTCGACGCCGCCGACCACCGAGGTGCCGCCGCCGAACGGGACGACGGCGATGTCGTGCCGGACGCAGATCTCCAGGATTCCTTGCACCAGCTCAGGATCCGTGGGCAGCAGCACCGCGTCGGGCACCGCGAACTCGGTGCCGCCGCGGCGGCGTATCAGGTCGGAGTACGACAGGCCACCGGCCCGGCCGAGGCGCGATGCGGGGTCGGTCAGCACCTGCTGCTCGCCGATCAGCGCGGAGAGCTCGGCGCACGCCGCTTCCGGCAGGGCGCTCCCGGCGACCTCCACCAGCGATGCGGGGAGCGCGGGCGTCGTCATCTCGGCCAGCCCGGTTCGCTGCCGCAACTAGCGCAGCGAACGTGCCGACAGCGGCGCGGCCGACGCACCTGATGGGGTCCAGCTGCCGCGGAGGGTGTGTTCGATCAGGCCGTTCACCAGTACAGTGTTACACATGACGTCGCAATGTCACAGCACCGCGGCGGGGCCGACCCCGGCAGCGGACCGACCGACCCGCCCGGCGGCGAACCGGGTCGGCGACGCCGAACTGCTGCGGGCCGCCCGGGAATGCGTGCTCGCCAACGGCGTCCGGCGCACCACCCTGACCGAGATCGCGCGCCGCGCAGGGGTCAGCCGGATGACGCTGTACCGGCGCTTCCCCGACGTAAACAGCCTCGTCACCGCGCTGATGACGATGGAGTTCGGCGAAATCCTGCAGCTGGCCAGCATCGGGGACGCGACCGGAAGCGGCCGGCAGCGCCTGGTCGCCGCGACGGTCCACGGCGTTCGCCTGCTGCAATCGGCGCCGCTGCTGCAGCGGGTCCTGGAGACCGATGCCGAGCTCCTGCTGCCCTACCTGGTCGAACGACTCGGCAGCACGCAGCTCGCCGCCGAGGGATTCATCCGCGAATACCTCGTGCGGGGTCACGAGGACGGGTCGATCCGACGCGCCGACCCTGCCGTGCAGGCCCGTGTCCTGCTGTTGCTGGTGCAGTCGTTCGTAGTCTCCGCCGGCCCTGCCACCAGCGGCATCGACCCGACGGCCCTGACCGACGAGCTCACGTACCTCCTCGACGGCGCCCTGGGCCCGCAGCCCGCCGATCCCCGACCGAACCGGTTTTCGACCGTTTCAATTGAAACTGCGGGAAACCGTTGACCGTGCGCAGTTTCAGTTGAAACTGCGGTCCCCGGTACCCCACCGATCCGCCCGGAGGTCCGATGATCACCACCCCGCTGCCAGCCGGTTCGCTGCGCGCCACCTCGCTGAACGCCGCGCGCCGCACCGCCGACCTGTCCGCAGTGGCCGAAGACCAGGTGGACGTGCTGGTGGTCGGCGGCGGCGTCACCGGCGCCGGGGCCGCCCTGGACGCGGCCGCCCGCGGGCTCTCCGTCGCGCTCGTGGAGGCCGAGGACCTCGCCTGGGGAACATCCCGCTGGTCCAGCAAGCTCGTGCACGGCGGCCTCCGCTATCTCGCCCACGGCGACGTCGCCACGGCCCGCGAAAGCGCCGTCGAACGCAACGTGCTGATGACGCGCACCGCTCCGCACCTGGTGCGCACGCTGCCGCAGCTCATCCCGCTGCACGGCAGCGTGTCGCGCCGCTCCGAGCTGGTGCTCGCCGCCTGGCTCCACGCCGGCGACGCGCTGCGCCGCACGGCTCGCACCCCGTCGAGCGTGCTCCCGCCTCCCCGGCGGATTCCCGCCGCGGAAGCGCTCGCCCTCGTGCCGGGCGTGCGCGCCGCCGACCTGCGCGGTGGCCTGCTCGGCTTCGACGGTCAGCTCGTCGACGACGCGCGCCTGGTCGTCGCGCTGGCGCGCACCGCGGCCGGTTTCGGCGCGCGCATCCTCACCCACGTTCGCGCGCGCCGGATCGACGGCGGCGGGGCCGACGTGGTGGACCAGCGCACCGGCGAGTCGCTGCGGATCAGGGCCCATTCGGTGGTCAACGCGGCCGGGGTGTGGGCCGGGGAGCTCTCGCCGGACGTCCAGCTACGGCCGTCTCGCGGGTCGCACCTGCTGGTCGACGCGGATGCCGCCGGGATCGCCGGGACCTCGCTGGTCGTCCCGATGCCGGGCGAGTCTGGCCGGTTCGTCCTGTTGCTGCCGCAGCCCGACGGCCGCGCCCTGCTCGGGCTGACCGACGAGCCGGTGCCAGGGCCGATCCCGTCCGTGCCCGAGGTACCAGAGTCCGATGTGGACTTCCTGCTCGCGGCGGTGCGCGATGCGCTGGAGCAGCCGTTGGAGCGCAAGCACGTGCTCGGTTCGTTCGCGGGGCTGCGTCCGCTGCTGGAGCAGCGGGGCCGCAAGGAGGCGGCCGACCTGTCGCGCAAGCATGCGGTGCTGACCTCGCGGGAGGGCGTGGTGACCGTGGTGGGCGGGAAGCTCACCACCTACCGGAAGATGGGCGCCGACGCCGTCGACGCGGCGGTCCGCGCCGGCGGGCTGTCCGCCGGGCCGTCGCGCACCGCGGTTGTGGCACTGGTCGGTGCCGCGCCGCGCCGCCACCTGACGAACGTCGAAGCGGCCGCACCGCTGGTCGCGAAGTACGGCACCGAGGCGGCGCGCGTCGCGGCGCTGGCCGAGTTCGACCCGGGCCTCGCGGAACCGGTCTCGCCGGGCCTGCGGCTCACGGCCGCCGAGGTGCTGTGGGCGGTCCGCCACGAAGGAGCCCTCGACGCGGCGGATGTCCTCGACCGGCGCAGCCGGATCGGCCTGAACCCCGCGGAACGCGCATCGGCCCTCCCCGTGGTCGAAGAACTCGTCGAACGCGCACTGCCCGGAGTTTCCGACTGAGCGAACGCAGGCCGTGAGCCTTTTGGGCTATAGGGGCTGTTTGGGAAGTGGTCGTCCGGGGTGTGGCAGGGCAGGCTTCTGTCTTTGAAGCGGCGCCAGCCGCTTGGCCCATGCACGCAGCTTGCACCGCCGCGGGTTCTCAGATGTCGTCTGACGAGGCCAGTCCCCAACGTGGTGAATTGGCGTCGGGGATCCCGCAGACCAGGCGGCGTCTGAGATTCCGCTACCCGGACCGCCGCGCGTCGCCTCCGGTAAACGCAAATATCCCACGGATTCGGCCGTGACCAGGCACAATCGCCTTTCGAGACCAACCGAGGGAGACGGGATGCCTGATCGCGAATTGGAGATCGACCGGATCTCCAAGCGCTACGGGAACGTCACCGCGCTGCGGGAGATGACCTTCACCGTGCGCGCGGGTGAGATGTTCGGATTCGTCGGCAGCAACGGCGCCGGCAAGACCACCACCATGCGCATCGCGCTCGGCGTGCTGTCCGCCGATTCCGGCGAGGTGCGCTGGAACGGCGCGCCGCTGGACCTGCAGGCCCGCCGCCGGATCGGCTACATGCCGGAAGAACGCGGCCTCTACCCCAAGATGAAGGTCGCCGACCAGCTCGCCTACCTCGCCGAACTGCACGGGATGTCCGCGAAGGACGCCGCGGCCGCGGCCGAGCGGTGGACCGAGCGGCTCGGGCTGGGCGCCCGCCGCGACGAAGAGGTGCAGAAGCTCAGCCTGGGCAACCAGCAGCGGGTGCAGCTGGCCGCCGCGCTGGTGCACGACCCCGAGGTGCTGATCCTCGACGAGCCGTTCTCCGGACTCGACCCGGTCGCCGTGGACGTGATGAGCGCCGTGCTGCGGGAGAAGTGCGATTCCGGGGTGCCGGTGGTGTTCTCCAGCCACCAGCTCGACCTGGTGCAGCGACTGTGCGACCGGATCGGGATCGTCCGCAGTGGACAGATGGTGGCCTGCGGCAGCGTCGCCGAGCTGCGCGACCAGGGGCCGACCACGCTGGTCGTCGACGCCCCTGACGCCCAGCCCGGCTGGGCCGACGGCGTGCCCGGCGCCGAGGTCGTCGAGGTCGCTGGCGGCCGGACCACGCTGCGGCTCGCCGACGACGCGGACGACCAGGCGGTGCTCAAGGCAGCGCTGGCCACCGGACCGGTCCGCGAGTTCACCAGGAACCGGCCCACCCTCACCGAACTGTTCCGCAACGTCGTCACCGAGGAGCCCGCCGCATGAGCCCCGTTTGGTTGGTCGCCCGCCGGGAGATCCGCACCCGCGTGCGGACCCGCGGATTCATCATCGGCACCCTCTCCATCATCGTGATCATGGGCGCCTACGCGGGACTGATGACGTTCATCGGGAACCAGGCCAGCACCACGAAGATCGGCGTCACCGCAGAGGCCGCGGCCATCGGCGAATCGCTGAAAGCGGCGGGCCCGAACTTCGGCAAGTCCTTCGAGATCAGCACGGTCCCGGCCCCGGTCGCCGAGCAGCAGGTGCGCGACGGCGACCTGGAAGCCCTGATCACGGGCACGCCGGAGGAACCGCGACTGGTCGTCAAGCGCACCCCGGACGACTCGATCCAGGCCGCGCTGAACGCGATCGTGCAGCAGCGGACGCTCGACGCCGAGCTCGCACGCTTCGGGCTGGACCCCGACGCGGTCCGCGCCACGGCCGAGAGCGCCCACGTCGCCGTGACCAGCCTGGAGACCGAGGACCCGCACCGCGTCGAACGGCTGGTCCTGGCCATCGCGGCCGGCGTCGTGCTCTACATGTTCATGATCATCGCTGGTCAGATGGTCGCGCAGGGCGTCGTGGAGGAGAAAGCCAGCCGGGTCGTCGAGCTGCTGCTGTCCACGATCAAGCCGACCCAGCTGCTCGCCGGGAAGGTCGTCGGCATCGGCCTGACGAACCTGCTGCAACTGCTGATCATCGCCGGTACGGGGCTGCTGGCGGCAGGCGTCGGCGGCATGTTGACGCTGCCGTCTGCGGCGCTGGCGAGCACGCTCGCCTGGGCGCTGGTCTGGTTCGTGCTCGGGTTCTTCACCTATGCGACGGTCCTCGCCGCGGCCTCCTCGCTGGTGTCGCGCCACGAGGAGCTGCAGAACGTGATCAGCCCGGTGATCACGGTGCTGGTCGTGCCGTTCGTCATCGGCGTCTCGATGCTGCCGAGCTCGCCGGACAGCACGTTCGCGGCGGTGCTCTCCCTGGTCCCGGGCTTCTCGCCGACGCTGATGCCGATGCGCATCGCGCTCGGCGTCGCCGCCCCCTGGGAGATAGCGGTGGCCACCGTCCTGAGCATCGCGGCCATCGCCGTCCTGCTCCGCCTCGGCGGCCGGATCTACTCCAACGCGGTGCTGCGCACCGGCTCCCGAGTGAAGGTCCGCGACGCCCTCCGCGCGTCCTGAACCGCGATTTCGATGGAAATCGAACCTCAACCTCTGATTTCCATTGAAATCGCACTGGGACCGGCAGGTCGAGCCGTTGTTCAGACACGGATCGGCCCCGGGGACCGGCCGAGAGGCCGGTGTCCGGGGCCGCTGGTGGGTCGGTCGCGTCGGCTACCGACTGGATTCAGGTTTCGATTCAGCGCTGGTTGATCGCCTGATAGGCGCGTTCCGGCGAACCGGTGTACACCTGCCGCGGACGGCTGATCTTGCGGGCCGGGTCCTCCAGCATCTCGCGCCAGTGCGCGATCCAGCCGGGCAGCCGGCCGAGCGCGAACAGCACGGTGAAATACTTCGTCGGGAAACCCATCGCCTTGTAGATCAGGCCGGTGTAGAAGTCGACGTTCGGGTAGAGCTTGCGCTCGATGAAGTAGTCGTCGGCGAGCGCCTTCTCCTCGAGCTTCAGGGCGATGTCCAGCAGCGGGTCGTTGGCCCCGAGCTTGCCGAGCACCTCGTCGGCGGTCTTCTTGATGATCGCCGCGCGCGGGTCGTAGTTCTTGTAGACCCGGTGGCCGAAGCCCATCAGCCGGACGCCGGGCTCCTTGTTCTTCACCCGGTTGACGAACGAGTCGACGTCGCCACCGTTGGCCTGGATGCCCTCCAGCATCTCCAGTACCGCGCTGTTCGCCCCGCCGTGCAGCGGTCCGAACAGGGCGTTGATGCCGGCCGAGATGCTGGCGAACAGGTTCGTCTCGGCGGAGCCGACCATCCGGACCGTCGACGTGGAGCAGTTCTGCTCGTGGTCGGCGTGCAGGATAAACAGCAGGTCGAGGGCGCGGGCCAGCACCGGGTCGACCTCGTAGGGCTCGGCAGGGAAGCCGAAGGTCATCCGGAGGAAGTTCTCCACCAGGCCCAGCGAGTTGTCCGGGTAAAGGAATGGCTGGCCGACCGACTTCTTGTAGGCGTAGGCCGCGATGGTGGGCAGCTTGGCCAGCAGGCGGACGGTGGACAGCTCCACCTGGTTCTTGTCGAACGGGTTGAGGCTGTCCTGGTAGAAGGTGGACAGCGCGGAGACCGCGGAGGACAGCACCGGCATCGGGTGCGCGTCCCGCGGGAAGCCGTCGAAGAACTGCTTGAGGTCTTCGTGCAGCAGGGTGTGTCGCCGGATCCGCTCGGCGAACTCGTCGTACTGCTGCTGGGTCGGCAGCTCACCGTAGATCAGCAGGTAGCTGACCTCGATGAAGTTCGACTTGGCCGCGAGCTCCTCGATCGGGTAGCCGCGGTAGCGCAGGATGCCGGCGTCACCATCGATGTAGGTGATGTCGGAGAGGCAGGCCGCCGTATTGACGAAGCCCGGATCCAACGTCACCAAACCGGTCTGAGCCAGCAGCTTGCCGAGGTCCACCCCGGGGGCGCCCTCGGTGGGCTGCTTCACCTGCATTTCGTGCTCGCCGGCGTCATAGCGCAGCGCGACGGTACGTTTGGCGGTCACGTCGTCGGGCATTCGGGAACCTCTCGCGCTCGTCGGGGTGCGCTGTCAAGACGACCAGCGCTGCCGGCCAAGCGGCAGGGCTGCGTCGTCGCCTGCGCGCCGGTCGGGGTGTCCGAACCGCCGCAGCACCACCCCGTTGGGGTCCTGTCACTAGTCACGCTAGACCGCAGTGGGGCCCCTGCGCAGCTATCGCGTTTCGGCTTTTTGCAGGTGGGACCACGATCACATCACATCGGGCCGATCGCGGCGGATGATTTTCGACCCTCTGGAGCCGAGCGGTCCGTTCATTGTGACCAACAAGCCCGTCCGATCGGGCTAACCATATTTGGACCATTCGGTCTCGCGCGGTTTACCTCACAAGGTGGCTTCGCGCACGTCGTAGCGGTTTCGGTCCATCAGGACAGCTCGGCGGCCCACGGCGGTTCGGCACCCGGCCGGGAGACGGTGACCGCAGCCGCGGCCGCGGCGAACCGCAGCGCCCGTTCCCACTGCGCCCGGTCGAGCGCCCGTACGGCGTCCGCCGACAGGGCGTCGTTGCGGTACAGCCAGGCCAGCAGGGCGGCCTGCACGGTGTCGCCCGCGCCGATGGTGTCGACCACCTCGGCGCGCACGCTCGGCACCGTCACCTCACCGTCGCCGGTCACCGCCGTCAGCCCGTCGGCTCCCCTGGTCAGCACCACTGCGGCCGGGCCCTGCTGCTGCCATTCACTGGCCGCCGCGAGCACGTCCTGGCCGCCCGCCAGCCATTCGGCGTCGTCGTCCGAGACCTTCAGCAGCCCCACCGACGGCAGCCAGGAGGCGAACCGCGCGCGGTAGGCGTCGGGGTCGGCAATCAGGTCGGCGCGGATGTTCGGGTCCAACGCGATGAACCGGCCGCGCGCGGCCTCCCGGAACAGCACCTCCTCGTACACCGAGGCGCCGGGTTCGAGCACCATGCCGAGAGTGCCCAGGCAGACCGTGGTGGTCCGCTCCGGCAGCGGCCGGGCGGCGACGAAGCGCGCGGCGGTGCCTTCGGTGTGGAAGCTGTAGCGGGCCGAACCGTTCTCGGCCAGCCCGACCACGGCCAGCGTCGTCGGCTCCGGGCCGCGCTCCACCAGCTCGACGTCCACATTGGAGAGACGCAGCCGCTCGAACAGCTTGTCCCCGAACTGGTCGGTGGACAGCCGGGCGAAGAACCCGGCCGGAATCCCCAGCCGCCCCAACGCGATCGCGACGTTGTACGGGCCCCCGCCGAGCCGGGGGTGCAGCGGTCCGAGCTCGCCGTCCGCGGTGGACGGATCCGGGACGAGGTCGACGAGCGCCTCACCGCCGATGACGATCACATTTCCTCCACTGTGTACTAGACCTCCGGCCCGGCGGTCAGCCCGCCGAGCAGGAACTGCGACAGCGCGGCGAAGGCCGCCGCGTCCGACAGGCCGGTGCGCTCGCCGATCTCCCCGCGCTGGATGCCGACGATGGTGCGGCCGACCATCTCGCCGACGAACCCGGCGTGCACCTCCCGGAACACGCCCTGGCGCACACCCTCGCGGATGAAGCCGCGGATCCGGTCGGCGGCCGCGTGCGCGTTGGCCTCGTAGGTCGCGCGGGTCGCGATGTTGGCGGCCATGTCGTCGATGAACTCGCGGGACGCCGGCCGCAGTGCCTCGGCCGCCGCCTCCAGGTACAGCCGCACCTCATCCCGCACGTCGTCGCTGGCCGCGACCCGCTGCTCGACCAGCCGCGTGGCGCCCTTGAAGTAGTGCGCGACAACGCGGACCGCGAGCTGCTCCTTGCTGCCCGCCAGGGTGTACAGCGTCGACTTGGAGCAGCGCAGCCGGCCGGCGAGGTCGTCCAGCGTGAAGTGCGCGAACCCCTCCGCGAGGAAAAGGTCGCGCAGCCGATCCAGCAGCTCGGCCCGCCGCGCGTTCACCGGCCGACGGCGGCCTTCGGAGGTGGTCATCGGTGGAAGCCTGCCACAGCCCTCGCAACAGTTGCTCGAAGTTTCCGCTCCGAACTTTCACGGTACTCATGAACGCCCTACAGTACTGGCAACAGTACTACCGTCAGCTATCACAATGGCCTCAGGAGCGCGAACCGCCATGCCCGTCGAACGCCTGCTTCCCACTTCAGAAGCCACCGACCTGCTAGCGCTGACCCGCGAAATCGCCCGCGACGAGCTCGCCCCGCGGGTCGCCGGCGACGAAGCCGCGGAGACGTTCCCGCGCGACGCCTTCCGCCTGCTCGGCGAGTCCGGCTTCCTCGGCCTGCCGTACTCCGAGGAACACGGCGGCGGCGCCCAGCCGTACGAGGTGTACCTGCAGGTCCTCGAGGAGCTCAGCAGCGCCTGGATGACCGTCGGCGTCGGGCTCTCGGTGCACACCATGAGCTGCTACCCGCTGGCGCACTTCGGCAGCGCGGAGCAGCAGTCCCGGTGGCTGCCGGGGATGATCGGCGGCGAACTGCTCGGCGCGTACGCGCTGTCCGAGCCGCACGCCGGCTCCGACGCGGCGGCGCTGAACACCCGGGCCGTGCGCCAGGACGACTCGTACGCCGTCAACGGGGCCAAGGCCTGGATCACCCACGGCGGGATCGCGGACTTCTACACGCTCATGGCCCGGACCTCGGACGACGGGCCGCTCGGCATCAGCTGCCTGCTCGTCGACGCCGCCACGCCGGGGCTTTCCGCGGGCCCGCCCGAGCACAAGATGGGGCTCACCGGCTCGCCGACCACGCCGCTTTACTTCGAGGACGCGCGGGTGCCCGCCGAGCGGCTCGTCGGATCCGAAGGTCAGGGGCTGAAGATCGCGCTGTCGGCGCTGGACTCCGGTCGGCTCGGCATTGCGGCGTGCGCGGTCGGGTTGGCGCAGGCGGCGCTGGACCTCGCGGTTGACTACGCCAAGCAGCGGCAGCAGTTCGGGCGGCCGATCATCGAATTCCAGGGGTTGGAGTTCCTGCTCGCGGACATGGCCGCGGCCGTGCACTCGGCGCGAGCGACGTACCTCGACGGCGCGCGGCGCCGGGACGCCGGGCTGCCGTTCGGGCAGCAGGCGTCGGTGGCGAAGCTCGTCGCGACGGACGCGGCGATGAAGGTGACCACCGACGCGGTCCAGGTGCTCGGCGGCGCGGGCTACACCCGGGATTTCCCGGCGGAGCGCTACATGCGCGAAGCGAAAGTCCTGCAGATCTTCGAAGGCACCAACCAGATCCAACGCATGCTGATCGCCCGCCACCTCGCGAAGCCCTGACCTCGTCCGCAATTTCAATGGAAATTGCGGCAGTTATCCACAACCTCCGGTGTGTCGTGCACCCGGCACCCCGTAGTTCCGCAATTTCAATGGAAATCGAAGGTCCGATTTCCATTGAAATTGCGGACAGGGGAACCGGGATTCCGCGTTGCGGAAGGGATTGGTGTCAGAACGGGTTGAGGCCCCAGTGGCCGATCCAGTTCTCGCCGGGTTGCAGGACCAAGAGGTCTTCGCCGGAGTTGAACGCGTTCGGCGGGCAGGTCATCGGCTCGATCGCGATCGCCCTGCCCCGGCCCGGGAAGTCGTCCGCCGTGTAGACCTGCACCCACTTGAACACCGGGTCGGCCCAGAGTTGGACGCCGTGCCCGCTCGGATCAGTGAGCGTGTGCCGCACGAACTCGTCGCCCGGCGCCGGGGTCGCGCCGCCGAAAGCCGTGTCGAGCAGCACACCAGCCAGCCTGCGCCCGGTGCGGAAGTCCATCTCGTCGCCCTGCAGGGCACGCGGCGGTCGCGCGGGGAGCAGCCGCTGCGCGTCCACCGGCAGCACCGTCGACGCCGCCAGCCGGAGCGTGCAGTCGTCGGTTTCGGCGTTGCCGGCGCGCGGGTAGGGATGCACGCCGACCCCGAACGGAACCGCCCGCGACCCCAGGTTCTCCACGGTGTGCGTCACCGTCAGGCCGTCCGCGTCCAGGGCGTACCCGATGGACGTCAGCAGCGGCACCGGCCAACCCGGCTGCGCGGGCACCATCGCGTGCAGGACCACCGTCGACTCGGCGTGCTCGACGAGGGTCCACGCGGTGTGCCGCAACAGGCCGTGGATCGCGTTGTGCCGCGCGGGCTCGGTCAGCGCCAACTGCTGCGGTTCGCCGTCGAACCGCCAGCGCCCGTCGGCGACCCGGTTCGGCCACGGCACCAGAACTCCGCCGGCACCGGCTGGCGGCAGCCGGTCCGCGTCATAGGTCTCCGCGTACGGCACGCCGTCGACCTCGAAGACCCGAAGCGCCGCACCGACTTCTGTGATCACGGCGCGCGAGGCTCCGGACGCGATCTCGAACTGCCGCCCGGTAGCGGGAACAGGATCATGCACCTGCCAACTGTACGGCCGGTGCGGCGATCGGGTCACCGCGAACGGTGACCCGATCGGGACTCACTTGTTCAACGCCTCGGCATCGAACTTCGTCTGGCCCTTGATGAAGTAGTTGATCAGCCAGAAGATCACGCCGATCCCCAGCAGCGCCCCTGCGATGTAGTACTCGGTCGCCGGACGGCCCGACAGCGGACTGGCGAAGAACGCGCAGAGGATCGCGCCCAGCACCGGGACCCAGGTGGGCGCCTTGAAGTGCTGGTGCTCCACCTTGTCCTTGCGCAGCACCAGAACCGCCACGTTGACCACCGTGAACACCGCCAGCAACAGCAGTGACGTGGTGCTGCCCAGCGAACCGATGTCCAGGAGGCTCACCAGGATCAACGCGATGATGCTGGTGAACAGGATCGACACCCACGGGGTCCGCCGGGCCCGGTGCACCTTGCCGAACACCGCCGGGACGATGCCCTCGTTCGCCATGCCGTAGACCAGGCGGCTGGCCATCAGCATGTTGATCAGCGCGCTGTTCGTCACCGCGAACAGCGCGATGATGGAGAAGACGACCGGCGGGAACCACGGCGCCGCGGCCTGCACCACGAGCAGCAGCGGCCCGCTCGACCCGGCCAACTCGTCGGTGGGCACCAGCGTGGAGGTGATCAGCGCGATCACCAGGTAGATCGACGCCGTGATGGTCAGACCGAGCAGCAGGGCGCGCGGGAAGTTCTTGGTGGGGTCGCGGGTCTCCTCGGCCATGTTCACCGAGTCCTCGAAGCCCACCATCGCGAAGAACGCCAGCGCGGTAGCCGACGTGATCGCCAGCAACGGCGTGGTCTCGGTGTTGAGCTGGCCCAACCGGCTCGGGTCCGGAACCAGGTCCGGGTTGCTGTTGCCGACAAAGATCGCCCACAGGCCGCACCCGATCACGATCAGCAGGCCGGTGAGCTCGATGCAGGTCAGCACCACGTTCATCTTCACCGACTCGCCGACGCCGCGGAAGTTGACCGCCGCCAGCAGCAGCACGAAGCCCAACGCCACCAGCAAGGACGGCACGCCCTCGCCGAAGATCGCGTCCAGGTAGTCACCGCTGAACGCTTGTGCGGCCGACGAGGCGGACGTGATGCCCGAGCACATCACCGCGAACGCGATGAGGAACGTCAGGAAGTGGATACCGAACGCCTTGTGGACGTAGAGCGGCGCGCCGCCCGCCTTCGGGTACTTGCCGACCAGTTCCAGGTAGCTGAACGCGGTCAGGAAGGCGACCACGAACGAGACCAGGAACGGGATCCACAGCGCCCCGCCGACCAGGCCGGCGACCTTGCCGGTCAGGGAATAGATCGTGGTGCCGAGGATGTCTCCGACCACGAAGAAGAGCAACAGTTTCGGGCCCATCACCTTCTTGAGGCCAGGCTCCTGCGCACCGCCGGGCGCAGCGTCGTTCACTGTCTGTTCGTTGGCCATAGCAGAGAAGTGTGCAGGGTGGTTCGTCCGGTTGTCTGCCCACCCCTGGTCGAACCGCACTGCTGCGGCCGGATCAAACGGGGCAAGGTGCCCATTCCGGCGCCGTCATGCCTGCTCGGCGGCCGGGGCTCGGTAGCGCCAGAACGCGGGCAACAGGACCGCCGCGACCACCGCGCCGACGACGACCAGGGCCCCGCCCGCGATGATGGTGGTCGAGGTGCCGACCGCCGCGCCCGCCAAGCCGTGCACCGTGTCCGCCAGCCGCGGCCCACCGGCGACGACGACGGTGAACACGCCCTGGATGCGGCCGCGCATCTCGTCCGTGGCCGCAGCCTGCATGATCGAACTCCGGTAGACCATGCTCACCAGGTCCGCCCCGCCGCCCAGGGCCAGGAACAGCACCGCCAGCCACAGCGAATCGGCCCAGCCGAACCCGATCACCGCGATGCCCCACGCGACGACGCCGGCAGTGACGCCGACGCCGTGCCGCGTGATCCGGTGCAGCCAGCCGGAGAACACGCCGAACGCGAACGCGCCCAGCGGGATCGCCGCGAACAGCCAGCCCAGCGCCGCGCCGCCGCCCGGCGGATCGCCGAAGGTGCGCTCCGCCATCTCCGGGAACAGCGCGCGCGGCATGCCGAACACCATCGCGATGATGTCCATCAGGAACGACGCCAGCAGCACGGAATGCATTGCCAAGTAGCGGAATCCGTCCAGCACCGCGCGCAGCCCGGCGCGCTTCGGGGCGCCTTCCTGCGGCGGCAGCGGCGGCAACCGGAACACCACCCACAGCGCCGCGCACAACGCCACCGCGTCGACCAGGTACAGCACCGAAAGCCCCAGCATCGGCAGCAACATGCCGGCCAGCAGCGGCCCGATGATCGAACCGAACTGGAAAACGGTGGCCCCGAGCGCCTGCGCCGACGGCAGCAGGTGCACCGGGATCAGCCGGGCGATCGCGGCGCCGCGAGTCGGCATGTTCACGGCGAAGAACGTCTGCTGCGCGGCGAAGAGCACCAGCACGAGCCAAACCGACCGGACGTCCGCCGCGGCCACCAACCACAGCAGCACGGCGCTGCCTGCCAGGCCGCCGTTGGTGATCAGCAGCAGCTTGCGACGGTCGACGGTGTCCGCGATCGCGCCGCCCCACAGGCCGAACACCAGCAGCGGCACCAAGCCGAAGATCCCGGCGAGGCCGACGTAGGCGGAAGAGCCGGTGATGTCGTAGAGCTGCTTGGGCACCGCGACCGCGGAGAACTGCGCGCCGACGGCGGTGACGATGTTGGACACCCACAGGCGGCGGTACGCCGGGTACCGCAGCGGCCTGGTGTCGAGGAAGACCTTGCTCAGCAGGGACCTGATGGATCGACGGGACTTGGTCGGGGCTCCGCTGCTGGGTTGCACAGATGCAAAACCCTAGTGATTAGACCGGCTAACGGCATGCCATTTCCGGGCCCGTGTGACCGATGTCTAACGGGTTTCCGTCGAACCGGACAAAACCCGCCCAAAACTGGCCGGGACCAACACGGCCTCGATCACCTGCGAAAACGCCGGTCTGGCCGATGCAGGGCGCGATTTCCCGAGAAATCACGCCAGCCCCTCGCCCGGCAGCCACCCCCGAGATGACGCTTCGCGCCGCTGTCTTTTAGACCCGGGTGGTGCGCATTTCCTCGCGAGAATTGCGCACCACCCGGGTGACCCAGCTCAGGGGCCCAAGCTCAGGGGCCCAGCTCAGGGGGCGAGGCGTTCGACGGTCCAGAGGTCGTTGGAGCGGCGGAAGCGCAGACGGTCGTGCAGGCGGTCCGCGCGGCCCTGCCAGAACTCCACGTAATCCGGGCGGATCCGCCAGCCGCCCCAGTGCGGCGGCACCGGCACCTTCTCGGCGTCGGCGAAGCGTCGCTGGATGCCGCTCAGCGACGACCGCAGCGCGTCGCGGCCAGCGACCACCTGCGACTGCGGCGACGCCCAGGCACCCAACTGGGAGCCGCGCGGGCGCTCCGCCCAGTACTCGGCGGTCTCGGCGGGCGACACCTTCTCCACCGTGCCGCGCACGTTGACCTGGCGCTGCAGGCCCAGCCACGGGAAGGTCGCGGCGGCCACCTGGGTGGCCTTGAGGTCGTGACTCTTCGCCGAGGTGTAGTTGGTGAAGAACACCACGCCGCGCTGGTCGAAGCCCTTGCAGAGCACGGTGCGCGAGGACGGGATGCCGTCGGGGTTGGCCGTGGCCAGCACCATCGCGTTCGGCTCGATGAGGTCGGCCTGCACCGCTTCGTCGAACCACAGCTGGAGCTGCTCATGCCAGGTGGCGGCGAGCGACGACTCGTCCAGCGCCCCGGCCTCGTAGGACACCCGCATGGACGGCAACGCGACGTTTGCCTCCGACATGCTTTTTCCTCCCTGACTCGCCCGGCAGTGGCACGACTCGACTTCTCCGGCTGTTCGCCGGACGGTACGGGTTGGACGGCCGGCACGACACGATTGGTGGCTGCCAACCACGCGTACGACGGTAAACGGGATCCGAACGGACGCCGAATCAATGGTGCTACACGATCGATTCCGCAACCGATGCAGTGATCGTTCCCACACCCGTTCGGACGCCCGCGCGACCATGAACGACCGCCGGAACCGCACATCCCGCACCTCCCAGGAAAACGCCCCTACCGGCCGAAACAGACCAATTGCGCGGGTCCCGCGAGCGCCGCGCCCGCCCCGAACGCGAGCACTTTCGGCGAGTCGTGGAGGCCGGGGAAGTCAGCCCGTTCCATGTCCTTGAAGCGGCGCCAGCCGCTCAGCCCACCCTCACAACCGGCACCGCCGCCGATTCAGCGCCCCGACGACGCTGCCGATCAGCACGGCCAATCCGAGCTGCGGTCCGGCCACCAGCAGCACGACCAGGAACAGCAATCCGGTCGGCACTGTCCTGCAGGTACACCTGCGAAATGCCCGCAGGCACGGCGTGCAGCAAGGTCAGCGCGCCGTGTGCCGCGGGTCCCGTTGCCCGCTACGTGGCATTCGATCAGCTGTGAAACCTCTAGATCCTTCGCATGGTGACCGATCGCCCTCTGCGAGCCGGCGCTCGGCGGCCACGGCGTTCTCGGCCAGCGCGGTGGCCAACTCCTCATGTCGATTCGAGATCAGTGACCGGCCGGGCCGCCGCTTCAGGTGATCGGGTCGTGCACCGTGACCAGCTTCGTGCCGCCCGGGAAGGTCGCCTCGACCTGCACGTCGTGGATCACCTCGGGCACCGTCGAGCACCTGGTCGGCGCGCAGCACCTGGCGGCCGCTCTGCATCAGCTCCACGGCGGTCCGGCCGTCCCGAGCACACTCCGCGACGTGGTCGGCGATCATGGCCACCGCTTCGGGGTAGTTCAGCTTCAGTCCGCGGTCCAGCCGCTCGCACGCTAGGCGGGCCGCAACGTAGACGAGCAACTTGTCGCGCTCTTGAGGAGCAAACTGTATCTACTTAACACACGCGGACCGGCAACACCCGGCGCTGTACTGCAGCTTTACCTGCGGACAGACAATTGAACCAGTACAATCTATTTTCCAAAATTTTGCGCCGCTAATTAAATTATTTCCGGATCGTGTGATCTAGCTCATTCCGGGGTTTTCGCCCGGTGAATCCGATTGCTTTCACCTCGCGGGCGGGTGCACTGTGTTCACGACGCCCCGCCACGTCCCCCCAGCCGCGCACGCGCGGCCCCGAACACCGAGGAGACGAGGCAGCCATGAGCAACGCGGGCAAATCCGAATTCCGCCCCGGCCTGGAGGGCGTGGTCGCCTTCCAGACCGAGATCGCCGAACCCGACCGCGACGGCGGAGCGCTGCGCTACCGCGGCGTGGACATCGAGGACCTGGTGGGCACGGTGTCTTTCGGCGACGTCTGGGCGCTGCTGGTGGACGGTCGCTTCGGCGACGGCCTGCCGGCTGCCGACGACGCAGTCCTGCCGGTCCGCACCGGCGACGTGCGGGCAGACGTCCAAGCCGCACTGGCGATGATCGCGCCGACCGCCGGTTTTCCGCCGCTGCTGGACATCGACGAGCAACAGGCCCGCGCGCAGCTGGCGCGTTCCAGTGCGCTCGGGTTGTCGTTCGTGGCGCAGTCCGCGCGCGGCGACCAGCCGCCGGTTCCGCACGCCCGGATCGCAGAAGCCGCGACGGCCACCGAGCAGTTCCTGATCCGGTGGCGCGGCGAACCGGACCCCAAACACGTGCAGTCGCTCGACGCGTACTGGGTATCGGCGGCCGAGCACGGGCTGAACGCCTCCACGTTCACCGCCCGGGTCATCGCCTCCACCGGCGCCGACGTCGCCGCCTGCCTGTCCGGGGCGGTCGGCGCGATGTCCGGCCCGCTGCACGGCGGCGCCCCGGCCCGGGTGCTGCCGATGATCGAGGAAGCCGAGCGCACCGGCGACGCGCGCGCAGTGGTGACGTCGATCCTGGACCGCGGCGGGCGGCTGATGGGCTTCGGCCATCGCGTCTACCGCGCCGAGGACCCGCGGGCCAGGGTGCTGCGCAACACCTGCGACCAGCTCCGCGCGCCGCGCTTCGAGGTGGCCCGGGAGCTGGAGCAGGCCGCGCTGGCGGTCCTGCGGGAGCGCCGACCGGACCGGCAGATCGAAACCAACGTGGAGTTCTGGGCCGCGGTGGTGCTCGACTTCGCCCAGGTCCCGACGGCGATGATGCCGGCGATGTTCACCTGCGCCCGGCTCGCGGGCTGGTCGGCGCACATCCTGGAGCAGCAGCGCACCGGCCGCCTGGTGCGCCCGTCGGCGCAGTACGTCGGCCCGAACCCGCGCTCCCCGCAGGCCGTCCCGGGATGGGACTCCATCAACCAGCTGATCGCCCAGGTGTGATCGCGGCGTGCTCCGTCTCCGATGGCGGAGGTGAAGCGAACGGACCGTTCGCGTCGTCTACGAGCCTGTTGCGTTTTCGGCGAAAACGGCTGAACCGAAGTACCAAATCAGTCTCGATCGCCGCCGTTTGTCCGCCAGTGGCCATCTCAGCCGTGATCGATCGATCACGGTCCGTGGTGGGCGTAATTTTGCAACAGGCTCCTACCGACGCGAACGGACCGTTCGCCCCAAACCGCGAACCGCGACACCCATCGCGACACCAGAAGCCCGGAGCGCTGACGGCCTCGCACACCGAAGCCACCGCCAGCACCGCCCCGGAAAGGGGCTGGTGAAGCGAACGGACCGTTCGCGTCGTCTACCGACGTGAACGGACCGTTCGCTCCGAACCGCTCCCCCGAAGCACCTTCCAGCAGCGCTAGCGTGGAGTGGTGACAGTCACATCCACCGATGCGCAGCGGCGGTTGCACGTCGAGTACGCCGAAGCGCTGGAGGCCGACGCGGAGACCAGCGGCGAGCAGTGCAACGACCTCGTCGAGGCGGCGGATTACTGGCATTTCGCGGGCGAGCACGAGCGCGAAGAACGGGCCCTGCTCGCCGCGGCCGAGGTCGACGACGACAACAACGTGCTCAACGGCGCCGCCGCGTACGCGAAGTTCCTGCTGACCCACGGGCGGCGCGCGGAGGCCGAGGAACGCTTCGCGCAGCTGCTCCGCGAGGGCTCGAACTGCGAGTGGGCCTACGCGACGGCGTCGATCGCTTACCAGCTCGTCGACGCACCCCAGGAGGCCCTGCGCTGGCTTAACGTCGGCGTCAACCGGTTCATCCCGAGCCTGGACGTCGAGCTGGAGAAGGGCGATGCCGGTTCCGAGCTGCTGCGCCAGCGCAGCCTCCTGCGCCGCGAGCTGGGCCTGCCGAAGGACGGGTTCGACGACCTCCTCGACCGCCTGACCGACCACGGCCGCCAGATCGGCGAGCAGATCCGCGAGATCCGGCGGCACGACGAGACCGAACGGCTCGCGGTCCTCTACTGGCCGCCGGAGGAATTCGCCGAGCTCCAACGAGGACGCCCGACCTGGTACCCGGGCACCACGCACCTGGAGCACCGCCGGGAGGTCCAGCGGGCCCTGCGGCAGCACCCGGCACCTGCCGTGGTCATCGGCTCGATCGGGGCGCTGGTGGACTTCGCCGCGTCCCGCGGAATACCCCCTGGCGAACGGTCCGCCCGCGAGGAGTTCGCCGCCGAAACCGCCCGCCGCGGGCTGGCGAGCGCCTGGCCGCCGGGCCGCAACGACGCCTGCTGGTGCGGCTCCGACCGCAAGTACAAGAAGTGCTGCGGAGCCCCCGGCTTCGCCTGAGCCACGCGCCGCGGGGCCGAGCGCCGCCGCAGGGCCGAGCGCCGCCGCAGGGCCGACCGCCGCCGCAGGGCCGACCAAGATCAGGTGATGTCGCCCGGCGGGATGTTGGCCAACTGCGATGGTCCGCAGTAAGTTGCGGTGCGGCTGTTCGCAGCACCGGGGTCACCCCACGGAAACCCTGCTGCAACACTTGAGCCGAGCCGGCAAAGGCGCCGGTCACCAGGCCACTGGCGCGCGGGAGGCACGCCCCGCCACCTGCACAGTCACCACAACAACGCCCGGAGGCGCCGGCATGACGCAGGCCGAGACCATCGATCCGACGACCCTGAAGCTGCCCGAGGAACTCAAGCCCGCCGACGGCCGGTTCGGCTGCGGTCCGTCCAAGGTGCGCGACGAGCAGCTCGCCAACCTGGCTGACGCGGGCGCCGCACTGATGGGCACCTCGCACCGGCAGAAGCCGGTGAAGTCCCTGGTCGGGCGGGTCCGGGAAGGACTGCAGGAGCTGTTCTCGCTGCCCGACGGCTACGAGGTCGTGCTGGGTGTCGGCGGCACCACGGCGTTCTGGGACGCCGCGACGTTCGGCCTGGTCCGCGAGCGGTCGCTGCACCTCACCTACGGCGAGTTCTCCTCGAAGTTCGCCAAGGCCGCCAAGACCGCGCCGTTCCTGGCCGACCCGGTGGTGGTCGCCGCCGAGCCGGGCGACGCGCCGGAGCCGGTGTCGGACCCGTCCGTCGACCTGATCGGCTGGGCGCACAACGAAACCTCCACCGGCGTGATGCTCGCGCCGAGCCGCCCGGAGGGCTCGGAGAACGCGCTGATCGCGATCGACGCCACCTCGGGCGCGGGCGGGCTGCCCTTCGACGCGGCCAACGCCGACGTCTACTACTTCGCGCCGCAGAAGTGCTTCGCCGCCGACGGCGGGCTGTGGCTGGCCGCGATGAGCCCGGCCGCGATCGAGCGGATCGGCGAGATCGGCGCGTCCGACCGCTGGATGCCGGAGTTCCTGTCGCTGCCCACCGCGCTGGACAACTCCCGCAAGGACCAGACCTACAACACCCCGGCGGTCGCCACCCTGTTCCTGCTCGCCGACCAGATCGAGTGGATGAACGGCCAGGGCGGGCTGGACTGGTGCGTGCAACGCACCCGCGAGTCGTCGCAGCGTCTGTACTCCTGGGCCGAGGCGTCGGAGTTCGCCACCCCGTTCGTCGTCGACCCGGCGAAGCGCTCCCAGGTGGTCGGCACCGTCGACTTCGCCGACTCCGTCGACGCCGCAGCGGTCGCGAAGGCGTTGCGCGCCAACGGGATCGTGGACACCGAGCCGTACCGCAAGCTGGGCCGCAACCAGCTGCGGGTCGGCATGTTCCCGGCGATCGCCCCGGACGACGTCACCGCACTGACGAAGTCCATCGATTGGGTGGTTTCGCAGCTCTCCTGACACGCATAGCCGCTGGGATCGAGGCCGATCCCGGCGGCTTTTTGCCGAACGCCACTCCACTAAGTGAACAGTCGGCCACTATTGGTGACATTCGCGGAAAATGAGTGATTTTACCCGTTCGCTCAAGCACCACCTTTCCGGCAAGATCGAAGCCGGAGAGAGCGACCAATGCGGATACGACGTGCCCGGCGTGCCTCCCGCGTCAAGGCGGCGCGCCGGGTTACCGTCACAGCTTGGTGACATGTAGGTCGGCGGGAGGCTGGCGTATGCGAGCGCTGCGAGTGGTCGGGCTCGACGAGGACGGTGAATCCGTCATCTGCGAGGACCCGGAGAACGGCGAGCGCTTTACCGTGCCCGCCGACGAACGACTGCGTGCCGCAGCCCGCGGCGACCTCACCAGGCTCGGCCAGGTCCAGATCGAGATGGAAGCCCAGATGCGGCCCCGGGAGATCCAGTCCCGCATCCGCTCCGGCGCGTCCGTGGCGCAGATCGCGGAGGCGTCCGGCATCCCGGAACACCGGGTCGAGCGCTACGCCTACCCCGTGCTGCTCGAACGTGCCCAGATCGCCGAGATGGCGCAGCGCGCACACCCGGTCCGCGAAGACGGCCCGGACGTCCAGACGCTCGGCGAGGTCGTCGCGCACACCTTCGGGATGCGCGGCCACGAGTACTCCGAAGCCAACTGGGGCGCCTGGCGCGGCGAAGACGGCAAGTGGGTCGTGCAGCTGACCTGGCAGGCCGGGCGCTCGGAAAACCGCGCGCACTGGGTCTTCCACCCAGGCGCGCACGGCGGCACCGTCGCCGCGCTCGACGACCACGCCGCCGACCTGCTCGACCCATCCCCGAACCGCCCACTGCGGACTGTCCGGCCGGTCACCGAGCTGGCGCGCGAAGCGCTGCAGCTCGACCAGCAGGCGCAGCCGGTGCACGAGCGGATGGAGGAGCCGGTGGCCGCAGCGCGGCCGGAGGCGCCGAGCCTCGATCTGGACACCGGCCCGCCGGCGGAGCCGGCGGAAGAGCCGGTGGCGGAGGAAAGCGCCGAGGGCGCGACCGCCGAGGCCGCGGAGGACGACGCGCAGCGCAAGGCGGAGCCGCGGCGCGGGCGCAAGAGTCATCCGATCGTGCCGTCGTGGGAGGACGTCCTGCTCGGCGTCCGGTCCCACCGCTGACGACAGAAACCCAACGGGGCCGGGGCGAGCACCAAGCTCACCCGGCCCCGTTGGCATGTCCACGGTCACTTCTGAGGTTTCGCACTTTTTCATCGCCGCAGGTCAGCGCCTCACGCTCAACTTCCGAATGTCCGTTCCGTGTCGGCATGGGCGATCTTTCGGGCGGTCTAGAGCTGCGGTCGCCGCGAAACTGCGAAACTTGAGTCACTTCGATTTCAATTGAGGTGATCTCAGTAGGGGGTTATGCGAGTCGGCCGTGTTCGAATTGGGTGAGTACGAGTGCGGCTTTGACGATGGTGCCGATTTTGCGGGGGCTGGTGGTGAAGTGTCGTAGGGCGCGCCAACGGCCGGTGAGCAGGGCAAATCCACGTTCGCCGAGGGCGCGCAGGCCGCGCAGCAGTTTGTTGTAGGTCTGGTTGTCGACGTCGAGTGGGCGGCCTTTGCTGGTTTTGGGGTGTTTGATCGGGGTGAGGACCCCGGCTCCGGCACCCTGGTAGCCGCCGTCGGCCAGGGTGGGCAGGTCGAGCTGGGAGTAAGCCCAGTACAGGGCGCCGAGGACGTGGTTTTCAGCGGCGGTGATGTCGTGGACGGACCCGGGCTCGACGTCGGAGACCCACAGCGGGAACCCGTCCGGGTCCGTCAGTGCTTGGATGTTGCCGGCTTGTTCGCGGGTTTTCCCGGAGTACCACAGGTCGATCTCGGTGCCTTTGGTGCTGGTGGTCTTTTCGCCGAGACGGTCGGAGGAGAAGTTTTTGCCGTCCAGGATCAGATAGGCGTCGCCGTTGTCTTTGGCCCGTTGCAGGGCGTCGTGCAGATCCGGGGCCTGCGCGGCCAGCGCCTCGATGCCCTCGTCGACATACCGGTAGCCGGTCGCGCGGGCGACACCGTGATCGCGGGCCAGTGTGGTGGTGTCGGTGCGGTCGCGGAACCACCGCAGGACCAGCACAGCCTGCCAGAACGTGGTCAACGCCCGGCGCCCCTTGCGGGTCCCTTTCCGGCGGCGTTCACCGGCCAGCAGCTTGCTGAGGAAGAGCACCAGTTCACGGGGAACATCGAGTTTGGCAGAATACGTGACCACGTGGGGCCTTCCCTGGTCGAAGATCGTTTCTTGGTCGAACTTCTTCTACCAGGGACCCCACGTCCCACTCTCCCCAGGCCAGCCCTACCCGATCACACACCCATTCCGGCAGGCCGCCTTCAGCCACTTCTTACCGAGATCACCTCAATTGGAAATTGCACTCTGTCGGCGTGTCGGACCAAAACACGCCGACAGATGTGGACAACTCCCCCGATTTCAATGGAAATCAGAGTTCGGATTTCCATTGAGCCTTTGTCATACTGGTCGATCCGCAGCCGCGACGCCTGAAGTCCCACGGTCCGGGGCTGCCGCAAGTGGCGTAGCCGCCTTGGCCCACCTTCGCAGCCTGCATCGCCGCAGGTTCTCAGCAGTCTTCTCGCGAGGACAGCCCCGACGCCGCGTATTGGTCGGTCATACACAAGTCCCGGGATCCCACAGCCGAGAAGACCGCTGAGGTTCCGCTACCCGCACCAGAACGCAAGTAGAGATTGGAAAACGCTCATTGAAATTGCGTGGTCGGCCGCGATCCGGTGTCAGCCGAGGAGGCTGAGGATCAGCGCTATCCAGGCGGCGACTATGCCCGCCGCCGTTCCGTAGGCCGCCCAGCGCCAGACCGGAACGTACCGGCCCAGCCAGATCGACGGCGTGAACCCGGCCGCGACCGCGAGGTTGACCACCGCCGCGAGGATTCCGCTCACGTCCGCCAGCCCCTGCGTCACCACCACCAGGGTCACCGCCACGATCGCCCCGATGATCGCGCTGACCACCAGGCCCGGACCCCACGGCGTTGGCGGCACCGGGGCGAGCGTTCCGCCACGTCGTCCAGGTATCGCGTGCGCCGAGCGCGGCCGGCCGATGCGGTCCAGTTCGCCGCTGAGCGGGTCGACGTAGCCGATCTGCCCGCCGGTCTCCGCCGCGAGCCGCATCGCCAACTGGCGACCGCGCTGCGACACCAGCTCCGCGTCGTTGTCCGCGGTTTCCTCGGCCTGCACGGCCTCCACCACGTGCGCCCACTCGTGCAGCGCAGCGACCAGCGCACCCGGCAGCCTCAGCCGGGCCGGGTCGACCTCGCGACCGACGCCGCGCACCAGCACCGCGCGACCGGATCGTGCGTGCAGCTCCCAGCCGGATTCCCGGGCGTCCATCACGCTCCGTTCATCGCGTGGAAGGTGATCGCCCCGGCGGTGGCGACGTTGAGCGAATCCACCCCGCTGACCATCGGGATCCGGACCGCGACGTCCGCGGCCTCGATGGCCTCGTCGGTGAGCCCGGGGCCTTCCGAGCCAAGCAGCACCGCCACTGAACCCCGGTCCAGCTCCGCGTCGCGAAGGGATTTCGAATCCGCTCGGGGAGTGAGCGCGGCGATCCGGAAGCCGTTGTCGCGCAACAGCTTGAGGTCTTCTGGCCAGGAGGTGAGGTGGGCGAACGGGACCCGGAGCACGTGCCCCATCGACACCCGGACGCTGCGCCGGTACAGCGGGTCCGAACATCCCGCGCCGAGCAGCACGCCGTCGATGCCGAGCGCTGCGGCGTTGCGGAACAGCGCGCCGAGGTTCTCGTGGTCGCCGATGCCTTCCAGCACCGCCAGGCGGCGGGACCGGCCGATGAGCTCCGCCGGCTCGATGACCGGGGCTTGGTCGGCGACCGCAAGCACGCCGCGATTCAGGTGGAAGCCGACCACGCTCGCCATCACGTCGGCATCGGTGACGTAGGCGGGCACATCGAGGGCGGCGGTGGCCTCGGCCAGTTCCTCGATCCGGCGGCGCACCCCGAACAGCGCCCGCACCGGGTACGGCGAGGCGAGCAGTCGCTCGACCACCACGACGCCTTCGGCGATCACCAGCCCGCGCCCGCCCGGGCGATCCGGGCGGCGGTCCGCGCGGGACAGATCGCGGAAGTCGTCGACCCTCGGGTCGTCGGCATCGCTGACCTCGACAATGTGCGCCACGCGCGCATTCTCGCACCCGCCGCCAATCGGGCTGGCCGCCCCGGCTGGCGCGTTGCGGGTGAACCGCGTTGTCGTTCTCGGCCAGTGGGATCGGCGGTGTCGGAGATGCAGGTGTGTCCGTTGACCTAACCCGGATTCGCCTGGGATTCCGGGCAAAACGTGCGAAGATCGACGAATGTGCCGTCCGCCACCGGATCGGGCGACCACAGGAGGAGTAGGTTCGCGGCATGGCTCGACTCGGCAACACAGAACTCGACGTCTTCCCCATTTGCCTCGGTGGCAACGTGTTCGGCTGGACGGCCGACCGCGACGAGACCTTCGACGTCCTGGACCGCTACTCCGCCGCGGGCGGCAACTTCATAGACACCGCCGACAGTTATTCCTTTTTCGCTCCGGGCAATTCGGGCGGCGAGTCGGAAACGCTGATCGGCGAGTGGCTGCGCGCCCGGGGCAACCGCGACGACATCGTGACCGCCACCAAGGTCGGCAGGTGGCAGGACCGGCGACCCGGCCTGTCGGCGGCGAACATCAAGGCCGCGGCCGAAGATTCGTTGCGACGCCTGGGAGTCGATCACATCGACCTGTACTACGCGCACAGCGACGACGAGGCCACGCCGCTGGCCGAGACGCTGGGGGCGTTCGACGAACTGGTGCGGGAGGGCAAGGTCCGCTACATCGCGGCGTCGAACTACACCGCACCACGTCTGGCCGAGGCGCTGGAGATCTCGCGCCGCGAGGGCCTTGCCCGCTTCGACGCCTTGCAGCCGCACTACAACCTGGTGGAGCGCGGCCACTTCGAGGGCGAACTCGCCGAACTCTGCGTTCGCGAGAATCTGGCGGTGCTGCCGTACTACGCGCTGGCCAAGGGATTCCTGACGGGCAAGTACCGGCCGGGCGGCGACAGCTCGGAGAGCCCGCGGGCCGAGGGTGCCCGCACCTACTTGGACGAGCGCGGCGTGAAAGTACTCGCTGGATTGGACGAAATCGCGACACTCCGTAACGTGCCTATCCCTTCGGTCGCACTGGCGTGGCTGTTGGGACAACGCAGTGTTACTGCGCCGATCGCCAGCGCCCGCAACACCGAACAGCTAGCGGATCTGCTCCCGGCGGCCCAACTCACGCTCACTTCCGCCGAGCTGGAGCGGCTTGCGGACGCCTCCCGTTGATCATTCTGCGAACCTTCCGGTGACACCGTTTTGGCCGCTGGTCCCCGGGTACCGATGTGTCACGGTGGTTTCCCCAGCGCTGCGCGCTGACGTGCTGCCGATCAAGCGGGGAGACGGCATGGGAAGGCACGTGGACGATCAACCCTTCAAGCCAGTGGACCGGCAGCGGTATCGGAGCAAGATGCAGCGCGGCCTGGACGCCCTGGCCCGGATGCTCGCCGAAGGCAATTTCTCCTTCCCTCACCAGCAGATGGGGCTGGAGATGGAGCTGTGCCTGGTGGACGACCAGATGGAGCCGTCCATGTCCAACGCGGTGGTGCTGGAGAAGATCAGCGAGCCGGTGTTCACCACCGAGCTCGGCCAGCAGAACATCGAGCTCAACGTCGAGCCCCAGGTGCTGGCCGGGGACAGCGCCCTAGAGCTGGAGGCCCGGATGCGCGCCGCGCTGCTGCGCGCGGACGGCGGGGCGCACGACGCCGGGGCGAAGATCGTCATGATCGGCACGCTGCCGACGCTGCGCAGCGCACACTTCGACCCGAACTGGCTGTCGCGCAACCCGCGGTACTCGCTGCTCAATGAGCAGATCTTCCTGGCACGCGGCGAAGAAATGCTGCTGGACATGGAGGGCGTGCCGCTCGACGAGGCGCAGTCCGAGAAGCTGCGCTCCTACGCGGACTCGATCCTGCCGGAGTCGGCGTGCACCTCCGTCCAGCTGCACCTGCAGGTGGCGCCGGAGGACTTCGCGGCGCACTGGAACGCCGCGCAGTGCCTGGCCGGGGTGCAGGTGGCCATCGGCGCGAATTCCCCGTTCCTGCTGGGCAAGGCGTTGTGGCACGAGACGCGGATCCCGCTGTTCCTGCAGGCCACCGACACGCGTCCGTTGGAGTTGAAGAACCAGGGCGTGCGGCCGCGGGTGTGGTTCGGGGAGCGTTGGATCACGTCGATCTTCGACCTGTTCGAGGAGAACGTCCGCTACTTCCCGGCGTTGCTGCCGGAGCCGGAGGAAGAGGACCCGGTGGCCGCGCTGGAAGCCGGCCGGGCGCCGACGCTGGCCGAGCTGCGGCTGCACAACGGCACCATCTGGCGCTGGAACCGGCCGGTTTACGACCTGGTGGGCGGGGTTCCGCACCTGCGGGTGGAGAACCGCGTGCTGCCGTCGGGGCCGTCGGTGGTGGACATCGTCGCCAACGCCGCGTTCTTCTACGGCGCCCAGCGGGCGCTCACCGAACAAGATCGTCCATTGTGGACACAGATGTCGTTCGCGGCGGCGGAGGAGAACTTCTACGCCGGGGCGCGGCACGGCTTCGACGCGCACCTCTACTGGCCGAGCATCGGCTGGGTAAAGCCGGATGAGCTCGTGTTGCGACGCCTGCTGCCGATGGCGCACGACGGCCTGCGGGCGTGCGGGGTGTCGGACGCCGCGTGCGAGCGCTACCTGGGCGTGATCGAGAAGCGCTGCCTGGCGAAGCGCAACGGTTCGACCTGGCAGCGGGAAACCGTTGCGCTGCTGGAAGACCGCGGCGCAGACCGGCACGGCGCCCTGGTCGGTATGCTGCGCCGCTACATCGACCTCGCCGACAACGGAGACCCGGTCCACGCCTGGCCGGTGGGGTGATTTCCCCGGAATCGGGCGATCCCCCAACGTCGAGATCGCAGCTCCCACCTGGTACCCCGCAATTTCAATGGGCTTTTTTCATCCTGATCTTGGCTGGTCAGAGGGTGTGGTCGTGGGTGGCGTGGTGTGGGCGGGCTGGCCAGGGCCATGATCATTTATCAAGATCATCTGACGGTGGCCGTGGTCGCGGAGAAGATGTGACGATGATCATGGCCGGTTGGCTGCAACGAGAGTGCCCCCGGCGGGGTTGGGGAGTGTGTGAAAACCCAATCCAGCCCCGCCGAGGGCACCGAACCCATTGTGCACCAAGCCCAACTTCCCGTGTCGAGGGCCACGATCGACTACCTCGCCTCGCTGATCACCACGCACTGCAGGAAAATCCGCTCTCGCTGGCGCAAGGTGACCCCTGGTACGCAGGCGATCATCGTGCTCGCGGTGCTGCGTCACGACCAGCGGCTGCTGGACATCGCCGGCGGCAACAGGGTGTCGGCCTCGACGATCCGCCGCTGGGTGCTGGAGGTCATCGACCTGCTGGCCGCCCGTGCCCCGCGCCTGGACCGCGTCCTGAGCAAAGTGGCCCGCGGCGGGGGTGAGGTCGTGCTGCTGGATGGCACCCTGGTGCGCACCCAGCGCCGCACCGGCAAGAACAACCGGCGCAACTACAGCGGCAAACACAAAGCCCACGGCCTGCTGTTTCTCGCCCTCACCGACCACAAAGGCAACCTGTTGTGGTTCTCTGCGGCCAAACCAGGGCGGGCCTCGGAAGTCACCACCGCCCGCCACAACAACATCACCACCGCACTCCGGGACGCCGAACTCGGCGCGATGTGCGACCTCGGATTCACCGGACTGGAAGACGACCCCGACGAACCCGTGATCATCATCGGCCGCCGCGCCGCCCGCGCCCACCCGCTCACCGACGCCCAGAAACAAGCCAACCAACTCGTTGCCCGCGAACGCGCCACCTGCGAACACGGCTTCGCCGACCTCAAAAACTGGCGCATCCTCACCCGCCTACGCATGCACGCAGCCAACGCCACCCGCCTACTACGGGCCCTGCTGGTGCTGACCAACCTCGAAATCACCCGCTGACAAACGATCACCAAAAATGATCATCGCCCCTGACCAGCCCACACACACCCCACCCCACCCCGTCAACCCCCCACCACCAGCACAAACAGGATGAAAAAACCCCAATGGAAATCAGAGCTCTGATTTCCATTGAAATTGCGGGATCAGGGCCGGCAGAGGGGTCCGTCGACCTCGGGGACCGGGCGGTCGTTGTGGCTGGTGAGACGGGCTCGGTGAGTTCGACGAGCGGGATCGTGCTGAACCGCTGGTCACGCACCGCGGGCGTGCCCGCCACAAGCGGGTGCCCCGTCAGGTACTCCAGCTTGTTCTGAATCGGGGCCGCCAGGTAGTCGACGAGCACGATCGCCTGCGGGGCCCGCGCCGCCACGTCCTCCCAGCCGACGTCCGCGAAGACGTCCGGCACATCGCCGAAGACGTTGCGCGCCCCGGCCCGGCGCTGCGCGTCGTGGCCGACGCCGTTGCCGCCCAAGGTGAATGCAGCCTGCTCGCCGGAGTCGTAGACGAAGACGTCCACCGGCGCCGTGCCCGCCAGTCGCTGCTTGACCGCGCGTACCCGGCCTTCGATGTCGGCCGTGACCCGCCGAGCGTTCTCCGGCAGGCCCAGCACCTCGCCGAACATCGCGATGTCGGTCAGCAGCGTGTCCATCCCGGACGGGCCCGCGGCGCAGGACTCCGAGAGCAGCAGCGTTCGAATACCGCTGTCCTCCAGCGTTTCCGGCCCCGGCCGGTCGTGTCGTCGAAGGCGCTGGCGTAGCCGCCGACGACCAGGTCGGGCTCGGCTTCGAGGATGCGCTCGTGGGACGGGTACTGGTCGGCGAGCAGCGGCACCTGGGCGTAGGCGGCGGCCACCGACGGCGGCGGCGCGTGGCCGTCCGGGTAGGCGGTGCCGACCAGCCGATCGCCCAAGCCCAGCGACAACAGGATCTCGGTGGCGTGCTGGTTGAGGCTCACCACGCGCTTCGGCGGCTCCGGGAACGTCTCGATGCGACCCCAGTTCTCGATTCGCAGCCCGTCACTCTGCGATTCGGCGACGGTGCAGCCAGTGATGGAGAGCGTGAGGAGGACGAGGGCAAGCAAGAGCCGGTTGGGCCGTCGCGGACGGCGATTTCGCGCGAAATCGCCGCTCCCCGTGACGTGTCCGATCTGCGCGACGAGCAAGCGGCACATCGTGCGTTCCAGGGTCGAGCCGGCCTGAGGGAAGGCCGGGACCGCACTGGAGGCTGCGAATCCCAGACCCCGACCGCAGACCACGGCGGTCGTTGGAGATCCCTCGCGAACGGGCGATCGGACTCGCCGCGCGGTGCGCGGCCTACCGTTGCGGGTCAGCGCCGGACTTCGACCGGCTTCTCCCGCTCGCGGGGTCCGCCAAGGATGCTGCCCGCCCCCTCGAACCGGGTCAACCGGGCAAATTCCCCCGCGCCGCACGGTTTTCGCAGATCACCGGGGTTGTTGACGCAACTCGCCCGACAGGTGAGATCAACACCTCCATGCGGACTAGTTGCCATAAAGTGGCAATAGCTAGAGACTGTTGACAGCGAAGGGAGATGCTCAATGGCGCAGTACGTGTTGCCGGAGTTGGACTACGACTACGCGGCGTTGGAGCCGGCGATCGCCGGTGAGATCAACGAGTTGCACCACAGCAAGCACCACGCGGCGTACGTCAAGGGCGCCAACGACACGGTGGAGAAGATCGCCGAGGCGCGGGAGAAGGGCGACTTCTCCTCCATCGTGGGGTTGGAGACCACGCTGGCGTTCAACCTGGCGGGGCACTCGCTGCACCTGGTGTGGTGGAAGATCCTCTCACCGGGCGGCGGGGACAAGCCAACCGGCGAGCTGGCGGCGGCCATCGATGAGGACTTCGGTTCCTTCGACAAGTTCCGCGCCCAGATGGAGGCGGTGTCGACCACGATCCAGGGCAACGGCTGGGGCGTGCTGGCCTGGGACCCGGTGGGTCGGCGGTTGATCACGCAGCAGTTGCGGGACCACCACTCGAACCTGTCGATCGCCACGACCCCGCTGCTGGTGTTCGACATCTGGGAGCACGCGTACTACCTGCAGTACCGCAACGTGAAGGCCGACTACGTCAAGCACCTGTGGAACGTGGTCAACTGGGACGAGGTCGCCGCGCGCTTCGCCGACGCCCGCGCCGGCTACAACGGCCTCCGCCTCCCCAACGCCTGACGGGCAGAACCACCGCGCCGACGGTTCTCGCCGGTCAGAAGTCGTGAGCGTTTTGGGTCTAGCAGCCCAAGCGCTCACGACCCAAGGACTCGGCGGTGAGTGCTCCGACAAGCCCACTGCCGACGCTTCGGGGCCTTCCTCCGGGAGGGCCCCGAAGTCCTTTCCGGCCCCGCAGACGATCGGGCCCCGGTCTCCCGAAGGAGGCCAGGGCCCGATCCGTTCCCGAACTGACTACCGCTCCCACCACGAAGCGGACGAGATTTAGGTTAGCCTAACCTCCGCGATCGGGCAACTCCTCCGCCCACCGAACCAGCACCGCGCTGACGCCATGCCAGCACCGCGACCCCGCCGAGCGCGGCGGCCAACGACGCCAGCCCGCCCAGCAGGATCGGCCAGCGTGGCCCGAGCACCTCGGCGATCCACCCGGAAGCCAGCCCACCCAGCGGTTTTCCACCCAGGAACAGCAGCATGTACAGGCCCATGACCCGGCCGCGCATGGTCGGCTCCACGGCCAGCTGGACGGTCGAGTTCGCGCTGGTGGTGAACGTCATGACGGCGACCCCGACCGGGATCAGCGCCACCGCGAACAGCTCGTAGGTCGGCATCAGCGACGCCGCCGCCTCCAGCACGCCGAAAACCGCGGCGCCCAGCAGCATCAGCCGCAGCCGCGGCACTCCGCGCCCACTTCGGCGGGCCGCCAGCGCCGCCCCGGTCAACGTCCCGATCGCGAGCATGGTGATCAGCAGGCCGTAACCGTCGGCGTCCCGCTCGAAGGTGTTGCGCGCGATCACCGCGAACGTGCTCTCGAAGTTCATGCCGAAGGTGCCGAGGCAGAACACCAGCACCATCACCACGATCAGATCCGGACGCCCGCGCACATAGCGCAGCCCGGCGCGCAGTTGGCCGCGTTGCTTCGGCGGCGGCTTGACCCGGTGCAGCGCCGCCTGATCCATCAGCGCCAGCCCGGCGACCACGGCGACCGAGCTCAACCCGTTGGCCAGGAACACCCAGCCGGTGCCGATCGCGGTGATCAGCACCCCGGCGATGGCCGGGCCGACGATGCGGGCCAGGTTGAAGGTCATCGAGTTCAGCGCGACGGCGTTGGTGAGCTGCGCTTGCCCGACCATCTCGACGACGAACGACTGCCGCACGGGCGCGTCCACCGCCGCGAAGCACCCGAGCACGAAGCACAGCACGAAGACGTGCCAGAGCTGCACGAGGCCGGTGACGTTGAGCAGCCCCAGCGCCAGCCCGCACGCGCCGAGCGCACTCTGGGTGCCGATGAGCATGCGCCGCTTGTCAATGCGATCCGCGACGACTCCGGCCCACAGCGTCAGCAGCAACGTCGGGATGAACTGCAGGGCGACCGCCACGCCGAGCGCGGCGGGGCTGCCGCCGGAGAGCTCCAGCACAAGCCAGTCCTGCGCCGCGCGCTGCATCCACGTGCCGGTCAGCGACACGACCTGACCGGAGGCGTAGTAGCGGTAGTTGCGCTCCCGCAGCGAGCGGAACATGCCGCCGCCGGAGTCGGTGGAGGCGGTCGGTTCGTCCGATGTGGACGACGATGTGAGGTTGCCCGGATCCTCGCTCGGGCCTGCTCCCGCGCGCGATGCGGATCGGTCAACCACGCTCGTGCTTACCGCCTCTCACTGACGTTCTGTCATCGGCTGGCCAGTCGGTCGATGATCTCGACCGCCTGGGACAGCACCCGGCGTTCCTCTCCGGACAGGTCCACGAGCTGCTGGTCCAGCCAGCGCTCCCGGATCGAGACCTCTTCGTCTATGCGGGCCCGACCGGCCTCGGTCAGCTCCACGATGGCCTGCCGACCGTCGGTCGGGTGGGCTCGACGGGCGACCAGCCCGGCGTCTTCCAGGGCGGCGATCACCCTGGTCATCGACGGCGGCTGGACGCCTTCCCTCGCTGCCAGCTCGCCCGGCGTCATCGCGCCGGTCTTGTGCAGGCAGGACAGCGCCGACAGCTGGGACAGCGTGATCTTCAAGTCGGCGCTCTGCGCGCGCAGCCGCCGATTCAGGCGAACGACCGCGAGCCGCAGACGACTCGCCAGGGTGCGCTCTCGCTCCGCGATATCGGACACGTCGTTAGTCTACCAAACCATTTCGGGGAATCGGACAAACTGATCACGCAGATCAGTGGCCGCCCACAATAGCCATGCCGCGACCCCGGACCTGGATCGCAACCCAATCGACGCACTACTCCGATCGGCCCATCCGAGCGCTGCCGAAACCCAGCGGATGCGGGTTCCGCCTGGTCAGGACCCGTGCGCACTTTGTGGTGCCATAGCCCGGATCCACCGGTGTTGTGGTGAAAGTTTGTGCAGGCGGGGGTCGTGTCGTGGTGGGGCAGATGCCCTCTGGCCTGGGATGATTGTTCTTGCAAGAGAGACAATCGGTTCCTGGATGAGAGGGCATCTGCTGGATGCAAGCATCGCATAGTGTCGGCGCGGTGTCGGTGAGGTTCGATGATCCGAATCTCGTGTCGTGTGCGGGATTGGTGCCGGTGTTGCGGCTGGCCGAGCAGGTCGGGGTGGCTGATCTGGCTGAGCAGACGGTGAAATTGTCGCCGGATGTGGGGTCGGCGGGGGCGAATCCGGGTGTGAAGGTGTCCTCGATCGTGGCGGGGATGGCCTGTGGTGCGGACTCGTTCGAGGATCTGGGTGTGATCCGCCACGGTGGCATGTCGCGGTTGTTCGACGGGATCCGGGCGCCGTCGACGCTGGGCACGTTTCTGCGTGGGTTCACCTATGGGCATGTGGCGCAGCTGGAGAAGCTGGGCCGGATCGTGCTGGAACGCCTGGCCGGGCGGTGCGGGTTGTTGCCGGGGGCCGATGAGCTGGTGTTCGTCGATATCGACTCGAAGATCAAAGAGGTCTACGGGGCGGGGAAGCAGGGCTCGGCGTATGGGTATACGAAGGTGCGGGGCCTGAACTATCTGATGGCCACGATCTCCACCCCCGGTACGGCGCCGGTGGTGGCGGCGACCCGGATGCGGGGTGGTAACGCCAATTCCGCCCGCGGCGCGGCGTCACTGATCACCTCGGCGACCAAGACGGCCCGGGCGTGTGGTGCGACGGGGACGATCGTGGTGCGGGGTGATTCGGCGTTTTTCACCGGCCCGGTCATCGCCGCGATCCGCAAAGCCGGGGCGTATTTCTCGGTCACCGCCAAACACACCGCGACTGTGAAGGCCGCGATCGCCGGGATCGACGAGAACACATGGCAGACCGTGCGTTTCAACCGGCCGGTCTTCGACGACCGCGCCAAGCAGTGGATCTATGAGGGCGAGATCGCCGAAACGACACTGGAGGCGTTCACCAACGTCACCCAGAATCCCGGCCGTGCGGTCACCGCCCGGCTGATCGTGCGCCGCACCCGGATCACCACCACCGATGCCACCGGCGAGTTGTTCCCGGTCTGGCTTTATCACGCGATCTTCACCGACTCCCCGCACGAGCTGCTCACCGCCGAGGCCGAGCACCGCGGCCGCGCCGGGACGATCGAGCAAGTCTTCGCCGA
Organism: Saccharopolyspora pogona; assembly: GCF_014697215.1. GTDB lineage: Bacteria > Actinomycetota > Actinomycetes > Mycobacteriales > Pseudonocardiaceae > Saccharopolyspora > Saccharopolyspora hattusasensis. The sequence goes on from NZ_CP031142.1 coordinate 5,885,078, forward strand.
CCTCAACGACTCCGCCGCGGCCCACCTGCCCTCCGGGCAGCTCGCCGCCAACGGCGCCTGGCTGTCCCTGGCCGCGCTGACCCACAACCTGATGCGTGCCGCAGGCAGTCTCGCGTCGCAGTTCCACGCCAAAGCCCGCACCACCACCCTGCGGCGGCACCTCATCACGATCCCGGCCCGTATCGCCCGCTCCGCCCGCCGCATCGTGCTGCACCTCCCGGCCGACTGGCACTGGAAACAGGCCTTCACCAGCCTGTTCACCGCAACCCACCCCCCGCCAGCCGGGGCCTGCCCCTGACCACACCCGCCTACGGGCGCCGACCGGAGACCACAGTGGATAAGCCGGACCACCAGGCCGGCGGACTCCGCACACCCACCACCAGCATTATCGATCAACACCCCCAAGACCTTGATCAACAACCCACGCCAAAACCAACTCGGTGGATCCGGGCATAGCGCCACAAAATGCGCACGAGGCCGAACGCCGAGCCGAGCAGTCGCTCAGATGCCGAAGAGCGCGCTGAACGGACCGGAGCAGAAGTAGAGCACGAACGCCGCCGAGACGACCCACATCAGCGGGTGCACGGTGCGGACGCGGCCGGTGAACACCTGCAGCAGCACGTAGCTGATGAAGCCCGCGCCGATGCCGTTGGCGATCGAGTAGGTGAACGGCATCACCACGATCGTCAGGAACGCGGGCAGCGCGATGCTGAAGTCCGACAGGTCGATCTGCCGGATCTGGGTCAGCATCATCGCCCCGACCACCACCAGCGCCGGAGCCGCCGCCTCCACCGGGATGACCTGGTAGAGCGGGGTGAAGAACATCGCCGCCAGGAACAGCACACCGGTGATCACGTTCGCCAGCCCGGTCCGCGCCCCCTCCGCGATGCCGGACGCGGACTCCACGAACACGGTGTTGGAGCTCGCCGAGCCCAAGCCACCCGCGACCGCGCCGACGCCCTCAACGGCCAGCGCCTTGCCGATGCCCGGCAGATTGCCGTCCTTGTCGGCGAGCCCGCCTTCCTTGCCGAGGCCGGTCATGGTGCCCATGGCGTCGAAGAAGTTCGCCAGCACCAGCGTGAACACCAGCATCGCGGCGGCCAGCGCGGGCAGCCGGGTCCACGCGCCGAAGGAGATGTCGCCGACCAGCGACAGGTCCGGCAGCCCGACGACCTGCCCCGGGATCGCCGGATAGCCGAGGTTCCAGCCGTAGGGGTTGGTGCCCTCCGACGGGCCCGCGTGGAAGACCGACTCGACGATGATCGCCAGCACCGTGGTGACGGCCACGCTGATCAGGATCGAGCCCCGCACCTTGCGCGCCACCAGCACCGAGGTCAGCACCAGACCGAAGACGAACACCGCGGTCGGCCACGAGGCAATCGAACCGTCGATGCCCAGCCCGACCGGCACCGTCGTGTTGGCCGCGTCCGGCAGCCGCCGCACGAACCCGGAGTCGACCAGGCCGACGAACGTGATGAACATACCGACACCGACCGCGATCGCGGCCTTGAGCTCGGGTGGCACCGCGTTGAACACTGCGGTCCGGAAGCCGGTGGCGACCAGGATCAGGATGATGATGCCGTCCACCACCACCAGGCCCATGGCCTCCGGCCACGTCACCTGCGGCGCGATGGTCACCGCCAGCAGCGTGTTGATGCCGAGCCCGGCGGCGATCGCGAACGGGTAGTTGGCGACGAGTCCGAACAGGATCGTCATCACACCCGCGACCAGCGCCGTGGTCGCGGCGACCTGCGACACCGGCAAGATGTTGCCGAGCACGTCGCGCTTGGCGCCGGCGTCCTCGGCGGAGTAGCTGCCGAGGATCAGCGGGTTGAGCACGATGATGTAGGCGACCGTGACGAAGGTGACCACGCCGCCGCGAACTTCCCGCCCGACGCTGGACCCACGGTCGGTGATCTTGAAATACCTGTCCAGCAGCGACCTCTTGGAAACGTCTCGATCCACCATCAGTACTTCCCGATCACCGCACCTGCGCGCGCGTTCATTACCGGGGGTAGCCTGCCTGACGTGGCAAAAGACAGCGAACCCACCCCCTCGGCACCAGGCCACCGACCGGTCCCGCCGCTCCCGCGGAGGCTGGCGGACCCGACCCCGGTGGTGCTGTTCGGCACCGCGCTGTGGTTCGCCGGGGCGATCCTGTTCGGCATCCGCGACTGGACCGGCGGCTCCTGGGAAATCCAGTTCTGGACCTGCCTGGCCGGCGGCGCGCTCGGCATCATCGGCTACGGGGTGTTCCGCTGGCAGCGCTCGGCGGCGCGCCGCGGCTCCCGCGGAGCTTGGAAGGGCCTGTCCGGACTCGACGGCTGAGCCTGCACGATTCCTGCTCCGAACTGCCCCGCAACCGGTTAGTCTGCACAGTCGTCACCAGATCCGACGCGCAACTCTGACCTAACGCGGGAGCGCAGTACCAGTGCCCAAGCTCGACGTCGACCGACTCGAATTCGCGATCCTAGTCGAACGCGCCGGACTCACCCGAATCCCGGTGATCGCGTCGTACAGCAACTACGGGACGACCGTCAAAGACATACCGCGCGAGTTCGACGCAGCCGAGCAACGGGTCCGCGACCGCGGCCTGATCAACCCGGGCGGCGTGAACGACCGGGTCATGGAACTGCTGGGCATCTACGCGCACACGACGGTCGAGTACGACCTGCGGTTCTCGTCCAAGAAGGAAAGCGAGCTGCGGGCGGCGGTGTCCAAGGCGAACAAGACGGCGGTACGCACGGTCGTCGACGGCGACCGGATCATCCTGGAGCCGGTGCACCCCAACGACCTGATCCCAGCCCTGGTGTCGGCGCTGCCGGCACACCCGCCGGCGCGGATCCGCCCGCCGCTGAGCGTCGACCTGGCGGAGATGCGCGCGGCGATGAACGAGGTGCGCCGCCGCGGCGACGAGGACCCGCAGGCGATCGAGCAGAGCCTGCGCGCCCGCGGCGTGAACGTGGCGAGCTTCCGCAAGGTGACGCAGCTGCTGGACGGACCGCGCCTCGGCCTCGGTGAGATCGGCGTCACGATCTGGGGCGACCGCCGCAAGGAGTACCGCGGGGATCAGACGCTCCGCATCATCGACCTGCAGCAAGGCCGCACGGCGGTCTACAACAGCGGAACGCAGCGGATGTTCGCGGGGGCGGACATGAGCACGTTCACGCGAGTGCTAGGAGAGCTGACGACGAGGACCCAGCGCGAGGCGGCGGCGGCCTGGTAGCGACCAAGGTCACGCTCACTACTAGCGGCTGTCAAGTTAGGGGTGTGGAGGCCGGTTGTCGGGTCCGGGGCCGTATTTGCGTAGGAGCTCTCGTGCTGGGCGGAGCAGCCGCCAGCCGATGATCATGTTGAGGGTTGAGAGCAGGCATGGCACCACGAGCAGCACCAGGTAGGCGACGACCGGCGGGCTGTAGTCGAGCTGCATGTCGGCTGGCCAGCGTTTCGATGCGTTGACGGTGCCGGTGAAGATAAAGACGGAGATGCCCGTCGTGACGACAGTGCCGCTCCACAGCGTGACTAGCACTCGGCGCGTGTTGGTGGCGAAGGTCGCGTTCAGGTACCCGTCTTTCACGAAGGAGCGGCCCGTGGTCAGGGTGATGCCGGAGAAGAAATAGAAGAATGCGGCGAGGCCGCCCATGACTACGGTGAAGAGCGTCGTTCCTACCGTAGCCGCGGGGAGCCGGTAGCGGCTCCAGACGATCAGGATTCCGATGATGATGCTCAAAGGCATCGACAACGATCCGATCAAGGTGCAGGTGAACCGGATCTTTCGCGCGAGTCGTGGCGGCAGCACCATGAACAGGTGGTGACGAGCGGGGACGGGCCGCTAGTGATACTGCGGTGGTGGTGGTCCGCCGGCGTTCATTGGTTGACTCGCCAATCTGAGCCGTCACCGTCGCTGACGCGGCTGCGGGGCCCGTGCGCCAGCTCCCCAGGAGAGCTCTGCTCGCCCAACCGCTTGAGGACCTCGTGAGCTCAAGTTCGATCTCGGAGTTCCGCACCGATGAGGCCCAGCCCAAGTCGATCCACACGTCCAGGATCTGTCCGCTCCTGGCAGAGCCCCGTACATGCCCGCCCGAGCTCTCCACCGACACGGTTTGCTCGACACGAGCGGACAGTTGCTCAGTGAACTGTTGGAGATCAACCGAGACAGCATCCAACAATCGCATCACGTCTTCCTTGCTCAGCGGCGACGTGTCGGGAAGGTCAGCCGGCGCACCAGGCGCAGAGCCGACAAGTGTTTCCGCCACGCGTTCGACCTGCTGCACATTCATGGTCGCCATGTTCGCAGCCGACAACACAGTCGCGTGGAGTTCATGGGGGTCGACCGAACGCATCCAGTCCGAGGCAAGGACAACGGAGGTCACTTGCCCTGAATCAGTGACATGAACAGTTACCGCTGGGGCGCCGTCAGCGTCGGCCGTGCCATCCTCAGCGCCGGTAGGTGGATCAGCACCAGGTGCCGGATCGTCCAGCTCCCCGGGGTCCTCGAACTCCGACAGCGGGTCGTACTCGAACTCCCAATCCTCCGCTTCACGCCTGCCGTAGCTCATCCGACTGTCCTCCCCAGATTGCGGAGTGCCGCGCCAGTCTGCCCGCGAACCGCGACCCCCGTGCAAGGGGCGGCGAAATGTGTCTTGCTACACGGCTAGACGGGTGGCGCAATCGGCCGGGGCGAACGTCCCGGGCGCGAAGCGGCGCGGTAGCGACCAAGGTCACTCCGCCAAATGGACCAATTCGGCAACGAGTTGGGAACCCATCCAGGCCGAGGATCGTCACACCCGTGCACGGATGAGCAGAGACCTGGCAAGCTAAGCGCGACGTGTACCTGATTCAGGGGACAAAGGGGGTAGTGAGAGGTGTCATTCTTCGACGGGATCGGTAACGCTGTCGTCACGGCGGGGCAGAAGGCTGTGCGGTCAGCGACGATTCACACCGCGATCAACTCAGGCGGCACCGCGAAGGCGGCGTCGTTCCAGGTCGACATCGAGCAGATTCCGGGGCTGATCACGGAGTACGAGAGGGCCCGAGACGGGCTCGATGAAATCCTGGAACAGGCTCAACGGCTGCGGCACATCAACGGCCCTGGCACGGACGAAATCAGCCAGAGACTCGCGACCGCCCTCGGCGACATGGCAGGCGATGACGAAGGCTGCCTTTCCTGGGCTGTCAACGACGCCCGTGGCCGCATCCAGACAATGATCGACCAGCTGAAGGCCGCTAAGGGCACATACCAGAACACCGACGAAGCCGCCTCGATCCGTCAGGTTTAAGGAAGACTCACGTGCTACGCCGCGCAACTCTGACCGCCGTGTCACTACTCGCCGTCCTTGGAGCATCGGCATGCTCTCCAAGCGGAGCGACCAACCCGCCGAAGACCACGACCGAATCGGCTTCTTCGACCGCTACTACCCCGAAGGTCGAAAATCCGAAGAACCTCAAGGCAGTCACCGACGCGTGCAAGTTGTTGGCCGAGGAACAGGTCGCGCGGCTTGGCGGCGACGCCGGGGCAAAACCCCCGGAGGGGAGCAACTCCGAGGAGTACGGCGAGCCTCAGTGCAAGTGGCGAAACGATGCCTTCAACGCCACGATCGCAATCAACACCAAGCACGGCGGACTCGCAGAAATCCAAAGCTTCATCGAGTCGAGCGACAGCTTCAAACCGACGCAGGTGGGCGGCTACCAGGGAGCACGAGTCGACGAGCAGAGCACACTGTGCCGAATCGAGCTCGCGGTTGCCGATGACCAGTCACTTGAAGTCAACTACTTCAAGAACGCTGGGGGGACCCCGGAGATGAATGACCCGTGCGGCTTCGCAGAGAAGATCACCAGCGAAGCCCTGACGAACGTACCGGGCGCCTGATCGCGTCTGCATTACCACGACCAGTTTCTGACAAGGGGGTGTGATCATGGTTTTACCGATCATCGTCGGTGGCTATCTGCTCACACGTGAATCGGACCGTGGTAACACGGACGAGATCATGCAGAAGGTGGGCTTCAACCACCCGGAGAAGTACAAGCAGATCCACGAGGGTAAAGGTCCGAGCGACCTGTCCGGCGCCGTCCTCTCATGGGAAAAGGGCGTCGGCGGCAAGTTCGACGCGGTCTACTCGATCCTCGACGCAGCCAACAAGAAGGCCAACCTGGCGTGGACCGGTCAAGCCGCAGAAGAGCACGGCGCCTCGCTGCAGCCCATGTCGCAGTTCATCGAGGACGCCAAGAACGTCTCGACGTCGGTTAGCAGATCAGCCGATCAGCAGGTCCATAACTTCGGCACCGTCAAGAACAGCATGCCCGAGCCGGTGAAGGTCGATGCGACCGACAACCTGCTTGAGAAGGGCGGCGCTTGGCTGATCGGTGGCGAGACGGACCTGCAAAAGCAGGAGCGCGAAGCTACTGAGAAGGCTCAGGAAGCCAAGCAGCACTACGACAACTACAGCCAGAGCACCACGAACGTCTCGCAGAACCTCGCGTTCTACCCGAAGGCCCCGGAGATGGCGTACGACCAGGGCGGGGATAGCACTGGTACGAACCCGGCGGTCGGCAGGATACCGAACGGCTCCGGCATCCCCGGTGGTGGCGGCACTCCGGGCGGTGGTGGTGGTGGTGGCAGCTGGGTCAGCGGCACCGGTGGCAGCGGTCACAGCGGCAGCGGCACCGGCACCGGCACCGGCACCGGCACCGGCGACTACAGCACGACTCCGTCGCAGAGCAATTCGCAGTGGTCTTCTCCGCCTGTTCCCAATGGTCCCGGCTTACCCATGAACACCGGCCCCGGCCTCGGTTCGAGTCCGAACACCGGCGGTCCCGGGTTCGGGATGGTGCCCGGCGGACCCGGCCTCGGCGGCGGCTCCGGCGCTGGAGCTGGCGCTGGTCGTGGGCTCGGTGCCGGTGGCGCCGGCGGCCGTGGTGCGGGCCTGGGCGCCGGTGGGCGCGCCGGCCTCGGAGGTCTCGGCTCTGGTGCTGGCGGTGCCGGTGGCGCTGCTGGCACGGCCGGTCGTGGTGGCGCGGGCGGCATGGGCGCCGGTGCTGGTGGCCGCGGCCAGGGCAAGGAAGGCGAAGAAGACCTCGAGCACGAGGACAAGTACTGGGTCGACACGGACGAGGCTTGGGAAGACCTGGGCCTCCCCAAAGTCGCCCCGCCGGTCTTCGGCGAGTGACCAACACCCGCTGAAGTCAACCGCCGCAAGCTGGCCGCGCACCGATTCTGGTGCGCGGCCAGTTCCGCTATTCGGAGGCTTTGCGGTAGATCTCACCCAGCGCAGCTATCGCCCGGTCTGCTTTAGTTTGATCACCTGGAATGAACCCGGTGCGGGCGATTCCGGGCATTTGCTTGTAGTCCAGCACGAGTACCTTGTTCGGTGCGTCGGGGATCTCCATGATCCAGCTGCGGAAGGCGTCGTACTCCCCCTCAACGTGGTGGTCGACGATCAGACGACGACCGTTGAAGCCTGTGACCTCCGCTTCTGGGCTGATGTCGGTCCAGCTGTCGAAGCTCCCCGACCCGACGTAGACGTCGAACGTGATCTGCATGTCCGGACTCGGCGTTTCGTACGAGCAGATGAAACCGTTCATGACGATCTTCCGGAAGTCAGAACCCATGAACTGCGCCATCAGCTCGTCCGGCGGGTAGGAGCACAAGTAGAGCGGCGACCATTTCGACTCGGGCGGCTGCTGCGGGAGACCATCCAGCTGCAGAACCTCCTTGAACGATCGAGGTTCAGGGCGTGCCCATTCGGAGCAACTGGAGGCCATCCGGTCTACCGAAGCGCATACGTTCGTCGTCGCCGTGGGAATTGGTGGCGGCGCACTTGCCTGGTCTCGATCGAGGCTCGGTCCGCTTCTTATGTCGATCAGCAACGCAAGCACCGATACGCCGACTACGAACACAGATACAAGCACGGAGGCGACCACCGCAATCCAAACACGCGACTTCCGAGGTGGCGTTTGCTGAGGTCCGAGTGGATATTGCGTTGCGTGCGGCGACTGTGGGCAAGGTTGCCCGTCCTGGTTTCCTGGCCAGCCTTGGTAAATCACTTGAGCATGCTCCTGTCGGCATAAACGTGCTCTCGCGGAACTCGGAGCACTCCCCCAGACGGCCTGCGATCAGGCCAGACGGCATTATGCAGGGCATCAATGCCCGAAAAACGGCCTTTCAGTCAAAGGTCACCGGACGGACGTCAATTCGTCCACTTCGGACCTCTGCAGCGCAAACGGAGCAGGTGGGGCGCTGGTCCCTGCCGCCGATGTCCTCAGGAGCCGTCATGACACCGCACACCGCGATCAGCGCTGGCCCATCACGCCGCGAGTCATCGTCCGGAATCACGTGGTTCTGGTAGCCGAAGGCGACCCAGCATCCGCTCCTGGCGTTCGCCTCGTCTTCTGAAGGTGTCATCGCGTTCTTCCTGAAGTGTCCGGTGACCGGGCGCGTGGGGAGGGGACATTCGCGCCCGGTCACCGGGGTGGGCCGGTGCGGCCGAGGTCGGGGAGGTACCGCACCGGCCCGGCTGGAGAGGTCAGGCCTCGTGAGTGTTTGTTCCGGTAAGAACCGGAAGGAACACTCACGAGCTGTTCAGGCACGCAGGTGGTGCCGCCCGGTGGGCTCGCCGGAGTCGTCGGGGTCTGTGGTGGGGAATTCCGGTGGTATGTGGGGATGTTCGCGCCTGGTGTCGGGTTCTTCGGCGGCGGCGCGGGATTCGGATTCGATGTCGGCTATGAGGTGCCAGACCGTGTAAGCGCCGTCGCCGCCTCCGGCGTGCTGGCCCGTTGAGAACGCGATGGCTCTCGCGGGTAGCTGGGTGGCGAGCATGGCGACGATCAGCAGGTTGAACAGGACGAACGTGCTGAGCTGGATCCAGAACATCGGTGGTTCTCCTTCGGTTGGGCGAGGGGTGTCAATTTCGCGAGAAATTGACGTTCACCCGGGTGACGGTCAATTTCTCGCGAAATTGCGCCGTCCTCGGGTGATCACAGGCGGGTGGTGAGGGTGTGCCAGCAGCGCATGCAGGTGTCCTCGCGGATCCAGTCCACTTCGGACCGGTCGTGCAGCTCCACCGCGCCCGCTTCTGCTCCGCAGAACGCCTTCACCTGCTCCTCGCGCGGAACTTTCGTTGCCGCGATGGGGAAAGCGTGGCGGCCGCCCGTGACCGGGCGCCAGACGTAGGTCAAGTAGTCGGACATCGGAGCCTCCTTTGATGTTCTCAGAAACTATCATCAGTTTCAGAAACTGATCTATTCCCGATTCGGGTGAACAAGATCCCCGAGCGGACGATCTAGGCTGCTCGACATGAATGGCAGTGCACGTGCGCGGGGTTTGGGAGCCGAACTGCGGCAGCTCCGAAGCCAGAGCGGCTACAAACAGGAAGACGTCGCGAGGCGACTCGGCTTGTCGAAGGCGACGATGAGCCGGATCGAGAACGGCACGAAGGCGGTCACCGAAGCCGACGTGTCCGCGATTCTCGCCATACTCGGCGTGACAGGCGAGGACCGTGGCCGTCTGCTGAAGATCACGCGCGAGCAGGACCAACCTGGCTGGTGGGAGACAAGGATTCCTGGCTTGCCGAAGCAGCTCACCGGTTTGCTTGAATTCGAGCGCGACGCGTGCCGCATCAGTTGCCTTGGCATGGTCCTAATTCCAGGACTCTTGCAAACGGGCGACTACGCACGCGCCGTCATGCACGGTAGCGGGGTCAATGCCGCTGACATCGACGCACGTGTCGCGATTCGTATCGGCCGTCAGGAGATCCTCACCAAGCCCAACGCCGTCAGGTTCCATGCCTTCATCGACGCGCGCGTGCTTCGCCGAGTCGTCGGAGGACAGGGCGTGATGGCGGAACAACTGCGCCACGTCGTGAAGATGACCAAACGCCGAAACATAACCATCCAGGTCATCCCGGACGAAGTCGCAACCCATCCTGGGCTTGAAGGCTCCTTCGTCCTGCTTGAGTTCCCGAAGGCTCGCTCTATCGTCCACCTGGAGCAACGCAGGTTGGGCGCGTTCCTGGACGAGCCCACCGACGTCGCCGATTACGCAAATGTGCTGGATACACTCCAACAGGTGACGCTGAGCCCCGCAGAGTCAGCGAAGCTGATCGCAGCGCGGGCTGACGAGCTGGAGGGGTAAGTCAATGACGTTCCGGGTCTGGCGGAAGTCGAGCTATAGCGCAAGCCAATCCGACTGCGTTGAGGTCGGTTGGCGAAAGTCCAACTACAGCGGTGAAGAAGGCAACTGCGTCGAGGTCGGGATCAGTCCTGACCTGGTCGGGGTTCGGAACACCAAGGATCGGGTCGGTGGGACCTTGGTGTTCGGGCAGCCGACCTGGGGGCGGTTTTTAGCCGCTGTGAAGGCTGAGCGGTTCTGCTGAGCCGCTCAGCGCAGGAGGGTTGCCGCTTCCGGGTCGGCTAGCAGGGCCGTCAGGGCGAACCTCTCGTGCCAGGCTCCCGATGCCCAGGCCAGGGCTCGGGCCAGGCCGTCCGGGGTTCGCTCCGCGTGGACCTTTCCCGTGCTCTCGACCCACCAGTGGACGCGCTGCTCTCCGGCCGAGGACCGGACCTTCAGCACGTCGTGGAGGGTCACCTCGCCCGTTGGGACCGTAATTCCGAGGAGTTCGCAGGCCGCCGGGACTCGCGCCACCTCCGGCCAGCGCTGGAGGCGGCCCGGGCCCACCACCTGCATCGTGTTCTCCTCGGACGCCAGCGGCAGGTCCAGGAGTTCCGCCAGCGCCTCCGCGTCGAACTGGTCCGGGCTGCCGCCCGCGATCACCAGCGGCGCTTCCAGCACGCCGAGCATCCACGGCTCGTCGAGCACCACCGCTCGCCCCGTGCTGACCACCGCACCCGACACCGAACGCACCATCTCCGGCGGGTCGAACTCGCCCGGATCCACGACGCCGCCCGCAACCGCGTCCGCCAGCGCTTGGTGCGCGCGCAACGCCGTTCCGGCGCGCACCGCGCGGTCCGGGTCACCGAGCCGTTCCAGCAGGTTTTCGGCATCGTCAGCGTCCTCGATGACGAGTTCGCCGCGCACACCCGCGATCCGCAGGTGCTCGTCGTCGAGCCCGACATCGGGCACCGCGTCGTACAGGCCCGCGAGTTCTTCGGCCCCGGCAAGCCGCCAGTGCTTGGGCGGGTGTCCTTCGATCAGCGCGTAGCGCGCGATCCACCAGGCCGAGTAGCTGTGCGGTTCGCGCAGGGCCCGCAGCGTGTCCGGGTTCCGCACCAGCAGCCGGAGCGCCGCCGGCCAGGCGTCGTCGGCGACCAGGTCGAGGTCGCCGATGCCCATGAACCTGGCGGGCGGCCAGTTCTCGGGCTGCGCGGCTTCCTGCTCCGCCCACCAGTGGTGCGAGTCGGGGAAGTCGTCGTCGGCTTCGACCGGGTCTTCCTCGACGTGCACCGCGAAGCCGTCCAGCACGCCGATCGACCGCAGCAGGTCCGCCGGCCGGTCGGCCGCGAAGTCCTCGTCCAGCACCGCCAGCGGCGCGTCCTCGCCGATGTACTCGGGGTCGAGGACGTCCAGCAGCGCCGCATCGGGCAGCAGGAGTTCGTCCGCCCGGCGGAAGTCACCGTCCGCGTCGGGCAGCGCCAACGCGCCCAGCCAGTCGCGCGGCTGCGCGCTCGCGACCAGCCGCAACACCGCCTCCGCCAAGGGCTGCACGTCCGCGCCGGACCGCGCGTCGGAGACGCTGCTGCGCACCGCCTCCTCCAGCGACGGGGCGTCGAGCAGCTCCGCCGGACCGGCCGGGTGCGCGCCGAGCTTCTCCAGCAGCGGATGCGTCGCTTCGGGGTGCGCGATGCGCAGACCCGAGATGTCCAGTGTGGACAAGAGCGCCGCCGGGTCCGGGTCCGCATCCCGGTGGCTCAACAGGACATCCCGCACACCGGTGACCGTGCGACCGTCCGCCAGCGGCACCGGCAGCGCGGAGAACTCCTCGCGCGCCACAGGATCCGCGCCCTCGATCGGGGTCAGCGCGTCGTAGAGGCTGTACCACCAGTGCGGCGGGCGCTGCAGACCCGTGACCGTTTCGACGATCTCCGCGGCGGCGAGCCGCCGGACCTCCAGCACGTGCAGCGACCTGCGGTGTTGGGCATCGGCCAGATCCGCCGTGAGCAGGCCGGGAACCACGTCCTTCAGCAGCTCCACGAGCTCCGGCGAGACGTATTCGAGGACCCGGGATTCCAGCGGCGCCAACAGTTTCCCGTTGGCGGCAGGCAGCCACGCCGCGACGCGCAGCCGGTCGTTCACGCCCTGCCGCAGCTTGTCATCCACATCGGACAGCGGGAAGCCGGGCAGCGGCACCAGCGCCGTGCGATGCTCCGCGGCAATCTTGCCGACCAGCGTGGGATAGCACTCGGCGGCGAACGTCAGCACCGAGTCCGTGGCGGCCGACGCCGCAACCCGGCGCCGGTCCGGCTCCACCGGCACGCTCGCCAGCAGCCGCGCAGGCAGCGACAGCCGCTCTTCCGTCGGGGTCGGGGCGTGCAGCACGTCCTCGGCCAGCGGGATCGGCGTGCCGTACTCGTCCAGCGGAACCGCCCAGGTCACGTGCCACTGCGTGGCATGCCGGGCCTCGACGCCCAGACCGGCCAGCGCCATCTCGCTCAACGTGCCCGCCGCTCGGTGCACGAGCCACCGATCGCTGCGCACCGGGCCGCGCACGACGAACCGGTCATCGGCCTCGTCGTCGCGCCGCCAGGTCTTCTCGCCGATCCGGATCTCGGTCAACCCGGGCAGCGAGATCAGCAGATCAGGGACCTGGTCGGTCAACGCCGCCAGCAGCGCCTCCGCGTCCACCTCGGGACGCAGCGGCAGCCGCACCTCGGTATCGAAACCCGTCGGCGGCTCGTCGGCGATCGCCCACGGCAGCCGCAGGATCGGCACCACACCCTCGCGCGCCGCCAACTCCTCGGCCCGGCCCGACAGCTCCGCCACCGCTTCCCTGGTCCGCTCCGCGGAAAACACCACCCCGCCGGTCGTCGACACGATCTGCGGCTCGTCGGACACCGCCAACACCGCGGAGAACCCGACGCCGAACCTGCCGACCGACACGCCCTCGCGCTTGGCCGACGCGCGCAGCGAAGCGAGACCCGCCACGCCGTCCACGGTCAGCGGCGCACCCGTGTTGGCTACCCGCAGCTCGCGGCCGACGAACTCGACCCGCAGCACACCGCCGGTGCCCGCCGCGTCCGCCGCGTTCTGGGCCAACTCGACCAGCAGCCGGTCGCGGTAACCGCCGAGCCGGAGGTCTTCCTCGGCGTTGGCGTCCTCGCGGAACCTGGTCGGCGAAGCCTCCCAGGAATGCAGCACGGCCTGCCGGAGCTCGGCCGCACCGAAGGGGTCCGCTCCGCTCACCCGCGCGGCTCGAAGTCCAGGGTGGCGTCGTCGTAGACGACTTCGGCCACCGGAACCGTCGACGAGGCGTCGACCTCGACCTCGGAATGCGCGCCGCAACCGAACTCGACGCTGACCACGCGGCCGTCCGCGGGCGCGAGCTCGTTGGCGCAGACGCCGAACGCACCGCCCATCGAACCCGCCAGCTTCAGGAAGAAACCGCAGGTACCGCAGGCCCCCGGGGCGGACCGGGCGATCTCGGAGCCCGGCCCGAAGTCGCCGCTGTGCCAGCGGTCGGCGGCCTCCAGCCGCCCCTCCAGGCTCAGCACCCGCTTGCGGCCGAGGCCCACCTCGTGGACGACCTCCTCCACCGCCGGGTCGTCGCTGGCCAGGTAGCCAGGCGCCAGCCGCGGGTCGTCCGCGGTGGTCGGCAGCAGGTCACCCGCGCCGAGGTCACCCGGGCGCACCCGCTGGTTCCACGGCACCCAGTCCGGCGCGGTCAACGCGTACGGACCTGGCAGCAGCACGACTTCGCTGACCGTCACCGGTTCGCCTGGTCCGACGCTGGCGACCGTGACCGCCCAGCGCCACCCGACGTAGCCCGGGTAGTACGACTCGAAGTAGTGCGTGACCGCGTGCGGGCCCTCCGGCTCGACACCGACGTGCGCCCCGACCGGGGCGGAGACCTCGGTGTCCAGGGTCAGCACCGGCGAACCGATCGGGTCGTCCCCGGGCCGCGCCTCGTCCTCCGCCGCAGCTCGGGCGACGTCCTCCGCGGCGGCGAGCTCCGGGTTCGGCGGCACGGGCGCAGGCGGCCCGGCGTCCTCGAACGGGGCACCCGCGCCTGGGCTGGTCATCGGAGCAGGCATAGGCGTCACATGCTCGATTGTGCCGTACGTGGTCGTCGCCGCCGTCGGCCGTGTCAGGCTTTCGGGGTGCGACTCCTCCTGACTCGTCGTGTGCTGTGCGGCTGGGTGCTCACCATCGGGCTGGGGTTGCTGGCGTGCGCACCGCAGGTACCAGCGCAGCACGACGGCCAGGGCAACCGCGAGCAAACCGATCAGGGCGTTGGGCACTCGGGAAGCCTGCCACACCTTCGAGCGGAGGTGATCTCCGTGCTCCCGCACGACCGCTCCTCATTCACTCAGGGCCTCGAACTCGTCGCCGGCACCCTCTACGAAGGGACCGGCCAGCACGGCGAGTCGCTGCTGCGCGCCACCGACCTCGCCACCGGCGAGGTGCGCCGCGAAACCCGGCTCCCGGCCGACCTCTTCGGTGAGGGCATCACCGTCACCGGTGACCGTATCTGGCAGCTCACCTGGCAGGAAGGGGTTGCGCTGGAGCGTGATCGGGAGTCGCTGGCGGAGCTGCGCCGAGTGGAGTACTCCGGCGAGGGATGGGGCCTGTGCTTCGACGGGGTGCGGCTGGTGATGAGCGACGGCAGCGACCGGTTGACCTTCCGGGACCCGGTGACCTTCGCACCGATCGGCGGGGTCGGCGTGCGGCTCGGAGGGTCCGCGGCCGACGAGCTGAACGAGTTGGAGTGTGTCGGCGGGCAGGTCTGGGCGAACGTGTGGGGCAGCAACGAGATCCTGCGCATCGACCCGTCGAACGGGCAGGTGACCGCCGTGGTGGACGCGTCCGGGCTGCTGAGCCCCCGGCAGCGGGCGGGCACCGACGTGCTCAACGGCATCGCCGCCGTGCCCGGCACCGACGAGTTCCTGCTCACCGGGAAGTACTGGCCGTCGATTTTCCGAGTTCGCTTCGTCCCGGTGTGATCATTAGTACGGTCGGCGCATGGATGATCAAGAGGACTTGGTGGAGCCGCTGCACGTGCTCTGCGTGCTCGGCACCGGCATGGACTTCGACGCGATCGAGCGAGTCGTCGGCGCCGTGGGCGGACCGCAGTTCTCGCTGGACCGGGAGTTCTCGATGCAGGAGCACGATCCGCGGATGCCCGACGCGTTCGAGGCCTGCCTGGCGGGGTTGACCTTCACCGACGCCGACTGGGACGCGGTCGCCGAGCACGATTCGGTCGCCTACGTGCTCGCGAAGGGCGGGCGGGAGTACGCCCCCTACATCTCCGAGCGGATGCTGGCGGTGGTGGCGGAGTTGTTCGAGCGCTGGGACGCAACCGCCATCAAGAGCGAGAGCAGCGGTCTCGCGCACGGTTGTGAGACGTGGCTGGCGCTGGCCGAAGATGCCGCCCAGCCCGACGCGCTCCGCCGGGCCTGGGTGAAGCGGCCGATCCACAGCGGCGACGTGCTGCACAGCTGCGGCATGCACCTGCTCGGGGTCCCCGACGTGGAGTTGGAGACCGAGGGGCTGCTCGACGAGAGCCGGCTCGGCGAGTGGGTGGAGCTGATCGACGGCCTCGCGGGGTACCTCCTGACCGAGACGCGGGCGGCGGCGATCCAGGACGGCGAGGGGTTCCGGCTCGCCGAGGACGCGCCGCGCTGGCTGCTGCACCAGCACGCGTGCGACCGCTACGACGACGAGGACATCTTCTTCAACCCCTACGGCTACTGGCGTCTGACCCCGGCCTGAGGTTCTGCCTGCTCAGATGCCCGTGCGCTTTTTTTGGGGGGCGCAACTATTCGGGGAGCTGGGTAAAGATGCGTCGTTTCGGGTTGGCATGGTTTGCCGCGAAGGAGCCTGGGTCCCGCGGTGTGGCCGCAATTTCCAATTGAAATCGAAGGCCCGATTTCAATGGAAATTGCGCCAGTGCACGGCGTCGGGGCTGTATCCGCGGGTCACCGGCCGTGAGCGTTTTTGAGTGCTGTCTATGACCCCGAAAAATACTCACGGGGCTCCGGAGTTGCTTTGGACCACCCGGTCGGGGGTGGTTTTGGGGCGTTGATGTCGCTCGATGGTGTCCGGGTGTATCTGGCGGGCGGGTTCCTTCCTCTTTAACCGTGGGACCGCCGAAATCCGGCGGAGGCCCGATCGGCCGGAGGCGGGTGAGGCAGGATGAACGGTATGGGTTTGCGACGCCATGACCAGCGGTCGGACGCCTCGCGCGGCCGATCGGGCTGGGGTGCCGGGCAGCGCCGCAAGCGCGGTTGGTATGCCGAAGGCGGCCGGGAGGCCGAGCACGGCTCGGCGCAGCGCGCCGAGCACCGGTTCGAGGCGTCGAGCAGGGGCGAGCCCGACCGGGGCGAGCGGCGGGGTTCCGGCGCGGGTTCGCGGGGGGACGAGCGGTCCGATCGGCGGTATCCGTGGGAAGAGGATCCGGATTACGAGCGTCCGCGCAGCAGTACTCGGCGGTTGCCTCCGCTGCCCGGAGACCACTCCGGCCGCGCGGAAGACCCCGAACAGCCCGAACCGGAGAAGCCCCGCGGCACCGCGCCGCCCCAGAAGCTGACCGTCACCCGTGTTGCCGCGTGGCGCAGCCGGGACCTGACGCAACGCGCGATGCGGATGTTCTTCTCGCTCGCGCACGCCGACGGCGCCGACCGGTCCGGGCTCGCGAAGTTCACCTACGCCGTGATGGGCAACTACGCGGTGGACGCCGCGATGGCGGTCGCGCTGGCCAACACGCTTTTCTTCTCCGCCGCCACCGGCGAGAGCAAGGACAAGGTCGCGCTCTACCTGCTGATCACGGTCGCTCCGTTCGCGGTGATCGCCCCGGTGATCGGCCCGGCGTTGGACCGGCTGCAGCAGGGCCGCCGCATCGCGCTCGCCGCGTCGTTCGCGGTCCGGGTGCTGCTCGCGGCCGTGATGGCGCTGAACTTCAACAGCTGGTTGCTGTACCCGGCGGCGCTGGGCTGCATGGTGCTGTCGAAGTCCTTTGGCGTGCTCAAGGCGGCGATGACGCCGCGGGTGCTGCCGTCGCAGATCACGCTGACCAAGGCCAACTCCCGGCTGACCGCGTTCGGCATGGCCGCGGGCGGGATCTTCGGCGCGATCGCCTCCGGCTTCGCCTGGCTGCTGGGTTCCGAGGGCGCGCTGTGGTTCATGGCCGCGATGGCCGTCGGCGGCGTATGGCTGTGCCTGCGGATTCCAGGCTGGGTGGAGAGCACCGAGGGCGAGGTCCCGACGTCGATCGGCGCGCACCCGGAGCAGGCCAAGAAGGTCCCGCTGAGCGGGCACGTGGTCGTGGCGCTGTGGGGCAACGGCGGCATCCGGGTGCTGACCGGGTTCCTGACGCTGTTCGCCGCGTTCGTGATCAAGCAGAGCACCCAGCACGAGCCGTTCATGCAGCTGGTGCTGCTGGGCCTGGTCGGCGGCGCGGCCGGGGTCGGCAGCTTCCTCGGCAACGGGCTGGGTTCGAAGATGCACTTCGGCAAGCCGGACCGGGTGATCATCACCTGCCTGGGCAGCGCGCTGGCCGTCGCCGTGTGCGCGGCCGTGCTGGCCGGGCTGCCGCTCGCGGTGGTGGTCGGCCTGGTGGGTGCGACGGCGAGCGCGCTGGCCAAGGTCTGCCTGGACGCGGTGATCCAGCACGACATGCCAGAGGCGTCGCGGGCCTCCGCGTTTGGCCGGTCTGAGACGATCTTGCAGGTCAGCTGGGTCTTCGGCGGCGCGCTGGGGGTCCTGCTGCCACCGGTCTACTGGATCGGGTTCGTCGTCGTCTCCGCCGTGCTGGCGCTGGTGCTGGCGCAGACGATCGTCTCCGGGCGCGGCGGCACGCTGCTGCCCCGCATCCGGCGCCGGGCCGCACCGGCCACCGAACGACCAGGGGCCAAGTCGTAGGCTCGAACCGTGCATCGTGGACTGAAGCCGCTGCTGGCGGCGGCGGGCATCGCGCTCGTCGCCGGTTGTGCCGCACCCAGCGAACCGCAGGTCACCTTCTACTCGCACGGGAACTCGGCGGCCGTCAACCCCGCCCAGCTCTGCGACGCGACGGGGCAGAACTGCAAGACGCCGTCGGAGAACACCGTCGGCGACCTGCGCGTGCCGGACAACGATCCGCTGCAGATCTCGGTGCCCGGCGAGGTCGCCGCCACGCCGTGGCAGGTGGTGTTCATCTACCGCGGCACGAACGGCCAGGAGCTGGACGGCCGCAGCGCCGTCTTCCGCCCCAACGAGCGCCACGCCTACACGCTGCAGGTGCCGCCGGACGGCACCCGGCTCGAGCACGTGGAGGTCCAGCAGTTCTCGGCGGTGCTGACCCAGGGCACGGACGGCGGTGTCGACTTCGGCATCGGCGGCACCTGGATCCTGAACGTCCACGAGTGACGGCCGGCTTCAGCCGCCGACCAGCCCGGCCTCGTAGGCGGTGATCGCGGCCTGGACGCGGTTGTTCGCGGACGGGCGCTGCAGGATCGTCCGGACGTGCGCCTTGACGCTGCCTTCGGCCAGCAACAGCCGCTGCACGATGTCCTGATTGGACAGTACCGCGCCGACCAGCGCCGGCACCTCGCGTTCCCGCGGGGTCAGGGTCGCCACCCGGTCGCGGGCGGCGTTGCGCCGGGTAGCCCGGCCGGGCATCGGCGGCCGGGTTCCGCACGATGACGTTGAGCGCATCAGGAGTTCGCTCGAGCCGCACCCTCGGAGTCGTGGCCGTAACCGGCGGCGTGCACGACCTCGTCGTCCGGTGTGCACGACCCTGTCGTCCTTGGTAACCACGACCGAGAACCCGGGTACGCCGGTGGATTCCAGCGCGTTGGTCAGGTACTCGTCGATGGCGGGCGCGGTCGGCTCGGGCGCGGCGTGCGCAGTGGCCGGGCCGAGCGAGCTCCCGAGCGCCACCGCGAGCGCGATGGTCTTGGCTTTCACGCAGGTGAATCTGGGAATCCGGGCGCCCTCGCCGGAGCTGCCGACCGGCCACGACCACCCCCGCCGAAAGGCATAAAGAAGCCGGGCGCACCGCGATGCGCCCGGCCTCCGCGACGTTCGTCAGTTGCCCGGATCGAGCTCGAGGGCGACCGCGCGCACGACCTCGCCGATGCGCTTGGCCATTTTGCGGTCCGGGTAGCGACCGCGGCGCAGGTCGGGCTGGATCTTCAGCTCCAGGAGCTTGATCATGTCCTCGACCATGCCGTGCAGTTCGTCGGCGGAGCGGCGGTGCGCCTCCGCCACCGACGGCAGCGGGTCCAGCAGCTTAACCTTGAGCGCCTGCGGACCCCGGCGTCCCTGCGCCATGTCGAAGTCGACGCGCTGGCCGGATTTGAGCGCATCCACGCCGGACGGCAGCGCGGAGGACCTCACGTAAACGTCCTCCCCACCGTCCTGGGTCAGGAAGCCGAAGCCTTTTTCCGCGTCGAACCACTTGACCCTGCCGGTAGGCACTGTCCTCACCGTTCCCTGTCGAATGCGCTGGCCCGGTCTCCCGGTCCTCGGTCGTCCTTGTCTTCTCCGCCGAGTGGGGCCGAACGACCCCGGCACGACGAAAGCGCCCCGAATACGCCACACAGTTGGGCGCGCCGGGACGCGTCACGCCAAGCTTACCGCGTAACCATCCGACAACACCCGGCCTTATTGACCAAGGCCCGCTGCGGCACCCGGCTCAGTCCGTTAATACGCTGCTCAGCATGGCTAGTGCAACGTCCAGGTCCGCAGTGCTCCCGGTATCGATGGTCCTGTTCGGGCTGGGCCTGCTGGCGATCGTCATGATCTTCGGGCTGGCCGCCGCCGGCTACCAGAACCTGCCGATCTGGCTGAACCTCGCCACCCTGCTGTGCCCGGCGGGCCTGATCTTCGGCGTGGTCGCAACCATCTTCCGCAACCGCAGGCGCTGAATCCGCCAAGCGGGACCACGCCCGACACAGGGGTTCCGCGTCGGCGATTTCGCGCGAAATCGCCACGCGGCACGCGTGGGGAGCGGCGATTTCGCGCGAAATCGCCTCCTGCTCCGCTAGGCGCCGCAGCGCGATCAGGCGTGCTGCGCGAGCCACTCCGGGAACTCCGTGAGGTCGCGCAGCGCGACGTCGGCACCGGCTTCCACCAGTTCGTCGACGCCGTAGGGGCCGGTGGCCACGCCGACGGCGACCGCTCCCGCGGTCTTCGCGCCGACGATGTCGCCGAGGTGGTCGCCGACGTAGATCGTCGCGCCCTCTTCGCGCAGCACCTCGCCCTTCGCCGCGGCGAAGACGTCGCCGGCGAGCAGGTCGACGTCCCAGCCGAACGCCTTGAGGTGCAGGGCCGCGTTCGGCTCGAACTTCCCGGTGATCACCAGCGTGCGCCCGCCGGCTTCACGGACCGCGTCCAGCGCCGGCGCGGCGCCCGGCATCGGCTCGGTCGCCCCGACCACCACTGACGGGTAGATCTCGCGGAAGTGGTTCACCAGCCGCTCGACCATCGGCTCGTCGAAGCCGTATCCGCGCATCGTGTCGGCCAGCGGCGGCCCCAGGTGCGCGGCGAAGGCCTCGCCGTCCAGCGACAACGCGAACTCCGCGTTCAGTGCTTCGATGGCGCGCACCATGCCGGGGCGCGGGTCGATCAGGGTCATGTCCAGGTCGAAACCGACGGTCGGGGCGCTGCGCTGTTCTGCCACGCGCCTCACCCTACGTGCGAGCGGACTCGCCGCCTGACCCCCAAACCCTTGATTCGAAACTGTGCAGTATCGAAAATCATGTCGTAATATTTCTCACATTCCGGCGAGCTGGAGTCGTTCAAATGACGAGCACCACCGCGCACCCCGCCCATCGCGAAGGCTTCCACTCCCTGCGGGCCAGCGGCCTGAACTGGGACTCGCTGCCGCTGCGCCTCTTCAACAAGGGCAACGCCAAGTTCTGGAACCCCGCCGACATCGGCTTCAGCAAGGACACCGAGGACTGGCAGCGGCTCAACGAGGACGAGCAACGCAGCGTGGCCAGCCTCTGCGCCCAGTTCATCGCCGGCGAAGAGGCCGTGACCCAGGACCTGCAGCCGTTCGTGGCCGCGATGGCCGCCGAGGGCCGGTTCGGCGACGAGATGTACCTGACGCAGTTCGTGTTCGAAGAGGCCAAGCACACCCAGGTGTTCCGGCTGTGGCTGGACGCCATCGGACTCACCGAAGACCTGCACGGGCTCGTCGAGGAGAACCCCGGCTACCGCGAGATCTTCTACCGTGCGCTGCCCGAGTCGCTGCACGCGCTGCACGACGACCCCAGCCCGGAGAACCAGGTGCGCGCGTCGGTCACCTACAACCACATCGTGGAGGGCACGCTGGCCCTGACCGGCTACTACGCCTGGCACAAGATCTGCGTCAGCCGCGGCATCCTGCCCGGCATGCAGGAGGTCATCCGGCGCATCGGCGACGACGAGCGCCGCCACATGGCGTGGGGCACGTTCACCTGCCGCCGCCACGTCGCCGACGACGAGCGCAACTGGGACATCGTGCAGGACCAGATGGGCCGGCTGCTGCCGCACGCCATCGCCCAGGTCCAGTGGAAGCCGGAGGACGCGCCCGAGGTGCTGCCCTTCGAGCTGGACATGGATGAACTCACGGCCTACGCCTCGGACCGCGCGACCCGCCGCCTCGGCGCGATCTCCAGCGCCCGCGGCGTGCCGCTGGCCCAGATCGACGTCGACGCCTCCCCGGAACAGCTGGAGGACCAGTTCGGCGCCGAAGACGCCGCCGAACTCGCCAAGCTCGACACCAAGGGCTGATTCCCGGCTGCAGCGCAACTTCTCGCGTATGCGCCAAGCGGCCGAGTGTCGCGCGAACCCCAATCCGCGCGGCCGGTTCGCCCGGCGCAAGGCGCCCTTCACCTGCAACTTCTCGGCAGCTGCTCAGGGGATGAGGCAGGTCAGCGCCCGAGCGGCTTCGGCCTCGATCTCGGCGACGATGTCGGCGGCCGCCCGGGTCACGGCGTGCCGGCAGGAGCTCGCGGTGGCGGCCTCGTCGGATAGCAGGAACCGCGTGCCGATCCAGACGGCCAGGCGAGGGTGTGGCAGATCAGGACATCGCCGAGTTCGGCAGCAACCGCCGGGTGCTCCGACCACCCGCGGGTCGGCCGGCTCACCTTCGACTGCGTCAAGCTGGCCACGATGGACACATCGGGCACGAAGCTGTTCGCCTGCACGCCACCGACGCCCCCGCTGCTGCCGAGCTCACCCACGATGAGCGGTGACCCGCCGTCGGGATTCCCTTGGCCGGGCAAGCGAGATGACGACGCCGCCTGCGGTTGCATAGGGTTCAGGGGTGCGTGCCTTCGTCGTGGACTCCTTCACCGACAGCGCGTTCTCCGGAAACCCCGCCGGGGTCGTGCTGTTGGACGCCCCTGCCGAGGTCGAGTGGATGCAGTCGGTCGCCGCCGAGCTGCAGCACTCCGAGACCGCATTCGTCGTGGTCGGCGGCCCGGGCGACGAGCCGAAACCGCTGCGCTGGTTCACCCCCACCACCGAGGTGCCACTGTGCGGGCACGCCACCCTCGCCACCGCGCACGTGCTCGGCGGCGACCAGCGCTTCGACACCCGCGGCGGAGTGCTCACCTGCACCGCGCAGGCGGACGGCTGGATCGAGATGGACTTCCCCGTCGACCGCGCCGAGCCGGTGGAGCCGCCCGAGGCGCTGGCCGCCGGGCTGCCCGGCATCACCATCGAAGAGGCCGCGCAGG
Organism: Saccharopolyspora pogona; assembly: GCF_014697215.1. Lineage (GTDB taxonomy): Bacteria > Actinomycetota > Actinomycetes > Mycobacteriales > Pseudonocardiaceae > Saccharopolyspora > Saccharopolyspora hattusasensis. The sequence continues at coordinate 5,907,896 of NZ_CP031142.1, forward strand.
GCGAGACCAAGGTGCTCGCGCTCGCCGCGTCCGCCGCCGAAGTCCGCGCGGTGCGGCCGGATTTCGAGGCGTTGGCGGAAATCCCGTCGGGCGGGGTGATCGTCACCGCGCCCGGCGACCGGCCCGGCATCGACTTCGTCAGCCGCGTGTTCGCCCCGCAGGTCGGCATCCCGGAGGACCCGGTGACCGGTTCGGCGCACTGCCTGCTGGCGAACTGGTGGGCGGTGCAGCTCGGGCGCGACGAGCACGATACGACGTTCGTCGGCGAGCAGGCGTCCCAGCGCGGCGGCATCGTCCAGATGGCCCTGCGGGGGCACCGCGTCGGCCTCCGCGGCCGGGCCGTCACGGTCCTCCGCGGCGAACTCCTCGCCTGAGAACCGCACCGTTCCACCTGGTCAGGGCCTAATGAGCGCTTTGGGCTGCTATAGGGGCTGTTTCCGAACTCGTCCTGCGTGGCGGTGCGGGTAGCACCGGGGTTCGGCGGGGCGGGCGCCGGGCTGGCACCGTATAGGCATGCGGTTGTTGCTGAACATCATCTGGTTGGTGCTGTGCGGGTTCTGGATGGCCGTGGGCTACGCGTTCGCCGGGGTCCTGCTGGCGATCACGATCATCGGCATCCCGTTCGCCATCGCGTCCTTCCGGATGGCCAACTTCGCGCTGTGGCCGTTCGGCCGGCGGCTGGTGGACGAGCCGGCCTCGGGCGCGTTCGCCGCCATCGGCAACATCATCTGGCTGGTGCTGGCCGGCTGGTGGCTGGCGCTCGGGCACATCTTCACCGGCCTCGCCCTCTGTGTCACGATCATCGGCATCCCGCTGGGCATCGCGAACTTCAAGCTCGTACCCGTCTCGCTGATGCCGCTGGGCAAGCGCATCGTCGACGCCGACGATCCGTACGCGTTCATGCGCGTCCGGTGACCTCCGGCGCGTCGGCGTACCACCGACCACCCGGGCGCAGTCCCACGAACGTCAGCGGCGGACCGACTCGGAGATGCGGATGATCATGGACGTGGAGCCGGAGCGGGGTCGCAATGGCGATCGAACACGCACTCCGCCCCCCGGCCGGGGAAAACTGGACCCAGGTCGAACGGCTGCGACTCCAGACGGACCTGCGCAGCTTGGCGGCGGCGCAGCGCCACTGGTCCGGCTCACCGAGCCGCCGCGCGGAGCCCGTGCGCGACGCCGCCGAACGCCTGGCCGACGACCTGAACCAGGTCACCAGCGATCGACCTGCCGAAACCCGCTTCACCGTCCCGAAAGCACCGGGCGCCCGCGCCCGCCCGGCCACGGGTGCCCGCCGCCTCAGGCCTTGAACGGGTCGAGGACGTGGCCGGTGAGGTCGGCAATCGAGTTGACCACCTTCGTCGGCCGGTACGGAAACAGCTCCGCGGTGTTCTCGTTGGAGATCCCGGACAGCACCAGGATCGTCTGCAGACCCGACTCCAGCCCGGAGCGGACGTCGGTGTCCATCCGGTCCCCGATCATCAGGGTGTTCTCCGAATGCACGCCCAGGTGGCGCAGCGCGGACCGCATCATCAGCGGGTTCGGCTTGCCCACGTAGTAGGGCGCGCGGCCGGTCACCCGCTCGATCAGCGCGGCGACGGCGCCGGTGGCGGGCAGCGTGCCCTCCCGGCTCGGCCCCTTCTCGTCGGGGTTGGTGGCGATGAACCGCGAACCCGCCTCGACCAGCCGGATCGCCTTGGTGATCGCCTCGAAGCTGTAGGTGCGGGTCTCGCCGAGGATGACGTAGTCCGGATCGCGGTCGGTCAGCACGTAGCCGATGTTGTGCAGCGCCGTGGTCAGCCCCGACTCGCCGACCACGTAGGCCGAGCCGCCGGGCCGCTGCTTCTCCAGGAACTGCGCGGTCGCCAGCGCGGAGGTCCAGATCGCACCCTCGGGGACGTCGAGCCCGGTGCGCCGCAGGCGGGCGCGCAGGTCACGCGGGGTGTAGATCGAGTTGTTGGTGAAGACCATGAACGGGATGTCGTTGTCGCGCAGGGCCGCCAGGAAGGCGTCCGCGCCCGGCACCATGTGCTCCTCGTGCACGAGCACGCCGTCCATGTCCATCAGGTACGTCCAGGGGGATGGCTCAGTCACGCCCCCGATGATCCACCGGAGGTGGGGTGGATGGCTACTTCGGCGGCCTTCACCACAAACCAGACCTCGTCGTCCGGGATGAGCCGCAGATCGGCGACGGCCGCCGGGGTCACGTCGGCGGCCAGCGAGCAGTTCCGCGCCACGCCGCGCACCCGCACGACGTCGCCGCGCGGTTCGAGCGCCGCCAACCGCACCGGGATCGCGTTGCGCGGGCTGCCGTGCGGCCGCTCGCGGTGCACCGCGACGGCCGACGGCGAGAACACCGCAGCGGCGGATTCGCCCCGCTCCAGCTCCTCAACGATCCGGCCGCTGATCGCGCCGTCCGCGAACGAGATGCCGTCCGCCGCGGCCACCCCGGGCACCAGGTTGAGCCCGGCCACCCGCGCCGTGAAGGCCTCCTTCGGCCGGGCCAGCACCTCGCGGGTCGGGCCCTGCTCGACGATGCAGCCGTCGAGCAGCACAAGCAGCCGGTCGGCCAGCACGACCGCGTCCAGCACGTCGTGGGTGACCAACACGGTCGGTTTCTCCTGCCGGCGCAGCACTTGGTGCAGCAGCCCGCGCATGGCTGGGGCCGCGTCGACGTCGAGCGCCGCCAACGGCTCGTCGAGCAGCAGCAGCTGCGGGTTGGCCGCCAGCGCCCGGGCCAGCGCCACGCGCTGCGCCTGACCGCCCGACAGCTGCCCGGGCTTGCGCGCAGCCAGGCCCGAAACGTCCACTTCGGACAGCCAGCGACGGGCGAGTTCCCGGGCCTCCGCCTTGCGGACGCCGGCCGCGCGCGGGCCGAAGGCGACGTTCTCCAGGGCCGTCAGGTTCGGGAACAGCAGGGCGTTCTGCGCGAGCAGCCCGACGCCCCGGCGGTGCGTCGGCACGTTGATCCCGCGCTCGGTGTCCAGCCACGACGCGCCGTCCAGTTCGACCCGTCCGCGATTCGGCACCAGCTGCCCTGCCAGCACGGACAGTAGCGTGGACTTGCCCGCCCCGTTCGGCCCGAGCACGGCGAGGACCTCGCCCGGCGCCACCTCGAACTCCGCGCGCAGCGTGAAACCGGCGCGCCGGAACTCGATGTCGGCCCGCAATTCGCTCACAGCCGTCCTTCCACCGCCTTGGGCCGGGCCACCACGATGACCAGCAGCGCGACCACCACCAGCAGCAACGACATCGCCACCGCAGCGTCCACATCGGACTGGGCCGTGTTGTAGATGGCCAGTGGCAGGGTCCGGGTGGTGCCCTGCAAACTACCTGCGAAGGTGATCGTCGCGCCGAACTCCCCCAACGCCCGCGCGAAGGTCAGCACCAAGCTCGACCCGAGCGCGGGCAGCAGCAGCGGCACGGTGACCCGCCGGAACGTCAACCAGGGCCCGGCGCCGAGCGTCGCGGCGACCTGCTCGTAGCGCCCGCCCGCGGTCCGCAGCGCGCCTTCCAGGCCGATCACGAGGAAAGGCATCGCGACGAACGTCTGCGCCAGCACCACGGCCGCCGTCGTGTACGGCAGGCGAATGCCCACGGTGTCGAGCAGCTGCCCGAGCGGGCCGGTGCGCCCCAGCAGGTAAAGCAGCGCGAGGCCGCCGACGACCGGTGGAAGCACCAGCGGTAGCAGCACGAAAGCCCGCACCACTCGCAGTCCGCGCATCCGGGACCGCGCCAGCACCAGCGCCAGCGGTCCGCCCAGCACGAGGGACAGCCCGGTGGAGATCAGCCCGGTGATCACCGACAGCCACAGGGCGTCGAGCGCGGCGGGGCTGAGCAGCAGCGCCGGCAGGCGTGCCGGGTCGACGCGGGTCAGCAGCCCCAGGACCGGCAGGACCACGAGCGCCAGCGCGAGCGCCGCGGGCACCCAAAGCACCACCGGCACCTGGGTCGTCCGCAATTTCAATGGAAATCGAAGGTCCGATTTCCATTGAAATTGCGGTGATCGCCTGATCACGGGGTGCCGAAACCGTGCTGACCGAGGACCTCGCGGCCGACCGGACCTCGCACGAACGCCATGAACTCCGCGGCCAGCTGCTTCTCCGGCGCGGCCCCGATCGTCGCGATCGGATAGGTGTTGACCGCCTGCTGCGCCTCCGGGAAGTCAACCGCCTGCACCTGGGCCCCGGCCGCCTTCGCATCGGTGACGTACACGAGCCCGGCATCCGCCTCCCCCGCAATGACCTTCTGCAGCACCGACTTCACGTCGTTCTCCTCACTGGCCGGCGTCAGCTGCACGCCGGAAGCCTGCGCCACCTTCTGCGTGGCCGAGCCGCACGGCACCTGCGGCGCGCAGACCACGACGGTCCGGCCGGGCGCGGCGAGATCGGGGAGCGAGGCGATGTGGGCCGGGTTGCCCGGCGGGACCACGATCGTCAGCTGGTTCGTCGCGAACGTCTCCGGCTGGCCGACCAGGTCGCGCACCTTGTCCATGTTCTTCGTGTCCGCCGAGGCGAAGACGTCCGCGGCGCGGCCCTGTTTGATCTGCTCGGCCAGCGTCGACGAGCCCTGGTAGTCGAACTGCACCCGCACGTCGGGGTGCTGCCGCGTGAACCGCGTGCCGAGCTCGTCGAAGGACTCGGTGAGGGACGCCGCAGCGAGCACTGTCACCGTGCGCTGCGGCTGGGACTGCTGCCCGGCCTGCCCGCACCCGGCCAGCAGCACGAGCGCAACCAGCGCACCGACGATCATCCTGAGCTTCGCCATCATCCCTCTCCCGGTGTTTCCACCACGACGTTGGTCGACTTGACCACGGCAACCGCCAGCGCCCCGGGCACCAACCCGAGCTCGTGCACCGCCTCGGTGCTCATCAGCGAGACGATCCGGTGCGGGCCGCACTGGATCTCCACCTGTGACATGACCCGGTCCGAGACCACCTCGGTGACCAGCCCGACGAACCGGTTCCGCGCCGACCGGCCGATGCCGGAGGGATCCGGCGTCGAGCGCGCCTGGGCTCGGGCGAACTCGGCGAGCGCGGCGCCGTCGACGGTGCGCCGGCGGGCGGAGTCCCGATCCGAGGGCAGCTGGCCGCCCTCGATCCACCGGCGCACCGTGTCGTCGCTGACACCGAGCAGCCCGGCGGCCTCTGAAATCCGATAGTGCGGCACAGCCGGAACAATACTTCCGCAGATGCGGGAAAAACCAGGGAATATGCCCGCCGATCAGGATCTTGCAACGGGTTTGTGCCTTCCTCCGCCCCCGTCGAACTGCTAGGCGGATCCGCACAAAACCGCTCGCGCGATCGAAATACCCCGCCGCTACGCGCTAGGGTCGTGGGGTGACCGCGGTGGACCTGGGAATCCCGCTCGTGCGCCGCACGACCGATACGTCCGCACGTCCGGACACGCCCCGGCTGGTGGACCGGTTCGGTCGCGTGGCCACCGATTTGCGCGTCTCCCTGATCGACAAGTGCAACCTCCGCTGCACCTACTGCATGCCCGCCGAGGGCTTGCCGTGGTTGAAGCGCGCGGAGTTGCTCGACACCGACGAGATGAACCGGCTGATCCGCATCGCCGTCGAGGAACTCGGCGTCAATACGGTGCGCTTCACCGGTGGCGAACCGCTGCTGCGGCAGGACCTGGTGGACATCATCGCGGCGACCGCTGCCCTGCCCGGCCACCCGAAGACATCGCTGACCACCAACGGGATCAACCTCGGCGGCTACGCCGAACCGCTGGTGCGCGCCGGGCTGAACCGGGTCAACGTCTCGCTGGACACCCTCGACCGCGACGTGTTCAAGCGACTCGCCCGCCGCGACCGCCTCGACGACGTGCTCGCCGGGCTCGCGGCGGCGAAGACGATGCGGCTGGAACCGGTCAAGGTCAACGCGGTGCTGATGCGCGGGATCAACGACCACGAGGCCCGCGACCTGCTGCGGTTCTGCATCGAGCACGGCTACCAGCTGCGGTTCATCGAGCAGATGCCGCTGGACGCCCAGCACGACTGGGACCGCGAGCAGATGATCACCGCAGAGGAGATCCTGGACCGGCTCAGCGCCGAGTTCGACCTCACCCCGGACGTCGCCGAGCGGGGGTCCGCCCCCGCTGAGCGCTGGCTGGTCGACGGCGGGCCAGCCACGGTCGGCGTGATCGCCTCGGTGACCAGGCCGTTCTGCTCGGCGTGCGACCGGACCCGGCTGACCGCCGACGGCCAGTTGCGCTCGTGCCTGTTCTCGACGACCGAGACGGACCTGCGCGGGCCGATGCGCGCCGGGGCGGACGACACCGAACTGATCCGGTTGTGGCAGGAGACGATGTGGGCGAAAGCCGCGGGGCACGGCATGGACTCGGGCGAGTTCGCCCAGCCGGCCCGGCCGATGAGCGCTATCGGGGGTTGAGCGGATGACGGCGCTGCCGGACCAGGCCAGGACCGTCGCGGTGCAGGTGAGGTACTTCGCAGGCGCCCGCGCGGCCGCCGGAGTCCAGGAGGAGACGGTGCGCGTCGCGCGGCCGGACGGTGCCGCGGTGACCGCTGCGGGCGTCATCGCCGCCGCGCTGAACCTGCACGACGAGAAGCTGTCGAAGGTGCTGCCGGCGTGCAGCTTCCTGCTCGACGGCGTCGCCGTCCGGGACCGCAGCGTCGAGGTCTCCGACGACGCGACGCTGGACGTCCTCCCGCCGTTCGCGGGCGGCTGAACCGCACCCTCTTAGTTAGAGCCTTTTGTTGAATGGTCTGGGTGGGTGGTCGCTTAGCGGAACCTGAGAGGTTCCCTGGACTGCGGGTGCCCCTCCTGATGTATGTCCAATACGCGGCGGAGGGGCCGTCCTCGCCAGAAAACCTCTCAGAACCCGCCGATGGTCGTCTTGGCAAGGTGAATGCAAGCGGCTACGCCGCTTCCAAAGGCGCGGACGGCATTCGCCGACAGGCTCTTAGCCCCTCCGGACTGACACTGACATTACTGCGCGCGCGGGCGTGCGCGCGCACGCGAATACAACATGCGTCGGCGTGTCCTACACGCTCACCCGGGTGACATTTTGATATCGCTCCAGACCATGTCGATCTTGATTCGCGAGCTGCGTCCTTCGGCAGCCTTAACGGCCCCTGATCTAGCGACATAGATCGCTACTCTGTGCACCGATGCGAACCCTCTTCGTGATCGTCTCGACGGTGTCCCGGCACGCTCGGGCGAGAGCGAAGAGGAGCCGACGGCGCGGTGAACCACTGCGACGAGCGTTGCTCGGAGGGGGCAACGAGGTGACCCATGACTCACTGTCGGTGATCGATATCGGCCCGGAAACGACTTGGTAACAACGCCCTGATCAGCACAAATACCCCGGATCGAAGCACCTACCCCCACTGTTACTGTGATCAGCGTCACATGATCTCAGGTTTCCGATCTCCGCGTTGGTTACGTAGTGTCGCTCCTCGGTCGGCCCCGAACCGATCAGCAAGGAGCGGAAGCCCGCAGCGCCGAGCCCTGTCCGGCGGGCTTCCAGACCCCGAAACGAAGAAACCGGACAGGGGCGGGGGACCCAACACCCGGGCTCCCCGAAGCCCTAGGGGTGAAGCCGGTTCCCCCGAACCGGCCGGGCTGCCTCTCAGCCCGAACCCGACAGCTCACCTCGCAGGCGCGGCAGGAGAGAGGAACATGGCTCGCTACCAAGGCAAGCACCGAAGGCCTTCCAATACCGGCCGCACCATCGCCCGCGTCGCCGTCGCCGGCGCTGTGGTCGCCACCCCGATCGCGATCGCAGCCCCCGCCAACGCGGCGTACGCGCCGAACTGGGACAAGCTTGCCCAGTGCGAGAGCAGCGGCAACTGGAGCATCAACACCGGCAACGGCTACTACGGCGGACTCCAGTTCAGCTCGTCGACCTGGGCGGCCTTCGGCGGCACCCAGTACGCCGGCAGCGCCCACCAGGCGACCCGCGAGCAGCAGATCGCCGTCGCCGAGAAGGTCCTCACCGCGCAGGGCCCCAACGCGTGGCCCGGCTGCACCGCCAAACTCAACTGGACCACCGGCGGTACCCAGGTCAGCGTCAAGACCACCACGCCCGTCAAGACCGCCACGCCGAAGCAGACCGAGACCAAGGTCAAGCCCCAGACGACCACGCCCAAGCCGGCGGTTAAGACCAGCGGCGCGGACTACACGGTCCAGATCGGCGACACCCTGAGCGAGATCGGCGAGAAGTTCGGCGTCGCCTTCCAGGAAATCGCCCAGCGCAACTTGAACATCATCAGCGACCCGGACCTGATCTTCCCCGGTCAGCGGCTCGACATCAAATGATCTAGTCGACCGGCCAGTCCGGTCGGCGAGGAGTACGTGTCGTACCCCCCGACACGGCACGTGCTCCGCACCTCTCGGAACCCCCACCGCAAACCCCCGGCGGCGGGGGTTCCGGCATTCCCGGGGTTCCTCGCTCTTCCGCGATGCGGGCGGCGGAATCAGACCCCGCCTGCTCCCCGGGGAATCCTAGGACCGTTCTTGCGGGACCTCAGCCCGGCTTCCCGTGCTGACCAGGTGTTCTTCGGCAGGTGGAAAGGTGGTGCCGTCAACGTCAGGTTGACGACCGGCGGGCGCTTCGACTGGGCACACGGCGCTGTCTCGGGCGAGCGCGGCGACCACTTCCGGCGGGCGGTAGTGGCACATCAGGCCAGGGCTTCCACTGAGGTGGTTCTGCGGCAGCGTTCGGCGGCCGCAGGGCCGGCCACCTCGAAGGTGATCGTGTCGAAGGAGGTCATGGCAGGAACGGTAGGCGCGGCCCGGTGACCGGCGCTTCTTGATTCCTGATCGGTCTTGGCGCACCGCACGGGCTCGCCGAGCAGTCCGCGCTCGAGCGGCTCGCAGCGCTGGGTCCGCTGGCTCGCTTGATGTACGCGTTGGTTTCGCCTTCCCGCCGCGCTGACCGCGATCGATCAGCGTGGCGGAACGGCGCTGCACTCACTGGGCCTTTCGGCTGAGGGATTCCCACTTTGCCAGTTCGGCCGTCATGGCCTTGGTCATCTGGTCGAAGATGTCGTAGGCCGCTGCGCCCAGGATCAGCCGCTTCGGGGGCTCCGCCATGTCCACCACCTGGAGCACCACCTCCGCGGCTCGTGCCGGATCGAAGTCCTCCGACTCGGCCCACAGCCCGGCCAGCCACTCACGCAGCGGCGCGTAAGCCTCGTGCTCGGTCGGCTGAGTCAGGCCCCGGTTGAACAGCTCGGTCTCGTAGCCGCCCGGCTGCAGGATCGTCACCTTGATCCCGAACCTCTCGACCTCCATCTGCAGCGCCTCGCTCATCGAGTCGAGCGCCGCCTTTCCCGCGCCGTACATGCCGGTCGCCGCGAAGCCACCGGCCGAGCCCATCGAGGACACCTGCACGATGCGGCCCGAGCCCTGGGCCCGCAGGTGCGGGACAACGGCCTGGCTCACCCACATCGCACCGAAGAAGTTGGTGTCCAGGTGAGTCCTCGCCTGCTCTTCGGTGAGCTCCTCGATCATGCCGAGCACCACGCCGCCGGCGTTGTTCACGACGACGTCCAGGCGGCCGAAGGCCGCGATCGCCCGCTCGACCCCGGCGAAGACCGCGCGGCGGTCTGAGATGTCGAGCGGGAACGCGACCAGGCGGCCGTCGCTGGCGTCGACGAGTTCGTCCAGCGGTGTGGTGTCGCGGGCGACGCCGACGACCCGGTCGCCGGCCGCCAGCGCAGCTTCGGCGAACGCCCTCCCCAGACCGCGGGACGCGCCCGTGATGAACCAGGTGCGGGGTTCGGTGGATTCGTGTTGCACAGGCACTCCTCGCGATTGGCGAAACGATACGAACCGTCTCGTTTATTTCGAGCGTGCCTCGCCACCGAACGGCTGTCAAGACGGAACGTCTCGTAGCGCGTTATCGTGTGGGCATGGCATCCCGGAAGACGCCGGACGCCACCCGCCGCAGCGAGCGGTCCCGGGTGGCGATCCTGACCGCTGCGCGCGAACTCATCGGAGAGGTCGGCTACGCCAAGCTGACCATCGAAGCCATCGCCGCCCGCGCCGGAGTCGGCAAGCAGACGATCTACCGCTGGTGGCCGTCGAAGGGCGCGGTCGTCTTCGACTCCCTGCTGGTGCTCAGCGAGCGGGATGACGGTGAAGGGATCGTGCTGCCGGACACCGGCGACGTCGAGGCGGACCTCAAGACCGTGCTGCGCGCGACGGCGGCCGAGTTCGCCGATCCCGAGTTCGAGGCGCCGATCCGGGCGCTCAACACCGAGATAATCAACGATCCGGAGCTGGCCGCGATCTACCGCGAGAAGATGGAAGCACCGGTGAGGGAGGCGAAGAAGGAGCGGCTGCGCAGCGCGCAGCACGCGGGCCAGCTCGCGGCCGACGCGGACCTGGACCTCGTCCTGGAGGTGCTGTACGCGCCGCTCGCCCAGCGCTGGCTGATGCGCTCCGGCCCGCTGGACGACGCCTTCGCCGACGCCCTGGTCGACGCGACCCTCCGCGCCTTCCGCCCGGAGTGATCAGCATCCCCAATTTTCGGCGGAAGCAGGAACTCACCGAACCGGGGCAGCGTTTCCGAGGGTCAAAGATCGTGAGCACGTTGGGCTGCGATAGGGGCTGTTTTTGGAAGCTGCTGGTGTGAAGCGAACGGACAGTGATGATGTGTGTAGTGACGCCGCTGGTGGGTCTGACCCTCGAACGGACTGACGGCTTGCCTGTCCTGGAACGGATCTGTCGGCCTTACCGGGCGTTGCTACGCACGCGGCCGGACGGGCGTTTGTGACCTTATAGGAGCTTGGCTAGAAGCCCCGTCACTGTCTTGTCCTCCCGCCCGACCGGCGCGTGCCGCCCCAGGTAACGGACGCAAGGACGGACAGGACCAGCATGACGCAAGAAAGCCCGCGGATCATCGGCGGAGTCGATTCCCATGGCCAGACCCATCACGGCGCGGTGATCGACCAGGTGGGCCGGCACCTGGCCGACAAGGAGTTCCCCACCACCACCGATGGCTACCGGCGGCTACTGGAATGGATGCGGTCGCATGGTGAGCTCGTCGCGATCGGGGTCGAGGGAACCGGTGCCTACGGCGCCGAACTCGCCCGGGTACTCACCGCCTCTGGCATCAGCGTCATCGAGGTGGATCGCCCCGACCGTAAAACCCGTCGCCTGAGAGGAAAATCAGACTCGATCGATGCCTACGCCGCAGCCACCGCGGTGCTGGCCGAACGCGCCACCGGCATCCCGAAAAGCCGTGACGGTGTGGTCGAGGCCATCCGCGCCCTGCGCGTGGCCCGCACCAGCGCGGTCAAAGCCCGCACCCAGGCGATCAACCAGATCCGTTCACTGCTGGTCTCCGCACCGGCGGTGCTACGCGAGCAGATCACCGGCCTGAACACCGCCGCACTGATCACCACCCTGGCCCGGCTACGACCCGGCCAGGACCTGGCCCACCCGCCGACGGCCACCCGCGCCGCCCTGCGCCTACTGGCACGGCGCTACCAGGCCCTCGACACCGAGATCGCCGAACTCGACAACGCCATCGCCCCGCTGACCCAACAGGCCTGCCCGGACCTGCTGGAACTCCGCGGCGTCGGCACCCAGACCGCCGGTACCCTCCTGGCCGCCGCCGGCGACAACCCTGAACGCATGCGCTCCGAAGCCGCATTCGCCCACCTCACCGGAGCCGCCCCCATCCCCGCCTCCTCCGGCCGCACCGACCGCCACCGCCTCGACCGCGGCGGCAACCGCTCCGCCAACAATGCCCTCTACACCATCGTCCTGGTCCGCATGCGCCACGACGAACGAACCCGCGCCTACGTCGAACGCCGCACCCAGGAAGGACTCACGAAAAAAGACATCATCCGCTGCCTCAAACGCTACGTCGCCCGCGAGATCTACCACGCACTCACCACCACCCCCACAACACAACAAACCCCTCCAAAAACCCCCACAACCGCCGCTTGACATCTATAGGAGCATCCGTTTGTGTCGTCTATGAGCCTGTTGCAAAATTACGCCCACCACGGACCGTGATCGATCGATCACGGCTGAGATGGCCACTGGCGGACAAGCGGCGGCGATCGAGACTGATTTGGTACTTCGGTTCAGCCGTTTTCGCCGAAAACGCAACAGGCTCCTATGGAAGTGAACAGTCCGTTCGCAGCGTTGGTGAGGCAGAGCCAGGCCACTCCCAGGCGCCGTCTGCGAACCCGCGGCGGTGCAAGCTGCGGGACCGGCTAAGCGGCTTCGCCGCTTCAAAGGCACAAGCCCGCCCTACCGCAACCCGGACGATCACTTCCAGAACAGGCTCGATAGCAACCCAAAGTACTCACGAGGTCTTTGCTTTGGCTCTGAGGCGACGGACCGCGCAGCGGGTTCTCAGACGCCGCCTGACGAGGACGGCCGGCGACCCGCGCCGCCACGCAGGACGAGCCTGAGCAGGATCAAGGGCAGTTGACCCATTCTTCGGTGTTGTCGTCGAAGACCTGGCGCTTCCAGATCGGCAGGCGCCGCTTCACCTCGTCGACCAGCTCCGAGCAGGAGCTGAACGCCTGCTTGCGGTGTTCCGCCGCCACCGCGCACCCGAGCGCCACATCGCCGATCTTGAGCAGGCCGATGCGGTGCGACACCGCGATGGCGCGCACCCCCTCGAAGCGCGCCGCGATGTCCTGCGCCACCTCGGCGATCACGTCGGACGCGCTGGGATGCCCGACGTATTCGAGCTCGCGTACGCCGCGCCCGCCGTCGTGGTCGCGGACCACCCCGCCGAAGGTCACCACCGCGCCTGCCGCACTGTGCTCCACCGAGCGGGCCAGGTCCTCGACGTCGATCACCTGCTCGGTCACGTCGGCCCGCAGGACGTCCGCGACCACGCGGTTCGGCACCGCGTGGTCGCCGCCGTGCAGCTGGTCGACGGCGTGCTCCAGGACTCCGTCCAGCACGCCGAGCCCGTCCTTGACGCCGCCGCGCGAGCCCGGCAGGTTCACGATCAACGTCCGGCCGCTGACCCCGGCCAGCCCACGGGAAAGCACCGCCGTCGGGACCTCCGGCAGGCCTGCCGAGCGGATCGCCTCGGCCAGCCCCGGGATCGGGTAGTCGAGCACCGCCGCCGTGACCTCGGGCGTGCGGTCGGTCGGGCTGATGCCGGTGCCGCCGGTGGTGATCACGACGTCCGCGCGGTCGGCGACCGCGCGGCGCAGCTCCTCTCCCACCGGGTCGCCGTCGGGCACCACGACGGGGGCGGGGGTCTCGTAGCCGCGCCCGCGCAGCCATTCGACGATCACCGGACCGGTGCGGTCGGGGTACACGCCGACCGCGGCGCGGTTGGACGCGGCGATCACTCGCGCTGTCCTCGTCATGGAGACCTCCTGTGTGTTTCCTGCCCCGTCCGATCGGCCGCCGCAGGGGCCATCCTCCGTGACCTACCGATACGGCCTCAACCCCGCCCGCTCCGCGGCACCGGTGCCGTTCCGCAGTTTCAATTGGAAATCAGACCTTCGACTTCTATGAGCTTTTTTTCATCCTGGTCGATCCGACGCCGCGACGCTTGAGGTCTTACGACGGAGCATCCGCCGAAGACGCAAAGCCCACCATCGCAATCGACACCGCCGCGGGTTCTCAGCGGTCTTCTCGCGAGGACAGCCTGGACGCCGCGTATTGGTCATACCCAAGTCTGGGATCCCACAGCCGAGAAGACCGCTGAGGTTCCGCTACCCGCGCCGCAACGCAAGAAGAGGCGGGAAAACACTCAATTGGAAATCGCGGACCCCTGGATCAGGCGTCGCGGTTCCAGGTGCCGGTCTTGCCGCCCTCCTTGCGCTCCACCTGGACGGCGTCGAGCACGGCGGCTGGGTCGACGGCCTTGATCATGTCGTGCAGCGTCAGCCCCGCCCCGGCGACCGCGGTCAGCGCCTCCATCTCGACGCCGGTGCGGTCGGTGGTCTTCACCGTCGCGATGATCCGCACCTCGGCCTCGCCGAGCACGAGTTCGACCTTGGCGCCGGAGATCGCGATCGGGTGGCACAGCGGGATCAGGTCCGGGGTCCGCTTCGCGGCCATGATCCCGGCGATCCGGGCGGTGGCGATCGCGTCGCCCTTAGGCAGCCCGTCGCGGCGCAGCAGGGCGATCACCTCGGCAGTCGTGCGCACCACGCCGCTCGCGACGGCGGTGCGGGCGGTGGGCTGCTTTCCGGAGACGTCGACCATGCGAGCCGCGCCCGCCTCGTCGACATGCGTGAGCTCGTCCTGCGCCATGCCCCGAGCCTAGACCTGCCGGGGGTTGCGGAAATCACCGCGGCACGGCTTCCCAGACTGCGCGTTCGAGCTGTTCACGGGGCCGTGAGTCTTGTCGCCACAGCTGCCCAAAAAACTCGCGGCCCCGTTCGATCAGTACTCGATGTCCTCGGCCATGGACCAGGGCAGGGAAGAGCCGCCCTGCGGGGCCGGGTCGTCTTCCTTCGACGCGATCGCGGCCTTCTTCACCGCTTCCGCGACCGCCGGGGCCACCGCGGAGTCGAACACGCTCGGCACGATGAACGACGCGTTGATCCGCTCCCCGTCCACGACGTCGGCGATCGCGTTCGACGCCGCCAGCATCATCTCGTCGGTGATTTTGTGTGCGTGCGCGTCCAGCAGACCGCGGAACACGCCCGGGAAGGCCAGCACGTTGTTGATCTGGTTCGGGTAGTCGCTGCGGCCGGTCGCCACGATGGTGGCGTGCTTCTGCGCCTCCAGCGGGTCGATCTCCGGGTCGGGGTTGGCCAGCGCGAACACGATCGCGTCGGAGTTCATGGACGCCACGTCGTCCGCGCTGAGCAGGTTCGGCGCGGACACGCCGATGAACACGTCCGCCTCGCGCACCGCGTCGGACAGCGTGCCGCCACGGCCGTCCTTGTTGGTGGACGCCGCGATGGACTGCAGGTTCGGGTCGCTGTCGCCGCGACCGGCGTGGACGATGCCGTCGATGTCGACGGCGATGATGTCGGCCGGTTTCTTGTGCTGCAGCAGGCGGATGATGGCCGAACCGGCGGCGCCGACGCCGCACACCACGATGCGGCAGTCGGTGATGTCCTTGTTCACCACGCGCAGCGCGTTGCGCAGCGCGCCCAGCACCACGATCGCGGTGCCGTGCTGGTCGTCGTGGAAGACGGGGATGTTCAGCTTCTCCCGCAGCCGGGCCTCGATCTCGAAGCAACGCGGGGCGGCGATGTCCTCCAGGTTGATGCCGCCGTAGACCGGGGCCATCAGCTCGACCGCGCGGATGATCTCCTCGGTGTCCTGGGTGTCCAGGCAGACCGGCCAGGCGTTGACGCCGGCGAACTTCTTGAACAGCGCGGCCTTGCCCTCCATGACCGGCAGCGCGGCCGCCGGGCCGATGTTGCCCAGCCCGAGCACGGCGGAACCGTCGGTGACCACCGCGACCGCGTTGCGCTTGATGGTCAGCCGGCGGGCGTCCTCGGGGTTGTTCGCGATCGCGGTGCACACCCGGGCCACGCCGGGGGTGTACGCGCGGGAGAGGTCGTCGCGGTTGTTGAGCGCGACCCGCGAGTTGACCTCGATCTTGCCGCCGAGGTGTACCAGGAAGGTCCGGTCGGAGATCTTGCGCACCCGGACGCCGGGCAGGGCGCCGAGGACCTCGGCGAGGTCGTTGGCGTGGTCGGCCGACAGCGCGTTGCAGGTGATGTCGACGACGATGCGGTCGGCGTGCGACTCGACGACGTCGAACGCCGTGATGACGCCGCCCGCGCGACCGACCGCGCTCGTCAGGTCACCCGCAGCGGTCGTCGACGGCGGGGCCTCGACGCGAACGGTGATCGAATAACCCGGACCTGGAACCGGCATGGCACACCCCTGTCGAGCTGATCGGCTATGGACTTGGTGGGTGCGGTCCTCCGGCGGCCCGCGGGCCGCCGGAAGCAGATCGCCCATCCGGGATGCAAGCCCTTCGGGCCCGCTAAGCGACCAGAACTTCACCCAGCACGAAAAAGCCTAAAACTTTCCCGACTGTGAGCGACGTCCGGTCCCGTTACCGACCGGTTCCCCTTGACAGGAGGGTCACTTGTTGATTCGGGTGACCGGGTGGACGTAGGAAACGGCGTCCTGCCCGAGCGGGAAGGCGGTGTCCCCGAACGGCGACAACGCGCCCTGCTTGTCGGCCAGGAACTCGCTCACCGGGTGATCGCCGTCCGAGACCTTCGGCCAAGACGGGTCAATGCGGTCCTTTTTGGTCTTGCCGGCCACGTCGTTCCTCCTGTGCATTCCGGCTACGGTGCACTTCCAGTTTGCCGGAT
Organism: Saccharopolyspora pogona; assembly: GCF_014697215.1. Lineage (GTDB taxonomy): Bacteria > Actinomycetota > Actinomycetes > Mycobacteriales > Pseudonocardiaceae > Saccharopolyspora > Saccharopolyspora hattusasensis. The sequence continues at coordinate 5,924,153 of NZ_CP031142.1, forward strand.
CCGGGCCCGGACCTCACCCAAGGGTGCGCAGCGCAACTAGTGCCGCGTCAAGCGACGTTGATCGGGTATTGAGGGTGCTGCCGATTTCGCGCGAAATCGGCCTTCCACGTGCGGGAGAGGTGCCGATTTCGCGCGAAATCGGCACTTCTCCAAGGCGGCCCGGATGGCGGGTGGGCTACGTGGTGATCAATATGCCGATCAAGGTTCGTAGACGCGGCACCAGGACCGGCGCGCGGACCTCGGTCCGCTGCGATGCATCTCTCACCAGGCGGCGACGGAGCACGTCGGCGCAGCACAGCTGCTGGGTATCGTGGAGGGGATGTCATCACTGGCGGATTGGCTGCGGGCACGCAGCGACGAACAGCTCGTCGCCCTGCTGCGCGCGCGGCCCGACCTCGCGACCCCACCGCCGGCCGACAACTCGGTGCTGGCGACGCGCGTCGGAGTGCGCTCGTCCGTCGCACGGGCCTGCGAGGACCTCGATTCCTTCGCCCACGCCACGCTCGAGGCGCTGGTGCTGCTCGACGCCGACGTCGCCCCGGTGCCGTTGGACGCCGTCGCCGGGCTGCTCGGCCGCGACGTCACGGTCGAACGCGTCCGCCGATCCGTCACGCAGCTGCGTGACCTCGCGCTGGCCTGGGGCGAGGACGCCGAGCTATCGGTGTCCACGGCGGCGCGGGAGGCGCTCCCGACCTTCCCCGCCGGGCTCGGGCGCCCCGCCGAGCACCTCACCGAGGCGGCGGCGAAGGCCGCGCTGACCGACCTCGACGAGGAGGAGCGGCGGTTGGTCGGCAAGCTCGCCGAAGGCGCGCCGATCGGCCGTACCAAGGACGCCGCCAAGCAGGTCCCGCTGGAGCAGGCGGCCAATCCGGTGCAACGGCTGCTCGCCAAGGGGTTGCTGCTGCGGCGCGATGCCGAGACCGTCGAGCTGCCGCGCCAGCTCGCGTTGGCCGTGCGCGGCGACCACCCGATGGGCCCGGTGGAGCCCGAGGAGCCGATCCCGGACCTGACCGGCACCGGTCAGTCCAATGTGGACAACACCGGTGGCGGCTCGGCGCTGGAGCTGCTGCGGCACGTCGAAGAGCTGCTCGCCGCCTGGGGCGAGGAACCACCGGACGTGCTGCGCTCCGGCGGCGTCGGCGTGCGCGACCTGCGCCGCACCGCCAAGGCCATCGAGATCGACGAAAACCAGCTGGGCCTGCTCGTGGAGGTCGCGGTCGCGGCCAACCTCCTCGCCAACAGCGAGGGGTCGGAACCCCAGTGGGTGCCCACCATCCAGTCCGACACCTGGCTGGCCTCCCCGCCCGGGCAGCGCTGGGCAACCCTGGCCCAGGCCTGGCTGGACCTGCCCCGGCTGCCGGGCCTCATCGGCGCCCGCGACGAGAAGGACCGGCTGCTCAACCCGCTGTCCGAAGACCTGCGCCGGCCGCTCGCGCCGAAGGACCGCCGCCGCATCCTCGACTACCTCGACGAACTGCCGGGCGGACACGGCGCCCGGCTGGACGACGTCGCCGCCGTGCTCGGCTGGCGCGCCCCGCGCCGCGGCGGACGGCTGCGCGACGACCTGGTGCTCTGGACCCTCGCCGAGGCGACCGTCCTCGGCGTCGTCGCGCTGCACGCGCTGACCACCGCCGGACGCGTCCTGCTCGTCGACGGCGCCGCCGAGGCGGCCCGGCAACTCGCCGACGCGCTCCCCGAACCACTGGACCACGTCCTGGTGCAGGCCGACCTCACCGTCGTCGCGCCGGGCCGCCTCGAACCCGACCTCGCCATCGAGATGAAGCTCGTCGCAGACGTCGAATCCGCGGGGAGCGCAACGGTTTACCGGATCAGCGAAGGCAGCATCCGGCGCGCGTTCGACGCCGGCCACACCGCCGACGACCTGCACTCGCTGTTCCGCACCCGCTCCCGCACCCCGATCCCGCAGTCGCTGACCTACCTCATCGACGACGTCGCCCGCCGCCACGGCCGGCTCCGCGCGGGCACCGCCGCAGCCTTCCTGCGCTGCGACGATCCGCTGCTGCTGGCCGAAATCCTGGCCAAACCCGAGAGCGAAGAACTCGAACTCCGCCGCATCGCCCCAACCGTCCTGGTCAGCCCCCTGCCACTGGCCGACGTCGTCGCCGTCCTCCGCGTCGCCGGATTCGCCCCGGTGGCCGAAGGCCCCGACGGCAACGTGCTCGACCTCCGGGAGAGCGGTCGGCGAGTGCGCGGCAAGAGCCGCCCGGCGCAGCCGGTGGCGATCGCCGCGCCGAGCCCGGAGCAGCTCGGCGAGCTCGTAGCGCAGCTGCGAGCCGGCGACCGGGCCGGGGCGGCGCGGCGCGGCAGCGCCGTGAGCCCCGAGCGCGGGCGGCCGAGCGCCGAGGCGACGCTGCAGCTGCTGCGCGACGCGGCGCGGCAGCGCCGGAGCGTGTGGCTGGGGTTCGTCGACACGCACGGAGTGCGGAGCCAGCGCGTGGTGCGTCCGGTGAGCGTCGGCGGCGGAATCCTGCAGGGCTTCGACACCAGCAGCGAGGAGCTGGGCAACTTTCCGCTGCACCGGATCATGTCCGTCGCACTCGTCGAGGACTGACCGCCCGGCACCAGGCCGTAAGCTTCACGCTCCGCAGGTCCGGGGCCCGCCTCCACCCCCAGAGCGCCGTCACGCTGGTGTCTGCGCCAGCGTTGTGGAGTCGCAATCCTGGCTTGGAGCACGCCGTTCCGTCGCATCGATGTAGTCGTGGAGGACCTTCCCGTGAGCGGACGAGCGTGTCGATGTGTTCGTCTAGCCCGCGCAGGCGTGCTCGCAGGGCGTCCAGGAGTTCCGGGCAGGGTTCGAAGTCGGGTGCGGATCCGGTGACGCGGGGCTGCGGGTATCCGATTTCCTGGGTCGACAGTCCGGCTTCGAGCCGCTTCCTGATATGGATTACGGTCGGGACGGCATCGTCGCGGTACTCGCGGTAGCCATTGGCGCCGCGGCTTAGCTCCAGCAGGCCCTGGGTCTCGTAGTAACGCAGCTGATTCGTGTGGACTCCGAACCGCCGGCTCGGTTCCCCGATCAGCACGCGCATTTCCTCCTTGACCTTCATATCGGTGTGAACGTTGACGATTCTGCCGTGATCACCAACCCCGAAGGGGAGCGCACGGTGCGAAACCGCAACGCCGACCACACGCACGTGACCGTCATCGGCCTGGGACTGATGGGCCAAGCGCTGGCCAGGGCGTTCCTGGGCGACGGGCGCCCCACGACCGTGTGGAACCGCACGGCAGCGAAGGCCGAACAGCTCGTCGCCCAGGGCGCGGAGCTAGCCAGCTCGGTCCGCGACGCCTTCGCGGCCAGCCCGCTTGTGGTCCGCTGCCTCTCGGACTACTACGCCGTGCACGAACTCCTCGATCCGCTGGGCGACGTGCTCGGCTCCTGGTGAACCTGACCTCCGGCACCTCGGCGCGGGCCCGCGAGACCGCCGAGTGGGCGGCGCTGCGGGGCGGCACCTACCTCGACGGCGCGATCATGGCCATGCCCGCGGCCATCGGCACGGCGGACGCCGCAATCCTCTACAGTGGTCCGCGATCGGCCTTCGACCTGCACGAATCGACCCTGGCGAGCCGTGGCGCGGCGACACACCTCGGCGACGACCAAGGCCTGTCGTCGCTGCACGAAGTGGCCATGCTGGGCCCGATGTGGAGCATCCTGAACGGCTTCCTGCAGGGTGCCGCCTTGCTCGGCGCGGCAGGTGTGGATGCCGCGACGTTCGCCCCGCTCGCGCGGCAGGGGATCGGCACCGTGGCCGGCTGGCTTTCCGCGTACGCGCAGCAGATCGACGACGGCACGTACCCGGCCGACGATTCCACCATCGACACCCACTTGGCCGCGATGGAGCACCTCATCCACGAGAGCGAGTTCCTCGGCGTCAACGCCGAACTCCCGAGGTTCGTCAAGGCCCTGGCCGACCGCGCCGTGGCCGACGGGCACGGCGGCAACAGCTACGCGACGATGATCGAGCAGTTCCGCAAGCCCTCGGAGGTGCGACCATGACCGCCACACCGTTCAACCCGCGGGTGCTGCTCGCGGAAAGCCGGCTCGGCGTCCTCGCGACCATCAAGTCGGACGGCCGCCCCCAGCTCTCCCCCGTCATGCCGTTCTACGACCACGAGGCCGGTGTCATCTACGTTTCGACTCGCGAGGGGCTGGCCAAGACGGCGAACCTGCGCCGGGATCCGCGGGCCGCGCTGGAGGTCACCAGCCCCGACGGCTGGGCATGGGCCACGGCCGAGGGCGCGGTGACCCTCACCGGCCCGGGAACCGATCCGCACGGCCCCGAAGTCGAGGCGCTGGTGGACTACTACCGCATGGCCGCCGGGGAGCACCCGGACTGGGACGGGTACCGGTCGGTGATGGTGTCCGGCCGGAGGGTACTGATAGCGATGGCGGTCGACCACGTCTACGGCGCCAACATTCGCTGAAGCCGCGCCACCCGTGAGCACTTTTGGTGCTGCAGAGGCTGTTTTGGAAGGTGCTGGTTGAAGCGAACGGACCGTTCGCGCCACCTACGAGCCTGTTGCGTTTTCGGCGAAAACGGCTGAACCGAAGTACCAAATCAGTCTCGATCGCCGCCGTTTGTCCGCCAGTGGCCATCTCAGCCGTGATCGATCGATTACGGTCCGTGGTGGGCGTAATTTTGCAACAGGCTCCTACCGACGCGAACAGGCCGTTCGCCCCACACCAGTTTTCGAGGCAGCGCTGGATCGCTCCCGTTGGGGCCGCCAGCGGGACCTCCAGGCTGCGAGGTCCCGAACAAGCGTCATATCCCCGAGAAACGCTGACTGGCATCCAACAGCAGGAACCTTGCTTTCGCAGTTTCGCCGAGAAACGCAAGGTAGCGCCGAAATCCGGGGACTGGCCACTGTGGACCATCTTGGCCGGGTCAGGGCAGGGTGCCACCTGCACCGCTACGAAGGGGCCTGGAAATCCGACCTCAACGCGTCGTGGCCATGCGTTGGCGCATTGCGTGTTCGACCAGGGCGATCAGGGCCTGCTTGGTGGACTCGCGGTTCCGGGCGTCCACCGTGATCATCGGGACCGAGGCGGCGATGGTCAGCGCCTCACGGATGTCCTCCTGGTCGTGGTGCAGCACGCCGTCGAAGGTGTTCACCGCGATGATGTACGGCAGGCCCCGGTCGTCGAAGAAGTCGATCGAGGCGAACGCGTCCGCCAGCCGCCGGGTGTCGACCAGCACCACCGCGCCGATCGCGCCGCGCACCAGGTCGTCCCACATGAACCAGAACCGGTGCTGGCCTGGGGTGCCGAACAGGTACAGAATCAGGTCCGAGTCCAGCGAGACCCGGCCGAAGTCCATCGCGACCGTGGTGGTGACCTTGTCCGGCGTCGCGCTGAGGTCGTCGACCCCGACGCTGGCCTCGGTCATGACCGCCTCGGTGGTCAACGGCACGATCTCGGACACCGAGCCGACGAAAGTCGTCTTCCCGACACCGAAACCACCGGCCACCACGATCTTCGTCGAGGTCTTCTGGCCGGCCGCATTCGATCGGGGATCAGAGCCTGCGAAGCCCACTGAGCACCCTTTCCAAGAACTCCATGGACGGCCGGCCACCGACGACCATGCCACTGTCGTGAATCAGAACCAGACCGGTGTCGGCCATGTCGCCGATCAGCACCCGGACGACCCCCAGCGGGAGGCGCAGGTGCGCGGCCACCTCGGCCACCGAGCGGGCCTCCAGGCACAGCTCGGAGATCGAGCGGTGCTCGGCCCTGGTCTGGGTCGCCTGGGAGCGACCGCGTTCGCTGGTGGTCACCAGCGTTTCGATAGCAAGATCATAATCGGTGCGGGTGCGCCCGCGCGTGCGGGCGTAGGGCCGCACCAGGGAACCGCCGTCGAGGCTGTCGGACTCCGGCTGGTCGACGCTGGGGATCGCCGGCATCGATCCGGAGATCGACGGCATGGACTGCGAAATCGGCGGCATCGACTGCGAGATCGACGGCATCGACTGCGAAATCGGCGACATCGACTGCGAGATCGACGGCATCGACACCGACGGCGGGCCGCTGTCGTTCGGCCGGGGACCGGCGGCAACCTCGGGCACCGAGTCGTAGCTGGAACCGAACAGGTCCGCGCCTGGGCCGCCGAACAGCGCCCGGTCGTAGCCGCCCATCGACTCCGATCCGTGGCCGGCCGAACCGTCGTTGTCGACGAAGTCGTCCTGCCAGGACTCGGCGCTCAGCCGCTTGTTGTAGAGGCGGAAGAGGTCTCCGTCCCAGCTGGGCTCGGAACCGGTGTTCATGGCGAACTCCCCTCAGCGTTCCCCAGCCGAACTCACCGATGCCCCAAGCCCTGCAGCTGCGCCCGCAGTTCCGGGGTGAGCTGTTTTCCGACCCGCTCCACCAGCAAGGTCATCTCGTAGGCGACCAAACCGATGTCGGCGTTCGGCGCGGCCAGCACCGCCAAGCAGGAACCGTCGCTGATGGACATCAGGAACAGGTAGCCCTGCTCCATCTCCACGACGGTCTGCGTGACCTCACCGGCTTCGAAACAACGCGCGGCGCCCTGGGTGAGGCTGACCAGCCCGGAGGCCACCGCGGACAGTTGCTCGGCGCGGTCCCGCGGCAAACCCTGGGACCCGGCGAGCAGCAGGCCATCGGCGGACACCACGACCGAGTGCGCCACGCCAGGGACGCGACGCACGAAGTCGGTGATCAGCCAGCTGAAGCTGTTGCTGCTCGTCGGTTGCTGCACGGACCCGTTCACTCCTGCTCCTCGGGACGGCTCGGATTCGAGCGGGGTGGTTCACTGGAAACCGGTTCGGCCTTGGAATGCCTACCCCGTTTGACACCCTGCTGGAAGTTCGCCATCCGCCCGCGGACGGCGTCTGCCGAGCGGGTGGCGGCGGGCTTGCTGCGGGGGGGCTGCGGGGCGGCCGAGCCGGGCACCAGGTTCGTCTTGGGCACGCGCTTGGGCAGACCGGCCGCGGTGGTCTCCTGGACCTGCTGGGTCTGCAGCAGCGCCTCGGCGGCCCGCCAGCCGTCGTCGGCCGTGCCCCAGCCGGGATCCGGTGTCGTGGTGCGCGGCACCTCGTCGACGACGGGCTCTTCCGGGATGCGCAGTTGTTCGGTCAGTCGCCTCGGCTCGAGCGGCGCTTCGGTCGCCGCCGGGGTGACCGGCGCGGCCGGGGCATCGTCCACATCGGACTCGCGGAACCACTGCGAAAGCACGGCTTCGTAGATCGGCAGTCGTTGGGTCGGCGCATCGTCCATGTCCCAGGCGGCCCCCTCCGGCTCATCGTCGGCGAACGCCGGCGATCGGCCGTCGGTGCCCTCAACCGGGCCTTCCCCTTGCGCCCAGGCTTCCGACGCCGGCTCCTGCCGGGTTCCGTTGTTCGCGGCGCCCTCGGAGTCCGCGGTGCCGAAGAGGCCACCGCCCGACCCGGATCCGTTCAGTCCAAAGCCGTTGTGCCCGGCCCCTTCCGGCCCGGCCGGGAACTCCATCGAAGCGGTCTTCGCTGCCTCGAACGGGCTGCGGAAGAGGTCCGCCGACCCGACGGGCTCTCCCGGTGCCCCGCACTGCCCTTCGAACTCGTCCGAGAAGTGGTTCCCGGTGCTCTCCTCGCTCGGCCACTCGTCGGCGCGGACCTCGTCGTCCGCGGGCGCCTTCGACACATCCTCCCACTCCGGAACGTCTGTGGCGCCGAACGAATCACCGTTGGAAACGGTCACCGAGTACTGGGTCGACAGCTCGGTGTCCTCGACTTCGGGTTCTTCCTGCTGGGGTTGCGGGGTGAACGCGGTGGCCTGCTCGATGCCGGCCAGTGACGGCAGCGGTGCGCGCTCGGTGGGCTGGTCGACGCCGCGGTCGAGGCTCGTGGCGGCGCGACCGCCGAACGCGGCGGCCAGGCCGAGGTGCGTGCCGGTCTCGCTGAACGCTTCGCGCCGTTCCTCGGCGAGCGCGGCGCGCGGCACGTCGGGCATCGGCCGCGGGCCGTCCGGCGTCAGCTGGACGACGAACTCGCCGGCCAGGTGCACCGTCGCGGTGACGCCGCCTTCCAAATTGTCGTTGTTGTGCAGCTCGACCCGGATGTCGTGGCGCCGGGCCAGCTGCCCGACCACGAACAGGCCCATCCGGCGGGACACGGCGACGTCGATCTCCGGCGGCCGGGTGAGCCGGTCGTTGATCTCGTCGATCTCGCTGGCGTCGATGCCCACGCCGCGGTCCCGGATCTCGATAACGAGTTCCTGCCTGCGGTAGGCGGTGCGGACGGTGACCTCGGTGTCCGGATTGGAGAAGACCGTCGCGTTCTCCAGCAGCTCGGCGACCAGGTGCACGAAGTCGTTGACGACCCGGCCCTGGATGGCCAGGTCGGGCGCGTCGACCACGGCGATCCGCGCGTACTGCTCCACTTCGGACACCGCCGCGCCGAGGACCTCGTTGAGGGGCACCGGCCGCATCATCCGGCGGGTCAGGTCGGTGCCGCCGAGGATCAGCAGGTTCTCGTTGTTCCGGCGCATGCGGGTGGCCAGGTGGTCCAGCTCGAACAGGCTGCTCAGCTGGTCCGGGTCCTGCTCGTCCTGCTCCAGCCGGTCAATGAGGGCCAGCTGCCGCTGCACCAGGGTCTGGCTGCGGCGCGCCAGGTTGACGAACAGGTCGTTGACGTTGTTGCGCAGCAGCGCCTGCTCGACGGCCAGCCGCAGCGCCTGCTGGTGCACCGCGTCGAAGGTGCGGGCCACCTGCCCGATCTCCTCGCCGGAGTGCACCGGCACCGGCTGCACCGTGATCTGGTTGGCGCTGCCTGGGTTCTCGTTGACCTTGCTGATCGCTTCCGGGAGGCCCTTCTGCGCGATCTCCAGGGCCCCGTAGCGGAGGATGCGCAGCGGGCGCAGCATCGAGCGCGCGATGTAGGCCGCGACGCCGAAGGCGACCAACAGCAACAGCAACAGCAGCGCGGAGTCGCGGATCAGCGACCACCAGGCGGAGTCGGCGAGTTCCTGTGCGTCGTCGTGGAAGGCGGTGAGCAGCGACTCCTCCACCAAGCGGACCAGGTCGGTGCGCTTGCCCGACTGGGCGCCCCACTCGAGGGGGTTGATGTGCACCGCTTCCTTGCGGTCGGCCGCGATCAGCGCGGCCTGCTCGATTTGCTCCGAATCGTCCACCTCGGCACCGGCGACGCGCGCCGCGAAGAGGGCGCGCTGCTCCGGGGTGGCGGCGTTCTCGAACTCCGCGAAAGCGGCCTCGTAGCGCGCGTTGGCGGCGCGGACCGCGTCGGCCTGCCCGGTGAGGAAACCGTTGAGCATCCCGGCGCTGAGCAGGATCGAGCGCTGCTGGGCGAGCTGTTCCTTGGCCCGGCCGAGCGCTTCGGCGGCCCGGGCGGTCTGGCTGACCTGCGTGTTGACCGCGGAGGTGGCGACCATCCGGTTGATCTGCAGCAGCTCTTCTAGCACCGAGTTGTAGGCGACCAGCGTCTGCGGGCCGGTGAAGCGGTTGTTGATGGTGGCGCGCAGGGCGCCGAGGCTGCCAAGGCGGTTGACTGCGCGCTCGTAGGCGTCGCGGACCTCCGGCGAGAAGCTCACGACCTGCTGGTCGAAGCCATGCAGCTGCTGCACCGCCGTGTCGACCCGTTGGCTCTGCGCGACGTAGTCGGTGCCCGCGCTGCCGCCGTTGGCAGTGGTGAAGACGATCGCGAAGTCGCGTTCGCGCTGCAGCTCGTGGGTCAGGTTCGCGGCCTGCTCGCCGAGTTCGACCTGCTCGACGATGGTGTTCAGCCGCGATTGGGTGGCGAGGCCGTCGTAGACCCGGATTCCGCCGACACCGAGCGCGGCCAGGGTCGGGACGAGCAGGACGGCGGCCATCTTGTACCGGAGGCGCCAGTTGCGCAGCCACCACGTCTTGGACCGACCGGCAGCCGGTTCGGTGGCCGCGCCGGTTCCGGTAGCGGGGTCGTTGTTGAGCATCCCTGTTTCCTGCGCTGCGGCGGACATGTGCGACACCGCCACGGCTAGTTGCCTCTCCGGGCCGCGGCAGTGCTGATCATCGTGTTGGGAACGTGCCCGCGATCGGACGCGGCGGCGCCAGGTACCCACGAGCGGGTCGACGGTCCCACGACTCGCACCGTGCCCCCGCAGACCCTGACTCTGTCAGCCGGGCTTGCCATCACACTCCCTGGTCACAACGTGCATCCCCCGAAGCAGAGGCCAAGTCACCTCGACGGGCGAGACTATACTTAACCGGGCGTCACAAGTCAGGCCCCCAAGGCGAGAGTTCACCACCCCATAGGGTGGCATGGACAACACTGGGCCATCCGTGTGACCTCTGCCTAGTTACAGCTAGTTGTCGGGTTTTGTTCAACGTTCTACAGTTCAGGGGCACCCGCACCCCGCCGCACCACGGAAGACGCAGAACTTCGCACAAGGGTTGAGACGCCGCGGCGCGTGTGGCCGACGAGGGCCCTTCCCTGCTCGTGGCTCAGTTCACAGCGCACCAGCGCATCTCCCGTACCGCTCACGGGGTACACCCGCGCCGTCATCGGCACGGCTGCGCCACCGACACACCCCCGCCGCAGCCCACCGTTCCACGTCGCACCCAATGCAAGGAGGAACAGATGAGCCCCGCCCTCGCCCACCGCTCCCTGCCCCGCAGGAATCTGTTCAAGCTCGCAGGTGGTGCCGTCACCGCCGGTGCGCTGCTGGGCACGAGCGGCTGCGGGCTCCTCGGTGGCTCGCAGGCGGAAAGCGGCGGCAACGGCCAGGTGGAGAAGGCGAACCTGCGCGTCGGCGCGCTGCCGATCAACGACCTGGCCCCACTGCACCTGGCCGTCCGCAACGGCTACTTCCAGCAGGAGGGCCTGACCATCGAGATCGTCAACGCCCCGGACGGCAGCGCCGCGCTGAACAGCACCATCGGCGGCGACTACGACATCACCTACAGCAGCTACGTGCCGTTCTTCGCCGCCCAGGCCAGCGGTGCGGCGAAGCTGAAGATCGTCGCGGACTGCGCGGCGGCCGCGCCGAACGCCACGATGATCATGACCTCGCCGAACTCCGGGGTGCGTACCCCGCAGGACCTCGAGGGCAAGACGATCGCCATCAGCGGCCCCAACACCATCACCGAACTGCTGGTCAAGGCCACCCTGAACGCCTACGGCGTGAACTACTCCAAGGTGAAGGTCTCGCCGACCCCGTTCATCACCATGCCCGCCGCGCTGCAGCAGCGCCGGGTCGACGCCGCGATCGTCACCGAGCCGTTCCTCACCCTGGCCGCCCGCGACGGCGGAGCGGTGCCGGTGGTCGACACCGCCACCGGATCGCTGGAGGACCTGCCGCTGACCGGCTACGGGGCGACCGCGAAGTTCTGCGAGGAGCACCCCAAGACCATCGCGGCGTTCCAGCGGGTGATGGACCGCGCCGTCGCGGAAGCGCAGGACCGCAGCAAGATCGAGCCGCTGCTGCCGGAGTTCGCCAAGATCGACAAGGAGACCGCGGCGATCATCACCCTGCTGAAGTTCAACTCCCGGGCCGACGCAACCCGGTTGCAGCGGGTGCCGCGCCTGATGAAGGACTTCGGGTTCATCAACACCGACATCGACGTCGCGAGCATGATCGTGGCCCCGCCACAGGCCTGACGTTTCCGCTGATCACGAGGCCGGAGCCCCTGGGGTCGCAATACCCGGAGGACTCGCGGTCCCGCTCGGGCATGGCACCGGCGCGTTGGCGCAGACGACATTCAGTGTTCCCTCGAGTTGTCCAGCAGAATTCGACTCTCCGTCACAATTCTGTTCGGACATTGGTCCGCGTGTCGTGAATCACGCACCTCATCGTGGGACGAGTGGCAACGAGCTATTTACGCCTGGTTGTCGCGTGTGATCCGAGCTTCTACAGTTCGGGGGCACCAAACCCCGCCACCGCACCGGGAGGAAAGACGCAGCGCCACCGAGTCCCCGCATCACCGGCCCGGCGTCGTTGCGCGCCCCGCTAGTCCTCCCGGGTCAACACCGCGACGACGCCGTCCACCCGCAGGCACAACCCGCGACGGCCGCCATCGCCGACCCGCACTCCGCTCCCGGCGCACGACACAACGGAAAACGCGCACCCGCACGCACCCCGATGCCAGGAGGATCCACATGAGTCCCCGTCCCCGCGCCCTTCCCCGCCGAGGTCTGTTGAAACTGGCCGGCGGGATGGTCACGGCAGGCGCCCTGATGGGCGCCAGCGGTTGCGGACTCCTAGGTGGATCGGAGGACAAGCAGGGCGGCAACGCCCAGGTCGAGAAGGCGAACCTGCGGATCGGCGGGCTGCCCACCAGCGAACTCGCACCGCTGCACCTGGCGGTGCGCAACGGCCACTTCCAGCGCGAGGGCCTCACCGTCGAGATCATCAACGCGCCAGACGGCGGCACCGCGCTGACCAGCACCATCGGCGGCGACTACGACATCACCTTCAGCAGCTACGTGCCCATCTTCTCCGCCCAGGCCAAGGGTGGCACCAAGCTGAAGATCGTCGCGGACTGCGCGTCGAGCACGCCGAACACCTGCATGATCATGGCTTCGCCGGGCGGCGGCGTGCACAGCCCGCAGGACCTCGCGGGGAAGAAGATCGCGATCAGCGGCGCCGGCACCATCTCCGAGCTGATGGTGAAGGCCTCGATGAAGGCCAACAGCGTGGACTACAGCAAGGTCCAGTGGATGCCGCTCGGCTTCCCCAACATGCCCAACGCGCTGAAGACCGACCAGGCCGACGCGGCGTTCGTCGTCGAACCATTCCTGACGCTGTCCGCCCGCGACGCGGGCGCCATCCCGGTGGTGGACACCGCGACCGGTCCGCTGGAGGACCTGCCGCTGGGCGGCTACGTCTCGACCGCCAAGTTCGCCGACGAGAACCCGAAGACCGTGGCAGCTTTCCAGCGGGCCATGGACAGCGCGGTGGCCGAGGCCCAGGACCGCAGCAAGATCGAGCCGTTGCTGCCGCAATTCGCCAAGATCGACAAGGAGACCGCGGCGATCATCACCCTGCTGAAGATGAACTCCCGCGCCGACGCAACCCGCCTCCAGCGGATTCCGCGTCTGATGCTGGAATTCGGCTACATCCGCAACGACGTCGACGTGGCGAGCATGATCGTTGCTCCGCCGCAGAGCTGACTCGGGGAAATGACCAAAACACTCCGGGGATTGGTCGGTCTGCTGGGCTTCCTCATCGTGTGGGAAGCCTTCAGCCGATCAGGAATCGTCCCTCAGCAATACTTCCCACCACCGTCCACAGTGCTCGCCCAGTTCGCCGAACTGCTCGGCGACCGCTCCTTCCTGCTCGACCTGATCGCCACCGTGCTGGCGTGGGCGATCGCGCTGAGCGTCTCGATCGCCATCGCGGTGCCCGCCGGGCTGCTGCTCGGCAGCGTCCGCTGGGTCCGGGTGGCCACCCGGGCGATCATCGAGTTCCTCCGGCCGATCCCTTCGGTGGCGCTGATCCCGCTGGCAATCGTGCTGGTCGGAGCGGGTCCGGAAACCAAGATCACGCTCGCGGTGTACGCCTCGGTGTGGCCGATCCTGTTCAACACCATCTACGCGCTGGACGAGATCGACCCGGTCATGGTGGATACCGCGCGCTCCTTCGGGTTGGGCCGCGGTCGGGTGATGTTCACCGTGGCGCTGCCGAACGCGGCGCCGTTCGTGCTCACCGGCATCCGGATGTCCGCTGCGGTGGCGCTGATCCTGGTGGTCAGCACCGAGTTCCTGGCCGGCGGCGCCAGCGGCCTCGGCACCTTCGTGCTCGACGCGAGCACCGGCGCGGGCCGGATGGACCTGGTGCTGGCGGGCACGCTGGTCGCCGGGATCGTCGGCTACCTCATCAACGAGGCACTGGAACTGGTGCACAAGCGTGGCTTCCGGTGGAGCGCGGTCGATCGGGAGGCGGCATGATCAGGATGCGCGGATTCCTGCAGCGCTGGGTGGTCTTCATCATCGCGATCGTGGTGTGGGAACTGCTCACCCGCGTCGCGCAGAGCGCGTTCTTCCCGCCCCCGACGCAGATCGTCGGCACCGCGATGGAGAAGTGGTTCAGCGGACCGGCTTCGTCGCTGTTCCTGACCGACGAGGCTTTCTCGGACATGCTGGCCAGCCTCGGGCGGATCGCCGTGGGCTGGCTCATCGCGGTGGTGCTCGGCGTCGCGCTCGGCACCCTCCTCGGCCGGTCCCGCACCGCGCTGGACTACTTCGGACCGCTGATGGCGTTCATGCGGGCCATCCCGCCGCCGGTGCTGGTGCCGGTCTTCCTGGTACTGCTGGGCATCGGCGCGCAGATGCAGATCACCGTGATCGTCTTCGGCGTGATTTGGCCGATCCTGCTGAACACCGTCGACGGCGTCCGCTCCGTGGACCAGGTCAAGGTGGACACCATCCGGTCGTTCCGCATCCCCCGCTCGCACTGGGTGTTCGGGGTGGTGCTGCCCGCGGCGACGCCGAAGATCTTCGCCGGACTGCGGGTGAGCCTGTCGCTGGCGCTGGTGCTGATGGTCGTCTCCGAACTCGTCGGCTCCACCAACGGCATCGGCTACCGGCTGGTCTTCGACCAGCGGCAGTTCGACTTCCCCGCCATGTGGGCGGGCATCGTGCTGCTGGGCATCCTCGGATACGTCCTCAACACCCTGCTGCTCGTGGTGGAGCGCCGCGCGCTGAGCTGGCAACCGTCGCAGGCGCACCAAGTAGTCGGAGGCTGAATTCCAATGACCGAAACCAAGACCATGCTCGAAGTCTCCCGGCTCGGACACCGCTACGGCGGCGGAGGAGGTCACCAGGCCATCGCCGACCTGACGTTCCAGGTGCGCACCGGTGAACTGGCCTGCATCGTCGGCCCGTCCGGCTGCGGCAAGTCGACCATGCTGCGCTCCATCTCCGGGCTGATCAAGCCCACCGCAGGCGACGTCCGGCTGAACGGCGCCCCCGTGAACGGCGTGCCGGCCGACCTGGCCGTGGTGTTCCAGGACTACAGCCGATCGCTGTTCCCCTGGCTCTCGGTGCGGTCCAACGTCGAATTCCCGTTGCGCTCCAGGGGTTTGAGCAAGGCCGAGCGGCGCAGCCGGGCCGATGAGGTGCTGGAGTGGGTGGGCCTGGGCGCCGCCGCGAAGAAGTACCCGTGGCAGCTCTCCGGCGGCATGCAGCAGCGGGTGTCGATCGCCCGCGCGCTGGCCTGCCGACCGTCGCTGCTGCTGATGGACGAGCCGTTCGCCTCGGTGGACGCCCAGACCCGCTTCGAGCTGGAGGACCTGCTGCTGCGGGTCCGCAAGCAGTTCGACAGCACGGTCCTGCTGGTCACCCACGACATCGACGAGAGCATCTACCTGGCGGACCGGGTGTTCGTGCTGTCGAAGTCCCCGGCGTCGATCGTGGCGGACCTGGAGATCCCGCTCGGCGACGAGCGGGACCAGATCACCACCCGCGAGTCGGAGACCTTCGTCTACCTCCGCAGCGAGGTGGCCCGCCTCCTCGACGTCCGCAGCGCCCAAGCCCCGGCGACGGCAGCGGCGGAGAAGTCCGATGAGTCCACTGTGGACGAGACGGCGAAGTCCACGGCGAAGTCCACGGCGAAGCAGTGGGCGGAGGCCGAGAAGGCGGAGGCCCGCAACTGACGCTTTCCGGCTGAAGGGCACCCTTTGCCGGCAAAGCCGGCTGTCGGCAAAGTCGGCCGGAGGTGCCCTTCACTTCAAAGGACACCGCCGTACGCCGCACAAACGCTTTTTGTGCTGGTCACAGGGCATCTGTAGGCCCTGCTCGGTCTAGCACTCGGCCGATGGTTGATCGGTATCTATTTGTGCTGGTGAGAGCTTTGCCCCTGCGTTTCTGCTACACAGAAGATCACAGACATGGACGCCCTGATCAACGAGATGTGGCGGTCGATACTCGGGGTGGTGGTCATCGACCGGTCACTGACCCGTCCATTGGACGTTGGTCGGCCGCTTGGTAGTGCGCAGAAACTCAACGAGCGCGGCGGTGAACTGATCTAGCGGTAGCCCCGAGCCGGCGGGAAAGTCGTCATCGTCGAACTCGCACCCCGCGGATTCCGGGTCGCCGACCGGGTATGCCTTGCCATGATCCCGGTCCTGGTGGCTGAGGTAACCAAAGCCGTCTACGACGTTGGCGTACACGTCGTGATCACGAAAGCCCTGCTCCGGGTCATACAAGGGACGGTCACGGTGAATCAGCCGCGCAAGGTCGGCCATCGGGTTAGAGAGTTCCTTCACCAGCTCGCCGACCGCAGCTTCGTCGGTGATCAGGAGGTTCCCGGCCCGCTCCCCGCCGTCTTCGGTGATCACTGCCCACCGGGCATCGATGGTCATCGGTCGCCTTCCTTGCCCTTGTAGAGCCGCCCGCTTGGACTGCTCCCATCGTTGACTCTAAGTGTGCTCCCTGGTGGCAGGAAGCGTGACAACTGCTTGTCGCAGGTCTCGGGTAGATCATCATCGATGCCTGGCCTGGACCCGCATATGGGGCGGTTGATCTCGATCTCCGCCTGTGTGATGCCTTGATCCGCCATCCGCATCGCGAACCGAATTTCCACGTGGCGGGCGATGGCAGCCTCGGCGTTGGATTGCAAGACTTGCAGAATATCGATCAAGGAATCCCCATGGCTGACTATTTGACCTACGTCTGGCGCCCGGTCACGGGCGGCCGTCACGCGTTTCCCATCGCAGCAACGAAAGCTCCGCACGAGGAGCGGGTGAAGGCGTTCTGCGGAGCGGAAGCGGGCGCAGCGGAGCTGCACGATCAGTCCGAAGTGGACTGGATTCGCGAGGACACCTGCATGCGCTGCTGGCACACCCTCACCACCCGCCTGTGATCACCCGAGGACGGCGCAATTTCGCGAGAAATTGACCGTCACCCGGGTGAACGCCAATTTCTCGCGAAATTGACACCCCTCGCCCAACCGAAGGAGAACCACCGATGTTCTGGATTCAGCTCAGCACGTTCGTCCTGTTCAACCTGCTGATCCTCGCCATGCTCGCCACCCAGTTGACCGCGAGAACCATCGCGTTTTCCACGGCCCAGCACGCCGGAGGCGGCGAAGGCGCTTACACGGCCTGGCACCTCATAACCGACATCGAAGCCGAAAACCGCAACGAAGAACACCGGGCGGAACCAGAACATCCCCACATACCAACGAGATTCCCCACCACAGACCCAGCCGACCCGACGACTTCGACGAGCCCACCGGGCGGCACCACCTCCGCGCCTGAATCACACCGTCGGGTGAGAGGTGAGGGGCACCCTTGAAGCAGCTGTGCCGCCCAAGGGTGCCCTCACCTCGAAAACCCACCCAGCTGGGTTGGTGCGGTGTCCTCCCCGACCTCCGCCGCACCGGCCCGCCCCCGGCGACCGGCAGCACCACCGGTTCAGCGCCGCGATCCCCAAGCCCGCCAACGGCATCGCCGCCGCGCGGCCGACGCCGAGCCCGCCGGAGGCGCCCATGAACACCAGGAGCTTGTCCTCGACGGTCGGCGGTCGCTTGTCCGGTGGGCGCAACGCGATCGGCGCCTGCAACCCGCGCGCGAACTGCGAGCGGATCACATCGAGTTCCTCGGCGGAGAACACAACGAGTTCTCAAACAACCTCTACGGCGCCCCAAAGCACTCACGGGGCCTGGGCAGGTGGAACACCAAGTCAGTACAGGCAGCGCTGGCCCGGGTCGACCCTGACGTGCAGGAGGGTCGGTCCGGTCTGGCCCGCGAACTCCTCCGCGAGGGCCGCGTCCAGCTCCGCCGGGGACTGGACCAGCTTGGTCCGGCAGCCCAGGCCGGTGGCCAGCGCGGCGAAGTCGATGCCGCCGAGATCCACGCCGGGCAGCTTGCTGCCGCCCGCCGCCTCGCCCAGCACCGCCACCGCCGCGTACCGCGAGTTGTCCATGATCACGAACGTGACGGGCGCGTGCTCACGGACCGCGGTCCACACCGACTGGATCCCGTACATGCTGGAACCGTCGCCGATCAGCGCGACCGTGCGCCGCGTCGGGTCCGCCATCGCCACCCCGACGGCCGCGCCGATGCCGTAGCCGAGCGCGCCGGAGAATCCGGTGAAGAACCCGCCGTCGGTGGACCGGATCGGGAAGTGCTCGTGCAGGTCGTTGCGGTGGCTGGGGGTTTCCTCCACCACGGCCGCGTCCGCGGGCAGCGCCCCGGCGATCGTGTCGAAGACGTAGGCGGCGGTCATCGGCGTGGACGCGGCCGGTTTCGGCGGCCGCTGGTAGGTCGCCGGCGCGCTCCGCTGCTGCGCCTCGACCTTCTCGTTGACTTGCCGCACAGAATGCGCCAGCGTGCCCAGCACGCCGCGCCCCTCCCGGGCCCGGCCGAGCACCTGCGGATCGTCGTGCACGAGGAAGAGCTCGGGCAGCTCGACTTCGCTCTCGCCGCGGTACACGTGGTAGGTGAACGCTGGCGCGCCCCACACCACGACGAGGTCGTGCCCGGCGAGCTCAGCGGTCAGCAAGCGCTGCTCGGGCTGCAGGAAACCGGCGAACTGCGGGTGGTCCTCGGGGAACGAGCAGCGCGGCGACATCGGCGCCACGTAAACAGCCGCCTGCGCCTTCTCCGCCAGCTCGACGAGGTCCGCGACCACGCCGTCGGCGTCCACCGCCGGGCCGACGACGAACGCCGGGCGCTCGCAGCTCCGCAGCGCCTCGGCGAGGTCGGCGACGACGGCCGGGTCCGGGGCGGAACCGGGGGTGCGCGGCCGGGCCGTCACCGGCACGCCGGGCTCGTCCCAGTCGTCGGCCGGGATCGACACGAAAACCGGGCCGTACGGCGGGGTCGTCGCCAGCTGGTAGGCGCGCACGAGGGCCGCCGGGACGTCCGCTGCGCGGGCCGGCTCGTAGCTCCACTTCACGTACGGCTTGGGGAAATCGGCGGCGTCGGTGGCACCGAGGAACGGCTCGTCGAACATCAGGGTGCGGGTCTGCTGCCCGGCCGTCACGATCATCGGCGTCCGGTTGCGGTACGCGGTGAAGATCGCGCCGAGCGCGTGCCCCACGCCGCCGGCGGAGTGCAGGTTGACCAGCACCGGCTCCCGGCGGGACTGCGCGTAACCGTCGGCCATCGCGACGACCACGGACTCCTGCAGGCCGAGCACGTAGCGGAAATCGTCCGGCCACCCGGTCAGGAACGGCACCTCGGTCGTACCCGGGTTGCCGAACACCGTGGTCAGCCCGAGTTCCCGCATCAGACCCCGGGTGATGTCACGGACCGTGTGGTCTTCGCTGCGCATCGAAGCCCTCCCTCATCGTGCGAGCACCCCTGTTCACCTGCGGGGTTGCCCAGACACGACATCACATCGAGGGCAGCGGAACCAGATCGCGTTGGTCACTGAGCGGACGGCGCGGTGCACACCGTTCGCGCCGGATCGGGGTAGATCGCGGTCCGGCTCGTCCCGGACGGGCAAACCGCCGCGCCGCCGGTGTTCGACGTCACCCCGGTGACCCGCTCGTTCGCGCCCGGTTCGTCGCAGCGCACCTTGGTCTCGATACCGGCCACCGGGACGCGCAGGCAGTCGCCGACCGCCACATCCGGCACCAGGCACAACCGCACCCCGCTGGTGCGCCGGGTGTCCCGGCTCGTCGTCGCGTACTCCGGCGCGATCTAGGTCGCGCAAACCTAGTCGAGACGACGGGCCCGCCACGGCCGATCAGCGGAAATGGCCCGATTTACCGGAAATCCGGGGTCGTGAGTGCGACCGGGCACGGGGACGGGGCGCCGGGCCCGGTCGCGCACTCACGACCGCTCAGGCGCCCTGGACGTCGCCGAAGCAGACGGTGCGGTCCGCGAAGACGTAGTAGCCCTCGCCCTGCGCACAGGCGGTCTTCGGGTCGGTGCCGTTGGCTACCTCGGTCACCTGGTCCTCTGCCGTGCTGCAGTCGATCTTCAGCGGCAGGACGTCGACGGAGTCGTTGAACCCCGTGAGGCAGTCGCCCGCCTTGACGTCCAAGACGATGCAGTAGGTCTTGCTGCCGGTGACGTTGCTGTAGTTGTCCCCGCACACCGAGTGGTCGGTGCCGCGCTGGACGTCGACGATCTCGTAGTCCGAGTCCGCGGAACCGCAGGTCGCGGCGTTCATGTCGCCGCCCTTCTCGCTGAGCAGGTCGATGCAGTTGCCGGCCGCGAACTGGCTGCTGGAGCTGGTGCTCGTGCTGGTGCTCGTGCTGCCGGTGCCGGTCGGACTGCTGCTGGTCGTGCTGCCGGCGTTGTGGCTGGTGTTGCTGCCGCCGTTGCTGTTCACGACCACCAGGATGATCGTCACCACGATGCCGATGACCACCACCGCACCGGCGCCGGCCAGGGCGACGATGAGCCCGGTGCGGCTCTTCTTCGGCGGCATCGGGGGCTGGTTTCCCGCGACGTGGCGCCAGAAGTCGTCCGAGCCGTTCTGCGGCGGGTACTGGCCCGACTGGTACGACTCCGAGGGGTACTGGCCCGACTGCCCACCGTACGGTCCGGACTGCGCTCCGTACGGATCTTGCGGTGGATAACTCACTGCTCCTCCGTTTTTCTGTTCGCAACGAGCAATTTAGCCGAGATACCCCCACCAACAGTGCCCGAACGGGTGATCGCGGCAACGGTGGAACACGCAGCGAAAGCACGCGATCACCGTTCGCAGCACGCCCGCGCCCCCGCGCCGGTTGCCCGGTGCTTTCCAAAGTTCTTCCCAGAAACGCGGCCGAGACTCGGCGACGTGCGATCGATTCGGCGCGGGACACGGGCGGGCGACGCGCAGTGGTGGCTCCTGGCCCTGCTGGCGCTCAACGCGATGTGGGTGGTCGACCTCTTCGTGCTCGGCGGCGAGGCGGGCGTGCTGGCCGGTCCGCAGGGCCTGGTGCTGGCGCTGGGCCGGTTGACCGGTCTCGGCGGTGCGTTGGTACTGGTGCTGCAGCTGGTGCTCATCGCGCGGGTGCCCTGGCTGGAACGACGGCTGGGCATGGACCGGCTCACGAGCTGGCACCGGTGGACGGGCAGCTGGATCCTCTGGCTGGTGCTCGCGCACGTCGTGCTGATCACGGTCGGGTACGCCGAGCAGGACGGCAGCCCGGTGCTCCCGGAGTTCGCATCGCTGGTGCTCGAAACCCGGGACGTGCTGCTGGCCGCGGCGGGCACGCTCCTGCTCGTCGTGGTCGGCGCCACCTCCGCGCGGGCCGCTCGACGGTGGATGCGGTACGAGACCTGGCACCTCCTGCACCTCGGGGCCTACCTGGCCGTCGTGCTCGGCTTCCTGCACCAGGTGACGATCGGCAACGACTTCGCCGCCAACCCGATCGGCCGGGCCTACTGGTGGACCCTCTACGGCGCGGCCCTCGGCGCGGTGCTGGTGTTCCGGTTCCTGCTGCCGATCTGGCGGATGGTGCGGCACGACACCCGAGTGGTGGCGGTGGTCCCGGAAGGCCCGGACGTGGTGTCGGTCCACATCGGCGGTCGTCGGCTGGACCGGCTGCCCGCGCGGGCCGGCCAATTCTTCCTGTGGCGGTTCGTCGCCAAAGGCCTTTGGACGCAAGCCCATCCGTACTCGCTGTCGGCCATGCCGAACGGGAAGACGCTGCGCATCACGGTGAAAGCGCTCGGCGACGGCAGCGCCGCGCTGCGGAACCTGCGGGTGGGAACGCGGGTGCTCGCCGAAGGCCCCTACGGCGCGTTCACCGCCGAGCAGTGCACCCGTCGCGGTGTCCTGCTGATCGGCGGCGGGGTCGGAGTGACGCCGATCCGCGCGCTGCTGGAGGAATTCTCCCGCACCCGCAACGACGTCGTGGTGCTCTACCGAGTCCGAGACCGGCAGGACGCGGTGCTGGTCTCGGAGTTGCAGTGGCTGGCGCAGCGGGTCGGGGCCCGGCTGCACGTCGTGATCGGTCCCGCGACCGCGATCGGCCGCCATGGACCGATCATGGGCCCGCAGCACATCGCCGCCCTGGTGCCCGGTGTACGGCACCGCGACGTCTTCCTCTGCGGTCCGCCCGGCATGACCGACGCGGTCCTCGGCGCCCTGCGCGACCTCGAAGTGCCCCGGGACCAGTGCCACACCGAACGATTCGCCTTCGCGGCCTGAGGAGTGATGCCATGCGACGTTTCGTCGTGATCCTGGCCCTCACGATCGCGGGTTCGCTCCCGCTGTTGCGCTACCAGCCGGACACCGGCGCGGCGACGCGCGCGGCGCCCGCCCCGCAGCCCGGCGCACCCTCGACTCCACCCCAGGCAGGGACCGCTCCTCCGGGACCGGGCAAGTCCGTCGACGGCTCGCTGGTGCGGACCGAGTACGGGCCCTACCAGGTGCGGGTGGTGTTCACCGGCACCAAGATCACCGACGTCCAGCTGATCACCGAGCCCGCCGACCGGCGCAGCAGGCGGATCGCCGGCGGCGCCGCTCCGACGCTGCGGCAGGAGGCGCTGCAGGCGCAGAGCGCGAAGCTCGACGCGGTGTCCGGTGCCACCACCACCAGCGAGGCCTACGCCGAGTCCCTGCAGGCCGCGATCGACTCCCAGGGCGGGTAGCCGTGGCGAGCGGAACGGGTTCCCGCATTCGGCGCGTGGAGTACGTCATGGGCCTGCCGATTTCGATGGACGTGCGGTCGGCCCCGCCACCGGCGCTCGCCGCCGCGTCGCGGGCCTTCGACTGGCTGCGGGAGGTGGACCGCCGGTTCAGCCCCTTCCGGGAGGGCAGCGAGGTCCGGCGGTGCAGCGGCGACCGGACGCTGCCAGAGCACGCCAGCCCGGAACTCGCCGAGATCATCGATCTCTGCCTGCGCTACGAGCGGGACAGCGGCGGGGCGTTCCGCGCCTGGCTGCCGGGGGGTCCCTTCGACCCCTGCGGCGTGGTCAAGGGATGGGCGGTGCAACGGGCCGGGCTGCTGCTGCGCGCGGCGGGGGCCGACCGCTTCTGCCTCAACGCCGGCGGGGACGTCCTCGCCGTCGGCGAGCCCGAACCCGGCCGCGCTTGGCGGGTCGGCATCCGCCATCCCGAGCTCGCGCACCAGGTGTGCGCGGTGTTCGACGTGCGCGACTGCGCGGTCGCTACCTCCGGCAGCTACGAGCGCGGCGCCCACGTCGTCGACGGCCGCACCGGCCGCCCCACGCGCGAGCTGGTGAGCCTGACCGTGCTGGCCCCCGACCTCACCACGGCCGACGCCGTCTCGACCGCCGCGTTCGCGATGGGCGTCGAGGGCATCGCGTGGGCCGCGGCTCAGCCCGGCTGCCTGGTGTTCGCCGTCGATGCCGAGCGCCGGGTGCACCGGTCTCCCCTGCTCGACGAGCCGGTGGTGACCCCGGAGCTGCTGGCGGTCTGCCGGGGCGCGACCGCTGCGCCGCGGTCGCAGCAGGAAGAATGGCCTCATGGATCCGGCCGCTGACGCACCACCGCGGCTGCTGCTGGTCGAGGACGACCCGGAGCTCGCCGAGATGCTGGCCTCGCTGCTGGGCGAGGAGGGCTACTCCGTCGACGGCGCAGCCGACGGTCAGCGCGGACTGCACCTCGGGCTCACCCGCGACTACGACCTGATCGTGCTCGATCGAGGGCTGCCCGCCCTCGAAGGCCTCGACCTGCTCACCCGCTTGCGGGCGCGGGGTGTGGCCACGCCCGCGCTGGTGCTGTCCGCGCTGGGCAACCCGGCGGACCGGGTGGCCGGGCTGGACGCGGGGGCGGAGGACTACCTGCCGAAGCCCTTCGACGTCGACGAGCTGCTCGCGCGCCTGCGGGCCCTGCGGCGCAGGCACCTCGACACCGCCCGATCCTTGCCCCTGCCGGACGGCCGCCTCGACCTCGACAGCCGGACGGTCACCTGCTCAGCGCGCCAACCGGTGCGGTTGTCGGAGCGGGAGTGCGCGCTGCTCGCCCTGCTGGCGGCCCGGCCGCGACAGGTGTTCGGCCGCGACGACCTGCTGCGGCTGGTCTTCGACGGGGCCGGGAGCCCGGTCGTCGTGGACACCTACGTGCACTACCTGCGACGCAAGCTCGGCAAGCGCATCGTGGACACGGTGCGTGGCCGCGGATACCAGCTGGGGCGATCCGGGTGACGGCCCGGCAGTGGCGGTCCCCGGACGCCGCGATGCTCGGCCGGGCCCAGCTGCGCCTCGGCCTGCAAACGGCCGCGGCGGTGGCTGTCGCGATGTTGCTGCTCGCCGCGGTCACGCTCCTGGTCGTGGTGCACAACCAGCACCGGGCGCAGGACGAGCTGCTGAGCACCGCCACCGCTCGCATCGACGACGTGAGCGACCCGCCGGCCGGCGTGTGGCTGGTGGTGCGCTCGGGTGACCGGGAGCAGGTGTCCCCGGGGATGCCGCGAGGGTTGCCCGATGAAGAAGCGCTGCGGCGAACCTCCCAGGACCGCGCCACGCGGTCGGCGGACGTCGTGGTGGAGGGGCGCGAGTTCTACGTCCGCACCCAGCCGCACGGGGCGGACGTCGTGCAAGCGGTGCTGAGCTTGCGCGACGCGCACGCCGAACGCATCCGCATCATCCAGGCGCTGGTCATCGCCGGAGGCGCGGGCCTGGTGCTCGCGGGCCTGGCCGGAGCGTGGCTGGGGCGGCGCGCGGTGGCACCGCTGGCGGAAGCACTAGCGCTGCAACGGCGTTTCGTCGCCGATGCGAGCCACGAGCTGCGCACCCCGTTGACGCTGTTGAGCACCCGGGCCCAGTTGGTCCGCCGCAGGCTCGGCCGAGACGCCGGCCCGGACCGCATCCGGTCCGATGTGGACGGTCTGGTCGCGGATGCCGACCGGCTCGCGACGATCCTCGAAGACCTGCTGCTGGCGGCCGACCCGCGCGGCGAGATGCCCCTGCGCCCGGTGGCGCTCACCGAGCTCGCCGAGCAGGCCGTGTCCGCCGCCCGCCCGGCAGCCGAGCGGCAGGGCGTTTCGGTGCGGCTCGAAGCGCCCGGCCCGATCGAGGTCATCGGCTTCGACGCGGGCCTGCTGCGCGCGCTGAACGCGCTGCTGGACAACGCGGTCCGGCACGCGCGAGCGGACGTGCGGGTGGTGCTCAGCACCGACACGCGCTCGACGATGGTCGAGGTGGTCGACGACGGGCCCGGCATCGACCCGGCGATCTTGCCGACGTTGTTCAAGCGGTTCTCCTCGGCGCCCGGGGGCACCGACCGCGGGACCCGGCGCTACGGCCTCGGGCTGGCGCTGGTCAGCGAGATCGCGGCACGGCACGGCGGGTCCGTCTCGGCCCGGCGCCCGGATGCGGGGGGAACCGCGCTGCGGTTGGTCCTGCCGGCCCGCTGAGCCCGCACCGCAACCGGCGAAGCACCCCGCCACCTTGCCCGGACGGGTGGTAGCGGCGACGGTGGAGGGTGCGGAGTCCGACAGATGCCCCCGGCATCGCTGATCACCTGCGAAGAAGCCGTCCGGCCCGAGGGAACTGCGCACCCCGCGATCGACAGACCCCTGATCGTCCAAGCAACCAGGCCTGATACGCATACCAGTCTTGGCCTGGGGACCAGACTGGTCGGGGCTTCGACCAGCCCCACTGCCTCTTCAGAGCCGGACCCGGCCAAAGTGCCCCGCCGATAGGATCACGAGCATGACGACGGCGCATGCGCAGGAAGAACCTGAGGTGGTCGAGGACGTCTTCGATGGCCTGGCAACAGGTGTCGAAGTCGAGGGGGACGGCGGCGCTGGCGTAGCGATCGTCAGGCCATGGGATCCCGAGTTGATCCGGGTGACCACCAACCAGTTCTCGCTTCGCAACATCCTGGACATGATCGACGAGGGTTCGTTGGAACTGGCCCCCGACTTCCACGCTCGGGGACATCCTCCGCGAACGGCCAGTGGCAGCAGCGGAGTGGTGGCACGAGCACGCGTGCCTGGACGGCTGCGAGCTGTCCGAATTCCTCTACGTGCGGGGCGGTCTAGGCGACGTGGACTCTCCGGACGTGCGGCGGCGAACCGCCCTCCTCATGGACCGATGCCGCACCTGGGACACGAGCGAGACCGCGGATGTCCCGGATACGGTGCACTTGGCCGGACAGGTGCGCGAGCTCGCCTGGACGCTGGGCCACGCACTACGACGCACGCTGGACGGCCGTACAATGGCGTGCTTCATCTTTCCGGCCGGCAACTCCGTCACCAGCGGTTGGCAACCGGTCAGCCTTCCGGCAAGTGATATCGAGGCGGAGCTGTACTTCCTGCGTGCAGCCCGCGAGCTCACCGCCTTCTGGCGTGGCCTGTACGAACGCGAGAATGTTCCCGAGCACCTCTTCCCAGTGCTGGCGGCGGATGCCTTCCCAGGTCTTGTCCTCGCTGACACACTGTCTTTCCGGAAGTTCGATGGCACCTACCGGGAGTTGCGTGGCTGGGTGGCCAAGGTCTTGACGGTGCTGGACGACCACTTCGCGGACGCCTTGGAGCGGCCGCGGAGTACCCAGTCACGTCCAAGCCGAGCTGGGCCGCTTCGGAATCGACCTGTCGCCCGAGAGCCGAAACACCCGCGCCAAGGAAAAGGTAATGCGGCAGCGAGATGTGGAGCACGACGGAGCGACTTACCGCTGCGAGTGGCACGCGAAGCAGCACCCAGCACGGAACCGCGTGCACTTCACGCTGCCTGAGCAGCGGCTGGGCAGACGCATTCTCGTCGGGATCTTCGTCGACCACCTGGATACATGACGTGACGGAAAGCACCCGGCCCCGGAAATCGAATCGAACGAGGTACCACGGAGATATGGCACGTACTCGGCCCCCGGCGCATAGGCCAAACTGGACGTTTAGCCGTGTCGGACCATGTGCCGAGCATCCAGAAAGGCAGCCACGCGAGTGAATGGCCCCTTGATCGTCCAGTCTGACAAGACCCTGCTGCTCGAGGTCGACCACGACCTCGCCGACGAGACCCGTACCGCCATCGCACCGTTCGCGGAGCTGGAGCGCGCCCCGGAGCACGTGCACACCTACCGCATCACGCCGCTCGCGCTGTGGAACGCACGCGCCGCCGGGCACGACGCGGAGCAGGTGGTGGACGGGCTGGTGCGCTACTCCCGCTACCCCGTGCCGCAGCCCCTGCTGGTGGACATCGTCGAGACGATGGGCCGCTTCGGCCGCCTGCAGCTGGCCAACGACCCGGCGCATGGCCTAGTGCTGAACTCGCTGGACCGCGCGGTGCTGGAAGAGATCCTGCGGAACAAGAAGATCAACCCGATGCTGGGCGCCCGCATCGACGACGACACCGTGGTCGTGCACCCCAGCGAACGCGGGCGGCTCAAGCAGCTACTGCTGAAGGTCGGCTGGCCCGCCGAGGACCTCGCCGGTTACGTCGACGGTGAGGCGCACCCGATCGCGCTGCGGCAGGACGGCTGGCAGCTGCGCGACTACCAGGCGCAGGCCGTGCAGTCGTTCTGGGCCGGCGGCTCGGGCGTCGTGGTGCTGCCCTGCGGCGCGGGCAAGACACTGGTCGGCGCGGCGGCGATGGCCGAGGCGCAGGCCACCACGTTGATCCTGGTCACCAACACCGTCGCCGGGCGGCAGTGGAAGCGGGAGCTGATCGAGCGGACGTCGCTGACCGAGGACGAGATCGGCGAGTACTCCGGCGAGAAGAAGGAGATCCGGCCGGTCACCATCGCGACCTACCAGGTGATCACCCGCCGCTCCAAGGGCGAGTACAAGCACCTGGAGCTGTTCGACTCCCGCGACTGGGGGCTGGTGGTCTACGACGAGGTGCACCTGCTGCCCGCGCCGGTGTTCCGGATGACCGCCGACCTGCAGTCCCGGCGGCGCCTCGGGCTCACCGCGACCCTGGTCCGCGAGGACGGCCGGGAAGGCGACGTGTTCTCGCTGATCGGGCCCAAGCGCTACGACGCGCCGTGGAAGGACATCGAGGCGCAGGGCTGGATCGCGCCCGCCGAGTGCATCGAGGTCCGGGTGACGCTGACCGACAACGAGCGGCTGGAGTACGCCACGGCCGAGGCCGACGAGCGCTACAAGATGTGCTCCACGGCGCGCACCAAGGCCCCGGTGGTCAAGGCGATCCTGGACCGGCACCCGGGCGAGCCCGCCCTGGTCATCGGCGCGTACCTGGAGCAGCTGCACGAGCTGGGCGAGGCGCTGAACGCGCCTATCGTGGAGGGTTCGACGAAGAACAAGGAGCGCGAGGAACTGTTCGACGCCTTCCGGCGCGGCGAGATCAAGCGGCTCGTGGTGTCGAAGGTGGCGAACTTCTCGATCGACCTGCCGGAGGCCTCGGTCGCGGTGCAGGTGTCCGGGACGTTCGGGTCGCGGCAGGAGGAGGCGCAGCGGCTCGGTCGGCTGCTGCGGCCGAAGGTCAAGCGCAATCAGGCGCACTTCTACTCGGTCGTCTCGCGGGACACCCTGGACACCGACTACGCGGCACACCGGCAGCGGTTCCTCGCCGAGCAGGGTTACGCGTACCGGATCGTCGACGCCGACGACCTGCTCGGGCCCGCCATCCCGGACATCGGGTGACGACTTTTGGGGACGGTCAGCTGTCATCCAAAAGTGTCCGAGTTGGGTCCTGCAGCGGCTACCTTTGCGATGAACGCGCGCAACACCCGATGAGCTGCGCGGGCTCGCCGACTCGGGTGCGGCGCCCGCGGGCCCCGGCTGGGGGCGGGCTCGGGTTCGGGCGCCGGAATGAACACGGGGTGCGGGCGTCCCGCAAGACACTGGAGATCGGATGGCCACCGAGCAGGAACGTGCGGCACTGGGCGGAGCGCACCGGTTCGTCGGACTCGCGGAAAGCCTCGAGCGCCACGCGGGGGTGCCGACCGAGGCCGAGCCCCCGAACGTACACGGCACCAACCGCGGCTACGGGCTGGTGTTCTTCCACCTGGAGCAATACCACCTGACCACGGTGATCAGCACCGGGCTGCGCTTCCAGCCGCTGGGCGCCGAACCCGCC
Organism: Saccharopolyspora pogona; assembly: GCF_014697215.1. GTDB lineage: Bacteria > Actinomycetota > Actinomycetes > Mycobacteriales > Pseudonocardiaceae > Saccharopolyspora > Saccharopolyspora hattusasensis. Next base: position 5,952,991 of record NZ_CP031142.1, read on the forward strand.
CAGGAGCTCGCCTGCACGGTCTACAAGGAGCAGGCCGAAGCCGCCCGGCACCTGGTCGACCTCACCGCCGGAGTGCTGGTGCAGCAGCGAACCCACCTGGTGCCGGACCAGATCGTGCCGAACGAGCAGCCGCTGCTGCCGGGCACCGAGTTCCACGGGGTGCTCGCCAGCGGCCACCCGCTGTTCCCGCCGGAGTTCACCAGGTTCACCGATCCGGACGGCGTGGAGCAGCTCCAGGTGTTCACGCTGCTGCCGGTGACCCTCGGCGAGCTGAACTACATCCTGGACAACGGCGTCACCGCGCTGCGCCAGCAGTGGGCGCGGTTCGAGGTGGACGTCTTCGACCTCGGCCGCCCCGGCGTGGTGTAGGTGGGAGTGCGATTTCCATTTGGAAATCGCACTCCGTCGGCGTGTCGGGCCACGACACGCCGGAGGATGTGGACAACTCCTTCGATTTCAATGGAAATCGGATCTCTGATTTCCATTGAAATCGCGGCGTCAGCGGCCGTCGGTCGTTGCGTGCCCTTGACGCGCCGTGGCGGCGGCGGGCTGAAAGGATCGGGTCATGGCCCCTGCGACGATCGACTTGGCGGAGTTGGGCGCGGTGCGGGTGTACGCGCTGCCGATGCGCAACCAGTTCCGGGGCGTCACGGTCCGGCGAGGAGTCCTGCTGAGCGGACCGGCCGGGTGGGGCGAGTTCTGCCCGTTCGAGGACTACGACGACGCCCAGTCGGTGCCGTGGCTGCGGGCGGCGCTGGAGGCATGCACCGAGGAATGGCCGGAGCCGGTGCGCGACCGCATCCCGGTCAACTGCACGGTGCCCGCCGTGCCGGCGGAGAAGGCCGCGGCGATCGTCGCGGCGTCCGGCTGCGGCACGGCGAAGGTCAAGATCGCCGAGCCCGGCCAGTCCACCGGTGACGACGTCGAACGCGTAGCGGCGGTCCGCGACGCGCTTGGCCCGGGCGGCGGGATCCGGGTCGACGCCAACGCCGCCTGGGACGTCGAAACGGCGATCACCCGCATCCGCGAGCTGGACAAGGCGGCCGGAGGCCTGGAGTACGCGGAACAACCGTGCCCGACGATCGACGAACTCGCCGCGGTCCGCCGCCGGGTGGACGTCCGGATCGCGGCCGACGAGAGCATCCGCCGCGCCGAGGACCCGCTGCGCGTGGCGGTCGCCGGAGCGGCCGACGTCGCGATCATCAAGGCCACGCCGCTGGGCGGCGTCCGCCGCGCGCTGCGCGTCGCCGAGGCCTGCGGCCTGCCCTGCGTCGTGTCCTCCGCAGTGGAGAGCAGCGTCGGCCTCGCCGCGCAGCTCGCCCTGGCGGGCTCGCTGCCCGAGCTCCCCTTCGCCTGCGGCCTCGGCACGGTGGCGCTGCTCGACGGCGACGTCGTCGCCGACTCGCTGCTGCCCGTGGACGGCCACCTGCCGGTGCTCCGCCGTCCGCCGGTGCCGGATCCTGCTCTGGTCGCGGCGGCTACGCCGCCTGCCGATGTGCAGCGGTACTGGCTCGACCGGCTCCTCCGGGTGCACGGCCTGCTCGCGGAGTCGTGAGTCCTGCGAGCCGTTACGGCTGCCTGAAGGACTCACGACTCCGCTTGGAATCGGTCCGGGTGACGGCCGGGCGGGTCAGGCGCGGCGGCGCCGGCGGCGCCGGATGATGCGGAACGCGAGGCCGAGGACCACGACGGCCACCGCGACCGGGGCCAGGCGCTTGAGGACCGGGGCTCCCGCCGTGCCGAGGAGGTCGATAGCCTCGTCCGACGGCGCCGCTGCGCCGGTCACCACCGCGTCCGCCTTGCGCGTGGGCTCCTCCCTGGCGGTGCTGGCGAACGTGTCGTGGCTGCCCGCCGGCGTGACCCGCCAGCTCGCCTTGCCCGCCGCGGCCTTCACCTCGGCAGGCGCCGACGCCGCGGCCTTCTCCCCTGCAGGCGCCGACGGCTCGGCCTTCTCCTCGCCGCCGGATGCCGGGGCCGCAGCCTCCTCGGCCGGCGCCTCCGCCGGTTGCTCCTCGGTGAGGCGCTTCGCGAGGTTCGCCGCGAACTGATTCAGGATCTTGCCGCCGACCTCGGAGATCAGGCCGCGGCCGAGCTGCGCCGGCTTGCCGGTGACCTTCAGGTCGGTGTCCACCGTGACCGCGGTGGTGTCGCCTTCCGGCTGGAGCACAGCGGCTACCGTCGCGGCCGCGGTGCCGCTGCCGCGCGAGTCCTTGCCGCTGGCATCGATGACCACCCGGCGGGCGGCCTCGTCGACCTCCTTGAAGGTGCCGGTGCCCTTGTAGAGCAGGGTGACCGGGCCGAGCTTGACCTTGACCGAGCCGGCGAAGTCGTTGCCCTCGGCCTTGGTAAGCGTGGCGCCGGGCATGCACGGGGCGATCCGCTCCGGGTCGAGCAGCGCCTTCCACGCCACTTCGACCGGCACCGGAACGCTGAACTGGTGCTGCATCTGCACTGGAGGGTCCTCCTGGTTCGACCGAGCTGGGCTCGAAAGAGCCGTCCTTCCTGAAGAAGCTGTCTCGAAGATCGCGCCGGACCTCGGGCGCCGCCTCGGCTGCGGGATACCCGATCCATGCCCGGCCGCCTCCCTGGCCCGCGCGACCTCGTCACAATCCACTACCAGCTTCCCAGCCCGCGCGGCTGGTGCCTACCCTATTTGGATCATTGCGGTTGACGCACCCGTATGACCTGCGCGACCGCCCGTGAGCCTTTCGAGTTGCCGGGGCGGCTCGAAAGGCTCACGGGCGGCTTCGCCTGGGGCCTAGCCGCCCGCCGCGGCGAGCACGGCGCGGCCGGTGAGGACCTCGGCGAGGTGCTCGCGGTAGTCGACGTCCGCGCTGGCGTCGGACGCCGGGCTGGTGCCCACGGCGGCGTGCCGGGCTGCCGCCCGGATCGCGTCCGCCGTGGCGGGCTGACCGACCAGGGCCTGCTCGACGCCGCGGGCGCGGATCGGCGTCGGCCCCATGTTGGTCAGGCCGATGCGGGCCTCGGCGATCGTCCCCGCGGACACCCGCACCGCGGCTGCCACGCCGACGATCGACCAGGCCTGGGCGACGCGGTTGAACTTCTCGTAGTGCGCGCTCCACCCCGTCCACTTCGGCATCCGCACCTCGACCAGCAGCTCGCCGGGTTCCAGCGCGGTGGTGAAGTAGTCGACGAAGAAGTCCGCCGCGGGCACGGTGCGCCGCCCGGACGGCCCGGCCAGCACCATTTCGGCGTCCAGCACCAGCGCTGGGGCCGGCAGGTCGCCCGCCGGGTCGGCGTGCGCCAGCGAGCCGCCGAAGGTGCCGAGGTGACGCACCTGCGGGTCGGCGACCGTGCGGGTGGTCAGCGCGAGCAACTGCGCGTGCTGCTGCACCAGCGGATCGCGCATGACGTCATGGTGCGTGGTCATCGCGCCGATGACCAGCGCGTCGCCTTCCTCGCGCACGCCGCGCAGGGCGGCGATGCGGCCGAGGTCGACGACCAGCTGCGGGTCGGCCAGCCGCATCCGCAGCACCGGCAGCAGGCTCTGCCCGCCCGCCAGCACCTTCGCGTCTTCCCCGGCCTCGGCGAGCGCGGCGACCGCTTCCTCCACTGTGGAGGGCGCGACGTAGTCGAACTGGGCGGGAATCACCGGTTACCTCCTTGGACGTCCATCGAGCCGAGTCCGCCGCCGGCTTCCGGCGCGGTGACGCTGCTTTCGCGGGCACCGGTCACGGCCCGCCACACCCGCTGCGGCGAGCACGGCATCTGCACGTCGTTGACGCCCATCGGCCGCAGGGCGTCGACGACCGCGTTCACCACCGCCGGGGTCGAGGCGATGGTGCCCGCCTCACCGACTCCCTTGACGCCCAGCACGTTCGACGTCGCGCGGGTTTCGGTGCGGTCGGTGATGAACTCCGGCAGGTCGGCGGCCGACGGGATCAGGTAGTCGGCCAACGTCCCGGTCGTCAGCGTGCCGGTCTCGTCGTAGACGGCCTCCTCGAACAGGGCCTGCGCGATGCCCTGCGCCAGCCCGCCGTGCACCTGGCCCTCCACGATAAGCGGGTTGATCACGGTGCCGATGTCGTCGACGCAGACGTACTTGCGGATCTTGACCTCGCCGGTCTCGGTGTCCACTTCGGTCGCGCACAGGTGGGTGCCGTGCGGGAAGGAGAAGTTCTCCGGGTCGAACGTCGCGTCGGCGTCCAGGTTCGGCTCCACCCCTTCCGGCAGGTCGTGCGCGGCGAACGCGGCGAGCGCGACCTCGGCGAGCGCGGTGCCGCGGTCGGTGCCTCGGACCCCGAACCGCCCCGAGGCGAACTCGACGTCGTCGTCGGCGCATTCCAGCAGGTGCGCCGCGATCTTCTTGGCCTTCTCGACGACCTTGTCGGCGGCGCTGACGACCGCCATGCCGCCGACGGCCAGCGACCGCGACCCGTAGGTGTCCATGCCCTTCGGCGAGATCTGCGTGTCGCCGTGCAGCACCTCGACGTCCTCGAACGGGACGCCGAGCCGGTCGGCCGCGATCTGGCTCCACGCCGTCACGTGCCCCTGCCCGTGCGGCGAAGTTCCCGTGACGACCTCGACCTTCCCGGTCGGCAGCACCCGGATCGAGGCGTGCTCCCAACCGCCCGCGCCGTAGGACAGCGAGCCCAGCACCCGCGACGGCGCCAGCCCGCACATCTCGGTGAACGTCGAGATGCCGATGCCCAGCTGCACGGGATCGCCGGAGCGCCGCCGCTCCTCCTGCTCCTCGCGAAGCGCCTGGTAACCGAACAGCTCCACGGCCTTGTCGGTGGCGGCCTCGTAGTTTCCGGAGTCGTAGGTCAGCCCGGCGACCGTGTCGTACGGGAACTCGTCGTGCGCGATCCAGTTCTTCCGCCGCAGCTCCATCGGGTCCACGCCGAGTTCGGCGGCGAGCTCGTCCATCATCCGCTCGATGGCGAACGTCGCCTCCGGCCGGCCCGCGCCGCGGTAGGCGTCGGTCGGGGTCTTGTTGGTGAACACGTTGGTACAGCTGAAGTGGTAGGCGGGGATCTTGTAGATCGCGTTGAACATGAACGCGCCCAGGATCGGGATACCCGGCGTGACCAGCCGCAGGTAAGCGCCCATGTCGGCGAGCAGCCCGACCTTCAGCCCGGTGATCTTGCCGTCGCGGGTCGCCGACATCGACAGCTTCTGGATCTGGTCGCGGCCGTGGTGCCCGGAGACCATCGTCTCGGAGCGGGATTCGGTCCACTTCACCGGTCGGCCGAGCTTGCGGGCCAGCACGAAGGCGATGACCTCCTCCGGCGTCACCTGCAGCTTGCCGCCGAACCCGCCGCCCACGTCCGGCGCGATGACGCGGATCTTCTGCTCCGGCACGCCGAGCGACATGGACAGCATCAGCCGCAGGATGTGCGGCACCTGGGTGGCCGACCACATGGTGATCTGCTCGCCGGTCGGGTCGACGACCACGGAGCGCGGCTCCATGAACGCCGGGATTAGCCGCTGCTGCCGGAAGGTCCGGTCGACGCGGACTTCCGCGCTGCTCAGCGCCTGTTCGACGTCGCCGCCGGTGCCCGCCTCGGCCGAGTCGAACGTCCAGGTCGCGTTGCGGTTGGTGCCCAGGTCGTCGTGCACCAGCGGCGAATCCGGCTGCAGCGCCGCTTCCATGTCGAGCACGACCGGCAGGTCCTCGTAGTCGACGTCGATGGCGTCCAGCGCGTCGCGCGCCTCGGCCGCGCTGCGCGCCGCCACCACGGCCACCGCTTCTCCGGCGAAGCACACCTTGTCCACGGCCAGCGGCGGCGCCGCCGGGGCCTTCATGTCCTCCGTGATCGGCCACGCGCACGGTAGGCTGCCCTGCTCATCGGCGATGTCGCGGCCGGTGAAGACCGCTGAAACGCCGGGCATCCGCCGCGCCTCGTCGGTGTTGATCGCCGTGATCCGGGCGTGCGCGACCGGGCTGCGCAGGATCGCCAGGTGCAGCGTGCCCATCGGGGTCAGGTTGTCGGTCCAGCGGGTGCGGCCGGTGATCAGCCGCGCGTCCTCCTTGCGTTTGCGGGCGCGCCCGAGCTCGGGTTCCAGGACCGATGTCATGACTGCCGACCTCCCGTCACCCTCGTCTCGACGTGCTCGTCAGCCGGCGTTCGCGGGACGGGAGCTTGTGACTGTGCTTCTCCGGGGGCGTGCTCCACCGCGGGGCCGGCGCCCGGCTGCATGCGCTGCGACGCGTCGCGGACCGCGCGGACGATGTTCTGGTATCCGGTGCAGCGGCAGAGGTTTCCCTCCATGCCTTCCCGGATCTGCTGGTCGTCGGGTTCGTGCACCTCGGCGAGCAGGTCCAGGGCCTGCATGATCATCCCGGGCGTGCAGAACCCGCACTGGAGGGCGTGGTTGTCGTGGAACGCCTGCTGCAAGGGGTGCAGCCGGCCGTCTTGGGCGAGCCCCTCGACGGTGGTGACGTCGTGCCCGTCGGCCTGCACCGCAAGCACCGAGCACGACTTCACGCTGTGGCCGTCCAGGTGGACGGTGCACGCGCCGCAGTTGCTTGTGTCGCAACCGACGACGGTGCCGACTTTGCCCAGGCGTTCGCGGAGGTATTGGACGAGCAGCATGCGCGGCTCGACCTCATCGGTGTATTCGGTGCCGTCGACGTTGACGGTGATGCGCGGCATTTGGGCGGCCTCCTCGGAGGAACTGGCCCGCGGTGCGCGGACGGTCGGAAACGGACTGCTCCGCCTGGGTGACGGGCGTCACCCGTGAGCCTGCTACGCCGACCGATCGCGAGCAAGCGCGCTCACGAGTGATGGTGAACAAGCCCCTCGACTTCGGAGAGTCGCACGCCGCGACCGCGGCCACTGCGGGTGCCGCGGCCACTGCCTCGCCCGGCGGCTCGGTCCGTCCGCGATTTCCATGGAAATCGCCGGGTCCGAGTTCAATGGAAATTGCGGAAGTTGTCCACAGCCGTACGAGGTTGTCCACAGCCGTCGGCGTGTCGTGACGTCGAAGACGAATGCTCACGAATGGTGGTGGATGGGCCCCTCGACATCGGAGAGCCGCACGCCGCGGCCGCCCCAGCGCAGCGCGATCAGCTCGGCCGCGATGGACACTGCAGTCTCCTCCGGGGTCCGCGCGCCCAGGTCCAGGCCGATCGGCGAGGACAACTTGGCGAGCTCGTCCCCGGTCAGGCCCTGCTCGCGCAGCCGTCGCAGGCGGTCCTCGTGGGTGCGGCGGGAACCCATCGCCCCGACGTAGCCCAAGTTCTGCCGCAGCGCAGCCTCCAGCACCGGCACGTCGAACTTCGGGTCGTGGGTGAGCACCATGACTGCGGTCCGCTCGTCCAGGCGCCCGGCCTCCGCCTCGGTGGCCAGGTAGCGGTGCGGCCAGTCGACGACCACGTCGTCCACGCCGGGGAACCGGCTGTGCGTGGCGAACACCGGCCGCGCATCGCAGACCGTGACCCGGTAGCCGAGGAAGGCGCCCATCCGGGCCATCGCGGAGGCGAAGTCGATCGCGCCGAACACCAGCATCCGCGGCGGCGGCTCGAAGGAGTTCACGAACACCCGCAGCCCTTCACCACGGCGCTGCCCTTCCGGGCCGTACTCGATGACGCCGCTGCGGCCGCTGGCCAGCATGCCGCGCGCATCGTCGACGACCGCGTCGTCTATCCGCGCCGATCCGAGGCTGCCGCTGGTGCGCTCGCGCCATACCAGCAGGTGTGACCCGACCTTGCTCTCATCTGGGTGCTCCAGGACGGTCGTGACCGCGACCGGCTCCTCGGCCCGTACCGAAGCCGCGACGGAATCGAGCTCCGGGAAGGTCACGCGGTCCACCCGCTCCACGAAAACGTCGAGGATCCCGCCGCAGGTCAGGCCCACGGCGAAGGCGTCGTCGTCGCTGACTCCGTAGCGCTGCAGGACCGGATCGGCGCCTTCCAGCACGCCGGTGGCCTCCTCGTAGACCGCGCCCTCGACGCAGCCGCCGGAGACGCTGCCGACGGCCTCGCCACCGCTGGTCACCAGCATCGACGCCCCGGGCGGCCGCGGCGCCGACCGGAACGTCGCGACCACGGTGCCCAGCCCGACGGCCTCGCCCGCTTCCCACCGCTTGGTCAACTCGTCCAGCACGTCACGCACAGCGCACCTCCGCTTCCTCAACGCCTCCCGGCGCAGCGCCATTTCCGCCGGACCGCAACTCCGGCGCGTCGCCGGGCTTGGGGGATGGGGCGAACGGCCTGTTTACCTCGCCTATTGAGGCGAACGGTCCGTTCGCCCCACCGGGCCGTGCCGGAATGCGTGCCCCGACTACCCGGTCAGTTCTGCCCAAGTCCGACACTTCGCTCCTCCGGTGCCATCCCCGGCTGGGACAACCGGCGCACCCACGACCACACGTCCTCCAGCGAACGCAGGCTGTGTCCCGCCACCATCCGGTCAACGTGCGGCATGGCCGCGACAATCCCGGACTGCACCGGCTGGTAACCGTCGTGCCCGGCGTGCGGGTTCGCCCAGATCACCGCCCGAGCCAACCGCCGCAACCGCCGCATCTGGTCGCCCAGCTCGGCCGAGTCGCCGCGCTCCCAGCCATCGGAGAACAGCACGACGACCGAACCGCGCGCGATGCCCCGCTGCCCCCACCGGTCCAGGAACACCCGGAGCGTCTCGCCGAGCCTGGTGCCACCGGAGAAGTCCGGCACGGCACGGGAAGCCGCCAGCAGCGCGGCCTCCGGATCGCGCTGCCGGAGCTGCCGGCTCACCCGCGTCATCCGGGTGCCCAACGTGAAAACCTCGGTGCTGGCGGGCGAACGCCGAACCACGACGTGCGCGAACCGCATCAGCGCATCCGCATACGGGCTCATCGACCCCGAGACGTCGATCAGCAGCACCACCCGGCGCGGTCGCCGAGAACGCTTCTGGCGCTGCAACCGCAACGGCTCGCCACCGGAACGCAGCAGCTCGCGGAGCGTCGCGCGCGGGCTGAGCGGGCCGCGCTTGCTGCGGCGATGCCGCAATGCGGGGCGCAACGGCGGCTCCGGGCGCAGCACCGCGAGCATGCGCCGCAGGTGCTCGCGCTCCGCCGCACCGAGCTCCGCGAGGTCGCGACGGCGGAGCACCTCGGCTTCGCTGGCGGCGGCGGCAAGCGGCTTGTCCGCGTCGCCGTCCTGGTCGCCGCCATCAGCCGCGGAGAGCGCAGCGATCCGCGCCGGACGCGGCAGCGGACGGCCCGGCGACTCGGCGGGCAGCGCAGCGCCGCCGAACCAGCAGCCGAAGGCGGCGTCGTAGCGCGGAACGTCGTCCGGTTCGGAGCACAGCGTGATGCGGCCGGCCCAGTAGACCGCGGAGCGGTCGTCGAGGCCGACGTGCTCGGTGGCGGCGAGGAAGGCCTGGACGCGGGTGGGGCCGCAGGCCATCCCGGAGTGCCGCAGGGCGCGGGCGAACCCGACCAGGCCGGTCGCGGTGTGCTCCATCAGCCCCCTCCTGAACGTTCCGCTTCGATGGTCCGCAAGTTCCATTGAAATCGAAGGTTCGATTTCAATGGAAATTGCGGACGGTCAGGGCGCCACGACGCCCGCGGCGCGGACCCTTTCGACGTCCTCCCGGTACTTCAGCACCGCGCCCAGCGTGGTCGCGGCGATCTCGGTGTCCAGTTCGTTCTGGTCCAGCGCTCGCAGCGCCTGCGCCCAGTCCAGCGCCTCCGCCACCCCGGGCGGCTTCAGCAGCTCCATCTGCCGCATCCGCTGCACCGCCGCGGCCACCTGCTCCGCTAGCCGGGCTTCCAGACCCGGCAGGCGGCGTCGCAGGATCGCCACCTCCCGCTCCAGGTCCGGATGCTCCAGCCAGTGGTAGAGGCAGCGGCGCTTCAGCGCGTCATGCACTTCGCGGGTCCGGTTGGACGTCAGGATCACGATCGGTGGCTGCGGCGCCCGCACCACTCCGAACTCCGGAATGGTCACCGCGTATTCCGACAGCACCTCCAGCAGGAACGCCTCGAACTCGTCGTCGGCGCGGTCGATCTCGTCGACCAGCAGCACGCAGGGCGACTCCTGCAACGCGCGCAACAGCGGCCGCGCCAGCAGGAACCTCGGCGTGTACAGCGAAGATTCCGCGGCGTCGGCGTCCATCTCGCCCGCGGAAGCCGCCTCCAGGGTGCGCAGGTGCAGCAGTTGGCGCGGGAAGTCCCAGTCGTAGAGCGCTTGCGCGGCGTCGATGCCCTCGTGGCACTGCAACCGGATCAGGTCCACCCCGAGCGCCGTGGCCAGCGCCTGCGCCAGCGCCGTCTTGCCGGTGCCGGGTTCGCCCTCGCACAGCAGCGGGCGGCGCATCCGCATCGCTAGGAAGGCCGCCGTCGCAATGCCTTCGTCGGGCAGGTAACCGGTCTCGTCCAACGCCGTCGCGACCTCGGCCGGGGATTTCATGTCGAGCGTGTCATCCACCGCCATGCCGCCGAGCGTATGCGAACAACCGGCCCCAAGGCGATCATCCGGCAAGCAAGTCCCGGACCGCGTCGCCCACTGTGCCAACCTCCAAGGCGGGGATCGGCTCGCCGCGCACCAGGTACCGCTGGACCACGGCGTAGGGCAGGTCGATCACCGCGAGCCGGTAGGCGGCTACCGGTCGACGAGGTCACCGCCGGAGCGCTGATCGACTCGCTGGCGAGCCCGCACGACGAACTGTGGCCGCACGACGAGTGGCCCCGCGATGCGGTTCGACCGGCCGCTCGGCGTGGGCGCCGCGGGCGGTCACGGCCCGGTCCGCTACCAGGTCGTCGCATACGTGCCCGGCCGCTGGATCCGGTTCCGCTTCACCGCACCGCGCGGCTTCGATGGGATCCACGAATTCACCGTGCACCGCGAATCCGACGGCACCTCGCTGCACCACCTGCTGTCCATGCACGCCCGAGGCCCCGCGCGAATCACCTGGCCGATCCTCTGGCGACCGCTGCACGATGCGGTGCTCGAGGACGGCCTCGACCGCGCCGAGCGGAAAACCACCGGAACCGTGCGCGCACCGGCCCGCTGGTCGTGGTGGGTACGCTTGCTCGTTTCCGTAAGATCACGGGGGTTTCGGAGGTTGGTGCATGAGCCGGTTCAGCGGGTTCCCCGCGCACGTTGAGACGCACATCGGCCGGGTCCGCGGTGCCGACAGCCGGGACGCCAACGGCCGCGATCGGGGCTACCACCTCGTCTACTGCGACCACCCGGACGGCGCGCACGTTTCGGTGCTGACCAGCGGCCTGCGCGACCGCACCGCGGGCGCGCCGCTGCCGCAGGAGCTCGTGTGCACGTTGCAGGCGGGCCAGGAGCTCTACGCGCGGCACCTGACCGGCGTGATCGCCGAGCTGCTGGTGGAGAGCAACAGCCGGGTCGGCTACGGCGCGCTCATCATGAACGACCGGATCCTGTTGCCGGACACGGAGATCTGCGGCGCGCTCGCCGCACCCCACCCCTACCTCGACGACTCGTTCGACGTCCTGCTCAGCGATGCCGGCGAACCGGTCCTCCAGCTGATCACGCTGGTCCCGATCACCCGGGACGAGGCGCAGCTGGTGGCCCGCTACGGCCGAGACGCGCTGTACGACCGCTGGGAGCGGGAGAGCTCCAACCTCCTTGACATCCACCGTCCCTCCGCTACTTGACTTGTTCGAGGACTCGTTTGCATGGCGGCGCAAGTGGCGGAATCTCGGACGCCGCCTGGACTCCAGGATCCTCGACTCACGCATGACCAATACGCCACGACGGGACTGTCCTCGCCAGACCCGTGCGCGGTTTTGGGCGCTATAGCACCGAAAAGCGCTCACGGGACCTACCCGCGCGACGCGGCGGCCTCAGGGGTCGGCCACCGGCGAATCCGGGTCGGGTCGGGGTTGTACCCGAGGCTTTCCGCGCCCCCGCAGCGCAGGCTTGAGGCATGACCGAGAACATCTCCTCCATCAGCAGCAGCCAGCCCACCGACGACAGAACCGCCGAGCGGCCGACGTGGAAGTTCCGGCGGAGCCGGGACGACGCCATGATCGCCGGCGTCTGCAGCGGCATCGCCAAGGACCTCCGCGTCGACGCCGTGCTCCTCCGCGTCCTGCTGGTCGCCGCCACGCTGCTCGGCTTCGGCGCCGGGATCGTGATCTACCTGGTCTGCTGGGTGCTCGTCCCCAGGAATGACCGGCATCCCGACCAGCAGTCTCAATTGAAACTGAAACTGCGCGACGTCACCGGATGCCGGGCGCCTGTTCGACGAACTTGTCCAGGACGCCGTCGCCGACCAGGACCTGCCCCTGGGGGCGGACCTCGCCGGGCGGGGTGCGGATCTGCTTGGCCCGATCCGCGAACTGCCGCGCCGCGGCGAAGTGCTCGAAGGTGCGCCCCTCGTCGCCGTCCGCCCGCGCCTGCAGGCCGTCCATCGTGGCAACCAGCGCGTCGCCCCAGAGTTCGGTGGCCGTCAGCCATTGCTTCACGTCGCCGGCGAAGTCCGCCGGCGCGCCCTTGCCGATCTGCTCCGGGGCGTCCGCGATCGCCTGCGCGTAGCCGCGCAGCTCCCGCACCGCGCCCGCGCGATCGCCGCGCTCCCAGTCGGCGCGGAACTCCTCGATCCCCCGCGCCAACTCCGGCGCCTGCGGCAGCCACGGCCGGCCGCTGGGCAGCGGCGCCATGTGCTCCAGGTCGAAGAACACCATCAGCGCATCAACGGTCGCCGGGTCGGCGACCAGCCCGGGCTGCCCGGCCACCCGCTTCCCCGCCAGGTACTCGGCCGCCGCCCGCCAGGCCCGCTGCGGGTCGAAGGCCGCGTCGTTCCAAGCGAAATCGGCCGCGCCGAGCTCCACGACCTTGCTCGCCGCCGCCAGGTTCATCGGGTTGGACACGTCGCCGACGAGCTGCCCGCTCAACCCCCGCTCCCGCTTGTCGTACGGGCCGAGCAGCACCCGCCCGACGGAGCCGTCGAAGTCGTTGACCGGGTAGTTGTCCCACAGGAAGAGCTTGCGCCCCCAGACCTTCTCGGCCTGCTGCGCATCGGAAACGGTGATCTGACGCGGGATCACGCCGTCGCCGGTCCACATCACCACCACCCGCGGGTCGAGCGCCGAGCGGATCGCGGTCTTGTACGCCGAGTCCTCCACGTCGGAGTACTCGGTCGGCACGAACTGCAGCGGCGCCACACCGGGATGCGCGTCGACGAACTCGCGCTGCACGCGGTTGAGCAGCTCCACCTGCGCCTTCCCGGCCGCGCCCTCGGACGGCTGGCCGTACTTCGCCTGGTCGCCCGGGCAGTTCCAGCGGGTGTAGGAGATATCGTCCAGCGGCACGGAGAAGTCGCGGACGCCCTCGTCGTACACCGCTTGCAGCTTCGCCAGCAGCGCGCGGAAGTCCGCGTCGTCGCTGTAGCAGATGGAGGTGCCCGGCGAGAGGGCGAAGGTGAACTTCACGTGGTGCGCCTGGGCCTGCCGGATCAGCTCCTGCACCTGGGCGAGCTCGTCCGCCGGGTACGGCTCGCGCCACTTCTCCCGGTGGTACGGGTCGTCCTTGGGCGCGTAGATGTAGGTGTTCATCTTGACGTCGCCGTAGAAGGCCAACTGGTCCATGCGCTCGGCGTGCGTCCAAGGTGGACCGTAGAAGCCTTCGACGGCGCCGCGCAGCGGCATCGACGGGTGGTCCACGATGCCGACCCCGGAGATCCGGCCCGGCGAGGCGATCTGGCGCAGCGTCTGCACGCCGTAGTACGCGCCGGCCGCGTCGGATGCGCCGATGAACAGGATCGGGCGGTTGCCGCCTCGCCCGGCCAGCACGTAGCCCTCCGGCGGCAGCGGCGCGGGTGCGGCGTAGCCCAGCTCTTGCAGGCCCTTCACCACCGACGGCGAGTTCCGGTCGCCGATGCGGATGCTCAGGACGCTGTCGTCGGCGGGCGCGCCGGGCTCGCGCACCGTCACCCCGCTCGCCCCGGCGAGCGTCAGCACCTGGACCGCGAGGTCGCGGGTGGGCTGGTCGACGAGCGGATCGACGACCACTTCGACCCTGCCCCGCACCGGGATGTCGTCGCCGAGCCGCTTCATCTCCTGCGGCTGCGGCGTGACCTGCGGCAGGCCGGTCGCGGGTAGCGACTGCGGCGGTGGCGCGGTCGGCGGCGGCGCGGTCGGCGGCGGCGCCTGCGGCGCAGTGTTCGTGCAACCCGCCAGCGCCGCACTCGTGAGCGCCACGACCAGCGCCGACCACCGGACCTTTCGACCGAGCATGTCCCCTACCTCAACCTGGACTCCCACCGGCCCCCCAGGACATCACACGCCGATTACGCCCGCCGACGCACCCAAAGCTAGACACTCCGAAATCATTCGTGATAGAAATGATTTCGTAAACGAACAATACATGAAGGCGGAGATCGCCATGAACACCCAACAGGCCCCATCCCGGCAGGTCGGCCCGCCGCTGCTGATCGTCGGCATCGTCTTCGTCGCGCTGTTCCTGGCCGGACTGGTCATCTCGACCGCGATGGCGGGCGGCGCGACCTACCCGAGCCCCTTCGACGCGCCAGAGATCGTCGAGCGCTACCTGACGGCGCACGGCGGGGCGGCGGCGGTCGCCGGGTTCTTCCAGCTCGCCTCGGCCTTCCCGCTGCTGGTGTTCACCGCGACTGCGGTGCACCGCCTGCGCGCCACCGGCGCGTCCGTGCCCGGCACCTACATCGCGCTGGTGGGCGGCGTGCTCAGCGCCGGATTCACGATCCTCAGCGGGCTGTTCCAGTGGGCCGTCTCCCGGCCGGTCGTGCTGAGCAGTCCCGACGCGATGCACCTGGCCCACCAGGTGTCCTTCGGCCTCGGCGGGCCGGCCTACGCGGCATCCTTCGGCCTGCTGGCGGCCGGGCTCTCGGTGCCGGTGCTCATCATGCGGCGCGGGCCGCGCTGGGTTGGCTGGCTCGGCCTGGCCGTCGCCGCCGCCGGCATGCTGTCCACGCTGACGCTGATCGTCCCGGCCTTCTCCTACCTGATCCCGCTGACCCGGTTCCCCGGTTTCATCTGGCTGATCGCGATGGCCGCGACGCTCAGGCGGTGAGGTCTCGCCAGCTCCGCACCCGATCCGCCCGCACCGACCCGTCGGCGCGGGCACCGGTGCCGATGTGGAAGGCGCGCGCCCCGGCGGCCCGCAGGTCGGCGACGTGCTCCTGTCGCAGGCCGCCGCCGACGAGCAGTGTCACGCCGTCGATGTCCTGCCGCGCGGCGAGTTCGCGCAGGTCGGCAAGGCCCTCGTCGACCCCGCCGGGGGAGCCGGCGGTGAGCACGGTGTCCGGGCCGAGCGACACCGCGTGGTCCCAGGCGAGCCGGTACTGGGCGGAGTGGTCGACCGCACGGTGGAAGGTCCACGGGCAGCCGGCGAGCTCTGCGACGACATCGCGGGTCGCGCCGACGTCGACCTGGTCGTAGTCGTCGAGGAACCCGAGCACGAACTCCTGCGCCCCGGCCGCGCGCAGCTCTCCGACCCGCCGCCGCAAGGCGTCGATGTCCGCGGCGAAGTCGGGCTGATCGCGCACCATGACCCGAACCGGCAGATCCGTCGCCGCGAGCACGCTGCGGACGGTGGCCGGATCCGGTGTGAGGCCGTCGGCGAGCAGCTCCCGCACCAGCTCCAGCCGGTCGGCGCCACCCTGCTGAGCGGCCTCAGCTTCGGCGGCGTCGAGCACGATCACTTCCAGCAAAGCACCCACACCGGCACCGTAACCGGACGCTGGAAGACTGTCGACGTACACTTGTTTTCGCTGGTCAAGACCCATGAGTCCGTTAATCGCGACCCCAAGGACAGTCCGTCGGCTCTCGGCGAGGGGGTCGCAATTTCCATTGAAATCGAAGGTCCGATTTCAATGGAAATTGCGTGGGACGGAGACCGGACGGCGTGTGAGGTTCCGCCTCGCAGGACGAGCCTGGAAACAGCCCCGAACGACCGAAGGGCCGCCCCCGAACGGGGACGGCCCTTCGAAAACGCGGCAGCAGCGTGGATCAGAAGTCCATGCCGCCCATGCCACCGGTCGGGTCCGGAGCGCCGGCCTTCTCCTTCTCCGGCTTGTCCGCGACCACGGCTTCGGTGGTCAGGAACAGCGCGGCGATGGAAGCGGCGTTCTGCAGCGCCGAGCGGGTGACCTTGGCCGGGTCGAGGACGCCGGCCTGGACCAGGTCCTCGTACTCGCCGGTCGCGGCGTTGAGGCCGTGGCCGGAGGTGAGGCCCTTGACCTTCTCCGCGACGACGCCGCCCTCGAGGCCGGCGTTGATGGCGATCTGCTTCAGCGGAGCCTCGACGGCGATCTTCACGCTGTTGGCGCCGGTCGCCTCGTCACCGGTCAGGTTGAGGCCGTCGAAGGCAGCCTGCGCGGCCTGCAGCAGCGCGACGCCGCCACCGGCGACGATGCCCTCCTCGACCGCGGCCTTGGCGTTGCGGACCGCGTCCTCGATGCGGTGCTTGCGCTCCTTGAGCTCGACCTCGGTCGCCGCACCGGCCTTGATGACGGCCACGCCGCCGGCCAGCTTGGCCAGCCGCTCCTGCAGCTTCTCGCGGTCGTAGTCGGAGTCCGAGCGCTCGATCTCGGCGCGGATCTCGTTGACCCGACCGGCGATCTGCTCGTCGTCGCCGGCACCCTCGACGATGGTGGTCTCGTCCTTGGTGACAACGATCTTGCGGGCGCGGCCCAGCAGGTTCAGGTCCGCGTTCTCCAGCTTGAGGCCGACCTCTTCGCTGATGACCTGGCCACCGGTCAGGATCGCCATGTCCTGCAGCATCGCCTTGCGGCGGTCACCGAAGCCGGGGGCCTTGACGGCGACCGACTTGAAGGTGCCGCGGATCTTGTTGACGACCAGGGTGGCCAGCGCCTCGCCCTCGACGTCTTCGGAGATGATCAGCAGCGGCTTGTTCGCCTGCATGACCTTCTCCAGCAGCGGGAGCATGTCCTTGACGTTGGAGACCTTGGAGCTCAGCAGCAGGATGTACGGGTCCTCCAGGACCGCCTCCATCCGCTCCGAGTCGGTGACGAAATAGGGCGAGATGTAGCCCTTGTCGAAGCGCATGCCCTCGGTGAGCTCCAGCTCCAGGCCGAAGGTGTTGCTCTCCTCGACGGTGATGACGCCTTCCTTGCCGACCTTGTCCATCGCCTCGGCGATCAGCTCGCCGATCTGACGGTCGCCGGCCGAGATCGCGGCGGTGGCGGCGATCTGATCCTTGGTCTCGATCTCCTTGGCGTTCTTGAGCAGCTGCTCGGCGATCGCCTCGGTGGCCTTCTCGATGCCCCGCTTCAGGGCGATCGGGTTGGCGCCGGCCGCGACGTTGCGCAGACCCTCGCGCACCAGCGCCTGGGCCAGCACGGTGGCGGTGGTGGTGCCGTCACCTGCGACGTCGTCGGTCTTCTTCGCGACCTCCTTGACCAGCTCGGCCCCGATCTTCTCCCACGGGTCCTCGAGCTCGATCTCCTTGGCGATAGAGACACCGTCGTTGGTGATGGTCGGCGCGCCCCACTTCTTCTCGAGCACGACGTTGCGGCCCTTCGGCCCGAGCGTCACCTTGACGGCGTCAGCAAGGGTGTTCATGCCGCGCTCTAGACCGCGGCGGGCGTCCTCGTTGAACGCGATCATCTTGGCCATTGCGGTGTGGTCCTCCACCTGTCTGGACGCCGCGGTGGTGGGTTTGCGCACCCCACGGCAGGACTCGTGCTCGGCCAGGCTCGGTGCCCGCGACGGACGACCGTGCGGCGGCGCCGTCGGGTGGCACCGCCGGAGACGGCCTCACCGTCCCGACCTGGCACTCAACCTTGCTGAGTGCCAATACCGTGTTTAGCACTCTCACCGGTCGAGTGCAAGCGACGTACCCGGGCGGCGGAGCGCGACCGTCAGCGGGTCGGGACCGAAGTCGGCAGGTGGTTGTTGTTGTAAGAGGAGGTTTCCGACGTCGTCGAGTCCGTGCCGCTGCCGCCGGAACCGCCGATGGAGTTGGCCATCACAACGAAGATGACCACGATGACCACCAGCGCGACACCGGCGAGCACCGGCACGATCCACTTCGCCGAACCGCCCGACTTGGTCGCGAACGCCGCCGAACCGGCCGGGATCGGCGGGCGCAGCCGAACCGGGTCGTTGCCCGGCGGCGGCAGCGGGCGCGGCGGCGGCTGGTACTGCGGGTAGCCGTGCGGCGGGCCGGGAGGCGCGGGCGGGCCGTACTGGACCGGCTGCGGGCCGGACATCGGAGCCACCGGAGCCACCGGAGCCGCCTGGCGAGACGGTGGCGGCGCGTCCCCGGCCGCCGGACCGAGCGCGGCGCGGGCCGCCGCGACCAGCTCCTTGCAGTTGCCGAAGCGCTGGTCGGGGCTCTTCGACATGCCGCGGCGCAGCACCTCGTCGATGCTGCCGGGCAGCACCACCAGCGCGGTCGCGGGCGGCGGCTCGGCGCCCAGGTGCCCCTGGATGACCTCCTGCACCTGCCCCCGGAACGGCGACCGCCCCGTCAGGCAGGCGAACAGCATGCAGCTCAGCGCGTACTGGTCGGTGCGGCCGTCCACCGGCTCGCCGCGCAGGTGCTCGGGGGCCGCGTAGGTCGGCGAGCCCAGGAAGTCGCCGCTGGCGGTGCGGTGCCCGGTCGCGCCGCGCCGGGTGAGCCCGAAGTCGGCCAGGTAGACGTGCTCGTGGACGGATTCGCGCGAGGTCACCAGCACGTTGGCCGGCTTCAGGTCGAGGTGCACCAGGCCGCGCTCGTGCAGCATGTCCAGCGCCTCGGCGACCTGGGAGAGCAGTTCCAAGGCGCGCTTGGGCGAGATCGGCCCGTCCTTGATCAGGCTGGCCAGGTCGGACCCGTCGACCAGCCGCATCGCGATGTAGAGCATGCCGTTGACCTCGCCGAAGTCGTACAGCGGCACGATGTTCGCGTGGTCGATGGCGGAAGTGTTGCGCGCCTCGTCGACGAACCGCTCGCGGAACTCCGCGTCACCGGTGATGTGCTCGCCCATGACCTTGAGCGCGACCTTGCGGCCCAGACGGGTATCGGTGGCGCGGTACATCACGCTCATCCCGCCGCGGCCGAGCACTCCGTCGATCTTGTAGTGGCCGAGGCGCCGCCCGGTGAGGTCTTCCGACACGCGAAGCAGCCTAACGTTTCGAGATCACGCCCGTCTTTCGGTTCGGCAACACAGTCTCGGGTTCGCCCACACCGTGACTAGTTCGATCCCGGACCAGCCGAACGCGCCGCGGCCCGGCCCCCCACCCAGAGGAACCGGGCCGTGCGCATGACGTTCTTTCGCGAAGCGGCGGCAGCCGATCGCGGTGCGGGCTCGGCTCGCACGCCGCGCGGGCCGAGCCCCACTTCCTAGACCTTGCGGACTCCGTCTGCTTGGGTGCGGCCGTCACGTCCCGCTTTCACTTCGAATTCCACCCGATCCCCTTCGGAAAGGGTTCGGAAACCAGACATGTTGATCGCGGAGTAATGGACGAACACATCAGATCCACCGTCCGTTGCGATGAATCCGTAGCCCTTCTCCGAGTTGAACCATTTGACCGTGCCGACCGCCACGGCGTCCTCCTCATAAAATGTGATGCACGACGCGGAAAGCGTCGCTGGAGCAACGGCCACGCTACCCGAGAAATGGGGCCTCGTCGCGGGTTCGACAATGCGACTTTTCCGTTAAACACTGGGCCAAACGGGTGTCACGGCGGCCACGTTCAGTTATCGGAGTCGAAGCGACCTCGCGAATTCGTCCGAATGAACGAGCCCATTTGCGCTCTCGGCGAAATTCAGGAACGAGCGCCTAGTCCATTCGCCTGCAACCAGGTGACGAGTCCTCGGGGATTGCGAGTTTGGGTCAACACCCGGCCGGGACCCGCGAAATCGAACACCAGACCTTCACCGCTCTTGAGCGACTGCACCACGCCCTGGTTCATCTGCCGCAACCGGCTCTGCACCGTATCGGCGTAGGCCACCACGTGACCGGTGTCGATCGTGACGTACTCGCCTGGCTGCAATGTCACCACGTCCAGCGCGCCGTAGCAGGACACCACCACCGGGCCCTGGCCGACGACGTGCGTCATGAAGCCGCCCTCGCCACCGAAGAGGTTCTGGAAGCCGCCCCACTGCGTTTCCAGCTGCACGGTGCTCGCGGAGGCGAGCCAGCAGCCCTTGGTCACGCACCAGCCGACCCGGCCGTCGAGCTCCAGAAGGTTCAGGTCGCCGGGCAGGTTCGGCGCCACGTCCACCCAGCCGCCCTGCTGCGGGGCCGTGTAGGTCGACACGAAGAACGACTCGCCGCCGAGCGCCGCGCGGGCCAGCGACTTGAGGAAGCCGCCCTGGGCGCGCGCCTCGACGGTCATGCCGTAGCTGGTGGCGAGCATCGCGCCGGATTCGACCCGCACCGGCTCGCCCGGGGCGAGCATCAGCCGAGCCACCCCGAACGACGGCGTGTGACGGGTGCGAACCTGCACCGGAACCTCCTATCTCTGGCATCGCACGGACCGGAAGCGCGCCGGCTCGGGCTGGCCGCACCCACCATCGGGCAAGCGATGCCAGCCGCTTTCCACCACGCGAGCGAGGTGACCACCCGCGGGCACCCAGACGTCTTCTCGCGAGGTCAGCCCCGACGTGGCGCACCGGAGATGAGTCGGGGATCCCGGAGCCGAGAAGGCGTCTGAAGTTCCGCTGCGGGACCACCTACGCAGAACGACCCACGCTCTCCCCGAGAGTCTGCCACGCACGATCATTGCGACGATTCGCACGCCGGTAGGGACAGTAGGGGTGTCGATGACCGATGATCTGGGCGTGTCGCACGGAACCGGAACCCCCGCCCTGACCTCGGTCGCCGACCACCAGTCGAAGATCGCCGCCCTGCTCGCCCCGACCCCGGTGGCAGCGAAACCGCTGGCGGACTGCCTGGGCCTGGCCCTGGCCGCGGACCTGGCCGCGCCGATCTCGCTGCCGCCGTTCGACAACTCCGCTATGGACGGCTACGCCGTCCGCTCCGTCGACCTGGCCGGTGCGACCCCGGAGCAGCCGGTGCGGCTGCCGGTCCACGAGGACATCCCGGCGGGCCGGGTCGACGCGCCGCCGCTGCAGCCCGGCACCGCGCACCGGATCATGACCGGCGCCCAGATGCCGCCGGGCGCGGACGCGGTGATCCCGGTAGAACGCACCGATGGCGGAATCGAGCAGATGCAGGCGTTCGTCTCGGTGCAGCCGGGGGCGCACGTGCGGCGCGCGGGCGAGGACGTCTCGGCCGGCGCAACGGTGCTCACGGCAGGCACGACGCTGGCGCCCGCGCAGCTGGGCGTCGCGGCCGCCGTCGGGGTTTCGGAGCTGCCCGTGCACCGGCCGGTCCGGGTGCTGGTGCTGTCCACCGGTTCGGAGCTGGTCGCCCCGGGGACCGAGCTGCAGCCGGGGCAGATCTACGAGTCCAACGGCTTGATGCTCGCCTCCGCGGTGCGCGAAGCGGGCGGCGAGGCGACGCTGCTGCGGTTCGTGCCGGACGACGTCGACGCCTTCCACGCCGCGCTCGCCCCGCACCTGGCCACCACTGATCTGCTGATCACCTCCGGCGGCGTCAGCGCCGGGGCCTACGAGGTCGTCAAGGACGCGCTCACCGGCACCGGTGTCGAGTTCACCAAGGTCGCGATGCAGCCCGGGATGCCGCAGGGCTGCGGCCGCTACCGCGACGGCGAGGCCGTGGTGACGCTGCCGGGCAACCCGGTCAGCGCGATGGTTTCGTTCGAGGTCTTCGTGCGGCCCGCGCTGCGCGCCGCGGCCGGGCACCACGCCACCCGCCGCCCGGTGCGGCAGGCGACGCTCGTCGAGCCGCTGTCCGCGCCGGCCGGCAAGCGGCAGTACCTCAGGGGCCGGTTCGACCCGGCCACCGGCACCGTCACGCTGCAGGGCGCGCCCGGCTCGCACCTGCTGGCGGGCCTGGCCAAGGCGAACTGCCTGCTGGAGATCCCCGAGGACGTGACCGAACTCGCCGCGGAGTCCGCAGTAGACGTGATGCTGCTGGATTGAGCGGGAACGCGGCCGAGCCCGAAGATCACCTTGTTGACGAATCGCCGTGCTTCCCCGAGACTGCACCACCATCCCCACCCACCCCTCCGGAGTTCTGCACCGTGCGTGGCCCCTGGCGCGCCGCCCTGGCGCTGGCGTTGCACATTGGCTTCTTCCTCGCGCCGATCGCGCTGGTCCTTGGGCTGCTCGCGATCGCGGCGCTCACCTTCCGATACGACCAGGGCGGCGGGGCGAAGGCCGCGCTCGCGGCGGTCGCGGTCGGCGCGATCTGCGCGATCGGCCTGCGCGCCGTGCTGCGCAACCGGGTGCGGCCGCGCGGCGTCCAGCTGGCCCGGACCGAGCAGCCGCAGCTGTGGCGGATGGCGGAGTCGATCGCCGCCGACGCCGACGCTCCGGTGCCCGACGAAATCCGCATCACCTCCGAGCCGAACGCGACCATCCTCGAGGACACCGCGCTGCTCGGCCTGCGCACCCGCACCCGGTACCTGGAGCTCGGGCTGCCGCTGCTTGCCGCGCTCAACGCCAGCGAGCTGCGGGCCGTGGTGGCGCACGAGCTCGGCCGGTTGACCGGCCGCAACCGGCTGACCGTGACGGCCTACCGCGCGTCGGCGAGCGTCGAACGCACCGTCGCGCGCCTCACCGGCGGCCCCGTCAAGTGGCTGTTCACCGGCTACGCCCGGCTGTTCACCGCGATCGCCGCCACCACCGGCCACGAGCTGGAGCTGGCCGCCGGCGCCATCGCCGTCCGGGAAGCCGGTACCCGCACAGCCGTCACCGCGCTGCGCAAGGCGATCGCCATCGAGATCGGCTGGCAGGAGTACGCCGACGACTACCTCAGCATGGCCAAGTCGGTCGGCCACGCGCCGGACGTGCTGCTGGGCTTCCGGTCTTTCATGGAGCACCCGGTGCGCAAGCCGCAGCTCGCCGAGCGCGTCAAGCAGACCATCGCCGAGGAGGCCGACGGCAGCCGCACGCGCCCGCCCGCGCGCAAGCGCATCGAGGCGATGAAGCGGATCAAGGTGGGCAACAAGGAGCTCGACGACCGGCCCGCGTTCGCCATGCTGCGCAACCCGCGCAAGAGCGTGCCCGAGCTCGAAGACCGCCTGATGATCGAAGGCCTCAAGCGGCGGCTCGCGTGGCCGGAGCTGGCTCGGCTGGCCGGCGCCGCGCACGTCGCCGAGCGGGCCGCGCTGCTGAGCTCCGCCGCGGCGCAGAGCGGCCTGCCGGTGGAGCCGACGATCGTCGGCATCCTGCCCGCCATACACCGCGGCCAGGGCCACGACCTGGTCAACCCGGTGCTCAACCCGGGCCTGTGCCCGGAACGCATCGACGAGGCGGCGGTCGACACGCTGACCGAACTGCTCGGCTGCGCCGTTGTGGACGCGCTGATCTGCGCCCGGCGGGCGCACCACGAACTGGACTGGGGCGGCCCGTCGACGGTGCGGCTGGCCAACGGACAGCCGCTGGACCCCGATCGGCTGGTCCGCCCGGCGGTCTCCGACCCCCGGCTGATCCCGGGGCTGCACCGTGCGCTGGTCGACCTCAAGGTGCCGCTGACCCACGCGCGCCGACCCGCCGCCGAGCCCGAGCCGGCGCTGGCCGGGATCGTCAGCCCGGTGCAGTGCGCCGACGGCAACTACGACCTGCTGGTGACCGACCGGGGCCTGGTGCTGCTGCCCAGTTCGGCCAGCACCACGAAGCGCCTGCTGGCGGGCACCCTCGCCCGGTTCCGCAAGGCCGAGCAGGCGCAGCTCGCCGAGCTGGCCGCGACGCCGGTCGGCGAGCTCCGGGAGCAGCCCGGCGCGCAGTGGGTGGACAGCCGGGACGTGGCCAGCGCCCGGCTGGACCAGGACCGCGGCGGCTGGTCCCTGTCGTTGGAGCTGTACCTCGACGAGTACGCGGTGTCCGAGCTGGACGACGTCGGCGTGCGCGGCGGCGAGGACGGCATGTCCGAGCTTGCGCTGCGTAGCACCGCCGACGGCGTGGAGCACGGCGACCCGTACCGGGGCCTCGGTGAGTTGATGGGGGCGCGGATGAACCTCGACGAACCGGCCTACGCGGACGAGTGAAAATTGTCCGAACCTCGATAACTCCCCGTCATGTAACGGCCCGCTCAGGTCCTCCAAAAGCGGCTACGGACTTTTTGTGAACTCAATTACACTGGAAACTGCGTCACGAACCGTCGATCAAATACATCTCCAAGACGTCCGCATGAACCCACTGCTGCTTGCCGGTGGGGCGGACACGCCGAGGACCGTGCGCCGTCGGGGGGTGCACGGACCCGCACCGGGGAGGCCGTTCGACGTCTACGGGGAGACGTCGGACGGCCTTCTCGCCGGTTGCGCGACGTTCGCGGTCCGCCAACGCCCTACTCACCCGAGCGGGTGACATGGGAGTGGTCTTGACGGTAGCATCCCCGGACCGAATAAACGCAGGTCAGCAAGACAGTTCTTGATCAACTACGCCCCCTGGCGTCGGTTGACCCGAGGCGTCCGCGATGCTGTACCGACGACGGCACCGGTCGACACCCCGTTCGCTCGGGGACACCCGACCGAACCGCCGCACCATGACCGCCGACGCAGGGGCGTAGCACCTCGATGAGCACCGCGAAAGAACCGAAGAAGAACCTGGTGGCGCACCTCGCCGCGCTGGCCCGCGACACCATCCCGCCGATGCACCCGGCAGGCCGCCCGTTCGTGCTCGGCGCCGCCATCGCGACACTCCTGCTGCGCCGCCTGTGGCGCCCGGCGGGCGTGCTCGGCGGTATCGTCACCGCGTGGTGCGCGTGGTTCTTCCGCGAGCCCGCCCGCACCACGCCCAGCCGCGAGGGGCTCGCCGTCGCCCCCGCCGACGGCACGATCTCGCACATCGAGCCCGCGGTGCCCCCAGCCGAGCTCGGCCTCGGCGACGAGCCGATGACTCGCATCAGCGCCTTCCTCACGATCTTCGACGTGCACGTCCAGCGGATCCCGCTGAGCGGCAAGATCGAGACCATCGCCTACCGGCCCGGCAAGTTCCTCTCCGCCGACCTGGACAAGGCCAGCGAGGACAACGAGCGCAACTCGATGGTCATCCGCGCCGACGACGGCACCCAGGTCGCGGTGGTGCAGATCGCCGGCCTCGTCGCCCGGCGCATCGTCTGCTCTGTCTCCGAAGGCGACGTGCTCCAGGCCGGCAGCACCTACGGCCTGATCCGCTTCGGCTCCCGGGTGGACCTCTACGTGCCCACCGGCAGCCGGATCCTGGTCGAGCCCGGTCAGCGCACCATCGGCGGGGAAACCGCCCTCGTCGAGCTACCGCGGGGGAAGCGCGCCTCATGAGCATGCACACCGCGCCCGGCGTCCGGTTGCTGCCCAACGCGATCACCGTGCTGGCGATGTGCGCCGGGCTGTCCGCGGTCCAGTTCGCGCTCAACGGCCAGCTCACCGGCGCGATCGCGGCCGTCGCGGTCGCGGCCGTGCTCGACGGCCTGGACGGGCGGATCGCCCGGCTGCTCGACGCCACCTCCAAGATGGGCGCCGAACTCGACTCGCTGTCCGACGCGATGTCGTTCGGAGTCGCCCCGGCGTTGACGCTGTACGCATGGCAGCTGCAGGACAACCGGGCCGGCTGGATCGTCGCGCTGATCTTCGCGGTGTGCATGGTGCTTCGCCTGGCGCGGTTCAACACCCTGCTCGACGACACCGACCAGCCCCCTTACACCAAAGAGTTCTTCGTCGGGGTGCCCGCCCCGGCCGCCGGGCTGCTCGGGCTGCTGCCACTCGTCCTGACCGCGCACTTCGGCTACCCGGGTTGGTGGGCGAGCCAGAACGTGGTGATGGTCTGGATGGTGCTGATCGCGGCGCTGATGGTCAGCCGCGTTCCAACGCTGTCGCTGAAGACCGTCAAGGTGCCGCCGCGGGCCGCCGCGCCGCTGCTGGTGCTGGTGGCGCTGCTGGCGGCGGCGATCATCATGTTCCCGCTGATCTCGCTGGCCATCGCCATGGTGCTCTACCTGCTGCACGTGCCCTACGCGGTCTACCGGCACAACTGGCTGGCCAAGCACCCGGAGGCCTGGAGCGCGCCGCCGCGGGAGCGGCGCGCGATCCGGCGCCGCACCCAGCGGAGGCTCGGCCTGCGGCCGCCGCTGCGGCGACGCGTAGCGGGAGCCGCGCGGCGGGTGCGCCTGCCGCGGCGGCACAGCCACCCGGACGGCCCGCGGCGGAGCTGGCGCCGTCTGGAGTTGCGGCGCAGCCGCAACGACGGCGCCCCGCGCTAGCGGGCACCGAGCCCCGGTGCACCTGGGTTCCCGCAATTTCAATGAGGTGATCTCAGTAGGGGGTTATGCGAGTCGGCCGTGTTCGAATTGGGTGAGTACGAGTGCGGCTTTGACGATGGGGCCGATTTTGCGGGGGCTGGTGGTGAAGTGTCGTAGGGCGCGCCAACGGCCGGTGAGCAGGGCGAATCCACGTTCGCCGAGGGCGCGCAGGCCGCGCAGCAGTTTGTTGTAGGTCTGGTTGTCGACGTCGAGTGGGCGGCCTTTGCTGGTTTTGGGGTGTTTGATCGGGGTGAGGACCCCGGCTCCGGCACCCTGGTAGCCGCCGTCGGCCAGGGTGGGCAGGTCGAGCTGGGAGTAAGCCCAGTACAGGGCGCCGAGGACGTGGTTTTCAGCGGCGGTGATGTCGTGGACGGACCCGGGCTCGACGTCGGAGACCCACAGCGGGAACCCGTCCGGGTCCGTCAGTGCTTGGATGTTGCCGGCTTGTTCGCGGGTTTTCCCGGAGTACCACAGGTCGATCTCGGTGCCTTTGGTGCTGGTGGTCTTTTCGCCGAGACGGTCGGAGGAGAAGTTTTTGCCGTCCAGGATCAGATAGGCGTCGCCGTTGTCTTTGGCCCGTTGCAGGGCGTCGTGCAGATCCGGGGCCTGCGCGGCCAGCGCCTCGATGCCCTCGTCGACATACCGGTAGCCGGTCGCGCGGGCGACACCGTGATCGCGGGCCAGTTTGGTGGTGTCGGTGCGGTCGCGGAACCACCGCAGGACCAGCACAGCCTGCCAGAACGTGGTCAACGCCCGGCGCCCCTTGCGGGTCCCTTTCCGGCGGCGTTCACCGGCCAGCAGCTTGCTGAGGAAGAGCACCAGTTCACGGGGAACATCGAGTTTGGCAGAATACGTGACCACGTGGGGCCTTCCCTGGTCGAAGATCGTTTCTTGGTCGAACTTCTTCTACCAGGGACCCCACGTCCCACTCTCCCCAGGCCAGCCCTACCCGATCACACACCCATTCCGGCAGGCCGCCTTCAGCCACTTCTTACCGAGATCACCTCAATGGAAATCGGACCTCCGATTTCCAATTGAAATTGCGGAAGTTGTCCACAGCCATCCTGGGTTGTCCACAGCCATCGATGTGTCGGGCTCACGACACACCCTCACGACACACCGATGGTCCGCAGTTTCAAGTTTCAATTTCAATTGAATTGAAACTGCGGATCCCGCCGCCAGCCCGGAACTCCACGTCGAAGGCTCGTCGAAGGCGGAAGGCACCGGTGCCGGGGCGGCGGCGCGGTTAAGCTCGCGGCGTGCCGTCGATAACGTTGACCGCCCGTCTTTCCCCGTCCGCCAAGGACACCCGGCGCGGGGTCGTGCGCCTGCACCCCGAGGTGCTCGACGCCCTGGGGTTGCGGCCGTGGAACGCCGTCCAGCTGACCGGTGCTCGGGTCACCGTCGCGCTGGCCGCTGCAGCCCAGGTCGGCAGCCCGACCGGGATCCTGCTGCTCGACGACGTGGCGTTGATGAACCTCGGCCTCACCGAAGGCTCCGAGGTCGGCGTCTCGCCCGTGCAGGTCGCGGCGGCGAAGCGGGTGAGCATCGCGGGCTCGCGGCTGGCCCGCGCCACCGTCGCCCCCGAGACCCTGCGGTTGGCGTTGACCGGCAAGGTCTTCGGCACCGGCGACGCGGTGTCGCTGCTGCCGCAGGACGTCGCGCCGGCGACCACCGCGAACGCCGGCGAGGTGCGCCGGAAGCTCTCCGCAGCCATCGGCATGACCTGGACCAACGAGCTGATCACCATCGCCGCCACCGAACCGCCCGGCGCGGTGTCCGTACAACCGTCCACAGTGGTCGAATGGCGGGACGGCGCGACGCCGGGGACCACCCCGGCCCCGCAAGCGGCACCGCAGCCCGAACCGGCACCGGTCGAGCCGACCGGGCCGGTGGTCCCGGTCGCCGACCTCGTCGGCTCCCGCGACACGGCGAAGCGCCTCACCGAATGGCTGCGACTGGCCTTCGAACAGCCCGAGCTGCTGCGCCGCCTCGGCGCCGAACCGCACCTCGGCGTGCTGCTCAGCGGCCCGGCCGGGGTCGGCAAGGCCACCCTCGCCCGCGCCGTGACGAGCGCGATCGGCGCGGACCTCGTCGAACTAGCCGCGCCCAGCTTCGCCGCGCTCGAACCGCGTGCCGCCGCCCAACGCCTGCAGGACGCGATCAACCGCGCCACCACCTCGGAGGGCGGCTGCGTACTGCTGCTGACGGACGTCGAGAGCCTGCTGCCGGGCACCGAGCCGCCGCCGCTAGCTACCGTGGCTCTCGACGCCATCCGCGGCGCGATCGGCACCGACCGGCTCGCCGTGGTCGTCACCAGCTCGCAGCCGCAGGCGATCGACCCCAGGCTGCGCGAACCCGGCCTGGTGGACCGGGAGCTCACCCTCAGCCTCCCCGACGACGCCACCCGCGCGGACCTGCTGCGGGTGCTGCTCCGCAACGCGCCGCTGGCCGACGACGTGCGGCTCGCCGAGGTCGCCGAGCGCACCCCGGGATTCGTCGTCGCCGACCTGGTGGCGCTGTGCCGGGAAGCCGCCGTCGGCGCCGCGCTGCGGCACCAGGACGACGCCGCAGATCCCCGCATCCGGCAGCAGGACCTGCTGGACGCGCTGTCGTCGGTCCGGCCGATCTCGATGTCCACATCGGACAACCTGCAGACCGGCGGGCTGACCCTGGACGACGTCGGCGACATGGCCGAGGTGAAGCAGTCCCTCACCGAGACGGTGCTCTGGCCGTTGCAGTACCCGGACTCGTTCACCCGGCTCGGCGTCGAGCCGCCGCGCGGCGTGCTGCTGTACGGGCCGCCTGGCTGCGGCAAGACGTTCCTGGTGCGGGCCCTGGCGGGCAGCGGACGGCTGAACGTGCTCGCGGTCAAGGGCGCGGAGCTGATGGACAAGTGGGTCGGCGAGTCCGAGCGAGCGGTCCGCGAGCTGTTCCTGCGGGCCGCGAACGCCGCGCCGACGCTGGTGTTCCTCGACGAGGTGGACGCGCTGGCGCCCCGCCGCGGCCAGTCCTCGGACTCCGGGGTGGCGGACCGGGTGGTCGCCGCGCTGCTGACCGAACTCGACGGCGCGGAGCCGATGCGCGACGTGGTCGTCCTCGGCGCCACGAACCGCCCGGAGCTGGTCGACCCGGCCCTGCTGCGACCGGGCCGGCTGGAGCGCCTCGTCTACGTCCCGCCGCCGGACACGGCAGCCCGCGGGGCGATCTTGCGATCCGCGGCGAAGAACACGCCGCTGGCGTCCGATGTGGACCTGGCCGCCCTCGCCGAGGAACTCGACGGCTACTCCGCCGCCGACTGCGCGGCCCTGATCCGCGAAGCGGCCCTGACGGCGATGCGCGAATCCCTGTCCGCAGCGGAGGTTTCCGCAGAGCACCTCGCCACGGCCCGCAAGGCGGTCCGCCCCTCGCTCGACCCGGCCCAGCTCGCGTCCCTGGAGGCTTACGCCAACCGCCGCTAACCTAGACCGATGTCAATTTCTCGCGAAATCGACCGGCGACCGGGTGACGCGGTCGCCGGAAGTGACGCAACGCAACCGCCACCCCGGAAACCCGCCGCCCGTCACCCTCGGGGTGCACAATTTCGCGAGAAATCGACGTTCACCCGGGCGACGGTCAATTTCTCGCGAAATTGGCACGACCCCGGGTGAGCGAACGGGACCGTCACTTGGTGTTGGCGTGGCCCTTGTAGTCGTTGGTGATGATGGCGATCAAGCCCGGCGTGGCATCCTGGATGCCTTCGAAGCGGGGCTCCGCGCGCGCTCCGAAGCGGACCGCCATCTCCTGTGCCTGCTGCTCCTCGACGGTGCCGGGCCGGAAGTAGATCGTCGTGGTGGGGATCAGCCCCGCCGAGTAGTTGCCGACCTCCGGCACCTCGTAACCCGAGCTCCGGAAGTCCTCCGCGGCCCGGTGCGCCAATCCGCTGATCGTGCTGTTGTTGTAGACCCGCACCAGGATCTTGGTCGTCGCGTCGCCGGAACCGACGAGTACGTCCTGGTTCCGCGTGCCCTGCGGCGGCGCGGGCGGCGGGCTGTCCTGTGTGGCCGGTGACGGCGCGACCTGCGACGTGGCGGGCGGCACCACGCCGGACTCGGCGGGCGGATTCTGGGTCAGCGACATGACCGGCGGGTTGTTGCCCGGTTCCGGGGACAGCGGCTGGGCGGAATTCGACGCGCCGCCGCCGGAAACCAGCGTGACGATGCCGACGACGCCCGCGATCGCACCGACCCCGATCAGACCGAAGCCGATGATCTTGGCCTTGGCGGGTCCGGTGGACGGTTCCCCTGAAGTCATCAGTGCAACTCGATTCCCAGTCGTTGGGCGGCCCGTGCGCGCTGCCTACCCGCCCTTGCCTTGCGCAGCCTCTTGATCAGCATAAGGTCTTCTTGCGCGGCGGCCGGACTGTCCAGCAACGCGTTCAGCAATTGGTAGTACCGCGACGCGGACATGTCGAACAGCTCGCGGATCGCGCGCTCCTTCTTCACACCCTCGCGCTTCCACCACTGCGACTCGAAGGCGAGGATGCCCCTCGCCCGATCGTCGAGTTCGTCGTCCGGCGCCGACGGCTGGGGCGGCACCGGCTGGGGCGGCGGTTCCACGATCCGCTCGATCGGCTGAGTGATCGGCTCGGCGAGTCGCAACCGCCGACCGGGTGCCTGATCAGATGTTCCCTGCCGTTGTTGCAGGCGCGCCAACTGTTCGCACTGACGGGCGATCTCCTGCGCGGTCAGCATTTGGGCGGCGTCCATCTGGCTCCTCGCCTCGCGATTCGGGACTTCCCGCGTTCGCAGGAATCACACGGCTGTGATTCCCCCTCAATTACACCATGCTCGGATTCGCGGCGGGAGCGGATCACACTGCGAGCAACGCACGAGAGCACCCCGGCGCAACAGGCGCCGGAAGCGCTAAAGTCCCGCTCATGGCTGTTCACCCGATCTGCGTCGTCGGCGACCCGGTGCTGCACAACCCCACCCGTCCGGTGGAGCGGTTCGACGACGCGCTGCGCACCCTCGTCGACGACATGTTCGAGACGATGGCCGCCGCCAACGGGGTCGGGCTGGCGGCCAACCAGATCGGCATCGACCTGCGGTTGTTCGTCTACGACTGTCCCGACGACGCGGGCGTCCAGCACCGCGGCGTGGTGGTCAACCCCGAGCTGATGACCGTCGAGATCCCGCAGACCATGCCCGACCCGGACGACGACTGGGAGGGCTGCCTGTCGGTGCCCGGCGAGTCCTACCCGACCGGCCGGGCGAGCTGGGCGAAGGTCACCGGGTCCGATGTGGACGGAAAGCCGATCGAGGTCGAGGGGACCGGTTTCTTGGCCCGCTGCCTGCAGCACGAGACCGACCACCTGGACGGCCACCTCTACCTTGAACGCCTGGTCGGCCGCCACGCCCGAGCGGCGAAGAAGATGGTGCGGCGCAACGGCTGGGGCATCCCCGGCCTGACCTGGGACCCGGCCGAACACGGCGACCCCTTCGCCGAGGACGAGGATTGATCAGAACTGACTTGTGTCAAGCGTGATGCCGAACGGCTCGGGCAACTCGACAGGCTCACCGAAAACTACGCGGTGTTGATGGAGATAACGCCCGCCGGTCGGCTGCGAGAACAACGTCACCGTCGGCCCGTCCGACGCGAACCTGTCGATCAATAGATACAAAGGAATTCCTGCGTGCCCATAACCCCAAAGCTTCCTCGTGCGATCGTCATCGGCGTTGCCTCGAGATGTGATCTCCACAACCAGCAACGCCTTGTCTGCGAGGATTGAGCTCTTGCCCGCCAGAACATCACTCCTGGGAATCACCACGAGATCAGGCGTGCACAAACTCTTGCGCTCCGGAATCTTGATCCCGGATGTCTGAAAAATCGCCCACTCCTTCGGAATCGAATCGCGCAGTTCTCCGTGCACGAGATCCGCAATCAGGTTATGCGCGTTTTCTGGCGGCCTCGTCATCACAACCCTTCCTTCGATGATCTCCGCGCGCCAGGCCGCGTTGGGAAGGTCGAGGTTCTGCCAGATTTCGACCAACTCTTCCCAGGTAGCGGTTTCGAACGCAGGGGCAGCAGTCACAGTGCGATCACCTCCTGTATCGATGTCATCACGCACCGTACTCACCATCCCTGACAACATTGCGATCGCCCTGGTCAAAGAGCCTAACGGCAATCCGCGCTGCCGTCATCGGAGTGACCGGGGGTTGGCAGGTTCGGCGGGTCCGGCTAGCCTCGGGCCGCGACAAACCAAAACCGCGGGAGCTCGTACCAACAGCGGGCTGAGAGGGCGGCTGGAGAACTCCGGGGCCGCCGACCGCACGAACCTGACCGGGTAATGCCGGCGTAGGGAGTGGATGGCAGTGGCCGACGTGCGTCCGAACGCGTCCGAGAACGGGACCCAGATCACCACCGGGCCGATCAGCGGCTCGCGGAAGGTGTTCCGGAACACCGAATCCGGCCTGCAAGTGCCATTCCGCCGCATCGAGCTGACCAACGGCGAGCACCTCGACGTGTACGACACCTCCGGGCCGTACACCGACGAGAACGCCAACGTTGACGTCCACAGTGGACTTCACCGGATGCGGGCGGGGTGGACCGACGGCCGGGAACACCGGACCCAGCTCGGCTGGGCCAGGGCCGGCGTCATCACGCGGGAGATGGAGTACATCGCGACCCGCGAAGGCGTCCCGGCGGAACTTGTCCGGGACGAGGTGGCCAGCGGCCGGGCGGTGATCCCCGCCAACCGCTGCCACGCGGAGAGCGAGCCGATGATCATCGGCAAGAAGTTCCTGGTGAAGGTCAACGCCAACATCGGCAACTCCGCGGTGACCTCCTCCGTCGAGGAAGAGGTGGAGAAGATGGTGTGGGCCACCAGGTGGGGCGCCGACACCGTCATGGACCTGTCCACCGGCAAGCGGATCCACGAGACCCGCGAGCGGATCCTGCGCAACTCGCCGGTACCGATCGGCACCGTGCCGATCTACCAGGCGCTGGAGAAGGTCAACGGCGATCCGGCCGAGCTGACCTGGGAGATCTACCGCGACACCGTCATCGAGCAGTGCGAGCAGGGCGTGGACTACATGACCGTGCACGCCGGGGTGCTGCTGCGCTACGTGCCGCTGACCGCGAACCGGGTCACCGGCATCGTGTCCCGCGGCGGCTCGATCATGGCCGCGTGGTGCTTGGCGCACCACCGGGAGAGCTTTCTGTACACGCACTTCAGCGAGCTCTGCGAGATCCTGCGCGACTACGACGTCACATTCTCGCTCGGCGACGGCCTGCGGCCCGGCTCCATCGCGGACGCCAACGACCGCGCGCAGTTCGCCGAACTGGAGACCCTCGGCGAACTCACCCACATCGCCCGGGAGCACGACGTGCAGGTGATGATCGAGGGTCCGGGGCACGTCCCGATGCACAAGATCGCCGAGAACGTGCGGCTGGAAGAGGAGCTGTGCGGCGAGGCGCCGTTCTACACGCTCGGGCCGCTGACCACCGACATCGCCCCCGCCTACGACCACATCACGTCCGGCATCGGCGCGGCGATGATCGCCCAGGCGGGCACCGCGATGCTCTGCTACGTCACCCCGAAGGAGCACCTGGGGCTGCCCAACCGGGACGACGTGAAGACCGGCGTGATCACCTACAAGATCGCCGCGCACGCCGCCGACCTGGCCAAGGGCCACCCGCGCGCGCAGGAGCGGGACGACGCACTGTCCACGGCGCGGTTCGAGTTCCGCTGGACGGACCAGTTCAACCTGTCGCTGGACCCGGACACCGCGCGCGAGTTCCACGACGAGACGCTGCCCGCCGAACCGGCCAAGACGGCGCACTTCTGCTCGATGTGCGGGCCGAAGTTCTGTTCGATGAAGATCACCCAGGACATCCGCAGGTTCGCCGAGGAGCGAGGCCTGACGAGCGTCGAGGCGATCGAAGCGGGCATGCAGGAGAAGTCCGAGGAGTTCGCGGGCGCCGGCGGCAAGGTCTACCTCCCGCTCGCCGACTAGATCCCGGCTAGATCCCGACTAGATCCCCGATCCCCCCTCGCAGGGGGGACTGCGATTTCCATTGAAGTTGCGGAGGTTGTCCACAGCCTCCGGCGTGTCGGGTGCCGACACGCCGGAGGTCCGCAAGTTCCATTGAAATCGAAGGTCCGATTTCCATTGAAATCGTGTCCACGGGGGCGCGCGCACCCTGGAAGATCGGTAGGAGCCGGGCCGTAACATGAGGTGGATGCACGAGATCTCGGCCGGGCACGAAGTTCGGCCCGTGAACGACACCGCCCCTCCGACCGTGTTGACCATCGCCGGATCGGATTCCGGCGGCAGCGCCGGGATGCACGCGGACCTGCGCACCTTCTTCGCCTGTGGCGTGCACGGCATGACCGCGGTGACCGCCGTGACCGTGCAGAACACCGTCGGCGTCACCGGCCTGGTGGAGATCCCGCCGGAGACCGTCGCCGCGCAGATCGACGCGGTCGCTTCGGACATCGGTGTGGACGCGGCAAAGACCGGAGTGCTCGCCTCGGCCGCCACCATCGAGGCCGTGCTGGACGCCTGCGACAAGCACGGCATCGGCCGCGAAGGCCGCACGCCGTTCGTCGTGGACCCGGTCGCGGCCTCTCGCAGCGGCGAGCCGCTGCTGCGCCCGGACGCGCTGGATGCCTTGCGGTACAAGGCTTTTCCGCGCGCCACGCTGGTCACCCCGAACCTCGACGAGGTCCGGCTGCTGACCGGGATCGACGCCCGCACCCGCGCGGACCTGCTGGACGCCGCGAAGGCCATCTTCGACTTCGGCCCGCAGTGGGTGCTGGTCAAGAGCGGTCACCTGGCCGACGACCCGGAGTGCGTCGACGTGCTCTTCGACGGCAACGAGGCGATCCCGCTGCCCGGCCCCCGCTACGCGACAGTGCACACCCACGGCGCGGGCGACGTGTTCGCCTCGGCGATCACGGCCGCTTTGGCGAAGGGCGCCTCGATGCCGGACGCGGTGCGCAGCGGGAAGCGGTTCGTCACCCGCAGCGTCTCGCGCGCGTACCCGCTCGGGGCCGGGGTGGGCCCGGTGTCGACGTTCTGGCGCGTCAGCCCCCGCTCCTTCTGAAACCCCCAACCGTCCCCCTAATAGAGTGATTTTGGTCCCGGATCTGTAACCCGAATGGCGTGCCCCATCGACACAGTGGTTGAGAAACGCGTATTTCCCGAGACTGCGGGCCATCGGCGGTTGCGGTCTGCTGCGCGCTACGCGCACGACGACGACAGGGGTTTGCAACAGCGTGGCTAAATCGGTGTGGACACGAGTGCGGGGACTGCTGGCCACCGAGGCAGGAGCACCGGACCCCCGACAGCGCCAGTACGCCGTGCTGGTGCTCGTCGCCGTGGTGGCAGGCACCGCCATCGGATGGATCTTCGACCTGCAGACCCCGGCGCTGATCGCCGGGTTAACCGCGGTGCTGGCGCTGGTCGCCACCGGCGGCCAGTCGCTGCGCACCGACCTGCGCCGGTTCGTCTGGTTCACCCCGGCGCTGGTGCTCGTGATGACCGTCGGCCCACTGCTGGTGAACATCCCGGTGCTGGCCGGGCTCGCGGTGGCGCTGGTGGTCTTCGGCAGCGGCATGCTGCCCGCGCTGGGCGAGCACTACCGCATCGGCGGGCAGACCTTCGCCGCCGCGACGCTGGTGTCCACCACCACCGGGATTGGCTCCGACCAGCCGGCGCTGGTGCTGCTGGCCTCGACCGCCGCCGGCGCGCTGTTCGCGCTGGTCCTGCGAGTGATCATCGGCATCGGCGACCCGACCAGGGCGACTCGCGTGGCGGTCGCCCGGACGCTGCTCGAACCCGGGCCGGGTGTGGTCGAATCGGCCGCCGCCGCGTGGCGCGCCGACGGCTCGGCCACCTGGCTCGGCCAGGTGCTGGCCGGCGCGGCTCGCTTCCGCGCGGCGCGCGAAACCCTGCTCGCGCAGGCCCAGCAGAGCGACCGCGCGGAAGCCGCCCGCCTGGAGCAGATCGTCGCGGAGGCCGACCAGGTCGCCGCCGAACTCGCCCGTGCGGTGCGCTCCCGCGCCTGCACCGGACTGCCGGCCGCGGCTCGCCGCGACCCGGCGCAGGCCGTGGTGGCCCGCGGCGGACGGCAGGACCTGCCGGACGCGGTCCAGGGCCTCAACCAGGGGCTGGACCGGATCCGCGCCACGGTGATGCGCCGCGTCGAGACCCCGCTGCCGCCGCCGGCTCCCGGCGCGCGCCGGGAGCGGGTCATGGGCGCGGTCCGGGCGCACCTCTCGTTCCGCTCTTCGCTGTTCCGGCACGCGCTGCGCTGCACCCTCGCGGTCGCCTTCGGCATGGTGATCGTCCTGCTGCTGCGCGACCCCTCGGCGTCCAGCCTGCTGCTCGCGCTGTACGTGGTGCTGCAGCCGGCGGCGCGGGACAGCATGACCGGCGCGTTGGAGCGGACCGGTGGCGCGGTGCTCGGCGTGACCGCGCTGGCCGTGCTGATCACCCTGCTGCCGGGGACGTTCCTGCTGGTGCCGCTGGTGATCGGCGGCATGCTGCTGAACATGACGCGGCTGCGTGCGGACTACCAGGCGCTGCTCGGCTGCCTGATCGTGGTGACCGTCGTCGACCAGGCGATGCGGCTGGACCGACCGCTGGTGAACGTGGGCATCAGCTTCGCGGCGAACACCGCAGTCGGAGCGGCCATCGCGCTGAGCGTCGGCTACCTCAGCTACCTGGTCCTGCCCAGCAGCATCCTGCCGGACGTGCGCGGCGCGGTGCGGTCCACGGTGTGGGCGGTGTCCGAGCTGCTGCGTAGCGTGCGAGCGGCCGGGCAGGGCGTCGACCTGCCCGTGGCGCTGCAGGCGGCGAACGTGCTGGCGCTGCGGCGCACCCAGGACCTGCTGGGCATGCCGGCAATGCTCGACGGGACCGGTGAGGAGACTGACGACGACCGCGCGACGCGTGCGGCGGCCATCGCGCTCGACGCGTTGCGGCAGGACGTCGCGACGCTCGCGTTCCGGCCGGAGGCCGAGCAGGCGGTCGCGGTTCCGGCGCTACGCGCGGTGGACGACCTGCTGGGCGGCAAGCCGACGGCGAAGATCCCGGACGTGCCGGCGGGCAGCGCCCCGGCGACGGAGCTGCTGGCGAGCTCGCTGGTGGAGAACGCCCTGCACGCCCGCCAGGCGATCGACCGGACCTTCGGCTACGACAGCCCGTGGAAGAGCTACACGATCAGCTTCGTCCGCCCCGAACGCCTCCACATCCGCTGACTCCGGCACCGGACCTGCCCGAACCCGGCCTCGCGTGTCGTGGTGCCTGAACCTCGCGCGCGGCGGCTCCCCCCTGCGGGGGAGGTGTTTCCAACTCGGGCGGGAGTCGTTCCCGGCTTGCGGTTCCTACCGTCGCAGCCATGGATGGATCTGATCGCCCGAGACACTGGCCCGCGTACGCGGTGGCGGTGCTGTTCCTCGGCTACGCCGCGGGGAAAGCGGTTTTCGCCTGGCAGGCCCGGCTCGGGTTCCCGGGCGGCCCGGCCGTGCCGGATGCCGTGCGAGACGGCTACTTCCTGGACGCTGCCACGGCCCAGTGGTTCGCCGCCGCGTCCGGGTTGTTGGGCGCGTGGGTGGCCATCGCCACGGTTGCGGCGCCGGGACGCCGCGTGCCCAGACCGTTGATGTTGCTGGTGCTGGCCGCAATGCTGCTGGCGGTCGGCGCCGGCGCGGCGATCATGATCGTGGACGGCTTCATCGGCATCGGTGTGGGCTGGCAGTGGCACCACGGCGTCCTCGGGATCGTCGTGATCGCGCTGCTCATGGCGATGATCCAGTCCTACGTGAAGGCGACGAGACATGCCGTGGGCTGACCGGACGCGGGCGGGCGCGCACGGGGCGGCAGCGTGCGCCGCGGCCTACGGGTCGATGAAGCTCACGCAGGCACTGGGCGCAAATGCGCTGGAAGGATCCGCTGCCCCCGGATCTGCGCGAACGACTGCTCGCACGTGATCCGCTGTTCGTGGCGAGCCACTGGGTGCTGGCCGGTGCCGCGGTGGTCGGCATCATCGTCGCGCTGGCCACCACCCGCCCCTGGTGTGCGGCCCTCCCGCGCCGGCTGCTGCTGACAATCGCCTGGACGCTGGGGATCTTCATGATCGTCCGCGCGATCGGGCCGCTGGGGTTCGGTTTCGTCGGTGACGCGTTGGTGCTGACGGGGGTCAGTCCGCCGCGGGGAGAGCATGCCGCGCTGGCGCGCGACCTGGCGCGCTGGGACCTGCTGCTGTGGTCACCGTTCTTCCTGCTCTGGGGGGGTGTGCTGGACGCTGGCCGGCTGGCGGCTCGGCAGGGACCGCCCAACCTCCGGCCGGAACCGGTGAGCCGGTCCGGCCAGCCAGCGCCCCCCGCTCACTCCAGGGGTCGGCCGGGGCTGGAGGCCTGGGCCCAGAAGCGCTTGGGGATTCGGCCCGCCAGGGACGCCAGGCGGCCTCCCTCGACCGCCGCTCGCATCGCCGCCGCCATACGCTCCGGGTCCTGGGCGCGGGTCACCGCCGTGGCCAGGAGGACCGCGGAGCAGCCTAGCTCCATCGCCAGCGCCGCGTCCGAGGCCGTGCCGATGCCCGCGTCGAGCACGATCGGCACCGACGCGCGGGAGACGATCATCTCGATGTTGTGCGGGTTCCGGATGCCCAGGCCGGTGCCGATCGGCGAACCGAGCGGCATCACCGCCGCGCAACCGACCTCCTCCAGCTTCAGCGCCAGCACCGGGTCGTCGTTGGTGTAGGCGAGCACCACGAAGCCCTGGTCGACAAGCTGTTCCGCGGCGTCGAGCAGCTCCACCGGGTCGGGCAGCAGGGTGTCCTCGTCGGCGACGACCTCCAGCTTGACCCAGTTCGTCTCCAGCGCCTCCCGCGCCAGCTGCGCGGTCAGCACGGCCTCAGCCGCCGTCCGGCAGCCCGCCGTGTTCGGCAGTGCTTCGATGCCGAGCTTGCGCAGCAGGTCGAGCACACCGGTGCCGCCGCCGGCGTCGGCGCGGCGCATCGCCACGGTCGTCAGCTCGGTTCCGGACGCGATCAGCGCGCGCTCCAGGACCGCGAGGTTCGTCGCCCCTCCGGTCCCGGTGATCAGCCGCGAACCGAACTCGCGGCCGGCGATCACCAACGGGTCGTCCATGACTCTCCTAACGACAGGTTCGGGGCGATGCGCTTCTCCTGCCCCGCAAGGGGTCGGTTCGGGCTGGACCGCAACCTTTCCGGTTGGGGCCCCGCCTCTGGGTGGGGCGGAGCCACGTCACCCACCTTGCACTGCGGTGAGGACCTCGATGGTGGCATCGGGGCTCAGCGTGGTGTCCGGCCACACGGCACGCGGCACCACCGAGCCGTCCAGCGCCACGGCCACGCCCCGGTCGGGCACGCCGAATTCCTGCAGCACCGCCGCGAGCGTTGCGTCGGCGGCTACCTGCCGGGTCTCGCCATTGATCACGACGTGCACTGCTGTCCTCCCCATCGGCTCGGATCGGCGGCCTTGATCTCGGTGGCGGGCTCCTCGCCGTGCAGCAGCGCGAGCACCGCCTCGACGGTGACCGGGGCGAGCAGGAAGCCGCCGCGGTGATGCCCGGTGGCCGCCAGCACACCGGGTTCCAGCCAGCCGAGCACCGGCAGGTTGTCGTCGGTGCTCGGGCGCAACCCGGCCGCGGACTCGACGAGCTGGTACTCGGCGATGCCCGGCATCAGCCGCTCGGCGTCGGCGATCAGGTCTCGCACCCCGCCCACGGTGACCTCGCTGTCGAAGCCGACCTCGTACTGGGTGGCGCCGAGCACCAGGCCGCCGTCGTCGCGCGGCACCAGGTAGGTCTGCCGGCCGCGCACCGGGCCGCGGATCGTGCGGCTGGGCGGCGGCACCGCCGTGGTTCGCGCGCGCAGGCGGAGGATTTCGCCCTTCACCGGCCGGATCCGGTCCTTCAGCGCGGGGTGCAGCGCGCCCGAGTGGACGCCCGCCGCGATCACCACGACATCGCAGTCCACAGTGGAATCTTCGAGCTCCACCACGCCGGGCCGGACCCGCTTCGCGTTCGCCGCGACGAAATCGACGCCCGCCGCAGCGGCGGCCGCGCGCAGCGCAGCCAGCGTGAGGCGGTTGTCGACCGCGAGGTCGCCCGGCACCTCGAGCGCACCACGCACCGCCGGTCCCAGCGACGGCTCCAGGCGTCGCACCTCCCGGCTGGTCAGGCGGGTGACGGTGCGGCCGAGCCGGGCGAGGTAGTCGACGAGGCTGTCCAGCTCGGCCCGGTCGGCGCTGTCCACGCCGACGACCAGGGTTCCCTCGCGGCGCAATCCCGAAGGCAGGCCGGAGGCTTGACCGAGTTCGCCGGCGAACGCCGGCCACAGCCGCAGCGACGCCTCGCCCAGTTCCAGCAGTTCTTCTTCGCCGGGCCACGCCTCGGCGATCGGCGCCAGCATCCCGCCGGCCACGTTGGACGCCCCGGACGCCGGTTCGGCGTCGACGAGCTGAACCCGGTGTCCCGCGGCGGCTGCGCGCCAGGCCACGGACATGCCGATCACGCCGCCTCCTACGACGACGACGTGCTTCTTCCGTTCTTCAGACACTCCACGCTCCCTGCGCCGGCATGACCCGGATCAGGTTCGACGGTCGGGGCCAGCGCCCCCTCTCAGCCCGGTACCCGGACTCCCGTGCTCACCGAGGACCACGGTACCGGGCGAGGATTGCGACGTCAGGAGCGAGGTCGAGCAATTTTCACGATGCCCGGCGCGTGAGCGCCGAAAGCGCGTCCGGC
The DNA here is from genome assembly GCF_014697215.1 of Saccharopolyspora pogona. GTDB lineage: Bacteria > Actinomycetota > Actinomycetes > Mycobacteriales > Pseudonocardiaceae > Saccharopolyspora > Saccharopolyspora hattusasensis. The sequence continues at coordinate 5,993,972 of NZ_CP031142.1, forward strand.
GACCGCGCCGCAGGGGGCTACCCTGTGGAACATGCCTGGATTGGACGGCTTCGGCATCCGCGCCCGCCTCGACGAGTCACGGCTGTACCTGTGCACCGACGCGCGCACCGAGCGCGGTGATCTCGCGGAGTTCGCGGACGCCGCCTTGGCCGGCGGGGTCGACATCATCCAGCTGCGGGACAAGCAACCGAACGGCGCTCCACTGGAGGCCCGCCACGAGCTGGCGGCGCTGGAGGTGCTGGCCGATGCCTGCGTGCGGCACGGCGCGCTGCTCGCGGTGAACGACCGCGCGGACGTGGCGATGGCCGCCGAGGCCGACATCCTGCACCTCGGGCAGGACGACCTGCCGGTGGAGATCGCCCGGCGCATCGTCGGCGAGCACGTCGCGATCGGCCGGTCCACGCACGACGTGGTGCAGGCCGATGCCGCGGCCACCGAACCCGGCGTGGACTACTTCTGCACCGGTCCGGTGTGGACGACCCCGACCAAGCCGGGGCGCCAGGCGGCCGGGCTCGGCCTGGTGGAGCACGCCGCGGAGCACCGCGGGCACGGTCGGCCGTGGTTCGCGATCGGCGGCATCGGCCCGGACAACCTCGACGAGGCACTCAAGGCCGGGGCGGAGCGGATCGTCGTGGTCCGCGCGATCACCGGGGCCGAGGACCCCAGGGCGGCGGCCCGCGAACTCCGCGACCGCCTGGGCTGACACCCGCCGATCACCCGGTCCGCACCGGACGTCCACCTGGGAGCACCCCGGACATGGCGCGGCCCCCGGCTGATCGCCGGGGGCCGGTCAGGGGAATTACTGGGTGAGCAAGCTCAGGCCGTAGGCCTGGAGGATCTCGTTCACCGGCTGGAAGTAGGTCGTGCCACCGGAGCTGCAGTTGCCCGAACCGCCGGAGGTCACGCCCTGGGCCTGGTTGCCGGACAGCCACGAACCACCGGAGTCACCGGGCTCGGCGCAGACGTCGGTGCGAGTCAGGCCGGTCACGGTGCCCTGCGGGTACTGCACGGTCTGGTTCTTGGCCTGCACCGAACCGCAGTGCCAGCCCGTGGTGGAACCGGAGCGGCAGATGGACGCGCCCACGGCGGACTCGGTGGAGCCGGCCACGCTGACGTTGCTGCCGTTGTACTGGTTCACCAGCGCCTGCGGTGTCTCGCCGGCTCCGACCCGGACCCAGCCGTAGTCGTTGCCCGGGAACGACGAGCCCTTGAACTGGCCGGTGGGCTGCGACGTGGTGTCGCCCTCGTTGCCGCAGTGCCCGGCGGTCACGAAGCCGCCCTGCACCGAGAACCCGACCGAACAGCGGGCGCTGCCGATGTAGTAGGCGTTGCCACCGATGACGTCGGCCAGGGTGCGCGGGTTCTCCGTCGACTCCACGACCCGCACCGCGTCAACGAGAACGCCGGTGGACTGCACGAACCGCGCCGCCTGGACGGCGCTGCCCGGCCTGGTGGTGACGACGACGGAGTTCGCGCGGCTGTCGGCGTACCAGCCGGAAACCGGCTTGGGGGCTGCGGTGCTGCGGAGGTTCAGTCCCTCGACGACCCCGTTGAGCTCCTCGATGGAGTAGTCGACCAGCGTGGGCTCGGCACCGGCCGCCCGCACCGCGTCGAAGGCGGCCGAGTCGGTGACGCCGACGACGAGCTTGCCGCTCGCCGGGTCGAAGTAGGCCCCGCCGAAGGTGCCGCCCAGCGAGCCGCGGAGCTGCTGCTCCGCGCGGTTGGCGTCGGCTTCCTGGTCGAGCCGCTGGAGGGCCTGGTCCCGGTTGAGGCCCAGATCGCGCTGCATCGCGTCGAGCAGGGTCGCCGCTTCGCTCGCGGGCGGCACGGTTTCGGTGGTGGTGGCGGTGGCTGGCATGGTCAGCGCGGCCACCGTCCCCGCCGCCAACATCACGGTCCCGGCCACCCGGGCCGCGAGTCTGCGCTTCATCTGATGTCTCCCTCTTCGTGAGCTGGATCTCAGAACCCCCGCCGCCGATCCAGTATCAGAGGAGCTCACCAGTCCCACCTTTTCCCTTTCGCCCCATCTCACCCAAAACGCCCCCTGCGCAACTCGATCGAGTTGCGCAGGGGGCGCCTGAACTGGGGTTTTTATCGCCCAGACGTGGGCTGCTGCAGCTCTCCCGTCCTAGCGGCGGGGTCGCGAGGGTCGACGACGCCCGATGCCGGCGCCTGGCCCGGCTGCTCCGTCGAGGTCGGAGCCTGCGTCGGCTGCTGGGTGGGTGCCGGGGCCTCCGTGGTGGGTTGCTCCGCCGGCTGCTGGGTGGGTTTCACCTCCGTCGACGGCTGCGGCTGCTCGCTCGGGGTCTCCCGCGGCTTGGCCGGGGTGCTGGGCGTTGGCTGCGGATCGCGGTGCAGCACCTGGCCGAGCGTCGTTCCGCCGTCGCCGCCGGAGAGCGGCTTGCCGGTCACACCTTCGACGCCGGTGACGATCAGCATGCTCAGCACGAAAGCCGCCGAGCAGCTAGCGGCCACCACGACCCACCGGGTCCGGAGCTTGCGCCGATCGGGGCTCCGCTGCGTCTCGACGACCTCGCTCGCCTGCTCCGTTCCGGACCAGCTCAGCATGCGGGTGGCAGCCTCGGCGTCGATCTTCGCCGTGCGGTCCTCGTCCACCACCGTTTCCCCGCCCGGCCAGTGCATGTCGGGCGACAGGTGGATGTGCCGCGTCGCCTCGACCTTCTCGCCCTCCTTGGACACGAAGCGCGCGACGGTGGTCCGCTTGAACCGCTTCTCCGAGGCCTTCGCGGCGGCGTGCACCGCCTTCTCCTTCGCGCTGTCGAACGACCGCTGGTAGAACGCGCCGCCCACGGTGATGACCACGCTCGTCAGCGCGGCGCCGAGCATCGTGCCCGCCACCCCGAGCCGGGATCCCAGGAAGGCCGCGGTCACCGAGGCCAGCGCCGCTCCCGCGACCTGGGTCGGTGACAGGTCGAGCTTCTTCTTGGACTTCTCCCCCTCCTCGGCCGATTCCTGCTCGCCGGACTCCTCTTTCTGCCTGACCATGGCTCCCACGCTCTTGATGCACTCTCTCCAGAACGTTCTAACGGGGGAGCACAAGCGATTTCTCCATAACGTTGCCGAACCGTGAGGACTCCCACTTGCGCGTAACGCCGCGGCCCGCAACGACGAAGGGCACCCCGACCGGGGTGCCCTTCAAGCGGAGAAAACACCGTTTTAGCGCAAAACCGGCGCGCAGCTCAGTTGGGCGGGTTGAGCCTCGCGACGAACTTGTAGCGGTCGCCGCGGTAGATCGACCGCACCCATTCCACCGGGCGCCCCTCGGTGTCGAACGAGTGCCGGGACAGCAGCAGCATCGGCAGGCCGACGTCGGAGCCGAGCAGCTCGGCCTCCTCCGGGCTGGCGAGTGCGGTCTCTATCGTCTCCTCGGCGTGCCCGAGCTCGACGTCGAAGTTCTCGCGCAGCACCTGGTAGAGGGAGCCGCCGGATTCCAGCTGGCCGGTCAGCCCGCGGAACCGGGTCAGCGGCAGGTGGGTGGTCTCGATGGCCATCGGCTCGCCGTCGGCCAACCGCAGCCGGCGCAGCCGCAGCACGGTCGAACTCGGCTTGGTCCCGAGCAGCGCGGCCAGCTCCTCCGCGGCCGGTTCCTCGACGACCTCCAGCAGGCGCGAGGTGGGCTGGCGCCCCTGGGCGCGCATGTCCTCGGTGTAGCTGCTCAGCTGCAGCCGCTGGGCGACCTTCGGCTTGGCCGCGAAGGTGCCCTTGCCCTGCACCCGCAGCAACCGCCCTTCCACGGTCAGCTCGGCCAGCGCCTGGCGCACCGTCGTGCGGGAGACGTCGAACTCGGCGGCCAACGAGCGCTCGGTAGGAATCGGCGCACCGGGCGGCAGGGATCGAAGCATGTCCAGCAGGTGTTGCTTGAGTCCCCAGTACTTCGGTTCGCGTTGTGCGCGTCCGGACGAGTCTGCCCCACCGGACACGGACGTTTCGAGCATCGTTCCTCCTACCGCAATTTTGCCGCCGTTGTTCCGCTCCCCGAGGCGTCGAGCCGCCCTGCCGAGTCCTAATACCTCAGCATGCCCGAAAGCCGGCCGCGCGAGCGTCGCGGACGACGGGGTTGCCGTCGCGATGCACGAGCGCCCGAAGCTAGGGGCCAGCCTTATGCGTGCATGACAGTAGCGCTGAAAAGTCTTGACATCGTGTGCCCCGGACCACAATCTTGATCACATTGGTCTACACCAAAGAGGGCGGGTGCCCCGCACCCGCCGCTCCGCACTGGCGCGGAGGAAGGGGCGAAACGTTGAAGACCTGGAGAGCGCTCGCAGCGGCAGCCGCACTGTCGTTGGCACTCGCCGGCTGCGGTGGCGGTGCTGGCGAGAGCGACAACAAGCTGACCGTCTGGTTGATGGACGGCTCGGCGCCCGACGTGCTGATCGACGAGCTCAACAAGGAGTTCGAGCAGACCCACCCGGGCATGAAGGTCGACTACCAGATCCAGCAGTGGAACGGCATCCAGGACCGCCTGACCACCGCGCTGACCAGCAACGACCCGCCGGACGTGATCGAGCTCGGGAACAGCCAGACGGCGCAGTTCTCCTCCGAGGGCACGCTGCTGGACCTCACGGCCGATGCCGAGGGCATGAACAAGTCGCAGTGGGTGCCGGCGCTAGCCGAGTCCGGCGCGTGGGAGGGCAAGCAGTACGCCGTGCCGTTCTACGCCGCCAACCGCGTCTTCGTCTACAACAAGGAGCTGTTCCAGCAGGCCGGCATCACCCAGCCGCCCACCAACCGCGACGAGCTGCTCGCCACGATCACCAAGCTGGAGCAGAAGCACGGCGGGGACCCCGACTTCCAGTCGCTCTACCTGCCGGGCCAGTCCTGGTACGCGCTGCTGTCGTTCATCTGGGACTCCGGCGGCGACCTCGCCGTCCGCGACGGCGCCAACTACCAGGGCGCCCTGGACACCCCCGGGGCCCGCGAGGGCGTCGAGTTCTACCAGCAGCTGGTCAAGACCTCGGCGACGTCCGCCCCGGCCGACACCGACGAGGCCGAGCCGCAGCAGGCCGAGGTGTACGCCAAGGGCAAGGTCGCGATGATGATCGCGCTGCCCTGGGAGGTGCAGACCGCGGCGAAGACGAACCCGCAGATCGCCGAGCTCTCCGGCGCCTTCCCGATCCCGTCGAAGCACCCGGGCAAGACCGCCCCGGTGTTCCTCGGCGGCTCCACCCTGGCGATCCCGGCGGGCAGCGCCGACGCCGCGGCCGCCAAGGACTGGCTGAGGCTGCTGACCAGCCAGAAGTACCAGACCGAGATCGCCGACAGCGGAGTCGTGCCGGGCGCCTCGCAGGACACCAGCTCGCTGGAGAAGAGCCCGGTCAGCGCGGCCATGGCCGTTGCGTCGAGGGACGGCAAGGTGCCGCCGGCGGTCCCGCAGTGGGCGGCCATCGAGTCCGGGCAGAACCCGCTGAAGGACATGATGACGGCGGTGCTGACCGGCCAGAAGTCGGTCGTCGACGCCACGATGGAGGCGAACGACAAGATCACCAAGGCGCTCGCGGGCAACAACTGACCATGACCGCCACGCATACCCGCCCGGCGCCGGGCACTGCGGGTTCGCCCGTGGTGCCCGGCGCCCGGCGCCGCCCGCGAGTCCGGGAAGCGATGCCGTACCTGCTGCTCGCTCCCGCGGTGCTCGCCCTGATCACTCTGCTCGGCTGGCCGGCGGTGAACGTCGTCGTGACCAGCTTCCGCAAGCTCGACCTCGGCGAGCTCACCCGCGGCGAGTTCACCTGGATCGGCTTCGGCAACTACGCCCAGATCCTCTCCAACCCCGAGTTCTGGACCGTCACGGTCCGGACCGTGGTGTTCACCGCGTGCATCGTGGCGGCCACGGTGGTCGGCGCCCTGCTGCTGGCGTTGCTGATGAAGCACGTGCCGGCGGTCCCGCGGGTGGTGCTGCAGGTCAGCCTGCTGCTGGCCTGGGCGGTGCCGCAGCTGGCCGCGACCACGGTGTTCCAGTGGATCTTCGATCAGCAGTACGGGATCTTGAACAAGACGCTGGTGCTGCTCGGCTTCGACTCGTTCGCCGGGAACTCCTGGTTCGCCAGCGGCACCAGCACGCTGGCCGTGGTGGGCATCCTGATCGTCTGGCAGGCCGTGCCGTTCGTGGCGATGACGCTGTACGCCGCGCTGCTCGGGGTGCCCAACGACCTCTACGAATCGGCCGGGATCGACGGCGCGGGCGGCTGGCAGACGTTCACCTCGATCACCTGGCCGCACCTCAAGCCGGTGCTGATGATCGTGACGTTCCTGTCGATCCTGTGGGACTTCAAGGTGTTCTCGCAGGTGTGGGCGATGCGCGAGGGCGGCCCGGACGGCGGGAGCACCACGCTGCCGGTCATGCAGTACCTCGAAGGCATCGCGGGCAAGCACTTCGGCGTGGCCGCCGCGGTCAGCGTGCTGATGGTGCTCGTGCTCGTCGTCGTCTGCGCCCAGTACCTGCGGCTGCTGCTGCGCTCTCAGGAGGTGGAGCTGTGAGGACCCGCCGGATCGGGTTGTCGGTGCTGGCCGTGGCCATCGCGCTGGTGTTCGCGTTCCCGACGTACTGGATGTTCGCCAGCTCGCTCAAGCCACGAGGCGAGGCGCTGTCGGCGTCCTACGACCTGGTGCCGACCTCGGTCACGCTGCAGAACTACGCGACCGCGCTGCTGGGCTCGGGCTTCCTCCGCTACCTGGGCAACAGCCTGCTGGTCACGCTCACCGCGGTCGCGTGCTCGCTGGTCGCGGGCACGTTGGCGGCGCTGGCGATGAGCCGGTTCCGGTTCCGCGGGCGCAAGGGCTTCCTGATGCTCGCGCTGATCGCGCAGATGGTGCCGTTCGAGGCGCTGATGGTGCCGATGTTCCTGTTCATGCGGGATCTGGGGCTGCTGAACAAGCTGCCCTCGCTGATCCTCGTCTACTGGATCACGACGCTGCCGTTCACCATCTGGTCGCTGCGTGGGTTCATCGACGGGATCCCGATGGACCTGGAGGAGGCCGCGATGGTGGACGGCTGCGGCCGGGCCGGGGCGTTCCGGCGGGTCACCCTGCCGCTGCTGGGGCCGGGCCTGGTGGCCACCTCGGTGTTCGCGTTCATCACGGCGTGGAACGAGTTCCTGTACGCGCTGATCTTCATGCGCTCCGAGGACCTCCAGACGCTGCCGGTGTTCCTGAAGACCTTCCAGAACGCGTTCGGCACGGACTGGGGCGCGACGATGGCCTCGGCCACCCTGTTCACGCTGCCGGTCCTGGTGTTCTTCCTGGCGGTGCAGCGCAAGATGGTGTCGGGCGTCACGGCGGGCGCGGTGAAGGGCTAGCGGCGCTTCACGCCTGACAATCCGCGGCACCCCCAGATAGGATTGGTCTAGACCTCAACGGAAGGGATGGGTCTGATGACCGCCACCCCCGGTCGGCACATGACCGACGAGATCTCCCAGCAGCCCGCGATCTTTGCCGACCTGCTGGCCGGCCGGGAGGCGATCGCCGAGGTCGCCGCGACGATCGCGGAGCGCCGACCGCGCTTCGCGCTGCTGGCTGCGCGCGGCTCCAGCGACCACGCCGCGCTCTACGCGAAGTACCTGATCGAAGTCCTGCTCGAACTGCCCGTCGGGCTGGCATCGCCGTCGACGACCACGCTCTACGGCGCACAACCGAACCTGACCGACGTGCTGCTGGTGTCGGTCAGCCAGAGCGGCGGGTCCCCCGACCTGCTGGAGGTCACCGAGTCCGGCCGCAAACGCGGCGCGCTGACGGTCGCGGTCACCAACACCGCGGACTCGCCGCTGAACTCCGCCGCAGAGCTGTCGGTGGACATCCGGGCGGGCCGCGAGCAGGCAGTGGCCGCGACCAAGACGTACAGCGCGACGTTGCTTGCCCTGTACCTGCTCGTCGACGCGGTCCGGGGCGGGACCGGCGCGAACGCGGAGCCGATCCCCGAGCTGGCCGCGACCGCCCTGGACGCCGGCCAGAAGGTGGTGGACGAGGCGGTGCGCCGGTACCGCTTCGCGGAGCGGATGGTCACCACCGGCCGCGGCTTCTCGCTGGCCACCGCCTCCGAAGCGGCGCTGAAGCTTGCCGAGACCAGCTACCTCTCGGCCCGCGCCTACAGCGGCGCCGACCTGCTGCACGGCCCGGTCGCGGCGGTCGACGAGGACACCGCGGTGCTCGCGTTGTGCAGCAAGGGGCGCGGCGGCGACGCGATGCGCGAGGCGCTCGACGTGGTCCACGAGCGCGGCGCGGACGTCTGCGCCATCGGCTCGGCGGCCTCGGATGTGCGCGCCTCGCACCGCATCCCGGTGCCGGACTGTGCCGAGGAGCTGGCGCCGGTGCTGGAGGTCCTGCCGGTCCAGCAGCTGGCCCTCGGGCTGGCGCTGGCCCGCGGCTTCGACCCCGACAAGCCGCGAGGCCTGAAGAAGGTCACCCGGACCCGTTGACGGTTGCGGGAGGAGAAGCGAACGGACTGTTCACCCCGCCTAAGCTTGGGTTTTAACCTTTGGGTGTTGTTGTGGCCCCGGTTGATCATGGGAACAGCCCTTGGGTGATCATGCTTCTGACGAAAGAAGAAGATCAACCAAGGGCTGTCGTGATCAGTGTGCAGGATGACCGCCAGGCGGTCGAGTTCGGGGCTGTGACCGGGTTCCGGGATGGGTTTTACCGGTGTCTGTCGGCTCGGGCGGATGCGTTGTTCGTGCTCTGCGATGCGGTGTCCTGCGGTGAGCGGCCGGTGACCTCGTTGGTGGAGTTGTCGCTGTCGCCGGTGTTCCGGCGGGGGCATGGCGCGTTGTACGACGCGTTGGCGGCCGGGGAGATCGACGCCGCCGGGGTACGGGATGTGCTGGTGGATGGGTTGCCTGCCGCGGCGGACGAGGGACCGCTTCTGTTCACCGCTGATGTGACCGTGTGCCCGCGACCGGATGCGGAGTGCTCGGCGGATCGCGGTCACTGTCATACGTCGTGTCGCTGTGACGGTGACCGTAAGACGATCCCTGGCTGGAACTATGCGTGGCTTGCGGGCATCCAGTGGGGTCGTTCGTCGTGGGTGTCGCCGGTGGATGCGGTCCGGATGGATCCCGACGATGATCTCGTGGCGGTGACCGCCGCCCAGATCCGGGAGTTGGCTACTCGTCTGCGCGCCGCCGGGCGCACGGGTGGAGCGGGCCGCCTTCCACCGATGGTGGTGATGGACTCTGGTTATCCGGGGCTACCGCGATGACCGACGCGGTGTCTGATGTGGACGTGCAACTGCTGATCCGTCTCGACCGTGACGATCGGGTGTTTCACCGCCCACCGCCGCCGCGGGTGCCTGGCAGGACCGGGCGGCCACCGAAATACGGCGCCCGCTTCGAGTGCGCCAGCCCCACCAGTTGGCACACCCCGGACGCCACGCTGACCGTGGACACCGACCGCTACGGACGGGTTGAGGTGCATGCCTGGTCCGGGCTGTCGCCGAAGATCCAAGCCCGCGGCTGGTTCGCCGACCGTAGCGAACTACCCGTGGTCACCGCACGGTCGTGCACGTCCGCGTGGAACACCTGCCCGACGGACGCGCCCCGCACAAGGACCTGTGGCTGTGGTGGGCCGCCCCCGAGGGCGTCCCACTGGATCTGGACATGCTGTGGCGGGTCTACCTACGGCGGTTCGACATCGAGCATTTCTTCCGTTTTGCCAAGTCGACCTTGGGCTGGACCGCGGCGAAAACCCGCACACCCGCCCAGCAGGACCGGTGGACCTGGCTGACGATCGCCGCCTACACCCAACTCAGACTCGCCCGCAACCTCACCACGGACCTGCGGCGTCCCTGGGAACGACGCCCCGAGCCAGACCGGCCGTTAAGCCCGCACCGGGTACGCCGCGGGTTTCGCCACATCCATGATCGTCTCGGGACCCCCGCGCGTGTGCCGAAACCCACCCGGCCCGGCCCAGGGCGGCCCCCAGGCTCCCGCTCCGGTCCTGCTCAACGCCATCCCGTCCGCAAAAAAACCGAAAAAACGGACACCCGGCAACCCGCCGGAAAGAAGCAAGCAGGTTAAAACCCAAGCTAAGAGCCTGTTGCGTTTTCGGCGAAAACGGCTGAACCGAAGTACCAAATCAGTCTCGATCGCCGCCGCTTGTCCGCCAGTGGCCATCTCAGCCGTGATCGATCGATCACGGTCCGTGGTGGGCGTAATTTTGCAACAGGCTCCTATCGGCACGAACGGTCCGTTCGCCCCAACCCCAACGGCCCGACACACGTCACCGAACACACCGCGGTTTCGAAGCGAACGGACTGTTCACTCCGCCTATCGGCACGAACGGTCCGTTCGCCCCAACCCCAACGACACGCGCGCCCCGCGGAAATCAGCCGCACCAAGTCACCGATGCGCAGCGAACCCGGAGCGAACGGCCCGCTCACTCCGCCTATCGGCACGAATGGTCCGTTCGCTCCACTCCGGCGGCGCTCAGCGCGGCGGCGGCGGGCCTTTCCGCTGCGGGGCAAGTAAAAGCCCGCCTCACCGAGGGGGCGGGGTGAGACGGGCATCGCCAGGCTACGCCGAACGGAGCAGGCCGCAAACCCCGGGGCGGGGCGTTCGGTAGAGCCGAAAGTCCCTAAATGTCGTACACCTCGCGAGCCGTGGAGTCGAACACCGCCGACCGCTGCCGGTCGCCGAGGCCCGCGGTCAGCTGCCGGGCCAAGTCCACGACCTGCCCGTAATCGGCGGCCAGCAGGCACACCGGCCAATCGGAGCCGAACATCAGCCGCCCCGGCCCGAACGCCTCCAGCACCACGTCCGCGTAGGGCGCCAGCCGCACCGGATCAGGTTGCCGGGCCCAGTCGTCCTCGGTGACCAGACCGGACAGCTTGCACACCACGTTCGGGAACGCGGCCAGCGCCCGGATCCGGCTCGCCCACGGCTCCAGCTCACCGGTGGCCACCGGCGGCTTCGCGCAGTGGTCCAGCACGAAGGTCTGCTGCGGAAACTGGCCGACCGCCTTGATCGCGGCCGGCAGCTGGTGCGGGCGGACCAGCAGTTCGTACACCAGCCCGGCGTCCTCGACCGCCGCCAGCCCGTTGAGCACGTCCGGGCGGATCAGCCAGTCCGGGTCGGGCTCGTTCTCGACCTGGTGCCGGATGCCCTTCAGCCAGCCGCCGGACGGGTGGGCCTGCAGGCGACCAATCCGCTCGCGGGCGTCCCGGGCGGTCAGGTCGACCCAGCCGACCACCGCCGCGATGCGGTCCACGCTGTCGGCCAGCACCAGCATCTCGGGCGTCTCGTCCGGGTCGGCGGCGGTCTGCACCAGAACCATGGCGTCCACCGCGGAGCCCTTCAACGCCGCCTGCAGGTCGGCCGGCCGGAAGTCGCGGCGCAGCGACTCCATCTCCGGCCCGACGATCCACGGCTGGTCCCGGACGTCGAGGTCCCACAGGTGGTGGTGGGTGTCGACGGTCATCGAGCTCCCCCGCAACGGCCCGCGGTTCCGGCAGCTACCGCACCCGAACCATCCAAATAGGACAGTCCGGGGCGTGACCCGGCAAGGTCGTCCATTTCCAGCTCCCCGACTGATCAAGCAACGCCTCGATGTATAGCCGCTCGCTACTCCAGACGCCAGGGGTCTGGAGTAGCGGTCGTGATCGGTTTTGGTCGTGCCCACCATGCCCGGTCGCGGCGGGTAGAAAGAGTGCATGCACGGCGACGAAGCGGCCCTCGTACTCGGCTTGGACATCGGCGGCACCAGCAGCCGGGCCCTGGTAAGCGACCTGTCGGGGCGGGTGCTGGGCCGCGGCGAAGCGGCCGGCGGCAACCCGAACTCGCACCCGGCCGACCAAGCGGTGCGGCAGATCGCCGACGCCGCGCGGTCCGCGCTCGCCGAGATCGACCCGGCGGCGGTGCTCAACTGCGTGATCGGCATGGCCGGGGTCAGCAAGATGGTCGATCCGGAGTTCAGCGCGCTGTTCGACCACGCGTGGTCCCGGCTCGGCCTGCACTGCCCCAGGCGAGCGATCAGCGACTGCGAGGTGGCCTTCGCGGCGGGCACGCCGGAACCCGGCGGAACGGTGCTGATCGCGGGAACGGGGGCTATCGCCGCCCGGATCGAGCAGCACCGGATGGTCGCGACCATCGGCGGCCACGGCTGGCTGCTCGGCGACGAGGGGTCGGCGTTCTGGCTGGGTCGCGAAGCGGTGCGAGCAGCGCTGCGAGCGCTGGACCGCGACGAACCGCTGCAGGGGCTCACGGCAGCCGTGCGCGATCGACTCCTGCCCAATGCGCCGGATGCACCGGCGGCGCAGCGGAAGCAGCTGATCAGCGCGGTGAACGCGGCCCCGCCGATCCGCTTGGCGGAGCTCGCACCCCTGGTCACGGCGGCCGCGGACGAAACGGCAGCCGACATCGTCCTGCGCGCCGCCCGCGTCCTGGCCGACACCGCTGCGGCCACCCGCGTCCACGGCGAAACCAGGACGATCGTGCTGGCCGGCGGGCTGATGGCACCGGGCAACCCGGTCCGCGAGGCCCTGCGCGGCACGCTGTCAAAGCGCGGCTTCCAGGACCAGCGCACCGCAGGCCCCGGTGAAGCGGGCGCGGCATGGCTGGCGGCTCTGGACCTCACCGCGGCCCCGGAAACCCTCCACGAACGCCTGCTCGGCTGACACTGGAGGCGGCTTCCCGCGAGCGCTGCGGGCCAGGTCGCCGTTCCTGCATGACCTATCGCGCCGCAGCGTGGTCAGTCCTCGTCGGCCAGCTGCCAGAGGTGCACAGCCGTCCGGTCCGCGGAGACCGTGAACCAGGTGCCGTCCCCCGCCGAACGGGCCGGCCCGGAGACCGGGAAGGGGTAGGAGACCTCGCCGAGCAGCGTCATCCGCCCACGTCGACGAGCCAGTGGCGGGCGGTGAACCCGGCGTCGGACGCGGCGGTGCCGGCCACGACGACGTCCTCGTCCACGAAGGCCGCCTCGTAGTCCCAGTGCACCCGGTCCTCGCCGGTGCTTTCCGGATGCGCCGACACAGCGCCTTGCGCGTCCAGTTCCCGCACGACCGACCGGTCCTCCGCGTGCAGGTGGAGGGTCCACTGCCCGATGTCGACGGTCAGGAGGCGCTGGCCGGACGGGCTGACCGCCAGCAGGATCAGTTCGTCGTCGATCTTCTCGGTGATCAGCCGCTTCCCGTCCCACCGCCCCCACAGCGCGGGCGAGCCCTCCTCGCCCTCGCCGATGCTCAGACCCATCTGCGCCGGGTCCGGGTGCGGGGTGTGGAAGGAACCGGAGGCGACCGTCGCGGTTTCCGCACGTCCCAAGACCTTGCCGTCGGCGGCGTCCAGGACGAGCCACAGCTCCTGGTAGTCCTCGGCCTCTTCGTCGTCGGCCACCGGGCCGCAGACATGCGCCCAGACGAGCTTGCCGTCCGCGGAGACAGCGGCGGATCCGCTGTCCGGGTAGCGGTGGTCCTCGTCGTCGGCGTATGCGGCCAACGGGGCGCGCACCAGGGAGCATTCGCCCTGCCAGCAGCCGTGTCGCAGCTCCCACCGCGTCTCCCCGGTCACCCCCACCGAGCGCACCTCGTGCACGCCGGTGAACACGGCGGCGTCGCCCTCCGGTGAGACCGCCGCCGATCCGAAGCGGCGCGGCCAGGGCGCCGGAAAGCGCACCTCCGCGAGCCGCCCGCCTCCGGCGGCCCCGCGCAGGTCGAGCGCGACCAGCTCGGCGTCACCGCGCTGCACCAGCAGCGCGCGCCCGGGCCAGTGCAGCACTTCAGGAGCGTCTGCGGACGCCGGATCCAGCGGTGCGGCGACCGTGGCGACGAGTCGAGCGACGGGCACGGAATCCTCCGGCATGGGGCAGGAACCTGAGCACGTTCACCCTACGGCGGGCGTTCTGCGCGCTTGAGCGTCCACAGCCGGGAAAGCGCCTGCCGAGGGGCGTTCGGTACTGCGGCGTCCAGAACCGGCGGCATCCTGCTGATCCGCTGGAGCGGCTTTCTCGATCTCCTCGCCGCGCTGCGCTGATCAGCCGGGACCGCGGGTCTTCTGGGCGGCTCCGGCTCAGAAGACCCGCGGCGCCATCACAACCCGACTTCCTGCAAGCCCTTGCGGATGACGGCCAGTTCCGACTCGTCCGCGTCGACCAGCGGGAGGCGGACGCCTCCGACCCGGTGGCCGGTCAGGTTCAGCGCCGCCTTGACCGGGATCGGGTTGGTCGTCACCGACAACGCCGCGTACAGCGGCTTCAGCGCGGCGTCGATCTCCGCGCGGTGCTCCGGCTCGTCGACCATCCGCCGCATCTGCGGGCCCACCAGGTGGCTGGCCACCAGGATGCCGCCGAGTCCCCCGATGTCGAGGGCCGTCGCGAGGCCGTCGTCGTTGCCCGCGTACAGGCCGAGGCCGTCGATCTGGCCGAGCGCGGCGTTGTCCGCCTGCTTGACGTAGTCGATGTGCTCGACCTGGGCAAGCTCGGCGAGCAGGTCGTGCGGCAGCGACAGGCCGATCCGGGACGGCACGTTGTAGAGCACCACCGGCTTGTCCGTGGCCCGAGCGATCTCGGTGAAGTGCCGGACCAGGCCGCGCCGGTTCGGGCGGTTGTAGTACGGGGTCACCGAGAGCACCGCGTCGGCACCGAGCTCGGTCGCCCGCTCCGTCATTTCGCAGGCGTGCACGGTGTTGTTCGACCCGGTCGAGGCAATCACCGTGGCACCCGCCGGACGTTCCGCGCAGGCCAGCTCGATGAGCCGCAGGTGTTCCTCGTCGGTGAGCGTGGGCGCCTCGCCGGTCGTCCCGCAGACCACGATGCCGTCGGAGCCGTGGTCGATCAGGTGGCGGAACAGGGCGAGAAAGGCGGATTCGTCGACGCGCATCTGGTCGTCGAACGGGGTGACTATCGCGGTGATCACGCTGCCGAGAGACATGACCGCATTCTGCTCCTCGAGCCGCGCGGTCACGACCGCGGATGCCGCAGCCCGGGGTGCTCCGGCGGCAGCGACCGCCGCACCACCCACCAGCTCGCCGCCATGCAGACCGCCACCAGCGGCCAGGTCAGCACGACCTGCGCGATGGTCAGCGCACCGGTGGCGCCCAGCAGCCACAGCGGGATGAACACGACCAGCCGCACCATGTACTGCCCGACCCAGACCCAGCTCGCCCGGCTGTAGGCGCGCAGCAGCACCGGATCGCGGCGCCACCGCCGGGCCTGGCCGAGCGCCGCCCCGACGACCACGCCGAGCAGCGGCCAGCGGATCACGATGCTGATCATCCAGACGAGCGCGCTGAGGACGTTGGACGCCAGCCGGGGCAGGAAGAAGTCCGCGGCGTCGCCGGTGTACAGCGCGATCAGGGCACCGCCCAGGACCGCGAGCAGGCTGATCAGCACCGCCAGCGGACGGGCACCCCGCTGCAGCCGCCAGCCCGCGATCAGCGCGCCCACCACCACGGCCGCGCCGCCGCCGATGGCGATCGACTCGCCACCGAGGAACCACCCGAGGCCGAACGCGATCGGCGGCAGGCTCGCGTCGACCGCGCTGCCGCGGCCACCGAGCAGCCGCATGAACGAGTCGCGGTCGTCGCGGTCCGCTGCGATCTCCACCTGCCGGTCCTGGGTCACGGAACCCAGCCTGCCCGAACCAGGGCCCCGCTCGCACCCACCCGTGGCGCGCACCTCGCCCGGTTCCGGGATTCCCCCGCTCGTCGGAGCGGCTCACGCCGACCGCGGCATCCCGCGACCTCGGAGCCCGAGGCACGTACGGGCAGCGCTGTCCTGCGATGCGCCGAGACGTGCCGGGACGTGCTGGGACATGCCGGACTTGCTGGGTGTCGATCTTGGTGCCGTGGAAGGGCTGTGGATAACTTCGGACGACTGTGGACAACTTCCGCAATTTCAATGGAAATCGGACCTCTGATTTCCATTGAAATTGCGGAAAACCGGTGCCTCGTCCGAGCCGGTCGGTCAGGGCCGGCGGGCGCGGGCGAGGAGGGCCGCCAGCTGGCCGGTGATGCGGGGCTTGTCCGCCGGGCGGCAGGTGACGACGTCCTGGCCGTCGGCGCGCTCGCCCTGCAGGGCGTAGCGGCCCCGGTCGTTGTCGAACCAGATCAGGTTCGGGATCCGACCTTGCGGCCCGCCCCGGCGGGCGCCGCCGACCACGAAGTGCCCGAGCCGGTACTTCTGCCCCGACGTGATCGCGCGCAGCTCGGCCAGCCCGTCGATGTCGGGATCGGTCGGGCGGCCGTGGCTGCGGTCGGCCACCGCGCGCACCTCACCGCCACCGCCGGCCGGCGCGTCGGGCAGCAGGTCGGCGCACACCCTCGGCAGGGTGTCCGGGGCGAGGAATCTCATCCGCAACCCCCTGCCGTCGAGCACACCGACCACGCCGACCTCACCCGTCGCCACCACCCGCGCGGCGAGCCGCTGCCCGGCGCGCACGTCGAGCAGCCCGGCGGCGGCGATCGACACCTCGGAGCTGCACAGCAGGTACAGCGCGTCCTCGACCTCGGGCTCCGGTCGGCCGTTGCGAGCCAGGCCGGTCGACTCCAGCTCCTGCCACACCTGGGCGGCCAGCCGGTTGCGGTCCTCCGCCTCGCCCATTCGCGGGAGATCGAACGGGTACTGGCGCACGGTGAGGTTCAGCTGCTCACCGAGCAGGTCGACGGCGGGGATCGACAGGGTGATCGTCTCGACCATCACAGCTCATTTCGAGTCGGGGTGCGCCGGCCGGTGCCCCGGTCAGCGCGCCAACCGGGGCACCGGCCGTGCCCGCAGAGATCAGTCCCGCAAACGGCTGGAGCCGCTCGCGGCCTGCACCGGCGCGGGGTCGCACCGTGAGAAGACGCCCGAGGTTCCCGCACCGCTGCGCATGCCACTTCGAAGCAGTCCTCAGAAGTCCCGGAAGCTCGACGGGGCCTCGCCCAGCACTGGCGGGGCCACCAGCCGACCGCCGCCGTCTTCCTCTTCGAAGAGTTCGTCGGCCTCGACCAGGAACTGCGGCACCGCCCCGCTACCGCTCTCCCCCGGCTTGTAACCGGAGCCGGCGCGCAGGTCGTCGTCGTCCCGCCGTTCCTCCTTGAAGTCGTCGGCCGACCACGTCATGTTCCGGCCGTAACCGGACCGACCCGACGCCGACGCACCCCAGGTGCCCGACGACCCCATCGGCCCGAACCCGCCGTCGGCGCGTTGCGCGAGCTTCGGCGCCCGCGCAGGTCGTGGCACCGGCCGGTCCGCCGGGGGCTGCTGTTCCGGCGGACGCAGTGGTTCCTGGCGCGGCGGTGCCGGCGGAGCAGGCGGTGGCCCGGCGTTGACCGGCATCGGACCGCTCGGCGGGCCGTCCGGCCGCGCGGGCGGCGGACCGACCAGGCGCCCGGCCTGCGGCATGGGCCCGCTCGGCGGCCCCTCGGGCGGCGGCCCGGGAGCGGCCGGAGGCCGCGGCGGCGGGCCACCCAGCGGAAGCACCGGGTTCCCCACCGGAGGCGACGGCGGACCCTGCGGAGCAGGGGAACGCGGCGGTTCCGCCATCGGCGGACCGTCGACGGGCGGAGGCCCGGAGAGCCGAGGCCCGGAAGGCGGACCGGCGTGCGGCGCGGGAGCGTCGCGACGCGGCTCGGACGGAGCCCCCTCGTGCCGGGGCGGGCCGAGCTGCGGCAACTGGCCGCTCGGCGGACCGACCTGAGGCAGCGGACCACTCGACGGACCCGTCGGCCCAGCGTCACGCCGCGGCGGACCATCCGGCCCGGACAGCGCAGCGTCGTACCGGGGCGCGCCTGCCTGCGGCCGGCCGAGCTGCGGCAACTGGCCGCTCGGCGGACCGACCTGAGGCAGCGGACCACTCGACGGACCCGTCGGCCCAGCGTCACGCCGCGGCGGACCATCCGGCCCGGACAGCGCAGCGTCCTGCCGGGGCGCCCCTGCCTGCGGCGGCGGACCACCCAACAGATCGTCGTGCGCCTGCGGTGGCTGGCCGCCTTGCGGCATCGGGGCGTCAGGCCGCAGCAGCTCGTCCGGCTCGGGCACCAGCGGGCCGTCCAACGGCTGCGGGCCTACCTGAGGCGGTGGGCCGCTCGACAGACCACCCGTCGGCCCGGCGTCGTGCCGCATCGGTCCGTTCGGCCCGGGCGGCGGAACGCCGCGGCTCGGCGGGCCAGCTTGCGGCAAGGGTCCGCTCGGCGGACCGGCCTGCGGCGGCGGACCGCTCAACAGGCCGTCGCGGATCGGCGGCAGCGGACCACTCGACGGCCCGGTTTCGCGCTGCTGCGGCGGGCCATCGGGCCCCGGCGGCGGGACGTCGCTGCTCGGCGGACCGGCCTGCGGCGGCGGGCCGCCCAGCAGACCGTCGTGCACCTGCGGCGGCGGACCGCCCAGCAGACCGTCGTGCACCTGCGGCGGCGGACCGCCCAGCAGACCGTCGTGCGCCTGCGGCGGCGGACCGCCCAGCAGACCGTCGTGCGCCTGCGGCGGCGGACCGCCCAGCAGACCGTCGTGCGCCTGCGGCGGCGGACCGCCCTGGAGACCGTCGTGCACCTGCGGCGGCAGGCCGTCCTGGAGCGGCGGCTGAGGCGGCGGACCTTCTTGCGGCGGCGCGGGCGGGAGCGAGCCGCTGAGACCGCCGACGAATCCGGTGGGGCGCTGCGGTTCCGGTTCCGGTTCCGGTTCGAGCGAACCAGACAGTTCGGCCGCCGGTTCCGGTCGGGCCGGGGGTTCGTCGAGCCCGCCGAGGTCTCCGGAGAGCGCCATCCCGCCGCTCGGTGTCTTCGGTGCTTCGGGCCTGTCGGGCGCCGGCGCCGGTCGGCTGTCCCTGCGCTGCTCGTGCTCGAAGCGATCGGTCAGCTGTTCGGTGCGCTCCCAGAGCGCGAACGGGTGCGGTTCTGCTGCAAGCGCAGCGAACTCATCCCTCAAGTCCAAGCGCTGCGGACGCGGGGCGGGTCGTGACCCGCCTGGCGCGGGCGGTCCGGCCGGCGGCACCTCACCGCCGAGCGAGCCGCGCATCGGCGCGTCCGCTCGGCGTCGTCCTACCGGGCCACTGGCCCGCTGCTGCGCGTCGAAGCCCGCTGGCCCCGGCGCGGACGCCGGATTCTGCGGTGACGTCACGGTTCCCCCAGGTATTCGGGACGGCTGGAGCGGCGCGCGGCATCCGGGCGGACCCGGGCGGCGGGTGCACTGGAACCGACGCGGTGGAGCATGCGGCAGTTCCCCAACTCAACCGACCGCGATGACGCGAAAGGGCGGACGACGCTGCGTCTCCCCGAACGCACACCGACCTGCCACCTGCATCGATCGCGACATCGCGGGCCCCCTCGTTGCTTCTGTTACCGCCGAAGGACAGTAGCAGCTGCCGTTCACCCGTACCGGTGTTTCGAGGAATAGCCACCCAGTTACCGCCGCGATGCTGGAAAGGTGCGGTGCGGCAACGGAAAACGCAATGGACGTGCCATACCCGGGCGAATCGGACAGAATTACTAGACCATTTCGTGCCGTTAATCACTAGAGCGAACCGAAGGTGGCGTACGTAGCTGTTCGAGCGCCAATGTGGTCCCGGATCACCGCGCGTGCGGGAGGAATGACCAGGAAGGACATCGTCAATGGAATCGCAGCGCAGCGTCGGCTCGGCACGCTGGGACAGCTTTGTCGCGCTGGGAGACAGCTTCACGGAGGGGATCGCCGACGCCGATCCCGCCGGGGGCTACCGGGGCTGGGCCGACCGGCTGGCCGAGCACCTGACCGTCCAGAACCCGGAGCTGCGCTACGCCAACCTGGCGGTGCGCGGCAAGCTGATCCCCCAGATCGTCGCCGACCAGGTGCCGCAGGCCATCGAGCTGCGGCCCGCCCTGATCGCCTTCACCGCCGGCGGCAACGACCCCGCCCCGCCACGCAAAACGACCGCGGACACCGGCAACAAGACGAAGTGCGGACCTTCGGCCAGGATCACGCACTCCCGCGGCCGAAAGCCCGCACTCACCCCCAAACGTCCATTCGGGAGAACCATCCCGAATGTCAAACCCCCCTACGGCCGCCCCGGCCGGCCACGAGTGCCGACCGGGACGACCGGGCGACAATCCCCCCTTGGACTCCCCCCAGAGCCGCCCGTTCGTGCGAACCATGCACGGCTTGATCCGCACGCAGATGAAGTTCCCAGCGCGCGCTACACACCCGCTAAACGTCGACTAAACGCCCCTCAGCAGGCGGCCACGGAGAGATCTTCCAGCCGCTCGCGGACCTCCGCCGCGCGCGGCGAGCCCTCCGCCTCGAAGATCGCCAGCGCGGTGTCCCAGCGGGTCCGGGCCACCTGCTGGTCGCCGCGGGACCGGGCGGCGTCGCCGAGACCCAGGTACGCCGACGCCTGCCGCATCGCGGAGCCGCACTTCAGCGCCACGTCCAGGGCCTCGTGGTGGAAGCGCTCGCCGTCGGCGATCCGGCCCAGCTCGATGCTTACTTCGCCGCAGTTGTTCAGCACCATCGCCAACGTCTCCAGATCGTCGGCGTCCCGGTACAGCGCTTCTGCCTCGCGCAGGTGCGCCAGTGCCTCCTCCAGCTCGCCGTTGATCTGCTCCACCATGGCCAGGTTGTTCAGCGCACCGGCCACGAAGTACCGGTCGCCCAACGAACGGTAGACCCGGAGCGCGTCCTGGCAGTGCACTTTCGCTTCTTCGTAGCGCTTCAGGCGGAACAGCACGCTGCCCATGTTGACCTGGGTCATCGCCAACCGGGCGGAATCGCCGGTCTGCACCGCGACCCGGTAAGACTCGTCGTAGTGCGCCAGCGCCGCGTCCAGCTGGCCCGACCGCGAGCACGCCACCCCGAGCCCGGCCGACATCAGCACCTTGCCCGCCCGGTCGTCCACCGCGCGGGCCGAGTCGAGCCCGTCGGTGTAGATCCGGATCCAGTCCTCCCAGGGGCAGCGCACCATCAGGTAGTTGAACTGCAGGCGCACCAGCGGCCAGGCGAGGTCGTGCATGCCTTCCGCGTTGGCCGCCCGGATCGCGGCGACCAGGTTCGGCCATTCCGCGTCGAACCACTCCAGCGCCTGGGCGCGGTCGGTGATCTGCGGCCTGGGCACCTCGGTGCCGCTGGAAAAGTCCAGGTCGTCCCGGGCGGGGCGGAGGAAGCGGCGCGCGTGGTCGGCCGTGACGAGATAGTGGTTCAGCAACCGGCGCAGCGCCTCGGTGGCGATCGAGCTCGGCGCGGCGAGCAGGTCTCGGGCGTAGACGCGCAGCAGGTCGTGCATGCCGAACCGGTCCGGCTCGGGCTCGGTGACCAGGTGTGCCAGCGCCAAGGCCCGTAATCTCCGCTGGGCGCTGGGCGGATCGGTGTCGCACAGGGCGGCGACCGCGTGCGCGGTGAAGGTATGGCCGGGCACGAGCCCGAGCAGCCGGAAGGTGTCGGCGTGCACCGGGTGCAGGCTCCGGTAGGAGATGTCGAAAGCGCGGCGGACGCTCGTATCAGCATCGTCGATGTCCAGCGCATGCAGCCGGTTCCGCTCATCGGTCAGCTCGTGCACCAGGTCGGACACGCGGCGCGCCGGATTCGCCGCGAGCCGCGCGGCGGCGATGCGCAGCGCCAGCGGCAGCCCGCCGCACAAGTCCGCCAGCTGGGCCGCCGCGGCCGGTTCGGAGGCTGATTTGCCGGGCACGCCCGCCCGGTCGAGCAATTCGATCGCGGTCTCGGTCGGCAGCGTTTCCAGCGGCAGCACCCGAGCTCCGCTGCGCACCACCAGCCCGTCCAGCCGCCGTCTGCTGGTGATCAGCACCAGCGATTCGGCGCTGCCCGGCAGCAGCGGCCGCACCTGCTCCGAGTCGCGCGCGTTGTCGAGCAGCACCAGAACCCGGCGCTTCGCCAACAACGACCGGTAGAGCGCCGTGCGGTCGTCCAGCTCGACGGGGATCGCATTCGCCGCGACACCAAGCGCTTTCAGCATGCTGGTCAGCACTTCGCCGGGCGTCAGGGGCTCGCGTTCCGAGTCGAAGCCGCGCAGCGACGCGTAGAGCTGACCGTCCGGGAACTCGTGCTCGACGCGGTGCGCCCAGGTCAGCGCGAGGGCGCTCTTGCCGACGCCGGCGGTGCCGGTCACCACGGCGAGCAGGCTGGAGCCTTGTTCGCGCTCGGCCAGCATCGTGTCGAGCGCGGCGAGTTCGCGCTGGCGGCCGACGAACCCGGCTGGGGCCGGGGGCAGCTCCGCCGGGATCGGGCGCCGGATGCCGAACCCGGGTTCCGGCCGGCGCTGCGGATGGCGCAGTGCTGGGTCGTCGCGGAGCAGCCGCTCGTAGAGTTCGCGCAGCTCGGGCCCGGGATCGAGGCCGAGCTCGTGGGACAGCCGGCGGCGCAGGTCGTGGTAGCGGGACTGCGCCTCGGCGCGGTGCCCCGCGCGGTAGTGGGCGAGCATCAGCTGGCCGGTGAGCCGCTCCCGCAGCGGTTGGCGGTCGACCAGGGTGGACAGCTCCAGCACCAACTGGTGGTGGAGGCCGAGGTCCAGGTCGGCGGCGATCCGCTCCTCCAGCGCCAGCAGCCGCAGCTCGTCCAGGTTGGGCGCGACCATCCGGTACAGCCGGCTGCTCGCGATGTCCGAGAGCACCGGGCCCCGCCACAGCATCAGCGCTTCGGCCAGCACGTGCGACCGCGCCGCGGGTTCCATGCCGTGCGCGCGGTTGATCAGGGTTCTCGCGCGGTGGGCATCGATCCGGTCGCTGTCGACCCGCAGCAGGTAGCCGGGCGGGCGGGTGACGATCTCGGCCTGTTCTCCCGCGGCCCCGAAGAGCTTGCGCAGCCTGGAGACGTAGCCGTGGATGATGGTGCGGGCGCTGGCCGGCGGCTCGTTCTCCCACAGCGTGTCGATCAGCCGGTCCATCGACACGACCTGGTTCGGCTCCAGAAGCAGGCAGGCCAGCAGGGCGCGAACCGGGGCGCCGCCCAGCGGCTGCGCGACGCCGTCGGCGCGCACCTCAAGAGGACCGAGCAGGCGGAATTCGAATCCCGCGCCCGGCGCCTCGGTCGAGCTGTCGTGCCCCGCCATCATCCCCAAATCCGACTCTCGCTCATGTTTTTGTTGAGCCTTCAGACAGTCAGTCTCGACCAAGGCGCACACCGAGTCCACACCCCCGGAGAACCCGTCCGGCGGCGCGCTCACCTCCCCAAAACCGGACACACCGTAACGATCACCGGCCGAGCGGATACCGATCACCGGCACGCGGTTCACCCCAATGGAGCCATACCCAATTCCTCCCGGGACGTCCCACGCGCGCCCATTCTTGCGGTGAACGCCTGCCGACGAGCCAACACGCCAAGTAAAGTCGGGACACGCCGATCACTCGTATGAGGACACTGTGGAAGGAGAGCCCACCCCGTGCCCACGCCGTCCACAGTGGTCGATCGCGCGGTGGCCTGCCTGCTCGGCGGGGCGCTAGGCGATGCGCTCGGCAGCCCGGTCGAGTACGCACAGCTGGACGACATCCGCGCCGAATTCGGCCAAGCAGGCGTCGCCGAACCACCACCTCAGGCCCTGCTGGGCGACGCCACGCAGATGTCGCTGTTCACCGGCGAGGGCTACCTGCACGCCTGGACAACCGGCAACAACGGCGGCAACTGGCGTCCGGTCGAGTCGACCGCCGCCGCATACCGCCGGTGGTTGACCACCCAGCAGGAGAACAAGCCGCAGCCCGGTGCGACCGGCCTGATGGCCGAGCCCGAGCTGTACGCCGGCCGGGCCCCCGGCCTGACCAGCCTGCGCGCGCTGCAAGAACCCGAACTCGGCACTCCGGACCGGCCGCTGAACAGCTCCAAGGGCTGCGGCGGCGTGGACCGCAGCGCGCCGCTCGGCTTCTCGCCGACCGCCGAGATGGCCTACCAGCTGGCCTGCCAATGCGCGGCGCTCACCCACGGCGGCGTCGGCGGCTGGGCCTCGGCCGGGGCGCTGGCGCTGATCGTGCACCTCGTCGCGGTGCAGCAGCGGAAGCTGCCGGCAGCTGTCGACCAGGCGGCTGGCCGCGTGTTACGCGAAGACGCCGAGACGGCCACGGCCCTCGCGGAGGCTTCGACGCTGGCGCGGCTGGGTGCGAGCGTCGGGCACATCGAGCGGCTAGGACAGGGCTGGATCGGCCCGGAGGCGCTGTCCATCGGCGTCTACTGCGCGCTCGCGCTGCCGAAGCCCGACCAGTTCACCGACGCCCTGCGGCTGGCGGTCAACCACTCCGGGCACAGCGACTCCACCGCGGCCGTGACCGGCAGCATCCTCGGCGCCCGCCACGGCACGGCGGTCCTGCCCCGCTCGTGGCTGGCCCGGCTGGAACTGGCGGACGTGATCGAGCGCATCGGCCACGACCTCGGAGCGTCCTGCACGGGCGAGAAGTTCAACGAACGCCGCTACCTCGGCCTCGCCTGACCGGCGGGCCCGGCCGTCCTCGCCGACCGGTTCGCGGCGAACGGACCGTTCACCGCGATAGACGACGCGACCAGTCCGTTCACCCCACCCAACACGACCGGTTCGCGGCGAACGGACCGTTCACCGCATAGGCGCGAGGCGGAACTCACCCCTCAGGTGCCGTTGGGGCGGCCCGCCCTGGCCCGGACGACAGCGACCGCCGCGGCCAGGAACCCGATGTTGAAGGCCATGTGCACTGCGGCGACCGCGCGGGCGAACTCGGATACCGCGTGCACGTCGCCGAAACCGACGGTGCTGGTGATCGACAGCGAGAAGTAGAGCGCGTCGGTTTTCGTGCGCAGCGCCGCGATCGAACCGGGATCTTGAGCGGCCAGTCCGAAGTAGACGGCCGCGAAGAACAGCACTGCCAGGTACAACGCCGCCACGACCCCGGCCATCGAGCTGCCGTGGCGCGCGCCCTCGATCCGGAAGCGGCGCACCTGGAACATGATCAGCGCGGAGATGGCCGTCAGCCCGACGGCGAAGATCACGACCGCGTTCACGGTGCCGAAGAGCCCGAACCTGCCGATCGGCAGCAGGTAGTAGACGACGGTGCACGCCACCACCGCACCCAGCGACGTCGCCAGGTTGATCAGGGTCCTCTTCTGGCCGCTCCCAGGCACGAGCGCCAGCTTCGGCCAACACCAGGCCCGTCGCCATTCGGGTCCCATGCCCGGCGCACCGGCCCAACCCGCGGTCTCAAATGGAAACTACCACCACCCACCACCCACCACGTGACCGCAGTTTCAATGGAAACTGCCGTCAGGCGGCGGCCGGGGTTCGGGACAGGCGGCGGAGGCGGCGGTTGCCGGCCACCCTGCACACCAGGTAGATCACGAACGAGATGATCGTGACGAAGGCGCTCACCGGGGCCCCGGGCGCCAGCGACAGGACGATGCCGCCGAGCACCGCCACCTCGGCGAACACCACGGCCAGCACCGTCGCCTTGAGCGGGCTCGCGGTAACCCGCGCCGCCGCGGCCCCCGGCGTCACCATCAGGGCCAGCACCAGCAGCGCGCCGACGGTGTAGACGCCCAGCGCCGTCGCCACGCCGACCAGCACCGCGAACAGCGGGGTCAGCACGCGCGCCGGAACGCCGCGGGCTGCCGCGACATCCGGGTCGACGCTGGCGAACAGCAACGGCCGGTACACGAAGGCCAGGACGACCAGGACGAGCGCCGCGCAGCCGGCCAGCAGCAACACGTCCGCGGAATCGACGCCGACGATCTGCCCCACCAGCAGGCTGAACTTGTTCGCGGTCCGCTCCGGGTTGAGCCACAGCAGCAGCACGCCGATGCCGAGCCCGAAGGACAGGATCGCGCCGATCACCGAGTCGCGTTCGGTCCCGCGCTGGCCCAGCAAGCCGAGCAGCAGCGCGGCGACCACGGCTCCGGCCAGCGCCCCGACGCCGACACCGATGCCGATCAGCAGCGCCGCGGCGGCACCGGTGAACGCGAGCTCGGCGGTGCCGTGCACGGCGAAGGACATCTTCCGCGCGATGACGAGCGGCGCCAGGCAGCCGGACACCAGGCCGAGCGCCGCCGCGGCCAGCAGCGCCTGCTGGACGAACGGGTAGCCGAGCAGGTCGACCGTGGTGGAGAAGTCCAGGACCTTGCCCAGCGCGTCGATGAATGCGTTCACGCCTCTTCCGCCTCTTGCACGTGGTGGTCGTGGTCATCGGTGCCGGCGACCACCAGCCGCCCGCCGACGCGGGCGACCTCGACGTCGGTGCGGTATAGCTCGGACAACGTGGTGGAGTTCATCACCTCGTCCGGCGGGCCGATCCGGAACCGGCCGTCGACCAGGTAGAGGACCCGGTCGACCAGCGGCAGCACCGGGTTGATCTCGTGCGTGACGAACAGGACCGCCGCGCCGGTCTGCCGGGCCTGGTTCGCGATCAGCCTGCTGACCTTGCGCTGGTGCGCGATGTCCAGCGACAGCAGCGGCTCGTCGCACAGCAGCACCGACGGGTCGCTGACCAGCGCCTGCGCCACGCGGAGCCGCTGCTGCTCACCGCCGGAGAGCAGGCCCAGCGGCATCCGGGCGTACTCGGTCGCCTCGACCGCGCGCAGCGCCGCGGCCACCCGCCGCTTGCGCTCGCGGCGGCCGCGGAAACCCGTGCCCCAGTGGTGACCGTCCAACCCGAGACCGACCAGGTCCCTGCCCCGCACCATCACGGTGGCGTCCAGCGCCCGCTGCTGCGGGATGTAGCCGATCTGGTTGCTGCCGCGACGTGCCGGCACGCCCGCGATCTCGACGCTGCCCGCGGAGAGCTGCTGCAAGCCCAGCAGCACCCGCAGGAGGCTCGTCTTGCCGGAACCGTTCGGCCCGAGCACGGCGAGGAACTCGCCCGGCGCGACGTCGAGGTCCAGGCCGGACCACAGGACGCGCGAGCCGTACGAGAGCTCTGCGCCGCGCAACCGCACGGCTGGGGCTGTGCTGGTGGGCGCGAGGACGGGCTCGGTCTCGGATTTGGCGGTCATATCTCAGCGATTCTGGTTCAGGGCGGTCTGCAACGCCGTGATCTGGGCGTCCATCCACTGCGCGTAGGTCTTGTCCTGCGGCAGCGTCTCGGTCATCTCGACGACCGGGATCTGATTCTGCTCCGCGGCCGTGCGCACGTTGCGGGTGACGGGCGATTCGGTCTGCGGGTTGTAGATGACCACCGCGGCCTGTTTGGCGTTCACCGCGTTCTGGATCGCGGCCACCGCGGCCGCGGACGGGTCGGTCTCGGCCTCGATGGCGTTGACGAACTCGGGCGGCGTGATGTCCTGCAGGTTCGCGGCTTCCACCAGGTAGTGCGCGACGGGCTCGGTGACGATCACCTGCTTGCCCCGGTTCTGGTCCCCCAGCTCGCCGACCCGGCCTTGCAGCTTGCCGATCTCCTCCGCGAACCGGCCCGCGGCCTGGCCGAACTGCTCGGCCTTGGCCGGCTTGAGCTTGCTCAGCTCGGCGTTGACCTGGGCAGCCACCTGCTCCACCACGTGCAGGTCGTACCAGACGTGCTCGTTCACCGAGTGGTCGTGGCCTTCGTGCCCGCCGTGTTCCTCGTGCCCGCCTGCGGGTTCGCCGTGTTCCTCGTGCCCGCCCGCGGTTTCGCCCTCGTGCTCGTCCTTGACTGCCTCGACGGTGGGCTTGCCCTGGCCACTGTTGCCGAGGATCCGCTCCATGAACTCGTCGTATCCGCCGCCGTTGAACACCACCAGGTCCGCGTCGGTGACCTTCGCGGCGTCCTGCGGGGTGCTCTCGTAGGAGTGCGGGTCGGCGTTGGGGTCGCTGATGACCGGCTCCACCTCGACGGCGTCGCCGCCGACCGCCTGCACCACGCTGGCCCACACGGTGGTGGACGCGACCACCTTGATCTTTTCGCCGGCGCCCGGGCCCGCCTGCTCGCCGGTGCCGCATGCGGTCAGGGCGAGGGCGGTTGCGGCGAGTCCGGCTAAGGCGGCGGCAGAACGACTGCGGACGGTCATCGGATGCACTCCTCGGTGGTCGGCCCTTTACGCAGCAGGCTGACGGCTATCTGCGAACGGTAACGGAAACCGTTGTCAACTACAGTCTAAGCACGGTTCCGCACGACACTCCACCGACCGGGTTATTTTTGTTGCGCACACAACGACGCCCCCGCCAGGACCAGCGGGGGCGTCGATCAACCGATCGCCTGCGACTAAGCCACCAGGCGGACTCCGGTCTCGGGGTGGAAGAGATGGATCTCGCTGTGGTCGCGCAGCGCCACGGTCACCTTCTGGCCGAGCGCGGGTGGGGTCCGGCCGTCGGCGCGGACGACGAAGCGCTCCTGCGAGCCGTTGACGTCGATGGCGCCGTGGATCAGCGCGTCGGCGCCGAGTTCCTCGACCAGCTCGACGGTCATCGACATCCCGGCGTCGTCGCTGGAGGTCAGCGACAGCGCTTCGGGGCGGACGCCGAAGGTGACCTCCTTGAGGTCCCCGGCGGCGGCGACGGCCTCGCGCGGCAGCGGGATCGTGGCCCCGTCCAGCACCGCTCCGTCACGGGTCAGCGGCACCGTCTTCAGGTTCATCGCCGGCGACCCGATGAAGCTCGCGACGAACGCGTTGGCCGGGTTCTCGTACAGCTCGCGCGGGGTGGCGACCTGCTGCAGCAGCCCGTCCTTGAGCACCGCGACGCGGTGCCCCATGGTCATCGCCTCGACCTGGTCGTGGGTGACGTAGATGGTGGTGGTGCCCAGCCGCTTCTGCAGCGCGGCGATGTTGGCGCGGGTCTCCACGCGCAGCTTGGCGTCGAGGTTGGACAGCGGCTCGTCCATCAGGAACACGCTGGGCTCACGGACGATCGCGCGCCCCATCGCCACCCGCTGCCGCTGCCCGCCCGAGAGCGCCTTGGGCTTGCGGTCCAGGTACTTCTCGAGGTCGAGCATCTTCGCCGCCTCGGTGACCTTCTGCTTGATGACGTCCTTGGGCGTCTTGCGCAGCTTGAGCGCGAAGCCCATGTTCTCCGCGACCGTCATGTGCGGGTAGAGGGCATAGGACTGGAACACCATGGCGATGTCCCGCGACTTCGGCGGGGTGTTGGTGACATCGTTGCCACCGATGGTGATGCCGCCCTCGTCGACGTCCTCCAGGCCCGCGAGCATCCGCAGCGCCGTCGACTTACCGGACCCGGACGGGCCGACCAGCACCAGGAACTCACCGTCGGCGATGTCCAAGGCCAGCTTGTCGACGGCCCGAACCGGCGGGCTCCCCTGGTAAACGCGCGAGGCGTTGACGTACGCAACCTCTGCCATCTGTGACACCTTTCACGGATCTGGTCACGAAAAAAGTAACCGCAAAAACGCTCGAGGTCAGCCCCTCGAATGAAACCAACTCGGAGAGTGATCACTCTACGTCGCTCCGTGTTCACGTTCGAACGTGAGTGGGATATGCATCATGCTCACTTCACCGAGGGGTACTGAACCGTTACGGTTCCTCCATGGCGCGGTCAACGAATGCCCGGCGGCCTGCGACGCTCGCCTCGCTCGCTGCCGAACTTGGGGTCTCCCGGACCACGGTTTCGAATGCTTACAACCGTCCGGACCAGCTGTCCCCGGAGTTGCGCAAGCGGGTCCTGGAGACCGCTCGCCGGCTGGGTTACCCGGGACCGGACCCGGTGGCGAGGTCGTTGCGGACCAGGAAGGCAGGCGCGGTCGGCCTGCTGCTCACCGAGAACCTCTCGTACGCCTTCCGCGACCCGGGCGCCGTGGGCTTCCTCGAAGGACTCGCCCTGGCCTGCGAAGACGCCGGCCAGGGCCTGCTGCTGATCCCGGCGAGCCCGGAGCGCGAGGACGTCGCCTCGGTGCACCGCGCCGGGGTGGACGGGTTCGTCGTCTACTCGGTCCCCGAGGACGACCCGCACCTGGCCGCGGTGCTCGAACGGCCGGTGCCGGTGGTGGTCTGCGACCAGCCACGCCTGGACAACCTGGACTGGGTCGGCCCGGACGACGGGAAGGCCATCAAGACCGTCGCCGACCACCTGATCAAGCTCGGGCATCGCCGCATCGGCGTGCTCTGCATGCGCCTGGCCCGGGGCCGCAATGACGGCCCCGCGTCGGTGCAGCGGCAGACCAACGCCAGCTTCCACGTGCAAAAGGCCCGGTTGACCGCGCTGGCCGAGGTGTTCAGCGAGGCCGGGGTGGACTGGACGAAGGTGCCGGTGGTGGAGCGCTTCGACCACACCACGTCGTCCGGGGCGTCGGCGGCGGCGCAGCTGCTGGAGATCGACCCGGAGATCACCGCGATCGTCTGCACCTCCGACATACTGGCGCTTGGTGCGCTCAGCGAGGCCCGCAACCGCGGCCTGCGGGTTCCGGAGGACCTGACCATCACGGGCTTCGACGGCATCCCGGACGCGGAGCGGGCGGGCCTGACGACGGTGCGCCAGCCGTGGCTGGAGAAGGGCCGGGCAGCCGGGCGGCTGCTGCTGGAGACCAGCGAGCCGGGCCGCCCCCGCCACATCCAGCTGGAGACCCAGCTGATCACCGGAACCACCTCGGCGCCGCCCCGCTCCGCCGAAGAACGCTGGTTCGGCCCGTAAGCCCGAGGGTTCCCGCAGCTCTGGCCCCGTGAGCACGTTTCGGTGCTGTGGAGGCTGTTCGAGAACTCGTTCCGCGTGCCAGTGAAACTGGCGGCCCTACGGCAGTGGGGACGATTTCGCGCGAAATCGCCGCTCGCCACGCTGACAAGGTGACGATTTCGCGCGAAATCGCCCCCAGCCACGCGACCGTCACGCCGTTTCTCCGCCTTGAGCGCACCAACTCCCCCAAGCACACATCCCGGCGCCACCACCTCCAACGGAGCCTCTACAGCAGCATAAAACACTCACGGGCAACAACCTGCGGAAACACCGCCCCAGGCCGATGGATCGGTGCCGCGGGGCGACGAGCTGCAACTTCTGCCGGCAACGGCTGGAGAGGTCAGCAGGTCGGTAGTTCTTGGAGGTCAGCGGGTCAGTAGTTCACCCATTCGCCCTGGGCGTACTGGAGGATCGTCGGGTGCATCAGCGTCGACGGCTCCATGCCGGGGATTCGGGTGCGGTCCGGCGGGAACGTCGCCGACGCTTGCAGGGTTGCCTCGTCCAACGAGCGCAGCGGCGGGACATCCGCGGGCAGCCGGAGTGGCGGCGCGCCTGGTGAGGCGAGCGGGTTTCCTTCCGCCTGGCGGGTTTTCGCAATTTCCATTGAAATCGACGGGCCGATTTCCATTGAAGTTGCGGCGCCGGTCGCGACGGGCGTCGGGTCGGGCTTCGCGCTGGCAAGGTGGAAGCCCCACTCCCCGAAGCTGGGGACCGTGATCTCGTACGGCACCGTGCTCAGGCCCGCCGCTCGCATCGTCGACTCGATGCACCAGAACGCCTTCGGCGCGAAGAACGGCGAACCCGACTGCACCACCATCTGCGCATCGTCCGACATCGCCTGCCGGGCCAGCCCGTAGAACTCCGTCGAGTACAGCTTCGCCGTCGCCGTCGAATCCGCGTCGGGCATGTCCACGAGCACCACGTCGTAGCGGTCGCGGTTGTCCCGCAGCCAGCTGAAGGCGTCCGCTGCGACCGCCCGCACCCGCGGATCGACGAAGGCGTCCTTGTTCAAAGTGGACACTCGCGGGTCGGTGCGCGCCAGCTCCAGCACCGCCGGGTCCAGTTCCACCAGCGTGACCTCGCGGACGTCCGGATACCGCAGCAGCTCCCGCAGCGCCAGGCCGTCGCCACCACCCAGCACGAGCACCCGCTCGTGGGGCCCGGCCATCGCCGGATGCACCATCGCCTCGTGGTACCGGTACTCGTCCATCGAGCTGAACTGCAGGTCCCCGTTGAGGTACAGCCGGGTGTCGCGGTTCCCGCCCAGCGAAACCGACTCGGTCAGCACGATGTCCTGGTACTGGGTGCGTTCCGAATGCACCACCGGGTCCGCGTACAGCGCCTGGCGCGCGGTGACCTCGAAGTCGTCGGCGAACGCGTAAGCCCCGAGGAGCAGGCCGCCGACCAGCGCGGATGCACCGGTCAACAGCAAGGTGGCGCGCTTGGACAGCTCCCGGCGGAAGACGGTCAGCACCAGCCCGAGCCCGGCGGCGGCGTTGACCATGCCGACCAGCAGCGCGCCCTGTACCTGCCCGAACAGCGGCAGCAGCAGGAAGGGGAACGCCAACCCGCCGACGAGTCCGCCGACGTAGTCGGCCGCGAACAGGTCGGCGACCGCGGAACCCGCGTCCTGCCGCCGAATCCGCTGCAACAGCACCATCAGCAGCGGGATCTCCGCACCGATCAGCACACCGAGCACCAGCGCCATCGCGATCAGCGCCGGCGTGTAGAGGCTCAGCCACGCGAACGCGGCGTACAGCCCGAGCACGCTGAGCCCGCCGAGCAGCGCGAGCAGCAGCTCGATGCCGGCGAACGCCGGAGCCGCCCAGCGCTGCAGGGGTTTCGCGGCGAGCGCGCCGACGCCCATCGCGAACACCATCAGCGACAGCACGATCGAGGCCTGCCCGACGGTGTCGCCGATCAGGTAGCTGCCGAGCGCGACCAGCGCCAGCTCGTAGACCAGGCCACAAGCGGCGCAGATGAAAACCGCCAGCAGCACCGCGGTCCGGGCGATCCGACCGCGCGGCTTGCTGGTCTCGGCCGGTTCGGCAGCGGGCTCGGCGCTCACCGACACGCGCTGCTCACCAGATCGAGGCGGCGATGATCACGGCGATCACGACGTGCGTGGTCGACGACACCCACGTCGCCGGGTGCATGTCCGGGGAGGCTAGTTCGTCGCCCAGCTTGCCGGGGGTGACCGCGTCGATCAGCAGGAACGACAGGCTCATCAGGACTAGCCCGAGGATGCCGTAGGCGAGGGTGCCGATCAGCCCGGCGATCAGGTCGTTGGCGCTGCCCATGATCGCGGTGGTCAGGATGATGCCGACCCCCAGCAGGCCGGAGACCAGCAGCAAAGCCGCATTCGGGTTGCGGCTGACCCAGATCAGGTCGCGGAGCTTGCCCGGCGTGGCCAGGTCGACGAGCACGTAACCGAGTGCCATCATCGCCACGCCGATCACCCCGTAGGCGACCGCGGCGAGCAGGCCGGTGAGCAGGTTCTGGAGCAAGGTGAGGCCCTTCTGGTGTCGTGGTCGGTGCGATCTAGCGTCGGAGGCCCGCCGGCGGCGGCCCCTGCGGTGGAGGTGGCGGCCAGCCCGGCTGCGGCCCCGGTCGGGGCCGGCCCGGCTGAGCCGGTGGCCCTTGCAAGGCGGGTGGTCCCTGCGGCGGTCGCGGCGGCTGCTGCGGTCCGACCGGCGGCGATCCCGGCCCGACCGGCGGCCCTTGCGGAGGCTGCGGCCCCGGTCGGGGCGGGCCCGGCTGAGCCGGTGGCCCTTGCAGGGCGGGTGGTCCCTGCGGAGGCCGCGGTCCGGTCGGCGGCGGAAACTGCGCCCCCTGTTGCTGCGTCGGCCTGGGCTGCGGCGCGGCCGGAGCGTTCGGGGCATCCGGAGTGTCCGATGTGGACTTCTGCTTGGCGCGGGCCCGGAAGCCCAGGAGCAGGGCGAGAACCACGACGACGCCCAGGCCGCCGAGCCACGCCCAGGCCAGCCAGTTCGAGCCAGAGCCGTCGCCGCGCGGCAACGGCGGAGCCGAGGCGTTGCCCGACGCGTCGTCCGCTACCGGCGGGGCCTTCAGCGCGCCGGTTTCCACCAGCAGCAACGGCAATCCGAGCGCGGCCTGCCCGGCCACGGTGACCGGCTCCTCCCCCAGCGAGTCGGCGGTGACGCCGAGGTTGACGAAGTCGTCGACGCCCGGCAGCGAGGCGAGGTCGTCCGATGCCGCCACCTTGACGTCGGCCGCGTCCGGATCGTCTTCGGTGGATCCGGCGGCGACGAAAACCCGGACCTCGGCCCAGCGCGGACAGGTCTCGGCCGGGATGTTCGGTCCCCGGCTGGAGCCCTGGTCGAACTGCTTCGTCGACGCGTCCACGAGCTTCCAGCCGAAGCACACCCCGTGCGCCGCCTCGGCCGCGGCGAGCCCCTGCGCCAGCTGCTGTGCCTCGGCCGGTGTGAACCGCTGGATCGGCGGCCCCGAGTACCGCTGGCCCTCGGAGTAGTGGGTGGACTCCTCCGAGGTGAAGGTGGTCTGCGCGGGGTCGCCGCCGAGCACGCCGATGAGCGACCCGACGACGCCGACGGCCACGAAGAAGCCCACCACGGCCAGCACGAGTCCCCGGCGGCGGGCGGGTTTCTTGATGGTGGTGCTCATTTGCCCGCCCCCGGACCTCTGCCGCGGAAGCTCTCGCCGTGCGGGCTGCTCCAGCCCCAGACCCCGCCGACGTGGCTGTGATAGCGACGGTAAGCGCGGTCGGCGTCCATCACGTGGATCACCGAGCCGGGCGAGTGCGGCCTGATGATCACCGCATCGCTGGAATACCGCAGGTAGATGCCCGACGAGTCGGTGTACTGGGACTGCGGGCGCCACTTCGACGTGATCTCGGCGGCCACGGCGGTCGGCGGCTTCGGGCTGGTGTAGGCCCGGTTGTCGGAGTCACCGGAGAGGTCCAGGTGGGCGGCGCGGGTGTAGTTGTTCGCGACGTAGCCGCGCGGCCCGGTGCCGGTGGCGAAGATCGTCACCAGCCCGATGATCAGAGCCAACACCGCCGCGGCGGCGGCCAGCACGAACCAGAGCTTGGGTTTCACCGGTCAGTCCGCCGTCGGGTAGATGAGCACGTCGTAGCGGCTGAGCGCCTCGCCGGCGCTGGCCTCCCAGTCGGCGCCGCCGTAGGACTCGAAGCCCAGCATCGAACCGTCCGAGGCCTCGTAGTCGTGGTAGCGGACGATGCCCTGCTCGGCGAGGCCGGTGGTGGCCTCGCTGCGGAACTCGGCGCTGCCGGACTCCTCGGAGTGGTAGGTGCGCCCGGCGAAGTCGATCGTCTTCGGGCCCGGCCCGCCGGCGTCGGCGACCGGCGTCCACAACGACAGGACCAGGTCCGGGTCCTCCTCCACGGCCAGCCACACCTGCCCGCCCTTGGCGTCGTCGAGCAGATGTTCCGCCCAGTTCCAGCCGCCTTCGGAGAGCCGGATGGTGCCGCGGACGGTGTAGGAGTGGCCGCGCACCTCGACGATGTCGCCGGCCTTCAGCGCCCGCGGGTCACCGCGCAGCGAGTCCTGATCACCGGTGTGGAACGGGTCGGCGGGCCGGCTTTCCGGCTTCGCTGCGCCGCGCTTGGCGCGCACGCCCATGACCACGGCGACCACCGCGACGATGATCAACACGATGACCACGACGATCAGCGTTGCGACCAGTCCGTTCACCCGTCCGCCTTCCCCTCGCGCGAGTGCCCGGCACAGAGAGTATTAGCCGCCCCCGATTGTATGAACCCATTCGCCCAAATCGTGACAAGTAGAACGGGGGATGCGAACGGCCTATTCGCCCCGCAAGACGGCACAAACGGTCCGTTCACCCCACGAACCGGTCTGAAGCGAACGGCCCGTTCACGCCGCAGGAAGCGGCGAACGGACCATCCACCGCACCGAACAACGCGAACGGTCCATCGACCACACCAAACCTGGCTGAGCGAACGGACCATTCACCTCGCACAGGAAGTGGCGAACGGACCGTTCACGTCAATACGCGGCACGAACGGTCCGTTCGCCTCGCGCCTTGGTGGGCTGGGGCGAACGGACCGCTCGTGCCGTAGGGGGTGGCGAACAGGCCGTTCGCTCCCCGCCGACCGCCCTACGTCGACAGCAGCTGGGCGCAGCGGATCAGGCCGAGGTGGGAGTAGGCCTGCGGGTGGTTGCCGAGGGAGCGCTCCGCGATCGGGTCGTACTCCTCGGACAGCAGCCCCGTCGGGCCCGCCGTGTCGACGATCTGCTGGAACAGCTCCTCCGCCTCGGTGCGCCGGCCGATCAGCAGGTACGCCTCGATCAGCCAGGCGGCGCACAGGTGGAAGCCGCCCTCATCGCCGGGCAGCCCGTCGTCGCGGCGGTAGCGGTACACGGTGGACCCGCTGCGCAGCTCCGCCTCGATCGCCGTGACGGTCGCCTGGAACCGCTCGTCGGACGGGTCGATCAGCCCGGACAGACCGACGTGCAGGGACGCCGCGTCCAGGTCCGATCCCTCGTAGGCGGTGGTGAACGCCTGCACGTCCGGGTGCCAGCCGTTCTTGACCACGTCCTGGGCGATCTGGTCGCGCAGCGGCTCCCACGACGGGTCGGCCTCGCGGCCGTACGCGGTGGCCAGCTTCAGCGCCCGGTCCAGCGTCACCCAGCACATGACCTTGGAGTACACGTGGTGGCGCGGCACGTCGCGCTCTTCCCAGATGCCGTGGTCGGGCTCGGCCCAGCGGTGCGAAACGGCCTCGGCCATCGCCATGACCAGCTCCCAGTCCACGTCCCGGACCCGGCTGGTGGCCTGCGCGAGGTGCGCGACCAGCTCCACCACGGGGCCGAACACGTCGAGCTGCACCTGCTGGTCGGCGAGGTTGCCGACGCGGACCGGCCGCGAACCGGCGTAGCCGGGCAGGCTGTCGATGACGGCTTCCGGCCCGAGCCCGGTGCCCTGCAGCGTGTACAGCGGGTGCAGCCGCTCCGGGCCGGGCAGCGTCTCCAGCACCCGGTGCAGCCAGTTCAGGAACGCCTCGGCCTCGGCCGTGGAGCCGAGGGTGACCAGCGCCTGCGCGGTCATCGCGCCGTCCCGCAGCCAGCAGTACCGGTAGTCCCAGTTGCGGACGCCGCCGATCTCCTCCGGCAGCGAGGTGGTGGCGGCGGCCATGATCCCGCCGGTGTCGGAGTTGCACAGCCCGCGCAGCGTCAGCGCGGAGCGGGCGACCAGGTCGCGTTCCACCTCGGGCAGCGACAGGGTCTTCATCCATTCCGACCAGTACCGGTCGGCCTCCAGCCGGCGGTCCACCTCGGTGCGTGTCGGCGACAGGTCGTCGGTGCCGCAGCGCAGCTCGAGCACGAGCGGGCTGTCCTCGGTCGGGTCGACGACCGCATGCGCGGACTCGTGCATGCCGTCGGAGGTGATCGCCCACTGCACGCCGGGCGAGTAAAGGACCATCGGCTCCGAGGTGCCGAGCACCCGCAGCCCGCCCGCCTCGGCGGTCAGCCGCACCGGCACCTGCCCGAACTCCGGGCGCGGCGCGAACTCCACGGCCGCGCGGGTGCTGCCGCTGATCACCCGGACCAGGTCGGTGCGGTGGCTGTCGGTGCCGTGCGCGAGGTAGTCCGTGACCAGCAGCCGCGACCAGCGGGTTTCCACGATCATGGTGTTCGGCACGTACCGCTGGCCCAGCGGCAGCGGGCTGCGCTGGGCACCGTTGCCGCCCTGCGGGCGGATCGTGAAGTGGCCCGCGCCGGGGCCGCCCAGCAGGTCGGCGAACACCGCCGCCGAGTCCGGGCCGGGGTGGCACATCCAGGTCAGCCGCGCGTCCGGGGTGAGCAGGCCGACGGTGCGCTCGTTGGACAGCATCGTCAGCCGCTCGATCGGCGGGGCCTGCTCGCCGTACAGCCAGGTGCGCCGCTCCTCCATCAGGAACGCCAGCACGGTGGCGACCTCGGTGGTGCTGCCGATCCGGTACGGCGCCAGCGTGTCCCCGTCACCGACCTTGATGCCCAGGTCGGGGCCGTGCAGCCGGGCGAAGGCCTTCTCGTCGGTGACGTCGTCGCCGAGGAAGACCGCCGCGGTGGCGCCGACCTGGTGGCGCAGCGCGTCCAGCGCGTTGCCCTTGTCGGTCTGCACCACGGCGAGCTCGACGACCGCCTTGCCCTCGGTGACCTGCACGCCTTCCCAGGACGCCGGGCCGTTTCGGACGGTCTCCAGCACCTCCTCGGCCAGGGCGGGCTCGGCGCGCCGGACGTGCACGGCGACGCTGGCGGGTTTGTTCTCCAGCATGACGCCGGGCTTGCCGCGCACGATGTCCTGCAGCGCGATCTGCAGTTCGGTGCGCAGCTGGGTGGCCTCGGGTTCGAGCTCGTGCACGAACCCGACGTCGAACTCGGAACCGTGGCTGCCGACCAGGTAGACCTCGGCGGGCAGGCGGGACAGGGTGGCCAGGTCGCGCAGCGCGCGGCCGGAAATCACCGCCGTGGTGGTCGCCGGCAGCGCGGCCAGCGACCGCAGGGCGTGCACCGATTCGGGCAGCGGTTTGGCCTGGGTCGGGTCCGCCACGATGGGGGCTAGGGTGCCGTCGTAGTCGCAGGCGACCAGAAGTCGAGGTGTCCGCGCGAGCTGCACGATCACGCGGCGCAGCTCGGCAGGCAGGGCTTCGGCGGTCAACGCCATACTCCTCAGGGGGGCGCGGTCAAGTCTGGTGTGGATCGATCCGGTTCGAGCCGCGGATGGTGACCGTCGACGTCGACCGGGTTCGACAAGTATCGCTGACGCGGTGCTGTCCGTGTTGTGGACCGGTTACCCGCAGCTACTCCGCAAGCGGTGTGCCCAGTGCTTCGAGGAACGACCGGGCCCAGCGGTCGACATCGTGCGTGAGCACTTGCCTACGCAGTGCGCGCATCCTACGGCGTCCCTCGGCCTCGTCGATGTCGAGGGCCGCGAGCAACGCGTCCTTCACACCGTCCAGGTTATGCGGATTCACCAGGAATGCACTCGTGAGCTCCGCCGCAGCACCGGCGAACTCGCTCAACACCAGTGCACCGCCCAGGTCGTACCGGCAGGCCACGTATTCCTTGCATACCAGGTTCATGCCGTCCCGCACCGGCGTCACCACCATGACGTCGGCGGCGCAGTAGAAGGTCACCAGGTCCTTGCGGGCCACCGAGGTGTGCAGGTAATGCACCGCGGGGTGGCCGACGCGGCCGAATTCGCCGTTGATCCGCCCAACCTCGCGCTCGATGTCCTCGCGCATCTGCTTGTAGTGCTCGATGCGTTCCCGGCTGGGCGTGGCGATCTGGATCATCGTCACGTCCTCGGCCTTGGTGTGGCCCTCGGCGAGCAGCTCGTGCATCGCGTGCAGCCGCACGTCGATGCCCTTGGTGTAGTCGAGGCGGTCGACGCCGAGCATGATCTTCTTCGGGTTGCCGAGCTCGGCGCGCAGCGTCTTGACGCGCTGCTGGATTTCCTTGGTGCGTGCCAGCCGGTCGAGTCCGGTGGCGGCGATGGAGATCGGGAACGCGCCGACCCGCACGGTGCGGTCGCCGACCTGCACCACGCCGGTGCGGGACCGGACCCCGACCTGGCCGCGGCTGGGTTCGAAACCGGCCAACCGGCGGGCCAGCCACAGGAAGTTCTGCGCACCGCCGGGCCGGTGGAAGCCGACCAGGTCGGCGCCAAGCAGCCCGCGCACGATCTCGGTGCGCCACGGCAGCTGCATGAACAGCTCGACCGGCGGGAAGGGGATGTGCAGGAAGAACCCGATCCGCAGGTCGGGCCGGAGTTCGCGGAGCATCGCCGGGACGAGCTGCAGTTGGTAGTCCTGCACCCAGACCGTCGCGCCCTCGGCGCTGACCTCGGCGGCGGCCTCGGCGAAGCGCCGGTTCACCCGCCGGTAGGCGTTCCACCAGGAGCGGGTGTACACCGGTGGAACGACCACGTCGTGGTACAGCGGCCACAGCGTGGCGTTGGAGAATCCCTCGTAGTACTCGGCGAATTCGGCCGCCGACAGCCGCACCGGGTGCAGCTGCAGGTCGTCGTCGGCGAACGGTTCGACCTCGATGTCGGCGACCCCGGGCCAGCCGACCCACGCGCCGCGCCGGGCGCGCAGGAACGGCTCCAGGGCGGTGACCAGCCCGCCGGGGCTGTGCTTCCAGCGCTCCGTGCCGTCGTCGAGGCGTTCCAGATCCACCGGCAGCCGATTCGCGACCACGACGAAATCCGCTCGATCGGGCGTGCTGCCCTTGCTCACCGGTAATCCTCCCGCCGTTTCGGCTACCTGTCGCGAGGCTAGCCAATCCAGCCAGTTGCTGCGTGCTGCGTGTGGTGCAAACGGGACGTGCGGACCTGTGAGTCTTTTGGGCTGCTGCGGCGGCGCAAAAGACTCACAGCCGATCAGTCCAGCCGCCGTTTCGCGGGACGCAGCGGACCGGACATCCGCGGCCCGGAGAAACGGCGTTCCAACCTACCGAGCCTGGTGCGAACCGGCTGTGCGAGGTATTCGCCGAGCACCACCCCGGCGCCGAGCGCGAGACCCGTGGCGACGGCGAGCATCAGCGTGGCGACGCCGGTCGGGCTGCCCAGCACGGACAGCTCGTACAGCCCGCGGTAGGTCGCCAACCCTGGCAGCAGCGGCGCGACGCCGGAAACGGCGATCACCAGCGCGGGAATCCGCAGCCGCCGCGCGATGAGCCCGCCGATGAAACCGACCACGGTGGTCGCCACCGCCCCGGCCAGCACGGAGTGCACGTCGGCCAGCGTCAAAAGCGCGTGCACCGCGGCGGCCACGGCACCGCCGATCCCGCCCGCGAGCAGCGGCCGCGGCGGCGCGTAGCTGGCGAGCGCGAAGCAGGCCGAGGTGGAAGCACCAGCGAGCATCTGCACCGGCAGGTGCAGGGCCGGTGCCAGCACTTCGGCGCGCCCCAGGGCTTGCGCGTCGAGGCTGCCGACGCTGTCCCCGCCGATCCGCATGCCGATGTACAGCGACAGCACCACCCCGGCGATCAACCCGGCCGACATCAGGGCCAGCTCGGCTATCCGGCCCGCCGCGGTCACGTTGTAGCCGGTGATGGCGTCCTGCATCGAGCCGACCACGGTCATCCCGGACAGCAACACGATGATGCTGGCCGCGATCGCCAGCGCCGCGTTGTCGAGCAGGCCGGTGGCGTAGCAGCCCAGCGCGACGGCGGTGGCGAGCGCCCCGCCGACGGCTTGTTGGAAGAAGAACGGCAACGAGCGTTTGTTCAGCAGCCGCCCGACGCGGTCCACCAGCGCGGTGGCACCGGCGGCGACCAGCGGCAGCAGTGGGGTGGAGCCGCCGCCGAGCAGCACGGCCAGCGAGGCGGCCATGCCCGCCCAGGACAGCGTTGCGACCCAGCGAGGGAACGGGTGCGGCGCCGTGGTGATCCGGTCCAGCTCGGCGTAGGCCTCGGCGGCGGTCAGCTCGTTGGCGGTGATCCGCCGCAGCAGCGCTTCGACGTCCGTGAGGCGCGTGTAGTCGAGGGAGCGGTTGCGGACCACCCGCAGCGACGTGATCGGCGGCAGGTCGGTGCCCCGGTAGCTCGACACCGTGATCGACGTGTAGACCACGTCGACCTCGGTGTGCGGCAGACCGTAGGCGGTGACCACGGCGATGATCGTCGCGGTCACGTCCGAGGCGCCTGCCCCGCTGGCCATCTGCACCTCGCCGATGCGAAGCCCGAGGTCCAGAACGAGGTGGACGGTGGATTCGTTGGGCAGTGCCGGCCCGTAGACGACGTTGCGAGAT
Source organism: Saccharopolyspora pogona (assembly GCF_014697215.1). Taxonomy (GTDB): domain Bacteria; phylum Actinomycetota; class Actinomycetes; order Mycobacteriales; family Pseudonocardiaceae; genus Saccharopolyspora; species Saccharopolyspora hattusasensis. The sequence continues at coordinate 6,035,170 of NZ_CP031142.1, forward strand.
CCCGGCGGGATGGTGAGCTCCGGGTCGCGCCGCCGCAGCACACCGCGGGCGCGCTGCGTAATTCCCACTGCTGGTCTTCCTTCCTGCCGGACCGCCTTACGGGCGGTTCGCCGTGCCTGATCTTCCTCTCGGGCATCGCCTGTCATGAGCAGACCGTTGCACCCACAATCTGTGGCGTCCATCACCGATTTCGGTCGGACGTCGCCGCGGTCGGCGGCCATCGTCCGGCAGCGTCGACGCGGCCGCTTTCCACCCCGGGCGGATCGCCGCTTACGATGTCCCCGCACGACGGAAGTGCATGCCGCTGTAGCTCAGTTGGTAGAGCGCCCGCCTTGTAAGCGGACGGTCAGGGGTTCGAGTCCCCTCAGCGGCTCCGACGGTACCTGACCAGCGTTTTTGACAAAGCCACCCGATCTGTCGAATGCAGCACACCGCCCCGCCCGGCAGCGGCCGAGCGGGGCGGTTCGGTTCGGGCGGTCAACGGCCCTGGAGCGCCTTCGCGTTGTCGCCGAAGGTCCAGGACTTGGAGCCGTCCCAGTTGATCGACCAGGTCATCAGGCCCTTCAGGCTGCCGTTGTAGTGGTTCCAGGCCTGGGCGACCAGGTTGGGCGACATGTGACCGCCACCCGCGCCCGGCTGGGCCGGCAACCCGGGAACCTGCTTGTCGTAGGGGACCCGGATCGTGGTGCCCTGGACGACCAGCCCCTCGTCCAGGCAATCCGTCTGCGCCGTGAATCCCTGCACCGTGCCGGCCTGGTACGAATCACCCGAACAGCCGTACATGCTTCCGTTGTAGTACTGCATGTTCAGCCACCAGAGCCGGCCGTTGTCCGCGTACTTCTTCACGATCGGCAGGTATGCGCCCCAGATCGATCCGTAGGTCACGCTGCCGCCGGTGACGTACGCGGTTTCCGGCGCCATCGTCAACCCGAATTCCGGGGGCATCTTGGCGAGCACGCCGTCGATGATGCGGATCAGGTTGCCCTGCGACGGCGAGAGCTCGTTGATGTTGCCGCTGCCGCTGAGGCCGGTCTCGATGTCGATGTCGATGCCGTCGAAGTTGTACTTCTGCAGGATCGGCACCACGGTCTCGACGAACCGGTCGGCGACGGCGCTGGAAGACAGGTCGATCCCAGCCGTCGCGCCGCCGATGGACATCAGGATCGTGAGCCCGTCCGCCTTGGCCTGGCACATCTCGGCCGGCGTGGCCACCTTCACCGCGCTGTCCATCCCGTCCTCCCACAGGACGGTGCCGTCCGAGCGGATGACCGGGAAAGCCGCGTTGATCACGTTGTAGCCGTGCTCGCGAATGGCCGGATCCGTGATCGGGGTCCAGCCGAACGGCGGGTGCACCCCGTTTACCGCGCCGTCCCAGTTTTCCCAGTACCCGTGGAGCACCTTGCCCGCCGGTTTCGATTTCACCGGACAGGTTTCCGCCGCCGGGGCCGGGTTCGAGGCGTTCGCCGCCCGCGGCGCCTCGTACCCCGCGGCGACCTGGGAGAACGACACAGCGGCGACGAACGACGCCACCAATCCGGTTCTCAGCAGGCGTTTCTTCCGACCAACCATTCCCGGCTCCCTCCGCGACGGGACCAATTTCGGAATTGGCCCGGATCCGATGAGGCTCGCTCGTCGTCCACCAAGAACTTTTATGACAAATTCCGCGACCGGAAACAAGATTTGAAGAAAAGTGGTATTTACCAATTTGCCCTGTCGTTCCCCGAGCCCTTCTCGATCATCGGCCGGGAAACCGCACGATCCGATTCGCGGACCTGCCGGTCGAGGAGCGGGCGGCCCGGATGCGGGCCGCAGGTGGCTGGCAACGCGCAAGATCGCTGGTCCGGGATTCAGCGCGCATCATGGCTTCATGGCCGCCGAAACCACGATGACGGACAAGCTGTTCCGCGTCGCCGTGCTGCTCAAGGGACTGGACGGCGCGGTGCAGCTGATCGGCGGGGTGCTGCTGATCTTCTTGCCCCCCGACATCGTCACCCGGTTCGCGCACGCCGTCGTCACGCGGGACCTGCTGGGCCCGCCGGCCGGAACCCTGGCCGGGCACTTCGAGGAAGCTGCGCAGCACTTCGCCAGCGGCGGCAGCACGTTCGTGATCGCCTACCTGATCGCCCACGGCGTGATCAAGATCGGCCTGGTGATCGGCCTGCTGCTCAAGATCATGCCGCTGTACCCGGTGGCACTGACCGCCCTGGGCCTGTTCGTGATCTTCGAGGTGCTGCGCGCGGTGCAGACGAGGTCGATCGCGCTGCCGTTCTTCGCGGCGCTGGATGTGGTGATCATCATCCTCGTGCTCCGGGAATACCTCGAATTGCGCCGCCGGCCCCAGTGACCCGAGCGGCGGATTGCGCCACGCTGGAGGTAGCGGGTTGTGGCCGACTCCGGAGGTGGCCATGCGGCGACGGCAGCACGACGAGCCGGTGCTGATCACCGATGCGGCACCGTCCTTTGACGAGGAGCAGCGGCACCGCAAGCGGGTCTACGCCGTTCTGATGGTGGTGCACCTGGTGGGCTTCACCGCCGCCGGGCTGCTGGCGCACATCTGGTGGCTCGCGCTCGGCATCGTGGCCGTCACCGGCGCCCTGCCGTGGGCCGCGGTCGTCCTGGCCAACGACCGCACGTCCCAGCGCGGTCAGCGCCGGATGCGACGTGGTGGCGGCCCCGCCATCGAGGACCGCCACCACGACCAGATCGATATTTGACGCCGCGAACCCCGCCCGGCGCACCGCTGCCCCGCGGCACCACCAGCAGCAGATCCCGGCAATTACGAACGCGCCCCCCGCGATGCTCAGCGGGCCGGCCGGCGAACCGGTGGTCGCCAGGCGGTGGTCGCCAGGCGGTGGTCGCCAGGCGGTGGACGTCGCCGCCGGAACCCGGATGTCAGGCGTCCGCCAGGGCGGTTGGTGCCGGGGTCCACCGCGCAGGGCTGCCCCCACGGCCCGCCAGGGGGTGCCGGGCAACGTCTTTGATCATGCTGCGCAGCGTATCTCCGCTTCATTTCCCGATCCGCGAAATACGGGAATTCACCACGCTTGTTCAACTTCGCCCACCGCCGAGGATCTCGATCAATTTCGATCATTTCGCCAGCAATTGGCGAGTGGTGCCCAAGCGATGGACAACTTCACTCGATCGAGCGAGCGAAGAGTCTGATTTCGGTTCGAACCGGCGGCATCCACCTCCACGACACCGCCGACATGACCATGGTCAACATCGACCACGCGGTGCAGACCGAGTACTCGGCGCTGGGCTCGCCCGGCGACGTCCAGCCCGGCCAGACCTACGTCTGGGGCGCGACCTGCACCGACCGCCCCGAGATCGAGTGCCAGTCGCAGATCCTCAAGGTCGCCGAAAGGTCGCCGACGTGAATGTGACCGACATCGCGCGCAGCGACTACCGTGGCGGTACCGCGGTGTGCGCCGGCCGCGACTACGGCCTCCCGGCCGACGGCGACTCCAGCGGCCCGATGTTCGCAGGGAACGTGCAGGTGGGCGCGGCCTCGACCAGCGACCGGCAGGCCACCACCGCCTACCCCAACGTCACCGAGTAGCGCGATTGGATCCAGTCCCTGGCGGGCGTGTAGCAGCGCACGGGAGGCGGTCTGCCCTGGCGCGTGCAAGCCTGGGGAAGCCGCCTCTTCTCATGTTCACCTGAATATCGGAGTTTGAATTTTCGAAAAAGGGGTACGGTTCACTTCGGGAATCTTTGGAAACGTCGTTTCCGCAGGTCAGGGAGCCGACAAATGATCAAATTCATAATCGCCAACAGCCTCCCTAGCATCAACTTCAAGCAAATTGCAACGTTTCTGTAGTGCTTCTCACGTGTAAAATTGCGTCTCGCCTGGTAGATCGATAGTTATCGCGCCGACAGCCTGGCGCGTTACGGATGTTCTGTTAAGTTGGCAAAGCATGACCGGCGATAAACCGAGCCATAACATCGACAACGGGAATAGCAGAAGCGGTTCAGCCGGACGGTTGGAGATCGACACTCCGGTCGTCTCGGACGGCCCTGAGCTCTACCGAATCACCCGCGATTCGGCAGTGCTGGATGTGAACTCGTCCTACGCATATTTGTTGTGGTGCCGGGACTTCGCGCAAACCTCCGCGGTGGCACGCATCGACGGTGCGGTCGTGGGATTCGTGACCGGGTATGTCCGGCCCGACGCCCCCGACACGCTCGTCGTGTGGCAGATCGCCGTCGATGCATCCCAGCGCGGTGGTGGCGTGGCAGGTCGGCTCTTGGGCCACCTGGTGGATCGCGTGCTGCCGCGCGGGGTTCGCTACCTGGAGACGACGATCACTGCGGACAACTCCGCGTCGATCAGGCTGTTCACCGCGCTGGCGCGCAAGCGCGCGGCGAACCTGGAGCGCAGCGAGCTGTTCACCGCCGGCCTTTTCCCGGATGCGCACCTGGGGGAGGACCTGTACCGCATCGGGCCGTTCGAGCCCGTCCCCGCCGCCGCGGCCGGATCCTGACCGCTGCCGCCGTCAGTACCGGCACGCAATCTTGTTCTTGAGGGTGCCGGGGCGCGCGAAGCGCGCGCTGCCCGGCCGAACGGAGGATCGTGAACGACATCTTCGCAACCCTGGAATCGGAAGTCCGCAGCTACAGCCGAACCTGGCCGACGGTCTTCGACCGCGCCGGCGGCAGCTACCTCTATGACGAAGACGGCACCGCCTACCTGGACTTCTTCGCCGGTGCCGGCGCGCTCAACTACGGGCACAACAACCCGTTGCTGAAACGAAAACTGATCGAGTACATCGAGCGCGACGGGGTGGCCCACAGCCTCGATCAGTCCACTGTGGCCAAACGCGCGTTCCTGGAAGCCTTCCGGGACAACGTGCTCAAGCCGCGCGGGTACAACTACAAGGTCCAGTTCCCCGGCCCGACGGGCACCAACTCGGTGGAGTCGGCGCTGAAGCTCGTCCGCAAGATCACCGGGCGGGAATCGATGATCAGCTTCACCAACGCCTTCCACGGCATGACGCTGGGCTCGCTGTCGGTCACCGGCAACTCGATGAAGCGCGGCGGCGCCGGCATTCCGCTGGTGCACGCCACCCCGATGCCCTACGACGACTACTTCGACGGCCAGGTCCCCGACTTCCTCTACTTCGAGAAGATGCTGGAGGACAGCGGCAGCGGCCTCAACGATCCCGCCGCGGTGATCGTCGAGACGCTGCAGGGCGAGGGCGGCATCAACTCGTCGCGGCCGGAGTGGCTGCGCGGGCTCTACGACCTGTGCCAGAAGCACGGCATGCTGATGATCGTCGACGACGTGCAGATGGGCTGCGGCCGCACCGGCCCGTTCTTCAGCTTCGAGGAAGCGGGCATCCAGCCCGACATCGTCTGCCTGTCCAAGTCCATCGGGGGCTACGGGCTGCCGATGGCGCTGACGCTGATCAAGCCGGAGCACGACGTCTGGGAACCGGGCGAGCACAACGGCACCTTCCGCGGCAACAACCCGGCGTTCATCACCGCCACGGAGGCCCTGAAGCAGTACTGGGCCGACGACGCGCTGGAGAAGTCCACCATCGCCAAGGGCGAGCGAGTCGGCGAGGTGCTCGAAGAGATCGCCGCCAAGCACGGCGATGCGGTGGCCAAGGGCCGCGGCCTGGCGCGCGGGCTCGGCTTCGAGGACACCAACGTCGCGGGCAAGGTCTCCAAGGCTGCGTTCGACCGCAAGCTGCTGCTGGAGACCTCAGGACCCAGCAGCGAGGTCCTGAAGATCATGCCGCCGTTGACCGTGTCGGATGACGAACTGGAGCAGGGGCTGCAGATCGTCCGGGAATCGGTGCAGGCTGTCCTGGCCTGACTCGGCAACCGAATCGCAGCGATCGGACCGTTCACCTCGCCAGACGGCGTGACCAGGCCGATCGCTGCACTGCGGCAGAGCAGAACGAAGATCCACTGGAGGAAACGTGATCGTCCGGCACCTCTCGGACATCGAGGAAACCGACGCCGACATCAAGACCGAGAACTGGCGCAGCAAGCGCATCGTGCTGGCCAAGGAGAAGGTCGGCTTCTCGGTGCACGAAACCACCCTCTACGCCGGCACGGTGAACGACTTCTGGTACGCCAACCACATCGAGGCGGTGTTCATCACCGAAGGCGAGGGTGAGATCGAGGACAAGGCGACCGGCGAGGTGCACCAGCTCAAGCCGGGTTCGCTGTACCTGCTGAACAACCACGACAAGCACCAGGTCCGGCCCCGCACGACCATGCGCACGGTGTGCGTGTTCAACCCGCCCGTGACCGGGCGCGAGGTGCACGACGAGAACGGCGTGTACCCGCTGGTCGTCGAGGACGACGAGACGCCGGTCGCAGGCTGATCCGGGCGACCGAGCTTGTTGACCGCGTGTGGCGGGTAACCGGAAACGGTTGCCTGCCACGCGCGTTGACCGGTCTTCCCCACGCGCGGACGTGGGGAATTGCGGGCGCATCCAGAATGCGCCGCTTCTAACCGAGGAACCGAGAAAAGGCGGCGGTGCCACCGGCACCAGCCGCTCCGGCGGGAATTCGCGAAGGAGGCGCAAACCATGACCGTCGCTGATCTGAGCACCCAGGACCGCTACCCGACCCGGGTGGACGCCGAGCCGGCAATGATCCGGCGCTCCGATCCCACAGTCTGGCCCGGCGTGACGGCCGGCCCGGCCACCGCGGAGGAGCTCGCGGGGCACGAGGCCAGAGGCTTCCACGTCGTAGAGGGCTTGTTGTCCCCGGCCGAGGTGCAGACCTACTGGCAGGAGCTGGAGCGGCTCACCCGGGATCCGGAGGTGCGGGCCGACGAACGCACCATCGTGGAGCGCAGCTCCGACGAGGTCCGCTCGATCTTCGAGGTGCACCGGATGAGCGAGCTGATCGCCGAGCTGGTGCGGGACCCGCGAGTCCTGGACCGGGCCCGTCAGATCCTCGGATCTGACGTGTACGTGCACCAGAGCCGGATCAACTACATGCCCGGATACCGGGGCACCGGCTTCTACTGGCACTCCGATTTCGAGACCTGGCACGCCGAGGACGGCATGCCGGCGATGCGCGCGGTGAGCATCTCGATCGCGCTGACCGACAACTACCCCTTCAACGGCGGCCTGATGATCATGCCCGGCTCGCACCGGACCTTCGTGTCCTGCGTGGGCGAGACGCCGGACGACAACTACAAGTCGTCGCTGAAGGAGCAGCAGGTCGGGGTGCCGACGGAGGACGACATCACCAAGCTCGCCTACGAGCACGGCATCGAGCAGTTCACCGGCCAAGCGGGGTCGGCGCTGTGGTTCGACTCGAACTGCATGCACGGATCGGGCAACAACATCACGCCGTTCCCGCGCTCGAACATCTTCGTGGTGTTCAACAGCGTGGAGAACGCCCTGGTGGACCCGTTCGCGGCGGGCCACCCGCGCCCGGGCTTCATCGCATCCCGCAACCCGGCACCGATCCTGCGCTGACGAACCCGGGGCGAGGGGCACCCGCGACCCAGTTACTTTGGTCGCGGGTGCCCCTCGCCCGTTCGCTTCGCGCCGTGACATGGGTTCGGTTGGCAATCCGCGACTCAGATCACAAATAGTTTCGTAGCTCTGCGTGATCAGTCGGTTTCGGAATCGTTCGATTACCCCAATTTGACTAATCCAGCCGAGAAACCATCGAAGTCCAGCGGGTTTACTCGACGGTAAGTAATTGCCTGCGGAATATTCCAGCCAGAAAAGAGTATCCGACACACCCATAGGTGGGATGGCGACGGTTACGCGCCGTGGCCTATGGTGTCCGTTATCAAAATTCCCGGCCTCGTCGGGAAGTTTCCAACCTGGGGTTCAGAAGGGAGGCCTGCGGTACCACCTGGCATGGGTCCTGTCGCAGCGCTTCAACAGGACTCGTCCTGTTGTTGTCAGGCCCGGCACCAGTCGGGCCGCGTTCGGCGTACGCCGAACGTTGGGATCAACAACGAAAGGAACATGCAGGTGAACCGCAAGAAGGCCCGGAAGGCACGTCAGGCTCGTCGTCGGCGGGGCGCAGCAAAGCGCCCGGCCCGGCCGCGTCGGACGACCCGGGCGCTCCTGCTGCTGATGCTGCGGGTCTCGTTGTGGTGGCTCGTCCCCTGGTTCGACGACCACAGCTGATCCCCTTCGGGGGCGGGTTGAAGTGCCAGCTTCGGCCCGCCCCATCCCAGCCGACGCACCGCCAGGGCGCATCGTGCACGTGCAGCTACGGACAGTTGATCCGCAATCGCAATGCGCGGTCAGACTATCGGATTCCGGTCTCGCACGACACGGCGATCGGCAAAAATAGTACGTGTGTCCGGCTACAAAAACTGCCGAGTTGCGCTGAAGCTGACCGGACGTTCCGCATTGCGAATTTCGATGGAAGCTCGCCGAAATCCCGGAAGGATCAGCGCACGGGGTGGGCGGCGAGGACTGCGCCGACCTGGTCGGCTACCGCCGGGTCGAGCATCGGGTAGCGGCCGCCGGCGACGAAACGTTCGGACAGTTCGAACGTGACCACCTCGCCTTCGGCGAGCAGTTGGCCCGCCGCCACCGGGTCAACCGCGACGTTGTCCGGGTGCGTGATGGTGATGTTCGCGAACGTCGCCGCCAGGTACGGGCTGGCGAACTGGGTGAACGAGTCGCCGACCATCCGCACCGGCTGGGCGATCATGCCCGGCTTCGGCTGCGACTCCAGGTGCAGCGGCTGGCGGAAGTCGCTGGGCTTGAACTGCGTGTTGTCCTCGGCTCCGCCGTCGGGCGCCAGCGAGTACGCCTGGATCGGCACGGTCCGGTCCTGCCCGAGCAGGTCCGGGATGTCGGCGCTGTGCGGGTACTGGCGGGACGGCAGGACCTTCCAGCTGCTCGTCACGCCCGGCTGCAGGCGCTCGGCGAGCTGGTACGTCATGGTAATGGCGCCCTCGTGGGTCCAGTGCGTGTCGATGTCGTGGTAGATCGGCCGCTGGTTGCGCGCCGCGACCTCGCGCAGCTGGGCGCGCAGGTCGACCGCGCCGGTCGCGGCCGGCACGCGGCGCCAGAACTCCTCGCGGGCCTTCGTCGAGCAGTCCTTCCCGGCGTAGTCGTCCGGCATGTTCTCCGGGTACTCGGTGGACTTGTCAGGGGCGATGACCAGCTGGAACTTCCGGCCCGACGCCTCCACCACGGACCGCCAGCGGCGCAGTCCGGCGATCACCTGGTCCGTGGTCCGCTTCGGCACACACCGGTAGGACACGTCGTGGCCGAGGTACAGCCAGCCGTTCTTGCCCTCGATGACGTCGGGGAACACGTTCTCGTCGATCGGCGGCTTCTCATCCACCTGCCCGGCGCCGACCGGCGAGGTGTGCGAGCCGCCGGCCAGCCGGGCGGGCTCGCCGAACACTCCGCGGCTGAACGCGTCGACCGACTGCACCGCGCCCTTGCGGAACGGCAGGTTCTCGGTGGCCCAGGCGTTCAGCCCGGTGAAGAACCCCCAACCGTCGGTGATGCTGGGGAAAGCGGCCAGCGGGCGGTTCTCCAGCTGCTCGGCGCGCGCCCCGAAGACCCAGGTCACCACCGGCGCGGTGAAGAACAGCACGGCGCAAAGGAGCGCGGCCAGCTGGCGCCTGCCGTGCCGGGGCCGGTGCAGCGGATGCTCCCGCGGCAACCACGCCTCGTGGACCGGGGGAAGATCGGAGTGCTCCTGCCGCGACACGGAACCCACGTTAACCGGGCACGCAGCGCGACCGACCCAGAACTCGCGGATCTCCTGCACAGCGGCGCGCGAGCGGGTCCGGCGGTAGCGTCCGCGTGTAGTCGTCGTAGTCCCCCATGCACAGCGGCGCGGGGCGCCAACCGACGACGTCCGACCGGCGGGTATGTGATCGGGTGCCGAGATGACCCTTTTGCGGGTCCCTCAATAGCGTGTTACTCCTGACCTGCAACAACTCGTAGCAGCGGTCTGGGGAAGGCGTACGGCAATGCATGAACATCCTTATGCGGCAACGCTTTCCGCGATCAAGTCACTACACGTCCAGTGGTCCGAAGAAGCAGAACTGACGTCCGATGCAGCGCATGCCGCTGTGCTATACCGTCGCCTGCTCGAACTTGCCGACACCGTAGCCCGGCTGTTCGTCTACGAACAGTTCCACCTCGAACAAGCGCGCAACACGATCCCGCCGCAACAACTTGTTTTGATCACTGGAACGGAACCAGGAGCAGGCAGCCCCGTACGTGACGAAACGGGTTCGGTGCCAGCCGGAGTGGCAAGGTGATCACTTCGGCGACCTGCCCAGCACCGTTCTTCGACGGCTCGCCCAGGTGCAGTGGAGTCAGGTCGCCGCGGTCCAGATCTCCATCACGGCGGCTCCTGCGGGGTCGCCCTTACATGCCGACGCGTGGCGGTGACTGAGCGTATCCGTCTTGGGCTCGCTTCGTCCGCTACCGCGCCATATGAACGGCCAGCGAGTGCCCGGTGGGGTGGTCCACGAGTTGCCCGCAGATCTGCGCAAGGCGCTGATCGCCAACACCACGGCATTCGATGCCTGGAAGGACGAGACGAAGCCAGGAACCAGAACCACGAAGAACAACAGCATCCAAGACACCCCAGTCAGTCGGCCCTGCTGGTTAATTCGGCGCGGTGTTGGGGCTGTTTGGGAAGGTGCGGGCGTGAAGCGAACGGACCGTTCGTGTCGTCTACCGAAGCGAACAGGCCGTTCACCGCACACCAACAGCCCCGGGCTCACATCGGATGAACGGAGCGAACGGACCGTTCGTGTCGTCTACCGAAGCGAACAGGCCGTTCACCGCACACCGGTTGGCGAGGCAGAACCGGACCACTCCCGCAGTGACACCAGCCCCAGCCCCTCGCGGAATTAGCCAGCAGGGTCTCAGTCCTTTCCAAAACAACGCGGACACCACGGCAGGCGCCCGATCACAGATGGATGCGGCGGCGTATACGCAGCACCGCAATCAGCAAGCCCCAGCCGAATCCGCTTCGGCCCAAACGACAACCGCCCAACATCGACCGGCGAGACCCGATGCAGCCGGGCAGTGAACAAGCCCGGCCATACCTCGCCCGGCTCGGTCACAACAGGGCATTGCCAGGTACCCAGAGATCCGAAACCGGCAACCGCGCCGGCCTCGGACTGGAACAGCGAAGAACTACTCAGCCATCGTCATCGGCTTCGTCCTGGTCGTGCTCGACCTTGCTTCCGATTCCAGTGGCTACGGGGTCGACTTCAACGGACGTCGGAATCGGCGGCCCGGTCACCTCGGGCTGATCGTCACGCGGGTCGGGCATGCGGTGGCTCCTTTCGAGCATGGACGGAATTGGGTGGCCGGTCGGCGCCCTGGGAGGGAGAAGCCCGCACCGACCGGCCGAGCTCGATGCCAACGATCGGGGACATCGACATCGAGCAGTCTTGGAAACTCAGGCACCACGGCGGCGCGGACCGATCCGCGAGCGCAACCACGACCGCGCTTGCGCAGCGACGTCCGACTCATCAACCCAGCTGCGTCCAATATGGATGGTGTCGATGAGGTGATCGTCGTCATGCGAGCTGCCGATATCGCCGCGATGCACGGTGAAATAACCGGCACCGCGACCCCAGCGGAACGTGTAGACCTCGGTCGGCGAGACCCGTTCGACACGCCACGCCATCGGCAGGAACCGCTTCGGCCCGGTCGTACTCATAGCGCAGTGCGAGACAGGATCGGCGCGGAGTGCTCGTCAAACTGCGGCGCGGCCTCTTCGGCGGCTTTGCCGGCTACGCCGCGAGGTCGGAACTGGACACCGGCCTCGGCGAGCATGCGGTGCACGATCCCGTAAGACCGCCCGGACTCCTTGCAGAGTTGCCGAATACTCGCGCCTTTCTCGTACTTACTTTTGAGGACGCGCGCGAGCCTTTCACGCGCAGCAGGCTTGAGCCGGGTGCCAGATTTGATCTTCCGCATAGCAAGACTTCCTCCTGATCGCTCAGAACATGAACGCGGTAGCGTCGAAAGGCGGAGCACTCACATCCGGCAACGCCAGCAAAACCCGTGATCGTCGTCGTAGTCGTCGAGGACGTAACGACGGTTCCCGCTCGACGACAACGGATTCGGCGGATGCAACGAATCATGTTCGGCCCAAGTCGGCAGTCGTGGACCGTGCAGCGGGCTCGTCATGACCCATCCCGTGCCGCTGCGAGCTCGCCGAGCCGCTCGTCGACGAGCTCCTGCAACTCCCTGGGACTGCGGCGCTCCAGCACGTGCTCCAGGTGCGTTTTCGACGGCTGCCCCTGCGGCGCCCTTCCAAAACTCCAGCGACCGCGGGCGTGCATGTCGGCAACAGTGGCGGCCAAGTCGACACGCAGCGCATACAGCCCGTGCTGCCGGCATTCCCAGGTCTCCGGCACCGCACTATCGACGGCGTAAGTCACCGTGAAAGCCTCACCGCGGGGACAGCGGTACGCCTCCACGAGTCGCTCAGCCGGTTCGTAATCCCCGGGACGCTGATAACTCGGCCGCATACGAGGAACCGCACGCCCAAGAAGTCGAGTCGACACAGCTACACCGCCCCCACGATCGCCGCGATCCTGGCCGCAACGTCCTCGCGCAACGCATGCCGCCCCGTGCTCTCGACTTCGCTGCGCTCGCGCTCGACCCGGCTGAGGAGATGGGCGACCGTCAACGCGCCCTCCCCGGCACCCGTGTGCTGGCCCGCAGGCTCGGCGGCGTACATCCGCCAGGCAACAAGCACGAGCAACGCGAGAGCGGGCACCATGCCCGCGAGGAACAGCAGTAAATGAGACACCCCAGTTCAATCCCTTCCGAAACAATGCGGACACCTCGGCAGGCGTCCAACCACAAACGGATGCGGCGGCGTACACGCAGCACCGCAATCAGCAAGCCCGAGCCGAACCCGTTTCGGCCCTAACGACAACCGCCCGGCGTTGACCGGCGAAACCCGGTGCAGCCGGGCAGTGAACAACCCCGGCCATACCGAGCCCGGCTGACCCGTCACGACAAGACATCGCCAGGAACCCACTGATCGCTCGGCCGCGAACATGTGACCGTCGGCGCGCCGGGCGAACCGTGCGGCGGGAGACCGAGCAACTCCATCACCACGTCAGCAACGGCGCCTCGGGCATGCCATAACGGCGGCGGTGAAGCGTGGAACTCCAGGTCTTCGACCCGAACCCGCGCCGCCAAAGCGTCGAATGCCGACCGCGCCAGGAACATGTCCATAGCCCCGCTGCGGACCCGAAAACCCTGTACCGCGAGCACGCTGTCGACCTTCGGCAGGTGTGTGAAGCGAAACCCCGACCGCACGCTTGCCTCCAGCGCCGCCAGATGCGGACGCAGCCACGGCTCGATGTCGGACTGTGCGGGACGAACACCCACGCCTGGGACTCCTCTCACCGGGACATGATCAGAGTGACGTGGGATTCCCAAAATTGCAAGAACCACAAGATGGGAAACCCATATCATCACTCGAATGGATCACTGCCTGGGAAGTTCAGGCTCGTAGACTCCCGGCACACGGCCCGCTACAGAGGAGGTACTGGTGTCAGACGGCGAACGGGTCAGCCCGACGGTTCGACTGCGGAAGCTGGCTCGGGGCTTGCGTCGTTGGCGCAATGAAGCCGACCTCTCGCTTGACGAGTTGGCTCCGCGCCTTGGCTGGTCCAAGTCCAAGCTCGGACGATTCGAGACAGGCGACGGGGCTCCGGGACCCGCCGATGTCATCGCGATCGCGACCGTCCTCGGAATCCCGGACGAAGAGCGAGAACGCTACGTCACGCTGGCCTTCCAAGCACGGCAGAAGGGCTGGTGGCAGCGCTACGACAAGGGAACACTCAAGGAGGACTTCGACGAGTACGTTGGTTTGGAGTCCGAAGCCAGCCATGTCCGCGAGTTCACGCACCAGTTGATCCCTGGACTTCTTCAGACGTCGCGTTATGCGAAAGAGATCATGCGCGCCTCGCCGGGCATCGGCGATGTTGCCGAACGTGCGGACCTACGGATGCAGAGGCAGGCACGTCTCCATGAAGCTCATCCGCTCCGACTCAGCACGATCATCCACGAGGCCGCACTACGAAACCTCGTGGGCGGTCCGGAAGTCATGCGTGAACAACTCACCTTGCTGATCGAGATGGCGAAGCTCGACCACGTGACCGTTCGGGCACTCCCGTTCAGCGCCGGCGCCTACCCCTCGATGGAGGCTCCCTTCATCATCCTGAGCTTCCCGGAGCCGGAAGATCCGGATGTTCCCTTCGCGGAGTACCTCACGGGCTGCGTCTACATCGAGGACCCGGATGAAATTGCTTCATATAATCTGTACTACAGCGCTCTTGAAGAGCAGGCGCTGAGCCCGGCAAAGTCGGTTGAGCTCATCAGCAAGATTGCCGGGGAGCTGTGATCACAACGAGGGAGCTACGATGCGCGCCCCAGACTTCAGCCAGGCGCACTGGCGCAAGAGCAGTCGCAGCGGCGGCACCGGAGGTGCTTGCGTCGAGGTCGCGCTGGTGGTGAACGCGGCAGGCGTCCGCGACAGCAAACTGGGTGACGCGAGCCCGATCCTGCCGTTCACCAACAGGGCCTGGGCAGCGTTCCTGTCTGACGTCAAGGCCGGCGATTTCGACCTGCGCTGAAAAGCGTTCTCCACGCGGCACGGACACCTACAGATCATGAGCGGGGACTGTCCAACCGACAGCCCCCGCCATGTGCCTACCGCCAACGTCCCCGTCCGGCCAACAGCGCAAGCCGCGGTGATCAAGCCGAGTCGTCGACCTGGAGATCGCGATGACGAGCCAGGCCACGTTCCGCAGCGTGGGCGTCGAGCCCTTTGCGCCAGGCCGTGAGCCACCCGTGGGCGATCAGTCAGTCGCCGGTCCCGCGCTTCCCGCTCGTACTCACGAACCTCGTCAGCACCCATGCGTGCCCGCTGCCACGGCCGCAGCGGCACCCTCACCTACGGGTTCGGCATCGCCGGCTGCAAGGCATGTCCGGCCGCGTACCCGGCCGCATGAGCCTCTTGCACTTGCTCACGAGTGATCACACGCTTTCTCTCGGTCATGCCGTGTGCCCACTGTGGACATTGCTGGGGCACATGTGGGGCACACGGCACGCCTCACAGGCCGTCAACAACAGTCACCGACCGGTACCGTTTTTGCTGGTAGATGGCATGCACGACGGCGATCCGCTGGTGACGATCCCGTGCTCAGAACTGGTAATACAGGAAAGGGCTGAAGGAGCCGGTGGCGACGAGTAGGCCCGCGTAGCCGAGGCCGAGGGTCAGGACTCCGATCCGGAGGGCGTAGGCCTGCGGGGTTCGGACCGCTTCCAGGAACGGGCCGGTGCCCGAGTTCGCCGGGAGCGCCACGACCACCAGCGCCAGCAGCAGGAACACGAGGCGCTGGTTCGTCACCGATGCCGACACGATGTCCGTCAGGCCCGCGAAATCCGGCACCAGCATGTGGCCCAGCATCACGAACGCGCTGCCCAGGTCCGGCGACCGGAAGAACACCCAGCCGACCACCACCAGCAGCAGCGTCAGCGCGCGGCGGCCGAGGCGGGCCCGGATGCCGCTCGGCGCGTGCGACCAGCCGAAGGCGCGCTCGACCACCAGCAGCGCGCCGTGGAAAAGCCCCCACACCAGGTACGTCCACGCCGCGCCGTGCCAGAAACCGGTCAGCACGAAGATGATCGCCAGGTTCCGGTAGGTGCGCGCGGTGCCCCGGCGGTTGCCGCCCAGCGGGATGTAAACGTAGTCCCGGAACCAGCGCGACAGCGACATGTGCCAGCGCCGCCAGAACTCCGTGATCGTCACCGACGAGTACGGCCGGGCGAAGTTCTCCGGCAGCCGGATCCCGAGCATCCGGCCCAGCCCGATCGCCATGTCCGAGTAGCCGGAGAAGTCGAAGTACAGCTGCATCGCGTAGCCGATCGCGCCGAGCCAGGCGATCGTGAAGGTCATGTCCTCGTTCGTGGTGGCGAAGCAGGCGTCCACCATCGGCGCCAGCGTGTCGGCGATGACGACCTTCTTTGTCAGGCCCCACGCGAACCGGGGGAAGCCCGCCGCGATGTCGTCGAGCCGGTGGGTGCGCCACTGCGGCAGCTGGTCGGCGATCTCCCGGTAGCGCACGATCGGACCGGCCACCAGCTGCGGGAACATCGCGATGTAGGTGACGAACGAGACCGGGTCGCGCAGCGCCGGGCGCTCCCCGCGGTAGGTGTCCACCAAGTAGGAGATGTGGTGGAACGTGTAGAAAGAGATCCCGATCGGCAGCGCCAGGTGCAGCACCGGGAAGTCGCCGCCGAACCACTGGCTCAGCACCGCCAGCTGCGCGGTGGCGAACCCGGCGTACTTCCACACCGCCAGGATCGTCAGGTTGAACGCGACGGCGCCGATCAGCAACCACTTCCGCCGGTTCCGCTCGACGCCCCACTCGTCGGGTTCCAGGTGCCGCCCGGCGAAGTAGTTCACCACGATGCAGGCCAGCAGCAGCAGCGTCGTCCCGCCCGCCCCGCTGGCGTAGAACAGCAGGCTGGCGACTGCGATCACGGCGTTGCGTCCGCTGCGGGGTGCGATCACCACGGCCACGAGCACGGCCGGCAGGAAGTACCAGAGGAACAGCGGACTTGCGAACGACATCGGGGGCCTCGGGGTGCGGGAGGCCCGCGCCTCCCCTTTTGAGCGGGGTTCAGCTTTCTTGCTCGTCGGACTCTAGCCGAGCCCCGAACGTCACCGGCCCGGAATGCGACGGGTACAAATCCCGGACAGCCGGTGCCGCGATCACCTAGCCTGGGGATCATGAACGCTCCGCCGCCGCCCGGTTGGTACCCGGACCAGACAGATCAGCGTTATGTGCGCTGGTGGGACGGCAGGCAGTGGACCCAGCACGTCCAGCCCGCCCAGCAGCAATACGCCCAGCAGCACCCGGCAGCGCAGCAGAACGACGCGTCGGCCATCGAGCTCGCGATGGGCGGCACCGGCGACGCCGCGTCCATCCAGCACCAGGTGCAGCAGCGGGCCGCCGTCGGAGGCGCGGTCGCAGGCGGCGGTGGCACGCTGTTCACCGAGCCGGTTCTGGTGATCAACCAGAAGGCGAAGCTGATCGAGGTGGCGAACGAGTACGCGGTCTACGACCAGCACGGGCGCCAGCTCGGCTCGGTCATGCAGGTCGGCCAGAGCGGCGCGCAGAAGGCGCTGCGGATGCTCACCAAGCTCGACTCGCTGATGACCGTGACGCTGGAGATCCGCGACATCACCGGGCGCCCGGTCCTGGTGCTGACCCGCCCGGCGACCATGTGGAAGGGCACGGTCCACGTGCAGCGACCGAACCAGTCGCCGGTCGGGGACATCAAGCTGACGAACGTCTGGGGAAAGGCCCGATTCGACTTCGAGGTCAACGGGCAGCGCATCGGCAGCCTGCACGCCGAGAACTTGCGCGCCTGGGACATCAAGGTGTTCGACCACGCCGACGCGGAGATCGGGCGGATCACCAAGACCTGGCAGGGCCTGGCGAAGGCCGCGTTCACCACGGCGGACAACTACGTCCTGCAGATCCACCGGCCGCTGGCGGACCCGCTGCTGAGCATGGTCGTCGCATCAGCCCTGACGGTCGACACGATCCTCAGCCAGAACCAACGGTAACCCGCGATTTCAATGGAAATCGAAGGTCCGATTTCCATTGAAATCGCAGTCCTTCGGCGTGTCGGCGCACGACACGCCGGAGGATGTGGACAACTACCGGAGGATGTGGACAACTACCGCAATTTCCATTGAAATCGACGTTCGATTTCAATGGAAATTGCGGTTTGGTGGGGTCTGATGATCAGGACCGGCGGCGGCGGGCGACCTCGGCGAGGACCACGCCCGCGGCGACCGAGGCGTTTAGCGACTCCACGCCGCCCGCCATCGGGATCGAGACCGTCTGGTCGCAGGTCTCCCGGACCAGCCGCGACAACCCGCGCCCCTCCGAGCCGACGACGACCACCAGCGGCTCCGTGGCCAGCTCCAGTTCGTCCGAGGTGATGTCGGCATCGGCGTCCAGACCGATGACCATCAGCCCGGCGTCCTTCAGGTCCTTCAACGTGCGGGTGAGGTTGACCGCCTTGGCCACCGGCAGCTTCGCGGCCGTGCCCGCGCTGGTGCGCCAGGCGACCGCCGTGATCCCGGCGCTGCGCCGCTGCGGCACGATCACGCCGTGCGCGCCGAACGCCGCCGCGGACCGGATCACCGCGCCGAGGTTGCGCGGGTCGGTCACGCCGTCGAGCGCGACGATCAGCGGCGGCATCCCGGAATCGCCGGCCGCCGTCAGCACGTCCTCCGGGTGCGCGTAGCTGAACTGCGGCACCTGCAGCGCAAGTCCTTGGTGCAGCGCGTTGTTCGTCATCCGGTCGAGCTCGATGCGCGGCACGTCGACCACGGAGATCCCGCGCGACTTCGCCTCCCGCACCGCCTCGGTGACCCGGTCGTCGATGTCGATGCCCTGCGCCACGTACAGCCCGGTCGCCGGCACGCCGGCCCGGATGCACTCCACCACCGGGTTGCGCCCGGCCACCAGTTCCGGCTGCGCGTCCTGCTGCGCCCGGCGCTTCGCGTACTGCTGCTCCGTCTTGCTCCGGGAGTCGGCGCGCTTCTTCGCGGGGTGGCTGACCCGGTCCTCCGCCTTCGGCGTCGGGCCCTTGCCGCGCAGCCCCCGACGGCGCTGCCCGCCGGATCCGACGACCATGCCCTTCTTGTTGCTCTTTCGCATGCCGCCGCGGCGTTTGTCGTTGCCGGCCACGTGTTACCCGTCTTTCAATGTCCACATCGGACCGTCGGGGGTGTCCTCGACGGCAATCCCGCTGTCCTGCAACCGATCGCGCAGCAGGTCGGCGGTGGCGAAATCGCGCTCCTTGCGGGCCTGCTGGCGTTGTTCCAGGAGGGCCTCGACCAGGTCGGACAACGCGCGGTGCGCGGCGTCGTCCGCGCCGGAGTCGTCGGCCCACTGCTCTGACAGCGGGTCCAAACCGAGCACGTCCGTCATGGCCCGCACCGACGCTGCCGCGTCCCGGGCCGCCTCGTCGCCGCCGCGGTCCAGGGCGGCGTTGCCTTCCCGGATCGCGTTGTGCACCGCCGCGATCGCCTGGGGCGTCGACAGGTCGTCGTCCATCGCCGCGGTGAACTCCGCGGCCAGCGCGCCGTGTTCGACGCTGCCGGCGCGCTGGCCGACGCGGCGGACGAACGACTCGATGCGGCGGTACGCGGTGACCGCTTCGGCCAGCCCCGCCTCGGAGAACTCGATCGTGGACCGGTAGTGCGGGGTGACCAGGTAGTAGCGCAGCTCGGCCGCGCGGGCGCGCTGGAGCACGGCCGGGATGGACAGGGCGTTGCCGAGCGACTTCGACATCTTCTCGCCGCTCATGGTCACCCAGGCGTTGTGCATCCAGTACTCCGCGAAGCCGTCCCCGGCCGCGTTCGACTGCGCCAGTTCGTTCTCGTGGTGCGGAAACACCAGGTCCAGGCCGCCGCCGTGGATGTCGAACTCGCTGCCGAGGTAGAAGGTGGCCATCGCCGAGCACTCCAGGTGCCAGCCCGGCCGGCCGTGGCCCCACGGCGTCGGCCAGCTCGGCTCGCCCGGCTTGGCGCCCTTCCACAGCGTGAAGTCGCGCGGGTCGCGCTTGCCGCTGGCCAGGGTCTCGCCCTGCTGCACCTCTTCGAGGCGCTGCCCGGAGAGCTTGCCGTAGTGGTCGGCGTAGGAGGTCACCGAGAAGTAGACGTCGCCGCCGGCCGCGTACGCGTGCCCCTTGTCGATCAGCCGCTGGATCAGGTCGGCCATCTGCGTGACGTGCCCGGTCGCGCGCGGCAGCACCGACGGCGGCTGGCAGCCGAGCTGGTCGTAGGCCCGCTCGAAGGCGCGCTCGTGCGTCGCGGCCCACTCCCACCACGGACGACCGGCCTCGGCCGCCTTGGTCAGGATCTTGTCGTCGATGTCGGTGACGTTGCGGACCAGGCGCACGTCGTGGCCGTTGTGCTGCAGCCAACGGCGCAGCACGTCGAAGTTCAGACCGCTGCGGACGTGTCCGACGTGGGGAATGCCCTGCACGGTGGCACCACAGACGTAGATCGACGCCACTCGGTCGCAGCGCGGGTGGAATTCGCGCGTCGTGCGGGTCGCAGTGTCATGCAGGTGCAGGCTCACGCCCCTGATGGTACGGGGGCAGGTCGACTCCCAATCACGACAGGGCCTGGCGAGTCAAGGGGTAGTGATCGTCAGCGCAGCACGTCGCGGACGGCGGTCAGCAGTCCGTCCGGCCGCTCGGTGGTGGACACCGGGTCGACGATCGCGACCTGGCATCCGACCGCGGCCGCGCCGCCGTCTGCCTCCTCGCTGTCGCCGACCATCAGCGCCTCGCCGGGCGCGACGTCGAGCCGCTCGCAGGCCCGCAGGAAGATCTTCGAGTCCGGCTTGATCACGCCTTCGAGGTACGAGAGCAGGAATTCATCGACGTACCGGGTGACACCGATCCGCTCGAAAGCAGGGCGGATGTCGAACGCGATGTTGCTGATCACGCCGATCTTGATGTCCGCCTCGTGCACCCGGCGCAGCACGTCCGCGGCGTCCGGGTACGGCGTCCAGAAGTCGGTGTCGATCAGCCGCTCGTAGAGGCCCTCGGCCTGGCCGTCCAGCACGCCGGAGCTGCGCAGCACCTCCAGGTAGACCTTGCGGTGCAGGGCGGGGTCCAGGTCGCGGTTCTCCCAGGCGTCCTGGAACTCGGGGCCGAGCTGCACGACCTGGCCGACCGGCGCGGTCATCCGGCGCATGACCTCGGTCTGCGCCGCCAGGTCGAAGGGGGTGCCGTCGGCGTCGGCGAGGTCGGAGAACCAGGACTCGTCTTCCTCCAACCGGAAGAGCGTGCCGGAGAAGTCGAAGAGCACCGCGCGCAGAGTCACGGGTCCACGGTAAGTGGACTGGACCGGGCCGAGCACCGACATGCGTCCAAGCTCACGACGCCGCCCCGGCCCGATGGTTCGCAGTTTCGATTGAAAACTGCGGTGCGGTCAGCAGCGCGGGGTCTGGTGGTTCCGCATCGGGACGACGATGCCCGCGATGCAGATCGCCGCGCTCGCCCACAACAGGATCACGGCCGCCGCCAGCCCGAGGCCGTCGCCCCCGGACCACAACACGAACGACATCGGCCACGCCAGCACCGGCTGCACTATGAGCAGCCGACGCACCCACCGGTTCCGCTCGATCTCCATGTGTCGAGCATGGCGCGCACCGACCCTGGCATTCCAGACCGCGAGCCCTGAGTTTTCCCCGACTCCGCCTACCCGTTACACCCCGGTACCTGTCCGTTACTCCAGAAGCCGCTGATCGGTGCCCGTGAGTGCTTTTCCGTGCTGTAGCACCGAAAAGCACTCACGGGCACCGACTCAGGCCGTTGGGACGACCAGGACGGTGGCGACGGCGGCGACGCCTTCGCCGCGACCGGTGAGGCCCAGGCCGTCGGAGGTCGTGCCGGACACCGAGACCGGCGCGCCGATCGCCTCCGAGAGCACCTGCTGCGCTTCCTCGCGGCGCCTGCCGATGCGCGGCGCGTTGCCGATCACCTGCACGGTCGCGTTGCCGATCCGAAAACCCGCCGCAGCGACCCGGTCTCGCACCTCGACCAGGAAGTCCACCCCATGGGCGCCCGCCCAGCGGTCGTCATCGGTGCCGAACACCGCGCCAAGATCGCCGAGCCCAGCCGCCGACAGCAGCGCGTCGCACAGCGCGTGCGCCGCGACGTCGCCGTCAGAATGCCCGGCGCAGCCGTCCACGCCCGGCCAGAGCAGGCCCGCGATCCAGCAGTCGCGCCCGGCTTCGACGGGGTGGACGTCGACGCCTTGGCCAACGCGGGGCAGCAGCTCGGTCACTCAAGTTCTCCAGTGTCGTTCGCAACACCCGCATCCGAAGTCACTTTGGCCACGGCGAGCACCGACTCGGCGATGGCCAGATCGAAGGCGGTGGTGATCTTCAAGGCGTGCGGGTGCCCGTCGACAGTGTGCACCTTGCCCCCGACCCGCTCCACGAGCCCGGCGTCGTCGGTGGCCACATCACCGGCCGCGGCGTAGGCCTCCCGCAGCACGTCGATGGCGAAGCCCTGCGGGGTCTGCACCGCCCGCAGCCGTGAGCGGTCCACGGTCGAAACGACGTCACCTGCGTCGTCGACCTGCTTGATCGTGTCTGTGACCGGCAGCACCGGGATCACCGCGGGAGCACCCCGCTCGACCGCGGCCACGACGTCCCGGATCATCGAAGCTGGGGTGAAGGCCCGCGCCGCGTCGTGCACCAGCACCACCCGCGCGTCCGGGGCCACCCGCTCGACCGCGTCCAGCGCGCGCCGCACGGAGTCGGTCCGCTCCGCTCCCCCCGGGACCACGTGCGCGGACGGCAGCGCGGCCAGCTCCGCGGCCACGACCTCGACCTGATCGGCCGGTGCCGCGACCACGACGTGGTGCACGCGGCCCGAGGCCAACAAGCCGCGGACCGCACGCAACAACAACGATTCACCGTTCACCAGGACCAGCGCCTTCGGCATCCCGGCACCCAAGCGCACCCCGCGACCCGCCGCAGGGACCAGCGCAACTACGCTCACGCTCGTCTGTTCCCGATGATCACACTGCGGCGGCGAGGACTTCGTCCAGCAGGGTTTCCGCTTTGCCTTCGTCGGTACCCTCGGCCAATGCCAGCTCGCTGACCAGGATCTGCCGCGCTTTCGCCAACATCCGCTTCTCTCCTGCGGACAGTCCGCGATCCCTCTCACGTCGCCAGAGGTCGCGCACCACTTCGGCCACCTTGTTCACATCGCCGGAGGCGAGCTTCTCCAGGTTGGCCTTGTACCGCCGAGACCAGTTCGTGGGCTCTTCGGTGTGCGGGGCCCGCAGCACGTCGAAGACCCGATCGAGTCCCTCCTGGCCGACAACGTCCCGGACACCGACGAACTCGGCGTTGTCCGCGGGAACGCGCACGGTCAGGTCGCCCTGCGCGACCTTGAGGACGAGGTACTGCTTCTCCTCGCCCTTGATCACACGAGTCTCGATTGCTTCGATGAGCGCGGCACCGTGATGCGGGTAGACGACGGTCTCTCCGACCTTGAAAACCATGTGTCCTCTGCCCCTTTCGCTACGCCCACTTTAACACGTGGGGCAACTGGACCTCGACCACCTCACCATCCGTAATCGCAGGTCAGGCCGTGAACAGGGGTTGACAACAATGCCCCGGACGTGCAAGGACGCACCTTTCGGCCCACTGAAACCGTCCACTATGGACACTCCGATGGGGGTGTCACGGCTGCGCCCGGTGACCCCGAAATAGGTAGTTCGGCTAACCCCTGGAACGCCCCGTGCAGGCGGGGATTAAGCTTCCCCCGGTTGTCCGGCAATCAGGAAGGACGCTGCAACCGTGAGCCGCCCTCAGCATCTCAAGGCCGTCCGCCTGCGGTTGATCCCGGCCGCTATCGGGCTCGGCGCCGTCGTCGCCCTCGCTGGGTGCAGTGCCGGTCAGGTGACCGAGACCGACACCCAGGTCGCCGCCGTCAACGGTGGCAGCGGCGATCTCAAGCAGATCGCGATCCGCAACGCCACGTTCACCTTCCCGACCTCCGACGCCCGCTACCCGGCCGGTTCCTCCGCGCCGGTCCAGCTGGTGATTACCAACGAGGGCCCGGACGACAAGCTGGTCCAGGTCACCAGCCCCTACGCCGCGTCGGCCATCCTCGGCGGGATCACCGACGTGCCGAGCCGGACCGCGCTGCACGCCGTCGGCCAGTCCGCGGCGGTCCAGCAGGGCGAGACGTCCGCGGACCGCGAGGTGCAAATCACGCTGAACGGCTTCAAGCAGGACATCACGCCGGGCGTGACGGTCCCGGTGACCTTCGTCTTCGAAAAGGCCGGCTCGGTCACCGTGCAGGTCCCGGTGGGCCCAGACCACACGCCGCGCCCCGAGCACAGCAGCCCGCTGCCGGGCGCCGAGCAGGGCGGCGGTCACTGACCACAGGCTTCACCGGAATCGGGCCGTCCCCGCTCAGGGGCGGCCCGATTTCGCACCTCAGATGCCCTGCGCGCCGCGACTCGCGCGACTGATACCGGCGCTGGCTCCCCGGGGCAGCCCGGCTGGGTTGGCGCAATTTCAATGGAAATCGAAGATCCGATTTCCATTGAAATTGCGTCGGCCACGGGACCTGCCCGCCGCTTGATCCACTCGAAGGTGGGGAATCCGCGTGGTTGCCGCGATGCCGGTGATCGGGCCTGTCGTCGCGGGCGGATAGCCTCGCGGCGTGCCCCCGAAGAACGCCCGCGCCGCCCGCCCCGCATACCGCTGCGCCGACTGCGACCACGAGGTCGCCAAGTGGGTCGGCCGCTGCCCGAGCTGCCAGGCGTGGGGCACCATCGACGAGATGGCCGCAGCCCGCCCGGTGCTGACGAAGGTCGCGGCGGGCGCACCCGCCACCCCGGCCCGCCCCATCGCCGAGGTCGACCTCGACTCCGCCCGCGCCGTGTCCACCGGCATCGCGGAGCTGGACCGGGTGCTGGGCGGCGGCATCGTGCCGGGCGCGGTCGTGCTGCTGGCCGGCGAGCCGGGTGTGGGCAAGTCCACACTGCTGCTGGAGGTCGCGCACCGCTGGGCCGCGGGTGCCTCACCCGGCCCGTCGCTCTACGTCACCGGCGAGGAATCCGCAGGTCAGGTGCGCCTTCGCGCGGAGCGAACCAGCTCGGTGCACCCGGAGCTCTTCCTCGGCGCCGAGAGCAACCTCTCCGCCGTGCTCGGGCACGTCGACGCGGTGAAACCGGGCCTGCTGATCGTCGACTCGGTGCAGACCGTGCAGTCGCCCGAGGCCGACGGCAGCCCCGGCGGCGTCACGCAGGTCCGCGCGGTGACCACCGCGCTGGTGGCGCTCGCCAAGGAGCGCGGCCTGCCGGTGGTGCTGGTGGGGCATGTCACGAAGGACGGCGCGGTGGCCGGTCCGCGCGTGCTGGAGCACCTGGTCGACGTCGTGCTGCACTTCGAGGGCGACCGGCACTCGGCGCTGCGGATGCTGCGCGGCGTGAAGAACCGGTTCGGCCCCGCCGACGAGGTCGGCTGCTTCGAGCAGCGCGACGACGGCATCGCCGAGGTCCCGGACCCCTCCGGGCTGTTCATCAACCGCCAGGAGACGCAGGTCGACGGCACCGCGGTGACCGTGATGGTGGAGGGCAAGCGCCCGCTGCTGGTGGAGGTCCAGTCGCTGGTGATGAAGACCCAGATGGCCATGCCGCGGCGCTCGGTCAGCGGCCTGGACTCGGCGCGGGTGTCGATGATGCTCGCGGTGCTGGGCAAGCACGGCCAGGTGCACACCGGCGACTGCGACGTGTTCGCCGCGACGGTCGGCGGCACGAAGGTGCACGAGCCCGCCGCGGACCTCGCGATCGCTCTGGCCATCGCCTCGTCGAAGAAGGGCAAGGCGCTCCCGTCGAACCTGATCGCGGTCGGTGAGGTGGGGCTGGCCGGGGAGATCCGGCGGGTCAGCGGCGTCGGGCGGCGGCTGGCGGAAGCGGCCAGACTCGGCTTCGACCGGGCGCTGGTGCCGCCGGACGCGGGCCCGCTGCCGAAGGGCGTGCGCGCCACGGTGGTGCCGAACATCAGCGAGGCGCTCACGATCGTGAGGTGCAAATGAGCCACGAGCAGCTGCGCGGCACGCTCGCCCGGCTGGCTCCCGGAACCGCGCTGCGGGACGGGCTGGAGCGCATCCTGCGCGGGCGCACCGGCGGCCTGATCGTGCTCGGTTACGACCCGGCGGTCGAGGCGCTCTGCGACGGCGGGTTCCACCTGGACATCGAGTTCAGCGCTACCCGGCTGCGCGAACTGTCCAAGATGGACGGCGCGGTGGTGCTGTCCACGGACGCCAAGCGGATCATGCGGGCGAACGTGCACCTGGTGCCTGATGCCAGCACCCCCACCGAGGAGTCCGGCACCCGGCACCGCACGGCGGAGCGCACCGCGATCCAGACCGGCTACCCGGTGGTGTCCGTCAGCCAGTCGATGAGCATCATCAGCATCTACACGCAGGGCCACCGGCACGTGCTGATCGGCTCGCCGGAGATCCTGTCCCGCGCGAACCAGGCGCTGGCGACCCTGGAGCGCTACACCGCGCGGCTGGCCGAGGTCGCGCAGACGCTGTCGGCGCTGGAGATCGAGGACTACGTGACGTTGCGCGACGCGATGACCGTCGTGCAACGGATGGAGATGGTGCGGCGGATCGCCGACGAGATCGAGGGCGACGTCGTCGAGCTGGGCAAGGACGGCCGGCTCATCGAGCTGCAGCTGGACGAGCTGGTCGGCTCCTCGCGGGAGGCGCGCGACCGCCGGGGCCACGCCCGCGACGGCATCGACCTGGACCGGGAGCTGATCGTGCAGGAGTACCTGCCGACCAGCGGCGCGATGCCGACCTCGGAGCAGGTCGAGACGGCGCTGCGCAAGCTCGACGGCACGGAGCTGCTGGACCTGACCGCGATCGCCGGCGCCTTCGGCTACCCGGACACGCCGGAGGCGCTGGACCAGCACCTGACCCCGCGCGGCTACCGGCTGCTCGCCAGGGTGCCGCGGCTGCCCGCCACCGTCCGCCGGCAGCTGGTGGAGCACTTCGGCTCGCTGCAACGGCTGCTCGCGGCGACGGTGGACGAGCTGCGCGCGGTGGAGTCGATCGGCGACACGCGGGCGAGCCTGGTCCGGGAAGGCCTCTCCCGGCTCGCCGAATCATCCATAGTGGACCGGTTCCCCTGAGCCGTTGCAGTCTCTCCGATTTCGCCCGGGCTCCGGGCGCTGCCGGTCAGGATGCGCCGGTCAGTATGCGGCGGTCAGGCGGAACGGGGTGGGCGAGCTGTTGAGCGCCGCGACCCTGGCCACCACCTGGTAGTCGCCCGCCGGTGCGCGCCCCGTCTCGTCCCGGCAGTCCGCTGTGGACATCTGGCCGGACCACTGGACGTCGTTGCGCGCCGACTGCCCCGGCTGCAGCAGCGGCTGCTCGTTGGTCGACTCCGAGTAGCAGTCGTTGCTGGACCACACGTGCTTGCCGCCCGGGGTCGACACGGTCAGCTCGCGCAGCATCCGGTTGACGTCCCGCACGCACGCCCGGTCGCCCGCGTTGGTCACCACGATGCTCATGCCGATCCGCTCGCCCACCTTGAACTCCGGGCGGGCCACCTCGGCGACGACGCGCATCGACTCGTCCGCGCACGGCGGCGGCGGGGCGTCGGCCGCCACCGCGACCGGCGGACCCGGCGGCGGTGCCTGGGCCGCCTGGGGCTCCGAGGCGCCGCCGATCAAGGCGATCGCACCCCAGCCGATGAGGACCGCTGCGAGCACGGCCGCACCGATCGCCACCGCGCGGCGACGCCAGTACACCGCGGGCGGAAGCGGCCCGGTCGGATCAAGCACGGCACGACAGTAACTCGATGACTACTCCGAACAGCGTTATCAGCGAACACCCAATTGGGCGTATCGCATTCGATCATGCCTACAGCACCCGATTCCGCTACCCGCCGACCACCGATCCCGGGCCTCGCACCCGAGCACGCGGTTTCGCGGCGCCGCGGCGTGCACGGCGGTTTCTCGCGAAACCGCGCCCCCCGCAGCGCGCGAGGGGCATTTTTGCAGGTAGCCAAGGCCGTTTCGGTTCCAGTCGAGTGGACTCCGTACGGCGGGCAGGGCGGCGCCAGGTGATGGGCTCGGACGCGGTTCCGCGAGGGTTCGGGGACCTGGCAGGATCGGTCGTGTCATGAAGACCACCGCAGCGCATCCCACCGTCCCACCCCTGGACCCGGTCGACTTGATCGACTGGTTCGCCGCGACCGCCCGACCGCTGCCGTGGCGCGCGCCCGGCACGACGGGTTGGGGCGTGCTGGTCAGCGAGACGATGCTGCAGCAGACCCCGGTCAACCGGGTCCAGCCGATCTGGGAGGAGTGGATGCGCCGCTGGCCGCGTCCCTCCGACCTCGCCGCCGAGTCGCAGGGCGAGGTGCTGCGCGCCTGGGGGAAGCTCGGCTACCCGCGCCGGGCGCTGCGGCTGTACGAGGCGGCCGCGACCATCGCCGCCGAGCACGGCGATGTCGTCCCGTCCGACGTCGACACCCTGCTGGCGCTGCCGGGCATCGGCGCCTACACCGCCCGGGCCGTGGCGGCCTTCGCCTACGACAAGCGGGCGCCGGTGGTCGACACGAACGTCCGGCGGGTGGTAGCGCGCGCCGTGCACGGCGCTGGTGATGCCGGTCCGCCGTCGACCAAGCGCGATCTCGACGACGTCGACGTCCTGCTTCCGGCCGACGACGCCAGCGCCGCGAAGCTGTCGGCGGCGTTGATGGAGCTCGGCCAGGTGGTGTGCACCGTGCGGTCGCCGCGGTGCGAGGCCTGCCCGATCGCGCACGACTGCGCGTGGCAGCACGCGGGCCGACCTGCCTACGCCGGGCCGCCGAAGAAGGTGCAGAAGTTCGCCGGCACCGATCGCCAGGTGCGCGGCAAGCTGCTGGACGTGCTGCGCGGTTCGACCGGCCCGGTGCTGCGCGAGCAGCTGGACGCGGTGTGGTCAGACGCCGGGCAGCGGGACCGGTGCCTGGACTCCCTGCTGGTGGATGGGCTCGTCGAGCAGACCGACGACGGCCGCTTCGCGCTCCCCGGCGAGCATTGATGGCGCAGGCGTTGGTGTCGTTCTTCGACGACGCAGCGGAATCCGAGATCCGGGCGTTGTGGCGCCGCTTGGACGACGCCGGGGTGCCGAGCATCGCCACCCGATCCGACGGCAAGCACCGTCCGCACGTGACCTTCGCGGCGGCGGCCGGGATCCCCACCGCCGCGCGCAAGGCGCTGCGCACCGAGCTGGAGCTGCTGTCCATTCCGGACCTCTGGCTGCACACCCTGGGGACGTTCCCCGGCGAGGACCGGGTCCTGCTGCTGGGAGCGGTCGTGGACACCGAGCTGCTGGCGGTTCACTCGGCGGTGCACGACGCACTGGCCGGGCGCGTGCAGCACCCGTCCGCCTACTACTTCCCCGGCGCCTGGATCCCGCACTGCACGCTCGCCCAGGGCATCACGGACGACCGGCTGGCGGTGGGCTTCCGGGCCCTGCAACCGCCAGAGCCGGTACGAGCGGGGATCAGCGAGATCGCCATCGTCGACACGCGAACCGGCGACACCGAAACCATCATCACCCGCTGATCGCAGGTTCCGCATAGCCCACTGCCGCGGACCGGACACGCCGACGGTGCGGATTTCCGGCAAGACCGACCCACCTGGCACGAGGCGCAACGTCGACCTCGCTCCACTTTGGACATGAGTTGCCGAGATCCGCGCGAGCCGCCACTTTGGACACAGTCATGCGCTCAGGAGGGTGAATGGACGTCGACGGTGTGGCCATCCTCGCCCGCGGAATCGCCGCCAGGGGCCCCGAGGGCATCATCTTCGCCGACCTGGACCTGCGCGTCGAACCCGGCGCACTGGCCGTGGTGGCCGGGCCCTCCGGCACGGGCCGCACCTCGCTGCTGCTCGCCCTGTCCGGCCGCCTCCCGCTGATCACCGGGCACCTGGACGTGTCCGGGCACGTGCTGCCCGCGCAGGCCAAGGCGGTGCGGCAGCTGATCCGCCCGGCCCGGCTGCGCCCGGGCTACGAGTTGGAGGCCAAGCACCGGGTCCGGGAGGCGATCGTGGAACGCCGCCTGATCAGCGGCGTCTCCGAGCGCTCCATCGATGCCGCGCTCGACAAGGTGCGGATCGCCCCGGACCGCACCGCGCTGATCGACGAGCTGCACCCCGCCGAGCGGCTGCTGCTCGCGGTGGCCCTGACGGTCGCCGCCGAGCCCGCCGGGATCCTCGTCGACGACGTGGACGCCGGTCTCCCCACGTCCGGGCGGGCGCAGGTGTGGGCGGGGCTGCGCGAGGTGGCCCGCACCGGGATGACAGTGCTGGCCAGCGCCACCGATCCGCCGTCCGGCGACGTCGACGTGATCCCGCTGCCCGCGCGCGGACCCGACCGCCCCACGAAGGTGCTCGACCTGCAGGAAGAGGTCACCCGGTGAAAGCGTTCAAGCTCGCGTGGCTGGAGGTACGGCGCTTCCGCGGGCCGCTGCGCCGCTTCGTGCCGCTCGTCCTGGTCCTGGTCCCGCTGCTGTACGGGTCGCTGTACCTGTGGTCGAACTGGGACCCCTACGGCCGGTTGAACCGGGTACCGGTCGCGGTGGTCAACTCGGACCAGCCGGTGGACAGCCGCGGCGAGCACATCAACGCCGGCGAGCAGTTCGTCCAGCAGCTCAAGGCCACCGACATCTTCGACTGGAACTTCGCGGACTCCGCCGAGGCCCGGCACGGGCTGCAGGAGGGCCGGTACTACTTCACGATCGAGGTCCCGTCGGACTTCAGCACGAAGCTGGCGACCGCGGCCGACCGCAGCCCGGAGCGCGCCTCGCTGCAGATCGTCAAGAACGACGCCAACGGCTACATCGCCGGGATCATGGCCGATACGGTGCAGACCGAGCTGCAGAACCAGATCAACGCCGCCGCGCACGCCACCTACGCCCGCGCGCTCTACGGCGAGCTCGACCAGGCGCGCGGGAAGCTGCAGCTCGCTTCGGAAGCGTCGAAGCAGCTCGTCGAGGGCACCGATCTGAGCAAGCAGGGCACCGCGGCGCTTTCCAAGGGCCTCAACGGGGTTCGCGACGGCACCGGCGAGGTTTCGCGCGGCGTGCAGAGCATCTCCGACGCCACCGCGCAGCTGGACCAGCAGCTGCGCACGATCAGCAACTTCACCGCCGAACGGCTGCCGGGCGCGGTCAACACCCTGGTCAACGCGAGCAACGTGGCGGTCAACAGCCTGAGCACGATCAAGGCCACCACCGGTTTCCTCAGCCAGCGCGCGGCAGAAGGCCGCGCGGCCATCGAGGAACTCGGCCAGAAGCATTCCGAGATCGCGCAGGATTCCGCGTACCAGCGAGCGCTGGACAACGCCCGCAAGCTCGCCGACTCGGCGGCCGCCGCCGAAAAGGACGCCCAGCAGGCCCTGAAGACCGCGCAGGACGCCAACGGCCAAGCGCTGGCCCTGCAGAACAACGTCGGTCCGCTGCAGAACCAGATCCGCGCGATCACGGCCCCGGCGGACACGCTGCGCGCCGGCGCCGCGGAGCTCGCCGGCGGTTCCAACGGCATCACCAACGGCCTCAACACGCTGGCCGCGAGCAGCGGGGTGCTGGAGACCGGCGCCGGGCAGCTCAACGACGGCGCGAAGAACCTGCTGGGACTGGTCGACGACACGCTGGGCAAGATCCCGCCGACGAACCCCACCGAGGTCGCCAACGCCGCCGACGTCCTCGGGTCGCCGACCGAGATCCACACCGAGAACCTCAACCCGGCCAACGTGTACGGGCG
The DNA here is from genome assembly GCF_014697215.1 of Saccharopolyspora pogona. Taxonomy (GTDB): domain Bacteria; phylum Actinomycetota; class Actinomycetes; order Mycobacteriales; family Pseudonocardiaceae; genus Saccharopolyspora; species Saccharopolyspora hattusasensis. The sequence continues at coordinate 6,066,527 of NZ_CP031142.1, forward strand.
CGGGCTGGCGCCGTTCTTCTTCGCGATCGCCCTCTGGGTGTTCGGCCTGTTCGCGTACCTGCTGCTCAAGCCGGTGAACCTGCGCGCGCTCGCGGACCGCGTCGGGCCGTTCACGATCGCGTTCGCCGGGTTCCTGCCCGCGGCGGTGCTGAGCGTGCTCGGGGGCTCGTGCTGTACGCGGTGGTCGACTTCGGGCTCGGGCTCGACCCGTTGCACGTTTGGTGGACGATCGGGCTGGTGACCCTCGCCGCGGTCGCGTTCGTGGCGATCGACCACTTCCTGCGCACGGCGTTCGGCACGGTCGGCGGCCTGTTGTCGCTGGTGCTGCTGATCATCCAGCTCACCGCCTCCGGCGGCCTGTACCCGATGGAGACGACTCCGGTGCCGTTCCAGGCGATCCACCCGTTCCTGCCGATGAGCTACCTGGTGGACGGGCTGCGGGTGACGATCTCCGGCGGCATGACGGAGCACCTGCTGCGCGACGTCGCCGTGCTGACCGGATTCCTGGTGGTCTTCCTGGCCCTGACGACGCTGGCGGTGCAACGCCAGCGGTCCTGGACGATCGCCCGCCTGCACCCGCAAATCGAGTTGTAGCGCTCGCCTGTGACCTCTTGCCGCGCGGTCGCAGGCAACCCCTTCAGGCTCGTAGGCTGGCTACATGGCTGTTGTGAAGATCAATGCTATCGAGGTTCCCGAGGGCTCCGGTCCGGAGTTGGAGAAGCGGTTCGCTTCGCGGCACGGCTCCGTGGACAGCGCTCCCGGCTTCCTCGGCTTCGAGCTGCTGCGCCCGGTCAAGGGCGAGAACCGGTACTTCGTCTACACGAAGTGGGAGTCCGAGGAGGCGTTCCAGGCGTGGGCCAGCGGCCCGGCCAAGGCGGCGCACGCCGGTGAGGCCAAGAACCCGGTGGCCACCGGCTCCAGCCTCCTGGAGTTCGAGGTCATCCAGGAGTCCCACCCGGGCGCCTGACCCCGCTCAGGGCTCGTGACTGCTTCGAGCTGCCATGGCGGCCCCAAAGCAGTCACGAGCAATGGGCTGGGCGAACGCTGATCCTGCTGGGGTGCGTCAGCGCGTCAGGACGAGCGTGGCGAGGATCGCGCGATGGTCGGCGCCCGCCACGTCGAAGGTCCGGTAGGACTGAGCGGCAATGCCCTTGGTGGTGAGCACGTGGTCGATCGTGACCGGCGGCGGGAACCAGGAGCCCGGACCCGGCCAGGTCGGGTGCAGGCCGGCACCGGTGACCTCGGCGGCGTCGGTGTAGCCCTGGTTGAGCAGGTACTTGAGGCGGGTGTGGTCGAGGGTCGCGTTGAAGTCGCCCGCCAGCATCCGTGGCGTGCCGTCGGCGGCCGGGCCCGGTAGCGCGCGCAGGTCGCTGGCCCAGACCTCGGCGGTGTCGCGGCCCATCGGGTACAGCGGGTGCACCGCCACGATCTCGAAGTCCCGCGCCCCCGGCACCTGCACCCGCGCCGAAGGCTGGGCCAGCGTCGTCTGCGGCACCAGCGCCAGTTCCTGCACCGGATAGCGGGAGGCGATCCCGGTGCCGTCCGCCTTCGGCCCCGGTTGGTACACCCGGTGCGGCAACACTTCGGCGAGTCCGGCGGCGTCCAGCCCGTCCACCATCTCGGGCGTGAGTTCCTGCAGGCTGAGCACGTCGACCTGGTTCTGCCGCACCAGGTCCACGACCTGCGCGGCGTCCGCGCCGCCGAAGTAGGTGTTCAGCGACAGCACCCGCAGCGCCACGCCCTGCGCCGGGGTCGTGTTGGGAATCGCCCGCGGCACGACCGACAGCGCCAGGGCCGCGACGACCAGGCCGACGACGAGCGCGGTCAACCAGCGCCGCAGCACCAAGCCGAGCAACGCCAGCACGATGCCGGCCAGCAACGCGTACTGGGTGAGCGCCACCAGCGCGACCGTGTACCGGTCGCCATCCAATCCGGCCAGCGGCAGCGCCGCCCACACCAGGAAGCCGAACGTGGCCAACAGCAGCAGCACCGTGATCGCACGCCCACCGGGCTTTCGGCGCGGCCGGTGCTCCTGCTCCGGCTCGGCCAGCAACGTCTGATCCATGTGACTCCCCTTGTCGTCCGCGTCACCCAGCCTGTCAGCGAGCTGTGCGCGGCCGGTCAGGACCCTCGGCGACATTGGTGGGCGCAAGCCGAAGGAGGTTGCATGTCATTCGCGATCCAGGCCGAGGGCCTGCTGGCCGACCGGATCAGCGTGATCGACCACGGCCGGCGCGTCGCCGACGGCCGCGCCGACGAGCTCAAGCGCCGCGTCGGCGGCCAGACCCTGCAGGTGCGGCCCACCGACCTGGCGAACGTGCCCGCGGCGGTGGCCCGATCTTCGCCGCTGATCGGCGCGGTGCTGGGCGACATCGTGCGGTACCTGGTGTCGCTCGCGGTGCTGCTGGTGTTCGCCACCATCATGGGCTTCCGCATCCAGACCGATCCGCTGTCGGCGCTGGCCGCGATCCTTGTGGTGATCGCCTTCGCGCTGGCGATGTGCTGATCACGGTGTTCCTCGGGATGCTGATCAAGAGCCAGCAGGCGCTGCCCGGCGTGGCGATGACGTTCATGTTCCCGCTGACCATGGGCAGCAACGTATCTGCGACTCAAGGCGGCCGAGACCCCTCAGTTCCGGGCCCTCGAGGAGAGCGGTAGGAAGGAGTCCGCTCCGCTGCGCACCGTACTGACCAAGTATCGCGCCGCTGTGCTCATGGTCATGGCGATCGCCGGCCTCAACTCGGTCGCGATGTATACCTTGACCAGCTACATGCCGACCTACCTCAAGGAGAACGTCGGCACGGGCGCGACCACCGCAACCGTCACGACCAGCATCGTGGTCGTGCTGGTGTGCATCCTGGTGCCGTTCTATGGTCTGCTGAGCGACCGCATCGGCCGCAAGAAGGTCCTCATCACCGGCACGGTCGGGCTGGTCGTCGTGGCGGTGCCGTCCTTCCTGATCCTCTCCTCCGGTGCCCCGGGCACGGCCATGCTCGGCCAAGTCATCTACATCCTGCCGTTCGGCTGCGTCGCCGCGATCCGATGCCGGGATGACGTGGGAGCGACTGACCGCGCTGTGCACGGAGCTCAGCCTCCCGCTGATGGTGAAAGGCATCCTGCGGCCCGACGACGCCGAGCGGGCGATCGCTACTGGTGCGGCCGGGGTCATCGTGTCCAACCACGGAGGGCGCAACCTCGACTCGTTGCCGGCCACCGCCGATGCCCTCCTGCGGGTCGCCCGCCGGGTCGGTGGTCGGGTGCCGGTGCACGTCGACGGTGGCATCCGGTCCGGCGGCGACGTCCTCAAGGCCCTGGCCCTCGGTGCCGACGCGGTGCTGATCGGCCGCCCCTATCTGTGGGGTCTCTCCGTCGCCGGGCGGAGGGCGTACGGCAGGTGGTCACCCGGCTCCGGGTGGAGCTGGAGATGGCCATGGCCCTGAGCGGCCTGCGGACAATCTCGGAGATCGACCATGACGCCCTGTGGGACTGACGCTCCGGTACCCGCCGCTGGCCTCGTGGGTCTCGGGCTCGCTCCACCGGCAGGAGCCGACTTCCTCACGCAGCGTCTGACCGAGGCGATCAACGGGAGCGTAACCTACCGCAATAGCCGCACCAGCGGTGTCCTACCGGCAGTGCCTGCCCGCTCGTCGTGCCCGACATCGAGGACGGTCTTCACCTCGCCGCCGGCTGCCTCCCCGCCCCACCTCAGCCCGGGTCGTTCGCATCCGTGACACCCTCAGGCTCGAGGAGATTCGACATCTCCTCGATCCTTGCTCGACGACTGCGGCGACGACGTCGAGCTGATCTGGCGGCCGACGGCACGCAGCGACCACACCGGACACGACGTACGCCATCACACGCGGGAGGCGAACAGCTCCGCCAGGTGCATGGTGGGCACGCCAGCGAGGTCGTCGAGCTGGACCCGGCAGGACATCCCGTCCGCGAGCACGACGGCGTCGGGGTTGGCTCGGACGGTCGGCAGCAGGTGCGTCTCCGCGACGGCCACCGAGACCTCGTAGTGGCCCTGCTCGACGCCGAAGTTCCCGGCTAGGCCGCAGCAACCCGGCACCCTCGTGACCTTGGCGCCGGCCTTCGTCAGCAGCGCCTCGTCGGCGGTCCACCCGAGCACCGCGTGCTGGTGGCAGTGCGGCTGGGCGACGACGTCGACCCCGCTCAGGTCGGGCAGCGGGAGGCCCAGCTTCGTCACCAGCTCGGCGAAGGTGAGCAGCCCCTCAGCCACGACCTTCGCCACTGACGGGTCGCCGAGCTCCAGCGAGTCCGAGCGCAGCGTGGCCGTGCAGGACGGCTCCAGACCGAGCACCGGCACACCGCTGGCGACGTAGGGAACGAGGGTACGCACGGTGCGGTCCATGATCCGCCGAGCCTGGTCCAGCTGGCCGGTGGTGATCCAGGTGAGGCCGCAGCAGGCCTTGTCACCGATCACCTTCACGGTCAGGCCGTGCGCCTCGAGGAAGCGGATCGCGCCGTGGCCGGACTGCGCGAAGAAGTGGTCGGTGAACGAGTCCGCCCAGATCCATACGTCGGGGGTTTCGTCAGGTGCGACCGACTTACGCCGGGAGGACAACGTCGCCGTTTTCGCGGAGCTCTTGAGCGACTTCTTCGCGAACGTCGGTATCGAGCGACGCTGATCGATACCGGCGGTCTTCTTGGCGAGCTTCGCGATCGGCTTCCACCTCATCGACGCGTTGGCCAACCGCGCGATCGGACCCGCGAGCCGCGCCCACATCGGCAGCTTGCCGAGCACGAAGTGGGAGCGCGGCCGACGCTGCTTGCCCCCGCCAGGGGCGTCGTGCTTCTGGTAGAGCACCTCTGATTTGTAGGTCGCCATGTCGACGCCGCTCGGGCAGTCGGTCGAGCAGCCCTTGCACGCCAGACAGAGGTCGAGCGCCTCCCCCACCGCCTCGTCGCCGAGCCCGTCGACCAGCCCGCCGTCGAGGGCCTCCTGCAGCACCCGTGCGCGACCGCGGGTGGAGTCTTTCTCCTGCCGGGTAGCGAGGTAGGAGGGGCACATGACGGCGCCGGTCTTCGGGGCGACGCACTTGCCGACGCCCGTGCAGCGGTGGACCGCCGCGCCGAGGTCACCGTCGTCGTGGATCAGGTTGAGACCGCGCCGCCGGGGCAGCGTGACCGGCCGGACCGGACGCAGGTCGTCGGTGATCGCCGCGGGCTCGACGATGTTGCCAGGATTCATTAGGTTCTCGGGGTCGCAGATCTCCTTGGCAGCCCGGAACAGCGCGACCGAGTCGGCGTCGTACATGATCGAAAGCAGCTCGGAGCGGACCCGGCCGTCGCCGTGCTCACCGGACAGCGAGCCGCCGTACTCGCTCAGCTTCACCGCGCACGCCGTCATGAAGTCGCGGAACACCTGGGCGCTCCCCGGGTCGCCGGGCGCGAACGGGAAGTCGATGCGGCAGTGGATGCAGCCGTCACCGAAGTGGCCGTACGGGTAGCCCTGCAGCCCGTGGCCGCGCAGGAGTTCGTCGAAGTCGCGCAGCCAGGCGCCGAGGTAGGCCGGCGGGACCGCGGAGTCCTCCCAACCCGAGTACGCCGGGGTCGGCAGCGAGCGGCCCGCCAGGCCGGCGCCGTCCTCGCGGATGCGCCACAGCGCCGCGGCCTCGGCCACGTCGGTCACCACCCGGGTGTCGAGCGCCCCACCGACACGTCGCAGTGACTCGACGAGCGCCGGTGCGTCCGCCCCGGCGACCTCCGCGAACAGCCAGCCACCGCCGCGCGGCAGCTCCGGGATCGGCTTGCCCTGGGCCCGGACCAGCTCGACGATGCGCGCGTCCATGCCCTCGCACGCGATCAACCTGCCGGGTGCCGCGGCCAGCAGGGCCGGGACCGCGTCGGCGGCCTCGAACATCGAGGCGTAGCCCAGCACCAGGAGCAGCCGGGCCGGCTCGTCCTCCACGAGGCGTACGGTCGCCTCCAGGACGGTGCCCAGCGTGCCCTCGCTGCCCACCAGGAAGCGCTCGACCCGACGACCGTTCTCGGGCAACAGGTGCTCGAGACTGTAACCGCTCACCTGGCGCCCGAACCGGCCAAAGGTGGTCCGGATGTGGGCGAGGTGGTTATCGGTCAGCGCCGCCAGCCGGCTGGCTGTGGCCGAGGAAGGCCGAAGGCCTGTCTCGAAACCACCGGCAGCGAAACTCGCGGTCTCGCCGTTGCCGAAGAGCACCGTGACCGCCTCGACGTTGTCGGCGGTGCGTCCGTAGCCCAGCGCGCGCGAGCCGCAGGCGTTGTTGCCGATCATCCCGCCGATGGTGCACCGCGGGTGGGTGGAGGGATCCGGACCGAAGCGAAGCCCGTACGGCGCGGCCGCGCGCTGCAGATCGGCGTGGACGACCCCGGGGCCGACGGTGGCGGTCCGGGACTCCGGATCGACGTGGATCCGGCGCAGGTCACGGGTGTCAACCACGATCCCGGGGCCGATCGCGTTGCCCGCGATGGAGGTCCCGGCGCCGCGCATCGTCAGCGGCACGCCGAGCTCACGGGAGACCTCGTGGACCGCGTGGAGCTCGCCGGTGTGCTGGGCACGGACGACGACCTGCGGGATGACCCGGTACAGGCTGGCGTCGGAGGAGTACAGCGCCCGGCCGAGCGTGGAGTCGTCGACCTGCGCGACGCCCCGCCCGCGCAGCTCCGCGGCGACGTCGCGCGCCGTGTCCACCGGTGCCTGACTCATTCGTCCTCCCGCGGGGCCTATCGCCCGATCGTCTTCCATCCACACCATCCGGGGCGCACTACCAGGAGTCCCGGGGGCAGTTGCCCACCAGGCGCCCGGCACTTCTGCGGTGGCCCGTGGTTTTGGACGCCCCAGCGACACCTCGTCGCGCGTGCAATCTCGCCATGCCCGGGGGCACGGCCCCGGTGTCAGTCACCCACGAAGCCGACCGTCCCTGGATCAAACCGAGAAGTCGACCCCTTGGGCCAGCGGCAGCTCCCCGGAGTAGTTGATCGTGTTGGTGGCCCGGCGCATATAGGCCCGCCAGGCGTCGGAGCCGGACTCGCGGCCACCGCCGGTCTCCTTCTCGCCTCCGAACGCACCACCGATCTCCGCTCCGGAGGTGCCGATGTTGACGTTGACGATGCCGCAGTCGGACCCCTCGGCGGAGACGAAAAGCTCGGCCTCGGCCTGGTCGCGGGTGAAGATCGAGGACGACAGGCCCTGCGGGACGTCGTTGTTGAGGGCGATCGCCTCCTGGATGTCGTCGTAGGTCATGACGTAGAGCAGCGGCGCGAAGGTCTCGGTCCGCACGATGCTGGTCTGGCCGGGCACAGTGACGATCGCCGGCTTGACGTAGTACGCGTCCGGTGCGACGTCGGTGAGGACCCGCTCTCCTCCGGCCACGGTCTTACCGCCCTCGGTCTCCGCCTGGCTCAGCGCCGCAGCCATGGCGTCGTACGCCTGCCCGTGGACGAGGGGGCCGACCAGGGTGCCGTCGGCCATCGGGTTGCCGATCGGCAGCCGGCCGTACGCCTCAACCAGCCGCTCGGTGAGTTCCTGTGCCACCGAGGTGTGCACGATGACGCGGCGCATGGTGGTGCAGCGCTGGCCGGCGGTACCGGCTGCGGCGAAGACGACACCGCGCAGGGTCAGGTCGAGGTCGGCCGACGGCGCCACGATGGCAGCGTTGTTGCCGCCAAGCTCGAGCAACGACCGCCCGAACCTGTTGGCGACCCGTGGGCCGACCGCCTTGCCCATCCGGGTGGAACCGGTGGCGCTTACCAGGGCCACACCAGGATGGTCGACCAGCGCCTCGCCGATCTCCGGACCACCGACGACGACCTGCGAGACATCGGCAGGGGCGCCGCACTCCTTCAGCGCCTGATCGAGCAGCGCGGCGGAGGCCCTCGCGCAGAGCGGCGCCTGCTCGGACGGCTTCCAGATCACGGTGTCGCCGCAGACCAGGGCGACCGCGGTGTTCCAGGACCAGACCGCGACTGGGAAGTTGAACGCGCTGATCACGCCGACCACGCCGATCGGGTGCCAGGTCTCCATCAGCCGGTGACCGGGCCGCTCCGATACCGCGGTGCGGCCGTAGAGCTGGCGCGAGAGGCCGAGCGCGAAGTCGCAGATGTCGATCATCTCCTGGACCTCTCCGAGCGCCTCGGAGGTGATCTTGCCTACCTCGAGGCTGACGAGGGTGGCCAGGTCGGACTTGTGCTCGGTCAGCAGCTCTCCGAATCGCTTGATGACCGCGCCGCGTGCCGGGGCCGGGACCTTGCGCCACGCGAGGTAGGCGGCATGGGCACGGGACACCGCGTCGCCCACCACGGAGATCTCGTCCCAGCGGACGCCGCCGAGGTCGCCTCCGTTGACGGGTGAGCGGTGGGCCTGGCCACCCGCGATCGTTGCGGTGTCGACGCCGCAGGCTTCCGCAGCCTGCAGGGCCTGGGCTCCCAGGATCTCGGCGGTGGGGATGTCGGTACGGGACATGGTGAGGATCAGCTCCTTGTTGCGATGAATCAGCAGTCAGTGGTGGCGTGCGTCAGGCAATGTTGAGTTCCGGCCTGGCCCCCCACCCGCTGAACCGGTTCGGTGTCCATCGCATTCGCCTCGACGATTGGTTCGCGGTCCAGGCAGAGGTCGCGGAGGACCTCTCCGATCGCGGGGCCCATCAGCAAGCCATGGCCGGAAAACCCGCAGGCGTAGACGAATCCGGGGGATCGACCGCGAGTGGCCGATAAGTGCCACGCCCCGCTCGAACGTAGCGAGGTCGGCCCGGTCGTCGACGGGGGCGAGATAACCGGCGGTACTGACCCCCATGACACCGCCCCTGCTGACGACGACGTCAGCAGACGCAGGCAGCGTACGGGTTTGCTTCATGCCACCATCCTGTCGTCGTGCCCGGACGTTCGGAAGAGCCAACGGACGAAAGGTCGTGAGGCTTCCTTAAGTATCGCTTGCCCTGGGTTCACGAGGCGATACGCTCTGATCGGCGATCTGCACGGACGGATGTGCTTAGGTCTTCTCATGCTCAATCCCCTTCAGCTGCAAACGCTGCAGACAGTCCTGCGTACGGGCTCGTTCGCGGACGCCGCGAGGGAGCTTGGTTACACCGGGTCGGCCGTCTCGCAGCAGATCTCCGCGCTGGAGCGCGCCACTCAAACCCAACTTTTCGAGCGCGGGGCGCACGGAGTCAGCCCGACCGCCATGGCGGTCTTCGTGGCTGAGCGAGCCAACCAGGTGCTCGGCCAGCTGCGTACGCTCGAGGACGACATCGTCCTGCGGCAGAGTGGCGTCATCGGACAGATCCGCGTCGGGTGCTTCCCCACCGCCGCCGAGCGGCTGCTTCCCGCCGCGCTCTCCCGTTTCCGCTACACCCATCCTGCCGTGGCGGTGCACCTCGACGAGGGTGAGCCTGGTGAGCTGTTCGACCTGTTGGAGGCCTGCGAGCTCGACGTCGCTGTCATTTACCGGTACGGCGCGGTGCCCCACCGTCTTCCCAGGGAGTTCGACTCCGAGCTGTTGATCCGCGAAGGGCTCTACCTGCTCGTGCCCGATGGCCATCCGCGGCTCAGGAGCGGCGAGACGATCGGGCTCGAAGATCTCCGTGACGACGCCTGGATCACCTCCCGAGTCGGCACGGCCGGGGCCTCGGCTCTGCGCAGGCTCTGTGCCCGAGCGGACTTCGCCCCCGCCATCACGCACCGCAGCAACAACTACGACGTGATCCACGGCCTGGTCCGTGCCGGGCTGGGTATCGCGGTCGTGCCGGAGCTCGGTCGCCGGCAGACGGACGGTGTCCGCTGTCTGCGGGTAGACGGCGAGCACGCCTACCGGGAGGTGCTGGCGCTGCGCTCCCGCGCGCTTGCGGACGGCGCCTGGAAGGGCGTGCTCGCCGCGCTGGGCAGCGCGACAGCGGCACTCGGGTCACCCAGTCACACCGAGCCCGTCGTGCTCGTGCCCGGTGAGCTGACGACCCCGTGACCACCTGCTGACCACCGCTGGCCAAGGTCTGCGTCGTCCCTCCCCGGGACGACCGGCTCCGTGTCATCCGCCGAGCAACTCCAGGGCGGCCCTCAACGAGGCCCGGCTCTCTGCGGCGTACAGGTCCTCCGGGACGTTGACCGGGCGACCGATCTGCTCCGACATCCAGGCGATGTCACGTTCGGCGCCGCCTTGGGCGGAGTCCATGCTGCCGCTGCGGGACAGGTTGGAGGCGAAGATCCCCGCCGCAGAGCGCGGGAGGAAGTCCTCGTAGACGATCGGGTCCGGCGCCAGCCATCCACCGGCAACGAGCTCGACCGGGGTCGCGTCCGCGGGCGGCGGCGCGACGGGGCGGTCGTCGGCGACTCGATATGTGAAGTACGCCAGTCCCCGATCGTGCAGCTCGCGCTCACTGTCCGGCATGTGGTCGGCCCAGTGCTCCTGGTCGGCCATGGCGGCGTCGTAGAGGTCCCGACCGGCCCGCGTGAGCGCGATCCCGCGGGCCTCGACCTCACCGAACCGCACCCGCATCGTGCCGGCGACGATCGAGCCGTCGGCCTCCCGGTACTTGCGTGGCTCCGCGAGTGCCCGGAAGGAGGTCTGACGCAGCAGAACGTCCGGACCGTCCCAGCGGGGTGGCCCCTGGATCTTGTCGATCATCTCAATCCCGCGAGCCTGCATGCTGGCGTAGAGGTCGTCGATGTCGAGCACCCGCGGGGTGAGGTGGTTGATGTGCGTGGAAGTGACCCCGCCGATGTCCGCGGCAACTCCGGAAACCCGTTGCAGCTCGTCGTGCCAGGCGCGGTCTACCGGCTGGTCGGAGAGCGCGAAGGAGCTGGTGGCAAGGTCGAGAAAGCGTTCGGCTTCGGCCTCCTCCAGGCCGCCGTCGGCCTCGGCCTGGTCGGCCAGCTCCAGCAGCTCGGGGGCGAAGAGCCGGCGGCAGGCGATGAACTCCTTCAGCCGCCGCTCGAGATCGGCGTCGAAGAAGCGCCGGTCCTCCGGCACCAGCATGCTGGTGAAGACCCGGAAGGGATTCGCCGCCAGCTCCTCCCGCTCGATGGGCCGGAACGCGGTGGAGATCACCGGGATGGGCTGGGGGTGGGCGTCACGCAGGTCGTAGAAGCCGGTGGGACTCATTCCGAGTGCGTCGAAGATGCTGGCCACCTGGGCGAGCTCGGCCGGGCTCCCGACCCGGATGGCGCCGTGGCGCTCCGCGGTCACCCGAGCGATCGAGCCGAGCCGCTCGGCATCGGTACCGTCCCGCTCCAGGACGCGCCCGTTCACCTCGTGGGCGACCTCGAGCAGCGTCGTATAGGCCGGCACCTCGGCGCCGTAGAGGTCGGAGAGCCGACCTGCGAACCGGGCTCGCAGGGTGGTCGAGCTGACGAAGGTCATCACTTCTCCTGCGGAAGTCGGCCACGCAGTCGCATGGCCGCTCGTACGCGCTCCTGAGCCAGCGCCTGGGCCGCCGCGTGCGAGGTGACCAGCCGGCGACGCGACTCCTCGAGGACAGTCACCACGTTGGCGCGGATCTTGGTCGAGATCATGGGGAAGACCGCAGCAGGGTCGACAGTGAACGGGGAGTACCTCGCATCCATCGAGTGGGCCGCGGCGACGATCCCGCCGGCATTGGCGATGAAGTCGGGGACCACCGGGATACCCCGGGCGTGCAGCACCTCACGGGCCACCGGCGTGGTCGGCAGGTTGGCTCCCTCCACAATGAGCTTCACCCCCGTCTCGGTGGCCAGGTCCTTGTCGATCACGTCCTCGAGGGCGGCCGGGACGAGGATGTCGGCGTCCACGGCGAGCACCGCCTCGGCAGCCTCGACCGGGGTCCCGTAGCGCTGGACGCAGGCGTCACCGTGCTCCTCCCTGAGAGCGAGGAGCCGCGCGCAGTCGAGGCCCTCCGGGTCGAGGACGGCACCGTGCGCCGTGGCCACCGCGACAATGGCCGCGCCGAGCTCAACCAGCCGCTCGACAGCGGCGAACCCGACCGCCCCGAAGCCCTGGACAGCCACCCGGGCGCCAGCCAGCGGCAACCCGATGGCCTGGGCAGCGGCGTCGACGGCCTCGGCCACGCCGAAGCCGGTGACACCGAGTTCGTCGTACGGCAGACCTCCCAGGGCACGGGGCATCCCGACTGCGGCACCGATGTCCCCGAGCTCGTCAGCGAGGATCGCGGCGTCACACTCGGTGAGCCCCATGTCGAGCCCGAAGACGTACTCGTTCGGGACCTCGTTCCTGAGCGCCCGGGCGAAAGCCCGCAGGATCCCCTCCTTGTCGGGGCTGTTCGGGTCGCCGAGGATGCCGGCCTTGGCGCCGCCGTGGAACAGGTCCACCGCCGCCCACTTCCACGTCATCGTGCGCGCCAGCCGGGCCACCTCGCGGATGGAGAGCGCCGCACTCATCCGGGTGCCGCCCTTCCCCATGCCGCGGGCTGAGTTGTCGATGACCAGGACGCCTTTCATGCCCGTACGCCGGTCGGAGACGCACACGACCTTCTCGGGACCCCACTCGTCGATGAGATCGAAGGTATCGTTCAGCAAGTTCGTCGCTCCTAGGATCAGGATGGTGAGATCCATCCTGGGACCGCGGATCTGCAGTCCGCTAGGTCGCCAGACCGCGTCTCTTGCGCGGGAGGGCAAGCAGAACTTGTGCTCGGCTCGCCGGTGTGGCCAGGCGCTACATCCCAGCGAATGCGAGGGTCGAACGGATGCACTCAGACGCGAGCTTCTCTTCGAGCTTCAGGCGATAGTCGGGCACATCGGCGACCCCGCCGATCGTGTAGACGATCTCCTGCGCGTCACGAAGCGGTCAGCATCGTGCGGGTTGACCCGCTCACAGCGAGATGAGCCGGAGGCGGTCGATTGCTGCCGTGGCGTCGGCATTGAAGTCGGCCTGATTGCGTCCGCCAGGGAGCACGGAGCGCCCTCCCGCTCGGGCTTCGAGAAGGAGAGCTTCGACTCCTCCGGTCTCGGGCCGGATGCGGACACCTGTCATCACACGGCGCATCGGGTCGTGCTGGTCGACGCCCAAAAGCTCGGACATCGAGCGCATCCGCCTGCCTACCGCACGCGAAAAGCGCGCGAATGCGCAACGCCGTGAGCCGCTCGCGCAGCGGAAAACGCCCGCAAAGCCCCTCGAGCTCAGGCACCAGATCGGCATGCCGACCAGCACGCAAATCGGCATCCACCCGGTCCTCAACCGAAGCGAGCCGCAGCTCCTCCAACCGCGCGGCCTGCACCTCGGCGAACGGCGCGTCGACGAAGTCGACGAGCGCACCCCCACGCCACAACGCCAGCGCCTCGCGGAGCGCGGCGGCGGCGGCATCGACGCGGCCGGCGCGGAGCAAGCGGCGGCCCTCGGCCGCGAGCGCAGCGAAGCGGTTGGCGTCGACGTCGCCGGGATCGACCTGGAGGGCGTAGCCCGCACGCCCGGCGCCTGCAGTTAATTGCTTCGCCAACTCGACCCGAACCCAACAGCCCGTTCGCCCAACCACCCGAGACGAACGGCCCGTCCACCCCGAACCCGCCAGAGGCTGCACCCAAACCCGCCAGGCGATCTGAGGCGAACGGCCTGTCCACATCGCTAGGCGGAGTCAACGGTCCGTTCGCTTCATCCGGCTCCCGGCGCGAACGGACCATTCGCGCCACCAAACGAGGCGAACAGGCCGTTCGCGCCGATGGACGGAGCGACGCACCGGCTATGACATAGACCACCGACGCTCGGGCGGGAAGGTTGCTGCGGGCTGGAATCATGGAATAAACGGACATACTGCCGATCAGTCGTCCCGCAGTTGCGGCTCGCGTGCTCGCGGCCGCCTGCGGGGCGCGCAATCCCGGAGTCGCTCGCATGGATCTGACGACGTTAGCCGCCACCTCCGCCGAACCGACCGGCTTCACCGCCTGGGTGATCGCGGTGATGGAAGCGCTCGGCGGTCCCGGCGCCGGGCTGATCATCGCGCTGGAGAACCTGTTCCCGCCGCTGCCCAGCGAAGTGATCCTGCCGCTGGCCGGGTTCACCGCCAGCCAGGGCAGCATGTCGCTGATCGGCGCGATCCTCTGGACCACGCTCGGCTCGCTGGTGGGCGCGCTGGCGCTCTACGGGATCGGCGCGAGGCTCGGCCGCGAGCGCACCCGCGCCATCGCCGCGAAGATCCCGCTGGTCAAGATCTCCGACATCGACAAGACCGAGGCCTGGTTCGCCAAGCACGGCGTCAAGGCGGTGTTCTTCGGGCGGATGATCCCGCTGTTCCGCAGCTTCATCTCGCTGCCTGCCGGGGTCGAGCGCATGCGCCTGACCGCGTTCGTCCTGTTCACCACGCTCGGCAGCCTGATCTGGAACACCGTCTTCGTGCTGGCGGGCTACCTGCTGGGCCAGCACTGGTACCTGGTCGAGGAGTACGCGGGCCTGTTCTCCCGAGCGGTCCTGATCACGGCGATCCTGACGGTCGCGGCGTTCATCGTGATCCGCATCCGCAACAACCGGCGCGAACGCGAGCTGTCGGAAGCCCCCACGGTCCGGCTCGCCCGGGTCAGCGCCAACGCCCCCACCGAAGAAATCCACCGCATCCGCTGACCTCGTCCGGCCCGAGGTGAGGGGCACCCTTGAGCGCCTGTGCCGCCCGTGCGTGATTTCAGGCGCCATAGCACCCGAAAACACTCACGGACCCCGACCGGCCGAACCCAGCTCCGGCGATAGCAGAAGGCCCCGCGCCCTAGTGGACGCGGGGCCTTCTGGTGGTACGTCAGGCGGACTCGGTGTCCGTGCCCTCCTGCTTGTCGTCGGAGCTCGCCGAGACCGCGACCGGCGGGGCGTCCGGGACCAGCGACGGCTTCTGCTCGCCGCGGAAGGTGAAGTGGGCCTTGTCGTCGGCTCCTTCGCCGTCCCAGCCCTCGACGTCGACAATCACGATCTGGCCCGGCTGGACCTCGCCGAAGAGGATCTTCTCGGACAGCTTGTCCTCGATCTCCCGCTGGATCGTCCGGCGCAGCGGCCGCGCACCCAGCACCGGGTCGAACCCGCGCTTGGCCAGCAACTTCTTCGCCTTGTCCGTCAGCTCCATGCCCATGTCCTTGGCCTTGAGCGCCTTCTCCACCCGGCCCGAGAGCAGATCAACCATCTGGATGATCTGGGCCTCGGTGAGCTGGTGGAACACGATCACATCATCGATGCGGTTGAGGAACTCCGGCCGGAAATGCTTCTTCATTTCCTCGTTGACCTTGTTCTTCATCCGCTCGTAGTTGGAATCGGCGCCCTGACCACTGGAGAAGCCCAGACCAACAGCCTTGGAGATGTCCTGCGTACCGAGGTTCGAGGTGAAGATCAGCACCGTGTTCTTGAAGTCCACCGTCCGGCCCTGACCATCGGTCAGCCGGCCGTCCTCCAACACCTGCAACAGCGTGTTGTAGATCTCCTGGTGGGCCTTCTCGATCTCGTCGAAGAGCACCACCGAGAACGGCTTGCGCCGCACCTTCTCGGTGAGCTGACCACCCTCCTCGTAACCGACGTACCCGGGCGGGGCACCGAAGAGCCGCGACGCGGTGTAGCGGTCGTGGAACTCGCCCATATCGATCTGCACCAGCGCGTCGTCGTCACCGAAGAGGAACTCCGCCAACGCCTTGGACAGCTCCGTCTTCCCGACACCCGAGGGACCGGCGAAGATGAACGACCCCGACGGACGCTTCGGGTCCTTCAGGCCCGCACGGGTGCGGCGGATCGCCTGCGACACGGCCTTGACCGCGTCGTCCTGGCCGATGATGCGCTTGTGGAGCTCGTCCTCCATGCGCAGCAGCCGGGTCGTCTCCTCCTCGGTGAGCTTGAACACCGGGATACCCGTCCAGTTCGCCAGCACCTCGGCGATCTGCTCGTCGTCGACCTCGGCGACCACGTCCAGGTCACCGGCCTTCCACTGCTTCTCCCGCTCCTCCTTCTGGCCGAGGAGTTGCTTCTCCTCGTCCCGCAGGCGGGCGGCCCGCTCGAAGTCCTGCGCGTCGATCGCGGACTCCTTCTCCCGACGCACATCAGCGATCTTCTCGTCGAACTCCCGCAGGTCCGGCGGCGCGGTCATCCGGCGGATCCGCATCCGGGCACCGGCCTCGTCGATCAAGTCGATCGCCTTGTCAGGCAGGAACCGGTCGTTGATGTAGCGGTCGGCCAGAGTCGCCGCCGCCACCAGCGCCGAATCCGTGATCGACACCCGGTGGTGCGCCTCGTAGCGGTCCCGCAGACCCTTGAGGATCTCCACCGTGTGCTGCAACGACGGCTCACCGACCTGGATCGGCTGGAACCGGCGCTCCAACGCCGGGTCCTTCTCCACGTACTTGCGGTACTCCTCCAGCGTGGTGGCACCAATGGTCTGCAACTCACCACGGGCCAGCATCGGCTTGAGGATGCTCGCCGCATCAATCGCGCCCTCGGCGGCACCCGCACCCACCAGAGTGTGGATCTCGTCGATGAACAAGATGATGTCGCCGCGGGTCTTGATCTCCTTGAGCACCTTCTTCAAGCGCTCTTCGAAATCACCGCGGTAACGCGAACCAGCGACCAGCGACCCCAGATCCAGGGTGTAGAGCTGCTTGTCCTTCAGCGTCTCGGGCACCTCGCCCTTGACGACCTTCTGCGCCAAGCCCTCCACGACCGCCGTCTTACCGACACCGGCCTCACCGATGAGCACCGGGTTGTTCTTGGTGCGCCGCGAGAGGACCTGCATGATCCGCTCGATTTCCTTCTCCCGGCCAATCACCGGGTCCAGCTTGCCCTCGCGGGCGCTCTGCGTCAGGTTCCGCCCGAACTGGTCCAGCACCAGCGACGACGACGGCGTGCCCTCACCGCGGCCACCGGCCTCAGCAGGCTCCTTGCCCTGGTAACCCGACAGCAACTGCAGCACCTGCTGACGCACCCGGTTCAAATCCGCACCAAGCTTGACGAGCACCTGCGCGGCCACGCCTTCGCCCTCGCGGATCAGCCCGAGCAGGATGTGCTCCGTGCCGATGTAGTTGTGGCCGAGCTGCAGCGCCTCGCGCAGCGACAGCTCCAGCACCTTCTTGGCCCGTGGGGTGAACGGGATGTGTCCGCTGGGGGCCTGCTGCCCCTGGCCGATGATCTCCTCGACCTGTTGGCGCACGCCCTCAAGCGCGATACCCAGCGACTCCAACGCCTTGGCGGCGACACCCTCACCCTCGTGGATCAAGCCCAGGAGAATGTGCTCGGTGCCGATGTAATTGTGGTTGAGCATCCGGGCCTCTTCTTGGGCCAGGACGACCACCCGCCTCGCGCGGTCGGTGAACCTCTCGAACATTCGCACTCCCTGACTGCTGCGCCGGCGGTCTCGTTCCGGGACATGGCTCCTGCATCGCCGATGCCCACGACGGGTTCAGCACTCTTGGGGACCACTGTAGTAGCCCCACCCGGTCGCGGTCCGTGCCCGCTACGGCCTACTGCCCACATTCTTGTCCGGCACCCTGACCAACGACCCGCTGGCCTGCGGGATTCCGGATTTCGACCGATCGGATGGCCCTGTCCGCTCAGCGCGAACAGACCCTACGAGCTGGACTCGGCGGACGCACCACGTCGGCCGCCGATCGGGACCACCATCGGGGTACCCGCCACGGGATCAGCAATCACCCGCGCGTTCAGCTCGAAAACCTCGGCCAACAACTCCTCGGTGAGCACGTCACCCGGCTCGCCCTCGGCGACGATCGCGCCGCCCTTCATCGCCACCAGCCGGTCGGCGTAGCGGGCGGCCAGGTTCAGGTCGTGCAGCACCATCACGACCGTACGGCCGCTCTCGTCGTGCAGCCGCCCGACGAGCTCCAGCACGTCCACCTGGTGGGACAGGTCGAGGTAGGTGGTCGGCTCGTCGAGCAGCAGCAGGTCGGTGCCCTGCGCCAACGCCATGGACAGCCAGGCGCGCTGCCGCTGGCCGCCGGAGAGCTCGTCCAGGGTGCGGTCGGCGAGGTCCTCGATGCCGGTCATGCCCAGCGCCTCGGCCACCGCCGACTCGTCGTCCGAGGACCACTGCCGGTACCAGGACTGGTGCGGGTGCCGACCGCGGGCGACCAGGTCGGCAACGGTCAGGCCCTCGGGCGCCACCGGCGACTGCGGCAGCACCCCGAGCACCTTGGCGACCTCCTTGGTGGACAGCTTGTGGATCTGCTTGCCGTCCAGCAGCACGCTGCCGCGCTTCGGGTGCAGCAGGCGCCCCAGCGCGCGCAGCAGCGTCGACTTGCCACAGCCGTTCGGGCCGATCACCGCGGTGATGGTGCCGTCCACGACGTCGAAGTCCAGGCCGTCGACGATGACGCGGTCGCCGTAGGCCAGCTGCAGGTCGCTGGCGTGCAGCCGCTGCCGTTCCCCGTTGGTCGACACGGCGCGCTGGTCCTCAGCCTTCTCGCTGGACGTGGCGGATGCGGTCATGCGCGGACCTCCCGATACCGACGGACGAGCAGGTAGATCAGGTACGGAGCGCCGAGGATGGCGGTGATGATGCCGACCGGGAGCTCCATGCCGCCGAAGGCGGTCCGGGAGATCACGTCGGAGCCGACGACCAGCGCGGCGCCCAGCACCGCCGAGGTGAGCAGCGGCGGGCGCGAGGTGCGCGCGACGCGCAGCGCGATCTGCGGGGTGGCCAGCGCGACGAACTGGATCGGCCCGGCCGCGGCGGTGGCGATCGACGCCAGCGCGACCGAGGCCAGCAGCAGCGCGCCGCGCGAGAAGTCCATCCGGACGCCCAGCCCGCGCACCGTGTCGTCGTCGAACTGCAGCGCCCCGAGCACGTGCGTGCCGATCAGCGTCAGCGGGATCAGCACGACGAGGGCGATAGCCACCGGGATCACGTGCTCCCAGCCACGCGCGTTGAGGCTGCCCGTCAGCCACACCATGGCCCGGCTCGCGTCGGTGACGTCGCCGACGGTCAGCAGCCAGTAGGTCGCGTTACCCGCCAGCGCGCTGACACCGACGCCGACCAATACCAGCCGGAAGGAGTCCACGCCGCGGCGGTAGGCCAGCGCGTAAACCGCGATGCCGGTGATCAGCCCGCCCGCCAGCGCCACCAGCGGCAGGCCGTAGTTCGCCAGCGTGCCCGCGAGGCTGCCCGCCGTGCCGCCGAGCACGATCACCAGGGTCGCGGCGGTGCCCGCGCCCCAGGTGATGCCGAGCATGTCCGGGCTGGCCAGCGGGTTGCGGGCGAGCGCCTGCATGATCGCCCCGGAGAGGCCGAGCGCGGCGCCGACCAGCAGACCGGTCAGCGACCTCGGCAACCGTAGCTCCCAGATGATGATCTGCTGCGCCCGGTCGCCGCCGCCGACCAGCGTGTTGAGCACCTCCGGCGGGCTGATCTGGTACTCGCCGAGGCCGACGTTGAGCACGAAGGCCGCGAGCAGCACGACCAGGCCGCCCAGCAGCGCCACCAGGGGCCGCCAGCGCAGCACCCCGGAGAACGGGCCGAGCCGGACCGGTCGGCGACCGGCGATGCCTGACTGCTCGTTGTCGAGAACCCGGGTCACAACCGCACCAACTTCCGGCGGCGCACGAGCGCTATGAAGAACGGCGCGCCGACCATCGCCAGCATCACCCCGACCTGCACCTCGGACGGCCGCGCCACGATCCGGCCGAGCACGTCGGCGAGCAGCACCAGCGACGCGCCCAGCAGCCCGGCGAATGGGAGCAGCCAGCGGTAGTCGGCGCCGGTGAAGAAGCGGGCCACGTGCGGCACGATCAGCCCGACGAACCCGATCGGCCCGCAGATCGCGACCGCCCCGCCCACCAGGATCGCGATCCCGGCGATGCCCGCCCGGCGCGCCCACTCGACGCGGTGGCCAAGCGAGCGGGCCACGTCGTCGCCCAGCGACAGGGCGTTGAGGCTGGACGCGTTGGCCAGCGCCAGCCCGACGCCCACCACCAGGAACGGCAGCACCTGCGGGATCACCGTGGTGTCGGTGATCGCGATGGATCCGACCTTCCAGAACCGGTAGGTGTCCATGGTCTGCTGGTCGGAGATCACCAGCGCCGAGGTGATGGCCTGCAGCAGGTGGCTGATCGCGGTGCCGGCCAGCGCCAGCGCCACCGGTGTCGGGCCGCCGCGGCCGAGGGAGCCGATCGCGAACACCGCGAGCGCGCCCAGCAGCGCGCCGGCGAAGCCGAACCAGATGAAGCCGAGCAGCGTGGTGACGCCGAAGGTGTAGACCGCGAGGACGACGGCCAGCGCCGCGCCCTGCGTGATGCCGAGGATGCCGGGGTCGGCGATCGGGTTGCGGGTGTGGCCCTGCATCAGCGCGCCCGCCAGGCCCAGCGCCGCGCCCGCGAGGACGCCGACGATCGTGCGCGGCACCCGCAGCTCGCGGATGATCAGGTCGTTCTCGGTACCGGTGGGCGCGAACAGCCCGGCCCACACGTCCTGCAGCGGGATCGTCTTGGCCCCGATCACCACGCTGAGCACGCAGGCGACCACCAGCACGACCAGCAGGACCGCGATGCCGATGACCCGGCGGCGCCGGCGTTGTCGCAGGCGGGTGCCGCCGGCGGACGTGGGTGCCGCACCGTGCCCGGATGCGCGACGGCTGCCGACGGCCACGCTGCGACTCACGTCCCACTCCCTCTGCCACTCGTCCGGACCGCACTTAGGTTAGGCCCACCTAAGGCTGAACCAACAGGGTGGTGCGGATTGTCCGATGTCACATGTCGGCGCCCGGCGACGCCGGGAGCATCCGGGAAAAAGGGCAACGGAGGCGACAATCGGACAGGATCTCGCGCGCTTTTCCGCCCGCTAAGCGGTGAATAGAGTTATCCGAACGCAACGAGGGGCGTTCGCCGGCTGGTGAGCCCGGCAAACGCCCCTCGGCGGTTACTTCAGTTCGCCTGGTGGTACTGCTCCACGATGTCGGCGGGGATACGACCCCGGTCCGACACCTTCAGGCCGCGCTTGCGAGCCCATTCCCGAATGGCCTGGTTCTGCTCGCGATCGGCACTCGTGGAACCGCCGGCGGAACGCGGCGCGGCACCCGGGCGCGGCCCCGGCTTCTTGCGGCCGCCGGCCCGACGCGCGTTGGAGACGTAGTTCGCCAGGGCATCCCGCAACTCGCCGGCATTGTCGACGGAAAGGTCGATCTGGTAGGCGACGCCGTCCAATCCGAACTCAACGGTTTCGTCGGCCTGCCCGCCGTCCAGATCGTCGACAAGAGTGACAGTGACCTTCTGCGCCATCTTCGAAGTCCTCCCCGGAGCCAAAATTGTGCAATAGCGGGACGGCGACCATCCGCCAGGAGCGCAACTCCCTTGCGAGTACGTCAATAGCCGTCACCGGAACATTCTGAGCTCAGGTTAGCGCAGCAACTGCCCTATTGCACTCACCCGGACCGGAAAATTCACCGGTGTCCGCCCTGATCGGGTCATTCCGGGCGGACCAGCGGGAAGAGGATCGTCTCCCGGATACCCAGCCCGGTCAACGCCATCAACAACCGGTCGATACCCATTCCGACCCCACCGCTGGGTGGCATTCCGTACTCCAGCGCGCGGAGAAAGTCCTCGTCGATCGGCATGGCCTCGTCATCACCCGCGGCCGCGAGAGCGGCCTGCTCCTCGAGCCGGGCGCGTTCCACGACCGGGTCGACGAGTTCGGAGTATCCGGTGGCCAGCTCGAACCCGCGAACGTACAGGTCCCATTTCTCCGCCAACCCCGGCTCGCTGCGGTGTTGCCGGGTCAACGGCGAGGTCTCCACCGGGAAGTCGCGAACGAAGGTGGGCGCGGTCAAATGATCGCCTACCAGGTGTTCCCACAGCTCCTCGACGAGCTTTCCGTGACCGTGCGCGGGATCGGTCTGCAATCCGTAGGAGTCCGCGTGCTTGCGCAACGCCTCGACCGAAGTTTCCGGAGTGATCTCCGAATCCAGCGCTTCCGACAAGGAGTCGTACATCCTGATCGACGCCCACTCGCCGGACAAGTCGTACTCGGTCCCGTCGAACCAGGTGACCACCTGCGAACCCGCGACCGCTTCGGCCGCTTCCTGGATCAGCGACCTGGTGAGCGCGGCCATGTCGTCGTAATCCGCATAGGCCTGGTAGAACTCCAACATCGCAAACTCGGGTGAGTGGGAAGAATCACTACCCTCGTTGCGAAAGTTCCGGTTGATCTCGAAAACCTTCTCGATCCCGCCGACGACGCATCGCTTCAGATACAACTCCGGCGCGATCCGCAGGAACAGGTCCATGTCGAAGGCGTTGGAATGCGTCGTGAACGGACGCGCGGCGGCACCGCCTTGCAACGTCTGCAACATCGGGGTTTCCACCTCGACGAAACCGCGCCGATTGAACGAATCGCGCAGCGAACGCTGCATCGCGGCGCGAGTGCGCACCGTGTCGGCGGCCTGCTTGCGGACGATCAGGTCGACGTAGCGCTGCCGGACCCGCGTCTCCTCGCCGAGGTCCTTGTGCATCACCGGCAGCGGGCGCAGCGTCTTGGCCGCCATCCGCCACTCGTCGGCCATCACGGACAGCTCGCCGCGCCGGGAGGTGATCACCTCGCCGTGCACGAAGACGTGGTCGCCGAGGTCCACGTCGCTCTTCCAGGACGCCAGGGCATCCTCGCCGACCTGCTTGAGGCTGAGCATCGCCTGCAGCTCGGTGCCGTCGCCGGCGCGCAGCGTGGCGAAGCAGAGCTTTCCGGTGTTGCGCAAGAACATCACGCGGCCCGCGACGCCGACCTGCTCGCCGGTGGCGGTGTCGGACGCCAGGTCCTGGTGGGCGGCGCGCACCTGGGACAGGCTGTGCGTGATCGGCAGGTTCACCGGGTACGGGTCGACTCCGGCGGCGAGCAGGCGCTCCCGCTTCTCCCGCCGGATCCGCATCTGTTCCGGCAGGTCGTCGACGCCATCAGCGCTGGTTGCCGGGGAGGTGGGAAGGTCCTGGTCAGTCACGGCCCCCAAGGGTACGTTTCGCCCTCCCACCACCCACCACCAGGAGCACTTTCAGCGGTTGACCTGTTCCCGCTCGGCCCCGCTGCGGTGCGAGCGCTGGAACCTCGGACGCCTTCCCGACTCCGGGCTCCCCGATTCGCGCACGACCAGTCCTCGCGGATCCCGACGAGTCGGGACCTCCGGTGTCAGCGGAAGTTCCGGTCGAAGACGAGGCGGAGGCCGAGGAGGGTCAGGTCCGGAACGTGGTGGGTGATCGTCGTCGACTCGGCCACCACCAGCGGGGCCAGGCCGCCGGTGGCGATGACAGTGGTGGGGCCGCCGTGGGTGGACTCCAGCTCCGCGACGATGCGGCGCACCAGGCCGTCGACCTGACCCGCGAAGCCGAACAGGATGCCGGACTGCAGGCACTCCACGGTGTTCTTGCCGATCACCGATCGCGGCCGGACCAACTCGACCTTGCGCAGCTGCGCGGCCCGCGAGGCCAGCGCGTCCAGGGAGATCTCGATGCCCGGGGCGAACGCGCCGCCCAGGAACTCGCCCTTGGCCGAGATGACGTCGATGTTCGTGGAAGTGCCGAAGTCGACCACCGCGCAGTTGGTCGCGTGCAGGTGGTGCGCCGCCAGGGTGTTGATCACCCGGTCCGCGCCGACCTCCTTCGGGTTGTCCACCAGCAGCGGCACCCCGGTGCGCACGCCCGGCTCGACGACCACGCGCGGCACGTCACCCCAGTAGCGGCCCAGCATGACGCGGAGTTCGCGCAGCAGGGCGGGCACTGTGGACAGCGCCGCGATGCCGGTGATCTCGTCCGCGTAGTCCCCGAGCAGCCCGCGCATCGTCAGCGCCATCTCGTCGGCGGTCATCCGCGGCTCGGTACGCATCCGCCAGTCCCGCACCAGCGTCGTGGCGACGTCGGCGTCCGCGACCTCGGGGCGGTCGGCGTAGAGGCCGAGCACGATGTTGGTGTTTCCGACGTCGATGGCGAGCAGCACCGTCGTTGGTCCCTTCGGTTGTCAGCGATCACGCCGGCGGCGGCCCCGCCGCGCTCGGCTGGGCTCTGACGTCAGGCAAGCGCCGCTTTCTCCTTCACCGCGCACTCAACTCGCACCGCCGCGGGTTCTCAGACGTCGCGACGACAGCCCACACCCCGAGTTCTTCTCGCGAGGACAGCCCCGAAGCCGCGTGTTACTGGACATCGGGGATCCCGCAGTCGAGAGGGCGTCCGCGGTTCCCCTACCCGCACCGCCACGCATACCGACCACGAACCCTCCCCGCAAAGCTCAGTGCTCCGGCTGTTGCAGGAGGGCGTCGAGCTTCGCGGCGTCGTCCGTCTCGGCCGTCGGGTCGGCGAGCACCGCCGCGCTGGTAAGACCCGAACCCGCCGGGGCGCTGCCCGGGTCCTCGCCCCGCTCCAGGATCCGGTTGTCCGCGTCGACGAAGATCACCTTCGGCCGCACCGAACGCGCCTCCATCTCGTCCATCACGCCGTAGGACAGCAGGATCACGATGTCGCCGGGCTCGATCAGGTGCGCGGCGGCGCCGTTGATGCCGATCACCCCCGAGCCACGCTCGCCGGTGATCACGTAGGTCTCCAGCCGCGCGCCGTTGGTGACATCGACGATGGCGACCTGCTCGCCTTCCAGCAGGTCCGCGGCATCCATCAGGTCGGCGTCGACGGTCACCGAACCGACGTAGTGCAGATCGGCCTGGGTCACCGTGGCGCGGTGGATCTTGGACTTCAGCATGGTGCGGAACATCGCAGACCTCCTACTGCTGATACCGCGGTTTGCCGACGTATCTTGCGCGACGCCCGATCCGTCTCGACGGGCACCCGCGCGTTCGCCGCTTCACCTCTGTTCGGACACGCCGGGGCTGCCCAGCAGCACCAGCGCGTTGTCGATCAACCTCGTGGATCCGACCTTGGCCGCCACCAGCAGCCGCGCCTCACCCTCTGCCGGGACCGGGCCCAGCTCGGTGTCGCGCAGCTCCAGGTAGTCGACATCCACCGACGGCTCCGTGGCCAGCACCGCACCGGCGGCGTTGAGCGCCGCATCCGCTCCCGCCGCCGCGGCGTGCGCCGCGGCCGTCAGCGACGCGGAGAGCACCAGCGCCGCCTCCCGCTGCTCGGCGTTGAGGTAGGCGTTGCGGGAGGACAGCGCCAAGCCGTCCGCTTCCCGCACGGTGGGGATGCCCTGGATCCGGGCGTCCAGGTTCAGCTCCCGCACCATCCGGCGGAGCAGCACGAGCTGCTGGTAGTCCTTCTCGCCGAAGAACGCCAGGTCCGGCCGCACGATGTTGAGCAGCTTCAGGACCACGGTGAGCATCCCGTCGAAGTGCCCCTGCCGGGAGGCGCCCTCCAGCTGCACGCCCAGCGGTCCGGAGTGGACGGTGATCTGCGGGTCGGGGCCGTACATCGTGTCGACCGACGGCGCGAAGACCAGCTCCACCCCGGCTGCCCGGCACGCTTCCAGATCGGACTCGAAGGTGCGCGGGTAGCGGTCGAAGTCCTCGTTCGGCCCGAACTGCAGCGGGTTCACGAAGATCGACACGACGGTGACGGCGTTGATGTCCCGGGCCCGGCGGATCAGCTCCAGGTGGCCGCGGTGCAGCGCGCCCATCGTCGGCACCAGGTGGATCCGGCGGCCGGTGGCCCGCAGGGCGCGGGTGACCCTGGCCAGTTCGGTGGGCTCGCGGTGCACGGTCAGCTCGCCCCGCGCGAAACCCGGGCTTTCGCTCATGACGACTCCAGTGTCTGCAATGCTCACGCGGGCTCCTCGTCCAGCGCTGCGCGGACCGCGGCGGCCCCGTCCGCACGCAGGATCCCGGCCTGCTCGGCTCGCTCCGCGGTCCGCTTCGCCAGCTCGCGGTAGCTGGCCACGGTTTCGGGGTTCTCCCCGCTCAGTGCGGCCAGGTGCGCGCGGACCGTGCCGACGTCGCCGCGCATCACCGGACCGGTGATGGCGCGGTCTCCGAGGCGCAGCGCGTTGTCCAGCGAGGCGGACAGGATCGGTGCCATGACCCGGTCGGGGATTTCGATGCCCGCGCCGCGCAGCAGCTCGGCGCACTCGTTGACCAGGGTGATCAGGTGGTTGGCGCCGTGGGTGAGCGCGGCATGGTAGAGGCGGCGGGACTCCTCCGGCACCCGCACCGGCTCCATCCCGAGCTCCAGCGCCAGCGCCTCCGCGACGTGCCAACCCGCGTCGTCCACACCGGACGCCGTGACGGCCATGCAGGCGTTGGCGAGGCGTTCGACGTCTTCCGGGCGGCCGGTGAAGGTCATGGCTGGGTGCAGCGCCACGGTCAGCACGCCGACGTCGGCGGCCGGGGCGAGGACGCCCACGCCGTGCGCGCCGCAGGTGTGCGCGAGGATCTGCCCGGCGCGCAGGGATCCGGTGGCGACCAGACCGCGGACCAGCCCGGCGATCGCGTCGTCCGGCACCGCCAGCAGCACCAGGTCGGCCTGCAGGGCCACCTCGTCGGGCGGCAGCACGGCGACCCCGGGGAGCAGTTCCTCGGCCCGGCGCAGCGATGCCTCGGAGACCGCGGAGACCGCGACGACCTGGTGACCCGCGCGTTGCAGCGCCGCACCCAGGACGGCACCGACCCGGCCGGCCGAGATGACTCCGACCCGCAGCCGAGGGCCCGTGCGACCAGCAGCCATTACCACCTAGTCCTCCCCTACCGTTCCAGTCCCAACCACCGGGTACCAGACAGCAGCGCGAGACTAGCCCGCCGATCCCGCCGCCGTGCCCCCCAGGTGGCGAGAACCACGCAATCCAGGTCCTGACGCGCCCCTGGGCCCGCGATTTCAATGGAAATCGAAGGTCCGATTTCCATTGAAATCGCGGTCAGTCCCGGGAGCGTTGGATCGGCGGCCTCGGGTTCCTGGGGCCTGGCGGGCGCCGGAGGTTGTGCTGGGTCAGCTCCGTGAGCTTGATGCGGGCCGTCTGGATCGCATGCTGCGTGCCCGCCGCCGACCGCCGCGCCTGCTTCAGGTCCTCGATCAGCTTCTCGCGACGAGCCCGGCGCGCCGCGCTGGTGGTCTGCCCCTGCGCGGCCCGATGCTGCAGGAACGCCAGCTCGGTGACCGCGATCTGGTAGTCCCGCACCGCCTTCGCCGCCTCGTTCCCGGCGCTGCGCCGCACCTTGCGCAGCCAGCCGCGCCGACCCGCGAGCGTCGCGAGCATCTCCATCTCGCTGCGCACGATCAGCCCGGCCCGCTCCAGCACCGGCAGCTGCTGGATGACGATCCGCTGCTCCCGCTTGCGCTGCCACACCACCAGCCAGAAGGTGCCCAGGAAGATCGGCACCATGATCAGGAAGTAGACGTTCAGGAACTCCGTGCCGCCGAGCAGCGTCGACGTGTTCCACACCGCGTGCAGCAGCACCGCGCCGGCGAACCCGCCCAGCAGGTACAGCAGCCGCAGCCGCTTGCTGTCGGTCCGCGAGGCCAACCCGACGCCGATGCCGAACATCGAGCTGAACAGCGGGTGCGAGAACGGCGCGAGCACCCCGCGCAGGATGAACACCGCCACGACACCGCCGCCTACGCTACCCAGCCCGCCGGCGGCGAAAGCCTTGCCGAAGTACAGGATGTTCTCGGTGAAGGCGAAGCCCGCCGCGGTCAGCGACGCGTAGACGATGCCGTCGACCAGCCCGTTGAACTCCGACCGGCGGCGGAACCACAGCGCCACGACGAACAGCGCCTTCGCCGCCTCCTCCACCAGCGGACCCGCCACCGCCGTGAGGAAGAACCGGTTGTCCGGGCCGAACAGGACGTTGCCGAGGTCGGTGATGGCGTCGTTGAGCAGCAGCGAACACGCGGTCGCCCCGCCGGCGCCCCACAGGAACGCGCCGAGCAGCAGCATCGGCGGTTCCGGCTCCCAGCGGTCGATCCAGATGATCGCGGCGAACACCACGCCCACCGGCAGCAGGGCGGCCACCGCCCCGACCAGCGCCGGCGCCACCCCGACCTTCGAGGTGGTGACGCCGACCATCACCAACCCACAGATTCCGAGCACGATCAGGCCGGCGACGGGCCATCCGACGGCGTGGTGCTTGCGGCTCTGGAGCCTGCGCGCGCCGGACAGATCGGCGGGCTGTCTCTGGAGATCAGGACTCGACACGGACAAAACCCTAGATAACGGCTCGGACCGGTGCCCGGATAGTCACCTTCTCAGGCACGTCGGCGGCGTCGGCGTTGCGCATCGGAGGTACCCCCGTACGCGGCTAGCAAGTCGTTCACCGAGGTCCCCTCGGCGTGCGCGCCCGCCGGATCGGGCTCCGGCGGCGGGGCGACCGGTTCGGGCTTGGCCTTCGACGGCGCCGACGGATCGGCGCGACGTGGCGCCTCCGCGCGCTCGTAGTACGCCTTGTCCGGGCGCTTGGCCGCGGCGGGGTGGGCCGGCTGCGGCTTGGGCCGCTGCCGCTGCTTGGGCCGCCGCTCCGGCTGCTCCCCGGACAACCTGGTGATCAGCTCGGTGTTGGGCTGGGCACCGTTGGAAGGGGTTGGTGCGGCGGGAAGTTCGCGCGCCGGCGGCGGGACGAGCTGGCCCTCCACCTTGCCGCGCTCGGGCAACGAGCGGACCCGGGTGGATTCGGCGCGCAGCGCGACCCGCTCGAACAGCACGTCGCCGCCGAGCACCTTCTCCAGGCTCTCGCGCAGTCGGCGCAGCTCCGCCTGCAGCGCCTGCATCTCGCTCTCGGACTCCTCGGCGGCCTTGCGCCGCGCCTCGGCCTCGGCCTCCAGCTCGAACTCCCTGCGGGCCGCGATCTCCCGCTCCAGTTCGAGCTCGTAGATGCGCTGGCTGTCCGCCGCATGCTGCTCGCCCTCCACCATGCGGTTGCGCAACTTGGCGACCGCGAAGGCGCCGATCAGCGCCGACCACAGTGCGGCGACGAGCCCGAGGCGCAGCAGGCGGGCGTCGTTGGTGAGCACGAGGACCGCCGTGGCGGCCGCGGCGAGCACTAGCACGAGCACCCACAAGGCTGTCGATCGCCCCCTGCGGGATCCGGATTCGGTGCTGCCGCGTTCGGACATAGCCACCACGGTACCGGGCGGTTATCAGTTCGAGATCTCAAGGGAAGAGACCGGTCTCCACTTTGGCCGGTGTGGCGCAGCGCACCGCCGACCGAACGGCCGAACGACTCGGCTCATTCCTCGTCGTCGTAAGGCTCTTCCGGCTCGTCCGGATTGCGCAGGCAGCTCTCCAGCCAGAGCCCGGCCGCGATCAACGCGCCCGCGCTGATCGCCCCGATCACCGCGGCGAAGGTGTCCGCCCGGGCGACCTCGACGGTGCCGAGCCGCGGCAGCAGGAAGGCGATCAGCCCCACCCACGCACCGGCCATGATCGCGCCAGCCAGCGACGACGCCTTGGCCAACGCGACCGCGCGCGCGGCGGTCAGCCCGTCGACCGGTTCGGTGCCCGGCTTGCGCTTGACCCGCGGCCGCATGTTCAACGCCAGGAGCAGGTCGATGAGCGCGATCACCAGCAGCGTCGCCCCGGCCAGCAGCGGCAGCGGCGGCAGCTCTCCGTACACCAGCGTGGAGAGCAGGTAGACCACGACGGCCGCGGCCAAGCCGCCCACGATGAGCTGCCGGGGCTTGGTGAAGGTCAGGTGCTCTGCGTGTCGCGGTGCCACGGTCCCAGCATGGCACCTCACCCCACCCGGACCATCCGCGGGCGAAAATGCCCTTGAGTCTCCACCGACTGGAGGGTCGAAGGTGAATCCCGTGGACGACACCGTGCTCTACACGATCGGCGAGCTGGCCCGGCGAACCGGGCTGAGCGTTAAGACGATCCGGTTCTACTCCGACAGCGGCGTGGTGCCGCCCACCGACCGAACCGCAGCCGGCTACCGGCGCTACGACGTGACGGCCATCAGCCGGCTGGAACTGGTGCGCACCCTGCGCGAGCTGGGCGCCGGGCTGGACGAGGTGCAACGGTTCCTCGCCAACGAGACCACGCTCTCGAACCTGGCCAAGACGCACCTGGAGCTGCTGGAGGAGCAGATCCGCATGCTGCAGACCCGGCGGGCGGTGCTGCGGGCGGTCGTGAAGCTCGACCGATCGACCGAGGAGGTACGACTCATGCACAAGCTGGCGCAGATGTCCGACGAAGGGCGCAACCGGCTGATCGACGAGTTCTGGGACGAGGTCAGCGCGGACGACCTCAACATCACCCCGGGATTCACCGAATGGTTGCGCCAGGCCAAACCGAACCTGCCCGCCGACCCGACGGCCGAGCAGCTGGAGGCCTGGATCGAGCTGGCCGAACTGGTGCGGGAACCCGGCTTCCGGCGCGCCGTCCGGGCGCTGTACCAGGAGCACTCCGACCGCCGCGACGCCGGCGAAACGCTGGTGGCGGACCAGGAAGAAGCGCAGAAGTGGTGGGCGGTCACCGACGAGGCGCGGGTGCTCGTCGAGTCGGGAACGTCACCGGAGGGCGCCGAGGCGCAGGCCCTGGCCAAGCGGATGATGGCGCTGTGGGGCCGGGCCGACACCGCGGAGTCCCGCCGCGAGCTCGCGGAGGACTACGAGAACCGCACCGACGAGCGGATGTCGCGCTACTGGGAACTGCTGGCGACCATCAACAACTGGCCGAAGCACCCGGTCACGGCGGCCACCACCCGATGGCTGGCCGCCGCCCTCCGCGCGTCGAACGATTAAGCGGCGCATCACCCGGGCCGGGCGCAATTTCTCGCGAAATCACGCCCGGCCCGGGTGATGCGCAAATCGCGCGCCACCAGAAATTCCTCAGTGGACGATCAGCGAAGCGCCAGGTCCGCGCGGAGGTGGACGTCGTCGACCTCGTTGCGGGGCAAGGCTTCCAGGAGGTCCTCGACGCGGCCGTGGCCGGGCAGTTCGGCGTTCGGGTCGATCGCCAGCCACGGGATCAGCACGGTGGCGCGGCTCGGCGTGCCGGGGTGCGGCAGCAGCAGCTCGGGGTCCTCGCTGCGGACACCGTCCACAGTGACCACATCGACGTCCAAAGTCCTAGGGCCCCAACGCTGTTCGCGGCGGCGTTCCGCCTGCTGCTCCAGCGCCTGGCCCCGGCGCAACCAGCCCCACTCGTCGAGTCCCGGTGATTCCACGATGAGCACCGCGTTGAGGAAGTCCGGCTGGTCGGTGACCCCCCACGGCGCCGTCTCGTACACCGGGGACACCGCGACCAGCACGTCCGAGACGCCTTCGACGGCGAGCCGGAGGTACGCCAGCCTGTCCCCGAGGTTCGACCCGAGCGAAAGCACCGCCCTGCTCATCGCAGCCTCCCGAAATCGCACGGCCCGCGAAGGGCACCCTTTGCTGAAAAGACCCGTGAGTGCTTTTCGGCGCTATAGCACCCAAAAGCACTCACGGAACCTGAACTCGACGGCACGGCTCACGCCGGGACGACGTTGCCGCGGCCGCCGCGGCGGGAGCGACGGATGGTCACCGCCACGTCCGCGAAGGTCAACGGGATCGGCGCGCTCGGCTTGTGGATGGTGACCTCGACGGCGTGCACCCGCTCGTCGGACATGACGTCGTCCGCGATCTCACCGGCCACCGCCTCGATCAGGTCCTTCGGCGGCCCGGCGACGATCGCCGCGGCCCGCTCGGCCAGCTCGCCGTAGTGCAGCGTCTTCGCCAGGTCGTCGCTCGTGGCAGCGTCCCCGAGGTCGATCCAAACCGTGATGTCGACGAAGAAGTCCTGCCCGTCGCGCTTCTCGTAGTCGAAGACGCCGTGGTTGCCGCGCACCTTCAGGCCGGTCAACGTGATCCGGTCAGCCACCGAATTCTCCTCCGTTGCGCCACGCGGCGGTCACCGCGACCGCGTCCAAGGATTGCCGGACGTCGTGCACCCGCACGCCCCAGGCCCCGCGATCCGCCGCCAGCGCCGACGCCACGGCGGTCGCCGTCTCCCGCCCGGCGGGCGGTCGCGGCTTGCCGTCGGCGTCGGCCAGCAGCCGCCCGAGGAACCGCTTGCGCGAGGCCCCGACCAGCACCGGGAAACCCAGGTCCACGAAGACGTCGAGCCGCTGCAGCAGCTGCCAGTCGTGCGACCCGCTCTTGGCGAACCCGAGCCCCGGGTCCAGCACGATCGCGTCCTCGGCCACGCCGGCGGTCAGCGCCGTGTCGACCTGCTGCAGCAGCTCATCGCGCACCTCCGCGACGACGTCCTGGTACACCGCGAGGCTGTTCATGTCCTTGCTGTGGCCGCGCCAGTGCATCAGCACCCACGGCAGCCCGGTGTCCGCCGCGACGTGCACCATGTCCGGGTCGGCCAAGCCGCCCGAGATGTCGTTGATCATCGCCGCGCCGGCCTCTGCGGTCACCGCCGCGACCTTGGCGCGGGTGGTGTCCACGCTCACCGGAACACCGGCGGCGACCAGCTCGCGCACAACCGGCAGCACGCGCTCGATCTCGGTGGCGGCGTCGACGCGTTCCGAGCCGGGCCGGGTCGACTCACCGCCCACGTCGATGATGTCCGCGCCCAGCCGGTGCATCTCGATGCCGTGCGCGACGGCCGCGGCCCGGTCCAGGTAGCGCCCGCCGTCGGAGAACGAATCCGGGGTCACGTTGAGCACGCCCATCACCGCGCACCGCGGCGGGTGCGGCAACAGCGAATGCATCATCGACCCCTGATCAGCGACAACGCCTCGGAGCGCGAGGAAGCCGAGCTGCGGAACTGACCGCGCACCGCGGAGGTCGTGGTCGTCGAACCGGCCTTGCGAACCCCGCGCATGCCCATGCACAGGTGCTCGGCGTCGATCACCACGATCACCCCGCGAGGCTCCAACCGGCGCACCAGCGCATTGGCGACCTGCGAGGTCAACCGCTCCTGCACCTGCGGGCGCTTGGCGTAGAGATCGACGAGCCTGGCCAGCTTGGACAGCCCGGTCACCCGGCCCAGTTCATTAGGAATATATCCAACGTGAGCAACTCCATGAAATGGCAAAAGATGATGCTCACAATTGTGAGTCAAATGTCCATTAATTAGAAACGTCGGATGCGGATCGCATTTATAACTATAAACCGTGTACGGCTTCGCACCGGTTGCCTCCAGGTGCCGGACCGACTCGACCTTGACCCACTGCGACTCGATCAGGTCGGTCCGATGCGATTCCTGGCTGAAGCCGTGTCGCAAGAACCAGTCATCGGCGATCCACAGCCGGGAGATCGTCGCGGGGGTCTTCGACGTGAACCGTGCGCCGATCATCTGGGCAACGTCTTCCAGGAAGCCAGCGTTCATGCTTGCGATCGTCTGACCGCGACTGGTCTTGGACCGGAACCCGTCCCCGTCGACATAGGCATCTAGGAAACCGTGGAACGTGATCTCGTTCGACATCACGACTCGCGGGAACCGCTGCCGCTGATGGTGCGCGTCCCCTCCGACGTACTGGCGCACCAGGTCCGCCAGGTAGGAAGAAACGACTCGCACGCGGAAGCCTTCGACCTGGCGTTGCAGGTGACCGGACGGCCGTTCGATCTCCTCGATCTCGGCATCGACGCCGAAGGCCTGGTCGAGCGCGTAGGCGAACTTCTTCGCGAAGTCGCGATCGTTCACCACCAACGATACGTACCTGTCGCCGACCGTGCCGTCCGAGCAAAGGGCTCCCAGCGCGTAACCGAATTCGTAACCGGTTTTCGGCTGCCAGCGCTGGCGACACAGCTTCTGCTGCGGCGTCCACTCGATGTAAGTACCGGCCACATCCTTGGCTTCCTGCCATCCCTGCGGCGTTGCCAGCGGATGGTCAGGAGTGACCTGGAATCGGCCCTTCTCTGTGACGACCTCGACGAGTTCGCGCTTCTGGTGCGAACTGACCTCGACGACCTCGGTCTGCTCTACCTTGCCGTCGACGAGGGTCCAGAAACGATCCCCGATCCGGACATCCCGAGCGGGCTTCGCACCATCAACCAGGTTGACGGTCTGGTTGCTCGGCACGCACTGGGAGTACACCGGGATGTCGCGAACCAGGACGAGTTCCTCGTGGGCCTCGTCGAAGGTCTTGTCCAGGACCTCGTCGGGGTTCGTGTACAGCCCCGCGAACAGCTCGCGGTAGGCGCGGGCGACGCGGGCCGGGGTGTCGCGCAGGCCCTCCCGGTCCGGGTCCTCACCGGCCGCGAGCAGCAGCTCCCGGACGGCCGCCTCGGCGCGGGCCTGGTCGAACTGGGGAATGTGGAAAGAGCCGTCGGGACGGGAGTCGCCCCCCGCCCCGATCGGCTCGTCGACCGTGCTGGTCAATTTGTCTTTCCTCCACCGGCTGAGGCGCCCGGAGGCGCCGAGTGCACCGGAGTGATCAGCGGCTGGAGTTGCCGCTGTCGTTGTCCTGAGCCGAGTCCTGGCTCGTCTCAGGGTCGGGCCGCGGGGCTTCCTCCGCCTTCGGCTCGCCCTGCTGCGCTGCCGGGTGCTCGGCCGGAGCCTGCTGCCCGCGCTCCCAGGACGGGGTCCAGTTGTACTGGCCGCCGCCCCCACCGGGGTAGCTCGAACCGGACGGGTTGGTCGCCGGGGTCCACCCGGGCGGCGCGCCGTAGTTCGGCGGAACCGCCTGCGGCACCTGGCCGTGCTGGCCTGACTGCTGCTGCCCCTGGTTCGGGTTCTGGAACTGCACCGTGCCCTGGTGCGCACCCGCACCCGCACCGGCACCGGCCGGGGTCGGCTGCTCGTGGTGCGGCGGAGCACCGTTCTGGTTGCCCGCTGCACCCGCCGGGGACGGCGTCGGAGTCGGCTCCTCCTTGACCGGGGGCCACGGCTCGCCGCGCTCCTTGGCCAGCTCGCCGGGGGTCTTGACCGGCGGCTTGTCCGACGGCGTGCGACCGGCGAAGTCGTTGAACGCGGTGATCCGGGGGCGCTTCTGCACTCGGGCGAAGATGCGCTCCAGGTCCTTGCGGACCAGCGTCTCCTTGTCGATGAGCTCCAGCACGAGGTCGTCGAGCACGTCGCGGTAGGTGTTGAGCACCTCCCACGCCTCGGTGTGCGCGGCCTCGATCAGCCGGCGCACCTCCTCGTCGATCTCGTGCGCGACCTCCAGCGAGTAGTTCGGCTGCTGACCGGCGGTGCGGCCGAGGAAGGGGTCGCCCTCTTCCTTGCCGTACTTGACCGCGCCCAGCCGGGCGGTCATGCCGTACTCGGTGACCATCGCGCGGGCGATCTTGGTGGCCTGCTCGATGTCGCTGGACGCACCCGTGGTCGGCTCGTGGAAGACCAGCTCCTCGGCGGAGCGGCCACCGAGCGCGAACACCAGGCGGGCGATCATCTCCGAGCGGGTCATCATGTCCTTGTCGTCCTCGGGGACGACGAGGGCGTGCCCGCCGGTGCGACCGCGCGGCAGGATCGTCAGCTTGTACACCGGCTCGAGGTCGGGCATCGCCCAGGCGGCCAGCGCGTGCCCACCCTCGTGGTAGGCGGTGATCTTCTTGTCCCGCTCCGAAATGATCTTGCTCTTCCGGCGCGGGCCGCCGATCACGCGGTCGACCGCTTCCTCCAGCGCGGCGGCCGTGATCAGCTGGCCGTTCTCCCGCGCGGTAAGCAGGGCGGCCTCGTTGACCACGTTCTCCAGGTCGGCACCGGAGAACCCGACGGTGCGCTTGGCCAGGCCGTCCAGGTCGGCGTCCTGCGCCAACGGCTTGCCCTTGGAGTGCACGTTCAGGATCGCGCGGCGACCGCGCAGGTCCGGCGCGGACACCGGGATCTGCCGGTCGAAGCGGCCCGGGCGCAGCAGCGCCGGGTCCAGGATGTCCGGCCGGTTCGTCGCGGCGATCAGGATGATGCCGCCGCGCGAGTCGAAGCCGTCCATCTCGACCAGCAGCTGGTTGAGAGTCTGCTCCCGCTCGTCGTGCCCACCGCCGAGGCCGGCACCGCGCTGGCGGCCGACCGCGTCGATCTCGTCGACGAAGACGATGCACGGCGCGTTCTGCTTGGCCTGTTCGAACAGGTCGCGGACGCGGGAGGCACCGACACCGACGAACATCTCGACGAAGTCGGAACCGGAGATCGAATAGAACGGCACGCCAGCCTCACCGGCGACGGCTCGGGCGAGCAGCGTCTTACCGGTGCCGGGCGGGCCGTAGAGCAGGACGCCCTTCGGGATCTTGGCACCGAGGGCCTGGTAGCGGCCGGGGTTCTGCAGGAAGTCCTTGATCTCGTGCAGTTCCTCGACGGCCTCGTCGGCACCCGCGACGTCCGAGAAAATCGTCTTGGGCATGTCCTTGGTGAGCTGCTTGGCCTTGGACTTGCCGAAGTTCAGGACGCGGTTGCCGCCGCCCTGGACGTTGTTCATCATCCACATCAGCAGCAGCACGAGCAGGCCGATCGGGACGAGGTAGAACAGCATCTGCACCCAGAACGAGTCCTGGGTGACCTTGGTGTTCCACGTCGGCACGTGCGCATTGCGGATCTCGGCGACCACCTGGTCGGTGGCACCGGCCGGGTACTGCGCGATCAGCTGTTCGCTGCCCTGGAAGCCTTGGCCGGGGTTGAGGGTCAGCCGAACCCGCTGCTCCTTGTCCTCGATGGTCGCTTCCTTGACCTTGCCCTGGGCGATCTGTTCCAGGGCCTGCGAGGTGGAGACCTCGCGGTAGGAGCGAGTCTCGTCAAAGAGCACGCTGAACGCGTAGATCAGCAGAAACGCTGTCAGGATCCACAGCAGCGGGTTGCGGAGCAGTCGCTTTCGGTCCATTCACTTGCGGCCGTCGGGCGGCCTCGACCCTCCCTGACTGTCACTTCGGGCAACGGCTGTTGGTAGACATACTTCGTCATCGCCGTCAACCCCTTCAGACCAGCGTACCGGCCGATGCGAGGGCACGACCATGCCGAGCTGACGCAGGACGCCCAGCGTACTCGGCCACCGGGGGCGCATTGGGGCGGGAGGGCCGAACCGGACACGCCTGCCCGGCCGCTCCCGGCTCACACGCCGGACGTGTAGACCTTCGGATCGAGCGTGCCGATGTAAGGCAGATCACGGTAGCGCTCGGCGTAGTCCAACCCGTACCCGACCACGAACTCGTTCGGGATGTCGAAGCCCACGTACTTCACCGGGACATCCACCTGCACCGCGTCGGGCTTGCGCAGCAGGGTGCACACCTCCAGCGAGGCGGGGTTGCGCGAGCTCAGGTTCTTCAACAGCCAGGACAGCGTTAGCCCGGAGTCGATGATGTCCTCGACGATCAGCACGTCCCGGTTGGCGATGTCCCGGTCGAGGTCCTTGAGGATGCGCACCACGCCGGACGAAGAGGTGGACGAGCCGTAGGAGCTGACCGCCATGAACTCCAGCTGGGCCGGCTGGGGCAGCGCCCGCGCGAAGTCGGTCATGAACATGACCGCGCCCTTGAGCACGCCGACCAGCAGCAGATCACCACCCGCGTCCTGGTAGTCCTCGTCGACCTGCTTTGCCAGCTCGGTGACCTTGTCGTTGATCTGCTGCTCGGTGATGAGCACAGAAGCGATGTCGCCGTCGTACACGGCCCGGCTTCCCCTCTTGTCGAATCGACGGGACACCGGTTCCCGGCGCTGGCTTCCCACCGCCCGAACCGAACGCCTCGGCGTCCCGTCAACCATTCGGCGGCTTGCGGCCCGCCGCTTCCACCAAAAGCGTGCCATGCGCCCGGCGCAGCACAAAGTCGCCTGGCAAGGCCGGTCCGCCTTGACCGCGCCAGTCGGACACCAACGCGTCCGCCGCGCGCAGGTGTTCGTCGGTGATCTCCGGGACCCCGCGCTCCAGCAACCACACCCGCAGCACCCGACGCCGCAGCGCGCCCGGAACTTCCTGCAATGCCACGGCATCGAGCACGTCGCCGGCCTCGACGCGACCACGCACCTCGGCGGCCAGCGAGTCCAGCGCGTCGGCGTCCTCGCGCAGCTGCCGAGCGGTGCGCGCGAGCGCCTCCCGCACCCCGCCCTGCAATGCATCTTCAAGCAGCGGAAGGACTTCTGTGCGCAACCGCACACGCGTGAAACGCGCATCGGAGTTGTGCGGATCCAGCCACGGCTTTAGGCCGAACGCCGCGCAGGCGGCCTCGGTCGTGGCCCGGCGGACACCCAGGAACGGGCGCGCCCACGGCGGATCCAACGGCCGCATCCCGGCGATCGACCGAGCCCCCGAACCCCGCCCGAGCCCGAGCAGCACGGTTTCGGCCTGGTCATCGAGGGTGTGTCCGAGCAGCACCAACGAACCCGGCGGGCGCTGCACGCGCAGCGCCGCGTAGCGCGCGCGACGGGCAGCAGCCTCCAGCCCACCGCCGCGCCCGACCTCGACCTCGATCACCCGGGCCGAGCACCCCAGCCCGCGGAGCTGCTCGGCGGCGCGGGCGGCGACGTCGGCGGAGCCGACCTGGAGCCCGTGGTCCACGACCAGACCATGCACCGCGACACCCTCGCGGCGAGCGACGTGCGAGGCGGCAGCGGCGAGCGCCAGCGAGTCCGCGCCACCGGAGCACGCGACCGTCAGCGGAGCGCCGCGGAACGGCACGGCCTCGGCGGAGCCGAGCAGGCGCCGGAGGGCGCCGCGAACGGCGCTGACGGCGGGATCGGGCGGCGGCACGCCGCCATTCTCCCGCATGCAATTTCAATGGAAACTGCGGATCGTCGGCGTGTCGAACCACGACACGCCGACGTCTGTGGACAACTTCCGCAATTTGAATGGAAATCGGACCCTCGATTTCCATTGAGGTGATCTCAGTAGGGGGTTATGCGAGTCGGCCGTGTTCGAATTGGGTGAGTACGAGTGCGGCTTTGACGATGGGGCCGATTTTGCGGGGGCTGGTGGTGAAGTGTCGTAGGGCGCGCCAACGGCCGGTGAGCAGGGCGAATCCACGTTCGCCGAGGGCGCGCAGGCCGCGCAGCAGTTTGTTGTAGGTCTGGTTGTCGACGTCGAGTGGGCGGCCTTTGCTGGTTTTGGGGTGTTTGATCGGGGTGAGGACCCCGGCTCCGGCACCCTGGTAGCCGCCGTCGGCCAGGGTGGGCAGGTCGAGCTGGGAGTAAGCCCAGTACAGGGCGCCGAGGACGTGGTTTTCAGCGGCGGTGATGTCGTGGACGGACCCGGGCTCGACGTCGGAGACCCACAGCGGGAACCCGTCCGGGTCCGTCAGTGCTTGGATGTTGCCGGCTTGTTCGCGGGTTTTCCCGGAGTACCACAGGTCGATCTCGGTGCCTTTGGTGCTGGTGGTCTTTTCGCCGAGACGGTCGGAGGAGAAGTTTTTGCCGTCCAGGATCAGATAGGCGTCGCCGTTGTCTTTGGCCCGTTGCAGGGCGTCGTGCAGATCCGGGGCCTGCGCGGCCAGCGCCTCGATGCCCTCGTCGACATACCGGTAGCCGGTCGCGCGGGCGACACCGTGATCGCGGGCCAGTGTGGTGGTGTCGGTGCGGTCGCGGAACCACCGCAGGACCAGCACAGCCTGCCAGAACGTGGTCAACGCCCGGCGCCCCTTGCGGGTCCCTTTCCGGCGGCGTTCACCGGCCAGCAGCTTGCTGAGGAAGAGCACCAGTTCACGGGGAACATCGAGTTTGGCAGAATACGTGACCACGTGGGGCCTTCCCTGGTCGAAGATCGTTTCTTGGTCGAACTTCTTCTACCAGGGACCCCACGTCCCACTCTCCCCAGGCCAGCCCTACCCGATCACACACCCATTCCGGCAGGCCGCCTTCAGCCACTTCTTACCGAGATCACCTCATTGAAATCGAAGTCGCCCTCCCGGCGGACCCGGGTCAGCCGTGGACCCGGCGGATCCAGGCTGCCGGGTCGCCGATCTCGGCGCGGGTCGGCAGGTGGTCCGGGGACGTCCAGATCGCGTTGAAGTCGGCCATCCCGATGGCGTCCACGACGTGCCGGGTGAACGCCGCGCCTTGCGCGTACTGGCGGATCTTCGCGTCCACCCCGAGCAGGCTGCGCAGCACTCGGTCGAGGAGGCCGCCGCCCTTCCGGCGCTCCGTGAAGCGCTGGCGGATGGTGGCCACGCTGGGCACCACCCGCGGACCCACCGCGTCCATCACGTGGTCGGCGTGGCCTTCCAGCAGCGTGGAGATGGCAATGATGCGGTCCAGCGCGGCCCGCTGGCTCGGCGTCTGCAGCAGCTCGATCACCCCGAGTATGCCCGGGCTGGAGTCGCTGCTGGAGCGGGCCGAGCGGGCTTCCCGCAGCACCGCGGGCAGCCTGGT
Organism: Saccharopolyspora pogona; assembly: GCF_014697215.1. Taxonomy (GTDB): domain Bacteria; phylum Actinomycetota; class Actinomycetes; order Mycobacteriales; family Pseudonocardiaceae; genus Saccharopolyspora; species Saccharopolyspora hattusasensis. The sequence continues at coordinate 6,106,522 of NZ_CP031142.1, forward strand.
CAGCAGCTCACCGGTCGTGCCCTCCATCTCCGCCAGCAGCGTGCCCAGGCTCTCCGCGAAGTGCTCGCGCAGCCACGGCACCGCGTTGAACTGCAGCCGGTGTGTCGACTCGTGCAGGCACACCCACATCCGGAAGTCGTCGCCGGGCACTCCGAGGGACTTCTGCGCCGCGACGATGTTCGGTGCCACCAGCAGCAACCGGCCTTGCTGCCCGGCGATGCCGGATTCGCCGTACGGGTCGAACTGGCCGAGCACCTTGCCGCCCAGGTAGGCGAGCACCACCCCGGCCTGCAGCCCCGCGCCGCGCGCGCTGATGCCGCCGAAGAGGTCGTTGCCCCGCAGCACCTGTGAGTCCGCTGTGGACAGTGCGGCGTCGGTGAGTTCGGCGAGGCCGTCCGCCGCGCCGCGCACCCAGGCGGGCCGGTCGACGACGTCCCCCTCGGCGATCGGCAGGTGTTGGCCCAGGCCGGTCAGCTCGCGGACGTGGGATTCGGCTTCGACGCTGAACTGCCGCAGCGAGCGCACCGCCTGCTCGGCTTCCGACCGGGGCACCTCCGGCCCCGGCTTCATCAGCCGGACCGCGGTGGCGACGGCGATGTTCCAGTCCAGCGCCCGATGCTCTCCGGTGGCGCCCCGGTCCGGGGACGGGGACAGGGTGGAAGGTCGGGCGTTCACACGACCGACCGTACCCCGCCCGCAGCCCCGCAGGTACCTCACTTTCGAGGCCGCACCTGCGCAGCCGCGCACCGTTTCCGCTGGTCAACGACCGTGAGTGGTTGTGGGCGCTATAGCACCCGAAAGCGCTCACGGCGCCTGACCTGCGGAAACAGCCGTGCCCCGGTCAGCGGCAGCCGCAGCCTCGCAGGGCGTCGGCCACGCCGTCCAGCGCGGGCCGGGCGACCGCCGGGCTCGTGCCGTTGGACATGAGCGCGAACACCAGCAGCCTGCCGTCCTTCGTCACCACCGTGCCGGCCAGGCTGTTGACGCCGTTCAGGGTGCCGGTCTTCGCCCGCACCCAGCCCTCGCCGGGGCTCCCGCCGTAGCGGTCGCTCAGGCTGCCGCTGCCCCCGGCGATCGGCATCCCGGTGAGCAGCCCGCGCAGCTTCGCCGACTGCGGTGCCAGCCCGCCCTCCGGGCTGGCCGGGGCGGTCGCCGAGGCCAGCAGAGCGGAGAGCAGCTTGGGCGTGGTCCGGTCGTCCAGGGACAACCCGCTGCCGTCGGCCATGGTCGTGCCGGTGACGTCGAAGCCGTGCTGCGCCAGCACGTCGCGCACTGCCTTGGCCGAGCCCGCGAACGACGGGTCGTTGCCGGTGGCGATGGCCACCTCGCGCGCCAGCGCCTCGGCGAGCAAATTGTCCGAGTGCTGCATCGCGATGTCGACCATTTCCTGCACGGTCGGCGACTGCACCTGGGCGAGGACCTGCGCGTTCGGCGGCGCCACGCCCTTCGACACCTGCGTCGCGCCGAGCCCGGCGGCGAGCCGCTGCGCGGCCTCCACCGCCGGGGTCGAGGTCCGGGGGCTGTAGTCCTTGGTCGGGTCGTCCCGGCCCCCGTCCAACATCACCGGCTCCATCGGCGCCATCATCCCGCCGACCACGTCCTGCGGCAGCCAGCCCGGGGCGAGGCCGGGTCCGGTGTACCGGCTGGTGTCCACCAGCACAGACGTCACGTCGCCCCCGGCCGCGGCCCGGGCCTGGGCGACCAGGTCGTCGAACCGGGCGGCCCCCGGGTAGACCGACTCCTTGTTCGCGGGCAGCGTGGACAGCGTCAGGTCACCACCGCCGACCAGCACCACGGTGCCAGGTTGGCTGCCGCGCACCACCTTGGTGGTGAGCCGCTGGTCGTGGTCCAGGACGAGCAGCGCCGCGCTCATGGCCAGCAGCTTCCCGGTGGACGCCGGGACCATCTCCTGACCGGCGTTCTGCTGCCGCAGCACCTGTCCGGTCTGGGCGTCCAGCACCACACCAGCGAAGCTGCCCAGACCAGGGTTGCCCAGCGCTCCGGCGAGAGCGTCGTGGAGGCCCGCCTTCGTGGGCAGCGGCGCGTTCTGGTCGAGCGGCTTGATCGCCGGGTTGAGCCGGATCGGCGTGGGCGGATCGGCGAGCTGCGCTTTCATCAGGGCGTCGACCAGCGTCGGGCCGAACGCGATGCCAGCCCCGAGCAGCACGACGACGATCACGGCGACCGCGATCAGCCCCCGGCGACGGCGATGCGACGGCTCTGCCTTCGGCGGTTCTTCGCCCAATGGCGGCACGGACGCGGCGCTCGGCGAGATGCGCTGCGGCTGCGCCCGCGATCCGGTCAGGCCCGCGAAGTCCGCTGGCGAAGCGGGCTTCGCCCCGGCGAGACCGGCGAAGTCCGCCGGCGAAGCGGGTTGCGGCGGGATGCGCTGCGGCTGCGCCCGGGGCGGCGTCAGGCCCGCGAAATCCGCGGCGGACGCGGGGCGCGGCGGCGGGCCGTCGAAGTCCGGCCGGGCGAACTGCTGCGTCTGCTCGGCGGGAGCGACCGGCGGCACGGGCTTGATCTGCTGCGTCGCAGGTCCCGGGTCCGCGGCGCGCAGCGCTTCGAGGCCCTTGAGGTCGATCCGGATGGTCTTCTCCGCCTCGGTCTCCGCCGGGACCTTCGCGATCTGCTGCGTCGAGTCGATGGGCTGGGCGGCGACCCATGGGATCTGCTGCGTCTCGTCGATGCGCGGCGGTTCGACGGGGCCGGCGATCTCGACCCGCCTGATCCGCTGGGTCTGCTCGACGTTGCTGGGCGGCGGCGTCACATCAGTGACCGGCGAGAACTGCTGCGTCAGCTCGACGGCGGTGACCGGCGGCTCGACGATGCGCTCCTGGTCGCCGGTCGGCCGGTCATCCGCCTCCGGCTCCTCGCCCCCAGCAGGCCGATCGTCCGGCTCCGGCGCCTCATCACCAGTCGGCCAGTCGTCCCGCTCCGGCTCCTCTTCGCCGCGCGCCGTTCCTGGCTTGCGACCGGCGTCCGACCCGGCCGTCGTCCCTGCCGCCGCACCAGCGGCTGCTGGGGCTGCTGCGGCTGCTGCCCCAGGCGAAGTCCCAGCAGCGGGTTCCTCGCTCGACGCGGCCCCGGCACTGGCCTCGGTACCAGCTTTCGCAGCCATGCTCGTTTCATCCCCGGCCCCTGCCGTGGCTGCCCCGGCAGGCTCGGCCGACGTTGCGGACTCGGCACCCGCGGTCTTCGGCTCAACAGTGGGTTCAGCGGATTCCGCGGTGGAATCAGGACCGTCGTCAGTTCCCGTTCCTGGCTCGGGGCCTTCTCCCGGCTTGGTCCCAGCGCCCGCCAGCCCGGAGTCAGCGGCCGTTTCGGTCCTGGCGTCGGCATCGTCGGCCGGCTCGGAGCCAGCATCGGCAGCAGGCCCGGCAGCTGCTTTCGCGCCAGTTCCAGAGGTGTCTTCCGCGTCTGTCGCGGAACCAGTGCCGTCGGCCTCATCAGCGGAAACTTGTTCGGGCTTCGTCCCAGCGGCGGCTACCGCCTCAGATCCAGCAGCGGCCTCAGATCCAGCAGCGGTTCCAGTTTCGGCAGCGTCTCCAGCTTCGGCAGCCGCGTCGGCGCCGGTGTGCGTGTCGGTTTCCGTTCCAGATTCGGCGTCCGCGCCGGAATCCGATCCTGCGTCAGGGCCGGAAACCGTGGACTCGGCTGCCGTTGCGGACTCCGCGTCGGCGCCGGAATCCGCTTTTGGTTCGGCGTCCGCGCCGGTTTCTGCGTCAGGTTCGGCGCCGGAATCCTCTTTTGGGGCCCGTTCGGTGTCGGAGCCGGAAGTCGCTGCCGCATCGGAACTTTCGGTGGCAGTGGTCGTCTCTGCGGACTCAGCCGCCGTTCCGGCGTCCGCCCCGGTTTCCGTTCCGGCGTCCGCCCCGGTTTCCGTTCCCGAGTCCGCGCCGGAAACCGCTGTCGCTTCGGAATCTCCGTCAGCGGCGTCGGACTCGACGGCCGCTCCGTCCTCGGAGCGTTCGGGTGCAGCTGCAGCTCCGGCTGCCTCGACCGTGCCGCTGGGCGCGCTGCTGGCCTCCGCTCCGGAATCGGAAGCAGTGCCCGGGTTCTCGTCAGCCCTCTCGCCGGGCTCGCCGTCGGCCACTGCGCCGGCCTTGCCGCCGTCGGCCTCCTTGCCAGCGTTGCCGGCCTTGTCTTCGGACTTGTCGCCGGGGTCGACCTCGCCATCGGTCTGCTCGCCGGAATCCGCCTTCGAGGCGGCTTCGTCGACCTCTTCTTCGGAGTCCTCGGCGCCGGCCCCTTGTCCGGACCGGTCCTCGGCGGGCGGGCCATCGGCCTCGGCCGCATCGGATGCGGACGTCGGCTTCGCCTGTTCTTCGCCGAGGCTTCCCGCGACGCGCTTCGACGTGCTGGCCGCAGCGTTCTTCGCGGACGCGGCGCCGACACCGTCGGCGGCAGTCGGCTGGGTCGGCTGGACCGCGTCGGCCTTCTCCGCCCCCTTGGCCTCGACGGCGTCGCCGGCCTCGGCGTCAACGGTCGTCAGCCGGGCGGTCTGCTGCACAGCAGCCTGCTCGGAGTCGGCACCTGAAGGGGAATCCTCGCCGTCCGGCCGATCGGCGCTATCGCGGGCCCGCTCCCCGCCAGGAGCAGGATCAACGGTCTTCAGCCGCGCGGTCTCACCCGCCGAGTCCGCCTCTGCCTCCGACGACTCGGCCGCGGCGGCTGTGCCCTTGGTCTCATCGGCATCGGCCCGCGCCGCCGGCTCCCGGGGCGCGCCGCTCGCCTCCGCGGCCTCGGATTCCGCGGCGTTCGACGCGGTCACGGCCTCGGTCGGCGGGCTGGTTCCGGTCCGGGGCGGGGTGGTCTCCGACGTCTCCGCGGCTTGGTCTCCGGCAGGCCGGTCCGGCGGCGAGCCGTCCGGGGACGACGCATCGGGTCGGGTCGGGCTCTCGCTATCCGATGTCGACGCACGGACGTCGGGTTCGGACACCTCACCCCCGCTGTTCTGGGGTTCGGGCACGTGCTCCTCCTCGACGGTTCGCCAGACTGCCAGATTGCGAGCTCCCGCACTGCGGTGGGGGCCGGAGAGCTGCCGTGGTCCACACTAGACGTGGTCGCACGCGGGAGCGGGCGGCTGCATCCGACGCAAGACGAGTGAGGAACCGCGTGGACTTCGACGTCACGATCGAGATCCCCAAGGGGAACCGGAACAAGTACGAGGTGGACCACGAGACGGGGCGAATCCGTCTCGACCGGACGCTGTTCACCGCTACCCAGTACCCGGCGGACTACGGGTTCATCGAGGACACCCTCGGCGAGGACGGCGACCCGTTGGACGCGCTGGTCCTGGTCCAGGAGCCGACGTTCCCCGGCTGCCTGATCAAGTCGCGTGCCATCGGCATGTTCCGGATGCGCGACGAGAAGGGCGGCGACGACAAGGTCATCTGCGTTCCCTCGGACGACCCGCGGCAGGAGCACCTGCGCGACATCCACCACCTCGCCGAGTTCTACAGGCTGGAGATCCAGCACTTCTTCGAGGTGTACAAGGACCTGGAACCGGGCAAGAGCGTGGAGGGCGCGACGTGGGTCGGCCGCACCGAGGCCGAAGCGGAGATCAAGCGCTCGTACGAGCGGGCCAAGGAACAGGGGCACTGAACCACCGTCCCGAGAAAGGGCCCTCGCCGCGCTGGATGCGGTGAGGGCCCTTTTCACTTGTGTAGCACCGGGTCCGTGAGCGCTTCTGGACATCCCCACTCACAGGATCTGACCAGGCACTTCGTGAACTTGTCCACAGACCTGGGGATAACTGGGCTTTCTGTGGACAAGTCTGTGGACAGGTCAGTCCAGGCGGATGTCGCGGAGCAGCCAGGTGAGAGCGAAGGCGACCAGGACCACGCAACCGCCGACGAAGAACACCGTGTCCATCGAACTGGCGAAGCCCTCCAGGATCGGCCGCGCCAGCCGCGGGTCCAGGCCGTACAGGAACGACGTGTCGTTGATGTCGAGGCCGGCCCCGCCACCTTGCTGCAGCGCTTCGACGAACGACCGGTTCACCGGGTTCGCCAGCACCTCCGGGTCGCGCAGCGCCGCGGTGAACTCCGGTGTGGCGAACGCCGCTCGCGTACCATCCGCGATCCGGCCGCCGACCGTGCTGAACAGCACCGACAGGAACGCCGCCGCGCCGACGGTGCCGCCGGTCTGCCGGAACAGGTTCACCGACGCCGTCGCCACGCCCATGTCGCGCGGGGTGGCGCCGGTCTGCACCACGAGCGTCAGGGTCTGCATTAGCATGCCCAGCCCGCAGCCCATCACCACCGCCGTCAGCCCCACCTGGACCAGCGAGGTGTCCACCCTGATCAGGCTGAACAGGAACAGCGAAGTGGCCATGAACGCGGCACCGACGATCGGGAAGATCTTCAGTCGGCCGGTCTTGGCGATCAGCTTGCCGACGACGCCGGTCGCGACCATGATCCCGGCCGTCATCGGCAGCAGCATCAGCCCCGCCTCGGTCGGGCTCAGGCCCTTGACGATCTGCAGGTACAGCGGCACCGAGCTCAGCCCGCCGAACATGCCGATGCCGACCAGGAAGTTGAGCAGGTTGCCCATCCGGAACGACGACTGCCGGAACATCCGCAGCGGCAGCAGCGCCTCGGCTCCCATCCGGCGCTCGACGAACACGAACAGCAGCAGCCCGACCGCGCCGATGGCGTACATGGCCAGCGAGGTCGACGACAGCCAACCCCACTCGCGGCCCTGCTCGGCGACGGTCAGCAGCGGCACCAGCAGCACGACCAGCGCCGCCGCGCCCAGGTAGTCGATCCGGTGCCGGACGCGTTCGGTCGCCACGTTGAGCACCTTCGCGACGACGGCCAGCGCGGCCAGCCCGACCGGCAGGTTCACCAGGAACACCCAGCGCCAGCCGTCGATGCCGAGGAAGCTGTCCATGCCGGCGAACAGGCCGCCGATCACCGGCCCGATCACGCTGGCGGTGCCGAAGACCGCCATGAAATAGCCCTGGTAGCGGCTGCGCTGCCGGGCGGGGATCATGTCGGCGATGATCGTCAGCGCCAGCGACATCAGGCCCCCGCCGCCGAGGCCCTGAATGGCGCGGAATGCGGCGAGCTCGTAGATCGAGTTCGCCAGCCCGCACAGCAGCGAACCGACCAGGAACAGCGAGATCGCGGTCAGGTACAGCGGTCTGCGGCCGTAGATGTCGGAGAGCTTGCCGTACAGCGGCGTGGTGATGGTCGCCGTGATCAGGTATGCGGTGGTGACCCAGGCTTGCGCGGTCTGCCCGTGCAACTGGTCGGCGATGACGCGGATCGCCGAGCTGACGATGGTCTGGTCGAGCGCGCCCAGGAACATGCCCAGCATCAGGCCGGTGAGCACGGTCAGGATCTGGCGGTGGCTCAGCGCGGGTCCGGCGGTCTGCGCAGGTGGCACAGCCGTTTCCGACATGGTTTTCCCTTTCAGGGGGTGCTCCTCGTGATGCGCCGGCGTGCGAGTCCGGCGGGAGCGCTGCGGCACGAACATCCCCAGCAATTTGCTTGCAGCACTCAACTAGTTGGCGGGACAACTATGACCTGCGGACAAATGCGAGGCAACTTCGTTTCCAGTGCCTTGGGCCGCGTCAGCGCCGTCGCGCACCCGACGATCTGGGCATCGCCAAGGCGGTGCCGTCGGACCGGCCCAGCACGACGACCGGGGTCGTCGAGGCGTGCTTCCCGCTGCCCGGCGCGAACCGCTCACGCGGCGATCGCGGTTGGTAGAACCAGGCCAGCTCGGCCATCGCCCTCGCCACCACCCGCCGCCGGCGCAGGTGCCTGCAGATCGCCGGGGCCAGCACGACCAGGCCGGACAACGTCGCCAACGGCACCATCCACCAATGCATCCCGCTCCCTCCTCGCGGGAGAGGAATGGCGCTCCGCCCGGCACGTGATGCGGCGATCGTCGGGATCACCCCAATGGCCCAACACAAATTCAACGACCGTTGATTTTTTGGCCCGTCCCGCGCTACCTTGCTTGCACCGGCGCGGGGAGGTTGGCCTTGAGCACGTTGGAGACCCGGGTTCTGCTCGACCTCGGCGAGATCGGCGCGAGCGACGGCGAGCTGGCCGGCGGCAAGGCCGCCAACCTGGGCGAGCTGTCGGCTGCGGGATTCCGGGTGCCACCCGGCTTCTGCATCAGCACGCTCGCCTACGACGAGGTCTGCCGCGAACTCACCGGCGACCTGATCAACCGGTTACCCGGGGCAGCAGCCGAGATCCGCTCCCGGCTCGCCGGCGCCGAAATCCCCGCCGAGCTGGCTGCCGCGATCACCGCCGCCTACGCCGAACTCGGCCCGGACTCGCCGGTGGCGGTGCGTTCGTCCGCGACCGCCGAGGACCTACCGCACGCCAGCTTCGCCGGCCAGCAGGACACCTACCTGAACGTCATCGGCGAGGCTGCGCTGCTGGACGCCGTGCGCGGCTGCTGGAGTTCACTGTGGACGGACCGGGCGGTGGCCTACCGGGCGGCCAACGACATCGACCACCGCGCGGTGCGGTTGGCGGTGGTCGTACAGCGCATGGTCGACGCGACGGCGGCCGGCGTGCTGTTCACCGCGAACCCGGTCACCGGGCGGCGAACCGAGACCGTGATCGACGCGAACACCGGGCTCGGCGAATCGGTGGTGTCCGGCGCGGTCACCCCGGACCACTTCGCAGTGGAGTCCGGCCGGGTCACCGCGCGGCGGCTCGGGGACAAGCCCACCAGCGTCCACCCGAAACCCGGCGGCGGCACGGAAACCGTTGTGCAGCAGGGCGATCAGCCTTCGATAACGAACGATCAGGCCCGCGAGCTCGCCGCGCTGGGTTCGGAAGTGGCGCGGCACTGCGGCGCGCCGCAGGACATCGAGTGGGCCATCGACGGCAACGGCACCCCGTGGCTGACCCAGTCGCGGCCGATCACCACGCTGTTCCCGCTGCCCGCCGAACCGCACGACGGCCTGCACGTCTACCTGTCGATCAACGTCGCGCAGGGCGTCTACCGGCCGATCACGCCGATGGGCGCGGCGACGCTGGCGTTGATGTTCAACAACCTCATGCGCAATCTCGGCATCCCGACCGACGGACCGCGGCCGAAGCTATGGCGGCAGGCCGACGGTTGGCTGTTCGCCGACATCACCGGCATGACCCGGAACAAGATCGGCCGCGCCGTGGCACCCAAGGTGTTCGCGATGGCCGAAGCCCGCACCGGAAAGGTCTTCGAGTCGCTGCTCGACGACCCGCGCCTGCCGCTGGACCCGAAGGTGCCGTGGCCGCTGCTGCACCGGCTCGCCGGGATCTTCGCGCGCACCAAGGCGCCGATCGAGGCGGTGCGCACGCTGCGCGACCCCAAGCGCGCTCGCGAGCGGATCTTCGGCATGGTCCGGGAAATCCGGGCGGAGCTGGCCGGCCCGGAGCCGTCGTCCGCGCGGGAGCGGCTGGCCGCGGCGCGGCGGAGCGTCGCGGAGATCGCGGTCCCGCGAATCGCGCAGATCCCGCCGAGGATGCTGCCCGCCCTCGTCCTCAGCCGACTGCTCCCGAAGCTGGCGGGCAAGGCCGCCACCGCCGAAGAAGTGCAGATCGTGCTGCGCGGCATCCCGCACAACGTCACCACCGAGATGGACCTGGAGCTTTGGGGGATCGCGCAGCTCGCCCGCCGGGACCCCGAAACCGCCCGGCTGTTCGCCGGATCCTCCGTCGACGAGCTCGCCGAGCGCTACCAGTCCCGGAAGCTGCCGGTAGAAGTCCAAAATGGACTCGATGCGTTCCTCGAGCGCTACGGGCATCGGACGGTGGCGGAGATCGACATCGGGGTCCCGCGCTGGTCCGAGGCCCCGGCGCACGTGCTCGGGCTCGTCGCGAACTACGTGCAGACCGGCGAAAGCGGCCACGACGCAGACGAGCAGTACCGGCGCGGGGTGGCCGACGCGGAGCGGATGGCCGCCGAGATCGTGTCCCGGCTCAAGAACCCGCTGCGAGCTCGGGTCGTCGGCTTCGCGATGGACAGGGTGCGGCAGCTCGCCGGGCTCCGCGAAATGCCGAAGTACTGCATCGTGCTGGCGATCGCGAACGCCCGCAAGCACCTGCTGGCCGTCGGCCGGGAACTCGCCTCCACCGGTGGCCTGGAGCGCGCGGAGGATGTGTTCTTCCTCGACTATGACGAGCTCACCGAGGCGGTCTCGGGCGCCGACCACCGCAATCTGGTGGCACAGCGCCGAGAAACCCACGAACGCGAACTGCGGCGCCGGCACCCGCCGCGCGTGCTGCTCTCGGACGGCACCGAACCTGAGGCGACGCTGCCCACGGCGGCGGTCGACGGTCAGCTGATCGGGACATCGGCTTCGGCGGGCACCGTGACCGGGACGGCGCGAGTGGTGCACGACCCGGTCCGCGCGCGGCTCGCCCCAGGCGAGATCTTGGTGACGCCGTCCACGGATCCCGGCTGGACGCCGCTGTTCCTGACCGCGGGCGGCCTGGTGATGGAGATGGGCGGGCCCAACTCGCACGGCGCGACGGTGGCCCGGGAGTACGGAATCCCCGCCGTGGTGGGAGTTCCGGAAGCCACGACCCGAATCACCGACGGCCAGCGGATAACCGTCCACGGCTCCGCGGGCACCGTCGAACTGGACCGGTGAGCCGGGCGATCGCCCGGCTCGGGCACGCCACCGGCAACGGCGGAATCGACTTCTGGACGCGGGCCGGGTTGCGATTTCGCGGGAATCGCCACCACCCCGGGTGACGGGGCATCGTCGCGCTTCGTGATCGCCGCGGTGCGTTCGTCCAGGTGGTGGTCAATTTCGCGAGAAATTGACCGTCACCTGGGTGAACGTCAATTTCTCGCGAAATTGAAATCGCCACCCAGCCATCGCCCGGAGCGGCTCCTTCCCTCCCCGCAGCCCCGTTCCCGCTGGTCAACTCCCGTGAGCGCTGTTGGGGCCATAGCGGGCGCTTTGGAAGTGACCGGCCAAGATGCGGTAGGGCGGGCTCTTGTCTTTGAAGCCCGAAGCCGCGTATCTGGTCATGCGCAAATCGGGGATCCCGCAGTCCAGGCGGCGTTTGAGGTTGCGCCAACCGCAGCGCCACGCAGAAGGAGTGTGGAGCAGTCGCTGCAGCACCGAAAAGCACTCACGGCGGCTGATCAGCTGCAACCGGGGCCTACGCGGTGATGGCCCCTGCCGGTTCCGGCGGGGGCCATCGAGTCCGTTCGGGGGCGCCGTCGGCGGAGGAAGCCCGCCGCTCCAGCGGGGTGAGCTGCGCCGGGTCGACCGTGTTGCCGGGCCGTCGCTTCCGGCGTCGTTCTTTTCGACGTGGAGGGCCGCCGGGCCGATCAGCCGCCGAGCTGGTTGGCGCCACCGAGCGGGCCGTGGCTGGCCACGTCGTTGACCTTGTCCAGTGTCGTGTCCGGGGCGACCTTGCCGACCGGGAGGGTGTCGGTCACGCCGTCCAGCGGGCTCGCCGGACCGACGATGCCCCCGAGCGCGCTGCCGCTTCTCGCCGCCGGCAGCGTCGAACCGACCGGGGAGCCGGCCACCACGCCGTGCACCGTCTCGCCCACCAGGTTGACCTCCTGCGGCGTGGGCGGCAGCTGCGCGGGCTTGGTCTGCGGCACGCCCGCCTTTGTGCTGTCCAGCACCGAGCCCAGGCCGGCCGGCAGCTCGTCGACCGGGCCACCCTGCCTGGCGACCGGGCTGACCGCCACGGCGGGGACGACGTCGCCCACCGGCAGCGCGGCGGTGTCGAGGCTCTTGCCGCCGGTCACACCGCCGAGCAGGCCCGTGACCGGGTTGCTGTCGCCGAGCACGCCGACGCCGCCAAGCACGCCGTCGAGCGGGCCACCGGCGTTGCTGCGCCCGGTTAGCTGCTTCTCGACCGGGACGACGTCGCCCACGGTCTGCTGCGCGGAGGCCAGCGTGCCCGCGACGTGGTACGTGGTCTGCGCGAGGTTGTTGTCGGTGGGCAGCTCAGCTGGCAGTTGCGGGGTCTCGGCCGCGTTCGCGGTAGCGGCGAAGCCGACCGCGCCAGCGCCGCCGACCAACACAACGGCCGCTGCGGTAAGGGTGCGTTTCATCGCATTGCTCCTCTCTGCACAGGCCGATTCCTGTGCGCCGCGCCGGAGATTACGGAAGGATCACTCACCACCATTCAGCGATCACATAAGTGGGAAATGTAGACATTCAGTGATCGTTATCCGCCTATTTCTCCACGCTTTCGTGAAGCGCGACATGGGAGTGATTACTGACCGATCCCGTCCGCTGCGGTTGAAGGCAAGCGGCGCACCTGTTCGGCCCGCAGCGCCTCGACCGCGTCGGCGAATTCCGCATAGGCCTCGTGCTCGCTGTCGAACCGGCGGTACCGACCGACCCGAAGCTCCACCGACTCGTACTCGCGGTCCAACGCGTCGGCGGCCTGCTGGCACGCGACCGCCCGGTACCGGTACTTGGCGTGCCCGGCGAACGCCGCGGCCACCGCGACGACCAGGCACAACGCCACCGCGACCCCCCGAACGTCCACAACGGACACTGATACCGCCGTCACCGTCGCGGCGACGATCGAGCCGCCGATGACCACCGCCTGCAGGACGTTGTCCTTCGAGCGGTCCCGCCGGGCCTCGCCCCGGTAGCGCTCGACGAGATCCGGCAGCTGCGCCCGGTAACGCTTGTGCACACCCAGCAGATCTCCGGACCCCAGTTCATCCAGCATGTTCTCGCGGTACGCGCATTCGAGCGCGCGCAGTTCTGACTCCACCGCGCGAACCTTAAAGTGCTGCTGGTAGACGAACCTCGCCGACAGGGCCATCGATGCCACGGCCAGCGCGAAAACCACCCCCGCCGGTATTGCGGACACCCATAACGACAGCGCCATCGCGGCGGTGCCGATCAGCAACAGGTTGCCCGGCACCGCCCAGGCAAGCAGGAGCCGCTGCACCAACCGCGCGCGGTAGTGCTGCTCGGACCGCTCGGCGATACGGCGTTCCCAGTCCGGCGGCTGGCGATCCCCGGCAAGCACTCCACCGCCGACGATTCCGGCCACATCCACTCGCTCCATCACATCGAATCCTTCCAGGCGCGTTAATGCGATCGAAGTAGCTCCCGGAGCACCACGACAATCGGCCGGAAGGGTGATGATCTGCTCGGCCGATCGGTCCACCGCCGGATGCGCCGGGTGATCGCTGCTGGGTTCGCACGCCGCTCGCAGTTCGATAACGGGCAGTGATAACAGTCAGTGGTGCACGCCGGACATCGTTTGGCGGTTTCCGGGGTCTGCCACTCTGGCAGCGCCGCCCGCGGACGGGTCAACCGGGTCCACCAATCGGGCGTCGACACGCCGTCGAGAACGCACGAAAGGCTTACCGATCCGTCAACTCGGCGTTCGCGTCGCGGTAGAAGTTCTCCGGATCCACCGGCCGCCCGGCCACCTCGATCTGGAAGTGCAAGTGTGGCCCGGTCGATTCGCCGCGATCGCCCATCGTCGCGATCAACTGCCCGGCCCGAACCTGTTGTCCGACCGAGACGAAGTTCTCGTCGATGTGTCCGTAAATCGAAACGACGTCGTCGCGGTGCGCAATTCTGATCCACATGCCATAACCGCTCGCCGGACCGGAATCTATGACGATGCCCTCCGACGCCGCTCGGATCGGGGTGCCGATGTCGTTGGCGATGTCGACACCGTTGTGCATCTCGCCCCAGCGCCCACCGAAGCCGCTGCTGATCTCGCCGTCCGCCGGCGACACCCAGTCCGCTACCGGAGCAGCAGGTGGATCGGGCTTGGTGGGCAGCTTCGCGGCGAGGCCGACGGCGTATCCCAGGCCGATCGCCGGGGATTTCGACTGGTCATCCTGCACAGCTGGGGCGGCCAAGGCACCAGCGGCGCCGAGCACGCTGCCCACGACCAGTCCGGCGATCACCGTATTCTGTCGCATTGCCATCGCGTTTCCACTCCTCCCCGCCGTCCGCGTTATTCGCGCGACGTCCGGGCCGAATTCCCCGTTCGGACGCCGGGGATTCCGAAACCGGCGCCTGGGCGGTTCGGCAAGATTGCAGCCGAACCGCACCGGGAATGCATTTCGGAATTGACTCAATGGAATGACGTGCCGACAATTCGCCGCGTCCCGCGCACAGGTGTCGGGAGGTCCGCCACGGACACGCACGGTCCACAGTGGTCACGATTCCCAGTGAACCGCGCGTGGGCCAAACCCGAAGCCCTTTCCAACCATCACGGAGGGTGTCGGACGCGGCCGAGCCGCCGATGTCACCACCCTGATCCGCACACCACCCGACCGGTATTCACCCGATCAGACCAAGAGCGAGGGGCACCCGTGCCCTCTTGCTAAGGTCACGGGTGGCCCTCACCAGCCATCGATCGAGTGCTTCCAAGCCGGCGGAAGGGTTCTCAGGGTGACGGCGAGGCTGCGCGGCGCGCTCGCCGGATCGAGCCGCCCGCAAAGCATCCGGGGAGGTCCAGGTGGCTCGGATCGAGGCGGTGGCGGTGCACCGTGGCGAGCGGCGGACGAGGCCCAAGGGGCCGTGGTGTACCCGATCTACCAAGAGACCTGGCAGTACTCCGCGCTCCAGAGCGGCGGTCCAGCCCCGCTATCGGCCGCCAGGCCGGTTCGATATGAACTCCATGTTCCCGGCGACAACCAAACCAGGAACGATCCCGCCGGGTGGGCGGTGTACAGCGCGGGCAGGCCCTCAGGCCAAGTCCCTGACTCGAGCCGGGAGGCGGTTCCGCGAACTAGGGCCTGTTTCATATGTCAGAGCCATTCGTTGATCGCCGCGAGGACCACTGTGGCCTCGTAACGAACTGCCAACTTGTCGTATCGGGTAGCGACGGCACGATTGCGCTTGAGCCTGTTGATGCCGCACTCCACCGCGTGGCGTTGCTTGTAGATCTCCTTGTCGAACGCCGGTCGGCGACCACCGCGCGAACCGCGGTTCTTGCGATGGCGGATCTGGTCGGCCTTCTCCGGGATGGTGCACCGAATGCCACGTCGCCGCAGGTAGGCACGGTTGGCGCGGGAACCGTACGCCTTGTCCGCCAACACCCGATCCGGACGAGTCCGTGCCCGGCCCCGACCGGCACGGGGCACCCTGATCCGCTCCAGGACCGTCTGGAACTGCGGCGAGTCGCCCCGCTGACCGGCAGTGACCACAACCGACAACGGCTTCTGACCTTGCTCGGTGGACAGGTGCAGCTTCGTGGTCAACCCGCCCCGCGACCGGCCGATCCCGTGATCGTCCGGCTCGACGTCGACCCCGCCCGGGGATTCACGCTGGTCAGCCCCTTTATACGCGCGCCAGCGGCGTGCTGGTGTGCGCGGGCGACGGTGGAGTCCACGCTGACATCCCAGGTGATCAGCCCCTCGGCGTCGCCCGGGCCTGCAACCGCGTCAGGATCCGTTTCCAGGTCCCATCCCGCTGCCAGCGACGGAACAGGCCATACACGGTCTGCCACGGGCCGTACCGGTCGGGCAGGTCGCGCCACTGGACGCCGGTGCGTACCCGGAATCGAATCCCGTTGATGAGCTGTCGTTTCGGGTGCTTGGGCGGGCGTCCTGACTTCTTGCCCCGGGGTAGCAGCGGTTCGAGCTTCGCCCACTGCTCGTTCGTCAGATCGCCACGTCCCACACGGAGATCATCTCAAACCCAGATCAACTTCTGAAACAGGCCCTAGCTGGCCGCAATACGCGGACCAGGAATCTCCGGCCTTCGGGCCGGAGCGAACGCCAACAGAGCACGGTGTACCCGGTCCGTCCGCCGGTTTCGGCCGACGCCGACTACCAAGACATCAAGTACATCCGGCCGAACTCGACCCCGTCTCAGGCGTACTTGCACGACAAGTTCGCCGGGATGGAAGGCGCGAATCTGCGCTGATGACTGATTCCGGGCTGGTTGATCGACAACACCTTCGCGATGCCGGTGAGCTTCCGGCCGACGGCGGCGGGTTTCGACCTGTCCCTGCACAGCGCGACGAAGTACCTCAACGGCCACTCGGACATCGTGGCCGGTGCGATCGTCGGCCGGGCGGAACACGTGGAGCGCGCCCGGGAACACCTCGAACCACTTGGGCGGCAGCCTCGACCCGCACGCCGGCTTCCTCCTCGCCCGCGGCGCGAAGACGCTGGCGCTGGTCGAATTCCTCGCCGCACGACCGGAAATCGGCGAGGCAAATTGCCCGGGCCTGGCCTCGCACCCGGACCACTCGCGGGCGGCGGAGCTCTTCGACGTCTTCGGCGGCATGCTCAGCCTCCGCCCGACCGGAGGCGTGGAAGCGGCCCGAGCGCTGATCGACGCGGTGCAACTCCCCTACGACGCACCAAGCCTCGGCGGAGTGGAATCCTTGATCACGCGCCCGGCGGCGACGTCGCACGCCGGAATGTGCCGAGCGGACCGGCAATCCCTGGGCATCACCGACGCCCTGGTCCGGGTCAGCGTGGGCATCGAGAACCGCGAAGACCTGATCGCCGACTTCGCCCAAGCCGTGAAGAACCTCTGACCTCGTCACTTCGGTTCGACGAACTGGACGTCGAGCTGGATCTTCACCACGTTGCCGAGCAGGGCTTCGCCCGCGCCGAAGTTGATGCCGTAATCGCTTCGGCGGATCTCGCCCGTCGCCTCGAAGCCGGCGTGGCGGCTTCCGTCGAAGACGTCCCCGATCCCGCCGAACTCGACCTCGAAGGTGATCGGCTTGGTCACCTCTCCGATGGTCAGCTCGCCTTCGAGGGACCAGTCCTCGCCTTCGCCGCGCAGCCGGGTCGAGCGGAAGGTCATGGTCGGGCGCTTCTCGACGTCGAGCAGGTCGGGGGCGAGGACGTGCGCGTCGCGGTCGGCGTTTCCGGTGTCGATGGACGCGATGGCGACGGTGGCGGTGATCGTGCTGTCGTCGAGGGTCTCGCCCACCACGAGTTCGGCGTCGACCTCGGCGAAGCGGCCCCGCACCTTCGACACTCCCAGGTGACGGATCGAGAAGCCGACCGAGGAGTGGAACGGGTCGAGGGCCCAGCGGCCGGCGGTCAGCTGGAGTGCGGTCGTTTCAGTGGTCATGGCACCAACCTCGCGGTTTCGCCGCACCGGAGGGAGACCGCGCTGAGGCTGGCCCTCGCAGGGCCACCCACAAGCGCGTCCCCAGCAGGTAGGTTCCTGTCGTGCGCGACAACGAATTCGGGGCCTTCCTGCGCGCCCGTCGGGAAGCCATCACGCCCGCCGAGGTGGGGCTGCCCACCGGACCGCGACGGCGCACGCCCGGGCTGCGGCGCACAGAGCTGGCGATGCTCGCCGGGATCAGCGTCGAATACCTCACCCGGCTGGAGCAGGGCCGGGACCGCCACCCGTCCTCCGAGGTGCTGGGTGCCCTCGTCGACGCTCTGCGGCTGTCCTCCGAGGAGCGCGCGCAGTTGTGGCTGATCCTGGGCACGAACAAGCCGAGCGCGCTGTGCCCGCGGGTCGCCGAGCCGCCGGTGCGGACGGTTCGCGAAGGTGTGCAGGCGATCCTCCAGCGGCTCGAGCCGAGTCCGGCGCTGGTGGTCAACCGGATCGGCGACGTCCTCGCCCGCACGGACGGCTACCAGCGACTGGCGGGCCCGGTCGGGGTCCTGGACGCCGAGCGGCCCAACCTGGTGCGCTTCGTGTTCACCGACGACCGCGCGCGCACCGCGCACCCCGAGTGGGCACGCATCGCCGACGCCCAGGTCAACTTCCTCAGGCTCGGTTTCCACTGCGACGACCCGCATTCCGCGGGCCTCGTCGAGGAGCTGAGCGCCGCCGCCGGAGCCCCGTTCACCAGCCGGTTCGAGGCACAGCAGGTCGTACCGGAGCGCACCGGAGTGGAGCGCTGGGTGCATCCCGAGGTCGGCGAGCTGCGGCTGGGTTTCGAGGTCCTGGAGGTGTCGGGTACCGACGACCAGCGCCTGATCATCTACCTGCCCGCCGACGACTCGACCGCGGCAGCGCTGGACCGCCTCGACGGGCGCCACCCCGGCGGCCTGCGAGCAGTCTCCGGCTGACCGTCGTGAGTGGCCGTTCCGGTTCTTACCGGAAGCGCCGCTCACGAACGCAGGTCACAGGTCGTGAGTGGAAAGTCCGGTTCTTACCGCGGATTGGACGTACGCCGCGATGCTCCCGAGCCTGATCATCCTCGGCGCGGCGTTCGCACTGGTCTACGGCCCGCTCACCATCGCCGCCACCGACGGCGTCGACGACGGGAGCAGGGCTTGGCCGGTGGCCTGCTCTACACCTCGTTGCAATTCGGTGCGGCCCTCAGCCTCGCCAGCGCCGCAGCGGTCAACGTCGCCGCCTCCGGAACACCCTCGACGGCTACCGCACGGCCCTAGCCGTTCCGCTCACCACGGCCCTGATCGCCACCCTGATCAGCGCCTTCGGCCTCAGAACCGGCCGGACCCCAGTCCCCGGCCCCGGCGGCGTCGTAAGGGTCTCGCCTGCTCAGGACACGTGAGTGCTTTGGGCTGCTATATATAGTATAGCGACCCAAAGTACTCACGGCCGTTGATCTGCGGCCGCTCAGGCCCCAACGGTCCCGTCGATGCCTTCGCGGAGGAAGTCGGCGTGGCCGTTGTTCCGGGCGTACTCGTGAATGAGGTGCAGCATCACCAGCCCTCAGCGACACGTCCTTGCCCCACCTGGGCGGGGCGCCGGCACGTCGAGCGACTCGGCGGCCGCCTCGATCCGGCGCGAGTGCTCGACCTCCGCCAACCAGGCGTCGAACGCCTCCGACCGCGTGGACTCCGTCGCGTCGTAGGCGGCCCGGAAGTCCCCGTCGCCCGACCACACCAGCGGGATGTCCTCCCGGTTGATCACCCGCCGGAACCAGGTGCGTTCCACCTCGGCCATGTGCGGCACCAAGCCGGGCAGCGAAAGCGTCGAAGGAGCCATCGACTGCCGCCGCAGCTCGGCATCGGAAAGCCCCTCGCACTTCATCGCCAGCGTCGCCCGGTGGAAATCGAGGTAGGCCCGCAACATCTGCCGCTCACCACCGACCACCGGCGGATCGATCAGTTCCATGACCAAGCCCATTCCCCGAACGAACGGCCCCCGCTTGGCCGATGCGCCGAAGCGGGTCGAGCGAATATCGCCGGTTTCAGCGCGGCCCGGGACGCTACCAGGGTGACTGCCGAAATCAAGAGTCGGCCCGAGCGGAGCAAGAAATTCCACTCGGACCGACAGTGCTTTGTTCTTTTGCCGATTTGACTATTTAGCGTGGCGCAACAGATCGGACTCCCGCGGAGTCCGGTACTAGTTCGGTTTGCGCTGGCGCCCTTGCCCTTATCGCCTCATCGAGATGCACCAAAAACAGCTGAAGTGCCCTGATGATCGACTGCGCGTTCGGGAAGACAAGCTCACCGTCGTGCTCCATCGCCCGCAAATGTTCGCCCAACGACTGGGGGCTCACCTGGAGCCGGAGAGGAACGTCCAGCTCGACATCCTGCCAAGACCTCAGCTCGACGTGACCTTCAGGGGAACTCAGCACGTGCTCATCGCTGAGCCTGTGCAGGAATTCCTCGAAGATCTTCTTATCATTCGTGCGGTCCAAGTGCATGGTGATCCGTCTCTCAGCGGGCCGGGAACGCCGTGATGATTTTCTGATCCCCGTTGGCCACCGACACGATGGGCCGATAGGTGTCGACGACATTACCATTGGAATCACGGATCTGAACCGGCGCCCGATACGTCCAGGTGTCGTTGTTCTTGTTGTAGGGGAATCCAGGTTCGGGCACCTTGAGGATCTGCTCGATGGCGAAGTCGGTGAACGATCGCCAGTCACTGCCCACCCGTGCCGCCAGGTTCTGCCAGTCCGCCATGTGGCGATCCTTTGGCGGTACCCGTAACCTGCGGTTCCACACAGCAGATTCGATTTTCCTCCCGCCCCAGGTGCACCGTTGCGGGGGAAGGCGCGAACCAGTTTTTTCGCGGGGTCGTTCATCCCGCAGGCAGCCCAGATTGCCCTTGCGCTGGCAGCGGTGTAGCGAACACCGGCGACGTCGATCGTGTATGTCTCAGGCTGGGTCTGCTGTACCGCCGAGCTTGCCGACAACGGGGTGAGCGAGGCGGTCGCGGGCAACAACAGCACCGACTGTCGAAAGCGCGACAAAAGCAAGAGCCACCGCGAGCACGCGGGCGCGGAGTCGCTTCAACACGATTGCAGACCTCCCCAGTTGATCTTTCTGACCGGGGAGAAGCTAACGATCACCGAAAGTAACCGCGACCGCAAACATCCGAAATGATGAAAGCGGCGGTCGGCAAGAAGATCACCGCGTCGCAATGCGCGGAGATCGAGCCGTCCCAGCGCGACGCGTGGAATCCGACTACAAGGCGGCAGGTCTGTCGTCGTGACGCCGTACGATTTGCGGCACACCTACGCGCCTGGCTGATTCAAGCTGGCGCGCCGATCGAGGCGGTGTCGAAGCTTCCGGGCACGCCTCCGTGCAAACCGCTGGGAGATATGACCACTTGGCCGACCCGCAGCGGGACGCGGTCCGCGCCACCCTTGGCGAGCCGCCGAACTCGGAGTGGGCCGCCTTGGAGCAGGTGGCCGAAAGCGCCGCTGTCCGTTCGCTGCCCGAAAACGACACTGCGGCGGGAGCCGAGATCATCGATCTCTTCTCCCGCCGCAGGTCAACGGGTTGACCGCTGCGGAGCCGCCTAAGGGAATCGAACCCTTGACCTACGCATTACGAGTGCGTCGCTCTAGCCGACTGAGCTAAGGCGGCGTTGCACAAGCAAGTGTAGCGGGCCGGACCTCGTCGTCGTTCACGGCCCCACTGCTTGGCGCTGGCCTGATCGGCGCTTGTCTTCGCTGGTGGCCGGGATTGACTCCGGGAAGATCCCACCTTCCGCCGGCGCACTGCGACAACTTCCTTCGCCACCTCGTCACCTTCGACTCGTTGGATCAGCAGTGATGCTTATCACGTGACCGGGAGGTTGCCGGAAGCGGGCAGTCCGCCGCTTCAGCGCCTGCACCACCGTCGGGTTGGCCTTCGCCGGGTTGTCGCTGCCCGCCGCCGATCTTGGACGCCGGCGTGCTGCGGATGGGCATCGGGGAGCTGCGGCACAACGTCGTCGGGACCGAGGTCCGGGCGGCGGCGAAGCTGTTCGATCTGCAGTTGCTCCGCGGCCATCCCGTTGGGCTCCCGACATCGCTGGTGCAGGTCTCCTTCGGCGAGCAGATCGTCCGCGCCTGCGCCCCGGAAGGCGGCGTGGACTGCTCGGGTACCGGCGCGGGCGCGGCGCCCCCGGCGGGCACCGGCCCGGCCGCCCACCAGCTCCGACCCGAACCTCTCGCGCTGACCAGTAGCTCGGCGTTCGTGGCCTACCTGGAGTGGGGCAGCCGGATGGCGCTGGTCCTCTCGCAGCCCGACGCCCGCCCGAACCCCGAGGAACCGATGCCCCGCTGGGGCTGGGGCGAGGTCCGCCCCTGGCAACCGCCCTGATCCTGCTGGAGCTCCGCGAGTGTTTTCGGGGATATAGAGCCTGTTTCGGATGTGACGGGACGTGGTCGCAGTAGGGCGGTGTGCGTCTTCGAATCGGCGAAGCCGCCCGTCCACACCCCGCAGCTAGCGAAGCGAACAGGCCGTTCACTCCACACCACTGCAGTGCAAGGCCGGCGCGAAGCAGACGG
Organism: Saccharopolyspora pogona; assembly: GCF_014697215.1. Taxonomy (GTDB): domain Bacteria; phylum Actinomycetota; class Actinomycetes; order Mycobacteriales; family Pseudonocardiaceae; genus Saccharopolyspora; species Saccharopolyspora hattusasensis. The sequence continues at coordinate 6,128,130 of NZ_CP031142.1, forward strand.
AGCGAACGGACCGTTCACTTCACCTATCGAAGCGAACAGGCCGTTCGCTCCACACCAGCCAGCGAGGGCGCACCACTACGCGAAACGAGTTCCCAAATAGGCTCTACAGCGCCCAAAAGACTCAAGGACCCTCACCGGCCTGAACACATCATCGTCCACTGTGGAGTCATCCGGTGTAGAGAACGGCTAGCATTGCTTCGACCGCGATGATGGGCTTCACGTTCTGCGTCAGGGCTTCGCGGCACTCCAGGACCGCGTGGAGGCGGCGCAGCGCCGACTCCGACGTCCACTCCGCCGCCGCCTTCGCCACCGAACGTTCGAAGTCCGGGTGGTTCAGCGGGGCGGTCGAGCCCGCGCGGGTCACCAGCACGTCCCGGTAGAAACCCGCCAGGTCGACCAACGCCAGGTCCAGCGCGTCCCGCTGGGAGCGCGTGGCGCGCGACTTCTGGCGCTTCTCCAGTTCCTTCAGCGCCGCGTTCGCGCCGCGGGTGGCCGCCGCCGTGCCCTTGCCCGTGCCGCCCGCGCCCATCGCGGTCTTCAGCTCTTCCTTCTCGGCCTCGTTGCGGTCCTCGTTCGCGGTGACCGCTTCCGTCTCGGCCAGCTTCACCAGCCCGGTGGCCGCCGTGAACACGTCCGAGAACCGGCGCAGCCCCAGCGGAATGCGCAACACCGACTCGCGCCGCTCCCGCACCTCCTCGTCGGTCGCCAGCCGCCGCGCCCGGCCGATGTGGCCGCCACACACCGAAGCCGCCCACTGCGCGAGCTCCACGTCCACTCCATCGCGCTCGTGCAGCACCTCGGCGATCGCGCCGGACAACGGCGTGCGCAACTGCACGACGCGGCAGCGGGAGCGGATCGTGACGGACACGTCCTCCGGGTGGTCAGACGGCGCGCACAGCAGGAACACGGTCCTCGGCGGCGGCTCCTCCACCGCCTTGAGCAGGGCGTTCGCGGCGCCTTCCGTGAGCCGGTCGGAGTCTTCGATCAGCACGATGCGCCACTGGCCGGTGGTCGGCCGCCGCGCCGCGGCTTGCACGAGCGCCCGCATCTCCGCGACCGAGATCGACAGGCCTTCCGGCGCCACCAGCCGAACGTCCGCGTGGGTACCGTGCAGCACCGTCCGGCACGCCGAGCAGTGCCCGCAGCCCGGCTGCTCGGGGTCCGAGCACTGCAGTGCCGCGGCGAAGGCCCGGGCGGCGGTAGAGCGGCCCGATCCGGGCGGCCCGGTGAACAGCCACGCGTGCGTCATCGATCCCGGCGGGATCGGCTCACCCCGCGCCTGGAGGTGGGCGGCGCGCACTGCGGCGAACAGCGTCCGCACCGCGTCGGGCTGACCGACGACCTCCGCCCACACGCCGGTCTTCGGCTGCCCCGGAGCGTCGGTCTGCGTCACGTCGCCTCCAGTACTTCGCGGACACCCAGACTGTACGGGGCGGCACCGACCGGCCTCGCCGCCAGTTCGCCAACGGGGCCGTGAGTCTTTGGGCGGCCTATGCCGATGGCAACCCAAAGGACTCACGGCCCCGGGATCAGCTGAACGGCGGGATCACGCCGACTTCGAAGAGGAACTCGCCCGCTTCTTGGCCGCCGTGCTCTTCGTCGCCGTGCTCTTGGCCGCCGTGCTCTTCGTCCCAGTGGTCTTCGTCGCGGTGGTCTTCTTGGCTGGCGCCTTCTTCTTCGCCGGGGCCTTGGCGCGCCGCTCCGCGAGCAGTTCCACCGCGCGGTCCATGGTCAACGACTCGACGTCATCGCCCTTGCGCAGCGACGCGTTGGTCTCGCCGTCCGTGACGTACGGACCGAACCGGCCGTCCTTGATCACCAGCGGCTTGCCGGTGTCCGGCGCCTCGCCGAGCTCCCGCAGCGGCGCCGCGGCCGCCCGCCGACCCCGCTGCTTGGGCTGCTCGTAGATCTTGAGCGCCTCCTCCAGCGTGATCGAGAAGATCTGGTCCTCGGTCTCCAGCGAGCGCGAGTCCGTGCCCTTCTTCAGGTACGGGCCGTAGCGGCCGTTCTGCGCCGTGATCTCGTTGCCGGACTCCGGGTCCTTGCCCACCACGCGCGGCAGCGACAGCAGCTTCAGCGCGTCGTCGAGCCTCACGGTATCCAGCGACATGTGCTTGAACAGGCTGCCAGTGCGGGGCTTGCTCTTGCTGCCCTCGGGCAGGATCTCGGTGACGTACGGCCCGAACCGGCCTTCCTTCGCGACCACCTCGTTCCCCGACTCCGGGTCGGTGCCCAGGCTGCGGCCCTCCATCGGGGTCGCGAACAGCTTCTCCGCGATCTCCACGGTGAGCTCGTCCGGCGGCAGGTCGTCCGGCAGGTTCGCGCGCTGCGACGAGCCGTCGCCCAGCGTCCGCTCCAGGTAGGGGCCGTAGCGGCCGACCCGCACGTAGACGGTGCGGTCTTCGTCGTCGTTGAACATCGGGATGGAGTTGATCTCCCGCGGGTCGATCTCCTCGACCCCGGAACCGACCAGCTTCTTCAGGCCGCCGGCCCGGCCGATCGAGTCCTCCGGGCCGATGTCGCCGCCGAAGTAGAACCCGGACAGCCATCGGGTGCGCTGCTGGCGCCCCTCGGCGATGCGGTCCAGTTCGTCCTCCAGCGCGGCCGTGAAGTCGTAGTCCACCAGCCGGCCGAAGTGCTTCTCCAGCAGGCCGACCACGGCGAAGGCGATCCACGACGGGACCAGGGCGGAGCCCTTCTTCCACACGTAGCCGCGCTCCTGCACGGTGCTGATGATCGACGCGTAGGTCGACGGGCGGCCAATGCCCAGCTCTTCCAGCGTCTTGACCAGGCTGGCTTCGGTGAAGCGCGGCGGCGGGTTGGTGGTGTGCCCGTCCGGCGACAGCTCCGGCGCGGTGACCGACTGGTCCTGCACCAGCTGCGGCAGCCGCGACTCGGCGTCGTCGGCGACCCCACCGGCCTCCGAGTCGACCGCCTCGACGTAGGCCTTCAGGAATCCGGCGAAGGTGATCGTGCGGCCGGACGCGGCGAAGGTGCACTCCTCGCCGCTGGAGGCGGTGCCGGTGATGCGCACCGACAGCGTGGTCCCCTTCGCGTCGGCCATCTGGGAGGCGATGGTCCGCTGCCAGATCAGCTCGTAGAGCTTGTAGCCGTCGACGTCGTTACGCAGCTCGGCCGCGACCTCGCCCGGGGTGCGGAAGCTCTCGCCCGCCGGGCGGATCGCCTCGTGCGCCTCCTGGGCGTTCTTGACCTTGCGGTTGTACTGGCGCGGCTGCGGCGGCAGGTACCGCTCGCCGTACAGGTCGCGGGCCTGGTTGCGCGCCGCCGTGATCGCCGTCTCGGACAGCGTCGTCGAGTCGGTACGCATGTACGTGATGTAACCGTTCTCGTACAACCGCTGCGCCGTGCGCATCGTCCGGTCGGCCGAGAAACGCAGCTTTCGGCTGGCTTCCTGCTGCAGCGTGGAGGTCATGAACGGCGCGTACGGCTTCCGCGTGTACGGCTTCTCCTCGACGCTGGACACGTGCAACTGCGCGTCGGTGAGCGCGGCGGCGAGGCTGCGGGCCTCCTGCTCGGTCAGCACCCGCGTGTCGGGGTTCTTGAGCTGCCCGTCCGGGCCGAAGTCGCGGCCGGTGGCCAACTTCGCGCCGTCCACGTTCACCAGGCGTGCACCGAAGCGCCGCGGCGAGGCGTCCGGGCCGGCATCCATCGTCGCGGAGATGTCCCAGTACTCGGCCGGGACGAACCTGATCCGCTCGCGCTCCCGCTCGACCACGATCCGGGTCGCCACCGACTGCACCCGGCCCGCCGACAGCTTCGGCATGACCTTCTTCCACAGCACCGGGCTGACCTCGTAGCCGTACAGCCGGTCCAGGATGCGGCGGGTCTCCTGCGCGTCCACCAGGTCGTGGTCCAGGTCGCGCGGGTTGGCGGCGGCCGCCTGGATCGCCGACTCGGTGATCTCGTGGAACACCATCCGGCGAACCGGCACCTTCGGCTTCAGCGTCTCCAGCAGGTGCCAGGCGATCGCCTCGCCCTCGCGGTCACCGTCCGTCGCGAGATAGAGCTCGTCGACCTGCTTGAGCGCGTCCTTCAGCTCGGTGACCGTCGACTTCTTGTCCGAGCTCACCAGGTACAGCGGCTCGAAGTCGTTGTCGACGTCGACGCCCAGCCGGGCCCACGCCTGCCCCTTGTACTTCTCGGGCACGTCCTTGGCGTTCTTCGGCAGGTCCCGGATGTGCCCGCGAGAAGACTCGACGATGAAGTTCGAGCCCAGGTAGGAGGCGATCTTCTTGGCTTTCGCCGGCGACTCGACGATCACCAAGCGCCGGCTCGCGGAGCCAGCCCCGTTGGGGGACCCCGAAGCCCGGCCGGTCCCGCCGGCCTTCTTCGTCCGTGTCGACCCAGCCACGCTTACCTGCTCTCTTCTTCCGGAGGCTTCCGCTGCACCCGGTGCTACCCGACAAGTTCCTCAGTGTGCCCCTTGTGCGCTAGTTCGCAGCGCGCAGGGAAGGCACAGGGTTGCACATAACACGCTAAGACTCGTCAACGTCTTCTTGTACGAACGTATCGGGTGACTGCGGTGTTCCGTTGCGTGACCTGGCGTGATGTGCGTCAACCCGGTCAGGACACCAGGGGCCACGTTCGCTCGATCGCACCATCGGGAGTCGGGCCGACGAGCTCGGCGAGGCGGGCCAACCGGCGACGACCGGCGACGCGCAGCGCAGGGCCACCGGCACGCGGGCCGACCGGCTTGGCCGGGAGGCCACAGCCAAGCAGCGCCGCGGCCAGCGGCGCGTGCGTGTCGGGCGCGTGCGGATCGAGCCCGAGGCGGTAGCCGGAGGGCTCGCCGTAGCCGGCGGTCAGCGCCCAGATACGGAGGGCGGCGCCGTCCGGGACGAAGTCCGGCGGGACGGATTTCACGGCGCCGCGCAGCCAGTGCGCGGCGAGGCCGGTGAGGTCCGAGCGGAAGGCGGTGCGGATCAGCGGTCGGCCCTCGTCGGAGCGGCCGAGCTCGGCTTCCACGCCGCGTTCGGCGCAGGCCGCGACCAGGGAGCGGGCGCGCCATTCGGCGTCGACCACCACGGACAGCCGGGCCGCGGTGCCGCGGCCGAAGCCGACCGCCTGCCCGGGGCCGCACAGCATGCCCGCGAGGTCGGCGATGTCTGGCTGCCGCGCCTCGGCCGAGTAGAAGGACAGCTGGTCCACGGCCCGCATGCTAGAACGGTAGTTCGACTTTGGCCAGCACATCCATCCGTATGCGCAAGGGTCTACCGCAGTTTCAATTGAAACTGTCAGCAGGTTTGTTCACCGCCGAACTGGCTCGGCATCGGGGTTGCGAGTTGGAGCGAACGGCCCGTTCGCTTCACGAGGAGCCTGTTGCGTTTTCGGCGAAAACGGCTGAACCGAAGTACCAAATCAGTCTCGATCGCCGCCGTTTGTCCGCCAGTGGCCATCTCAGCCGTGATCGATCGATCACGGTCCGTGGTGGGCGTAATTTTGCAACAGGCTCCGAGTCGAGGTGAACAGGCCGTTCGCTGCACCCAACCAGCCCAGCGGCGGGTCTCAGCCCGGGGGCTGCTGCTGGGGCTGGGCGAAGAACTGCTTGCAATCCGGCGCCTGCTCGGCGGCGGTCTTGAGCTCCTCGTTGTGATCCAGCCGCTCCAGCTTGTCCTGGAGGTTCAGCTGCTGGCCCTTCTGCAGCTCCTGCTGCACGCCGGTCATGCCCTCCTGGAACCGCTGTTCGTTGGTCGGGTCGATCTGCTTCGCCTTGTCGCCCGCCCCCTGCAGGAGGTCGCGGACCTGCGTGAAGCCCTGCTGGAAACCCTCGTTGACCTGGTCCGCGCCCGCGATCGGCGACGGGCCCAGGCCCTTCAGGCCCTGGATGGTGCCATCGGCGGAGCCCACCGCCGAGTCGATTCGTTCGATCACCGTTTTCTTGAGCGTGGCCGTGTTCGTCTTGTCCACGGGCGGGAGCTGCTTCTGGGAAGCGGAGAAGCCGCCCACCAGACCGCACATCCGGCCCACCCACGCAACCCCCTCCGGGCTCGGGGCGGCGGCCTTCGGGGGCGGCGCCGGGGCCGGGGCGGGGCCTGCCGCGCACCCGGCGAGCGCCAGCGGAACGGCCGCCAGCACCGCGATGGACGTCGAACGGATCTTCATGCGCACTCCTCGCAATGTTCGGAGTTGCCTTCGGCGTGCCGCCCGACTCTCCCCCACCGGCCGCCGCACGCCGGAAGCCGGGGTCGGCTACCCGCCGAAACCCCAGCTCATGGAAAGGGCGCCGCCCCCGCGGGGGCAGCGCCCTTCTCGATCGGCGCGGCGTCAGGGCGCGCCGTTGATCGCCTTGTCGTCGGACGGGGATGACTCCGCGATCGCCGTGGAGCGGCGCTTGGAGACCACGACCGCGGTGATGATCACCGCCACCGCGACGACCGCGATGACGTGCGCGACCACCGGGTTCGCGTCCGTGCCCACGGTGAAGGTCACCACGGCCGGCGCGATCAGCACCGACACCAGGTTCATCACCTTCAGCAGCGGGTTGATAGCCGGACCGGCGGTGTCCTTGAACGGGTCGCCGACGGTGTCGCCGATGACCGTCGCGGAGTGGGCCTCGGAGCCCTTGCCGCCGTGGTAGCCGTCCTCGACCAGCTTCTTCGCGTTGTCCCAGGCACCACCGGAGTTGGCCAGGAAGATGGCCATCAGGGTGCCGGTAGCGATGGCACCGGCGAGGTATCCGGCCAGCGGGCCGACGCCCAGGCCGAAGCCGACCGCGATCGGCGCCAGCACCGCAAGCAGACCCGGGGTGGCCAGTTCGCGCAGCGAGTCGCGGGTGCAGATGTCGACGACCTTGCCGTACTCGGGGCGTTCCGAGCCGTCCATGATCCCGGGCTTGTCCCGGAACTGCCGCCGCACCTCGTAGACCACGGCGCCGGCCGCGCGGGACACCGCGTTGATCGCCAGGCCCGAGAAAAGGAACACCACGGACGCCCCGATGATCACGCCCACCAGCACGTCCGGCGCGTAGACGAAGAACTTGGAGGCGTCGATGTGGCCGGCCACATCGGCCAGCGCGGCACCGATCGCGTCCGTGTAGGACCCGAACAGCGCGGTCGCGGCAAGCACCGCCGTCGCGATCGCGATGCCCTTGGTGATCGCCTTGGTGGTGTTGCCGACGGCGTCCAACTCGGTGAGGATCTTCGCGCCCTCGCCCTCGACGTCGCCGGACATCTCGGCGATGCCCTGGGCGTTGTCGCTGACCGGGCCGAAGGTGTCCATCGCGACGATCACGCCGACGGTGGTCAGCAGACCGCAGCCGGCCAGCGCGACGGCGAACAGCGCCACCGGCAGCGAACCGGACAGCAGGAACGCGCCGAACACCGCCGCGCCGATGATCAGCCCGGTGTACACGGCGGACTCGAAGCCCACCGACAGACCGGACAGGATCACGGTGGCCGCGCCGGTCAGCGACGACTTGCCGACATCGCGCACCGGCCGGTGTTCGGTGGCGGTGAAGTAGCCGGTGAGCTTGAGGATGACCACCGCGAGCAGGATGCCGATGATCACTGCGACCAGCGCGATCAGCGCCGGGCTGCCGTGGGTGGCGCGGACGCTCTCGGAGACGCCGGTGAGCTCGGCGAACGTGCTGGGCAGGTACAGCATCGCCGCGATAGCGCAGAGCACCGCGGAGATGCCGGCCGAGATGTAGAACGACCTGTTGATCGCGGTCAGCGCGCTCTCGCCGGCGCGGGCCTTGGTGATGTAGACGCCGATCACCGCCGTGATCACGCCCAGGGCGGGCACGATCAGCGGAAACAGCAGGCCGTGCTGGCCGAACGCGGCGGTGCCCAGGATCAGCGAGGCGACCAGGGTGACCGCGTAGGACTCGAACAGGTCGGCCGCCATGCCGGCGCAGTCGCCGACGTTGTCCCCGACGTTGTCGGCGATCGTGGCGGCGTTGCGCGGGTCGTCCTCCGGGATGTTCTGCTCGACCTTGCCGACCAGGTCGGCACCCACGTCGGCGGCCTTGGTGAAGATGCCGCCGCCGACTCGCATGAACATCGCCAGCAGGGCGGCGCCGAAGCCGAAGCCCTCCAGCACGCGCGGGGCGCCGCCGGCGTAGACCAGCACCACCAGCGCGGCGCCGAACAAGCCGAGGCCGACGGTGATCATGCCGACCACGCCGCCGGTGCGGAACGCGACCCGCATCGCCTTCTCGCGCCCCTCACCCGCCTCGCGGGCTGCCGCCGCGACGCGGACGTTCGCACGGGTGGACAGCCACATGCCGAGGTAGCCGATGGTGGCCGAGAAAGCGGCGCCGAACAGGAAGAAGATCGATCGGCCGATCATCTCGCCGGTGCTCTCCGCTGGCAGCGCGAACAGCACCAGGAACACGATCACCGCGAAGATCGCCAGTGTGCGGAACTGCCGGTTCAGGTAGGCCGACGCGCCTTCCTGGACGCCCTTGGCGATGTCCTGCATCTTGGCCGTGCCTTGGCCGGCGGACAGCACCTCCTTGATCAGGACGTAGCCGAAGGCCAGGGCGGCCAGGGCGATCACCATGACCACGCCGACGACGACGTAGTCGGCGCCGCCGAGTTCGATACCGGTGGCTTGCTGGGCGAGGTCCATCCGGGTATGCGAGCTCGGTGGTGCAGCGCCCTGGGCCCAGCCGTGCTGGACCGGGGTGAGCAGGGACATCCGTCCTCCTGGGTTGTGCTCGGTTCAGCACCGGAACCCGGAAAGCTCGACCGGGATTCGATGCGCGGTAGGCGGCCCCGCCCGGTACGGCCGGTGATCTGTCGCTGGCCGTCCGTGGCGACGTCGTGGCTCGGGAGTCTATTCAGGCCACGAGTGGCTTACCTCACGGTGTGATACGCAACTCGTCCCGCCGTGGGGTTCCGTTACTAAATAATCGATTCAGATGGGTACTTGATCACCCAATTGGGCAAAGTTCGATTTGGCCCAATCGGGTGAGATAAGGTAAAGGACACGACTCCGACGGTCCACTGTGTCGCGGCCGCCGCCAGCGCTCCGGCCCGAAACTGCAGAAAGAACCATCCGATCGAGCGATACCGACACGTATGCAGGAACCGGGAACGCGTGCAGAGGACGCGATCGGCACTGTGCAAGGCTCGCTTCTGTGCGCGCAGCGGACGAGGACAAGGGGCGGCGGTTGCTCGACCGCGCCGTAGCCGGCATACCGGCCGACGAAACACCGGTGCGCCACGTCGAGCACCTGACGGCCCGCCCGGCACGGACCGCCGACTGGCCGAAGTGGACCCCGCCGCGGCTGGTGGACGCGCTCCGTGACCGCGGTGCGCGGGAGCCGTGGGTGCACCAGGCCGAAGGAGCCGAAGCGGTCTGGGCGGGCGAGAACGTGGTGGTCGCGACCGGCACCGCCTCCGGCAAGTCGCTGGTCTACCAGCTGCCGGTGCTGTCCAAGCTGCTCGACGATGACCGGGCGACCGCGCTCTACCTCGCCCCCACCAAAGCGCTCGGCGCCGACCAGCTGCGCACGATCGACGAGCTCGGCATGCGGGAGGTCCGGGCGGCGAGCTACGACGGCGACACCCCGCAGGTGGAGCGGGACTGGGTGCGCGCGCACGGTCGGTGGATCTTCACCAACCCGGACATGCTGCATTACGGCGTGCTGCCCGGTCACAGCCGGTGGGCGCGGTTCTTCCGGCGACTCAGCCACATCGTGGTCGACGAGTGCCACACCTACCGCGGAGTGTTCGGCTCGCACGTCGCGCTGCTGCTGCGCCGCCTGCGCCGCGTCGCGCAGCACTACGGCGCGGATCCGGGTTTCGTGCTCGCCTCGGCGACCGTGTCCGACCCGGCATCGCTGGCCGCGCGCCTGACCGGTGTCTCCTGCCGCGCCGTGACCGACGACGGATCGCCGCGCGGGGCCCGGACGATCGCCTTCTGGGAACCGCCGCTGCTCGGCGAGATCATCGGCGAGAACGGCGCTCCGGTGCGCCGGGCGGCCGGCACCGAGGCGGCGCGCATCATGACCGAGCTGGTCATCGAGGACGCCCGGACGTTGGCGTTCATCCGGTCCCGGCGCGGGGTGGAGCTGGCTGCGCTGTCCGCGCAGCGTGCGCTGTCCGATGTGGACGAATCGTTGGCCCAGAAGGTCGCCGCCTACCGCGGCGGGTACCTGCCCGAGGACCGCCGCGAGCTGGAGCGCTCCCTGCTGTCGGGCGAGCTCCGCGCGGTGGCCACCACCAACGCGCTGGAGCTCGGCGTCGACATCTCCGGCCTCGACGCCGTCGTGGTCGCCGGATATCCCGGCACCCTCGCGTCCTTCTGGCAGCAGGCCGGACGAGCCGGGCGGGACGGCGAGGGCGCCCTGGTGGTCTTCGTCGCGCGGGACGATCCGCTGGACACCTACCTGGTGCACCACCCGCCCGCCATTCTCGATCGGCCGGTCGAGGCGACGGTGCTCGACCCGACCAACCCGTACGTGCTCGAACCGCACCTGGCCTGCGCCGCCGCCGAGCTGCCGCTCGACGAGGACTCCTTCGACGTCTTCGGCGGCGAGCCCGCCCGCCGGGCCGTGGAAGCGCTCACCGCGGACGGGGTGCTGCGCAAGCGCCCGCACGGCTGGTTCTGGACCTCCCGCGAGCGTCCACATCGGAACGTCGAACTGCGGGGCGCCGGTGGGCACCCGATCGCCGTCGTGGAGGGCGAATCCGGGCGGATGCTCGGCACCGTGGACCCGGACTCGGCCTGCGGGACTGTGCACCCCGGCGCGGTGTACCTGCACCGCGGCGAGTCCTTCGTGGTGGACGAGCTGGACCTGGAGACCGGAATCGCCCTGGTGCACCAGGAGAGCCCGGATTGGACGACCTCACCGCGCAACGTCGTGGACATCTCGGTGCTGCGGACGATCGAGCGGCACGACACCGAACGCGGCGTCACGGTTTGTCTCGGCGAGGTGGAGGTCACCTCGCAGGTCGTCGGCTACCTGCGGAAACGGCCCTCCGGCGAGGTGCTGGACCAGGTTCCGCTGGACCTCCCCGCACAGACCCTGCTGACCCGGGCGGTCTGGTACACGGTCGGCGACGAGCTGTTGGTGGGCAGCACGCCGGGGGGCGCCGGGCTGGATCCGGCGCTCGTCCCCGGCGCGCTGCATGCCGCCGAGCACGCGGCGATCGGTCTGCTGCCGCTGTTCGCGACCTGCGATCGATGGGACATCGGCGGGGTTTCCACCGCGTTGCATGCCGACACCGGGGAGGCAACGGTGTTCGTGCACGACGGTCATCCGGGAGGGGCCGGATTCGCTGATCGCGGTTATGCCGCATTGGTCCCATGGTTGGCCGCGACGCGGGAAGCGATCGCTTCCTGCGACTGCCCGGCTGGGTGCCCGTCCTGCGTCCAGTCGCCGAAGTGCGGGAACGGCAACGAACCGCTGGACAAGGCGGGGGCGGTGGCTGTTCTCGACGCGGTGTCGACCGCGCTCGGGGGAAGCGCCGCTGGATCGGCTGGGCTCCACGACGACCGTCCACAAGAGAGCTGAGCACGAAGGGCTGGTGCGTGCTCGAAAAAGGCGTGTCCGGTCGTACTGGGAAGCCCTGGGCGCGGATGCCGATCCGTTCGACGCCTGCGCGGTCGGCAGGTGGTCACCTGCCCGCTGCGAGGAGTTCCGCCACGTTCTCCGGATTGCTGTTGTCAAGGAGTTCAAGACTCGTGCAGAACGCCTTCTGCACGAAGTCGGAGCCGGGCAGCTGCCAGGCGCACACCTCGGGCTTGACCCGCCAGTGCACCGCACCGCCCCGGTAGGCCGTCGGGGGCATGGGCACCCAACTTCCGTTGCCGTGCAAGCGGATTTCATCTTGCTCGGCCAGTTCGGGGTAGAGCTCGCCGCCGCTGGACATCAGGAAGTACCAGCGGCCGTTCGGGGTGGCGACGATCGGCACGGGGAAGCCGAGTTCGCGCAGCACCGAAGCGGCCCGGCGGCCGAGGTCCGCGTCGACCTCGATGGCGTCCACCGTGGTGCCGGTGGCGATCAGCAGGCCGTACGGCCGCTCCGACCACCAGGACGTGACCTCGTCGGGGTTGGTGCCGAGCCGGTCCTGCCAGTCGCGGTAGACCGGCACCAGGCCGTTCTCCTGCCGTCCGCGACGGCCGATCCAGACATCTTCTTCGGGATAAGTTCCGGGCAGCACCGGCCAACCGCGCGAGGCGAATCCGATCGCCTGCACGCGAAGTTCGATCCGGCTGCTGGTCAACCCGGCCGGGTGGGCCGGGATGCCGCGGAAGGCGTTGGGCCACCTGTCCGCCGACCGTTGCATTTGCTCCGCCTCCTCGTTCCACAGTGGGCGCCGGACCGGCGGCTCGGGGTCGCCTCCGGAATCACCTTCGGCAGCCGCCTGGTTCTCGACCTCGTTGTCGTGAACCTTGGGTCTTGCGCTCACACAACTAATCAACGTCATTCGACCCCGCCGAGTACACCCCCCAGTCGACGACCGGTAGCTCAGCCGCGACGAACGCTCCCAGCCGAACACGAGCACCGAATAGATCATCCTGGTGAGCGACACCGGAACGACCGCTCCCAATGGTGATTTCGGAGCTGCTCGACCGTTCGCCGACCGCTCATCGCAGCCGGGCCGATCAGTCGTCGGTCGTCCCGGCACGGGCCCGTGCGCTGGCTTTCCGCCCGCCCGGGACGAACGCGGGAAGATCGGTTCGCACTGCCACGAGGGCATCCCATCCGTCCATCGTGCATTCAGCTATCTCGACCCGCATCCCGCTCGCGACCTGGTTCGCCCGTTCGCATGCGAGCTGCTGCCCGTGCGGCGCGTACGCCGCCGCGGCCAGCGCCGCGAGGTCCGCCGCTCCTTCGGCCCGGTGACGGGCAATGGTGACCGCGCCCAACTGCAGGACGAACCACAGCAGGGCGAGCAAGGCCATCGAGAGCACTGCCGAAAGCACGGTTGCCGTGCCCCGATCGCCGTTCATCGCGCCACCAGCCCTTCGACCCCCGGTTCCAGCACCGCCACCGCGCGTGCGCGCAGCGACTGGCCGGGCAGGAACCCGCCGGGCAGCGGCGCACTCACCTCGGTGCTGACCTGATCGCCCTCGACCAGCACCGACAGCGACGCGCCGGCCGGGGCGATGCGGCCGACCGCCTCGTCCGCGCGGGGCCGGTCGCCGCGCGCCACCAGCCGCGCGGCCTCGACCGCCGCGTCGGTGCAGCGGAGATGGCCGATCAGCGCGCCGGCTCCAGTCAAGATCAACGCGAACACCGCGATCACCGAGCAGATGCCCAGCGCCGCCTCGACCGTCACCGCCCCGGCATCGCGGCCGGTCGTTCCGGCGCCAGGCGCAACGACCGGCGCCGGAACCACCTCCGCCATCAGACACCGCCGCCTTCCAGCCCGCGGGCGATGAGCCCAGCCAGTGCGTCCTTGACCGAATCACCGGTCACGACGCTGTAGAGCAGCGAAGCGAACGCCACCGCGGCGACAGTCCCCACCGCGTATTCGGCAGTGCTCATGCCTCCGTCGCCGTGCAGCAGCGTGCGGAGCCGGCGCGTTGCCGTCCACCGGTTTGTTCGGGTACTCATTTCGATCGACCCCTTCCAATACTTGTCCACAATGGATTTACAAGGGCACCGCGAGGCGGTGCACCATGCCGACCGCCACGGGGAGCACCCCGAGGCACAGGAACGCGGGCAGGAAGCACAGGCCCAGCGGTGCCGAGATCCACACCGTTGCACGCTGGGCGCGTGCTTGGGCCTGCTCGGCGACCGTGGCTCGCGCGTGGCTTGCGATCTCGCCAGCAACGTCCGCCAGCGCGCTGCCGGTCCGGGCGGTCCGCCGGGCCGCACGTGCGAGCTCCGCGGTGTCCGGGTTCCGCAAGGCCGGTTCCCAGCCGGTTGCAGCGTCCGAACCCAGCGCGAGGTGATCGGCGACCTCACGCAGCGTTCGGCAGGCCGAACCGGTGAGCTCGTCGGCCACGGCCCGCACGATCACCGGCACCGGCAGCCCGGCTCGCATGCCGGCGGCCAGCAGGTCCCAGCCCGCCGCCAGCGCCAGCGGATCCGTTCGGTCGCGTCGCCGGTCGGCCGCCGCGGACCACCGACGCACGGCGAAGGCGGCGGCCAGGCCGATCAAGATCCCGCCGACCGGACCCGCCACCTGCACCGCACCGGCCCCGACCGCCAGCGGGAGCATCCAGGCCACAATGGACGGTGCCGTCCGGCTCCGCCCCGGCGATCGCGGGCCGAGCGCTCGCAGCCGCGCGCGCGCCGAACTCGCCGGGACGAGCAGCAGTGCCACCGCCGCGAGCAGCAGCTCGATCACGGCTGCACCACCGCCCTGGTCAGGCGCAACGTCCAGCCGACCCCGGCGCACAGCAAGGCCACCCCGACCAGCAGGAGCAGTTGCCCGAGCAATCCGCCGGTCAGCACGGTGATCGGTCCTGCCCCGACCGCCTCGCCGAACAGCAGCCCGAAGAGCGGCAGCCCGGCGAGCACAGCGGCCGTCGACCGCGGACCAGCCATCTTCGCTTCGACGTCCCGGCGGAACGCCGCGCGCCGTTCGACGTCGCCGCGCACCGCATCGAGCAAGTCTGCCAATGCGACGCCGTGCCGCTCCGCGAGTGCCCAGGCCCTCGCCATCCGACCCAGTGGCTCACGCAGTTCGGCGGCCCCGTCGTGCGCTTCGAGAACCGTCGCGACTTCGCCGCCGAGCCGAACCGTGGTGGCCATGTCCTGGAACACCTGACCAACCGCCGGGCCCGACTCCGCCGCCGCTCCCTCGGCCGCGGCGGCCGGGTGGGCACCGGCGCGCAGCTGCGCCACCAACAGCCGAAGTCCGGCGGTCAGCTCGTCGGCCTGCTTCAGCCGCTGGCGCCAGTCCCGCTGCGATCGCCAGTACTTCACTCCGAGCAACGACAGGGCAATTCCCGCGCACGATCCAACGGGACCAGCGAAACCCCAGCCCGCCACTGCGACTGCCGGAATCGCGAGCAGCCGCGCCACCCGACGGAGTGGGAGCCCCGGAACGTGCGCCGGCGCGGCGAGGAGCCGTTCGCGGGCCCGGATCTCCGGCCAGCACAGGACGGCCGCAGCCAGCACGTTTAGCGCGTGGATCAGCACGGCAAGGCACCTCCCCTCGCCTCCAGCAGCGCCGCCAAGGCATCCCTGCCCGGCCCCCAGCCGCTTTCGGCCTGCCAGGCCGGGAGCACCTCGACCAGGTCGCCGTCCCGGCGCAGCACGCCGATGCCAGCGAGATGCCTGCCTCGCCGGGCGCTCCGCCGAACGTGCAGCACCACCTGCACGGCCGCGGCCAGCTGGCTGTGCAGTGCCGCGCGCGGCAGTCCGCCGAGCGCGGCGAGTGCCTCCATCCGGGCCGGGACCTCTTGCGGCGAGTTGGCGTGCAGCGTGCCACCGCCCCCGTCGTGCCCGGTGTTCAGCGCGGCGAGCAGCTGGCGGACTTCGCCGCCGCGCACCTCGCCGACGATGAGCCGGTCCGGCCGCATGCGCAGCGCCTGCCGGACGAGGTCCCGGACCTGGATCTCCCCCGCGCCTTCGACGTTCGCTGGGCGGGTGAGCAACCGGACCACGTGCGGATGCCGCGGGTAGAGCTCGGCGGCCTCCTCGACGCACACGATGCGCTCGGACTCCGCGACCTCCCCCAGCATCGCCGCCAGCAGCGTCGTCTTGCCGCTGGCGGTACCGCCTACCACCAGGAACGCCAGCCTGGCGGCCACGATCTCGCGCAGCATCGCTGCGGTCGGCCCGTCGAAGGCTCCGGAGCTCCGCAGCGCATCGAGGTCATGCGCGGCAGGGCGCAGCACGCGCAGCGAGATGCAGGTGCCCTCGCCCGCGACCGGCGGCAGCACGGCATGCAACCGCACCGGCCCGGACGCGCTCTCCTGCGGCAACCAGGCGTCGACCCACGGCTGGGCGTCGTCCAGCCGACGGCCGCTGGCAACGGCGAGCCGCTGTGCGAGACGGCGCACCGCATCCTCGTCGGCGAAGCGCACCGCCGCCCGCGCAAGCCCGTCGCCCCGGTCCACCCAGACCTTGTTCGGCGCGGTGACGAGCACATCGGAAACCGCCGGATCGCGCAGCAGCGGCTCCAGCACTCCGGCACCGCGGAATTCCTGCTGCACCAGGCGAAGCGCGGCTAGGACGTCGGCGTCGGCGACCAGCCCGCCGGACTCCTCCCGCACCGCGGACGCGACGGCTGCCGAGGTCAGCGTGGCACCGCTGCCGACCAGCCGGTTGCGCACCCGCTCCAGCAGTTCGCCGTCGATCGCATCGGCCACAGTGGACTCCGCTGGCGCCGCGCCGGCGATCTGATCGATTTCCAGGACACGACTAATGGACATGACTGACCCACTTCCGTTCTGGTGGAGCACCGAATAGAGCTGCTTCCCGCACCGGCCGACCGGCTGGTGCGAACCTTCCAAGCCCGCGCTCGAGCTCGGTGCAGTCGCGACGAGACCGTCGCCGCGCCAGTACCGAAGCTGCAGGCACCTCCGAAGGCCCGCCGGCACACGGGCCTCGATCAAGAACTCAACAAGCCACAGTGGACATTTCCGCGCCGCCGAGCGCGGCCAGGACTTCCTGCGCGGCTCGCGCAACCGGCCCCCGGCGGATCGCGGCGAAGCCGCCGCGATCCAGGACGGCGGGCAGGCTCGGCTGTGGCCGCATGACCGACAGGACCTCCGCGCCCACCGCTCGCGCTACGTCGGCCGTGCGCAGTCCGCCCGGTGCCGGACCTCGCACCACCAGCCGGACCGGGCCGGCCGCGTGTTCACGGATGCTCGCCACCGCACGGGCCGCCGCCGCGCAGGCGCGCACTTCGGCAGGGACGACGACCACCGCCAGGTCTGCCTGGCGCAGCCCGGCCACGGCCGCTGCCGGGAGGGTGCGCGGCAGGTCGCAGACGACGGTGTCGCCCGCCCGACGGCCCGCGCCGAGCACCGCTCGCACCGCCTCCGGGGTCAACCCGCTCGACGGCCCGTCACGGTCACAGGACAGCACTGTGATCGCACCGGCTCCGATGCGGCGCTTCGGCAACGCCTCGTGCAACGCGCTCGCCGCGAGCCGACCGGCGTTGACGGCCAACCCCGACCAGCGCAGGCCGTCGGCCCCTTCGGCTCCGACGGCGAGGTCCACGCCGCCACCGAGCGGATCGCAGTCGACCAGCAACGACCGTTCGCCGCCGCGCGCCGCGACCACCGCCACCGCTGTGGCCAGCACCGAGGCACCGGCACCGCCGCAACCGCCCAACACCGCGAGCACCCGGCCGCCCTGCGTCGGCACGTCGCCCGCATCGGACAGCAGCTCGATGAGGTTCGCCTCGTCGGCGGGTAGTTGCAGGACGTGCTCGGCACCGATCTCGAACGCGGCGCGCCAAAGATCAGAGGTCGGGTCCCGGCACAGCACGGCGACACCGTGTCTTCGCGGCAGACCGTCGGCCGCACCGATCGCGGCCGGGTCGAGCAGCACCAGGGGCGCGGTCCGCCAGCCGGCAGCCGCCGGATCCGGGGTGTGCTCCAGCTCGCCGCCGGTGGCAGCGGCCAGTCGCGAGACCTCTTCTGCCAGCGCGGCATCCTGCGTGACGAGCAGCGGACGTGCAGTAGTCATGGCGATGCCTCCGGCAATCGGATGGTGCGAGTGGGATGAGCGCGGAATTGGTGCGGTCGATAACCAAGGTGGCCGGATCTTCGACGACTGCCAACCGGGTTTTCCAAATCTGTGGACAAGTCCGGCACCTGTGGATAACTCGCATCCCCCGGAAGGGCGATACCGCCTGACAAAAAATGGAAAGAATTCACATTCGCTTTCGGCTGGATTCGCCCGCACCGGCTCCGCCGGAAATGGGACGACCCCCGCCAGGGGGGAGGGGCGGGGGTCGTCAACAGTTCAGCTCCGGGGGGTCGAGCTGAACCTGTCCGGGTATCACCGGACTACCCTCACTCTAGCCCGTAGATCCCCCGCGACGTCCCCCGTCCATTAGAGGGAACGTTCTTGCTCTCGGTGTGCACTGAACCGGACGGTAACCGACATTCGAGTCAAGAATTAGCTCCCACTAGACGAGAGCAACACGCAGCACCACACGCAGCGTGAGTCCTTGGCGCACACCGACGCACCCGGCGCGCGCCCGCGGGATGCCCTCCGATGAGTCCGGAAATCCCGGCACCGGGACCACGCAACAACTCCCGCAAGGGGACAAACTGCCAAACCACTCGCGCAAAGCGCGACACGGAGATCGAAGGCGAAAGCAGGAATGGGAAAAGCTCCGGCAATGCGCGCCCGCAGCCCGCTCCGCCCGGCTCGTATGCTGTGCGGCGTGACAGAGCCCGCGAACCCATCGGCCCCCACCGGACGGCGGGTGGCCGCGTTCTTCGACCTGGACAAGACCGTCATCGCCAAGTCGAGCACGCTCGCCTTCAGCCGACCCTTCTTCCAAGAAGGGCTGATCAACCGGCGGGCCGTGCTGAAGAGCGCCTACGCCCAGTTCGTGTTCATGCTGGCCGGCGCCGACGCCGACCAGATGGACCGGATGCGCGCGCACATCACCTCGCTGTGCACCGGCTGGGACGTCGAGCAGGTCAACGCGATCGTCGACGAAACCCTGCACGACATCGTCGACCCGCTGGTCTACAAGGAAGCCACCCAGCTCATCGCCGAACACCAGGAGCAGGGCCACGACATCGTCGTGCTGTCGGCCTCGGGTGAGGAGGTCGTCGCCCCCATCGCCAAGCTGCTCGGCGCCACGCACTCGTCCGGCACCCGGATGGTCGTGGTCGACGGCCGCTACACCGGCGAGGTCGAGTTCTACTGCTCCGCGGAGAACAAGGCGATCACCGCCAGGGAACTCGCCGACAAGTACGGCTACGACCTGTCCGAATCCCACGCCTACTCGGACTCGATCACCGACTTGCCGCTGCTGGAGAGCGTCGGGCACCCCACCGTCGTCAACCCCGACCGCGGGCTGCGCAAGGAGGCCGTCCAGCGCGGCTGGCCGTCATTGTCCTTCGAGCACCCTGTGTCGCTGCGCGCCCGGATCCCCACGCCGTCCCGCGCCGCGGTGACCGCAGCCGGCGTCGGCATGGGCGCGGTGGCGGCGGCCGGAGCCGCGTGGTGGGGCTTGCGGGCCTGGCGCCGCCGCCGCTGACGGCGCACCCGGCCGCACGTTTTCGGCTCCACATCGCGGAACCCCTGGTGATCACCACCGGCGGAACCAATACCTACGGCTCACACGCGAACCCTTGCAGTGACGCGCGTCACCGACTACAAAGGGAAGTGCGGACCCTGGTTGGCCAGGGATGTTACGGAGGAGAAGTAGCATCCACCCTGATCAGACTCCGCGCGCGAGCCCGGAGCACCCACGCGTTGCCGCACACAAGGCTGGTCGTTCCACGGGGTTGCGTACCGGGACGCCGGACGCCTAGCCCGGAAGTTACGACACAAGTGCACGCTTGGTAACCCGAGTACTCGCGCAGAGGCGGCGGCCCGTCGATCTGATCGACGGGCCGCCGCCGTATGCCGGGGGTCGTTCCCCCGCACGGCTTTCCACCGTGTGCGCCGGTGTTCTCCACCCGATCTGCCCGATACCGCAGGCGGGATTGCTCCGACCAAAGCCTCTTTGCGGGACTGACCGTGCCCACGCCGGTGCACAGCGTTGACCGGCGCGAGTTACGTGGGTAACTTCCGAAATCGACCGATTTCGTGGTGAACACTTTCCGCCCGGCGACCCCCGCCCGCAGGGAGGCCAACGTGAAGACCCGAGCGCGCCGCGCCGTTGTCGCGCTGAGCGCCATCGCCATCGGCGCCGCAGCACTTTCCGCGACCGGCGGCGCAGTCGCTCCGGCGCAACGGCTGTCACCTGACGAGCTGCTCAAGCAAATGACGCTGGAGGAGAAGGTCGGGCAGCTGTTCATCACCTACGCCTACGGCCGCACCGCGGACACCCCGCACCCGAAGAACCAGGAGGAGTTCGGCGTCGACACCCCGGCGCAGGTGGTGCAGAAGTACCACCTCGGCGGCATCATCCACTTCTCCTGGACCGACAGCCTCTACGACCCCAAGCAGATCGCCGAGCTGTCCAACGGCCTGCAGAACGCCGCGGTCACCTCGGGCGCGAAGGTGCCGCTGCTGATCTCCACCGACCAGGAGCAGGGGCAGGTCACCCGCATCCCGGAGCCCGCCACCCAGTTCCCGGGCAGCATGGCGCTCGGCGCCGGCCGCAACCCCGACGACGCCGGCCGCTCGGCCGCGATCACCGGGCAGGAACTGCGGGCGATGGGGCTGAACCAGAACTTCGCGCCGAGCGGCGACGTCAACGTCAACCCGGCGAACCCGGTGATCGGGGTGCGGTCGTTCTCCTCCGACCCGGCGCTCGCCGCCCAGCTCACCGCCGCACAGGTCCGCGGCTACGAGGACTCGGCCAAGCCGGGCGAAACGGTGTCGGCCGCGGTCAAGCACTTCCCCGGGCACGGCGACACCAACCAGGACAGCCACACCTCGCTGCCGGTGATCGAGCACGACCGGCAGCAGTGGGAGCAGCTGGACGCGCCACCGTTCAGGGAAGCGATCGGCGCCGGGACCGACATGGTGATGAGCGCGCACATCGTGGTGCCCAAGCTCGACGACTCCGGTGAGCCGTCGACGCTCGCGCCGAACGTGCTCACCGGGATGCTGCGCAACGAGCTCGGCTACCAGGGCGTGATCGTCACCGACTCGCTGAAGATGGACGGCGTGCGGGAGAAGCACCCCGACGCCGAGATCCCGGTGCTGGCGCTCAAGGCCGGCGCCGACGTGATGCTGATGCCGTTCAACGTGCAGGTCGCCATCGACGGCGTGGCCAACGCAGTTCGCACCGGTCAGCTCACCGAGCAGCGCATCGATGAGAGCGTGAAGCGCATCCTGGCGCTGAAGTCCGCCCGCGGCGTGCTGGACAACCCGTTCGTCGATGTGTCCAAAGTGTACGAGATCGTCGGGACGCGGAAGCATGTCTTCGAGGCGCAGGCCATCACCGACCGCACCACGACCGTGCTGCGCAACGACGGGATGCTGCCGCTGAAGCCGCCGGCGACGATGTTCGTGACCGGCGCCGGAGACAAGGCGACCGCCGCGCTGGCGGAGCGGATCAAGGCGCGCGGCCCGCAGCCGACGGCGTTGGCGACGGGCTTGAAGCCGACCCCGGAGCAGATCAACCAGGCCGTCGAAGAAGCAAAGCGCAACGACATCACGGTGGTGCTGACCAACGGCGCTTGGAACCCGGACAACAAAGCCCAGCTCGACCTGGTCCGCGCCCTGCAGCAGACCGGGAAGCCGGTCGTCGCGGTCGCCGTGCGCGACCCGTACGACGCGGCGCACGTAGAGCTGCCCGCCTGGATCGCCACCTACTCGGACAAGGCGGTGGCGATGGAATCGCTGGCGAGGTTGCTCTTCGGCGAGATCGTCCCGGTCGGCAAGCTGCCGGTGCCGGTGCCCGACCCGAACCAGCCCGGCGTCGACAAGTACCCGTTCGGCCACGGTCTGAGCTGGTAAATGGGCGATTTCGCGCGAGATCGCCAGCCCGAGAACCCGGGGCGGAGCATGGTGGACACGGAAAGGACACGCATGGGTGGTGTGAATCGACGGGGCTTCCTGACTGCGGCTGCGCTGTCCGTGCCCGCGGTCGGTCTCGCGGCGAGCTCCGCGTGCGCCGCCCCGCCGGCCACCGAACTCGGCTCCGCGGTCGAGACCGGCGCGGACGTCCTAGCCGCGCGGGACTGGCAGGACGTCACCGGCCGCCGGATCGGGGTGGTGACCAACCCGACCGGCGTGCTGGCGTCGTTGGAGCACGTCGTGGACGCCATGCACGCCAGCGGCGAGGTGGACGTCGCCGCGGTCTTCGGGCCGGAGCACGGGTTCCGCGGCACGTCCCAGGCCGGCGGCTCGGAGGGCGACTACCGCGACCCGCGCACCGGGCTGCCGGTGTACGACGCGTACGGGGCCGACGCCGCGAAGCTTGCCGAGATGTTCCGTAAGGCGGGCGTCGAGCAGGTCGTGTTCGACATCGCCGATGTGGGCGCCCGCTTTTACACCTACATCTGGACGATGTACACCGCGATGCAGGCGGCGCACCAGGTCGGCGCGGCGTTCCTGGTGCTGGACCGGCCGAATCCGATCGGCGCTCGGGTGGCCGGGCCGCGGCTGGACCCGCGGTTCGCCTCCGGCGTCGGGCTGCTGCCGATCGTGCAGCAGCACGGCATGACCGTCGGCGAACTGGTGCAGCTGTTCGACCGCGAGTACCTGCCGAGCCCGCTGGACCGGCTGGACGTGATCCGCGTCGAGGGCTGGCGCGGGCGCGGTGCGGACGCCGGGCTGCCGTGGGTGCCGCCCAGCCCGAACATGCCGACCCCGGACACCGCGGCGGTGTACCCCGGGACCGGGCTGTTCGAGGGGACCCTGCTGTCCGAGGGCCGGGGCACCACGAGGCCGTTCGAGATCATCGGCGCGCCCGGCATCGACTGGCGGTGGGCGGAGGAGCTCAACGCCGCCGGGCTACCGGGACTCCGGTTCCGCGAAACCTACTTCGTGCCGACCTTCTCCAAGCACGCCAACGAGACCTGCGGCGGCGTGCAGGTGTACCGCAACGGCGAGATCGACGCGATCGGCGCCTCGGTCGCGATGATCGTCACCGCTCGCCGGCTGTACCCGCAGGTCTTCGGCTGGCGGCCGGACAACATGATCGACAAGTTGTCCGGTTCGGACCGGCTGCGCACGATGGTCGATGCGGGGGCCGATGCGCACGAGATCGTCGGCGCCTGGCAGAGCGACGTGGCTGACTTCCAACGACAACGCGAGCCGTACCTGCTTTACCGCTGAGGGGGACGCGATGGGCAAGACCATTCTGGCGGCGGTGGCGCTGCTATCGGTCACCGCGCTGGCGGGGTCTGCCACGGCAGCGCCCGGCCGTGCGGACGGCCACTTCGACCGCGCGCAGGAGGGATTCGCCCGCGTCGGCACCGTGTTGCGGGACGGCACCCCCGAAGGAGTGGGGCTCGATCCCGGACCCATCGATGCGGCACTGCGGCAGATCGCGGCTTGGACGAACAAGACGCCCGACCTCGAACACCCGATGTACGCGGGCGCGGTCAGCCTGCTGGCGCACGACGGCGTCGTGGTGCGCCGCGAAGCGGCGGGCGACGAGCTGCGCTACTCCGACGGCAAGGGCACCGAACTGCCCGCCGACCAGCGCGAACCGATGCGGCCCGACACGATCTTCGACATCGCCTCGATCACCAAGCTGTTCACCTCGATCGCGGTGCTGCAGCTGATCGACGACGGCGAGGTGAACCTGGACTCGCCGGTCGCCGAGTACCTGCCGGAGTTCGGCGTCAACGGCAAGCAGTCGATCACCGTCCGGCAGCTGCTCACCCACACCTCCGGGCTGCAGGCCGAGGTAAAGCTCTGGAAACTGCCCGCGGACCAGCGGATTCCGTCGATCATGCAGCTGACGCCAGAGTTCCCGCCCGGCACCCACTACACCTACTCCGACCCGAACATGATCACCCTCGGCTTGCTGGTCGCGCGCGTCGCGGGTGCCCCGCTGGACCAGGTGGTGACGGACCGGATCACCGGGCCGCTGGGCATGGCCGACACCGGCTACAACCCGCCAGCCTCGGAGCTGCATCGCATCGCGGCGACGGAGTACCAGGCTGAGCCGCCGCGCGGCCTGGTGCGCGGCCAGGTCCACGACGAGAACGCGTGGTCGCTGGGCGGGGTCTCCGGCCACGCCGGGGTGTTCTCCACCGCCGACGACCTCGCGACGCTGGCGCAGGCGCTGCTCAACGGCGGCACCTACGGCGGCAACCGCATCCTGTCCGAGGACAGCGTCGAGAAGATGCTGACCAATTTCAACAGCGCTTTCCCTGGCAACGCCCACGGTTTGGGCTTCGAGCTCGACCAGCGCTGGTACATGGCCGGGCTCAGCGGGCCGCGCACCGCGGGCCACACCGGCTTCACCGGCACGTCGCTGGTGATCGACCCGGCGTCCCGGTCGGTGGCGGTGCTGCTCACCAACCGGGTGCACCCGTCGCGGGACTGGGGGTCGAACAACCCCGCCCGGCAGGCGCTGGCGCAGGGCATGGCGCGGTCGCTCGCCGTGGATCCGGCGCTGGGTTCGGAATCGTGGTTCTCCGAGCGCGGTGGGACGTTGACGACTGACGCGCTGGGACCGGTCAGCGGCCCGACGCAGGTGTCGTTCTTCGCGTTCGTGGACACCCAGCAGGACAGCGACGGGACGGACCCGCTGCTCGTGGAGGCCAGTGTGGACGGTGCTGGGTGGCAGCCGGTGCCCGTCCGCGCGTCCGGCCCTGGTGCTCCCGACGGGCCGCAGAGCTCGTTGGCCGGGGCGGGACACCGGAGCTGGTGGAAGGTGCGCGGCACGGTCGACGCGGACGCCGGCCAGCAGGTGCGCCTGCGGTGGCGCTACGCCCCCGACGGCAAGTACTCCGGCCGGGGCGTGAACGTGGACGGCATCCTCGTGGCCGACCGCGACGCGACCTTGTTGGACGGCGAGCTCGAAGCGAACCGCCTCCACCCCGACGGCTGGCTTTCCACCGACCGCTGACGCGGAAGTCCGCAATTTCAATGGAAATCGCGGAAGTTGTCCACAGCCTCCGGCGTGTCGTGCACCCGACGCGCCGGAGGTCCGCGATCTCATTGGGGTTTTTTCATCCTGTTTGTGCTGGTGGTGGGGGGTTGACGGGGTGGGGTGGGGTGTGTGTGGGCTGGTCAGGGGCGATGATCATTTTTGATGATCGTTTGTCAGCGGGTGATTTCGAGGTTGGTCAGCACCAGCAGGGCCCGTAGTAGGCGGGTGGCGTTGGCTGCGTGCATGCGTAGGCGGGTGAGGATGCGCCAGTTTTTGAGGTCGGCGAAGCCGTGTTCGCAGGTGGCGCGTTCGCGGGCAACGAGTTGGTTGGCTTGTTTCTGGGCGTCGGTGAGCGGGTGGGCGCGGGCGGCGCGGCGGCCGATGATGATCACGGGTTCGTCGGGGTCGTCTTCCAGTCCGGTGAATCCGAGGTCGCACATCGCGCCGAGTTCGGCGTCCCGGAGTGCGGTGGTGATGTTGTTGTGGCGGGCGGTGGTGACTTCCGAGGCCCGCCCTGGTTTGGCCGCAGAGAACCACAACAGGTTGCCTTTGTGGTCGGTGAGGGCGAGAAACAGCAGGCCGTGGGCTTTGTGTTTGCCGCTGTAGTTGCGCCGGTTGTTCTTGCCGGTGCGGCGCTGGGTGCGCACCAGGGTGCCATCCAGCAGCACGACCTCACCCCCGCCGCGGGCCACTTTGCTCAGGACGCGGTCCAGGCGCGGGGCACGGGCGGCCAGCAGGTCGATGACCTCCAGCACCCAGCGGCGGATCGTCGAGGCCGACACCCTGTTGCCGCCGGCCATGTCCAGCAGCCGCTGGTCGTGACGCAGCACCGCGAGCACGATGATCGCCTGCGTACCAGGGGTCACCTTGCGCCAGCGAGAGCGGATTTTCCTGCAGTGCGTGGTGATCAGCGAGGCGAGGTAGTCGATCGTGGCCCTCGACACGGGAAGTTGGGCTTGGTACACAATGGGTTCGGTGCCCTCGGCGGGGCTGGATTGGGTTTTCACACACTCCCCAACCCCGCCGGGGGCACTCTCGTTGCAGCCAACCGGCCATGATCATCGTCACATCTTCTCCGCGACCACGGCCACCGTCAGATGATCTTGATAAATGATCATGGCCCTGGCCAGCCCGCCCACACCACGCCACCCACGACCACACCCTCTGACCAGCCAAGATCAGGATGAAAAAAGCCCAATGGAAATCGAAGGTCCGATTTCCATTGAAATCGCGGTGGAACCCGATCATGGGAGCGGGGTCCAGGTGGTGCCGGCGGGTTCCGTTGACACGCGGCCGAACTGGACGTCGGCGAAGTGGATGGCGAAGCCGATCGTGTTCGGCTCGCCGAGCTCGCGCAGCAGGTCGAGGCGGGACCTGAACGCCTCGTCTCGGTCGACGTCCGCCCGCACCGGCCAGGTCGGGTTGTCGACCTGCGCCGCGCTGTGCAGCGCGTCGCCGATGACGATCAGGCGCTGACCTCCCGAGGAGATCGTGTACGAGGCGTGGCCCGGCGTGTGGCCGAACGAGTGCCGCACCCGCACGCCCGGGAAGATCTCTTGTCCATCGCGGACGGTCTCCACCCGCTTCTCCAGCCGGTGCAGCATCTCGTCCGTGACGTCCGCGGCGTGCTGGTCGCGCTGCTCCCACTCGCGCTCCGACAGCAGCACTCGCGCCGCCTGGAAGTCGTCCTGGAGCGCCCACCCGATGTGGTCGGTGTGCAGGTGGGTGATCGCGATGGCTTCGATCTCGTCGGGCCTGCGGCTCAGCTTCGCGAGGTTTTCCGGCAGGTCGCGGCCGTGGATGGCGCCGATAGCCGCGTTCTCCGGATCGTCCGGGGAGCCCGACGGGCCGTAGCCCGCGTCGATCAGCATCGCCCGCGAACCGCGCTCGACCAGCAGACCGCCGATGCTGGCCACCAGCTGCCCGGCCTCGTCGAGGTGCTGCGCGTGTTCGCGCCAGTCGTCGTCGGTCGTCTCCGGGAACCAGCCGCGCGGCTTGAGCGCCACGACGCCGTCCGGGACGTAGCTGGCCCGCAGGTCACCGAGGTCGATCGAGCGAATTCCGGCCACCGAGTTCCAGCGCTGTGCATCGTTCATGACCATTAACTTACAACTTGAATTATTAAAGTTGCAACATTTCTAACTTGCTAGACTCGCCGCATGGACGAGCCGATGGCCGCGCGCGAACTCTGCAGCCTGATCAGCGAGCTCGCGCACAACATTGACGAACACGTGCGCGGCTGCGTCGCCGACACCAACCTCACCGCGCCCCAGGCGATCGCGCTGCGCGAGCTGAGCGAACCGCTGACCATGCGCGAACTCGCCGACCGGATGCACTGCGCGACATCGAACGTGACCTTCGTGGTGGACCGGCTGGAGAAGAACGGCCTGGTCACCCGGCAGCCGCACCCGCGCGACCGCCGCGCCAAACAACTCGCCCTGACCGCCGAAGGCGAACGGCAGCGCGCGCAGATCATCGAGCGCTTCTCGGTGAACACTCCGCTGGCCGGACTCACCCAAGCGGAACAGCAAGCCCTGCACGGCCTGCTCCAGCGGGCCCTCGCCGACCGCTGATCCCGACCGGCTGCTCCGTTCGGGAACCGTTCGAGTCGCGTGGCGGGTCGCGGGCGGGCAGTGTCGGACCGCCAGCCGCAACCGTTGGAGGGAGTCGAAGTGTCGGCGATTCCGCAGGACCGCGAGGACATTCTGAACAAGCGCGCCTTCGGCCACGTGGCCACCATCGGGCCGCACGGCGAACCCCAGTCGAGCCCGGTGTGGATCGACTGGGACGGCCAGTACCTGAAGTTCAGCCAGACCAAGACGCGGCAGAAGTACCGGAACCTCAAGCGGGAGCCGCGCATCTCCGTCTCCGTGCACGACCCGGACGAGCCCTACCGGTACGTGGAGGTGCGCGGCAAGGTGACCAAGATCGAGGACGACCCGGGCAACGCGTTCATCAACAAGATGGCGAAGAAGTACCTCGACGAGAACGAGTACCCGTGGCCCCAGCCCGGCGAGGAACGCGTGGTGGTCTACGTCGAACCGGAGCACTCGACGAAGCAGTGACCGCCGCGATCCGGCGATGCGCGAAGGGCACCTCCCGCCAAGCCACTCGGCAGCCAAGCCACTCGGCAGAAGGTGTCCTTCACCTCGTGCACGTCGCGGGGGGACGTGGGTGCCGGTGCGGTCGGTGGCGCCGCAGGTAGTAGCGGCCCCGCGTGACGACCGCTATCAGCGGCGTCAGCACCGCCGCTACGACCACCGCCGCCATCGGCGAGAACGGCTGGATCGCCGAGGCCAGGAACGACACCACCCGACCATCAGCAGCAGCCACAGCGGCGTCGTCCACACCTGGAGCTTGCTCAGCGCCTTCCATGCCGTAGATGACCAGCGGCACCACGATCAGCGTCGTGATCAGGTAGGCGATGCCGCCCAGCGCCGTCGTCGCCACCACTCCGGGCTCCACCGGTGATAGCTGCGCGGGGCGAACCGGAGGGTGTAGTCCTCCAGCGTCTCCCGGGGCCCTTCTGCGGATCGCTCCGCGTTGCCTCGACGACGATCCGCTGCCTCCTCCCGAACTCGCGTGCGGACGGCCGTGTTGGGCAGAAATGTTTCGATCAGGGACGGCAGGTGTTTCGGGGTGTATGACACCGGGTGTGAATCGCATCGTCACCGCGCGGACCTGCAATTACCCCTTTCGGAGTAGTTGGGTTCGGATGCAACCTGGGTATGAGTTTGCCGCGTCCTCCGAGCGGAAACCCAGAAGACGCCCATTGACCTGCGCAAGCAGCGGTTAGTAAGTTTCCCACATGGCCACTGACGACACGTTCCGCGAATCGGGCGAGTCAAGCCCGCTCGTCAAGATTCGCTCCCTGCTGCCCGGCCTCGCCCGAGCCGAACAGCGCGTGGCCAACATCGTGCTCGCCGACCCGGCTTCGATCGCCCGGCGCAGCATCACCGAGGTCGCCGAGGCCGCGGGCACCAGCGAAACCACTGTCACCCGGTTCTGCAAGGCGATCGGCGTCGGCGGCTACCCGGACCTGCGCATCGCGCTCGCCGCCGACACGGCGCGCACCTCCACCCGGGACCGCGAGCTGGGCAGCGACATCGCCCCGGAAGACGACCTCGGGCAGATCATCGAGAAGGTCGGTTACGCCGACGCCAAGGCGGTCGAGGAGACCGCGGATCAGCTGGACGCCGCGATCCTGGGGCGGCTCGTCGACGACGTCGCCACGGCCCGCCGCATCGACGTCTACGGCGTCGGCGCCAGCGCCTTCGTCGCGCTCGACCTGCAGCAGAAGCTGCACCGCATCGGCCTGACCTGCTTCGCCTGGGCCGACACGCACAACGCGCTGACCTCGGCGGCAGTGCTGCGGGAAGGCGATGTCGCCATCGGCATCTCGCACACCGGCGCCACCACCGAGACGGTCGAGGCGCTCCGCGAGGCGCGGCGGCGCGGAGCCACCACCGCCGCCCTGACCAATTTCGCCCGCTCGCCCATCACCGAGGTCGCCGACCACGTGCTGACCACCGCGGTCCGCGAGACCACCTACCGCTCCGGCGCCATGGCCAGCCGCATCGGGCAGCTGACCGTGATCGACTGCCTGTTCATCGGCGTCGCGCAACGCCACCTGGACCAGGCGAAGGCAGCGCTGGAAGCCACCTACGAAGCAGTGGGCGGCCACCGCCTCGGCAGCCGGCCGGACCGCCGGCGGCAGAAGGAGACGTGATGCGCGACCCCCACCCGCACCCCGACCGGGTGTTCCCGCAACTGCCGCAGGAGGCGTGATGAGCCGGGACCGCGCGGTCCGCGTCGACGCTCCCACCGAACGAAACAACCCCAGGACCAGGGACATCGACCTGCTGCCGACCCTGGACGTCCTGCACGTCCTCAACGGCGAGGACCGGACGGTGCCGGTTGCGGTCGGCCGGGTGCTGCCCGAGCTGGCCCGCGCGGTGGACATGGCCGTCGCGGCGCTGCGCGCGGGCGGGCGGGTGCACTACGTCGGCGCGGGTACCTCCGGGCGGCTCGCGGTGCTGGACGCCGCCGAACTGATCCCGACCTTCAACGTGCCGCCGAACTGGGTCATCGCGCACCAGGCCGGCGGCCCCGAGGCCTTCCGGCACGCCGTGGAGAACGCCGAGGACGACGTCGAATCCGGTGCCGCGGCAATCCGCGAGGGCGCGAGCGGGCTCGACTGCGTCGTGGGGCTCGCGGCGTCCGGGCGGACGCCGTACGTGCTCGGCGCGTTGGAGGCCGCGCAGGAGCTCGGGGCGCGGACCGCGCTGGTGACGTCGAACCCGAACGTCGGGAAAGTGCCCGCCGACGTGGTGATCGCGGTGGACACCGGGCCGGAACCGATCAGCGGGTCGACGCGGATGAAGGCGGGCACCGCTCAGAAGCTGGTGCTCACATCGTTCTCCACCGCGGTGATGATCCGGATGGGCCGGACCTACTCGAACCTGATGGTCAGCATGCTCGCCACCAACGCGAAGCTGCGCGGCCGCACGATCAGCATCCTGCAGGAAGCGACCGGGGCTTCCGAAGAGGTGTGCGCGGCAGCGCTCACGGCGGCGGACGGCGACCTCAAGACCGCGCTGGTGCACCTGCTCACCGGCGTCGACATCGAGCGAGCGGCGGCGGCGCTGGCGGTCTCCGACGGCCACGTCCGCGACGCGCTCCGAGCCGTCGAGGGCTGACCGGGAGCCCCGTTCCCGCCGCGCCCCGGTGGTGCTGAGCAGCAGCGGCGGCATTCCCTCGAACGCTCCGCCGGCCTCGCCGCGGTTCGCCCGGAACTCCCGGAAAACGTCGCGATTCACCTCGTTCACCGCGACACCTCGACCATCCGCCGGTCGCCGGCCGATTCGGCCACTGCGATCACCAGGGCCGGGGCGCCGCCCCGGGCCGGCGCCCTGCCCGCGGATCAGTCCGGGAGGTTGGCGGCGACGTTGCGGTAGGCGTCGGCGACCAGGGTCCAGAAGGCTTCGGCGTCGAGGGTCGTGGCGACGTCGGCGTTGTGGACGTCGGACGGGGCCCCGAAGTCCGTGACCGTCATGCCGGAGGTGAAGCGGCCCTGCGTTTCGACGTCGACGCGGGCCGACACCGTCTGGAACAGCCCCGGGTCGATCACGTACGCGATCGCGCAGGCGTCGTGGATGGCCGGGCCCTCGTCGCGGTAGCTGACGTGGCTGCCGTAGAAGTCCAGGGACGGCGTGATCAGCTCCGACTCCAGCCGACCGAGGTCGGCGAACCGCGCGCGCACCGCGGCGTTCGCCCGGGCCTGGTAGGTCAGGTCCAGCCCGATCATGACCGTCCGCCAGGGCGCGTTGAACGCGACGGCCGCGCCCTCGGGATCAGCGAGGATGTTGAACTCGGCGGCCGGGTTCGTGTTGCCGCGGGTGTAGGAGCCGCCCATAATGACGAATTCCCCAACCCACTCGGCGATCCGCGGCTCCTTGCGCAGCGCGAGCGCGATGTTGGTGAGCGGCCCGACCGCCGTCAGGCTGATCTCGCCGGGCGCGGCGGCCAAGGTGTCGATGATGAAGTCGACGGCGTGCTGGTCGCTCAGCTTCGACTTCGGCTCGGGCAGCACCACGCCGCCGAGACCGGTCTTGCCGTGCACATCCCCGGCGGTCTTCGGCTCGCGCACCAGCGGCTGACCGGCACCGCGCGCGACCGGCACGTCCATGCCGTAGAAGTCACGCAGCCGCAGGGCGTTGTCGGTGGTGTGCTCCAACTCGACGTTGCCGCCGACGGTGGTCACGCCGACGATGTCCAGCTCCGGACTGCCGTGCGCCAGCGCCAGCGCCAGCGCGTCGTCGATGCCCGGATCGCAGTCGATCAAGATCTTCTTCGCCACGCCCAACCCCTTCCCTCCCGGGTCCGGGGCCCTCGCGCCCCCGCTCGCTTGCGGTCGGGGTCCGTGAGCGCTTTCCGGGGCTATAGCACCCGAAAACACTCACGGGCCACGACCGGGCAAAACCAGGTTCCCGGTCCGCTCAGCCCTCCTGGACGGCGTCGGCGATCGACTTCGCCTCGCGCGCCCCGGCCTCCAACGCCTCGCAGCAGTACACGATCCAGGCCGCGACCTCGTCGATCTCGCCGGTGGCGAAGCCGAGGGCCCGCTCGGCGTACTCCTCCTGCCGCCGGAAGTACGCGACCTCGGGAACCACCAGGCCCTTCGGGTCGAGCCCGCTGCCGATCACGCTCAGCCGCGCCGCGGCCCGCGCGATCACCCCGTCGGCGGTGCCGAACGGCTGCAGCGCGAGGAGTTCGCCGTGCACGACCGCCGCCAGCACCGGGCCCGGCCCCTGGGCTTCGCGGTCGGTGATGATCTCGGCGAGCAGGTCGAGCCGCTCGGCGATCAACGGGTCGGCCTGCGGACGGCCGAGCCGGTCCGGGTCGTCGATCAGGTCGGCCGCCGCGAGCACGTGCATCCGGGCCAGCGCCTGCCGCGGCGCGCGCTGCCAGGTGGGCAGCAGCGTGCCCATCGCCTCGGCGATCCGCAGCGAACCGGCCAGCAGCGGGTCAGTGACCTCGCCGGATTCCGGGATCTCGGCCGCGCCGCCCGCGATGGCCGCCGACGCGCGGGCGGCCCGGACGGACGCCTCGGCCGCGGTGGCGGGCCAGCCGCGCCGGTTGGCCGGGTGCCGGTGCACCTCATCGATCGCCGCGCGGGCGGCGGTCACGGCGTCGGCGACGCCGTCCAGCTCCAGCAGCGGCGCCAGCGATGGCTTCTCGGTCACGCCCGACGACGCTACCGGCACGTCAGCCCCCGCCGCCGACCCGGGTTGCGACATGTGACACAGTGACGGCGCTGTCGGCCTCCGCAATACGGCGATTTCGGACCGTATCGCGTGATTGGTCTGAACCATTCGGACGAACCCCCTGTTGCAGTGAGCCTGATCGCATTACGGTTCCACTGGCACTGGCATCCCATATCCAGGGAGGTTCTCGGCAATGAACCAGCCCGACGGGCAGAGCAACACGCTCGACAACCTGCTCATCGAAAGCAGGACATTCCCGCCGTCCCAGGAATTCGCGGCGCAGGCAAACGCCACGTCGGCGCTGTACGAGGAAGCTTCGGCGGACCGGGAGGCGTTCTGGGTCAAGCAGGCCGAGCGGCTGCACTGGGACACCAAGTGGAACCAGGTCCTGGACTGGTCGAATGCCCCGTTCGCGAAGTGGTTCGTCGGCGGCAAGCTGAACGTGGCCTACAACTGCGTGGACCGGCACGTCGAGGCCGGCAGCGGTGACCGCGTCGCGATCCACTGGGAAGGCGAGCCCGGGGATTCGCGCGCGATCACGTACGCGGAGCTGCAGCGGGAGGTCTCCCGCACCGCCAACGCCCTGGCCGCGCTGGGCGTCGGCGCCGGCGACCGGGTCGCGATCTACCTGCCGATGCTGCCCGAAGCGGTGTTCTCGATGCTTGCGTGCGCCCGGCTGGGCGCGATGCACAGCGTCGTCTTCGGCGGGTTCTCCTCGGAGGCGCTGCGCATCCGCATCAACGACGCCGAGGCGAAGGTGGTGATCACCTCCGACGGCCAGTACCGGCGCGGCAAGGCGATGCCGCTGAAGGCCAACGTGGACGAGGCCGTCGCGGAGACCCCGAGCGTCGAGCACGTGGTGGTGGTCAAGCGCACCGGCGGTGAGGTCGCCTGGGACGACGCCCGCGACAAGTGGTGGGATGACGTCCTGGAGGGCCAGCCGGAGACCCACGCCCCGGAGGCCTTCGACGCCGAGCAGCCGCTGTTCATCCTCTACACCTCGGGCACCACCGGCAGGCCCAAGGGCATCCTGCACACCTCCGGTGGCTACCTCACCCAGGCCGCCTACACGCACCAGACCGTCTTCGACCTCAAGCCGGAGTCGGACGTGTACTGGTGCACCGCGGACATCGGCTGGGTCACCGGCCACACCTACATCGTGTACGGGCCGCTGGCCAACGGGGCGACCCAGGTCATCTACGAGGGCACCCCCAACGCGCCGCACGAGGGCCGGCACTGGGAGGTCGTGCAGAAGTACGGGGTGACGATCTACTACACCGCCCCTACGACGATCCGCACGTTCATGAAGTGGGGCGTGGAGATCCCCGCGAAGTACGACCTGTCCTCCCTGCGCCTGCTGGGCTCGGTCGGCGAGCCGATCAACCCCGAGGCCTGGATCTGGTACCGCAAGAACATCGGCGGCGACCGCACGCCGGTCGTGGACACCTGGTGGCAGACCGAGACCGGAGCGATCATGATCTCCCCGCTGCCCGGGGTCACCGTCGCCAAGCCCGGCTCGGCGCAGCGGCCGCTGCCGGGGATCTCGGCGAAGGTCGTCGACGAGACCGGGGCGGAGGTCGGCAACGGCGGCGGCGGGCTCCTGGTGCTGGACGGGCCGTGGCCGTCGATGCTGCGCGGCATCTGGGGCGACGACGACCGCTACCGGGAGACCTACTGGTCGAAGTTCGCCGACCTCGGCTTCTACTTCGCCGGCGACGGTGCCAAGTACGACGCCGACGGCGACATCTGGCTGCTGGGCCGGGTCGACGACGTCATGAACGTCTCCGGGCACCGCATCTCCACGACGGAGGTCGAGTCCGCCCTGGTGTCGCACCCCAACGTCGCCGAGGCGGCCGTGGTCGGGGCCTCCGACCCCACCACCGGCCAGGGCATCGTGGCGTTCGTGATTCTGCGCGGCGGCATCGACGACACCGCCAGCGGCGAGGTCGCGCTCAAGGAGCTGCGCGAGCACGTCTCCCACGAGATCGGCCCGATCGCCAAGCCCCGCCAGATCATGGTCGTGCCCGAGCTGCCCAAGACCCGCTCCGGCAAGATCATGCGGCGCCTGCTGCGCGACGTCGCGGAGAACCGCGAGGTCGGCGACGTCACGACGCTCGCCGACTCCTCGGTCATGGACCTCATCTCCAGGGGCCTGAAGAAGTCCAGCGACGACTGACCGCACTGGTGAAGCGCCGGGGACGTCCTCTTCGGAGGGCGTCCCCGGCGCTTCCTCCATGTCAACGGGTCGTGAGCTTTCCGGCCGAACCGCCCGAGAAATACGTCTTTACCTGCACGAACACCGCTCCTGCCGTGCTTGCGAAGGCAATCAGGCGGATCGTGGATGTTAAAATACGGGGAAAGGTGTGCCGGGAAGACTGGTCGGCGTTGTAGCTCGTGCTACCCGCGATCGGAGCCGCCAGTGTCGAAAGCCGCCCGCAACAAGTCCCGGCCCGCCAAGGCCGCGCGATCTGCGCGAACGTTCGACTTCGGCTCCTACTTGCGGACCGAAACCGTCGGCGGCGTGGTCCTGCTGGCCGCCACCGCTGTCGCGCTGCTGCTGGCGAACTCCCCCGCGGCAGCGCTTTACCACGCGATCCGCGACTTCGAAATCGGGCCGGCGGCCCTGCACCTCGACCTGTCCATCGGCGACTGGGCAAAGGACGGGCTGCTCGCGATCTTCTTCTTCGTCGCGGGGCTGGAGCTCAAGCGCGAACTCGTGGTCGGCGAGCTGTCCAACATCAAGAGCGCGCTGCTGCCGGTGATCGCCGCGATCGGCGGCATGATCGTGCCCGCCGTGCTCGCCTTCTCGATCAGCCACGGCACGCCCGGCGCGCATGCCGCGTGGGCGATCCCGGTCGCCACCGACATCGCCTTCGCGCTGGGTGTGCTGTCGCTGACCGGCTCCTGGATGCCCACCGCGGCGCGAGTCTTCCTGCTCAGCCTCGCGGTGGTCGACGACCTGGGCGCGATCGTGGTGATCGCGGTGCTGTTCACCGACGGGCTCAGCGTGCTCGCGCTGCTCGCTGCGGTCGTGCTCTGCGTCGCCTACTGGTACCTGCAGCGCAAGCGGATCACCACGCCGTGGCTGTACGTGCCGCTGGCCGTGGCCACCTGGATCGCGGTGCACACCAGCGGCATCCACGCGACGATCGCCGGCGTGGCGCTCGGGCTGCTCACGCGTGTGAAGCGCGACCCGCACGAGCCGGCGTCGCCGGCGATGCGCCTGGAACACCGGCTTCAGCCCTGGTCGGCCGGGCTCATCGTGCCGGTCTTCGCGTTCTTCGCCGCCGGGGTTCCGGTGAATGGCGAGGCGTTGGCCGCGATCGGCGCGGACCGGGTGGCCATCGCGATCATCATCGGGCTGGTGGTGGGCAAGCTGATCGGCATCTTCGGCAGCTCCTTCCTCGCGGTGAAGCTGGGCATCGGCGCGAAACCGGACTCGGTGCAGTGGCGCGACATGGCGGCGCTGGCGATGCTCGGCGGCGTCGGCTTCACGGTCAGCCTGCTGATCGCCGACCTGTCGCTGGCCGGTGCGGCGGCGGAACGCGCCAAGGCCGCGGTGCTGATCGCGTCCGCCATCGCGTCGCTGCTCGCCGCTGCGGTCCTGCTGCGGCGCGGCCGCAAGCTCAAGAACGGCGACGGCACCGACGTCGCCTGAACCGCGGCCTGACCTCTGGAGAACGCAGTTTCAACTGAAACTGCGCCTCAGGGCCCCGTCACGAGGTTCAATTGAACCTGCGGAACACCTGCCGATGCGGGTCACTCACGGGTAACGCACCGCGAGTCGCCCGGTCGCCCGTTGATCGCGCGTGGCACGATGGGGCACGTGAACAGCGCCCAGAAGAGCACCAACGGCAGCCGTGACGGTGCGGGGTGGACTGCGGTCACGTCCATCCCGCTGTCCGAAGAGGGCACTGCTCCCGACGGGCAGTCCATCGGCGCGTTGGTCCGCGATGCTACGACTCACCTGTCCACATTGGTCAGGTCCGAGGTGGAGCTGGCCAAGACCGAGCTCGCCGGCGAGATGAAGAAGGCCGTCAAGGGCAGCGTCTACTTCGTCCTCGCGCTGACCGTGCTCGGCTTCAGCCTGTTCTTCCTGTTCTTCACGCTGGCCGAGGGGCTGGCCCAGCTCGGCCTGTGGCGGTGGGCGGCCTTCGGCATCGTGTTCCTGGTGATGCTGCTGGTGGCGGGCCTGCTGGCGCTGCTCGGCTACATGCGGGTGCGCAAGATCCGGGCACCGAAGCGCACCATCGAAACGCTCAAGGACACCAAGCAGATCACCAAGCGCCACCACGCCGCCGAGGAAACCCCGGCAGCGTCCTGACGGCGGTCCTCCAGCGGCGCGATCAGCACCGCAGCCCACGCACGCAAATCAGTGGGTGCAGGGGCCCGTGGCGACCTCGGTGGACAGCCGGGGTGCGGCAGCCACCTCGTCGGCGACCTGTTCCGCGGTGAGGGCGAAGCCCGTCTCCGGGTCATCCACCGCAGCGCCGAAGACC
This sequence comes from Saccharopolyspora pogona, assembly GCF_014697215.1. GTDB lineage: Bacteria > Actinomycetota > Actinomycetes > Mycobacteriales > Pseudonocardiaceae > Saccharopolyspora > Saccharopolyspora hattusasensis. Next base: position 6,164,973 of record NZ_CP031142.1, read on the forward strand.
ACGCCCACGACCTTGCCGCTCGGGTCGATCAACGGCCCGCCGGAGTTCCCGCTCTGCACCTTGCCGCGCACCGTGTAGACGTCCCGGACCACGGTGTTCGCGTCGTAGATGTCCGGCCCGCGCAGCCTGATCCGCTCCCGGATGCGGCCCGCCGACGCAGTGTAGGGCCCGTCCAGCGGATAGCCCAGCGCGATCACGTCGTTGCCCGGGCTGGCGGGACCGGGCGCGAAGGTCATCGCGTCCGCGTCCAGGTCCGGCACCGCCAGGATCGCGACGTCCTCGTCGGGTTTGTAGAGCACGACCTCCGCGTCGAACTCGCCGCGGCCGATCTCGATCGCCACCCGGTCCGTGCCCGCGACCACGTGCGCGTTCGTCATCACCCGGTGCGGCGAGATCACGAACCCGGTGCCCTCCAACGCCCGCGCGCAGGACGTGGCGCGGCCCCGGACCTTCACCACGCTGGTCCGCGCGTTGCGCACCGCCGGGCTGTTGGCCAGCGCCGCGTCCGGCGGCGCGATCTCCGCGACCGGGGTCTGCGAGAACGGTTCCAGCGCCTGCGGGAATCCGGACACCCCAAGCATTTCACGCAGGTCGTCCGGCAGCGCCTTGGCCGATTCGGGCATCACCGAGTTGACGGCGGTCAGCACCTTCGACCGGCTTATGGCGGCCGCGAGGCCGGGCAGCGCGGACGCCGACGTGAACGGCAACGCGATCAGCCACGCCACCACGAGGACCGCGACGAACTGCAGGACCGCGCCCAGCGCGTTGTCCACACCGGTCAGCTTCGGGGAGGTGATCCGGTCCCGCAGTTCCCGGCCGGCCCACATACCGAAGGTCTCGCCGAAGGCCACCAGCAGCACGACGATCCCGACGCCGAAGGCGAGGCGGGCGACCGGGCTGTCCAAGCGGTCCAGCAGCAGCGGCGCCACCTTCAGGCCCACGACCGCACCGACGAACACGCCCAGAAACGAGAACAGGGCGGTGACCAGGCCGCTGCGAGCCCCCGAAAGCGCGGCGAGCAGTGCCAGCAGCACCACCAGCAGGTCGACCCAGTTCACCCGCTCACCTCATCCTCGCCGCGACGATCGGCCCGCACCACGTTCTCAGAACCCGTCCTCGAAGGGGCGCAGCCTCGGCGCGACGCGCGCGGCTCGCACCGCCGCGACGATCAGCCGAGTTCCGAGAACAGGCTCTCAAACCGCTCAAGAACGTCCGAAACCGATGTCCTCCGCCTCCTCGGCGGCCCGCCAGGCCTGGTCGAGTTCCCGCACGTCGGCGCGGTTCCAGCGGCGCGACCAGCCGGCCAGGTCCAGCACCCCGGACAGCAGGCCACCGGTGAAACCCCACACCAGCATCCCGGGCACCAGGAACGCCGGACTCGAATGCCGCCCGGCCAGCTCCACCCGCAGCCGGTTCGCCGGATCGGTCAGCCAGGAGATCGGCACCCGGGCCACCGCCGCCGTCTCACCGGGGTCCACCGGCGCGACCGGGGATGGTTCGACCCAGTGCGCGAGCACGGGGGTCACCCGGAATCCGCTGTGCGCCACGTGCAGTTCCGGCAGCGTCGCCACCGGGCGGACGCCCTCCGGCCGCAACCCCACCTCCTCGACGGCTTCCCGCAGCGCGGCGTCGACCGGCCCCCGATCGACATCGTCGAGCGAGCCACCGGGGAAGGCAACCTGGCCGGGGTGCGAGCTCAGGCCGTCGGCGCGGCGCAGCAGCAGCACGTCCGGACCGTTCGGACCCTCGCCGAAGAGCACCAGCACCGCGGCCGGGCGGGCGTCGGCCGGCGGACTCTCGCGCGGCCAGCCGCAGTGCCCCGGGTCCAGGTCGGCGGAGCGCTTGACCAGGCCCTGCAACCAGCCGGGTAGCTCCACCGGGTCGACCAGCGGGCCCGTTCGTCGCTGGTTCACCGGTCGCTCCCCAGGGTTCGCTCGACGGCGGCCCGGACGTCGTCCGGTGACTTGAACACGACCGGCGGATCGATGCGGCGAACCTCGCCGGAGGCGGTCACCACGTAGCTCATCGGCAACACGTTCGGCGCCTTCAGCGAGGCCCGGACGCGGCTGTCTCCGTCATGCACGTTGGGGAAGTGAACGCCCAACTGGGTAAGAAGGTCAAGACCGTCCGCCGGATCGCTCTGGACCTGGACACCCAGAACCCTGACCGCGCCCGGCTGGTCCGCGTAGGCCTGCAGCGCGGGCAGCTCGGTGCGGCACGGCGCGCACCAGGTCGCCCAGAGGTTGATCAGGGTGGGGCCACCGGCGACGGCGGCACCCACGTCAGCGGGCTGCCCGTCGGCCAGGCAGCTGCCGGTCACCCCCGCCAGGTCACCTGGAGCGCCGCTAGCAGCTGGGCAGGGTTGCAGCGCCGCCGCGGCCCGCTGCGCCGGGTCGACGGCGCGGGCCGCTGGCGCCGGAGCCGGTGCAGCGGACTGCTGTTGCTGCTGGTCCGCGCCACGCGGCCAGAGCGCGATCACGCCCAGCACCGCGAGCACGACCACCACGATGGTCCAGCGGATCTCATTTCGGTAGGCGCGCAGGTTCACGCGACCGGCTCCTTGGCCGCAGCCTGCTCGATGGTGCGCTCCGGGACCTCGTCGACGACCCCGGCAAGCGCCAGCAGCCGCGGCGTCTCCGGGCCGCGCACCAGCTTCGCCGCCTGCGCGGGCTCGATCGGGCCCACCCCGTAGGACGGGCAGTCCTTGGCCAGCAGGCAGGCACCGCAGGCGGGTTTGCGGGCGTGGCAGACGCGGCGGCCGTGGAAGATCACCCGGTGCGAGAGCATCGTCCACTCCTTGCGCGGGACGAGCTCGCCGATCGCGTGCTCGACCTTGACCGGGTCCTCCTCCTCGGTCCAGCCCCAGCGCCGGACCAGGCGTCCGAAGTGGGTGTCCACGGTGATGCCCGGGACGTCGAAAGCGTTGCCGAGGATGACGTTGGCCGTCTTACGGCCGATGCCGGGCAGCTTGACCAGCTGCGCCAGCTTCCCCGGCACCTCGCCGTCGTACTTCTCCACCAGGGCCGCGCCCAAGCCCATCAGCGACGCCGCCTTGTTCCGGTAGAACCCGGTGGAGCGGATCATCTCCTCCAGCTCGGTGCGGTCCGCCGAGGCGTAGTCGGCGGCCGTCGGGTACTTCTTGAACAGGGCCGGGGTGACCTCGTTGACCCGCTTGTCGGTGCACTGGGCGGACAGGATCGTGGCGACCGCGAGCTCCAGCGGAGTCTCGAAGTCCAGCTCGCAGTGCGCATCCGGGTACGCCTCGGTCAGCGACCGCAGCATCCGGCGAGCCCGCCGGACCAGCCCCAGCCGGGTTTCATCGCCCGAACGGGTCGCGGCACTCTTGCGCTTGTTCCGAGCCAGGTCTGACACCCCACCAGCCTACGGATCCGATCGCCCCGGAAACCCGCCGCACCGGCGCGGCCCAGGGCCGCCGGAGTGTGTCGAACGCCGACTGCGTTGCGCATCCGGGTTAGGCTGCGCCCCGACACGGTCCGGGGACCCCCGCCGGACCATGAGAAGAGGTCATCACGGACGGTGGCCGAACAGTCACGCTCGCCGGGAACCCGACCCCGGTTGCACCCGCCCCAAAGGTATGAGCGAGGATTCAAGCCATGATGGCTGCCTGGTTCGTCATCGTCGTGCCGCTCGTGATCATGTTCTTCACCCTCTTCATGGAGCGCGTGGAGGCCCGCCTGCGGCACGTCGCGGTGCAGGAGAACGAGGTGGAGGAGTTGCTGGAGAACGCTCGCCCCGACGAGGTACGGGCGCTGTTCCGGCAAGGTATTGGACGCGCGCTGGAGTTGTTCCAGCTCCGCAGGGTGGGACGCGCAGGTAGGTTGCGTACTCGCCGTTCCCGCGACCAGTCTTAGAATTACTGGTAGTGATCGGCGGCACACCGCTAGATTCGCACTCGCGGGTCCGGCACCACAGGCAGCCGCCGCGTCTCAACATGGAGGGACGAGGTGGACGAGACACTGGCCCGGGCCGGCATCTTCCAGGGCGTTGAGCCGGCCGCGGCAGAGGCACTGGCCCAGTCGCTGGAACCCGTGGAGTTCCCGCGAGGACACGTGATCTTCGCCGAGGGCGAGCCGGGCGACCGGCTCTACATCATTCAGTCCGGCAAGGTGAAGCTCGGACGCAAGTCGCCTGACGGTCGCGAGAACCTGCTGGCGATCATGGGCCCGTCGGACATGTTCGGCGAGCTGTCCATCTTCGACCCGGGGCCGCGCACCTCGACGGCGACCACGGTCACCGAGGTCCGCACACTGAGCATGGACCGGTCGGCCCTTCGGCAGTGGATCGCCACGCGCCCGGAGATCGCCGAGCAGCTGCTGCGCGTGGTCGCGCGCAGGCTGCGCCGGACCAACGGCATGCTGGCCGACCTGATCTTCACCGACGTGCCGGGCCGCGTTGCCAAGGCGTTGCTGCAGCTCGCGCAGCGCTTCGGCAGCCAGGAGGCGGGACTGCTGCGGGTCACCCACGACCTGACGCAGGAAGAGATCGCGCAGTACGTCGGCGCTTCGCGGGAGACCGTGAACAAGGCGCTGGCGGACTTCGCGCACCGCGGTTGGCTGCGGCTCGAGGGCAAGAGCGTGCTCATCCTCGACCCCGAGCGGTTGGCCCGCCGCGCTCGCTGAGCACTGGTGCAGTAGCGACGCCGTGAACTGACGCGCGTCGGCCGACGGGTTCGGGACCTCTACCCGGACTTTTCAGCTGATGCGCGTCTTTTTCATGCCCGAAATTCAACCCGATGGTCGCCTGCGGCGTGTAGAACCTTGATCGGTCGATCGAGAGGCGGGCGGCATGCACTGGGTTGGTTACGTCGGGGTGGGCATGTTGCTCCTGCTTGGCATCGGCATCGTCTGGGACCGGTGGGTCGCTCGCGCCCGGCGGCATCGCCGGCGCGTTGGAGCCGACTACGCCGCCGCACGCCGGCGGGCCGCCGCACGCCGGCAAGTTTCCAGGCGGAGCGACAGCGGATCCAGCGGCGTCGACACGAGCTGGGGCTGGGACCAAGACAGTTCGTTCGGTGGACACCACGGCGGCGGACACCACGGCGGGTGGGATTCCGGCGGCGGGTGGGACTCGGGCGGTTCGGGCGATTCCGGCGGCGGTGGTGGCGATTCCGGCGGCGGCGACTGAGACTCCTTCACGTTTCGTGCTCGACCTGGAACCCCCGGTGGCGGATGGGCGTCCTACGGACGACCGAGGAACGGAGATCTGAGGGGGCCAAACCGATGGGCGGAATCTTCGCAATCGCGATCGTGGCGGCGTTCGCGATCTTGATCGCCGCGTCCGTGCGATCCAAGGGTGGCCGCGGCCGCGGCTACACCGGCAGTTCCGGCGGGGCCTACTACACCAGTGACACCGGCAGCTACAGCGACACGAGCGGCGGACTCGGCGGGAGTGACAGCGGGGGCGGCGGCTTCGGGGCCTGTTCCGACGGCGGCGGTGGCGGTTTCAGCGGTGGCGGCGACGGCGGTGGCGGCAGCTGCTGACACCGAACCGGCTCCAGAACATGTGCGAAGGGGCCGGACGCCGCCCCCGACGCGGCGCTCCGGCCCCTTCACATGTGCGTGGTTCGTCCCCCGACGACTAACCACGCTCCCCCGATCCTCCGATGCGTCGGCCCCGAATCCTTGGCACCAGAGGAAAGCCTTCTTGTCGAAGATGCTGGACGGCCGGTGCCGCCAGCAACCCCTCTCACCTTCCAGGACGCGGCTGCCCGCAGCTCGATTGCAGAGTTCACCCGGATTGCGTAGCCACTCCTATTTGAGTGTGCCCTCTTCGGTCGCCGAGCGAACCGGGTAGAAGGTCCCCTTTTTCTCGTGTGCGGGGATTACCCGAATCCGTGAGAGAGATTACCCGAATCAAAGTTGGTACTGTCGTACCAAAATTGGAATACTGTTCACGTGTCCCAATCCACGTCCCTCACCGACTACCGCACCGCCCTGACCGCTCCCGGCGCCCGCGGTCCTGTCATCGCCTCCCTGCTCGGCCGCCTGCCGATCGCGATGGTCGGCCTCGCGCTGATGCTCTACGTGCAGCAGGAGACCGGCTCGTTCGCGGCGGCCGGGCTGGTGTCCGCGGGTGCGCTGATCGGTGTCGCCTGCGGCTCGGTCGCGCAGGGCCGGGTGATGGACCGGGTGGGACCGACCGTGCCGCTGTACGTCATGTCCGGCGTGTTCGCGGCGCTGGTGACCGTCGAGATGGTGGCCATCGAGTTGCACGCCCCGGTGGCGCTGATGACCGCGCTGGCGTTCCTGGTCGGGATCAGCGAGCCGATGGTGGGCCCGGCCTCGCGGGCGCTGTGGGGGCGGCTGCTGCCGCCCGGCCCGGCGCGGGACGCGGCCTACTCGTACGAGGCCATCAGCATGGAGGTCTTCTTCATCCTCGGCCCGGGCCTGGCCGGCCTGATGGTCGCGATGCCGTGGCCGGGGACCGGGGTCGTGGTCGGCGCCGCCTGCATGGTCATCGGCAGCGTCGGCTTCGCCTCCACCCGAGCCGCCCGCGGCCACCGGCCGGACCCTGCGGAGCGGGTCGGCAGCAGCCTCCTCGGGGCGATCGCGAGCCCGGGGATGCGGACCGTGGCGCTCGCCGCGCTGGGCTTCGGCATCCTGATCGGCTTCATCGAGGTCGGCGTGCCCGCGGCGGCCGCGGAGGCGGGCCACCCCACGGCCGGCGGCCTGCTGCTGAGCCTGCTGTCGGTGAGCTCGGTGGTCGTCGGTGTCGCCTACGGGCTGCGCCCCTGGCCGCGACCGATGCACCTGCGGCTGCCCGCGCTGCTGTTCGGCTTCGCCGCGCTGCTCACCCTGCTGGCCGTGCCGTCGACGCTGTGGGGCTTGTGCCTGGCGCTGCTGGTGGCGGGCAGCCTGATCACGCCGCAGTCCACCGCGCACTCGGTGGCGATCGAGATCGCGGCGCCGGCGGGCACCGCCACCGAGGCGTTCGGCTGGGTGGTCACCTCGGTGACGCTGGGCGCGGCCATCGGCCAGTCGATCAGCGGTCAGCTGGTCGAGAGCAGCGGCCCGGCGGCGGCGTTCCTGACCGCGAGCGTGGTCGGCGTCGTACTCGCGGCAGTCCTGTGGCTGCGCCGCCGCACCCTGGTCCCGACGTCCCGCTCCGACCTCACCATGGTTGGCATCTGACCTGGTCAGCGCCCGTGATTGCCCTTGGGCGGCCAGTGCGGCTGCCGGGAGCGCGCGTGGTACGGGGCGAACGGACTGTTCACCTCGATAGGCGACCCGAACGGGCCGTTCGCTCCATCCCCACAACAGGCGTACCGCGCCTGAAAGTACTCACGGGTGATCAGCTGCGGAAACGACCGGTGTCGGTGGGGTTGGCTAGCTTGCCCGCCATGGATCTCGACGTCACCGCCGCGACCCGCACGCTCGCGCAGGCCGCGGCCGATCTCGTTCGCCTGCTGCCCGGGCGAGTGCTTGATCCGGTGCTCAGCGGCACCGTCCTCGAAGCCACGCCGGACGGTGTGGTGCTCGCGGGCACCGATCGCGAGCGCAGCATCCGGCTGAGCCACGGTGCGCGGACGCACTCCGAGGGGCAGGTGCTCGTTCCCGCGCGCCCCCTCGCCGAGACGCTGCGCAACATCGACAGCCCGGAGATGCGGCTCGTCGTCGAGGGTCGCAAGCTCGCGCTGCGCACGCCGAACGCGCGCTTCGCGCTCCCGCTGCTCGACCTGCCCGCCCACCCCGGCGTCCGCGAGGCTCCGCATCGCGTCGGCGCGCTCGACACCGCGCTGCTGCCGCTAGCCGCTGTCGCGGCGTCCACCGCGTCCCGCGATGACGCCCTACCGGTGTTCACCGGGGTCCACGTCAGGCAGCGGGGCCAGCGGCTCGTGCTCGTCGGCACCGACCGGTTCCGGATGGCAGTGGCAAGCCTGCCGTGGCGGCCCGAGGTGGACGATCTCGACGTGCTGGTGCCGGCGAACCTGCTCGCGGAACTCGCCAAGCAGGCGGACGGCGCCGAGGTCGCGCTGCACGCCGACGCGGACCGGGTCGGCATGAGCTGGCCGTCGGCCGAGGTCAGCAGCACCGTGCTGGACGCGCCGTTCCCGAGCGAGGCGCGACACCTGGCCGACGCGTTCGACGGCACCGTGCACATCGCGGCGCCCGAGCTCGCCGGGGCGGTGCGCCGCGTGGCGCCGTTCGCCGGGGCTCAGGGCACGGTGTTGTTGGAGGTCGGCGACGCCGAGGTCCGGGTGCGCGCGGCCGATCAGCAGTTCGGCGAGGCCGAAGAGGCGGTCAAGGCCACCACCAGCGGCGATCGCTTCACCACCGCCTACCAGCCCCGCTACCTCGCGGATGCGCTGCAGGCGTTCGGCGCGCAGGCAGTTCGCATCGGCCTGCGCTCCGAGACCCGCCGCTCGACGGTGATCACCGGCGCGGAACCGGACCCGTCCGGCGCCGAGCTGCACTACGTCCTGATGCCGAAGCGTTCGTGAGTCAATCCCGGAGTTCGCCCTGTTCTCGCAGGTAGGCAAGTTGGGCTTGGACGCTCAGTTCTGCCGCGGGCCAGACCGAGCGGTCCACGTCCGCGTAGACGACCTCCACGACCTGGCGCGGCGTGACCGCCGGTCCGAGGTCGCGGACGGCCGCGCGGACCTGGTCGAGGCGCTGTTCGCGGTGTTGCAGGTAGGCCGTCGCGATCGCTTGGGCGTCGGGGAGCTCCGGGCCGTGGCCGGGGAGCACCCGCAGGCCGGGCGGCAGCGCGGCCAGCAGGCGCAGCGACTTGAGGTAGGAGCCCAGGTGGCCGTCGGGGTGGGCCACGACCGTCGTTCCGCGGCCGAGGATGCTGTCGCCGGTGAACACGGCGGGTTCGTCGTGGTAGGCGATGAAGCACACCGAGTCGGCGGTGTGGCCCGCCGTGGCGACCGCGCGCAGCTCCACGCCGCCAGCCTTGATGATCTCGCCGTCCCGGATCGCTTCCGCTCCCTTGCACAGCGCCGGGTCCAGCGCGCGCACCGGAGCGCCGGTGAGCTCGACGAACTGCTCGACTCCGTCGGTGTGGTCGCCGTGGTGGTGGGTGAGCAGCACCAGCGAGACCGAGCCCTGGTCGGCGACGCGGCGAAGGTGCTCGGCATCGGCCGGGCCGGGGTCGATCACCACGCAGTCGCCCGCGTCCCGCTCGCGCACCACCCACGTGTTGGTGCCTTCCAGCGTCATCGGCGACGGGTTGTCCGCCAGCAAGACCGATGCGTACGGCGTGACCTGGCGAAGTGCCCCGTAGGCGGGGTGCTGCATCACTTCGCCTCCTCGAATCCGGGTTCGCCGGGCAAGACCGCATGCCACCGGTCGTTGCGCCGCACCAGCTTCGGCAGGATCTTGTCCAGGGTGCGTTCGGCCGCGAACGCCGTCCGCAGGCTGCCGCACTCGGCGAGCTCGCTGAGCGTGACGCGGGTCGGTGGGAGCAGGTGGCAGCGGCCCTGCTCGAAGTCCTCCAACACCTGCTCCGGCGTGGCCCAGTACGCCTCGGCCGCCTCCGTGGTGACCGCGTCGGCCCGCTGCCCTTCGGGCATCGCGGCGAGGAAGAACCGGGTGTCGTAGCGCCGCGGCTCGCGTTCCGGGGTCACCCAGTTCGCCCAGGGGCGCAGCAGGTCGGCGCGCACGACCAGGCCCTCGTCGGCGAGGAACTTCGCCAGTGAAACCTCGCGGGAGACCAGCGCGGCACGCGCATCGGCGTAGCGGCTCGTGTCGCCGACGACCGTCGTGTGATCCGGCCCGGCCAGCAACACCCCGGATTCCTCGAACGTCTCGCGCACGGCCGCGCACACGAGCGCGCGGGCCACGTCCGGTGAGCAGCCGAACCGCTCGGCCCACCAGTCCGCATCGGGCCCGTTCCAGGCCACCGAGGCGTCAGCGTCGCGCTGGTCGACGCCGCCACCGGGGAAGACCGTCATGCCGCCGGCGAACGGCATGCCCTTCACACGGCGCTGCAGGAACACCTCTGGACCCGTCGCACCGTCGCGGAGCAACATCACGGTCGCCGCGTCCTTGGGCGCAGCCGGCTGCTCGGGCGGCGTTCCGGGGACGAATCCCGTTGGCAGGGACCGATCTTCGGGCAGTTGCACCATGCGGGTCACCCTATGCCGGAAAACCCTTGGAATGGGATTCCAGAATCAATTTCGCACGGAGAGCGCAGCGTCCGACACGCCCGCCGCGCCAGGACCCCCAATGGCCGCAACGGCGATGGGTCAACGGCACCATTGCGGCATGGACGAAGCACTGCGGGTCGGCGTAGTCGGAGCTGGTCCCTGGGCCCACCGAGTGCACGGCCCGGGTTTGTACGAACATCCAGGAACGCGGTTGGCGGCCGTGTGGGCGCGACGGCCGGACGTGGCCAAGACCTTCGCCGAACCGTACGACGCGGCGGTCGTCGACGGTTTCGACGAACTGCTGGAGTCGGTAGACGCGGTGGCATTCGCGGTGCCACCCGCGGTGCAGGCCGAGTTCGCGCCGCAAGCTGCCCGCGCGGGCAAGCACCTGGTGCTAGAGAAGCCGTTGGCCGCCGATCCGACCGGTGCCCGCCGGATCGCCGAAGCGGTGGACGAGGCCGGGGTGGCCGCGCTGATGATGCTCACGCGCCGGTTCGCGCCGGAGGTGCGGGAGTGGCTGGCGGGCTTGCGGGAGCGCGACGGCTGGCAGGGCGGCACCGGTCGGTGGCTGGCAGGAGGGCTGCTGGCGGGTGATTACGCGATGTCGGAGTGGCGCCAGGAGCAGTACGGCGCGTTGATCGACGCGGGCCCGCATGCGATCGACCTGCTCGACGCGGCCCTCGGCGAGATCGAGCAGGTGCACTACGCGCACCGCAGCAACGACGGCCTCTGGCAGATCGTGTTCGGCCACGCCGGCGACCTGACCAGCACGCTGACGTTGTCGCTACGCATGCCGGTGCAGCCGTCGCTAATTGACTTCGCGGTGTACGGCGAGCACGGCCAAGCACCGCTGCTGGGTCGGCGGACGGCGGCCCGCGAGTGCTACGCGCGGATGCTCGACGACCTCCTCACGATGATCCGCGAGGAGCGCACGGAGCACTCGTGCGACGTGCGCCGGGGCCTGCACCTGCAGCAGGTCCTCGCGGACGTCCAACAGGCGGTCTAGGCACCGTTTTGCTGGTCAGCTGCCGCGAGTGCGCTTGGGCATAGGGGCTGTTCGGGAACTGCGTTCCGCGAAGTGGTGCATCCCCGTTGGCTGGTGTGGAGCGAACGGCCTGTTCGCCTCGATAGGAGCCTGTTGCGTTTTCGGCGAAAACGGCTGAACCGAAGTACCAAATCAGTCTCGATCGCCGCCGTTTGTCCGCCAGTGGCCATCTCAGCCGTGATCGATCGATCACGGTCCGTGGTGGGCGTAATTTTGCAACAGGCTCATAGCTTGGGTTTTAACCTTTGGGTGTTGTTGTGGCCCCGGTTGATCATGGGAACAGCCCTTGGGTGATCATGCTTCTGACGAAAGAAGAAGATCAACCAAGGGCTGTCGTGATCAGTGTGCAGGATGACCGCCAGGCGGTCGAGTTCGGGGCTGTGACCGGGTTCCGGGATGGGTTTTACCGGTGTCTGTCGGCTCGGGCGGATGCGTTGTTCGTGCTCTGCGATGCGGTGTCCTGCGGTGAGCGGCCGGTGACCTCGTTGGTGGAGTTGTCGCTGTCGCCGGTGTTCCGGCGGGGGCATGGCGCGTTGTACGACGCGTTGGCGGCCGGGGAGATCGACGCCGCCGGGGTATGGGATGTGCTGGTGGATGGGTTGCCTGCCGCGGCGGACGAGGGACCGCTTCTGTTCACCGCTGATGTGACCGTGTGCCCGCGACCGGATGCGGAGTGCTCGGCGGATCGCGGTCACTGTCATACGTCGTGTCGCTGTGACGGTGACCGTAAGACGATCCCTGGCTGGAACTATGCGTGGCTTGCGGGCATCCAGTGGGGTCGTTCGTCGTGGGTGTCGCCGGTGGATGCGGTCCGGATGGATCCCGACGATGATCTCGTGGCGGTGACCGCCGCCCAGATCCGGGAGTTGGCTACTCGTCTGCGCGCCGCCGGGCGCACGGGTGGAGCGGGCCGCCTTCCACCGATGATGGTGATGGACTCTGGTTATCCGGCTACCGCGATGACCGACGCGGTGTCTGATGTGGACGTGCAACTGCTGATCCGTCTCGACCGTGACGATCGGGTGTTTCACCGCCCACCGCCGCCGCGGGTGCCTGGCAGGACCGGGCGGCCACCGAAATACGGCGCCCGCTTCGAGTGCGCCAGCCCCACCAGTTGGCACACCCCGGACGCCACGCTGACCGTGGACACCGACCGCTACGGACGGGTTGAGGTGCATGCCTGGTCCGGGCTGTCGCCGAAGATCCAAGCCCGCGGCTGGTTCGCCGACCGTAGCGAACTACCCGTGGTCACCGCACGGTCGTGCACGTCCGCGTGGAACACCTGCCCGACGGACGCGCCCCGCACAAGGACCTGTGGCTGTGGTGGGCCGCCCCCGAGGGCGTCCCACTGGATCTGGACATGCTGTGGCGGGTCTACCTACGGCGGTTCGACATCGAGCATTTCTTCCGTTTTGCCAAGTCGACCTTGGGCTGGACCGCGGCGAAAACCCGCACACCCGCCCAGCAGGACCGGTGGACCTGGCTGACGATCGCCGCCTACACCCAACTCAGACTCGCCCGCAACCTCACCACGGACCTGCGGCGTCCCTGGGAACGACGCCCCGAGCCAGACCGGCCGTTAAGCCCGCACCGGGTACGCCGCGGGTTTCGCCACATCCATGATCGTCTCGGGACCCCCGCGCGTGTGCCGAAACCCACCCGGCCCGGCCCAGGGCGGCCCCCAGGCTCCCGCTCCGGTCCTGCTCAACGCCATCCCGTCCGCAAAAAAACCGAAAAAACGGACACCCGGCAACCCGCCGGAAAGAAGCAAGCAGGTTAAAACCCAAGCATAGGTGAAGTGAACGGTCCGTTCACTCCATCCCACCCCACCGGCCTTGCGCTGCCGTGGCGTGAGGCGAGCGGACCGTTCGCCTCACGCGCTGCGGGGTGGACAGATGGCTTCGCCGCTTCGAAGACACACCGCCTTACTGCGACCACGTCCCACCGCATCCAAAGCGCGCTCTATGGCGCCTCAGCGTGCTCATGAGCGTTTACCAGCTGAAACAGCGCTCCTGGGAAACCTGGTCAGGAGCGCTGTTGCTGGGGGGCGTAGGCCTGGTTGTTGGCCGGCGCCGCGCCGATCGGCGGGAAGCCGCCGGTGCCACCCGGCATGGTCGACGTCCAGGCCTCCTCGCCGTTGTTCGCCCCGTTGGGCCGCCGCGTCTCGGACCGGTCCTGCTCCCGCTGCGCGAGCTCCTCGTGCAGCTTGCGCAACAAGTTGCGCTCGCGGTCGGTCAGCTTCGCGTCGACCGCCGGCGGTACCCGCATCGCGTTCGCCTCGGCGGCGGCTGCCGCCGCTGCGGCGGGCAGCACCGCCACCGCCTGCGCGTGCTCCGGCTGCGCCGGCTGCGGGATCGAGCGCTCCGGCTCCGCCGCTCGCTCCGGCTCCGCCGGTGCTGCCCGCCGCTGCGGCTCCGCCGCGCGCTTCTCCTCTGCGGGGCGCTCCGCCGGACGCTGCGCGTCCTCCCGCGTGACCGGGCGCTGCGCGTCCCCCCGCGTCCGCTCCGCCGGACGCTGCGCTTCCTCCGTCCGGTGGCGCTCCGCCGGACGGGAGGCAGGTGCGTCGAGGCGCACCCGGTGTGCCGCCGCAAGGGCTTCGCGGTGGTATTCGGGCAGTTCGGCGCCGCTGTCGAAGACGTCGACCGAGCAGTTGATGCCGACCCGCCGCAGGGCCTCGATCAGCTGGTAGGCGACCGCCGTGGTCGAGCCTTCCGGGCTCACCTCGGCGAGCAGGATGCGCCGGGGCACCGCTCCGTAGGTGGCGCCGGCCGGGGTGGTCCGCGAGGCGCACCACAGCCCGCGGACGCCCTGGAGTCGCCCGGTGACCGACTCCAGCGCCGCTATCAGGTCTCCGTCGTCCTCGGCCGGTTCGCCGAACCGGTGCTCGTCGGACGGCAACGAGTCCACCACGTGCACCCGGTCCGCCAGGGTGTGCGTGGAGCGGGTTTCGTCCAGTACCCGGCGCAGGTGGTACTGCTCGGACGAGGTCACTGGGATGTGGCCGGCCAGCAGGCAGCCGGTGAGGAACTCGGCCGCGGCGTCCGGCTGGCCGATGCCGAGCAGTTCGCGGGCGCTGTTGATCCCGTCGTCGTCCACCCGTCCGGTCATGGCCAGCAAGAGGTTGTGCAGCCGGTCCACGGGTCCGGCCCCCTCAGCCACGTCCACCACGCACGCCTCCTTCACGGATGCCGGCCGCTCAACCGCGGCGGCCGGCAAGTTCTTCGGCTCCCGCGCACACCAGCGCCGATTCCGCGAGGGCGGCGTGGTGGTACGCGGTGGGTTCCAGCTCGGGCGGGAGCACCTCGACGCAGGGGGCGGGTTCGCCGAGCGCTCGCAGGATGCGCTGGATCTCCCCGGTCAGGCCGACGACGTCGGCGGACGCCTTCACCAGCACGACCAGCTTCGTCGCGCCGCCCTCGTCGCGCCGCCAGGTGCTGCGCACCTCGCGGACCCCGGGGCGGCCGCGCAGCGCGGCGCCGAGCACCAGCACCGCGGAGTCGCCGACGCTGTTCGCGGGGCGTTCGGGACTGAACGTGTGCTGCGGGACGGCGTCGGGTTCCACTGGGAGGATGGCGTTGACCATCGCAGGGTCGGCGCCCAGCGGCGCCAGCGCGTCGGCCAGCAGTTGGTGTTCGGCGTCGTCGAGTGCGATCCGCTCGCGGACGAGCGTGCCTGGCAGCATCTTCGCGACCACGTCGGCGGCGTCCCCGGCCAGCCAGTCGCGGAAGCGCCACAGCCGCCGGTCCGGCAGCCGCCCGGCGAGCCGAAGAAGTAATTCGTGGCACCGCAGATCGGTTTCGCGCACCGCCACGTCGGCCCCTCCCACCCTCGTACTCCATCGATGTGGGTGTCGCTCGCCGCCCCCGGCCTCTAGCTACACCCGTCCAGGTGAACTTTGGTCGCGAGAACCGGATCAATCAAGCCTTTGAACCGTCTTTCCGCAACACACTGGAATCGATACCCCTATTCGGGTTATGCCAGATCTGACCAACCTAAAGCAGGGGGTGATCGCAGCGTACTGGTCGTGGGCGGTGCTTCGTGGCCGAGCCACCGAAAGCGCCGTCCGGGATATCCGCCAACAACCCGTTGTGACGTATTCGAAACGCGGCGTTACCCGGAACCGGGCAACGCCGCGCAAATTACGTCACGGGTGCTTATTCGACCTCGACGATCAGTTCCACCTCGACCGGGACGCCGAGCGGCAGCTCGGCCACGCCCACCGCCGAGCGGGCGTGCTGGCCCGCCTCGCCGAAGATCTCGCCGAGCAGCTCCGACGCGCCGTTGACCACCCCGGGCTGACCGGTGAAGCCCTCCGCGGAGGCCACGAAGCCGACGACCTTGACGATCTTCACCACCGAGTCCAGGCCGACCAGCCCGTCCACCGCGGCGAGCGCGTTTAGCGCGCAGATCGCGGCGTGCTGCTTGGCCTCCTCCGGGGTGATCTCCGCGCCGACCTTGCCGATCCCGGCGGGCTTGCCGGCGACCATCGGAACCTGGCCGGCGGTGTACACCAGCGAACCGGTGCGCACGGCGGGCACGTACGCCGCTACCGGAGGCACGACCTCCGGTAGCGGGATGCCGAGCTCCGCGAGGCGTTCTGTCCACCGACCCATGTCAGGCCTCCTTCGGGCGCTTCAGGTAGGCCACCAGCTGCTCGCCGGTCGGACCCGGCAGGACGGAGACCAGCTCCCAGCCGTCCTCGCCCCACTGGTCGAGGATTTGTTTGGTCGCGTGGATCAACAGCGGCACCGTCGCGTACTCCCACTTCTGCATGCGTGCAGCTTAGGAGACCCGCCGCCCGCCCTCCGCGTCGCCGCGCTCACGCTCCCGTCTTGACGGGCAAGCCCGCCCCGCCCCAGTCCTGGATGCCTTCGCGGTACTTGCGGACGCGGGTGTAGCCGAGCCGCTGCAACTTCGACGCGACGGCCTGGCCGTTGCCGCAGGCAGCGTTCGAGCCGTAGAGGGCCATGGCGGCGTCCTTGTCCAGCAGCAGCGCGTTCGCCTTCGCCTCGACGTGGTCCTCGGTCAACTCGGTGGTTCCGGGCAGGTGCTGCTGCTCGTAGCAGGCCCCGCCGAGCGCATCCACGACGGTCACCTCCCCGGCGTCGATCCGCGTCTTGAGCTCGTCCCTGGTGATCAGCTCGGTCATGTCAACCGCTACAGTCATCCGGACCGCAGCCTTCCTCGACGCCTACGTCGACTACCTGGCCGAGCACCTGGAACTGGTCCCGCTTTCGGAAACCGCCGCGCCGGGCGCCCGGTACCGCATCGGCTCCTACCGCTTCTGGCACCGGCACCTGACCCTCCACTGCGGAGCGGCAGCGGATCCAGAGCACCTCGCGCACGCGCTGCTGGCAGCGGTCGACGCGGACCACAACTCCGCCCGGCGGGAGGCGGACTACAGCTGGGAGCGGCTGCGCGCGGGCGTCCGCGACCTCGCGGAGCGCGCCCTGCGCTGATCGGCGCCGATCCCGACGCGTGGCGGGAGTTCACGGTCGGCAGACATCCGGGGAACTCGGCACTTACGCTGATCGTGTGACCGACTGGGACGGGGAACTGGATCAGGCCCGACTGCACGTCGTCAGCGGCAAAGGCGGCACCGGCAAGACGACCGTCGCCGCCGCGCTCGCCCTCGCCCTGGCCACCGGCGGGCGCAAGGTGCTGCTGATCGAGGTGGAAGGCAGGCAGGGCATCGCCCAGCTCTTCGACACCGCCCCACTGCCCTACGCCGAGGAGTGGATCGCCGCGGCGCCCGGCGGCGGCGAACTCCGCGCGCTGGCCATCGATGCCGAGGCGGCGCTGCTGGAGTACCTGTCGATGTTCTACAACCTCGGCTTCGCCGGTCGCACGCTGCGCAAGATGGGCGCGATCGAGTTCGCCACGACCCTCGCGCCGGGCCTGCGCGACGTGCTGTTCACCGGGAAGATCAAGGAGTGCGTCGGCCGCACCGACGGGCGCGGCCGCTACGTCTACGACGCGGTGGTCGTCGACGCGCCGCCGACCGGCCGCGTGGTCAAGTTCCTCGACGTCACACGCGCGATGGCCGACCTCGCCAAGGTCGGGCCAATCCGGGACCACAGCGACGCCGTGGTGCGCCTGCTGCACTCCAGCGACACCGTCGTGCACCTGGTGACGCTGCTCGAGGAGCTGCCGGTACGGGAAACCGTGGAGGCGGTCGCCCAACTCGACGCCGCCGACCTGCGGCCGGGTGGCGTGGTATGCAACCGGGTCCGGCCCAACCGGCTGCCGCCCCGCTCGGTCGCCGCGGCCGCAGCGGGCCGGGTGGACGCGGAGCGGGTGCGCACCGGAATGGCCGCCGCCGGGCTCCACGTCGACGACGAGACCCTGGACGGGCTGGTGCACGAGACGATCGAGCACGCCATCCGGGCCGAGACCGAGGACGACGCCCGCGCGCAGCTCGCCGAGCTCGACCTGCCAACCGTCTCGCTGCCCGACCTCACCGCCGGGATCGACGTCGCCGAGCTCTACGAACTCGCCGAGATACTCACCGAGCACGGCATCCGGAGCCCACGATGAGCGAACCGCTGCGACCGGCGCAGGTCGACGTCGACGCGTTGCTGGACGACCCGAACACGCACATCGTCGTCTGCTGCGGCTCCGGCGGCGTCGGCAAGACGACCACCGCGGCCGCCCTCGCGCTGCGCGCCGCCGAACGCGGCCGCAAGACCGTGGTGCTCACCATCGACCCGGCCAAGCGGCTGGCCCAGGCGCTCGGCCTGCGGGAACTGAGCAATCAGCCCAAGCAGGTGTCGATCGAGGGCTTCGAACCGGCCGGCGACCTCAACGCGATGATGCTGGACGTGCGCCGCACCTTCGACGACATGGTGCTCGCGCATGCTGGCCGGGAACGCGCCGAGCAGATCCTGAACAACCACTTCTACCAAACGATCTCCACGTCGTTCTCCGGCACGCAGGAATACATGGCGATGGAGAAGCTCGGCCAGCTGTCCGCCGCCGGCACCTGGGACCTGATCGTGGTGGACACCCCGCCGAGCCGGTCGGCGCTGGACTTCCTGGACGCGCCGCAGCGGCTGTCCACCGTGCTGGACGGGCGGCTGATCAAGATGCTGTCCAGCCCGGCCCGGGTCGGCGGGAAGGGCCTGCGCAAGATCGTCGGCGCCGGTTTCGGGATGTTCGCGAAGGCGGTGTCCACCATCATCGGCGGCCAGCTGCTGGCCGACGCCGCTGCTTTCGTGCAGGCATTCGACTCCACCTTCGGCGGGTTCCGGGTGCGCGCCGCACAGACCTACCGGCTGCTGCGCTCCCCCGGCACCGCGTTCCTGGTGATCGCCGCGCCGGAGCCGGATGCGCTGCGAGAGGCCACCTACTTCGTCGAACGGCTGGCCGGGGAGCGGATGCCGCTGGTCGGCCTGGTGGCCAACCGGACCCACCCGGTCGTCGCCGGGCTCACCGGCACCCGGGCGGCCACCGCCGCCGAGGAGATGGAGGCGACCGGATCGGCGCCGCTGGCTGCGGCCGTGCTGCGGGTGCACGCCGACCGCGTCGCGGTGGCCGAGCGCGAGAAGCGACTGCTCGCCCGGTTCACCCGGGCCCACCCGGACGTGTCGCTGGTCGGTGTCCCGGCGCTGCCGTCGGACGTGCACGACCTTGCCGGGCTCCGGGAGATCGGCCGCCGACTGGCCGGTGAATAGCAGAAGTCGGTTCGGGCAATCCGCGCGGTTACGAATTGCCCGAACCGACCTCGAACGGACTAGCTCACTTGGTACTCGGTGAAATCGGCATAATCCTGCCGGGCAGCTTCCAGCAATTCCCGCCAGTTGCGGACGTCGGGCCGGCGCCTCAACAACGCACGCCGCTCCCGCTCCGTCATTCCGCCCCAAACACCGAATTCGATCTTGTTGTCGAGCGCCTCGCTGAGACACTCGGTCCGGACCGGGCAGCCGAAGCAGACCATTCGCGCCTTGCGCTGCTCAGCTCCCCGGACGAACAATTGGTCCGGATTCTGGTCACGGCATGCGGCGTTAACACGCCAGTCCCCCTGCTCGAACATAGAGTTCCCCCAGCTCCTCACTGGATCGTCGGCGACCGTATTTCGTCCGGAGCCCCCCGGCACCGGATGTTGTGCCCTGAACTGTTTTGACCACAACAGTGCTGTCGCTGGACGTAGACGGACTGTAGAGCCCGCTGGTTCCACAACCAAACAAGGGTTGTCGCTCCGTTATCTTTCGAACTCATCACATCGGGCGGATCTTGCCCGTGACACTCCGTCACGAAGCCGCCCCGACTTACTCTGGCTGAGTGCGTGCCCGAGACGGCTTGTTGAAGCTATTCGGTCTGTGTGTGCTGGCTGGCGTCCTGGTGGCCGGTTTGCTGTTCCCGATAACGGGGTCACTCGGAGTGGTTTCCAACCGCGCCAGCGACGCCGTCAACAGCATCTCCACCGACTTGATGACCAAGGAACCGCCGCTTGTGACGACGATCACAAATCGGGACGGTCGGCCGATCGCGTACCTCTTCGACCAGAACCGGACCCCGGCCCAGCCGGACCAGATCGCCGACACCATGAAGGCGGCGATCGTGGCGATCGAGGACCGGCGGTTCTTCGACCACCACGGCGTGGACTGGGCGGGCACCGTGCGCGCCGCCGTGACCAACCAGATGTCCGGCGAGATCGCGCAGGGCGGCTCGACACTGACCCAGCAGTACGTGAAGAACTACCTGGTGCACGTCGTCGCCGCCGGCGACCCGGTGAAGCAGGCGAAGGCCATCGAGCAGACCCCGGCGCGCAAGCTGCGCGAGATCCGGATCGCGCTGCAGGTGGAGAAGCAGCTCAGCAAGGAGGACGTGCTCGCCCGCTACCTCAACGTGGTGCCCTACGGGAACCAGGCCTACGGGATCGCCGCCGCCTCCCGCACCTACTTCGACACCACACCCGACCAGCTCACGATCGCGCAGGCCGCGCTGCTGGCCGGCATGGTCAACAGTCCGAGCGCGCTGAACCCGGAGAACAACTCCAGCGAGGCGCTCAACCGCCGCAACCTGGTAATCAAGGCGATGGAGGACCAGCACCGGATCACCGCGGAGGCCGCCGAGGAGGCCCGCAACTCGCCGCTGGGACTCGCGCAACCGCTGCGCGGCATCCCCAACGGCTGCGTCGGCGCCGGACCGTCGGACGGGTTCTTCTGCAAGTACGTCATCGACTATCTGGAGCGCGCCGGGTTTACCGAGGAGCAGCTCAAACGCGGCGGCTACACCATCCGCACCACGCTGGACACGCGCGCCACCGACGCGGCTAAGGCTGCCGCCGAGCGCGGCGTGCCGAAGACGGCGAAGGGCATCGCCAACGTGATGAGCGTGGTGGAGCCCGGCCAGGACAAGCACCGGGTGCGCGCGCTGGTCGCCAACCGCGACTTCGGGCTCGACGCCTCCAAGGGGCAGACCGCGTACGCGCTGCCCAGCGGCGTGGTCAAGTTCGGCGCCGGGTCGGTCTACAAGGTGTTCACCTCGGCGGCCGCGCTGGAGAAGGGGATGGGCATCTACAACACCATCCAGGCGCCGGGCTCCTACACGTCCTCGGTGTACAAGAACGGCATGGCGCCCTACACCGTGGGCAACGCCGAAGGCGTGGCGCCCGGCCCGCGTACCCTGCAGATGGCCCTGGCGACCTCGCCGAACACCGGTTTCGTGGCGTTGCAGGAACGCGTCGGGCTCGCGCAGACGGTGGACATGGCGGCGCGGCTCGGGATGCGCGAAACGCTGCTCGCCCACACCGCGGGCGGCGACCCGCTGGCGCCGAACGGGGCCAACGGGCTCTCCCAGGCCGAGCAGGTCAAGCAGCGCAACATCGGCGCGTTCACGCTGGGCTACGCGCCGACCAGCCCGCTGGAGCTCAGCAACGTCGCCGCCACGATCATGAGCGGCGGCGTGTGGTGCCCGCCGACGCCGGTCGAGCAGATCCTGGACCGCAACGGCAACCCGGTGTCGATCACCGAGGACCCGTGCGAGCAGGCCGTGGACACGGGCCTGGCGAACGCGCTGGCCGTCGGGATGAGCCGCGACGACCTGCCCGGCGGGACCGCCGCCGCAGCGGCCGCAGCGGCCGGCTGGAACCGGCCGCTGGCCTCGAAGACCGGCACCACCGAGGCCCACCAGTCGGCCGGTTTCCTGGGCGCCACCCCGCAGTTCGCGGGCGCGGTGCTGACCTTCAGCGACGGCACCTCGCCGCAGGGCATCTGCGACTCCGACCCGCCCAGGTTGTGCGGGGTCAACGGCGGCAACATCTACGGCGGCAAGGTGCCGGCACGGACCTTCTTCGACGCGATGAAGGTCATCCACGAGGGTCTGCCGGTGCTGCCACTGCCGCCGACCACCAAGCGGTACGAGGACGGCGGCGACGAGTTCCAGGTGCCCAATGTCGTCGGCACGGACGCGAAGCGGGCCACCGAGACGCTGGAGAAGGCAGGCTACAAGGTCCAGCAGCGCTCGGTGAGCAGCACGCGCAAGCAGGGCACGGTGACCAGCCAGACGCCGCGCGGCTTCGCACTGCCCGGCGAGGTCGTGACGATCTCGGTCAGCACCGGGTACGTGCCGCCGCCGTCGCCGGAAAAGCCTCCACCCGGCCCGCCGCAGCAGGGCCAACCGCCGCAGCAGCCGGGCGGCCGGCCACCGCAGCAGCCGGAACAACCCGTGCTGCCGCCGGGCATCTTCCCGCCGTGACCGACCGCAAGTTCCATTGAAATCGGACCTTCGATTTCAATGGAACTTGCGGACCTCCGGCGTGTCGGATCCCGACACGCCGGGGGCTGTGGGGAACTTCCGCAAGTTCCATTGAAATTGCGGTCGGGACCGTCGCGCGATGGGTCGGGTCGGCGGTTCTTAGACTCGGGGCGTGACGAACACGCAGGTGAGCACCAGGCGCGCGCGATCCCGCTACCGGTTGCTGGAGGTGCGGGCGACCGAGCGAGTCACGCCCCGGATGGTGCGCGTCACGCTCGGCGGCTCGGAGCTCTCGGACTTCGTCAGCAACGGTAGCGACCAGCGGATCAAGCTGTGCCTGTCGCAGCCCGGCCAGCCGATGCCGCTGGGCCGGACCCGCGCCGAAGTGTTCGCGCTGCCACGCGAGCAGCAGCCGCGGCAGCGCACCTACACGGTCCGCTGGTTCGACCCGCAGCGGCAGGAGCTGGCGATCGACTTCGTCGTGCACGACCACGACGGCCCGGGAAGCGCCTGGGCGGCGCAGGCCGCGCCCGGCGAGCAGATCGTCACCGTCGGTCCCAGCCCGGCGTACCAGCCGCAGCCGGACGCCGACCCGCTGGTGCTGGTCGGGGACGAGACGGCGCTGCCGGCCATCGCGGCGATCCTGGCGGAGCTGCCCGCGGCGGCCCGCGTGCAGGTGTTCGCCGAGGTCGCTGACGCCGCGGAGGAGCAGGCGCTCCCCTCCGACGCCGATGTGGCCTGGCACTGGCTGCACCGCGACGGCGTCCCGGCAGGCGAGAGCGCGCTGCTCGTGGACGCGCTGCGGTCGGCCGAGCTCGGCCCGAACCCGCACTTGTGGATCGGCGCGGAGGCCGACGTGGTCCACCAGCTCCGCGAGCACTGCCAGCAGGAATTAGGCCTGGAACGGCGTCGCCTCTACGCCCTCGCCTACTGGCGCCGCAACGCCGCAGGCGAATAGAAGCTGTTTCCAGGCTCGTTTGGCGGTGCGGGATCCCCGATTTGTGCAAGACCAATACGCGGCTTCGGGGACTGGCCTCGCCAAGAGCCCGACGGGGTGGACACGCTCTGAGATCCGGCGGCGTGCCGGTTGCGAGGGCGGGCCAAGCGCCTCCGGCGCTTCAAACGGAGAACGAAAGCTAATTCCGGAACAGCTTCCCGGCTCTCGCCTGGTCCGGTGATCGCGGAGCTGACGCTGTTGTCCGGGTGGCATTCCGGGGCGAGGAGATCACCGGTCCCCGGCTGCGTGGCCTGCTCGTCCTGCTGGCGTGGTCCGACGTGACCCACCCGCGTTGGGTGATGGTGCTGGCCAACCTCCAGCTCGGCACCGTCGACGAGGCCGAGCAGTGGTTGGCGCTGACCGAGTTGAACCGGGTGGACGAATCCGTCGCCGAACTGGTGCCGGACCTCTCCGGGCGGGCGGAGATCTCGCTCGCCCGCGGCGCCGTCGACACGGGCCTGCGCGCCTATGGTGACGGGCCGCCGACCGGCTGCGAAACCTTGGAGAGCCAGGTCTTGCGCGCCGACCCGCGCGGCCTACGGCCGCGGGCCCTGGAGAACCCGGCCGTCGCGGTGATCGCCCACGCCCAGCACGGGCGGCTCGACCTCGCCGAGGATCCCGCACGCCCTGACCGCGATGCTCGCCGAGCGCCTCGCCAAGACGTCACCGCACCTGGAGGACTTCCCGATCTGCGGTGCGCTCCTGCTGGCACTGGCCTGGGTGGACGTCGACCGGGCCGACCGCGCCGTCGATGCGCGGGCGGCCGAGTCGGCGGCGCGCCTGATCGCCTTGGCGGAGCGCTTCCGCTTCCTCCGGGGCTACCAGTCCACCATGTCCACCGCCCGCGTTCGCCGCGGGCTGCTATGGCGCCCCGAAAGACCCACGGCCTCGTGACCAGCAAGAACAAGACCTCGGGTGTCAGTCGGCGAGTTCGGCCTTGACCAGGGCTGCGACCTTGCCGCCTTCGGCGCGGCCCGCCACCTTTGCGTTGGCCGCCTTCATGACCTGGCCCATCTGCTTCATGCCCGGCCGCTCGCCGAGTTCGCCTTCGACCTCCGCGACGGCGTCCTTGACGAGCTGCGCCAACTCGTCGTCGCCCAGCGGCTTCGGCAGGTAGCGCCGCAGGATCTCCCCCTCGCCGAGCTCGGCGTCGGCCTGCTCCGCGCGCGCGGCCCCGCGGAACGCCTCCGCGGCCTCGTCGCGCTTCTTGGCCTCCTTGTTCAGCACGCGCTGTACCTCTTCGTTGGTGAGCTCGCGTGCCTGCTTGCCGGCGACCTCCTCCTTACTGACGGCGGCCAGCGCCATCCGCAGGACCCCGGTGACGGTGGTGTCGCGTTGCTTCATCGCGGCGGAGAGATCCGCGCGCAGCTTGTCCTTGAGCTCGGCCATGCGGCGATTATCCCGCTGCCGGCGCACCGGCCCGCCACGACCTCGGTCTCCGGAGCGCCACCGTCGGTCACGGGCCGTCAGTCGCCGGAGGCGGTGTCGTCGTAGGGTTGGTGGGGTGAACAAGTTCGGGCGGATTCTGCTCAGCACGGGCGCTCTCGGCGCCGCCGCGGTCGCCTACTCGGCCGCGATCGAACGTCGCCACTGGACGCTGCGGCAGGCGACGCTGCCGGTGCTCGCCGAGGACGCGGCACCGCTTCGCGTGCTGCACATCTCCGACCTGCACATGACCCCGAACCAGCGGTCCAAGCAGCGGTGGGTCGCCGCCCTCGCCGAGCTGGACCCGGATCTGGTGGTCAACACCGGCGACAACCTGGCGCACCCGCAGGCGGTGCCCGCGGCGCTGCGTGCGATGGGCCCGCTGCTGGACCGGCCGGGCATCTTCGTCTTCGGCAGCAACGACTACTACGGGCCGACCGCGAAGAACCCGGCCCGCTACCTGCTGCCGTCGCGGAAGGCCCAGCGCATCCACGGGGAACCGCTGCCGTGGCGCGACCTGCGGGCGGCGATGACCGAGCGTGGTTGGCTGGACGCGACGCACCGGCGGCACGAGATCGAGGTCGCCGGGATGCGGATCCACCTGGCCGGGCTCGACGACCCGCACCTGCACCTGGACCGCTACGACCTGATCGGCGGGCCCGCGCCCGCCGACGTCCAGCTGCGCCTGGGCGTGACGCACTCCCCCGAGCCGCGGGTGCTCGACTCGTTCGCCGAGGACGGCTACGACCTGGTGCTGGCCGGTCACACCCACGGCGGGCAGCTGCGGCTGCCCGGCTACGGGGCGCTGGTGACCAACTGCGAGCTGGACCGGTCGCGGGCGCGCGGCGCGTCCACCTGGGGCGAGCGCATGCACCTGCACGTGTCGGCCGGGCTGGGCACCTCGCCGTACGCTCCGGTGCGTTTCGCCTGCCCGCCGGAGGCCACCTTGCTGACCTTGCTCCCCAGGTCCGAAAAACCGACATCTACCAGCGAAAACACCCATAAGAGGACCCCGTTCGGGGCAGGTGAGAGCGTCCGCTAAACTATGATCCAGCGGTTGGACGAGCACCCGAGATGTTCACCGCTGGAAGATCGGGGTGTGGCGCAGCTTGGGAGCGCGCTTCGTTCGGGTCGAAGAGGTCGTGGGTTCAAATCCCGCCACCCCGACGCAGAAAGTGGCCTTGGCCGGAGTATCCGGCCAAGGCCACTTTCTTCTGCGCCCCCGGGAGTTCCTCAGCGAGGGGGCCGTTTTCCGTCGGCTTCCGTCGGCTTCGGGGGGCTCGGGGGATCAGGATCGAGGCATGGCCTTTCAGGTGCTGCCCATCGACCCGACGGTGCTCGACGAGCTCCGCAAGCTGGGCGACGCCGGTCGTGAGCCGTCCACCTACATCGAAGACGACGAGTACGGCCAGCCGCTGCGCTGCTGCCGGCCGGGCGAGCGGATTTCGCTGGCCTCGTACGCTCCGCTGCGGCGCTGGGGGCGGGACAGCGGGATCGATCCCGGCGCGTACGAGGAGGTCGGCCCCGTCTTCATCCACGCCGAAACCTGCGACGGATCGGCTTCCTCGGAGTGGCCCGAACCACTGCGCGGCCGACGCCACGTGCTGCTGCATTCCTACTCCGGGACGGCCGGATCCTCGGCGGCGTCCTGCTCTACGGCAACACCAAGCTGTCCGAGCGCACGGCCGGCGATCTCCTGATGGCCCCGGAGGTCGCGGTGGTGCACGTGCGGGCCGTGGAGTTCGGCTGCTTCCCTGTTCGAGGTGCGTCGCTGACGCCGACCTGGGGGTGCGCGATTTCGCGAGAAATTGGCGTTCACCCGGGTGACGGTCAATTTCTCGCGAAATTGCGCCGCTTCAATCGAACGGGTGATGGTGCACCTGCTCCGCAGGTGGCTGCGTCATCGGGCAGTATCGAGGCGTGAGCACCTACCCCGAAGCGCAGATCCCCGAGAAGCTGTTCGACGACCCGGATCGCGAGGCCCGCTGGCGGGCCCGGTTCAGCGCGCCCCGCGTGTCGCTGCCGGACTGGGCGCGGGACGCGGCGCAACGCAGCCTGTACGTGTCGAATGTCAGCGGCACCTGGGAGATCTATGCCTGGGACCGCGACTCCGACGAGCATCGCCAGATCACCGACCGTCCACAGGGGACATTCCACGGCACGTTGTCCGCGGACGGCGAGCAGGTCTGGTGGTTCGACGACACCGACGGCGACGAGTTCGGCAGCTGGGTGGTCGAGCCGTTCGCCTCCGGTGAGACCCGGCCGGGTCTGCCGGACACCCACCCCGGGTACCCGGCGGGCCTGGAGCTCGGGTCGTCGGTGATCGGCGTGGGGATGTCCACCGACGACGGCGTGACGGTGTGGGTGGCGCGCGACGGCGGCCGTCCGGAGGTGCTCTACCAGCACGAGCAGGACGGCGGGTTGTCCGCCATGTCCTGGGACGAGTCGATGGTGGTGATCTCGCACTCCGAGCACGGCGACAGCCGCCACCCCGCGCTGCGGGTGCTGCGCGTCGACGGCTCCGAGGTCACCGAGAAGTGGGACGGCCCCGGCAAGGGCCTGGACGCGCTGGCGTTCGCGCCGGTCACCGGCGACCCCCGGCTGCTGGTGCTGCACGAGCGGCGCGGCAAGGAGGAGCTGCTGATCTGGGACGTCGCTGCGGACACCGAGAGCGAGATCAAGCTCGACCTGCCCGGTGAGGTCTCCGCCGACTGGTACCCGGACGGCAAGGCGCTGCTGATCGCGCACACCCACCACGCGCGGACCACGATGCACCGCTACGACCTCGCGGAAGAGACCCTCACCGAACTGGCGACCCCGCCGGGCACGGTGGCGGGCGCGTCGGTGCGCCCGGACCACTCGGTGGAGTACGTGTGGTCGTCGGCGGCGACACCTTCGCTGGTACGGACGGTTTCGCGCGACGGTGAGGACCGGGTGCTGCTGACGCCGCCCGGCGACCGCGCGCCGGGTTCGGAGGCCGTCAACGACGTGTTCGTCGAGGTCCCGTACGGGCCGAACGAGACGGTGCACGCGCTGGTGGCGCGCCCGGCCGACGCCGGGGAAGGGCCGTTGCCGACGGTGTTCAACCTGCACGGCGGGCCGCACGCGGCCGACGAGGACCGGTTCTCCGCCTACCGGGCGGCTTGGCTGGACGCCGGGTTCGCCGTGGTGGAGATCAACTACCGGGGTTCGACCGGGTACGGCTCGGCGTGGCGGGACGCCATCGAGGGCCGGCCGGGCCTGACGGAGTTGGCCGACGTCGCGCGGGTGCACGACTGGGCGATCGAGGCGGGGCTGACCACGCCGGCGCTGAGCGTCGTCGTGGGTGCGTCGTGGGGCGGCTACCTGACGCTGCTGGCGTTGGGGACGCAGCCGGAGCGCTGGGCCGGCGGCGTCGCCGGCGTGCCGGTGGCCGACTACGTCTCGGCGTACGCCGACGAGATGGAGCCGCTGCGGGCCTACGACCGGGCGCTTTTCGGCGGCTCGCCGGAAGACGTGCCGGAGGTCTACCGGAAGGCTTCGCCGATCACCTACGTGGACGAGGTGCGGGCGCCGGTGCTGGTGCTGGCCGGGGACAACGACCCGCGCTGCCCGATCCAGCAGATCCTGAACTACCTGGACCGGTTGGGGCCGCGGGAGATCCCGTTCGAGTTCTACCGCTACGACGCGGGCCACGGCTCGCTGGTGGTGGCGGAAACTCTCCGCCAGGTCGCGGCGGAGATCCACTTCGCCCGCCGCGCCGTCGGCCTCGGCTGACACTAGATAGGACTCCGCAATGCGATACCCAAGTTCCACACAACACAATTTCAATGGGGTTTTTTCATCCTGTTTGTGCTGGTGGTGGGGGGTTGACGGGGTGGGGTGGGGTGTGTGTGGGCTGGTCAGGGGCGATGATCATTTTTGATGATCGTTTGTCAGCGGGTGATTTCGAGGTTGGTCAGCACCAGCAGGGCCCGTAGTAGGCGGGTGGCGTTGGCTGCGTGCATGCGTAGGCGGGTGAGGATGCGCCAGTTTTTGAGGTCGGCGAAGCCGTGTTCGCAGGTGGCGCGTTCGCGGGCAACGAGTTGGTTGGCTTGTTTCTGGGCGTCGGTGAGCGGGTGGGCGCGGGCGGCGCGGCGGCCGATGATGATCACGGGTTCGTCGGGGTCGTCTTCCAGTCCGGTGAATCCGAGGTCGCACATCGCGCCGAGTTCGGCGTCCCGGAGTGCGGTGGTGATGTTGTTGTGGCGGGCGGTGGTGACTTCCGAGGCCCGCCCTGGTTTGGCCGCAGAGAACCACAACAGGTTGCCTTTGTGGTCGGTGAGGGCGAGAAACAGCAGGCCGTGGGCTTTGTGTTTGCCGCTGTAGTTGCGCCGGTTGTTCTTGCCGGTGCGGCGCTGGGTGCGCACCAGGGTGCCATCCAGCAGCACGACCTCACCCCCGCCGCGGGCCACTTTGCTCAGGACGCGGTCCAGGCGCGGGGCACGGGCGGCCAGCAGGTCGATGACCTCCAGCACCCAGCGGCGGATCGTCGAGGCCGACACCCTGTTGCCGCCGGCCATGTCCAGCAGCCGCTGGTCGTGACGCAGCACCGCGAGCACGATGATCGCCTGCGTACCAGGGGTCACCTTGCGCCAGCGAGAGCGGATTTTCCTGCAGTGCGTGGTGATCAGCGAGGCGAGGTAGTCGATCGTGGCCCTCGACACGGGAAGTTGGGCTTGGTACACAATGGGTTCGGTGCCCTCGGCGGGGCTGGATTGGGTTTTCACACACTCCCCAACCCCGCCGGGGGCACTCTCGTTGCAGCCAACCGGCCATGATCATCGTCACATCTTCTCCGCGACCACGGCCACCGTCAGATGATCTTGATAAATGATCATGGCCCTGGCCAGCCCGCCCACACCACGCCACCCACGACCACACCCTCTGACCAGCCAAGATCAGGATGAAAAAAGCCCAATGGAAATCGAACCTCTGATTTCCATTGAAATCGCACAAAACTGAACTTGGGTTCCGCATTGCGGAATTGGGGTCTGCTTGTCCGGGTCACAGGGATTCGGCTCGGACCACGTCGAGGTTGTGGAAGGTCGGTTCCTCGTCGCAGAGGGCGCGCATCTTGCGGGAGATCTCGTCGGTCTCCGGGAGCCGAGAATTTCGCATCGCCTCGTCGTAGGACGGGAACTCGACGAACTCGTAGTAGCTCCCCGGGTACTCGTGGTCCCGGGCCAGCACCGCTCGCTTCGCGGTGCGCTTGCCTCCGGTGGCTTCCTCCCAGTCGTCTATCAGCTTGTTCAGCTCGGCCTCCTTTCCGGTCTTGAACTCGATGAGCTGCACGAAGTTCATTCCGTCGGCAGCCGGCTCGTCCACCAGCAGCTCGCGGATCTGGTCCCGCAGTCCGGGGGTGTCCTCGTGCTGGTGCACCGACACCGCATGCTCGGTGGCGGAACGCAGAACCTCTTCTTCCTCGCCGATGATGGTGAGCGAGCAGTTGGCCTCGCTCGGGTACTTGCGGCAGTCCGCTATCTTCCTGGCCACATCGGGTCTCCTGTCCTGCGGATCGGGTTGCGCAACCACCCCAGTTCGCGCTCGTACTGGGGGTCGGTGTGGGTGGCGACGCCCTGCACCAGCGGCGCGCGCACGTGCGCGGACGGCCAGTACCAGTCGGCGCGGCGCACCACCAGGCCGGCGCGTTGCAGCTGCACCAGCACCTCGACGTTGAGGCGGCAGCGGCGGCAGCCGTGCAGCATCTCCTGGGCCCGGTCCTGCGCCTCGCCGACGACGCCGGGCGCCCGGGTGTGCTCGAGGAACAGCAGTTGGCCGATCGGCCGCAGCACCCGGCCGATCTCGGTCAGCGCCGATTCCGGTTTTCCCGTGCTGCACAGGGAGAACCGGCAGACCACCACGTCGAAGGCGCGGTCCGGGAACGGCAGGCTCGCCGGGTCTCCGTCGATGAATTCGGTGGGCAAGTCGGGACGTTCGCCGCGCAGGCCGGGTTTCGCGTCGAGCATCGCGAGGTAGGAGACGTGGTGGTAGGCCAGCAGGTCTTCGAGGCGGAACGCCCCGATGTCCAGCACCCGCCCGGCGGCCCGCTTCCGGGCCAGCACCCGGAACCGCTCCAGCATCTCGATGGGCGGCGACACCCCGGCGCGCTTGTAGTGACACGTGATGGCTGAGCGGACGGCGTGGACATCGTCCGACGGCATGCCAGCAGCATGGGCACGGCGCGGCGGCTGACGCCAGGGGCTTCCGACCCCGGCGACTGGTCCGATCCGGTAGCGATCCCGGCTGCCGGATGCTCGCAGGAATCGAGGTCGTTTCGCGCAATATCGAAGAGAGGGGTCGCGATGGGCGTCAACCGACGGGGATCCCTCGGCTCGATCGCGCTCGGCGGTTCGCGTTGGGCACCGCGGCATGGTCGTCGGCACCAACAGGGTCGTCGCGAAGGCGTAGCAGACGTCCAGGTTGACCGTGCGCGGCGACGAGTTCCTGCTCGACGGCGAACCGTTCCGGATCGTCGCTGGCGAGACGCACTACTTCCGCACCCACCCCGACCACTGGCGGGACCGACTCGCCCGGATGCGCGCGCTCTGCCTGAACACCGTGGACACCTACGTCGCGTGGAACTTCCACGAACCCCGGAGCGGCGCGGTCGACTTCTCCGGCTGGCGTGACCTCGTCCGATTCGTCGAGACCGCCGCCGAGGTGGGGCTCAAGGTCGCCGTTCGGCCGAGCCCGTACATCAGCGCGGAGTGGGACTTCGGCGGCCTGCCAGCCTGGCTGCTGGCGGACCCGGATCTGCCGCTGCGCTGCTGGCCGACCCGGATCTGCCGCTGCGCTGCGACGATCTCACCGGCACGCTCGACCGCAGCGATCCGCAGGGTTCGGCGGAGGTACCGGTGCCGCGTGAGTCGGTGCAGCTGGACCTGCTCGTCGACACCGGGGGGCCGGATCAACTCCGGGCAGCGGCTCAACGACCCCGAGGGCATCACCGACCGGGTCCTGCACGGCTCGCAGGCCCTGTTCGGCTGGGAGATCCGCCCGCTACCGCTGGACGACCTGTCGGGCCTGGCGTTCCGGCCCGGCGCCACGGGCGGTCCCGCCTTCCACCGGGCGGTGTTGCGGATCGGCGAGCCCGCCGACGGGTTCCTCGCCCTGCCCGGCTGGGAGAAGGGCGTGGTGTGGCTGAACGGTTTCCTGCTCGGGCGCCACTGGTCGGTCGGGCCGCAGCGCACCCGCTACGCCGCGAGTCCACTGTGGAGGGCCGGGGAGAACGCTATTCGTCCTGGAGCTCCACCGGCCCGGCGGTTCGATCGAACTCCGCTCGGAGCCCGGCCTGGGCTGGGCTGGGCTGGGCTGGGCTGGGCTGGGCTGGGCTGGGCTGGGCTGGGCTGGGCTGGGCTGATCACGCGCGGCGGCCGATCGGGTGGGCCTGGGCCAGGCCGGTGGCCCACGGGCGTTGCAGCCGAACCGTCGGCGTCTCGTCGGGTCCGAACAGCTCGCCCGAAAACGTCTGCCGCGGTTCTTCCCGAGCCGGCTCGCGCACAGCGGGCTTCCGTCCGCGCAGCTCCGCGTAGAGTCCGCCCCTCGCCAGCAGCTCACGGTGCGGACCCTGCTCCACGACCCGCCCGCCGTAGACCACGACGATCCGGTCCGCTTCGGCCGCCAGGTCCAGGTCGTGGCTGATCAGGATCGTGGTACGGGTCCGGGCCAGGCGGCGCAGCGGTTCGAGCACCCGGCGGGTCGAGGCGACGTCCAGCCCGTTGGTGGGCTCGTCGAGCACCAGCACCGGCGCGCGCCGCAGGACCGCGCGGGCGATCGCGATCCGCCGCCGCTGCCCACCGGAAAACAAGGCTCCCCGTTCGCTCAGGACCGTGTCGTAGCTCTCCGGCAGCTTGCGGATGAACTCGTCCGCGTCGGCTTCCCGCGCGGCCGTGATGACGTCGGAGCGGGTGGCGTTCGGCGCACCGAAAGCGATGTTTTCCGCCACAGTGCTGTGGAAGACCGCGACTTCCTGCGGCACGAGCGCGATCGTGTCGCGGACGGTCTGCAGCGGGAGGTCCGTGAGATCCACACCGTCGATCGCCAGCCGTCCCGCTGCGGGGTCGTAGAACCGCTGCAGCAGCTTGGTCAGCGTGGACTTGCCCGCTCCGCTGGGGCCGGTGACCATGACGAACTCGCCAGGCCGGACCTGCAGGTCGAAGCCCGCGAGCGCCGGGCGGTCGGCGCCCGGGTAGCGGAATTCGACGCGCTCGAAGCGAATTCCCCTGTTCCGGCCGGCGGGCAGCTGCCGGCTGCCGTCGTCGGGCACGGCCGAGTGCTGGTCCAGCATCTCGACCAACCGCTCCGAGGCCGCCCGCGCGGCGGTCACGGTCATGGTGATCTGCCCGAGGTTCTGCAGCGGCGGGTAGTGGTAGCCGAGGTAGGCGGCGAAGGCCAGGAGCCCGCCGATGGTGATGCGGTTCACCGAGATCTCCCAGATGCCGGCGCCGATCACCAGCAGGATGCAGATCGTTTCGACCACCGTGACCAGCGGCGCGTACAGGGCGGACAGCCGCGCCTCGGCGAGCTTCGCGCGGAACCAGCGGACGGACTGGGCGTGCAGCTTCGCGGCCTGCCGCTCCTGCTGGTTGTACGCCTGCACCAGCTCGATGTTGGACAGCCCTTCCTCGACCACGGTGCTGAGCGCCCCGTTGGCGGCCCGCTCCTCGGTGGAAACGGACCGGATCTCCTTCGAGAAATTCCTGGCGACGATCCAGAAAACCGGCGCGAGCGCGAAGGAGAGCAGCGCCAGGTCCCAGCGCAAGTACAACGCGGCGCCCGCGTACAGAACGACGCCTACGACAGCGGCGACCGTTTCGAGCAATCCCGAAGCGACCAGCCTTTCGACCGCTTCGACATCTCCGGAAAAACGGGCTATCAGGTCTCCCGTTTTGCGTCTTGCGAAGAAGTGTGGCGGCATTTTCTGCACGTGCTCGTAAACGTGCGAGCGGAGTCGCAGCAAGAACTTCTCCGCTATTTTGGCGGACAGGAGTCCGCCGCGCAACGACGCCGCGGCACCCACCACCGCGATGCCCAGGCCGCGGCGGGCGCCCAGAAGGCGGCGAGTTCGCCGGTGGCCAGCGCATCGTCGGTGAGCACCATGAACATCCAGATGCCCGCGGTGTCCATCAGCGCGGACACCACGAGCAGGGCCCCGGCCAGCGACAACGCCAACCGATCCCGGCGCAGGAACGGCCAGAACCGGCGGAATAGCGCGCGCACTCCCACTACGACCTCCCAACGGCAACCGGGAGGGCCGGCGATGAAGGTTATCGCCGGCCCTCCCGCTCGGTCACTTGCGCGCGGCCGGAGCCGACTGCGGGGCCTGCGGGTGCCGCGGGTGCCGCGGGTGCCGCTTCTTGCCGGGGACTGGAATCGGGAAAGGCATCATTTCCTCCTGATCGGTTGCGGAATGGGTCGAAGTCACCGCTGCGGCGCGGGCCGTCCCGGCCGCTGCGGGCGCTCGCCCAGATGGCACGGACGGCGGTGCCGACCCTGGCCGGGAACGGGAATCGGGAAAGCCATTTCTTCCTCCTGGTTGATCGGTTTTCGTCGCCTTTTCGGTGGCGACACCAATCAACCTAATCGGCCTGTGGCGGGAAATTCGACGTGAGCTCCCGCAGAATTGGCTGGACGTTCACTGAACGCGGCAGCACGCGAGCCCGGGAATGGAGTTCCCAGCGCGTTCGCACGCACCGGTCAGGCTGCGCCCAGCGTCAGTCGCCGCACCGCCGGTCGGGGAGCACTTCGCCGCGGAGGATCCAGGTGTCGCCGCGGCGGACCCAGTGCAGCGGCTCTGGTCGTGGCGGCCAGGCCAGCAGGTAGCGGTCGTAGAGCTCGTTCATGGTCCGCACGTACTCGGCCACCGCGCGCAGCCAGTGCTCGGTCCGCATGACCGTCACCCCAGTTCGAGGTCGTACCTCAGTTCGTCGAGCCGCTGCCCCCACTGTCGGACGGTTTTCCGCTCGGTGCAGCGGAATCCGGCGTCCAGGTACAGCCGGGCGGCCGTCTCCAGCGGGTCGACGGTCCACAGCTTCACGCGCTCGAAGCCGTGCTCGCGCGCGTGATCCAGCAAGGCGTGCAACAGCTTCCGGCCGACTCCGCCGCCCCGCATTGCCGGGACGACCAGGAACCAGCGGAGCTGCGCGACGCCGTCACCTTCGTCGGTGAGCGCAACGGTGCCGACGGTTTCGCCGTCGCGCTCGGCGACCCACACCCAGCCGGGTTCGACGCCCGACTCGTCCCGCGCCTCGCCCAGGGCCGCGGCGAATGCGGCCAGACCGTGCGCGACGTGCGCCTCGAAGCGTTCGTCGAAGTCGTATTCCCGCGCGTAGAGCTCGCCGTGCATCGCCAGCACGGTGCCCAGGTCGCCGGGGCGCGGACCGATCCGGATGTTGATCTCGGGCGACATGCGCAACTCCAGTAGACTGAAACAGTCGTTTCACTCGTAGGCTAGCAGCCTGACCAGCATCGGAACAGGGGCGACGATGACCCAACGGGACGACGGCCGCCGCGGCGAACTGCTCGCGAAGCTCCTGGAGTACTCCGCGACGCACGGGCTTTCCGAGGTGTCGCTGCGGCCGCTGGCGGCGGCGGTCGGGTCCAGCCCGCGCATGCTGCTGTACTTCTTCGGCTCCAAGGAAGGGCTGGTCAAGGAAGTCCACCGGCACGCCCGCGACGTCCAGCTCCGGCTGCTCGCCGACACCCTCGACGACTGCACGGACCGGACCGAGGCGCTGCGCGCGCTGTGGCGCTGGCTCAGCGACCTGGCGCACCAAAACGTGATCCGGTTCTTCTTCGAGAGCTATGCGCGTTCGCTGCACCCCCGCGGCGGGGCGTGGGACGGCTTCGGCGAGACAAGCGTCCGCGAATGGCTGCCCCGGCTCCAGCAGGCCCTCGGCGGCTCGGATGCCGAGGCGACGCTGGCGCTCGCGGCCCTGCGCGGCCTGCTGCTCGACCTGCTCGCCACCGGCGACACCGCCCGCGTCGCGGCCGCCTTCGAGGAGCTGCTGGGCAAGCTCTGAGGCGCGCCGGGAGCCCGCATTGTGAGATGGACGGCGCCGTCGGAATATCTCGTTCCGCCACAGCGTCCATGCCCGTCGTGAGCCATCTCTTCGAACCGATCAAGCTGCGCGACGTCGTCATCCGGAACCGCGCGTGGGTCTCGCCGATGTGCCAGTACTCGGCCACCGACGGCGTGCCCGACGACTGGCACCTGGTGCACCTCGGCCAGTTCGCCACCGGCGGCGCCGGGCTGATCATCAGCGAGGCGACCGCGGTGGTCCCGGAAGGCCGGATCAGCCCGCACGACACCGGGCTGTGGAACGACGAGCAGGTCGCGGCGTGGCGGCGCATCAACGACTTCCTGCACGCGCAGGGCGCGGCGACCGGGGTGCAGCTCGCGCACGCCGGCCGCAAGGCATCGACGACCCCGCCGTGGGAGGGCGGCCAGTCGGTGTCGCCGTCCGAGGGAGGTTGGCAGACGGTCAGTTCGACCGGCAACGCCTTCGGCACCCAGGCCCCGCCGCGCGCGCTGACCGAAACCGAGATCGCCGAACTGCCCGAACAGTTCGCGGCGGCGGCGCGCCGGGCGGAAGCGGCGGGCTTCGACGTCGTCGAGCTGCACTTCGCACACGGCTACCTGGCGCACCAGTTCTACTCCCCGCTGGTCAACGACCGGACCGACCGCTTCGGCGGCGACTTCGACAACCGGGTGCGAGCCCTGCTGGAGATCACCGAAGCCGTGCGCTCTGCCTGGCCGGCCGACAAGCCGCTGATCGTCCGCCTCTCGGCGACCGACTGGGCCGACGGCGGCTGGACCGGGGACGACTCGGTGAAGCTGTCGGCGCTGCTGGCGGAGCGCGGGGTGGACCTCATCGACGTCTCGACGGGCGGCGCGGTGCCCAAGGCCGAAATTCCGATCGGCGCCGGCTACCAGGTGCGCTTCGCCCGCAAGATCCGCGCGGAGGCGGACGTCCCGACGGCGGCGGTCGGCCTGATCACCTCGCCTGAGCAGGCGGAGGAGATCGTCGCGTCCGGCTCGGCGGACGCGGTGCTGCTCGGCCGCGAACTCCTCCGGGACCCGCACTGGCCGCTGCGAGCGGCAGACCGTCTGCACGCGGACAACATCTGGCCCAAGCAATACGAACGAGCCCGCCGCGCCTGACCCGTTGCGGGCGCCGGGAAGGCCAACGCACCAAGCCGATCCGGGTGATTTCAGAGGTGAGGGGCACCCTTGGGCGGCACAACCACGGCACAACCACTCAAGGGTGCCCCTCACCTCGGACCGCAGCCGACGCTGGCGGACCTCCACCGGCTGCTCGACCAGTCCAGGGCGGCGGGATTCCGGTGGTCCGCCACGACTTCGGGACGCCGCAGCGGCTTTCGACGGTGGTGGAGCAGGCCGCGTACCGCGTTGTGCAGGAGGCGCTCACCAGGGTCCACAAGCACGCCGTCGGGGCCCGCACCGAAGTCGAATTGCGCTACGGGGAAGCGGTTTTGTAGGACAAGGTGATCAACGAGGCGCCGCCGAACCCGGTCGAGCCGCTGCCCGGCAGCGGCATGGGGCTCGTCGGCCTGCGGGAACGCGTCGAGCTCCTCGACGGCGAGTTCACGGCCCAACCGGCCTCGGAGGCGGATTCGCGGCGACCGCTCGGTTTCCCCTTGCGGAGCAAGCGTGATCCGCGTCCTGGTGGTCGACGACGAGGCGCTGGTTCAGGACGAGTTCCCACCACGCCCGAAGGCACTCACGGGTCCGGCGCTACTCGGCGAGCTGGGCCTGCCACATCCAGTGCGACTTCTCCAGCTCCCGCGCGATGCCGATCAGAAGGTCCTGGGTCACCAGATCGGTCTTGTCGGTCTCGTCGATGCGTTCGCGGAGCCGACGGTTCAGCTCCGCCAACGTCTTCGTGATCGCCTCGACCACCTCGCGATCGCTGCGCCAGTTCGAGTCGAACTTCGGCACCCCGGAGCCGTCGGCAACCGTCGAGGCGCGCCCGTCCGGCGAGATGCCGATGGCGGCGGCGCGCTCCGCGACGTCGTCGGCGAAGCCGCGCGCGGTGGTGACCAGCTCGTCCAGGTGAAGGTGCACGTCGTGGAACAACCTGCCGACGACGTTCCAGTGCGCCTGCTTCGCCACCAGGTGCAGGTCGATCATGTCCAGCAGCGTGCCCTGCAGCACTTTGCCGGTGATCTCCCGGTCCTGGTCGTCGCCCAGGGGGCTGGTGATCGGGGCCTTCTTCGAAGCGGTCTTCTGAGCCATGAGCGCTGCTACCTCCTCGAACGCGAGCAGACCCTTCGAGGGTGCTGCCTGTGAGGTACCCGCGCACTTCGAAGCGGTATGCAGGGCCGTGGGGATCTGTTGCGAGCGCCACACCGCTCAACCCGCCTGCGCGGACGTCGTCTGGCGAGGGCAACGTCGAAGCCGCAGGTCATGCACGCAGCCCAGGCTTGCGCGCGTGGTTCCGCCACCCGCACCGCCAGGCAGGAGATCAGCCGCGGTTGGCGAAGTCGACCACCTGGTGGCCGATGGCGCGGAGGACGTTCGCCACCTTCTCGTCTGCGCACTCGCCTCCGGGCTCGAATTGCGTTTCGCCCGAGTTCACCGCTCCGCCGAGCGGCGTCGGCCAGCCTCGCAGGGCGTGCACCACCGAGCGGAGCGCCTGCAGCGTGGTGACCGTCGCCTGCCAGCCGTACGCGATGCCGATGCAACCCACCGCTCGCCCGTCCAGGTAGGGGCGGTCGTCGCCGCGCAGGTCTTCTGCGTAGTCCAGGGCGTTCTTGATCAGTCCGGAGATCGTGCCGTGGTAGCCCGGCGAGGCGAGGATGACGCCGTCCGCGGTGCGCAGGGCGTCCACCAGCTCCAGCGCGTTGTCGGTGCGTTCGGTCAGCTGCGGGTCGTAGAACGGCATCGACAGGCTGCTGCCCGTGATCGCGTGGACCTTCGCCCCCGCTTCACGCGCCCCGGCGAGCGCGGCGTTCAGGGCTCGCTCGGACTGCGAATCCGGCCGGACCGATCCGCCGATCCCCACCACGGTCACCGTCATGCACTGATCCTTTCACCCGAAGCTGCGCCTGTCGCCTTTCGCAGGACTTCTCGCCACGCTACGACTTAGAGCTTGCTCGAGGTCAAAGCCGATCCGCCGTGTCCCGCACCATAGCTACCTGCGGGTAACCTCAGCAGAACCTGTCGCCTTCCCGGGGAGGTCACGCCGATGTCGAAGGTCCTCGAACTTGTACAGCCGACGCTGGAGGCCGCCGCCCTCCGCGGCATCTTCTCGCTCCCCCGGCCCGTGCGACGCCTCCTCGCGGGGCGGCCGATCCGGCTGGACGACCAGGAGCTCGCCCTCGACGCCCAACTCCTGCTCAAGCTGCAGCGGCTCAGCGGCCAGGAACAGCTCGCCGCGGCCACGCCCGAGCTCGCCCGCGCGGGCATGCGGCGGTCGACCAAGATCACTTCCACGTCAGCGGTGCCCGGCGTGGTGGTGGCGGACCGGAGCATCCCGACCGAGGCGGGCGAGCTCGCGGCACGGCTGTACCGGCCGCGCCAGCTCACCGAAGCCGGACCGCTGCTGGTCTTCTTCCACGGCGGCGGCTGGGTCATCGGCAACCTGGACAGCCACGACGACCTGTGCCGGTTCCTCGCCAAGCATGCCGGTATCCGGGTGCTGTCGGTGGATTACCGCCTCGCGCCGGAGTTCCCGTTCCCGGCCGCCCTGGACGACTGCATCGCCGCCTACCGGTACGCCGTCGACAACGCCGCAAAGCTGGGCACCAGCAGCGAATTGATCGCGGTCGGCGGCGACAGCGCGGGCGGCAACCTGGCCACCTCGGTCGCCCTGCACGCCACCCGGTCCGGGCTGGTGAAGCCGGTGTTCCAACTGCTGATCTACCCCGCCGTGGACGCCACCACGCGGCGGCGGTCGCGCGAGCTGTTCGGCAAGGGGTTCCTGCTCACCGACGGCGACATGAAATGGTTCATGGACCACTACGCGCCCGACCTGGACGTGCGCCACGACCCGCGGCTTTCGGTGCTGCTCGCCGAAGACCTCAGTGGGTTGCCGACGGCGCACGTCGTCACGGCCGGGTTCGACCCGCTGCGCGACGAAGCCGAGGCCTACGCGCAGCGGCTGGCGGACGCCGGGGTGCCAGTGATCGCCCGGCGGTTCCCGGACCTGATCCACGGCTTCGCCAACCTCCGCCCGATCGGCGGCCGGTCCAGGAGGCGCTGTTCGAGATCGTCGGCACCCTCCGCGCCGCCCTGTCGTTGCAGAAGACCTGATCCGCTCACGAGCGGTTTCCGGCATGGCTGCTTGGGAAATGGGCGTCCAAGGGTGCGGTAGGGCGGGTTTCTGCCTTTGAAACGGCGAAGCCACCTGCCCACACCCCGCAGCCAGTGAGGCGAACGGACCGTTCACCTCACACCACGACAGCGCAAGAGCAGCAGGAAACGGATGAAGCGAACGGAACCTACACGCTCATAGGAGCCTGTTGCGTTTTCGGCGAAAACGACTGAACCGAAGTACCAAATCAGTCTCGATCGCCGCCGTTTGTCCGCCAGTGGCCATCTCAGCCGTGATCGATCGATCACGGTCCGTGGTGGGCGTAATTTTGCAACAGGCTCATAGACGGCACAAACGGTCCGTTCGCTTCACGCCGCACCTTCCAGAACAGCCTCTACAGTCCGCCAAAGGCACTCATGGGCACTCCCGCAGTTGGGACGGAGTGCTCAGTGGCGGTGATCCGCGTGGCCGCACGACGAGCGGCGAGTTCGCGGGGTGACCGGCTTGCTGGCACCGAACGGGCGCGGGATCTGGACCACACCTGTCCGCAGTGCCGTTTCTGCAGGTCCGCAGCCGTGAGTCTGTTGGGTTGACTTAGCTGCTGACATAGCTGCTCAAAAGGCGCACGGGCCCGTTTCGTCAGTGGCCGAGGAGTTCGCGGAGGCGGTTGAGGAGGTCTTCGCGGTTGGCGCAGCCGAGGCGTTGCTTTATGCGGCTTATGTGGTGCTCCACCGTCTTCGCCGAGATGAACAGGCGCTTGCCGACCTGCTTGTAGGTCAACCCGGCCAGCACCAGTTCCGCGACTTCCTTCTCCCGCTCGCTGAGCAGGTCGGTCTCCGCCGACATCGCGCCGCGCACCGCACGCGGCCGCGGCGGCTTGCCTTGCAACGCCCGGGCGCATTCCAGCAGCGCGAGCATCGCGCGCCGATCCGCCGTGCGGATCGCCGCCTGCCCCGCCAGCCGCGCTCCGTCCCACGCCAGCCCGGCTGCGTGTAGCGCCCGCGCCGCCTGCTCCGCCTCGTCCTGGTCCACCTGCCCCGCGAGTATTCGCAGCCACACGCCACTGGCATCGGCCATCGCCGCCGCCAGTGGGTTGTGGTGCGCCATGCCGCCCAGCTCCGCCGTAAGCTGCTGCGCTTCGTCCAGCTCTTCCAGCACGACCGCGGCCTGCAGGCGCTTCCACGTGAGCATCGATGTCCACAGCGGAGGGTTGCCGAGCCGGTCCAGCAGCGCTCGCGCCTCCGCCAGGTACGGCGCGATCCAGTCCTGGTCCCGCAGCCGCGCCGTGGCGACCACGAGTTCTCCTAACGGCAGCAGGGCGAACAGGTCCACCGAGTGCTCGGCGACGGCCTGCCGGGCCCGACCGCGGGCGGCGGCCAGGGCCGCCGTGTCGTTGTCCCGGCTCGCGATGCCAGCCTCGATCGCGGTTGCCAGCAGCCGATCTCGCGCCGCCAGCTCGACCACGGGGAGGTTCGCGCGGGCGGCCACCGTGTCACCCCGCAACAGCGGCAACCACGCCGCCAGCAGCCGGTGCCGGTAGTGCAGCAGTGGGCCGCCGGAGCCGGAGCCGATCGCCTTGTCCAAGGTGGACTGGACGACGTCCAGTTCGCCGCAGTGCAGCGCGACCAGTGCGGCGACCGCCGCCGGGCTGTCCGGCACCAGGGCACCGCGCCCCACCGGCTCCGACAGCGATGCGGACCGCACCAATGTGGACAGTGCCGTCGCGGCCGATCCCACGACCGATTCCCGGACTCCGGCGGCGAGTTGCGCGGCGGCACCGGTCATCGACGTCGGCGGCCCGGCGTCGTCGGAGGAACGCAGCAGCTCCTCGGCGTCGCCCAACCGACCGGCTCCGATCAGGCCCACCGCGGCGAACGCCCGGTCTCCGGGCCAGCGCAAGCGCCCCACCGACCACCGGCACAGTTCCGCCGAGCGCTCGAGCAGCCCCCGGTGCGCCAGGACGCTCGCCGCGACCTGCACGCCGAGCTCCCTGTCCGGCACCGAATCATCGACGATCACCTGATCGGCCAGCCGCAGCGCTTCGTCCAGATCACCGGCCACGGCGGCGGCACGTGCCTGCCGCGCCGCCACTGAAACCGGTGGAGTTCCGGCCGACACCGCTGCGGCGAGCAGCCGTCGCGCCAGGTGCGGCGCGGACTGCAAGGCCTCCTCGCCGGCTTTCTCGAACGCCGCCGCCAGTGTCGATTCCGGCAGCAACGCGATCTCTGCCCCGAGCAGCGGGCGGACCAGCGGCAGCACCGAACCGCCGCGCGCCAGCTGGATTTCGACGAGGCGACGGGTCACCCGCAGCCGCAGTTCCCACGGCGTCAGCCGCAGCGCGGCTGCCCGGGCGATCGGCAGCAGCACGTCATCAGCGCCGACCAATCCGCTGGCCCGGATCGCCAGCAGCGCGGAACCGACCGCCTCTGGAGTGAGTTCCAGCAGCGCCGCGAGCAGGTCGGGGTGCGGGGTCGCGCCGACCGCCATCGCCGTCACGCACTCCGAGCCGGCTTCGCCGAGCTGGTCCAGGTCGTGCTGGAACTGGTCGAGCGCGCGGGACGGCAGCTCCGCCGTGCCCGGCTCGGCGGTCGCGAGCACCCTG
Source organism: Saccharopolyspora pogona (assembly GCF_014697215.1). Classification (GTDB taxonomy): domain Bacteria; phylum Actinomycetota; class Actinomycetes; order Mycobacteriales; family Pseudonocardiaceae; genus Saccharopolyspora; species Saccharopolyspora hattusasensis. Next base: position 6,207,150 of record NZ_CP031142.1, read on the forward strand.
CTCACGTAGCGCGGGACGCCCCCGGTCTGCGCGTGCAACCAGCCGATCCACTCCGGCGCCGCCCCTCCGGCCTGCGCCGCGATCTCCTCGCGCCCGAGCGCGGCGAGCAACACCGGCGCGCCGAGGTCGCCGATCAGCTCCGCCAACGCCGCAGGTCGCGGCCCCGGCCGGTAGGCGAAGACCAACCGCGCCCCGGGCCGCCGGGCGATCTCGCGGAGCTCGCCGAGCACCGTTTCGTCCAGCCGGTGGGCGTCGTCGACCAGCACGGCGCCTTCGTCGGCCCGGGCGAGCTCGTTCGCGCCGAACACCGCCACCCCAGCGTCGCGGTAGGTGCGCGCGAGCTGCTCCAGCAGCACCGTCTTTCCATATCCCCCGGCGCCCTGGATCCCGGCGACGAGCGACGCGGTCGGGTCTGCGGCGATCGCCGACCGCAGCCCGGCCGCGTGCCCGTCCGGCATCGGGGCGGGCCGGGAGGTCGTCGAGTGGTTCACGCCTGGAATCCTTGTCATCCGGGTCACTGGCGCATGTGTTGGATCGCGCCGAGCACGCCGCTGAAACCATTGGGCAGCAAGAAGGTGAGCAGCAGGCCGCCGATGATCAGCGCGGCTGCCATCGACAGCTTAATGATCTTGATCTGGCGGGCGCGATCCTCGTCCCGTGTTTCCAGCGGCATCGGCTCCACCTCGACCGGCGGACGCGGCGCGGCAACCAGTTCGGCGTCGAGGTCGAACGATTCGTCGGAGCCCTCGATGCGCATCAGCACGCTGGTCTCGGCCACCGAACCCTCGTCTGTGTCGGTCGACAGCACCTGCACCGCCGCCAGCGCCGCCCCGCCGGCCGCGGCCAATTCGGGCGCGACGTCGACCTGCGGCTGCAGCTTCAACCGCTCGGCCACCAACTTCTTCAGCAGCGGGGTGCGCGAAGTTCCGCCCGCCAGCACCACGGAATCGAGGTCGTCCGGCGACAGCGTTGCCGACTGCACCGCCTGCAAGATCAGCTCGGGCACCCGCTCCAGGTGCGGCCGGGCGAGCTGCTCGTACCGCGAGCGAGACAACGCGAATTCTGTTCGCATCCCTGGTAGTTCTACCCGCAGCTGCACGCCCGGCTGGTGCGACAGCGCTTCCTTTGCCCGAACGCACTCGGCACGCAGGTGCGCGAGGGCAGCCCGATGGTTGAGGTCGCCGAGGTCCAGCGTGTCCAGCCGGTCACCGAATTCGGCGCGCACGATGGCGAAGATCTCGTCGTCCAGGTCCTGGCCGCTGGGGTGATCGGCGTTCAGCGGCGAGCCGACCACCTCGAACCCGGGCTCTCGCCGCCGCAGCACCGTCACGTCGAAGCCGCTGCCGCCGACGTTGGCGACGACGACCGGTTCGTGCTCGGAAACGCGTTGCTTGGCCGCGTAGTCCAGGGCGACCGCCATCGGCTCGGCCACCATCGTGACGTCCGTCAGCCCCAGCTGGACCAACGCCTGGTGGACGAGCCGGGTGCGATGCGGACCCCAGGTGGCGCTGTGCGCGATGGCGATGTGCTCGGCGGGATGCCCCTGCCGGTGCGCGACGGCGTCGGCCACCCACTCGATCATGGTGGCGGCCAGCCGCTGCGCCGGGATGAACTCGCTGCCCACCAATACCGGCAGGTCGTCGCCCAGCCTCGCGGTGAAGCCGCGCGCGACCCATTCGTGGTGGGCGATCTCCTGCCGCTGGGCCGCTTCCCCGGCCACGAACGACCCGTCCTGCACCTTGCACAGCACCGTCGGCACCACCGGACCGGCCTCCAGCGGGACCGGCACGGCCGCCGCCCACCGGCTGCCGTCGCGGCGGGCGATGGCAGCCGTGGTCGCCGTAGCGCCCAGATGAATGCCCAGGACGTAAGGCATGCAATCCCTTCGTGTTACCGAATCGGCCACCATCGGGCGATGCCCGCGTGGCGCAGGGTGGACACAATTTAGCGTGCACGCGGTTACACACAGGTGTCGGACACCCCAGGCTACCCCCCAATGGATCACCTACCGGATCCCCTAATAGAGACCCTGATAACTAGGAGTCGTTCCCGATGGCCCGGGAGGCTCACGCCCCTACGGTGATCAACACAGGAGTGAGGGACCGCATGACCTCACTCGGACACCCATCCGAGTACCGCTGAGCATCGGGAGGCCCAACGATGGTGAACCCTCAGCACGCGAGCGGTCATGCCGAGTCCTCCACCCCCGACCCCGGGAAGCACTCCACCACCGGCCAATCGGACGAGCCGACGCTGTACGAGTTCCTCACGCGCCTCGTCAGCGACCCAGCGGCCCGGTCGGCCTTCGACGCCGATCCGCAAGCCACGCTGGGTCAGGCCGGCCTCGGGGGCATGACCGCGACAGACGTACTCCAAGCCACGTCACTGGTTCTCGACTACGCGCCGGTCGAGGTCGTGGCGGAGTACAACCGCTCACTCCAGAGCAGCGTCGAGAAGTTCGCTGCGAGCACCCAGCACGTCGCGATCAACCAACTGCATCCCGCACATCCAATCGAGCAGGAAGAACTGACCATGCTGAAGCCCACCCCCGCCGACTACGGCAAGGACAACGACGTCGACGCCACCCTGCCCCCGGCCCCGGCCCCGGCTCCGGCTCCGTCGAACAAGGTCGATGTCGACATCGAGAAGAACTACACGGACTCGTTCAACCTGATCAGCGTCCACGACGTCGCCAGTGGCAACGACATCGCCAACGGCAACATCGTCGGCAGCATCGTGGGCAGCAACGTCACCCAGGCCAACGAGACCGCCACCCACGTCTTCGACACCAGCGTCGACCTGACCTCCGGTGCCGCCTCCATCGTCCACGGCGACGTGATCAACATCGTCGGCAACTCGACCAACCTCGACGTCCTGAACATCGCCAACAAGGCCCCGGTCGTCGGTGACATCACCGCCAACGTCACCCACGTGGTGGGCGACGTGACCGTTGGCGACGTCAGCGCGATCGTTGCCAACGCCCCGGTCGCGGGCGACGTCACCAACGTCGTGGGCACCGTCCCGGTCGTCGGCGACGTGATCGTCAACGTCGCCAGTGGCAACATCACCAACGTGGGCGGCGTCGTTAGCGACGTGACCAACGTCGTGGGCAACGTGCCGGTCGTCGGCGACGTGCCCGCTGGCGACGGTCCCGGGCTGCCGGCCGGTGACGAGACCGTCGGACTGCCGTCTGGCGACGTCACCGCCCTGCCGGTCGAGGACGTGACCGGCGGACTGCCGGCCGGTGACGTGACCTCTGCTCTGTCGGCCCCGAGCGACCTGCCGGTCGTCGGTGACGGCCTCGAGAGCGTGGCGCACACCGCCACCTCGGCCGCGCCGCTGGACCTGGGTCTCTGAGCCTGAACGCAGTGAGCGACTGAATGCCGGGATTCGCGACATAGCGGATCCCGGCATTCCTCGCATTCGATCCCCAAATTACAGGCCTTTTTGCACTTCCCGTACCCGTCGACGATGTGAGTTCAGCCGTTTGGGTTTCTCTATTCGCCGCAGCACGCCACAATCGACGCCGTGATCGAGACAGCGTTGGTGGAACTGATCGATCGCGTGACTGCGGAATGTGCCGAGCAGCAACGCGTCGATCTGCACGGTCGACTGCGGCAGATCCGCACCCGCGTGCTCGACCCGACGCAGCTCGTGCTGGTCGTCGGCGAGTCGAAGCAGGGCAAGAGCGCCCTGGTCAACGCGATCGTGAACGCGCCCGTGTGCGCCTCCGGCGACGACGTCACCACCGTCGTGCCCACCCTCGTCCGGCACTCCGACGAACCGAGCGCCCTGCTCATCGAGCACGAGCCGGCGCAGGGCCCGGCCGCCCTTGATCGTGTTCCGGTCCCCATCGAGCAGGTCAGCGAGCAGCTGGAACGCGCCCTCGCACACGGCCGCCCGGTCACCCGCAGCGAGATCGGCATCCCCCGCGCCGTGCTGCAGAACGGCCTCGCACTGATGGACACCCCCGGCGTCGGCAGCGTGTCCTCGTCGCTGACGTCCACCACGCTCGCCGTGGTCGCCGAAGCCGACGCGCTGCTGATGGTCTCCGACGCCACCCAGGAACTCACCACAAACGAGCTGGCGTTCCTCAAGCAGGCCACCGCGTTGTGCCCGAACGTCGCGCTCGTGCTGCCGAAGATCGACCGGACCCCGCACTGGCGGAAAGTCCTCGAGGTCAACCGGAAACACCTGGACAACGCCGGTATAGCGGCCAAGATCTTCCCGGTTTCGGCCAACATCCGGATGCGCGCGATGCAGGCCAAGAACACCAACCTCAACGCCGAATCCGGGTTCCCGCCGCTGCTGGAATTCCTCAAGGAGATGGCTGGCAAGCACGAGAACCTGACCCGGCGCCTGGTGGCTCACAACGTCACCGAGGCGCTCACCCAGATCAACGACGCGCTGCGCACCGAACTCGCGACGCAGAACCCGCGCACCGCGGCGGAAACCCTGGTCGAGCTGGAAACCGCGCAGCGCCGCGCCGAAGACCTCCGGCGCGTCTCGAGCCGCTGGCAGAAGGCGCTCAACGACGGCATCTCCGAGCTGTTCACCGACATCGAGTTCGACTTCCGGGAACGCAGCTGGGCGGTGCTGCACCAGGTCAACGAGGCCTTCGAGACCGCGGATCCCCTCGAGGTCTGGGATGAATTCCTGGACTGGCTCTCCGCCCGGCTCACCGACGCGATCGTCGAAACCTTCGAGTGGATGGAGCTGCGCCAGGCCCAGCTAGCCGAGCACGTCGCCGACGAGATGCTGGCCGAGCACGGCGGGGCCATCCCCGAGCTGGAGCGGCTCACCCGACCGGACCCGCTGGACGAGGTGCCTGAGCCGAAGCTGCCGCGCGGCTCCGAGTACAAGCGCTTCGACCAGTTCCTCACCGGCTTGCGCGGGTCCTACGGCGGGGTGCTGATGTTCGGCATGTTAACCACGGCGGTGTTCGGCCTGGGCCTGATCAACGTGGTGTCCATCTCGGCAGGCGTGCTGCTGGGCCTCAAGAGCCTCGGCGAGGACAAGGACACGCGGTTGCGCCGCCGGCAGATCGAAGCCAAGAGCGCCGTGCAGCGCTACGTCGAGCAGGTCGTCTTCCACGTGAACAAGGAGGCCAAGGCCGCCATCCGCGGCGTCCACCGGGGCCTGCACACGCACTACACGCGCATGACCGAGGATGCCCAGATGGAGATCAGCCGGGCCATCCAGGAGATCAAGCGATCCGCGGAGCGCAGCGCGGTCGACCGCGACCAGCGGGCCAGGGACATCCGGCAGAAGCTGGAGGAGATCGCGGTGCTGCAACGGCGCGCCACGATGCTGACCCAGAACCGGATCACCGCGGCATGAGCGGCGATGCCCTGCTGGATCGCGCGCGAGCGCTGCTGATCCGCACCATGACGTTCTACCGGGACGATCCGCGCACCTCGATGTGGCTGCGCGGCCGGCTGGAACGGCTCGACCAGCCGCTGCGCATCGCCGTCGGTGGACGGGTGAAGGCGGGCAAGTCCACGCTGATCAACGCGCTGGTCGGTGCGGAGCTCGCGCCCACCGATGCCGAGGAGCGCACCCAGGTCAACACCTTCTACCAGTACGGGCCGGAACCGAAGATCCTGGTGCACACCCCGCACGGCGCGGTGCAGAACGTTCCCGTGTCCACTTTGGACGCCGGCACCATCCGCGACCTGCAGCACTGGCGGCCGGACGAGGTGGCCCGGCTGGTCATCGAGTCACCGACGCCGGGCCTGCGGGCCATCACGCTGATCGAGACGCCCGGCGTCGCGTCCGCGGCGGTGCAGGAGACCGGGCGGTCGGCGCTCGCGCAGATCCTGTCCGAAGCCGACGCGGTGCTGTACCTGACGCGGTACCCGCGGCAGACCGACCTGCAATTCCTGCAGTCCGTCAACGAATTGCAGACGGCCCGGTGCGTGCCGATCAACACGATCGTCGCGTTCTCGCGCGCCGACGAGACCGGCAGCGGCGGACCGGAAGCGCTGCAGGCGGCCGAGCGGATCGCCGAGCGCTACCGCAACGACCCCACGTTGCGGTCCTTCGCCCAGCACCTCATCCCGGTGATCGGGCTGCTCGGGCAGGCCGTCGCGACGATGACCGACGAGGACTTCCTGGCGCTGGGCAACCTTTCCCGGCTGTCCCAGAGCGACCAGGACGAGCTGTTGCTGTCGGCGGACCGGTTCATCAACAGCGGCATGGAATCGACGCCGGGCCCCGTCCGGCAGCGGCTGCTCGAACGGTTCGGGCACTACGGCATCGAGCGGGCGCTGGCGTTGATGCGCAGCGGCGTGACGGAGCGGAAGAAGCTGCAGGCCGCGCTGCTCGACGAAAGCGGCCTGAACCTGCTGCAGGAAACCGTGCACCAGCAGTTCGTGGAGCGGCAGGACGCGTTGCGGGCGCGATCGGCGTTGCTGGCCGTCGACATGGTGTCGCGCGCCAATCCCCGGCCCGGCGTGCAGCAGTTGCGCGGCGAGTTCGAGCGGCTGCTGGCAAACGCGCACGAGTGGAACGAGCTGCGGCTGCTGTCGGCGCTGGATTCCGGTCAGGTGCGGTTCGCCCGCCCGCTCCAGGCGGAAGCGAAGCGGCTGCTGGGGGCGTTCGGCAATGCGCCGCACGCGCGGCTCGGCCTGGACGAGATTGCGTTGGCGGTGGACCTGGCCGACGGGGCGGCGGCAGCGTTGGCGCGCTGGCGGGAGCAGTCGGTGAACCCGCTGCACGACCGGCAGCACCGCGAAGCGGTCCGCACGGTCCTGCGCAGCTGCGAACGACTGATCATCCACCAAGTCCACGGCCCGCAGCAGCAAACGCCCCAGCGCCAACCGAATCCGCAACACCAGCAGGACTCGCAGCGCCACCAGCAAGGCCCGCAGCACCAGCAGGGCCACCCGGCCGCGCAGCGCCCGCATCCGCCCCAGAACGCCTCGGGCGCCCACTCGCGCGACTGACGAGATCCGCTACCTCGGAGGAGGTGGGGCGTCGAGCGGAAACGAAGACGTCCACGTCGCCCGCGCCTTGCACCACCACGCAAACCAGCCCGAAAACCGCGGCTATAGAGGCTGTTTGGGGAACTCGTTGTGCGGCGGTGGTTTACGTGCGCGCTGCTGGTGTGCAGCGAACGGCCTGTTCACGTCGATAGGAGCCTGTTGCAAAATTACGCCCACCACGGACCGTGATCGATCGATCACGGCTGAGATGGCCACTGGCGGACAAACGGCGGCGATCGAGACTGATTTGGTACTTCGGTTCAGCCGTTTTCGCCGAAAACGCAACAGGCTCATAGACGGCACAAACGGTCCGTTCGCCTCGCCCACCTAAGCGGGGGCGCCGGGGCGTGGTGTGAAGCGAACGGCCTGTTCACGTCGATAGACGGCACAAACGGTCCGTTCGCCTCACACCTCACCAGGATCGAAAAATTGGTATGAACCAACAAAGAATCCGAGTGACGCACCGGATTTCTGCATCCGGTCACCCGCTGCGACCGCTTGATTCAACCGCTCGGACGCGCCTGGCCGGCTTCGGTTCAGAGCTCCAAGTCGCGCAGCGTCGCGTGGAGCTGCTCGACCAGGGGCCGACGGCGGGCCATCTCCCGGGCCGTCGCCGGATCCGGTGAGACCTTGCGCTGAGGAGCCACCAACTCGGCGGCGCGCTCCAACGAGTCGAACTCACCGAGCGCCCGCCACGCCAGCAGCACCGCGCCGAGCCCGGATCCGCCGCCGCCCTCGGCCAGCTCCAGGTCGATGTCGAGCGCCGCAGCGATCGCGTCCGCCCACACCCTGCTGAGGAACCCGCCGCCCGTAGCGCGCACCGCGCGCACCTCTGCCCCGGAATCGGCCACCGCGTCCCGCACCAGCGCGAGCTGCTGGGCGACGCCCTCGACCATGGCGCGGGTCATCTCGGCCCGGCCGTGCGAGCGCCGCAACCCCACGAACGAGCCCGTCAGACCCGGCTCCCACCACGGAGCCCGCTCGCCGAGCAGGTACGGCAGGGCCATCAACCCGTTCGCCCCCGCCGGTACCGCAGCCGCCTCGTCGAGCAGGTCCGCGACATCGACCCCGAAGGACTCCGCGGCCCACTGCGCGACCACCGCGCCGTTGCTCACGGCACCGCCGATCACCCAGAGCCCGTCACCCATCGCGTAGCTGAACGTCCGGCACCGGTCGTCGACGCCCGGCCGATCGCGGGTCACCCGCAACGCCCCGCTGGTGCCGAGCGACAGCGCGGCGACACCGCGGCTGACCGCCCCGACGCCGAGGTTGGCCAGCGGACCGTCCCCGCCGCCGAGCACCACCGGCAGCCCCTCGGGCAGCCCGACAGCCTTGGCGACCTGCGGTTTCAACGGCATCGTGTCGGTCGGCGCGTGGATCTCCGGCAGCTGGTCGGCCCGGATGCCCGCGACCTCCAGCGCTGGCTCGTGCCACTGCAGCGTCGCCATGTCCTGCAGGCCGCTGCCCGAGCTCAGCGAGTACTCGGTGACGAACCCGCCCACGAAGTCGGCGACGACGAAGTCCTTCAGCGCGCACCACCGCACCACGTCGCGGGTCAGGTCGGGGCGGCTCCCGGTCAACCAAGCCAGCTTCACCATGACCGACTGCGTGTGCACGGGCGTCCCGGTTGCCCGGTGCAGGGCCGCTGCTGCGTCCCCCTCGGACCTCAGCCGCGCCGCGACCTCTGCGGCCTGGGTGTCGGCCCAGTTGAACGACCGCGTGGCCGGAGCACCGGCCGAGTCGAGCCCGACCAGGGTGTGCATCGAGGTGCTGAACGACAGCGCCGCGACCGGGTGGTCGTGTTCCTTCGCCCAAGCCACGCACTCGGCCAACGCCTCGATCGCCGCGTCCCGGACCTGGACGGCGTCCTGCGTCGCCTCGCCGGGCGCCTCGGTGCGCAGCGGATACCCGCGCTCGGTCTGGTGCAGCACGTGAGCGTCGCTGCCCGCCGCGACGACCTTCGTCGCGGTCGTACCGAGATCGATTCCGAGGACGACCGGAGCACGACTCATGCCCCCAACCTATCCGCCGGGCATCCTGGCCCAGTCAACCCAGGCTGATCAGGACGGAGCTCGGCGTGACCGACGAGCAAGCGAATCAAGATCGATGCTCAACTCGAATGGCTCGATCGTCTCAAAGCTGCTGTCGCAAGCAGAAACAACTTCGTACACGCCGTCGATCAGCCGATGTTCGGCCAGCGTGACAGAGCCCCCCAACTCCACAATCCAATAAAAGGGAATGCCCGCCTTCGCGTACTCGAACATCTTCAGAACCCGATCAGTCCGGCCTGAACCTGGGGATACCACTTCGACCGCGACAAGAACTTCTTTGGCATGCAGTCTGTTCGGATTCTGGTCGATCAAGCTCGTCGAAGCGATCACAAGATCGGGAACACGAAGCGTAGGCGGCCAGCCTGGGGTTACCACCACCTCGACATCTGCCACCGCTTCCCATTCATGTGCAAGCCGGCGATTCAGCGTGGACACCAGCGCACCCACAACGCGCTGGTGAAGGCTGGCGGCTTTCGGGGTCACGTGGAGGACGCCTTCCTGAAGCTCATAGCGCCGTGAGTTGTCCCCGGGGAGCTGGTCGAACTCCTCCAAGGTCAACAGATGGTCGGGCCAAGTCATCACGGACATGCCTCCAATATCGACTCCATCGAACACCGGTTTGAGAATTGACGTTCACAAACACACGTTCGAGTGGATCTCCCCGTCGCTACACCCGCAACGATAAGGGCGCCTCCCTCCTGTGGCCAGGAAGAAGACGCCCTTCAGTCGGCGTGCGAGGTCAGCCGATGCGCGTGATCCGGTCGGTCGCCGGTGGGGCGATGCCGGGGTTCGCGCCCAGGTACTCGTTGAACGCGTCCAGGTCGATCGGGCCGCCGGTCAGCTCGGTGCCGCCGGTCAACGCGCTGAACCCGTCCCCGCCGGCGGCGAGGAAGTTGTTCACGCTGACCCGGTAGGTCGCGTCCGGCTGCACCGCTTGGCCGTCGATCGTGATGCCGGAGATCTTCGATCCGATCGGCGCGGACTCCGACCAGGTGTAGTGCAGGGTCGAGGACGGCTGGAGCATCCGCACCTGGACGCTGCCGTCCGGCTTCGGCAGCCACTGCTGCTCCAGCACGGCCTTGAGCTGCGCACCGCTCAGGGTGATCGTCTGCATGATGTTGGCGAACGGCTGCACGGTGTAGGCCTCGCCGTAGGTCACCACGCCGTTGCCTTCCTCGGCCGGCGAGGACGCGTACGTCAGGTCGGCGCGGACGCCACCCGGGTTCATCAGGGCGATCTGGGCACCGGCGGACCTGGTGGCCGCCAGTTGCGCATCCGCGATCAGGTTGCCCAGCGGCGATTCACCGGACGGCGCGGTGGTCTTCACGATGTCCGCGCCGATCGTGCCTACCTGCCGGTTCGCGATCGGCTGCGACTTCTGCACGGCCTGGTCGACCAGCGCCTGCACCTTGGGGTCGGCCGGGACGTCCCGGGTCACGACGTTGTTCTGCGCCTTGATGGTGGACCGGACGACGTCCTTGGTGCGTCGGTCGACCTGGAGGTCCACAGTGGAAATGATCCGGCCGAACGACGAGCCCTGGATCATCGTCCGGGGCTGACCGGCCGGGTCGGTGACGCTGCACACGTACTGCTGGTGGCTGTGCGCGGTGAAGACCACATCCACCTTGGGCGAGACCTGCTCGGCGATCCGCCGGGCGGGGCCGGGGGCCGTGCGGCAGTCGTCCGGTCCGCCACCCTCGGTGTTGTCGCCCTGGTGCAGCGACACAACGATGGTCTTGACGCCCTGGCGGTCCAGTTCGTCGGCGTAGCGGTTGATCGCGTCGATCTCCGGGCCGACCTTCAGCCCCTTGATCCCGTCCGGGGACACCAGAGTCGGCAGATCCTCAAGCGTCGCACCGATGACGCCGACGGGAATGCCATTCATGTTGCTGATGGTGTAGGGCTTGAAAGCCGGCTGACCGGTCTGCTCGGCGGTCACGTTCGCCGAGAGGAAGGGGAAGTTCGCGCCGTTGTACGTCGGCTGGAACTGGCACCCGTCGACGGGGTGGCAGCCGCCGTTCTGGATGCGCTTCAACTCGTTGTAGCCCTCGTCAAGCTCGTGGTTGCCCACGACGGAAGCCGTGATGCCCATCGTGTTCAGCACGTCGATGGTCGGCTCGTCGTGGAACAGCGCCGAAGACAGCGGCGATCCGCCGATGTTGTCGCCGGTGCTGAGCACCATCGAGTTCTTCACCTGGCCGCGCAGGTTCTTCAGGTGGGCGGCGAGGTAGGCGGCGCCACCAGCGTCGACGGTGTTGCCGTCGGCCAGCGTGACCCTCCCGGACGACCCGGTCGGCGGCTCCAGGTTGCCGTGCAGGTCGTTGAAGCTGAGCAGCCGGATGTCCGTGACGGCGGGGTCGGCGGCGGCAGGCACCGCGCCGAGACCGACGCCGACGACGGCGCAAACCGCGGCGGCCGAAACGGCAACTCGCCGCAACGACCGGGAAGGACGAATCATTGGGTTCCTCCAAACACGCACGCCGCATCGCAGCGGAAAATGCGCTCGGCGCTGGAGTCTGCCCAATGTGGTCTATCGGAACCAGACGGCTCCGCGAACCGTGGCTGAACGGAGAACTACATTTCGCTCCACCAAACCAACCTGATCAGGTCATGAGTAAGAGCCTGTCGGCGAATGCCGTCCGCGCCTTTGGAAGCGGCGTAGCCGCTTGCATTCACCTTGCCAAGACGACCATCGGCGGGTTCTGAGAGGTTTTCTGGCGAGGACGGCCCCTCCGCCGCGTATTGGACATACATCAGGAGGGGCACCCGCAGTCCAGGGAACCTCTCAGGTTCCGCTAAGCGACCACCCACCCAGACCATTCACCAACGAGCCTGTTGCGTTTTCGGCGAAAACGACTGAACCGAAGTACCAAATCAGTCTCGATCGCCGCCGTTTGTCCGCCAGTGGCCATCTCAGCCGTGATCGATCGATCACGGTCCGTGGTGGGCGTAATTTTGCAACAGGCTCCAACAGGCGCTAAGGGGCACCCTTGACCGACTTGGTCAAGGGTGCCCCTCGTGCCCCTCACTCAACTAAGACCCACTTTGGAGTGTGGGTCAGTTCGCCAGGGTTTCGGCGATCTCGTAGGTGTTGAGCGCCGCGCCCTTGCGGAGGTTGTCACCGCAGACGAAGAAGTCCAGCGTGTTCGGGAAGTCCAGCGCCTGCCGGACCCGGCCCACGTAGGTCGGGTCGCCGCCGACCACACCCGCCGGGGTCGGGAACACGCCCTTGTCGTGGTCGTCTTGCAGCACGATCGTCGGCTGCGCCTCGAAGACGCGGTGCGCCTGCTCGACGGTCACCTCGCGCTCGAAGGTGGCATGCACCGCCAGCGAGTGCGTGGTCACCACCGGCACCCGCACACAGGTCGCGGACACCTTCAGGTCCGGGATGCCGAGGATCTTGCGGGACTCGTTGCGGACCTTCAGCTCCTCCGAGGTCCAGCCGTCGTCCTTGCGCGAACCGGCCCACGGCACCACGTTGAGCGCCAGCGGAGCCTTGAACGGCGTCTCCTCCGGCAGCCCGGCCGCGGCCAGCGCCTCGGCGACGTCGCCGGCCCGCGAGCCGACGCCCTTGCCTGCCACCGCCGCGATCTCCGCGTACAGCCGGTCGATTCCTTCCTGCCCGGCGCCCGAAGCCGCCTGGTAGGACGAGACCACCAGCTCGCGGAGGCCGAACTCGCGGTGCAGCGCGCCCAGCGCGGCCATCATCGACAGCGTCGTGCAGTTGGGGTTCGCGATGATCCCCTTCGGGCGCTCGTGCACCTTCGCCGGGTTGACCTCGGGCACCACCAGCGGCACCTCGGGGTCCATCCGGAACGCGCCGGAGTTGTCCACCGCGATCGCGCCGCGCTCGGCCGCCACCGGCGCCCACTGCGCGGAGACCTCGTCCGGCACGTCGAACAGCGCGATGTCCACGCCGTCGAACGCCTCCGGCGCGAGCTCGACGACGGTGAGCTCCTCGCCGCGCACGGTGATCTTCTTGCCCGCGGACCGGGCCGAGGCGATCAACCGGATCTCGCGCCACGGCACCGACTCGCGGTGGTTGATGATGTCGATCATGACGGTGCCGACCGCGCCGGTCGCACCCACGATTGCCAGCGTCGGTGTCTTCTTCTCCTGGGCCATCAGCGGCCACTCCCCGCGTAAACCACGGCTTCCTCGTCGCCACCGAGCTCGAACGCGTCGTGCAGAGCGCTCACCGCGTCGTCGAGCTGGGTGTCGCGGATCAGCACCGAGATCCGGATCTCCGAGGTGTTGATGATGTCGATGTTCACCCCGGCGTTGGACAGCGCCTCGCAGAACGTCGCGGTGACGCCCGGGTGCGACCGCATCCCGGCGCCGACCAGCGAGACCTTGCCCACCTGGTCGTCGTAGACGACCTGCTCGAAGCCGACTTCGCCCTTGATCTTCTCCAGCTCGGCGACCGCCACCGCGCCGTTGCTGCGCGCCACCGTGAAGGTGATGTCGGTCAGCCCGGAAGCAGTGCTGGAGACGTTCTGCAGCACCATGTCGATGTCGATCTCGGCGTCGGCGACCACGCGGAAGATCCGCCCCGCGACACCGGGGTTGTCGGGCACACCGCGCACGGTGACCTTCGCCTCCGACCGGTCGTGCGAGACGCCGGTGATCATCGCCTGTTCCACGGAAAGGTCCTCCACTGAGCCGGACACGATCGTTCCGGGCTTGGGTGAGTAGGAAGAGCGGACGTGCAGCGGCACGCCGTAGCGGCGCGCGTACTCGACGGCGCGCAGGTGCAGCACCTTCGCGCCGGTGGCCGCCATTTCGAGCATCTCCTCGTAGGTGATGCGCTCCAGGTGCTTGGCGTTGGGCACGATGCGTGGATCGGCCGTGTACACGCCGTCGACGTCGGTGTAGATCTCGCACACGTCGGCGTTCATCGCGGCAGCCACCGCGACCGCCGTGGTGTCCGAGCCGCCGCGGCCGAGTGTCGTGATGTCCTTGGTGTCCTGGGAGACACCCTGGAAGCCGGCGACCAGCACGACCTGGCCCTGCTCCAGCGCCTCCTGCACCCGGCCCGGGCTGACGTCGATGATCCGCGCGTTCTGGTGCGCCGAGGTCGTGATCACACCGGCCTGCGAGCCGGAGAACGAGCGGGCCTCCGCGCCGAGCGACTCGATCGCCATCGCGACCAGCGCGTTGGAGATCCGCTCCCCGGCGGTCAGCAGCATGTCGAGTTCCCGCTCCGGCGGACCCGGGTTGACCTGTTTGGCGAGGTCGAGCAGCTCGTCTGTGGTGTCGCCCATCGCAGAGCACACGACGACCACATCGTTGCCCGCCTTGCGGGTCTCAACGATGCGTTCGGCGACCCGTTTGATGCGATCAGCACTTTCGAGTGAGGAACCGCCGTACTTCTGGACGACGAGCGCCACGTGAAACAAACCTCCTCGACCGTGCGGCCGTCCCGGGCGCGGGTTGTCCCCGCACTGACACCGAGTGGACGAAGGAGCCCCGGCACACCGCGTGGCGGGCCGGAGGGCCCCGCGACCGGGTAGGTGGCAGCGTCGGCCCACCGGGCCGAAACGGCCTCCTACCAGGTCGCTCCGCTGCCGGACTAGCCTACCGAACCGACACCGCCCGACCCCAACCCCGGAACGCGCCACTACCCTGATGGAGGCGATTGTCGACAAGAGCGGAGGACCGGGTTGTCCACCACTCCAGGAGCGATCGATCCACCCCTGGGGGACATCGGAAACACCGCGGCTATGCAGCGGAAACAACCGGAACCGGGGTTGCTGGACCGGCTGCGCGGGGGGGCGCCCCGAGGGCACCGGCTGATCATCGCTTTGGGCCCGGCTGTGGTTTACCTCGCAATCCGGCTGGTCGGATTGCTGGTGCTGGCGTGGCTGTCGGCCGCCAACGACGAGGCGCTGGTCGACAACCTGCGGGCTTGGGACGGTCAGTGGTACCTGGAGATCGCCGCGCACGGCTACGGCGGCGTGGACCAGAACATGGTGGACGGCTTCGGGCACCGCTACCCCGAGACGCCGTTGGCGTTCTTCCCCGGCTACCCGCTGCTGATCATGGCCCTGTCGTGGATCCCGGGGGTCAGCGTCACCGGCGCGGCGGTCGCCGCGAGCCTGGGCTGCGGTGTCGTCGCCGCGTTCGGGCTGGCTCGGTTGGGGCGTCGGATCGGCGGCTCGGACGGGGTCGGGTTGCTCCTGGTCGTGCTGTTCGCGGCGGCTCCGATGTCCGTGGTGCTGTCGATGGCGTATTCCGAGGCGCTGTTCTGCGCGTTGGCGATCTGGGCGCTGATCGGGGTCGTCGAGCGGAACTGGCTGCTGGCGGGGCTGTGCTGCGCCGGCGCCGGGCTCGTGCGGCCGACTGCTGCCGCGCTGATCGCGGCCGTCGGGCTGGCGGCGCTGGTCGCCATCGTGCGCCGCCGGGACACCTGGCGCCCGTGGTTGGCGATCGTGCTCGCACCGGCTGGGGCGCTGCTCTACATCGGCTGGGTAGGGCTGCAGACGAGCAACCTCACCGGGTACTTCGAGCTCCAGCAGCGGGGTTGGTCGTCGGCGTTCGACGGCGGCAAGGCCACCTTGACGTTCATGATCAAGACCCTGACCGAGGACCGGTCCGTGCTGGAGACGTTCACGGTGTGGATAGTGCTGGCCGCGCTGGTGCTGCTGGTGCTGTGTGTGCGGCAGCGGATGCCGTGGCCGCTGGTGGCGTTCGCCGCCGCGGTGGTGGTGCTGGACCTGGGCTCCGACGGGTTGATGTACTCCAAGGTCCGCCTGATGTTGCCCGCGTTCCCGCTGCTCATCCCGGTTGCGATCGGGTTGTCGCGAAGGCGGACGACGACGGCGGTGACCACTGCGGTGCTGCTGGTGTTTTTCGGCTCGTGGTTCGGCGCCTATTCGCTGACGGCGTGGCAGTACGCGATCTGAGTCGCGAGTGCGTAACCGGGCGCCAAACCCGGTTGCGCACTCACGACCGGCTGACCGGTGGACATCGGCGGGCGTGGTCGACAGACTCGCCACCAGCGATCCAGGAGGTGCCCGTGACTGCCGAGGAATACATCGCCGAGGTTCCGGCGAGCAAGCCCGCGGAGACGTCGGTGCCGCTGCACCCGCTGCTGGCCGAGCGGTGGAGCCCGCGCGCGCTGGACCCGGACGCCGTGGTGAGCGACCGGCAGTTCACCGCGTTGTTCGAGGCGGCCCGGTGGGCTCCTTCGTGGGGCAACACCCAGCCCGCGCGGTACATCGCAGCGCGCCGGGGCGAGGCGACCTTCGAGCGGATCCACGGCACGTTGTCGCGCGGCAACAAGGGCTGGACCAGCAATGCCTCGGCGCTGGCGATCGGCGTTGCGCGCGTGGTCGACGAGGACGGCGAGCCGATGCCCTACGGCGAGTACGGGCTGGCGCTGGCGACCGAGAACCTGGTGCTGCAGGCCGTCGCGGAGGGCCTGTACGCGCACCAGATGGCGGGCTTCGACCGGGACGCCGCGCGGGCGGAGTTCGGGATTCCGGCCGAGTTCGAGCCGATCGTCGCCGTCGCGGTCGGCAGCCTCGGCACGCTCGACGGCATGCCGGAGCGGCTGCAGGAGAAGGAGCTGCGGCCGCGCATCCGAAAGCCGCTGTCCGAGCTGGTCTTCACCGAGACCTGGGGCGAACCGCTGTTCTGACGGCCACCCTCCCGCGTCATATCGTTTTTCGATATTATCGAGAAACGATATGCCTTCGGAAGGTGGCGAACATGGGAAGCACATCCCGGTGGGCTCGGCTCGACAACCACGTCCTGGAGGCGGCGATCGCACTCGCCATGCTGCTGGTCGGCCTGTTCGGGGCCCTCTTCCCGATCCTCGGCGTGACCGGCCCGCTGCCGCCGACCGACACGCGCGAAGTGCAGCTCAACGCGCCCGCGACCCTGCCCGGCACCGCGCCCGCCGGCCCCGTGGCGCTTCGCGGCACCCACGACGCAGTGCTGATCTTCACCGATCCCAGCTTCGCGGACCGGCTGCTGCTGGCCCTCCCGACGCTCGTCGGCAACCTGCTGCTGATGGCGGCCCTGTCGATCCTGCTCCGAGTCGCCCGAACCTTCCGCGACGGCGACTTCTTCGTGCCAGAGAACGCACCTCGCCTATTCGCAATCGCGGCCATCGTCACGTCGAGCGGACTGGTCGTCCCGTTGGCGGACATGATCACCACGGATCTCCTGGTGTCCGGGACTGAGGTGGCGCAGTCGATCCGGACGGTCTTCGAGTTCGAGTTTCCGCTGTTCCTGGGGCTGCTCATCGCCGCCGCCGCAATGGCCTTCCGCAACGGCATCCGGCTGCGCACCGACACCGAAGGACTGGTCTGATGCCGCCCGAGCAGCCGCACCAGATCGAGAGCCACCTCGATCGCCTGCTCGCCGAGCGCGGCATGACCCTGGCCGAGCTCGCCGCGCGCGTCGACGTGACCATCGCCAACCTCTCGATCCTGAAGAACGGCCGGGCCAAGGCGATCCGCTTCAGCACCCTCAGCGCCATCTGCCGCGAGCTCGACTGCCAACCAGGGGACGTCCTCTCCTACCGGACATCGGACTGACGCACGGGGTCGTGAGCGCTTTGGGTCGCCACACGGTGCCCGACCTGACGCGCCCGGTTTCGTCCGCGCCATCTTCGACTACGCGCTGGGCCAACTGGCCGCCGAACAGCAGTGGCTGGCCGCCTACCGGGCGGCCGAACTCGATGACCAACCTCCCGACAAGCCCTCGCCAGGAAAGCCGGACGTCCATGACCCGCTATGACATCAAACGAGAACTCAAGCAGTACTACGCGCCGAAGAACACCGACTGGGCGTTGGTCGACGTGCCCGCGCAGCAGTTCATCGCCATCGACGGCTGCGGCGACCCCAACACCAGCGCCGACTACGCCCGCGCCGTCGAGTCGCTCTACGCCGTCGCCTACACGATCAAGTTCACCAGCAAAACCGCCCTCGGCAGGGACTTCGTCGTCGGGCCACTTGAGGGACTGTGGTGGTCCGACCGCCCGGAAGTCTTCACCACCCGCGCCAAGGACGCCTGGCAGTGGCGCATGCTCATCAGCCAGCCCGACTGGATTACCGGCGACCTCATCGACGAGGCCAAACAGGCAGCGCTGACGAAGAAGAACCTCCCCACGATCGCCGAGATCCGCCGGGAGACCCTGCAGGAGGGCACCAGCGCCCAGCTCCTGCACGTCGGCCCCTACGACGACGAAGGACCCGTACTCGCCAGGCTCCATCGCGAGTTCCTCGCCGCCAACGAACTGCGAATGTCCGGGCACCACCACGAGATCTACCTCAGCGACCACCGCCGAACCGAGCCCGCCAAGCTCAGGACCATCCTCCGGCAACCCGTTCGGTCGGCGGACGAATGAAGTGACGACAGCACATCGCCGTTGCTCCGTGATCAAACCTGGCGAACGTTCGTGGTCTCCGCACTAGGCGCGAGAAATCTGCCGGAGGGCGAGCAGTCCGCCGATTCCCGGGATGACGGCAAGCCATCTGGCGTTCGGCGGGGCCGGGACCAGGAAGGTCGCCGCGATGACGACGAGGTAGGCCGTGCCGTGGGTCGGGCCGCCGAGCGACACCGGCCGCGATCCGCAATGCGCGCACGGTCAGGCTCCCGTGGCCGAGCCGGGGCGGACGATCATGAGCACCACGACGATCGCCCAGAGCACGTTGAAGATTCCGGTGAGCATCGTCAGCCGGGTGGCCGTGGCGGCCAGGTCCGGAACCGACCCGAGCATGCGCTGCTGGCCGGGCAGGATGCCCATCGCGAGGATGATCGCGGCGATCACGGTCAGCACTAGCGAGATGATCAGCCACGGGTCGGTGAGGACGCCGAACTGGGCGCCGGTGGCGATGCCGAAGACCGGGACCGCGATCCCGACGACCGTGTAGCCGCGGCAGATCCGGTACAGCAGCGTGGCGACGCCGGCGGCTCGACCGGGATCGTCGGCGACTTGCCGGGCGTAGCGGGGAAACAGCGAGGCGGCGACGGCGATCGGACCGATCACCAGGATCGCCGCGAGGACGTGCACGGACAGCAGCAGCTTGGTCACCGCGGACCCCTCAGCTAGATAAGTTGTCTACCAACATGTCGGTTGCCAATATATGCGCTATCTACGCACTTGTGTAGGCTGTCAACCTATGAGGGTGGATGCGGTCCGAGGACACCTGGACGGACTGTTGCTGGCCGTGCTCGAAAACGGCCCGCTGCACGGCTACGCGATCATCACCGCCGTCCAACACCGCAGCGGAGGAGCGCTGGAACTGCGCACGGGCACGATCTACCCTGCCTTGAACCGGCTGGAACGACTCGGATCGCTGCGCAGCAGTTGGGAAACCGTGGGCGAGCGGCGGCGGCGCTGCTACGAGCTCACCGACACCGGACAGCGCAACCTGGCCAAGGAGAGAACGGCTTGGGACGATTTCACGATCGCGATCGGCGCAGTCCTCAACCCGTCGTCCCGGGGCACCGCGTGAACGCAGACCTCATCGATGACTACGTCGCCGAGCTGACTGCCGCCCTGCACGGCCCGGCGCGCGCGAAATCCCGGCTGGTCGAGGAAATCCGCGACGGGCTCGCCGAAGCAGTAGCGGCGCACACCGGCGAAGACCTGCCCTACCAGCACGCTTTCCAGGCAGCGGTGCGCGAATTCGGGACACCTGCCGAGCTCGCGCCGGGCTGCCAGCAGGAACTGACCATCGCCCAGACCCGGCACACCGCCCGAGCGCTCATCGTCACCGTCGGATTCCTGGTCACCTGCTGGTACCTGACCTGGACGGCCGGCCACAGCCAGGGCTGGCAACTGCCGCCGGTGGTCGAAATCCTGGCCGCTATCGCGACAACCGCAGGAACGCTCGCCGCGGCGGCGCTGTTCGCCACCGGAGCCCTCACCCGCTGGCTGTCCGTGCCGGACCGGCTCCCGCTCGTGGTTGGCTGGATGAGCACCACGGCCAGCGTGGCGATGCCGTTCGCCGCGCTCGCGTTCGCCACGTCGATGCCGCTGGCCCGCGCATGGCCGCTGATCGTACTCGCGGTAGGACTCACGGTCGCATCGCACGCGATGCTGGCCTCCGCGGCCCGCGCCTGCCGGGAATGCGCCCGCCTGCCGATCGCCGGGACCTCCTAAACCGGCCGCCACGTTTCCGCGGATCAGGTGCCGTGAGCACTTTTGGTCGCTATCGAGGCTGTGTTCTGCCTGGCGGCTCCGCTGGCCGCCCAGCAGGGGTGGTGGCCTGGCTCTGCCTCGCCAACCGGTGTGAAGCGAACGGCCTGTCCACCTCCGTAGACGACACAAACGGATGCTCCTATAGATGTCAAGCGGCGGTTGTGGGGGTTTTTGGAGGGGTTTGTTGTGTTGTGGGGGTGGTGGTGAGTGCGTGGTAGATCTCGCGGGCGACGTAGCGTTTGAGGCAGCGGATGATGTCTTTTTTCGTGAGTCCTTCCTGGGTGCGGCGTTCGACGTAGGCGCGGGTTCGTTCGTCGTGGCGCATGCGGACCAGGACGATGGTGTAGAGGGCATTGTTGGCGGAGCGGTTGCCGCCGCGGTCGAGGCGGTGGCGGTCGGTGCGGCCGGAGGAGGCGGGGATGGGGGCGGCTCCGGTGAGGTGGGCGAATGCGGCTTCGGAGCGCATGCGTTCAGGGTTGTCGCCGGCGGCGGCCAGGAGGGTACCGGCGGTCTGGGTGCCGACGCCGCGGAGTTCCAGCAGGTCCGGGCAGGCCTGTTGGGTCAGCGGGGCGATGGCGTTGTCGAGTTCGGCGATCTCGGTGTCGAGGGCCTGGTAGCGCCGTGCCAGTAGGCGCAGGGCGGCGCGGGTGGCCGTCGGCGGGTGGGCCAGGTCCTGGCCGGGTCGTAGCCGGGCCAGGGTGGTGATCAGTGCGGCGGTGTTCAGGCCGGTGATCTGCTCGCGTAGCACCGCCGGTGCGGAGACCAGCAGTGAACGGATCTGGTTGATCGCCTGGGTGCGGGCTTTGACCGCGCTGGTGCGGGCCACGCGCAGGGCGCGGATGGCCTCGACCACACCGTCACGGCTTTTCGGGATGCCGGTGGCGCGTTCGGCCAGCACCGCGGTGGCTGCGGCGTAGGCATCGATCGAGTCTGATTTTCCTCTCAGGCGACGGGTTTTACGGTCGGGGCGATCCACCTCGATGACGCTGATGCCAGAGGCGGTGAGTACCCGGGCGAGTTCGGCGCCGTAGGCACCGGTTCCCTCGACCCCGATCGCGACGAGCTCACCATGCGACCGCATCCATTCCAGTAGCCGCCGGTAGCCATCGGTGGTGGTGGGGAACTCCTTGTCGGCCAGGTGCCGGCCCACCTGGTCGATCACCGCGCCGTGATGGGTCTGGCCATGGGAATCGACTCCGCCGATGATCCGCGGGCTTTCTTGCGTCATGCTGGTCCTGTCCGTCCTTGCGTCCGTTACCTGGGGCGGCACGCGCCGGTCGGGCGGGAGGACAAGACAGTGACGGGGCTTCTAGCCAAGCTCCTATAAGGTCACAAACGCCCGTCCGGCCGCGTGCGTAGCAACGCCCGGTAAGGCCGACAGATCCGTTCCAGGACAGGCAAGCCGTCAGTCCGTTCGAGGGTCAGACCCACCAGCGGCGTCACTACACACATCATCACTGTCCGTTCACTTCACACCAGCACCTTCCAAAACAGCCTCTACATCACCGCTAGATTGGACGCGTTACGAGGTGGGGGACGTGGCCGACGAGATAGCCAAAGGTGGCGAGAGCACGTTCGCCGCCAAGCTGGAGCGCCTGTTCGAGGTCGTGCGCCGACCCGATGGCGGGCGCTATTCCGTGCCCGAGGTGGCCGCCGCGATCGACGTCAGCAAGCAGCACCTGTATGACCTGCTGAGTGGGAAGCGGCAACGCCGGCATGGGGGCTGGTGACCAAGCTCGCCGAGCACTTCGGTGTCAACGTCGTCTACTTCGGCGACGGCGTCGACACCGAGAGGTACTCGCAGCCTGCTGTCGTCGCTCAGCGACGCAGGAGTGCGCGAAATCGCGCTGCGCTCGGGGCAGCTCTCTCCGGCGCACCGTGGCGTGTTGAAAGGCCTGCTGGATCACCTGCAGTCGCTGGAACGCGACCAGCCCGACGAGAAGCGCTGACCACTACCGCACGGCCAACTCGCGCGCGAGCGCCAACAGGACATTGACGTCGGCATCCATTCCCGACGCTGTTGGTGGTGCGATCACCGATGCCGCAGATACCGGCGCTGCATTGCTTTCCCTCCGCTTGATGGCTTCCCAGATCTGGGTGGCTTGGTGTGCAGGCGAGGCAGGGTCGTCGAGCGATTCCATGTAGTGGTTTCGGCCTGGTACAGGATGTAATCGGCAGCGGCGGTACCGAACCACATCCCGAACGCACCCGGCACCGGGAGCGGGTACGGCACCAGCTGGATCCGCTTGCCCCGATGCCCTCCGAGTCGGCGGCACAGCTCCCGCACATCGAGTGGTGCCCCGATATCAAGCTCGCGCAGGAGTCGCCTAATGGGAGCTACCGGGTCGGCCACCGGGCAGACTCGGGTCCGGTAGCGGCCAGTGAGTGAGCACTCTCGTCGCCAGGCATTCGATGCCTAAGGTCAGACCGTGCCCCCGCTGGTCGTGGGGAGGACGTGACCACTGATGGGGTGACGTGCCCGCCGAAGGCTGGCGTGAGCACTGGACCATTAGGCCGCCGGTGTTCCTCTTCCGCGCTGCTCAGGACACGATGCTGACCGTGTGGAGGGTATGTGTTGTTCGTCGGAGATGACTGGGCTGAAGATCACCACGATGTCGAGGTGCAGGATGAGACGGGTCGGCGGCTGGGTCGGGCTCGGCTGCCGGAGGGCGTGACCGGGGTTGCCCGGCTGCACGCGCTGATCGGTGAGCATCTGCCCGAGGGCGCCGAGCCTGACCAGGTCGTGATCGGGATTGAGACTGATCGAGGTCCATGGGTCCAGGCGCTGATCGCGGCCGGGTACACGGTGTATGCGATCAACCCGCGGCAGGTGGCGCGCTATCGGGAGCGGCACGGCACCTCGGGCGCCAAAAGCGACGCCGGGGACGCGCACGCCCTGGCCGACATGGTGCGCACCGACCGTCATCAGTTACGCGCGGTCGCCGGTGACACCGAGCAGGCCCAGGCCGTGAAGGTGGTGGCGCGGGCGCACCAGACGCTGATCTGGGACCGGCACCGGCACATGCTGCGGCTACGCACCGCGCTGCGCGAGTTCTTCCCCGCCGCGCTGGAAGCCTTCGACGATCTCCTCGCCCCGGATGCACTGGAACTCCTTGGCCGGGCACCGGACCCGGACCAGGCGGCCAGGGTGTCACGCGCGCAGATCACGGGCGCGCTCAAGCGGGCCCGGCGCCGCAACGTGGACGAGAAGACCACCGCGATCCAGACCGCGCTGCACACTGAACACCTGACCCAGCCGCCGGCCGTGGCCGCCGCCTACGCGGTGACGGTGCGGTCCCTGGTTAGCGTGATCACTGCCTTCAACACCGAGATCGCCGCCGTGCAAGAGCAGGTGCAGGCGTGTTTTGGCCGAGCCCGGGACGCTGAGATCTACCTGTCCCAGCCCGGCATGGGACAGATCCTCGGGGCCCGGGCCCTCGGCGAGTTCGGCGACGACGCCGACCGCTACGCGAGCGCGAAGAACCGGAAGAACTACGCCGGCACCAGCCCGATCACCCGCCAGTCCGGTAAGAAGAAGACCGTGCTGGCCCGCTTCGTCCACAACGACCGGCTCGTCGACGCCCTGCACCAGCAGGCCTTCTGCGCCCTCCGCGCCTCACCCGGCGCCCGCGCCTACTACGACGAGCTCCGCGGCCGCGGCATGAACCACCACGCCGCCTTACGCCAGCTGTCCAACCGACTCGTCGGCATCCTGCACGGCTGCCTCAAGACCCGGAGCACCTACGACGAACACACCGCCTGGGCACACCACAACCGAGACCAGCAAGCCGCCGCTTGACAAACAAAATCATGGGGTGTCTGACCGCCCGGCGCAGCTGCAGCTCGTTCTTCCATCGCCGAGCGTCGGCCATGTCAGGACTCCTTGAACACCGGCAGCGACAGCAGCATCGACGCCGTGGCCCAGGGATGGCTGACCAAGCTGACGTGTCCGCCTGGCAGGAACTCCGGGGTTATTTCTTAGAAACGGACCCGCCGAAACGCTGGCACCGGGCCCCGGTCCGACTCAACCCGCACAGCGCCCTCGGCCACGTCCCACCCACCCAGGGCAAAGGCAAGATCACCGTGTGTTGTGCCCAGCAACTTGGAGTGACAGGACGGGAAGTGTTCGTGTGCGGTCTCTGCTGATCCATTCGATTGTCCGGCGAATGTCGTTGTGTCCGGTTATGCGAAGCATTGATATCGCGGTATTCCGTAATGTTGCCAGTATATGGGCGCCGGGGCCGGTATAGATTTGTTGCGCGTCTTCACGGTATGTTGTGTCACGGACGTGATGGCTTTTGTTTTCTATTCCCCATTGGTCGCGGACTTGGTCGTGTAGGTCTTCGGCGGTGACTATGGCGGTGTTCTGGCTGGCGATGATCCAGGCGCGCT
Source organism: Saccharopolyspora pogona (assembly GCF_014697215.1). Taxonomy (GTDB): domain Bacteria; phylum Actinomycetota; class Actinomycetes; order Mycobacteriales; family Pseudonocardiaceae; genus Saccharopolyspora; species Saccharopolyspora hattusasensis. The sequence continues at coordinate 6,231,737 of NZ_CP031142.1, forward strand.
CTTTGCTGACGAGTTCTCCGGAAAAGGTTGTTTCTTCTCGTTTGACGCAGGCTACGGAACGCGCGCGCGGGAAATCGATTCCGTCGGCGTCGGTAATCCAGGTAGTCCAGCGGCGTATCCGGCCGTGGGTGTCATCGACGACGACATGATGCGGTGTTTTCCGCAAGAGCGGAAGAACGCGGTCGAATATCTTTTTCTTAAGCGCCGCTTGATTTCCCTTTACTGTCATGACGTAGTCGAATCCGCGTTCGCCGGCAATGTATTCGGCGGTCTCTCGCTGGGTGTGCGCGGCGTCCATGGTGACCACCACACGGTCGTCCACACCGCGGGAGACACCGTCGAGCAGGGCCGTGACCTGGGTGATCTCGTTGGTTCCCGGGGGAACGGCCACTTGGGCGACGGTGACACCATCGCAGTGGATCATCGCGGAGAACAGCGTGAACGACTCGTGATCCCCGATCCACGAACCGCGCAGCACTTTGCCGTCGATAGCCAGTCGCAACGTGCCGCCCGGGATAGGCCGGGCATGACGCAGCAGCCACGGCCCGATCAGTCCTTCCAGCTTCGCTACATCGACATCTTCCAGCGCGCGCCGGATCGTGGACGTATCCGGGACACGGAAAAAGCCGCGGAACCAGCACCATCGTCCCCGCAGCAACGACGCCGGCAGATCGGCGACTTGGTCGGCGATCTGCCGGAAATCCGACGCGCCCGCCAGCACTGCGATCAACGACGCCGCGAGAAGGAACGCCAGACTGTACACGCGGCCCTTCCGCTTACGGCGATCCGGCACCTTGCCGAGCAACTTCATCAGTTCCGCCAGATCGGCATCGTCACCGCCGACGCTACCCGGAAACGACGCCCATGACGAGCCATGAGAAATGACAACGGATGGCCTGGAGTTTGGTTATACGCAATCTCCATGATCCCAGAAGGAGGCCATCCTCCATTTCCCAGCCCAGCACGCCAAACCGGCCGGCAACCCTACGAACTGAGTTGACCACTCAGCGCGATCTTGCCTTAGCCCTGCCCATCCACCACCGCCTAGAAAAGCTTGATCCACAGATCTTGACTATTCCTCCGGCGTGTACCGCAAAGTACACTGTCGACTGACGGAACCGCCCGCTCGAGCGTGGACCTTTGCGGTCAGCGAACTATGTGATCTCCTTGACAAGGATTGCCATGTGCGTGGATTCCTTATGTGCCCTGCCAGCTGGACCGATCTCACCGGATGTCATCAAGAAAGTTGGCGAGTGGACGCTCGAACGTCTACCAGAAGCCACGAAACGGGCGTTGGATGACGACTCCGTGTCCTCCGCGTTCCTCGCCGAGATCGATTCGGCAGTGCTCGCCGACCTCCCGGACGTTGTGGACCTCACCCAGGTGGACGCTCGACGCCTCCTGGTTGATCTGGGTTTCTGCGGTAGCGCTGTCGCCAGGGTCGCGACGGAAAGCGGTCACGACGTCGCCCACCTGCTCGGCAGGCTTGGTGTAGGTGCGCACCGACGCACTTTTCGTGACTACTACGCGGATCTCGCGACGCGATCGGGTGTGGGTCACCCACCACGGCAGACGTTCGTGTCCACGATCACCTGGAACGCACCAACGGTCGAAGTCCGGGTGGACGATACCGTCGCCGCGACCTTGCCGAGCGTGTTCGACGATCAGCGGACGAGGACGTGGACCGGAACCTCAGATGAGGCAAGCCTGTGGCTCCTGTTCAAGAAGTCCGCCGCTCTCGGTGCGGTCGCCAACGTAGCACTCGCGCCCGTGGTCTTCGGCGACCTCCCGGTCGACTCCCCTGACGCGCCGGGCAGGCTCGCCGTGGCTACGGCGGCCATGGAGGAGATGCAGGATCAGATGCGGATCTTCAGCATGGCCGGCAACCGCGCCGGGGGCATGTCCGCGGACGTCTTCATATATGGAATCCGCCAGTTCGGTGTCCCCTGGGAGGACGGTGCAGAGGCGCCGAGCGGTCCCCACGAGGCCGAGTGGATCAAGCGGGACGTAATGCTCGGGCTCAAGTGCCCGAACTACCTCGCGGACGTTCGCCGCAGGTATCCGATGCTGCTGGCGCCGGACGTCCACGCCATCGAGAAGGCGATCGGACAACCGTCGCTGGCGGAAAAGTTACGCGAGGCATGGCGATCTGACCTGCGCGACGAGGTTGACGCGGCAACCAAGGCGAGGCTGGCCGCCACCACCATGGCCGCCCGGTCGCTGTGGCGCGCGACCGGCCGGTGCTCGTCCGCGCACCTCGGCTTGGCGCGGAAGTTCCTGTTCAGCCACCTCCGCAAGCAGGCACGCACGTCCACGCCCTCGACCGCGGTGTCCAACGATTCGGGCATCACCGGGATGACCGAGCAGGACGTCGCACGCCTGGCCGAGCAGCGTCTGCGCGGCGTGTTCGACGACATCCTCCGGCACGTCGACCCGAAAAGCTTGGTGGCGGCCGAAGCCGAACTCGGTCGGCGTCCGCGCCCCGCCTGTACCCTGGTCGTTCACGGGATCGATGCCGGCCGAGTCCGAGATCTCCCAAACCCTCGATGCGGCGATCGGATGTCCGAGTCCGACCAGTTCGCCCTGGATCCTTCTGTGCCCTCACCGCGGGTTTTCGCGGGCCAGGCGAAGGACGAGTTTCTTGATCGTCGGAATGGGTAGGTGGCCGTCCGGTGTGGCGTCGGAGTGCGTTGTAGTCCCACTTCCTTGCGATGAATCTACGGTGCCAGGCGAGGATCGTTGCGGGTTGGACGGGGAAGATGTCGTGCCGGCGGCGTGGGAGTAGCGAGGACAGGGCGGCGAACCAGAAACGGCGAAGTACTCGCGGGCCTGAGCAGCAGGGACGGAACTTCGGGCGTGGCCGGTCGGTGCGTGGGAAGGGGAACGCACCGACCGGCCCGCAGGGACCCGGCGCCGGAGATCGGGGGCACGTCGGCTTCCGGGCCCGAGGTTTCGGGTTGTCAGAGGCGGTGGAGGGCTTCTAGGATCCGGCGTTGGACCTCCGGTGACGGCCGGACAGGAGCGTCCTGTGTGGAGGTTCGCGGTGGATCGTGGGCATCGGCCGGTTCGCGGAGGCGATGCCTGCCGCCCTGTTCCCGCTGTTGTCGCTCGGCTTCGACGTGGGCTATCAGCTGCCAGACCGTGAGGGCACCTTCGCCGCCTCCGGCGTGTTGGGGACGGTCGGACTTCCAGTACAACGCGATGACGAAGAAGGCCGCAGCGGCGGCGATTGCGACGATGACCGGGAGCGTGGTGAGCATTCGGATGACCTTTCGGTGATGGTCGCGGTCGGGGCTGTTTCCCTGAGCAGCAAGGAGATTTCGTCGAATGCCGTGGCTGCGGCCTCGAAGGCTTCGGCGTCGCGGTGACCCGCGCCGACCTGGAACGCGAGGTCATCGAGCAGCCACTGGGTTCGCCGCAACAGGACGGCGAGACCTGCGTTTTCAGCGCCCACTGCGTGGCGGCTTCGGCTGGGACGTGTTGAAGCGAACGGAACATTCGCCTCGTTCTATGGCGCGAAAGTTCCGTTCGCCCGGAACCACCGACGCCTGACTTGCGGCGATGCGGTGCGCCTCCGCGCTGCAGTCACGGCAGGTCGACCACAGCCAGCCCAGCTGCGAGTTGTCCGCCGACAGCTGCTTCCGGCACAACGTCAACACCGCCATGCCGGTCGGATAACCGCCGCCCGGGCGGGAATCCAGGCTCGCGTGCCGCTCACCTTCCGCAGGAACCCAGTCGAACGGATGCATCGATGCTGCCTCTCTGGCTCGAAGTCGAACGTGCGAAACAGGTTCGGCGCTGTCTGTAGCCAGATTGCCCGTCTAGTAGACACTGATCAATTACACGATTAGGCGAAGTGCCTGGTAGTTGAATCTGCCTACGATGTGTCTCGTGCCTGTAGACACAAACGGCGTGACACCACGCGCTCGCGCGCTTGCAGCAGCCATCCGCACCGTCCGAGAGCGTTCGGGCGTCAGCGGGCGCGAGTTGAGCAGACGCCTGGGGTTAAGCCACGGCACGGTGTCGCACTGGGAGACCGGACGCCGGGTGCCGACTCCGGAGGACGTCGCCTCGCTGTTGACCGCCGCCGGGGTGACCGGCAAGGAGAAGCAACGGTTGGTCGAGCTGGCGCGGCACGCCAGCGAGCCGAACTGGCTTACCGTTGGCATGCCAGGAATACCGCACCAACTTGCAGGTGCCGTGGAGTGCGAACGATCAGCCTCGTCAATCGTCGAGTGGGCACCATCGGTCATTCCTGGGCTGCTGCAGACCTCCGAGTACGCCCGCGCGATTTCGACTGTGGGTGGGCTACCGGCTCATGAGGTTGAATCCCGCGTAATGCTGCGGATCGCCCGTCGCGAGGTCGTCGTGCGCAAGAACCCTGTGCATTTCCTAGCGCTGATCGGCGAGGACGCCCTTCGCGACAACATCGGCGCACCCGAGACGATGCGTGAACAGCTCCAGTATCTGCTGGACCTCAACACGCGGGAGAACGTATCGGTCCATGTGGTGCCACCGAGAATCGGCTGGCACCCGGGACTGGTTGGGCCGTTCGTGCTCTACGACTTCCCAGATGCACCTTCGGTCGTGCACTTCGAGCACTACAGCTCCGGCGCCTTCGTTCCGGATGAAGACGACGTTCAGGCGTATCGGCATGCAATCGACAGCATCCTTAAAATCTCCCGTAGCCCAGACACCACGGCGAAACTTATCGCAGAGATCATCGACGGGATGGAGCACGCGAGATGACCACGGTCCAGGGTTGGAAGAAGTCCACCTACAGCCACCCGAACGGCAACTGTGTTGAGGTCGGGTGGTTATCCGGCGGTACCGCTGTGCGGGATACCAAGGACCGGGATGGCGGGTTCTTCGTCGTCGGCCGGGCTCGGTGGGCCGAATTCGTTGCCTCCGTCAAGAGTGAGCGGTTCGAGTGCTGAGGTATTGGCCTTGCCGCTGGTCACCGGGTCGTGAGTCTTTTGGGTTGCCCAGGCTTTCGCGGTTTTGATGATCGGGCGCGGCACGGCGGCGTGACCTTGAGGTGATCATGATAGGAGCATCGGCGGTGCCTAGTAACCGCGCCCGATGAGGGGAGAGATTCCGCCGATGCTCCATCCCGAGACCTTTACCCGCGTCGCTGCGTGTGTTGCTGGAGGTGTTGCGGTCGTGTTTCATCGCGCCGACCTTCGCAACGTTCACTGCGCTGTGTGCCGGGTTGATCTGCCAGACGGCGGCGCACGATGTGCGGGATGTGGAGTGCGGCCGGGCTGGTCATCAACCGGCTGCTGCCAGCGGGGGGCGGCAGTCAAGCCGGCGGCCCAGGACAGCGGGTAAGCTTCGTGGCATCGGTCAAACAGCAGGCAACGCTTCAAGGTCGGCTCGCACGTCTGCTGCTTCGGCCTGCCCGAGGCTATCGAAGACTGCCAACGCTTCCTGTAGCGCGCGCCGTGCCCCTGGCAAGTCCCCGGCATACCGCAAAGCCTTGCCAAGCGAACGAAGACTCGCTCCTTCGCCTTGCCGGTGCCCGATCTTGCGCCGAAGCTCCAGTGCTTGTCGGTGCGTCTTGATCGCCTCATCGATTCGACCCGAGGCGAAGTACGCGTCTGCAAGGTTGTTCAGTACGAATCCCACGCCCATCTCTGCGCCGACTTCGCGATCGAATCGCAGCGCCTGCTGGAAGTGCAGGTACGCCTCTTCGAACCGATCAAGTTTGGCATAAAGGAGCCCCAGCGCACCGTGCGCTAGTGCCTGCAAATAGGCGTCTTTCACCTCTCGTAACGATCTCAAGGGCACGCTGAAGCGGCTGCACGGCTTCTGTGTGCTGGTCAGTGCCGATCAAGGCGTGCCCAAGCGCGATCAAAGCTTTGGCCCGGCCGTGTCGGTCTCCGATTGCGTCGAAGCGAGGAAAGGACAGCTCCGCGTATCGCGCCGCCGCATCGAAGTCCTTGCGGTCGTAGTACGCGATTCCCAACTCATACAGCAGGATCGCCAGAGCTGATTCATCGCCGAGCCTTTGAGCTGCGTCGACCCCGATGTCGTAGGTCTCGATCCAGTCGTTGGTGTAACCACGCAGGTGGAACAGGTACATCAAGGTGCGGGGTAGCTGCCAGGAGTGCTCAAGCAAGTTCAACGCCGCCGCTTGCTTGATAGCAGCACGGAGATTATGTCGTTCGGTTTCCCACCACGCCACCGCTGCCTCGTTCTCATCAAAGTCGAGCCCGATGACTTCGGATTTCGGTATTACAGCGGTGAAATGCCTAGCACGCGCGGTCGTCTGCTGATCCGCCGCCGCGCTCGACCGGAGGTAGAAGTCGAGCAAACGGCGGATGGCCGTTTGGCGGGCGTCTACTGACTCATCAGTAGCCGCGCATTCGGCGGCGTAGGACCTGAGCAGATCGTGGAAGCGGTATCGGCCGCGCTCGGGTTGTTCGATGAGGTTGGCGCGCACGAGCTCCGCCAGTGGCCGACGGAGGTCACGCTTGGTCCTGTGGGCGAGTGCGGCCAAGGCGTACACACCGATGTCCGGGCCGGTCGGCAGGCCCATCAGACGGAAAATCCTGGCTGCTTCGCCGGAAAGCGACCGGTAGGACCAAGAGAAGACCGCGCGGACGCCAGTTTCACCACCCGTATCCAGGGCATCTAGGCGTTCGCGTTCATTGCGGAGTTCCTCGACCAGCTCGTCCAGCGGGAAGTCCGCGAACTCCGCTGCCCGGACCGCGACTATGCCCAGTGCAAGAGGAAGACCGGCGCAGTGCGCCACGATTTCCGCCACAGCCTCCGGTTCAGCACTCAGCCGGTCCTGGCCCAGGTAATGGGCTAGCAGTTCGTGGGATTCCTGCTCTGTCAGCACCACGAGAGTCATGGGAGTCGCGCCTTCCCGGACAACGAGGTCGTCGAGGCGGTTTCGGCTTGTCACCAGAACCAGGCAGGTTCGCGTTCCCGGTAGCAATGTCCGCACTTGGTCGACGGTTCGAGCATTGTCGAGAAGAACCAGCATTCGCTTGTTGTGCACGAGGCTTCGGAACATCGCTGCTCGGGCGTCGTCGCTCGGCGGGATGCGCTCTGGCGCAACTCCCAGAGCTGCGAGGAAAAAGCCCAAGGCTTCGTCCGGCGTCATGGGTTCGGCGATCGGGTCGAAGCCACGGAGGTTGACGTACAGCTCGCCGTCCGGGAAGCGGTCGCGCATCCGGTGCGCCCAGTGCACCGCCAGCGTCGATTTTCCCACCCCGGCGGTGCCGTCGATGGTCGACAGCAGCACGACTCCGTCGGTCTGCTCCCCGGCCAACAGCGTGGTCAGCATGTCCTGCTCGACCGCACGGTTCACGAAATGCCGCGCCGCACCGGGCAGTTGCCTCGGCACAACGGAGTCACCGGCACGGTGGAAGTGCACGTCCCCGTGGATCGCGCCCGCCTGCACCACCGGCCCCTGCACCGGAGCCGCCACCTCGTTGCCGACGCCGTCCGACTTCTCGACCACGCTTCCCCCAGCCAGTAGATCAACATTCACCTTGGCAGAGGCCGACAACCGCCAATACCCCCAGACTCGTGAACCACCCGCCCGACACAGCACCGCAGCCACGTTTCCGCAGGTCCAGTCCAATCACCGCGCTCATCTGGTCTACCAGCTTGCGGGAGGCGACGGTGGTCAGCCAGCCTCGCGAGTTGTCCGGCACGCCCGCATCCAGCCACTGGAGTGCGGCCGCGATCAACGCCTCCGGTACGGCGTCCTCGCACGAGTCGAAGACGCCGTACCGGCGGACGAGCCCACCGAGGACCTGCGGCGCCAGCTCACGCAGCAGGTCCTCGACGCTCACGCCTCACCGACCTGGGCCGATCGCTTGAAGTCCCGCTCGCGGCCCTCCGCGAGTGGGCGGAGGAGCACATGGCCGCCATCGACCGAGCCAACGCAGCCGCAGCCCAATCCCAGTGAGGGCAACCTAGACCGGCGCAGTCGGCGGCACAGTCGACGGCACAGTCGGCCAGGGTGCCCCTCGCTCGGAAGAATTCGCCGGCCAGTGGCAGCAGTCGAGGACTTGGGGGGTCCAGTCCCGGGCGAGCACGTCGACCAGGCCGAGGTCGGTGATCTTGACGCTGGGCGAGACCGCGAGGGTCAGCGTCGAAACGCTCATGAACGGGTTCGCGTGCCGCCACCCCCACGCCTCGAGCGCTTCGCGCACTCGGCGGCTGCCCGCCATGACGTTCGCCGTCGGCTCCGCCGACATGACGCCTCCGACGGCCAGCGGCAGTCGCGCCGCCACGCCTCCGGCGTGGGCGACCGCGACGCCGCCGTCGTCGGCTAGCACCGCTTCCGCGGTGGCTCGCATGGCTCGCCGGGTCGTTCCGAGGGTCACGAAGTTGTGGCTGTCGTGGGCGTAGGTGGTGCTCAGGGCTCCGTCGCCGAGGGGCATGCCGATGACCGGCACGCATGCGGTGTTGGGGCGTCCGTGGCGGTTGCGCACCCAGAGCAGCGCGACATGGCCTTCCCACTGCACTTCGCCGTCGACCACTTCGAGCTGCACTTCGGCCGCTTCGGTATAGGTGTCGACCGGATTCACCCGCAGGGCGCGGAATGTGTGCTTCCTGTCGGGGAGGTCGAGCCGCCAGCGGAACTCGTCCGGCGCAATCTCGGCGATGTGCACGGAATCGGCGAAGGGGTGGTCGGCGACGTCCGGCGCAGGGTAGGTCGCCTCGCCGCCGCGGGCCACCACTGCCCCGCCGGCGATCACCGTGTGCACCGCGAAGTCGGCCAGTTCGCCGTCGAGCAGCAGCAGGTCGGCGCGCTTCGACGGCGCGACCACGCCCCGGTCGTACTTGCGGAAGCGCTGCGCGGGGTTCCAGGTCAGCGCGCGCAGCGCGTCCAGCGGCGGCAGGCCGGCCGCGACCGCCGTCCGTCCAATGTGGTCGAGGTGGCCCTTCGCGGCGATGTGGTCGGCCGCCAGGTCGTCGGTCACCAGGCACAGCGGCGGGAGTTGCGGCAACGCCGTCAACGCCGACACGACCTCCGGGAGCAGGCACTTCTCTTTCAGCATCACCGTCATCCCGAGGCGCGCCTTCTCGACCGCGATCTCCGGGGTGTTCTTGGTGTGGTCGGAGTCGATGCCGGTGGCGAGGTATTTGCTGAGCTCTTCGCCGGAGAGGTTCGGGCAGTGCCCGTCGAGGATGGTGCCGCGCTCCCGCGCGACCCGGACGTACTGCAGGTAATCGGGCCGCAGGGCGCCCCAGATCGGGCGCGCAGCGCACGGCCGAGGAAGCCGGGAACGACCTGCTGGTCGTGGTGAGCGACGGATCGCCGGAGCGGGAACGCGCGCTGATCGACCGGCTGCGCGACCGGGTGGACGGTTTCGTGGCCATCACCCCGCGCGGCCCGGCCTCGCTGTTCGGCGCCGCGGACGTGCCGCTGGTGCTGGTCGACCGGCGGATGCGCGGCGTGCCGTCGGTGGTCATCGACACCCCGGGCGGGCTGCACGAGATGGGCGCGCACCTCGCGGAGCTGGGCCACCGCCGCATCGCCTACCTCGGCGGGCCGCGCGGCTCGTGGACGGACCCGCGCCGGCTGGAGGGCCTGCGCAGCGGATCGGGGCAACAAGTCGTCGCGTTCGGCCCGCTGCCGCCGACCTTCGAGGCGGGCAACCGCGTCGCCGACGAGCTGGTGGCGAGCGGGTGCACGGCCGCCGTCGCGTACAACAGCGCCCTTTTCCTGGGCCTGTTGTACCGGCTCGCCACGCTCGGCGTGCGGGTTCCGGACCAGCTCAGCGTTTGCTGCGCCGACGATCTGGCGGAGCTCGGCCTCGCCGTGCCGGACGCCACGACGCTGCACGTCCCGGCCGATGACGCCGGAGTGTCGGCGGTGCGCACGCTGCTCGGCCTGGTCGACGGGCGGCCACCGGAACCGCGGCACCAGCTGGTGCCGGTCGAGCTCGTGATCGGCAGGACTTCGGCCGAACCCTGCCAAACGGCGCAAAACGCTGCGCCGAGAGCACCATGACCTGGGCCGATGTTCGGCGGCGACCCCGCCACCCGTTACCTACCGCCGAGTAATGCGGTATTACTTCACTCGTGTGGACTAGCACCAGGCCGACGGCGGAGGCGCTCGATCGGGCCGACCCGCTCGCCGGCCTGCGCGTCCGCTACGACCTGCCGCCGGGCCTGATCCATCTCGACGGCAACAGCGGCGGACCGCTGCCGCGCACCACTCCCGCCCGGCTGCGCCGGTTCGTCGAGCACCGCTGGGAGCAGCGAACCGGGCGCCCGCGCGGGGAATCCGACTGGCGCGGGGAGGCCCGGGGCGCTGCGGCCGCGCTCGCGCCGCTGATCGGTGCCGCGCCGAGCGAGATCACCGTTGCCGAGACGCCGTCCATAAACCTGTTCAAGGCGCTGCTCGCGGCGGCCCGGCTGCGCCCGGACCGGCCGGTCCTCGCGGTGGGCAAGGACTGCTTCCCCGCCGACTGCTGGCTGGCGCGGTCCGCCGCCGAATTCATCGGCGGCCGGCTGCACCTGCTCCACAGCAGGGACGAACTGGACCTGCTGCCGTGGGACGAAGTGGCGGTGGTCGCCGTGTCGCACACCGACGAGCGGTTCGGAGGCGTGCGCGACGCCGCCGCTCTCACCGCCGAGATCCACGGGCACGGCTCGCTGGCGCTGTGGGAGCTGAGCGGTTCCGCCGGGGCGCTGGACGTTGATCTGCACAGCTGGGACGCGGATTTCGCCATCGGCTGCGGCCACCGGTACCTCGGCGGCGGCGCGGGGGCGCCGTCGTACTGCTTCGTCGCCGGCCGGCTCCGCGACGCGTTCTCGACGGGCACCTGCGACACGGGCGGCGTGCTGCACCCGCTGGCCGGCGGGTTCGCGGGCTCCGGCTCCAGCTTCTCGGTGGCCGAGCTGTGCGCCGGTCTGTCCATTTTGGATGGTGTGTCGCCGAGGGCGCTGGCGGCCAAGACCGCCGGCCTGGTGGACTTCTTCCTGGAGCGGCTGGGCGACTTCTGTTCGGACGCGCAGATCGAGGTCGCGACCTCGTCCGAAGAAGTGAGCCGAAGCGCGCAGATCACCTTGCGGCACGACCGGGCCCAGCGGATCGCGGACGCGCTGTTCGTCCGCGACGTGCTGGTGGACTACGCCGAACCGGACCTGCTCCGCCTGAGCTTCGCCCCGTCCTGGCTCCGCTACGTGGACATCTGGGAAGCCACCGAACAACTCCACACGACCCTCCACGAAATCGCCTGAACCGCGGGGGTTCCGCCCGCCGCAACAGGAGCGGCCGATGCCCGGCAGCCCCGAGACCTGCGAGATCGGCGGAGCCTGCCGGTTCCAGCCAAGACCGGACCCCGCACCGCCGGGAGCACCGCCCTGGGCAACGAAAGGCCGAACGGCCAACTCGATCTGCGAGCTTCTGGATGCGAAGCCAAACGCGTTGCGGAGAAGCGGGATTAACTCACTCCGGGATCAATTCGGCGACACCGTCGAGCAGGCGCTGGAGGCCGAACTCGAAGATGCTGGCCGGTTCCGAGGCCTGGACGGATTCGGCGCCGAAGCGGGCGATCATCGTCAGCTCACCTGCGTCGAAGACCTCCTGGAGCTTCGCGCTCCGCACGCCCAGCCAGTGCTCCCGGGTGTCCTTCGCGTGCATCTCGCGCGCCAGGGAGAGCGCCGCGCTCTGCGTATGCACCGAGACCATGATCGCCGCCCGGACCATGGTCTCGAAGTCGAGGCCGATCCCGTCGACGGCCCGCATCCGCCAGTCCGTGTAGGCCATCATCCGGGGCGCGATCGGCGGCCGGGTCGTCAGCGCGAACAGCTGCGGCACCCAGGGGTGCTCGACGTAGATCTCCCATTCGTGCTGCGCCGACAGTTCGAGCTTCGCCCGCTCGGTCACCCGCCCGAAACTGCTCGTGGCAACGGGTTTCCTGGCGGTCGGCCTGGGTGCCGGGATCGGCACGCTGTTCATGCCGAACGGGCCGATGCTCGCGGCCGCTGCCGGACCCGCGTGCATCGGCATCGCGATCGGGCTGACGCTCTTGAGCCCCGCCGTGGTGGCAGCGGCGGGTCGTGCCGCGGCATGGGTGCCGAGCGGCGTGGGCAGGCTCGCGATCCGCAACCTCAGCGCCCGCGCGGCGCGGGCCGGCACGTTGGTCGGGCCGCTGGTGGTGCTCGTGGGGATCGCCGCCGGAACGCTGTACATGCAGAGCACGGAGGACAGCGTGCTCGGCGCCGCGCGCCAGACGAACGACATGGGGCCGCAGTTCGCGGCCGCCAACTACCTCGTGGTGGCGATGATCATCATGTTCTGCGTGATCGCAGTGACGAACACCCTGATCGCCGCGACCCGGAACCGGCACCGGGAGTTCGGGCTGCTGCGCCTGACCGCCTCGACGCGGCCGCAGGTGCTGGGCGTGGTGGCGGTGGAGAGCGCGGTTTCGGCCGGTATCGCGGTCGTGCTCGGCACGATCGCGGCCGCGGTGACCGCGGTTCCGTACAGCATCGTCAAGACCGGGTCGCCGGTCCCGTCGGGGCCGCCGTGGATGTACCTGGCAATCGCGAGCGGCGCTTTCCTGGTCGCGCTCGCCGCCACCCTCCTCCCCACCCTGCGCGCCACCCGTACGCGCCCGATCGCCGCACTCACCACCTGATCACCTGCGCCGAGCGGAAAAGCCCGGCCGCCCGCGGACGGCTTGGGTTCCAGGGTCTCCCGCAATTTCCATTGAAATCGAAGGGGCGGGTTCAAGGGCTTGCTTGCCGCCCGTGATAGGCGGCATCGCCAACGCTGCGCCGCCCGGTCTGCGCGACCAGCCCGGTGGCAAGCACGGTGAACAGAGTGAACGTGCCTCGACGGCGAAACACCGGACGAAACATCTCCAGCACCGCTGCCCAGGACCCTGGCAAGATCATCGCCGTATCCGACGCCGGCTACCGCCCAAGGAACGCAACACACCACCACCCCGCGCAGCCACAACTGCGGGGCGCCATGATGGGCAGAGTGCCTGACACACCCAGCGAGCCCACTCGCACCGCCGTCACCCAGCGGATCACCGCGCACGTCACCCGCGGCTGGCCCGACCTCGGCGAGCCCGTCGTGCGCCACCACGGACAGTTCTGCTACGTCAGCGCCGTCCTACCCGGCCACCATGACCCCACACCGATCCTGCGCCTGCGCTACCAGGGATCAGCCGACCGCTGGGCCATCGGAATCTACCTGGCCAGCAAAGACCGCTACACCGAATCCGAGCTACCTACCAGCTTCGGGCCCGAAACCGGCACCCCGGAACAAGGCATCGACCACACCTTCATCCTCTACGCCGGCCCCAGCCTCCACCCCTGACAACGCCCAGCCACCACGCACAAACACGACCACGAAACTGCGGAACTCGACTTCCAACCTCTGCGACGCTATCGACCCGGGCGAGCACGGCTTCCGGTTCGAGCGCGCCACCACCATCGGATTGGGCGGCACGCACTGCCCGTTCCACTTCAGCCGCTCACGAGCCGACGCCGGTGTAGATCCGCTCCAGTTCTTCGCGGAGTTCCGCGGGAGGTACCTGGGTCGTGCGGAGTTGGCGGGTCGTGGTGCGCATCGTCGACACCAGGCGTTGGGCTTCTTGGAGGTCGTGGGGCTCGTTCCGCACGGCCTTCTCCGTGGCGGCGTCGACCACCCGCTCCAGGAGGATGATTGCCGGCCACCAGCGTTCGGCCTCCGCCGCTGCCGTCGGGTCCATCAGCTGCTGTTGGAGGGCTGCGCGGAGATCCGCCAGCTGGCGGTAGGTGCGGCGGCGCAGCGCCGAGCGGCCGTGGTGGACTCCGGCCAGCGACTGGGACACGTACTCCGAGACCGCCTCCACCGCGTCCGCGAACCGGCCCGGCAGCGCCGGACCCCGGTTCAGCGGGCGCAGCAGGAAGCCGACGACCAGGACGATCCCGCAGCCGACGACCGTGTCCACCAGCCTGGCCGCGGGCAAGAACTGCTGGTTCTGGCTCATCTGCAGCAGGACCAGCGCCGTCACGACCGCGCTGAACAGGCCGTAGTGGCGGCTGAGCGCGACGGGCAGCTTGGCGGCAAGGGCGACGATGAACGGCAGCAGCCACCAGCCGGCCGGCACCAGGGCGATCAGCGCGAACGCGATGAGCACGCCGATGATGGTGCCGACCGCGCGCAGCAGGACCCTGGCGAGGACCGAGCCGGAGTTCGGCTTCAGCACGAGCGCGACGGTCAGGGCTATCCAGTACGGCTCGGCCATGCCCGTCGCCAGCCCGAGCCCCTCCGCGAGCGCCAGACACAGCAGCATCCGGCACACCTGGGCCCAGGTGGAGCGGCCGAAGGTCAGCCGGAGCCGCTCGTGGTGTTCGCCGGACACCTGCGGATGCTTCGTGCGCCGGAACGCGGCGATCAGTTCCGCGATGCCCCGGTCGAGTGCGCGCACCAGCGGCGACTCGTCCACGCCTGGCTGGTAGGGCGGCGGGACGTCGCCCGTGCGCATGCAACGCGCCAGCGTTCGCAGCGCTTCGCGGGCACGCTCGGGCGGCTGCTTTACCGCGTGCGCCAAGGAAACCGACGCCTCGACGATGGGCGTGGCGTACGTGTAGACGAGGTAGAGGCGGTCGCGCACGCGGCTGCGTGACATCGAACCTCCGCCCACGAGCACGTCGTGCGCGTTGTCGAGCGCCTTCGTCAGCTCCTGCCGCGCGGTGATCGGCGAGTCGAACATGCGCAGCGTGGTCTCGAAGATCGCCGCGACCGCGCCGCGCGCCGGGGCCGTGCCGCGGAACGGCCAGGTGGCCGCGATGATCGCGAGCACCAGCAGCTCACCGGCGAAGAACCACCAGACCTGCGCGCCGAGCGGCAGCGTCGACTTCTCCCCGGTCGCAACCACGCAGAACGTCAGCATGTGCGCGCCGCCGGACGACCACAGGTCGCCCATCCGGCTGGACAGGACCGACGGAACCGCCACTGCGAGCACGATCGCCGCCGCCCACCACGGCCCCGGCGCGGCGGCTCCGGCAGCGAACCCGAGCGCGCCGAGGATCGCGGCCAGGCCCACCCGGAGCAGCCGGTACCGGTACGAGCCGGTCAGGTCCGAGAAGCTCGCGCACAGCGCGCCGACCGAGGCCAGCACGGCCTCGTCGATCCGGCCGGTGAGCAGGCCCACGACCTGCGGGGCACCCACGCCGATGCTCGCCGCGCACGCCCGCGTCCAGTCGGCGGGAATCGGTATCGGGCGCAGCAGCCGCGGCAACCACTGCGGCAGCACGAGCCTGGGGAGCGCTTCGGTCGTCACACGCACATCCCTTCGGTGACGGGGGGACACGCGCTCCACACCGAGCGGCTTTGAGGATGCTTCCGATTGTCACGCGGCAACTGCCACGGCACCGCAGAACGCCACCGGCGTCACATCTTGGGTTCGATCACACCCGGGCTGCCCCCAGGCTCGTTCTGAGTGACGGTGCGGGTAGCGGCCCCCTGCGGGAATTACGGTCGCCGTCGGACTCCGTCCTACGCAATTTCCATTGAAATCGAACCGGCGGGTTCAATGGAAATCGCGGCCCCCTCGCCGGGAGCCGACAGGGTGAGCACGGCCTGAGAACCCGCGGCGGTGCCGGTTGCGGGGCGGGCCCGTGAGCGGTTTTTGTGTTTATAGCGCCAAAAAACGCTCACAAATCTTGGCCTGCAGAGCGACGATTCCAGTAAAAATCCGAAGTGGACTTTCAGGCGAGGGCGTGGAGGATCCGCACGGCCATCGACGTGGCGATCAGCCAGAACAGCGCCGCCACACCGTAGTTGACCGCCACCGCGAGCGTCGGGTCGGCCGGCATGAACAGGTCCTGGAAACCCAGCGCCAGCGTCTCCGCACAGGACGCCACGAACTGGGTGATGCCGTTGTCCGGGTTGGCGCCGGCGACGGTGAACACCACGTGGATCACGAGCAGCGCAGCACCGAGGTTGCCCGCCCACCGGACCACGTTGACGAGCACACCGACCACACGGGCCCGCGCCCGTCGCAGGTCAGCGCGACGCACGCCGCCCTCCTGCGCTTCCGTGCTCACGTCATTCGCCACGATCTCCAGTTTGGCACGACCGGGGAGGTCAGCCGAACACGCGAGCCAGCACCCCGCCCACCAGCACCCAGAAAACCGCCGCCAGGCCGTAGTCGAGGAGCACCTGCAGCACCTCGCCCGGCGCCTGCACCAGACCGGGGAAGAACAACGCCAGCGGCTCGGCCGCCTGCGCCACGGATTGCGCCAACCCGTTCTCCGCCGGGAAACCGGTCACCACGAACACGATGTGCAGCACCAGCAGCGCGGCGAACAGGAATCCCGCGCCGTTGATCAGCGCCGCGACCGCGGACCGCCCCTTCTTCGCCGCCATCCGACCGCCCCTCCCCTTGATCCTCCGACCACTTTGCCAGGCGCGGAGATCGGGAAGTCAGGAATCGCCCGAAACCGGCGGACACGCGGTTCGCAGCCGGGATTCCCCTGATCACCACGTGTCATTTCCCACCATCTGGACGTCCCGCTTGCATTTCGGGCCACTACTGCGGTTAGCCTAGGGCCGTGGCTCGCGTTCTCCTGCTTCGCCGCCGCGACGGGGTCTCATAGACCGGCCCCTCGTCGCGGGGTTCGAACGCGCCGGTCGTCGGTCCAGACCCGGTAACCGAGCAGGAGAACCACTCGCATGAGCAGCAACACCCCCAACGCCCAAGCCCCGTTCGCCGGCAAGGTGCGCAAGCCGTCCCGGCCAGCGCCCGCCGACCAGGCTCCGTGGAACACGCAGCTGGGCAGCGCCATGCCCTACCACCGCTACCGCCCGTTCCACGAGCTGGTCGAGAAAGTATCGCTGCCCGACCGGACCTGGCCGGACAACCGCATCACCAAGGCCCCGCTGTGGTGCGCGGTCGACCTGCGCGACGGCAACCAGGCACTGATCGACCCGATGTCGCCGGCCCGCAAGCGCCGCATGTTCGACCTGCTCGTGCAGATGGGATTCAAGGAGATCGAGGTCGGCTTCCCGGCCGCCAGCCAGACCGACTACGACTTCGTCCGGGAGATCATCGAGGATGGCGCGATCCCCGAGGACGTCCGCATCCAGGTACTGACCCAGTGCCGCCCGGAGCTGATCGAGCGGACCTTCCAGTCGCTGGAAGGCGCGCCGCGGGCGATTGTGCACATCTACAACTCGACCTCGATCCTGCAGCGCCGCGTGGTGTTCCGGGAGGAGCGCGAGGGCATCAAGAAGATCGCGACGATGGCCGCCGAGATGACCCTCGAACTGGCCGGCAAGTACTCCGACACCGACTTCCGCTTCCAGTACTCGCCTGAGTCCTACACCGGCACCGAGCTGTCCTACGCCGCCGAGGTGTGCGACGCGGTCACCGAGATCTGGCAGCCCACCCCGGAGCGGCCGGTGATCCTGAACCTGCCCGCCACCGTCGAGATGGCCACCCCGAACGTCTACGCCGACTCCATCGAGTGGATGCACCGGAACCTGGCCCGCCGCGACTCGGTGATCATGTCGCTGCACCCGCACAACGACCGCGGCACCGGCGTTGCCGCCGCCGAGCTGGGCTACCAGGCCGGCGCGGACCGCATCGAGGGCTGCCTGTTCGGCAACGGCGAGCGCACCGGCAACGTCGACCTGGTGGCGCTGGGCATGAACCTGTTCAGCCAGGGCATCGACCCGCAGATCGACTTCTCCGACATCGACTACGTCAAGCGCACCGTCGAGCACTGCAACCAGCTGCCAGTGCCGGAGCGGCACCCGTGGGGCGGCGAACTGGTCTACACGGCCTTCTCCGGCAGCCATCAGGACGCCATCAACAAGGGCCTGGACGCGCTGTGCGACGAGGCGAACAAGGCCGGGACCGGCGTGGACGACTACCCGTGGGAGGTGCCGTACCTGCCGATCGACCCGAAGGACGTGGGCCGCACCTACGAGGCCGTGATCCGGGTCAACTCGCAGTCCGGCAAGGGCGGCGTCGCCTACATCATGAAGACCGAGCACCAGCTGGACCTGCCGCGCAAGCTGCAGATCGAGTTCTCCAAGGTGGTGCAGGCGCACACCGACTCCGAGGGCGGCGAGGTCAGCCCGACGGCGATGTGGTCGGCGTTCTCCAGCGAGTACCTGGAGGCCACCGCGCCGCTGAAGCTGGTCCGGCAGCGGGCGGCCGGCGAGAACGGCAACGAGAGCATCACCGCGACCGTGGTCGTGGACGGCGAGGAGCAGGAGATCACCGGCACCGGCAACGGCCCGGTATCGGCCTTCGTCGACGCGCTGAGCAGCATCGGCTACGACGTGCGGGTCATGGACTACCACGAGCACGCGCTCACCGCCGGTGACGACGCGCGGGCCGCGGCCTACCTGGAGTGCGCGGTGGGCGACAAGATCTATTGGGGCGCCGGCGTCGACACCTCGACGATCACCGCGATGCTGCGCGCAGTGGTGTCCGCGGTGAACCGCGCCAACCGCTGACCTACGCAGGCGCGAACGGCCCGTTCACCCCGTCGACCGGGGCGAACGGGCCGTTCGCTCGTGGCCGGGGTCACAGTTTCCATCGAAACTGCGGTTCCCCGGGTGCCATGCCGTTCCCAGTTGCAAATTGAAACTGCGGGCCAGCGGGGTCAGCGCACTGGAGCGTCGGTTTCGGGTTCGGTGCGTTCGGCCTCGACCGGTGGTTCTCCGGATCCTTCCGGCTTCTCCGCTTCTTCCAGTTCCTCGGCTTCGTCGGCCTTCTCCGCGCGGCGGCGCACCACGTGCACGATCAGCCAGCCGACGACGACGGTGACGATGAGGGCGACCCACGAGAACCGGTGGAACCACTGCCCGGCCACCACGCCGAAGACGTAGGCCAGCGTCGTCACCGTGCCCGCCCACGCGATGCCGCCCGTCGCGTTCGCGATCAGAAACTTGCGGTACCTCATGCCGAGGATGCCCGCCAGCGGACCTGCGAGGATGCGCAGCAGCGCCACGAAGCGGCCGCCGAACACCGCCCACGCGCCGTAGCGGTCGAACGCCCGTTCCGCCTGGCGCACCGGTTTCGGGCCGAAGTGCTTCGGCAGCTTGCGCCCCAGCCAACCCAGCAGCGTGCGCCCGTAACGCTTGCCGACCGCGTAGCCGATCGAATCACCGATGATCGCGCCGCTCGCGGCGATCGCGCCCAGCGCGATCGGATTGACGACGCCCTGCGAGGCCGCGACGCCGGCACTGACGAGCATGATCTCGCCGGGCAGCGGGATCCCCACGCTTTCCAGCCCGATGATCAATCCGACAACAAGGTAGATCACCCCGGGTGGGATCGTGTCCAGCCACTCGATCATGAACGCCCATCTCGATTCGAGAACGCCTCGCGGTCGTCTGGGCCGACCGGCCCCCGGCCAGGGTACGTATGCGAACCGCGCTTGGCGCCATCGACGGCCGGGGAAGGCATGTCCATCATTGGCGCAGCACGAAGGTTGGTGTGACGGTAACCACACAGCAGTCGCGAGCGGGCGCAGCTCCGAGCCGCTCACGACGCCCTGGGGGGAGGGCGTTTTGCGCATAATCGGCATCCGCAGCATCCCGGTCGCCGTGCCGTTCAACACCGACGAGAAGTGGGCCTACGGCAGTCGGCGCGGCCTGGTCAGCGTGCTGATCGAGATCGACACCGACGAAGGCATCACCGGCCTCGGCGAGGCCCCGGCGTACCCGTCGGCCGAGATCGTGCTCGCCGTGCTGCGCTCGGTAGAGCGGTTCGCCATCGGAGAGGACCCGTTCCGCACCGAGCGGATCGCGAAGCTGATCGACATCGTCGGCACCTGGCACCACGTGGGCACCACCAGCCCCGCGATGGCCGCCATCGACATGGCCTGCTGGGACATCGTCGGCAAGGCCTGCGACCAGCCGCTGGTCAACCTCCTCGGCGGCCCGCTGCGCGAGGAGGTCGAATACCTGCACTACGTCCCGCAGGGCACCCCGGAGTGGATGCGGGAGCAGGCCGCCCGGGGCGCGGCGGCCGGCTTCGAGAGCTTCTACGTGAAGGTCGGCGACGCGGACCAGGCCACCGACATCGAGCGGGTCGCCGCGATCCGCGACGGCCTCGGCGCCGGGCCGTCGCTGCGGATCGACGCCAACGAGTCCTGGTCCCCAGCGGCGGCGCTGCGGGCCCTGCGCGCACTGGAGCCTTATGACATCGAGTTCGCCGAACAACCGGTGTCCGGCCGGAACCTTCCCGAGATGGCCCGGCTGCGCGCCCGCGCCGGGGTGCCGCTGCTTGCCGACGAAGCGTCGCGGACTCGCTACGACCAGCTGAACGTGATCCGGCAGGGCGCGGCCGACGCGATCTCGGTGGACAACATGCTGGACGGCAGTCTGCTGAACCTGAAGCGCTCCGCCGGGATCTGCGAGGCGGCGGGCCTCCCGGTCGTCAAACAGAGCCTCGGCGAGCTCGGGGTGGCGACGTACGCCGCGGCCCACCTGATCGCCGCGACGCCGGGATTCCGCTGCGCCAACCAGTCCTACGGCCGGCTGCTAGCCGACGACGTCGTCGAGGGCGGCCCGTTGCCCTATCCGGGTGGCAGGCTGCGGGTACCGGACCGGCCGGGCATCGGAGTCCTGCTCGATCGCGACCGACTGGCCCGCTACGCGGAGTTGTACCAGGTCGCAGGCCATGAGTACGGCTACGCCGACCCGGCGGACGGCACCCCGGAAGCGCCGAACCGGTGAGCGGAGTACGCCGGAAATCGCAATCCGCTGGGCCGAAGAGCAGCGCCCGGTACGGTGAACACACTCGACCAAAGATGGTATTGCGCCTTCCTCCTAATCGGCACCATTGACATCGTCGCGGGACGCCAGGCGACGCCCCTGGGGAACACAGGATCAGGGGGAGCGGCCGTAGGACTGGGAAACGTCGGGGCACGGCCCCTCCCCCTGGTTTCTGTTAGTTCCAGGGTGTCCTGGTGGTTCCAGGCTCTTCTTGCGTAGCGGTGCGGGGTAGCGGAACGTCAGACGCCGCCTGGACTGCGGGATCCCCGATTTACGTATGTTCGACTCCGCGATCCCTGCTTTCCGCCCTTGCTTGGTCGTTCCTTCCCAGCCGAGTCCCCGTCTTTGATCACTCGTTCGGTCTACGGGGCTTGATGATGGGCGGATCACCGGGTTACGTCAGGCACCAAAGCTCAGCAGTGTTGAGGTGGACATGTGGCCGACCGAGGATCCGACCGAGAAGCTCCGCTGGCGAATCCCGTGCATCGCACCGTTGGGTTCGGGCACCATGACGGTGCTGGTGGTGGGCGATCGGGTCGCGGTGGTGCTGCCCCCTGGTGACACGCTGGTCTTCACCGCCGACGAAGCCGATGACCTCGCCGCGCTGCTGGATCGAGCCGCGGGCTACCTGGCCCGCGGTGCGGAGGTACCGGAGGCGACGTCGTGGCCCTCATCGACACCGACCTGAGCTTCGATCCCCAAGACCCCTACTTCCCCGTTCCCGGCGCGGCCGGGGTGGAGTGGGCGCTGCAAGTCTTCACCACGGCCAACGGCTACGGCATGGACGTCGAGCGGACGCACGTCCGCGAGGGCGACCGCATCCACGTGCACGCCGACCGGTACGCGCGGCTCGGGCAGCAGGTGTCGGTCGAGGCCGGTGAGGCCGACATCGAGGTGACCCGCACGGCCGGCGTGCTGGAGTGGTCGATCACGGTGCGCCACGACGAGCCGGTGAAGGCGGTGAAGCTCCTGCTGCGTGGCCTGCCTGCGGACCAGTTGCGGGCCGGTTGGTGGGCGCCGAACACCGGTCGCGGCTGGGCGCACGGCGTCAACGGCCAGCGGTTCCAGTTGGAGTACCCCGGCTCGGACTGGGCGACGCCGTGGGTGGCGGCCGGGGACGAACCGAACGGGCTGGCGCTCAGCGTCCGCGATCCGCTGGTGCGGCGGAAGATCCTGCACGTCCACCAGCCGCCCTACGCGCCGGGCCCGATCGCGGAGCTGGTGCACGTGCCGTCGGCCACCGCGCGCTCGACCACCTGCCGGGTTCCGTCGATCCGGCTGCGACTGGGCACCACCGAGCACAGCGCCGACGCTGACCTGGACGAACATCTGTCCTTCGTGGAGGGTGCGCAGAACCTGGTGCCGTGGTCGTCCCGCAAGGACGTGCCGGAGTGGCTGCGGCAGACCGCGCTGGTGGTGACCCTGCACGGGCAGCACTGGACGGGCTACGTATTCAACACGTTCGCGCAGATGGCCGAGGCGCTGCGGTTCGTCTCGCAGCACATCGACCCGCACCGCGTGCTGGCCTACCTGCCCGGCTGGGAGGGCCGCTACTACTACGCCTACCCGCGGTACCGGCCCGGCGAAGACCTGGGCGGCGCCGAGGGATTCGCCGCGCTCGCGCACACCGCGCGGCAGCTGGGCGTGCGGCTGATGCCGATGTTCGGCGGGCACGGCGCGAACGTGCTCGAGTACCCGGTATGGGAGCAGTCGGTGCTGCGCAACGACACCAACCGCTACGTGGAGCTGCTGAACCGGCCGGACTGGGACAGCGACCGGGTCGGCGAGGGCGACCAGGTGTTCCTAAACCCGGGCGAGCCGGAGTTCCGCGCCCACCTGGTGGCGTCGATCTCGGCGCTGGTGCGAGATTTCGGCGTCGACGCGGCCTTCCTGGACACCCTGGGCTACTGGTTCAACGACCCGCGCTACGAGGTGATCGACGGCTACCGCCGGATGGCCGACGAGCTGCGCCGCCGCCACCCCGAGCTGGTGCTGGCGACGGAGGGCTGGTGGGACGCGCTGTCGGCGATCTTCCCGCTGAGCCAGCAGTGGTACGGCGCGGACCGCGACCTGCGCAAGCCCCGCATCCTCACCCGCTACGCCCGCACCACCGGACACCTCGCCGAGGGCACGCCGGGCCCCGGCAGCACCGGTGTGCACGAGAAGGGGTTCCTGCGCCGCCCGTCCGATGTGGCGCGAGAAGCCCACATCCCGGTGGTCGGCATAACCGACGACACCCTGCCCACCCACGCCGAAGAGGTGGCGGCGATCTGCCGCTGGGCCCGCGACCACGCCCCGAAGTAATGCGCAGAAGGTCAACATTTGCGCAGGTCACTGGCTAATCATCAGTCCCGCGGCCAGATTCGAACCCAACGACGCCGACGCGGCCGATTCCGGCGCGATGGGCTCGGAGGAGGCACCACCACCGCAACCGGCCGCGCTGATCAGGGCGGCGAGGGTGACCGCGAACATGCGAACCCGTCTGGCCATTCCGGTCTTCGCCTTCTGCGCGATCGAGGACGAACGACGATCACGTTCTTCGCAATCCGCCCGCGCCACCAGCGAAGTTCGGTCCTTCTGAGCTACTTCTGATCGCGCAGCCCGGTGGCGGCGGCCGCCTCCGCCAGCAGGGCGTCGAGGACCACCCGGACCGCCGGGCGTTCCGTCGCCCCCTTCCGGGAGACGACCTCGACGTTGCGTCCGGCACGGACTCCTGCCAGCGGGCGCATGACCAGTCGCGAACTGTCCACTGTGTACCTTGGGAGCAGCGCGACGCCGTGGCCGCCTGCGACCAGTGCCTCGGTCACGCGGAAGTCGTTGATCCGCTGCACGACCTTCGGCCGGACACCCGTACGGATCGCGAGGGAACGCAGCACGTCGTCGACCGGGAAGCCGATGTCCACGCTCAACCAGGGTTCGCCCACCAGCTCGGCCGGTTCGATGCGGTCCTTGGCGGCGAGGCGGTGGCCCTGCGGCAGCGCGACGTCCAGGGGCTCCCGCAGCAGCGGCGTGATCGCCATGCGCTCGCTGTCGAACGGCGGCGCTTGGTCGTTCCGGTGCGTGACCACGAGGTCGAAGTCGGCGGTCAGCTCGGGGACTCCCGGCGGGGTCATGTCGACGTCGCGGCACTCCAAGCGCACGTTGGGCTCCTCGGCCATCCGCCGCAGCAGTCCCGGGAGCAGCAGCAACGCGCCGGACGGGAAGATCGCGACCCGCACGACGCCGCGCGGCGTGGACCGGTAGCTGTCCAGCTCGGCCTCGGCCCGGTCCAGCGCGGCGAGCACCTCGTCCGCGCGGGCTGCGAGCGACCGGCCGGCGTCGGTGAGGCGCAGCCCGCGACCGGCCGGTTCGGTCAGCTGCACGCCGACCTCGGCCTGCAGCGCGCGGATCTGCTGCGACACCGCCGACGGGGTGTAGGACAGGGCCCTCGCGACGGCGGTCACGGTTCCGCGATCGGCGAGTTCCCGCAGGAGTCTCAACCTGCGAACGTCCATGAAGGAATACTACACATTACCTGTAAATAATAGCGCTTGTTCTTCACGGAACCGACCAGCAGGCTGCCAGTTGTGACCTCTCGCGACCGCTTGCTGGCACTGGTGGTCGCCGTGCTCTGGGGCGGCAATTTCATCGCGCTCGACTACGGCCTCGGCCAGTTCCCACCGCTGTTCCTCGCCGGACTCCGCTTCGCGGTCCTGCTGCCGGTGCTCCTGTTCGTGCCGCGCCCGAAGGTGCCGTGGCGCTGGCTGCTCGGCTACGGGCTGTTCTTCGGCACCCTGCAGTTCGCGTTCCTGTTCGTGGCGATGAACATCGGAATGCCGACCGGGCTGGCCTCACTCGTGCAGCAGGCGTCGGCGCCGTTCACCGTGCTGCTCGGCGCGCTGCTGCTGCGGGAGAGGATCACCCCGGTTCAGATCGTCGGCATCCTCGCGGCGGTGCTCGGCATGTTGGCGATCGGCTGGCACCGCGCCCAGAGCGCCAGCCTGCTGCCGATGCTGATCACGCTGTGCGGCGCGTTCTCGTGGGCGCTGGGAAACCTGTGCAGCCGGAAGGCGAACGCGCCGAACCCGCTGCACCTGACGCTGTGGATCGCCATCGTGCCGCCGCTGCCGATGTTCGCGCTGTCCGCGATGGTCGAAGGCCCGACGGCGGACTGGCAGGCGGTGGCGACCGTATTCGACTCGCCGACCGGCTGGTACGCGATCGGCGGGCTCGCCTACACCTCGCTGCTGGCGACCATCATCGGCTCGGGCCTGTGGACGACCCTGATGGGCCGCTACCCGGCCAGCCTGGTCGCGCCGTACTCGCTGCTGGTGCCGGTGGTCGGCTTCACCACGGCCTGGCTGGTGCTGGGCGAGCAGCCGCATCCGATCGAACTCACGGCCGGAGCGGTCGTGGTCGGCGGCGTGCTGCTGGGCAGCATCAAGCTCACCCGGCGAACTCCCCAGCCCGAGATTGAACCCGAACCAGCCGGAGCAAGCCCACCACTCCGAGCAAGCTGACGCATAGCCCCTGGTCACCACCCGTGAGCGCTTTTGAGGGCTATAACACCCAAAAACACTCACGGGCCTGACCGGCCCTAACGGGTGGGGCCGCGTTCGAAGTCCGGGTTGCAGACGTGGATGCCGTTGCCCTCCGGGCAGTCGTAGGGCACCAGGAGCCGGTCGGTCTCGGTCATCAGGCGTTCCGCGGTCGCCCGCTCCAGGATCGCCCGGTGCTCGCACGCGGAGCACCGCGCAGCACTGCTGTACCTCACCCACTGCCTCCGTTCGTCCGGACCTAGCGATCTTGTAAACCTAGATGTTCGGACGCCGGCGGCAGCAGACAACGCGCGATTTCGATGGAAATCGAAGGTCCGATTTCCATTGAAATCGCGCTCAGGCCGGGTGGGCGGAAGTGACGTCGAGGTCGCCGAAGTCCGCCGGGTTCACCGCTTCGGCCGGCACCTCGTGCGGCTTCAGGCGGCCGTCGCGGATGTCCTCGGCGTAGTGGCACGCCACCCGGTGTCCCGGCTTCAGCTCCCGCAGCTCCGGCCGCTCCGTGTCGCACCGGGTCGACTGCCGCCACGGGCACCTGGTGTGGAAGCGGCAGCCCGACGGCGGCGCGGCCGGCGAGGGCAGGTCGCCGGAAAGCAGGATTTGCTCGCGCTCGTCCTCCACCGTCGGATCCGGTACCGGGACCGCCGAGAGCAGCGCCTTCGAGTACGGGTGCAGCGGCTCCTCGTACAGCTCGTCCGATGTGGACTCCTCCACGATGCCGCCGAGGTACATCACCCCGACCCGGTCGGCGATGTGCCGCACCACCGCGAGGTCGTGCGCGATCACCAGGTACGTCAACCCGAACTCGGCCTGCAGGTCCTCCAGCAGGTTCAGCACCTGCGCCTGCACCGACACGTCCAGCGCGGACACCGGCTCGTCGGCCACCACCAGGTCCGGCCCAACCGACAGCGCCCGGGCGATGCCGATGCGCTGCCGCTGGCCGCCGGAGAACTCGTGCGGGTACTTGCGCAGCGAGGTCGACGGCAGGCCCACGGCCGACAGCAGCTCGCGCAGCCGCTTGTCGGTGGCTGCCCGGCCGGTGTCCATCCCGTGCGCCCGCATGCCCTCGACCAGCAGCGACTGCACCGACTGCCGGGGATCCAGGGACGACAGCGGGTCCTGGAAGACCATCTGCATCCGGCGGCGCATCCGGCGCAGCTGCTCGCCCTTCATCCCGGACAGGTCGACGCCGTCGAACACCACCCGGCCCCCGGTCGGCTTCTCCAGCCGCAGCACCGCGCGCCCCAGCGTCGACTTGCCGCAGCCGGATTCCCCGACCAAGCCGTAGGTTTCGCCGCGTTCGATGCGCAGCGACACCCCGTCGACGGCGTACACGTGGCCGACCGTGCGGTCCAGCACCACGCCGCGCTTGATCGGGAAATGCACCTCGACCTGGTCGACGTCGACGAGCACTTCCCCGGTCAAGGTCGCCGAGGTCGCTCCGCCCTCCGGGGTCTCCGGCGTTTCCGTCATGACCACTCCACGGTTTCGTGCGATCGGCTTGCGTGGCGCCGTGCGGGTCGTGAGTGACTGTTCCGGTAAGAACCGGACGAACCACTCACGAGCGGACCGCCACTCATGACGCCTCCACCGGGGTCGACATCGTCTCGCGCATCGGGTTGTGGCAGCGCAGCAGTCGCGCGCCGACGTCAATGCTGACGTCCGGGGTCTGCTGCTCGCAGACCTCCTTCGCGTTCGGGCAGCGCGGGCAGAACGCACAACCGGCGTCCCACGGGATGTTGTCGCTGATCGAGCCCTTGATTGGCGACAGCCGCTGGCCGCGTGGCGAATCCAGCCGCGGGATCGAGGCCAGCAGGCCCGCCGTGTAGGGGTGCCGGGGCCGGGCGAACAACTCGTGCCGCGCGGCCCGCTCCACCACCCGGCCCGCGTAAAGCACGTTCACCTCGTCGCAGAGCCCGGCCACCACGCCCAGGTCGTGCGTGATCATGATCAGCGCGGTCTCGGTCTCGGTGACCAGCTCGGCCAGCAGCTGCAGGATCTGCGCCTGGATCGTCACGTCCAGCGCGGTGGTCGGCTCGTCGGCGATGAGCAGCCGCGGCTTGCAGGCCAGCGCCATCGCGATCAGCGCGCGCTGCCGCATGCCGCCGGAGAGCTGGTGGGGGTACTCCTTCAACCGCCGCCTCGGGTCCGGGATCCCCACCCGCCGCAGCAGGTCCTCGGCCTCCGGCATCGCCTCCTTGCGCGGCAGCCCGCGGTGCCGCTCGACGACCTCCGACACCTGCAGGCCGATCGGCACCACCGGGTTCAGCGAGGTCAGCGGGTCCTGGAAAACCATGCTCAGGTCGCGGCCGCGGCGCTGGTCCAGCTCGCGCCGGGGCAGCTGCAGCAGGTCGGTGCCGTCGAAGTTGACCGAACCGGAAACCTCCGCCCCGGTGCTCGGCAGCAGGCCCATGATCGCCAGCGAGGTGACCGACTTCCCGCATCCCGACTCGCCGACCAGGCCGACGGTGCGGCCCGGATAGACGTCGAAGGAGATGCCGTCCACGGCGGTGACCGGCGGCTCGCCCTTGCGGGCGAAGACCACCGAGAGGTCGCGAACTTCCAGCAGTGCCATTGGTTTCCTCACCTCTAGCGCCGGCGCTTGGGGTCCAAGGCGTCCCGCAACGATTCGCCGGCCAGCGTGAACCCGAGCGCGACCAGGATGATGCAACCGGCCGGCCAGAACGCCAGTTGCGGGTGCGAGTCGATGATGTTCTGCGCGCCGCCGAGCATCTGCCCCCATTCCGGCACCGAGTCGTCGGCCGCGCCCAGTCCCAGGAAGGACAGCGCCGCCGCGTCGATGATCGCCACCGCCAGCACCAGGGTGGCCTGCACGATGACCGGGCCGAGCGCGTTCGGCAGCATGTGCCGGAACACGATCGCGCTCTCCTTCACGCCCAGTGCCCGCGCGGCCAGCACGTGATCGCTGGCCCGTTGCGCCAGCATCGTGCCCCGCAGCAACCGCCCGAAGATCGGCACCTGCACGATCGCCACCGCCAGGATCACGGTGAACTGGGTCTGCTGCGCGAACAACGCGCCGATCGACACCGCCAGCAGCAGCGACGGCACCGACAGCATCACGTCCGCGATCCGCATGACCACGGCGTCCACCCAGCCGCCGAACGCGCCGGCCAGGATGCCCAGCACCAGGCCGCCGCCGAGCCCGATCACGGTGGCCAGCACCGCGACCAGCAGCGTCTGCTGGGATCCCAGCAGCAGCCGGGAGAACAGGTCCCGGCCGTACTGGTCGCCGCCGAGCGGGAAACCCTCCTGCGGCGGCGGGATCGTGTTGTCCGCGCGCGAAACCTGCTGCTCCAGCAGGCGTTGCGCCGGGTCGTGCGGGGCCAGCACCGGCGCGAGCAGCGCGAGCAGCACGAACGCGGCGATGATCACCGCACCGACCACGAACACCGGGTTGCGCTTAAGCCGCCGCCACGCCGACGCGGCCAGGCTCACCCCGGCGTCCGACGCCGTCTCTGCTAGCGCGTCGATGCGTTCCTTGCGCTGCGTTTTCAGCACCATGACCTCACCGTGTCCGCAGTCGTGGGTCGATCAACGCGTACGAGAGGTCGACTATCAGGTTGACCAGCACATACACCATCGCGGACGCCAGGATCACCACTTGCAGCACCGGGAAGTCCTTGCGCTGGAACCCGATCGCCACCGCCTGGCCGACCCCCGCGATGTTGAACACCCGCTCGGTCAGCACCGCCCCCGCCAGCAGCGCGCCGGTCTGCAGGCCGATCGTCGTCACCACCGGCAGCATCGCGTTGTGCAGGATGTGCCGACGCCGGATCACCATGCCCGTCAGGCCCTTCGCCCGCGCGGTGCGCACGTAGTCCTCGTCCATCACGTCCAGCACCGCGGCCCGGGTGATCCGGAAGATCACCGCGAACGGGATGGTGGACAGCGCGATGGCCGGCAGGATCAGGTGCACGAACGAGTTCCACGCGGCGTCGAACTCGCGAGTCAGGAGCCCGTCGAGGATGTAGAAGCCGGTCACCCGCGTCGCGTTCAGCCCGACGTCCTGGCGGCCGGAGGCCGGCAGCGCGCCCAGCTGGATGGCGAACACGAACTTCAGCAGGAACGCCAGGAAGAACACCGGCACCGCAACACCGATCAGCGACCAGGTGATGCTCACGTTGTCCAGCCAGCTGCCGCGCTTGCGGGCCGCCAGGTAGCCCAGCGGGATGCCGACCACGACCGCCAGCAGCAGCGCCAGGATCGACAGCTCCAGCGTGGCCGGGAAGCGGGTCAGGAACACCTCCAGCGCGGGCGACCCGCGCTGCACGCCGGTCGATGTGCCGAAGTCACCGGTGATGGCGCGCCCCAGGAAGCGCCAGTACTGCACGAAGATCGGTTGGTCCAGGCCGAGATCGGCCTCGAGCCTGGCTCGCGCCTCCGGCGTGGCGCGGTCCCCCAGCAGCGCTGACACCGGGCCGCCGGGCAACATCCGCAGCCAGGCGAACAGCAGCATCGACAGCACAACGACGACCAGCGCCAGCTGCGCGAGCCGTCGGATCGTGAAGCGGAGCACCACGAAACCCCCGTTTCGTCAGTCCGGACATGAGCGCGCGATTTCGCGCGAAACCGACGGTCCCCGTGCGGGAGCCGCGCCGATTTCGCGCGAAATCGTCAACTCACTTCTCCGAGACGCTGACCGACGCGAACTCCTCGGCGGTCAACGGCGACGTCTGCAACCCGTGCACCCGCGGGCTGGTCACGATCGCCGGCGGCGAGTGCGACAGCGGCACGGCGGGCAGGTACTCGGACATCAGCTTCCGGTTCATGTCCTGGTACATCTGGTTGCGCTTGGCCTCATCCGGCTCGCCGTCGGCGGCCTTCAGCTGCGCTGCCAGCTCCTCGCCCCACGGCGAGGCCGCGGTGTAGAAGCGGTTGGTCGGCGTGCCGAAGAAGGTGCCGATGAAGTTGTCCGGCGTGTTGTAGTCGCCGGTCCAGCCGAGCAGGAAGATGTCGGCCTTGGCGTTGTCCACGTCGTCGATGTAGCCGCCGTTCCACGGCTTGCTCACCGGGTTGATGGTGAAGCCCGCCTCGCGCAAGTCCTCGGCGAGGGCGTTGTAGATGCCCTGCGGGTCCGGCATGTACGGCCGGGTCACCTCGGTGGGCCAGTAGAAGTTCAACGTCACGTTCGGCATGCCTGCCTCGGCGAGCAGCTGCTTGGCCTTCGCCGGGTCGTGTGGGTACTGCTGGACGTCCTCGGCGTAGCCGTCCACCGTCTTCGGGTAGAACTGGGTGGCCACCGAGGCGCCTTCCGGCATGTTGGACTTGACCAGCGTCTCCCGGTCCACCGCGTACGCCAGCGCCTGCCGCACCTTCAGGTTCTGCAGCGCCGGGTTGTTCTTCTGGGTGATGCCCAGGTACATGATGTTGAACGGGTCGCGGACCTGGACGTTGTTGCCGGCGTCGCGCAGCGCCTTGAGGTCGGCGGCGTTGGGGTAGTCGTAGCCGTCGATGGCGCCCGACTCCAGCTCCTGCTTGCGCACCGTCTCGTCCGGGATGATGCGGAAGATCAGCTCGTTGAGCTTGGCCTTCTCACCCCAGTACTCCTCGTTGCGGGCCAGCTTGATGGTGCCGTTGCTCTCGTCGTAGGACGCGAACTTGAACGGGCCGGTGCCGGTCGGGTGCGCCTTGGCGTACTCCGGGTAGACGAAGCTGTCGCCCTGCGCCTGCACGTTGTTGGCCTGGTACTGGTCCATCGCGGTCGGCGACTGCATGCTGAACGACGGCAGCCCGAGGATGTCCGGGAACTTCGAGCTTGCGCGGGTCAGGTGGACCACGGCCGTGGCCGCGTCCGGCGCGTCGCACGCCTGGTACAGCGACGGGGTCTTGCCATCGGCGAACCCACCGAAGTTCTCGATCCAGTAGTAGGACAGCGCGTTGTTCTGACCGGCGCCGGTCTGGCTGAACATGCGCTGGAAGTTCTTGCACACCGCTTCGCCGTTGAAGTCGGTGCCGTCGTGGAACTTCACGCCCTGGCGGAGCTTGAAGGTCCAGGTCTTGCCGTCCGGGCTGTGCTCCCAGCTCTCGGCGAGCTCCGGTTGGACGTCGGACGAACCCGGCTTGAAGCCGACGAGACCTTCCATGATCTGACGGGTGACCCGGAAGGTCTCGCCGTCGGAGGCGTAGAAGGGGTCGAACAGGTCGGGTGCGCCGGCCGCGCCGAAGGTGAGCGTGCCGCCTTCACCGCCGCCGCCGGCCTCGCGCTGCGATTGCGCGCAGGCCGCCAGCGAGGTCGCCGCGACGATGGCGACGCCAGCGGTCACAACACGACGCCGCGTGCTTGAACCGCGACGCGGCCCCGCCGATGGAGCTCTACTCATGGAAGCACCTCGGTGTGTCTCAGGTCTCAAAGTTCCGTGAGACTAACTCGCATTCGGAGTTGGGTGGAGCACCTGAGGTTACGATCCAGCTACTTAGGCGCGCCTAAGGAAAACCCGATTTATCGGGCATTCACCCACGTGGGCGAGGGCATTGAGCCGCCTGGACGACCCGGAAGAACTATCGGATAACCCCGGAAAGCGGTAAAAATTGCGGAAATGCGCGCCCACCACGAGCGATTCTGGCGATGGGCGAACGCCTCCGGCGATACCGCCCGCGGCCCGCCTTCAACCCGACCGGGTCGCGATGCCGGGGCTCCAGGCCAGCGCACATCAACCGGATCGGCGTCACCGCAGCAAAAACAAAATGCTCGTGAGTACTTTGGGCCAAACTCAACAGCCGTTATCACGACCCGAAGTACTCACGAGCATTCACCAGGAGAAACGCGCGGGGCTCGGGAATCACATGGCGCGGCGGCCGGAGAGGGCGCGGCCGAGCGTCAGTTCGTCGGCGAACTCCAGGTCGCCACCCATCGGCAGGCCGGACGCCAGCCGCGTGACCGTCAGACCGGGGAAGTCCCGCAGCATTCGCAGCAGGTACGTCGCGGTCGCCTCGCCCTCGGTGTTCGGGTCCGTCGCGATGATCACCTCGGTGATGTCGTCCTGCCCGATGCGGGCCAGCAGCTCGCGCACCCGCAGCTGGTCCGGCCCCACCCCGGACAGCGGATCCAGCGCGCCGCCGAGCACGTGGTAGCGCCCCTTGAACTCGCGGGTGCGCTCGACCGCCAGTACGTCCTTGGGTTCCTCGACGACGCACACCAGCGCCGTGTCCCGCCGGGCGTCCCGGCAGATGCGGCAGGTCGTCTCCTCCGAGACGTTGCCGCAGACGTCGCAGAACACCACGCCTTCCTTGACCTTCTGCAGGACCTCCTGCAGCCGGGTCACGTCCGCGGGCTCCGCGGCGAGCAGGTGGAAGGCGATGCGCTGCGCGCTCTTCGGACCGATGCCCGGCAGCCTGCCGAGCTCATCGATCAAATCCTGAACCGGACCTTCGTACACTTATCGCTCGTTTCCAGGGGTTCGGTGCAGTTTCAACTGAAACCGCACTCCCCGCCGACGACGGTGTGCGGTTCCAGCTGAAACTGTGATCACATGCCCGGCAGGCTGAGACCGCCGAGGCCCCCACCGCCCAGCGCACCGGTGAGCGGACCCATCTTCTCGGCCTGCAGCTCCTGCGCCGCCCGGTTGGCGTCGCGGACCGCCGCGACGACCAGGTCGGCCAGCGTCTCGGTGTCCTCCGGGTCGGCCGCCTTCGGGTCGATCGACAGCCCCTTCAGCTCGCCCGCACCGCTGACGGTCGCGGTGACCATGCCGCCACCGGCGCTGCCGGTGACCTCGGCGACGGCGAGCTCCTGCTGCGCAGTCATCAGCTGCTGCTGCATCTTCTGCGCCTGTTCCATGATCTGCTGCATGTTCGGCTGGCCACCAGGCTGCACGTGATCCTCCTCCGGCTGGCGCGTGCGCGTACCCCAATTCGGGCTACGCCACCAGCCTAGAGAACGCGCGGCCCGCCCTGCCTGGCGGTGCGGGTGGCGGCGGGCCCTGGGCGGTGGGGGCGAGGCATGACATGGTGATCGCATGGCACTGGACATCGTGCGGTTGCTGGAGCTGACCAGCTGGCGGGCCTTCGACGTGTCCGCCACCGGCCGGGTCCTGGCCGGCTCTGACGAGTCCGGTTCCACCCAGCTCGTCGAGCTCGCCGACGGCGAGCAGACCCCGCTGACCGCCCTGCCCGGCGCGGTGACCGGCCGCTACCTGCCCGGCGAGCGCGCCGTGGTCGTGCAGCACGACACCAACGGCAACGAGCGCGGCCAGCTCTCCTTGCTGCGCCTGGACCAACCGCGCGCCCGCCCGGCGCAGCTGCGCGACCTGGAGCCGCTGGTCCGCGACCCCGAACACGTGCACCGGCTGCTCGATGTCCTGCCCGGCCGGATCGTCTACGCGACCAACCGCCGCAACGGCGGGGACTTCGACGTGGTGATCCGCAACGTGGCCACCGGCGACGAGCAGGTCGCCTACGACGGTGGCGGCATGGTCATGGAGGCGGCGGCCTCGCGGGACGGCCGCCACCTGGCGCTGACGGTGCCCGCCGACCCGCCGATGTCCGACCAGCTCCTCCTGGTCGACACGACAGCACCCGGGAACGTGCTCACGCTGACCGGCCGCGACGTGCCGGCCCGGCACGTCCAACTCGGCTGGCTGCCCGACGGGCTGGTCGTCACCACCAACGCCGACCGGGACCTCACCGGCATCGCGCACCTCGACCCGCGGACCGGGGCGCGTCGGTGGCTGGTGACCTCCGACGAGCACGACCTCACCGGCTGGCTCTCCCCGGACGGTTCGACGCTGCTCGTGCAGGCCAACGAGGACGGCGTGAGCCGGCTCGCGCTGCACGACGCGACCGGGTACCTGCTGCGGGCCGTCCGGCTGCCCGCCGACGGCTGGTGTGCGTTCCCGCTGCCCACCCCGGCCTGGTCACCGGACTCGCGGTTCGTCGCGCTGTCCTTCAGCGCCGCAACGGTTCCGGGCGAGGCGCTGCTGGTGAACGCCGCGACCGGCGAATGCGAGTCGCTGACCGGTTCCGCGGAGCAGCTCCGCGGCCAGCGCCCGGTCGAGCCGAGCGCTCACCGGGTGCCGACCCGCGACGGCGAGCAGCTGCCGTGCTTCGTCTACTCGCCGCGCGAGGCCGATCCGCGACTGGCCGGCTCGGCGGTGCTGATCATCCACGGCGGCCCGGAGAGCCAGTCGGTGCGGACGTTCAACCCGATAGTCCAGGCCCTCGTCGCCCAGGGGCACACGGTGCTGGTGCCCAACGTCCGCGGCTCCACCGGCTACGGGAAGCGCTGGTACTCGGCCGACGATGGGCGCAACCGGCTGGAGTCGGTGACCGACCTCAGCGACCTGCACGACTGGCTGCCGTCGATCGGACTGGACCCGAAGCGCGCGGCGCTGTGGGGTGGCTCGTACGGCGGGTACATGGTGCTCGCCGGGCTGGCGTTCCAGCCGGAGCGGTGGGCGGCCGGAGTCGACATCGTCGGGATCTCGTCCCTGGTCACGTTCCTGGAGAGGACCGCCGCCTACCGGCGCGCGCACCGCGAGCGCGAATACGGTTCGCTCGCGGCCGATGCCGAATTCCTGCGCGTGGCGTCGCCGCTGACCGAGGTCGCATCCATCACGGCGCCGCTGTTCGTGCTGCACGGGGCGAACGACCCACGGGTGCCGTTGTCCGAGGCGGAGCAGATCGCGGCGGCGGTCCGCGCCAAGGGCCTGGAGTGCGAGCTCCGGGTCTACGACGACGAGGGCCACGGCCTGGCCAAACGCGCCAACCGCCTCGACGCCTACCCGGGAGCGGTGGCCTTCCTGGCCCGCCACCTGGCAAAGCAAGCCTGACCTCACCGGACGGGCGGCTGGCCGGGCGAGAAACCGCCGCCCGTTTCCAGGGGGCTCCGAGAGCACGGTGCCGCTTCGCGGAAGGGCTCAGTTGTCGATCCGGCGGGCGCCGAGCTCACGCTCGAAGAGTTCCACCGCCGCCGCTTCGGGGTCCGGCCCCACCTGGGCGCCGGCGTCCATCGGGGACGACTCGGCGAGCATCGTCTCCGGGTCTTCCTCGTCGTCGGAGACCGGCGGACGCGGTGCCCGCGACGGTTCCGGGGGCTTGGGCGGCTCCGGAGGCGGCGGCACGTCGTCCGGCGGCGGGGGCTCGTCGTCCGGCGGCTCGGGCGGCGGCGGGATGTCGTCCGGCTCCGGCGGACGCGGCACCGAACCCTGGCGCGCGGGCGAACCCGCCTGCGGCCGAGAGGGCGCCCGACCGTTGGCGGCCTGCCCACCGGCCTGCGGATTCGCGGCCTGACCGTTGGACGGCTGGGCACTGGACTCGCTCTGCTGGGTCGACCGGCGCTGCGGCGGCTGCTTGGGCGCGGCAGGTCGAGCCGGAGGCGGCGGTGCGGCACCGGCCTCGACGCACTGGATTTCCCACTCACCGCCGACCACCTCGCGCAGCGAGTCCCGGACGAAGTCCAGCCGCCGCTGTTGAGCGAGCTGCTTGACCAGCCCGGACGTCGGCATCGACAGCACCAGCGTGCCGCCGTTGAGGTCCTGCACCGTCGCGTTGAGCAGCAACGCCTGCGTCGGCCGGTTCCGCTTCGCGACGGCCTGCAGGACGTCCGACCACACCCTCCGCACCTCGGCAGCACCAGCGGGCGCTGCCGCCGCTGGCGCTGCCGCCGGACGCGGCTCCGCCGCTGCAGCGGGACGCGGCGCCTGCTCAGCCGCCTGCGGCGGTGTCGCAGGCGCGGGTCGCGGCTCGGCGGTCGGCCGCGGCTCGGCCTCCTGCGGAGGCGTCGCACGCTCCGGGGCTGCCCCGGCAGGCGCTGCCGCCGCTGCTGGGCGTGGCTCCGCCGGCGCCTGCGACGGGGCTGCCTCCTGCGCTGCGCGCTCGTGCGGCCGCTGGAAGACGCGCTTCGGCCGCGCATCGGCGTCCGCCGCTGGCGCAGCAGCCTGCCCGGCCGGAGCGATGTCGGGAGCACCCTCACCGGGCGCGATGGTCATGCGGCGCTCGACGCGCTCTAACCGTTGCAGCAGAGCGGTTTCCGAGTCGGATGCGGCCGGCAGCAGCATCCGCGCGCAGAGCAGTTCGAGCAGCAGCCGGGGCGCGGTGGCACCGCGCATCTCGGAAAGTCCGGTGTGGACGATCTCGGAGAACCGGGAAAGCGTTGCCGCGCCGAGCTGTTCGGCCTGGCTCTGCATCCGGGCGAGCTCGTCCCCGGCGGCCTCCACCAGTCCGCGCTGCGCGGCGTCCGGCACCGAGTTGAGCAGCACCAGGTCGCGCAGCCGGTCGAGCAGGTCGGAGCCGAACCGGCGCGGGTCGTGCCCGGCTTCCACGAGCCGGTCGATGGTGCCGTACACAGCGGCGCCGTCGCCCGCGGCGAGCGCGTCGACCACGTCGTCGATCAGCGCGACGTCGGTGACCCCCAGCAGCGCCATCGCGCGCTCGTAGGTGACGCCGTCGGGCCCCGCCCCGGCGAGCAGCTGGTCGAGCACGCTCAGCGTGTCGCGGGCGGACCCGCCACCGGCCCGGATCACCAGCGGGTACACCGCGGGCTCGACCTGCACGCCTTCGTCGCGGCAGATGCGGTCGATCAGCTCGCGCATCACGCCCGGCGGCATCAGCCGGAACGGGTAGTGGTGGGTCCGGGACCGGATGGTGGTGAGCACCTTGTCCGGTTCGGTGGTGGCGAAGACGAAGATCAAGTGTTCCGGCGGTTCCTCGACGATCTTCAGCAGGGCGTTGAAGCCCTGCGTGGTGACCATGTGAGCCTCGTCGATGATGAAGATCCGGTACTGCGACTGGGCGGGCGCGAAGAAAGCCCGATCGCGCAGCTCGCGGGTGTCGTCGACGCCACCGTGGCTGGCCGCGTCGAGTTCGACGACGTCGACGCTGCCGCCGCCTTCCGGCGCGAGCGCGACGCACGAGTCGCATTCGCCGCACGGGTCGGCGGTCGGGCCCTGCGCGCAGTTCAGCGAGCGGGCGAGGATGCGTGCGCTGGAGGTCTTGCCGCACCCGCGCGGCCCGGAGAACAGGTACGCGTGGTTGATCCGGCCGGCGGACAGCGCGGTCCGCAGCGGCTCGGTGACGTGGTCTTGCCCGACGACCTCAGCGAAGGTCGCCGGCCGGTACTTGCGGTAAAGGGCGAGCGCCACGGTGGAAACCCTACGCGGTGAGCACGACAACCCGAACACGGCCTGAAACCCGCCCCGGACCTGCCGGTCAAGCCCGGAGAGCGGTCCCCAGAAAAATAAGGGGACCCCGCGCACCCGCCAGAGCCCGCTTACCCTTGCTGCCTTCCGGCCCTGGGGGAGTTCACAGGATGGACGCCGCACGAGGTCCGCGTTCAGTGTAACCCGAAGCCCCGATAGCCCCGGAACGCGACCCCGCCGCAACGTTTCCACGCGCCCACAGCACGCCGTTCGACCTGTTCAGCACGCTGAACCAGATCCGCCACCGCGATCTTCCGAACCTCCGGACAACCGGCGGACGAGTTGTCCAGTCGACCGCCCTGGTCGTACTCGCCGAGACCAAGCAGCTCGACGTCGCAGTAGCCGCGCTCACTCGCCCACACGCAGGCGGACACTCAGCTGGGCGCCTAGGGCCCGGAAACCGAGTGCAGTGGCCACTCTTCGGGATGCCTCCGGGCGCGCCCGCCACTGGGGCAGCAGACCAGCGTCGAGTGCATGGGCCACTGCTGCGGAGGCCACCTGCCGCGCAAGGCCTCTGCCGCGTTGCTTCGGAGCAGTCAGGATGCATAGGTGGGCGGTCGACGCCGGCCACGTCTGGTATCCCGGCCGAAGCCACGGGGCAGAACCCGGCACCGGGCGAGCAGCCCGGCGGCCTCGCCGGATACCTCGTGTCGATCGTGCGCACCGTCCTGCCCGCGGCGTGGGGAGCGCTGATCGCCTGGCTGGTCTCGACCCGGCTGCTCCCCGCCGACCTCGGCGAACAGGCGCAGACCCTCGCCACGACCGTGCTCGTGCCGGTCGCCGGCGCACTGATCTACGCCGCCGCCCGATGGCTGGAAACCCGGCCCGGTTTGCCACGGTCGCTGGCGCACCTGCTGCTCGGGTCCGCCCGCACACCGACCTACAACGCTCCGTCCATTCCTACACACTGATCAGTACCGCTTCAGCGGATTTCGATGCCGGGCGTGGCCGCGATACTGGCTCGAAATTCCGCCTTGATCGCGAGGAGCGTGCCGTGCCAAGTCCCGGGGTCTGTCCAGTCTGCGAGCGAAGAGTTGCCGTAGGCCGCGACGCCAGCGGCCTGCGCAAAATGCACTACATCAACGAGATCCCAATGTTTTTCGGCGGCTACGAGCTGAAGCCTTGTAGGGGCGCCACACCAGAAGGCTCTACGCCGTCAGCTGTGACCATCGCCGATGGCAAGAAGTCGGGCATCCGTTGCCCGTACCCGCCCTGCGGCAAACGGGTGGAGGATACGAAGGATTTCCGTCCCACGAAGCATGCAGGGCCTGATGGCAAGGACTGCCGTGGATGGCTCGACAACCGGCGGGCTCGCCGGTAACCGCGCCTCACCGCTATACGAAGCGCCCCCGCTCCCGGACGGACCGGGAGCGGGGGCGCTGTCGTCGTTGTGGGGCTCTTACTGCTGCTGAGGCTTGACGATCGGGAACAGGATCGTGTCGCGGATGCCCTTGTCGGTGAAGGCCATAAGCAGCCGGTCGATCCCGACGCCGACCCCACCGGTGGGGGGCATGCCGTACTCCAATGCTTCGAGGAAATCCTCGTCAAGCTGCATGGCTTCGGCATCGCCACCGGCGGCGAGCAGGGATTGCTCGGTGAGCCGGCGACGCTGTTCGAGCGGGTCGGTCAGCTCGGTGAAGCCGGTGCCGAGTTCCATGCCCCACCCGATGAGATCCCATTTCTCGGTGAGCAGCGGCTCGTCGGGGTGCTGCCGGGTCAGCGGGGAGGTCTCAATCGGGAAGTCCCGCACGAACGTCGGGTGGACGATGGCGTGCTCGACGAGTTCCTCGAACAGGTACTCGGTGAACTTGCCGTTGCCCCAGCGTGGATCATGCGGCAGGCCGCGGGCATCGGCGAGCTTGGCGAGCGCCTCGACCGAGGTGTGTGGGGTGACCTCCTCGCCGAGTGCCTCGGACACCGAGCCGTACAGCGTGATCGAAGGCCAGTCGCCGCCGATGTCAACCTCGGTGCCGTCGCGCTCGATCACCGTGCCCCCGAGGACGGCCCGCGCCACCTTCTGGATGAGTTCCTGGGTGACCCGCGCGACCTCGTCGTAGTCGGCGTGCGCCTGGTAGAACTCCAGCATCGTGAACTCGGGATTGTGCGTGCTGTCCGCGCCCTCGTTGCGGAAGTTCCGGTTAATCTCGAATACTTTTTCTAGTCCGCCGACGACCAGACGCTTGAGGTAGAGCTCGGGCGCGATCCGCAGATACAGGTCGAGGTCGTAGGCGTTGATGTGCGTGGTGAACGGCCGTGCCGTCGCGCCGCCGTGCACCTGCTGCAACATCGGGGTTTCGACCTCGACGAACCCCTGATCGTGCAAGCCGTCGCGCATCGCGCGCACCGCTGCGGAGCGCTGCAACGCCATCTCGCGCGCCTCGGGATTGACGATCAGGTCGACGTAGCGGCGCCGAACCCGCGACTCGGGGTCGGTGAGGCCCTTGTGCTTCTCGGGTAGTGGGCGCAGAGACTTCGCGGTCAGCACCCACCGCTCGGCCAGAATCGACAGCTCGCCGCGGCGGGACGTGATGATCTCGCCCTCGATACCGACGTGGTCGCCGAGGTCGACGTCGGACTTCCACGCAGCGAGCGACGCCTCGCCGAGCCGGTCGAGCGACAGCATGACCTGAAGATCGCCGGTGACGTCGCGGATCGTGGCGAAGCACAGCTTGCCGCCGGTGCGGTAGAGCATGACGCGACCGGCGACGCCGACCCGTTCGCCGGTGGCCTGGTCCGGGTCGAGGTGGCCGTGTTTCTCCCGGACATCAGCGACCGAGACCGTGCGGGGCGACCGCTCCATGAAGGGGTCGCCCCCGGCGGCCCGGAGCCGGTCGAGCTTCTCGCGGCGGACTCGAATCTGCTCGGGAAGGTCCGCCAGGTCCGCGTTGTCGTCGGACGCGTCAGTCACGGCGGACAGTGTATCTAGCCTGCGGAAACACCCGTCGCTCACCCGGCGTGATCACGCGGTGTCGGCGCTGTGGTCGTGCTTGAGCAGGCCGGCGCGGTACAAGCCGTCGAGGAAGGCGGTCACGTCGGCGAGGGCGGTGTCGTACGCGACGCCGGTCGCGGCGATCTTCCGCGCGATGTCCTCGACCGTGCGGGTGCCGTCGCACTGCTCGACGATGGCCCGGCCGGTCTCGTTGATCAACGCGACCTCGGCGTCACCGTCGGGCACGAGAACCCAGTGATCGCCGACCCGGGTCATGGCGGCGGGCATGCGGCACGGCAGACGGTCGACGCTCATGATCAGTTTCCTCCGATGGTCTTCGTGAGCCAGTGGTGTACCGAGACGGTCGCCCAAAGCGCGGGGCCGAGGTGAAGTTCACCGGCCGCGTAGCGGTCGATCCCGTTGCCAGCGATACCGGCCTGCGTGCCCTGCGGCGGAGCATGTTCTTGATGTCGTCCGTCTTGAGCGCGAGATCGCGGCGCGAGGATAGCCACAGCGCAGGGCGTTCCCGTCCGAATGCTTCTCTCGCTCCTTGAGATAACGAGCCAACGCGAGCGCGGTGCTGTTGCCGAACCCGACAACACGCACCTCGTCTCCCTTGCCACGTACTTGAATCCGTCGCGTCTGAAGATCGGCGTCGGAAAGCTTCAGCGACGCCACTTCTGACACCCGCAGTCCCGTGTCAATGAACAGCAGGATGATCGCGGTGTCTCGCCGCGAAGCGAAGTCGCGACCGCGGCACACCGCAAGCACCCGAGCGTGTTCCTCGTTGGACAACAGCGGCGTGATCTTCTCCGGCACTTGGGGCGGCTCGGTCTTGTCCATCGGGTTCGACGGCATCTCGTCCCGCTTGACCAGCCAGCCGAAGAACACGCGAAGATTGCGGTAGTGGTGTGCGCCGTTGGCGGCGCTGGTCGCTTCGATGATGTCGACGATGAAATCGTCGACGTGGTGCGGCTTGACCCGGTCCGGTTCGAAGTCGAGCCCCTGCTCGGTGAGCCACTCGGCCCACCGCCGTGCGGTGTAGAGGTAGCCACGCTCCGTGTTCGCCGAAAGGTTCTTGGCCTTGATCGTCTTGCGCCAGCGCTGCGCCAGCA
Source organism: Saccharopolyspora pogona (assembly GCF_014697215.1). GTDB lineage: Bacteria > Actinomycetota > Actinomycetes > Mycobacteriales > Pseudonocardiaceae > Saccharopolyspora > Saccharopolyspora hattusasensis. Next base: position 6,273,187 of record NZ_CP031142.1, read on the forward strand.
TGCCCCAGACCGCGGCTGTCGTGTTCGTCGTCCCCATGTCACAAATCCTCGAATCGTGTTGCCTCCGAGCGCTGTGCAAGATCCCGACGGCCACCCGTCACCCCAGGTCAAGACCCGTAACCCCTGTTCAGAAGCCCACCTGCTAGGCTTCCGCACGGAGGATTGGCCGAGCGGCCTAAGGCGCACGATTGGAAATCGTGTTGGGTTAATAGCCCTCACGGGTTCGAATCCCGTATCCTCCGCTGGTCAGAGCCCCGGACGCGACACCGCGACCGGGGCTCTTTCGCGTGCTCCCGGGCCATATGTCCCTGTCCCGTCTCGTCGGCTCGCCGCACCGTTGGTGGCGATGGCGCTGGTTCTTCCGGGCGGGGTGGCTCCGATGGACTTGACGATCGAGACGTTGCGGGAGCGGGTTCGCGGGACCGTGATCAGCCGGCAGGACGACGGTTTCGAGCAGGCCCGAAGCGTTTACAACGCCATGATCGACCGTCGGCCGCAGGTCGTCGTGCGGTGCGTCAACGCCGGGGACGCCGTCGCCACTGTCGACTACGCGCGGGAGAACGGGCTCGACCTCGCCGTGCGCGGTGGTGGGCACAGCGTGCCGGGGTTCGGGACCTGCGACGACGGCGTAGTACTCGACCTGACTCCGATGCACAGCGTTCGGGTTTCGCCGGGCGGCCGGACCGCGCGGGCCGAAGGCGGCACGACCTGGGGCGACGTCGACGCCGCCACTCACGCTTTCGGGCTGGCCACCACCGGCGGCCTCATCTCCACCACCGGCATCGGCGGGCTCACCCTCGGCGGCGGCATCGGGCACCTCGCCCGCGGCCTGGGCCTGTCCTGCGACAACCTGGTCTCCGCGGACGTCGTGACCGCGGCCGGTGAGCTGGTCGTGGCCGACGAGGGCCAGCACGAGGACCTGTTCTGGGCGTTGCGCGGCGGTGGCGGCAACTTCGGCGTGGTGACCTCGTTCGAGTACCGGCTCGCCCCGGTGCGCGACATCTATGGCGGCCTGATCTTCTTCGACGTGGACCAGGCCCCGAACGTGCTGCGCGCCTTCCGCGAGATCATCACCCACGCCCCGGAAGAATTCAGCGCGCTCCCCGCTTTCCAGATCGCGCCACCGCTGCCGTTCATCCCCGAGAACCGGCACGGCGACGTGCTGATCGCGATTGTCGCCTGCTGGGCCGGGCCGATGGACGCGGGCCCGGCCGTCGTCCAGCCCCTGCGCGACATCGCGCCGATCGTCGCCGAACACGTGGGCCCGACGCCTTATCCGCGGCTCAACAGCGCTTTCGACGCGCTCGTCCCGCCTGGTCTCCAGCACTACTGGAAGGCCAACTTCGTCGTCGAGCTGACCGACGAGATGATCGCCGCGCACGCCCGGTTCGGCCCGAAGGTGCCGGCGTTGAACTCGACGGTGCACATCTACCCGATCGACGGCGCTTGCCACCGGGTCGCGGCGGATGCGACGGCGTTCGCCTACCGGGATGCGAACTTCGCGGCCGTCATCGCCGGGATGTGGCCCAACCCGGCGGACAACGAAGCCAACATCGCCTGGGTGCGCGACTACTACGCCGCGACCGCGCCGCACAGCGAGGAGGGCGGGTACGTCAACTTCATGGCCGGCGACGACCAGGACCGGATCAAGGCGAACTACAAGGGGAACTACGACCGGCTGGTCCAGGTGAAGCGCGAGTACGACCCGCAAAACCTCTTCCACCTCAACCAGAACATCCGCCCTTGAACGACGTATTCGCAGGTGGCGGCCCGTGAGCACCCGTGGGTGCTGAACAGGCTGCTTTGGAAGGTGCTGGCATGAAGCGAACGGACCGTTCGCGTCGCCTATTGAAGTGAACAGTCCGTTCGCTTCACACCAACAACCCAGGTTCCACGTCAGATGAACGGAGCGAACGGACCATTCGCGTCGCCTATTGAAGTGAACAGTCCGTTCGCTTCACATCGGTTGGCGAGGCAGAACCAGGCCGCTCCCGCTGCGGCGGCCACCGGAACCGCCCGGCAGGAACGAGCCTGGAAACAGGCTAGAACCGGAGGCGGGCGACCTGGGGGTCGTGGTCGCTGGCCTGGTCGGCGAACTCCGCGTTGATGTGGATGACGTCGTACTCCGCCGTGATCGACGGGGTTGCCAGGATGTGGTCCAGCTGCTGGGAATTGCCCTCGTAGACGTAGCTGTAGCGCTCGGCGGGCGGCAGCGAGTCGGCCAGCGGCACCAGTGCTCCCCCGGTGGTCAGCGGCGCGAGTGCCGGGGCGAAGCCGTAGTCGTTGAGGTCTCCGAGCACCACGACCGCGGCCTCGTCGTTGACCGCCCGCGCCTCGTCGACGAAGGCGCGAACCGCCTGGGCCTGCCGCTCCCGCTGCTCCTCCGACGACCTCGCCGGCGGCTGGAGACGGCCGTGCAGCGGCTGGTCACCGCCCTTGGAGTTGAAGTGGTTGGCAACCACGATCACCGGCGTGCCGCGGAACAGGAACTCGCCCGCCAGCGGCTTGCGGCTGTCCCGCCACGCCTCGTTGGCCGGGTCGATGCGCCCCGGCGATGCGCTCAGCGCGATCCGCGGGCCGTGGGCCACCGGGTGCACCGGCGTGGTCGCGTCGCCACCCGGACGATCCACAAAGGACACCCGGGCCGGGTTGAACAGGAAGGCCACCCGGATGTTCCCGCCGGGCTGCCCGCCGTCGGCGTTGTTCTGCGGGTCGATCTGCCGCCCCTGGTAGCGCGGCCCGCCCGCCGCCACGATCGCGTCGGTGACCTGCTGCAGCGTCTGCTCCGCGGCCACCACGCCGTCGTCGGTCGGCCCGGAGTTGTCCTGGACTTCTTCCAGCGCAACGATGTCCGGCGCGGCGAGCCGGTCGACGACGCCCTCGGCGAGCCGGTCGAACTTGGCCTGGTCGGTGCTCGGGGCGAGGTTCTCGACGTTGTACGTGGCGACGGCGAGCTCGTCGCGTCCCTGCGGCCGCGTCGTCTCCGGCTGCAGGCCGCCCGGCACGTGCTCGCCCAGCCGCCCGGCCTCCAGCACGTACCCACCGAAGCGCGAGTAGTCCAGCGGTCCTTCGGTGCTGCCGCGCAGCCGGTCGCCGACGTTCGCGGCGGGCAACGGCGCGTCCGACGGCGACTCGACCTTCAGCCGCCCGGCGTTGGCTTCGGCGTAGCCGGTGTAGGTGGTGCCGCCGCGGCCGTTCGCGTTCTGCTCGGGCTTGCTGGTGATCCACAGCGCCCGGTAGGCATCGGTCGGCCCGACGACCCGCGCGTCGTCGACGCGCAGCAGCATCCCCTCGCGCGACTCGTAGTAGTCCAGCGCGAATCGCTGCGGCTCCAGCTCACGCTTGTCGATGTTGCCCTCCAGCGGCGCGAACTCGGCAGGGACGGTGTCCGCCCGGAGCACCTCGGCCGGGACGCTGCCCTTGCCGGTGGCCTGCCAGGTCGCCTCGGTGAGCTCGGTGACCGACTGGTTCGGCGTGGTCTCCGGCGTCTCGCCCTCGGCCGTCGGGTAGTACTCCGCGACCAGCCCGGAGACTGCGACCGCTGCGCCGACCGCCACCGCCGGGGTCTGCTTCCCGGTGAACACAAAGAGCCCTTCGCTGGTGCGCGGGTCCGCGTCGGGTTCCGGGTCCTGGAGCCAGAACCCGCGGGCCGAGCCGAAACCACGTACGCCGGTGACCACGCCCGGCACCCCGGCCAACCGCTGGCCGACCAGCGGCGAAACCCGCATGGTCCCCTGGATGTCGTGGATGCGGGCCTGCTGGTGCGGCGCCGCGGCCGCCATGGTCGGCGCCACCAGGAGCGCCGCTGTGGTGGCGGTCAGCAACGACGTGATGCGCACTTCGGCTTCCCCTCGCCAAGCGACGTGGTCGACGAGAAGCTACCGCCGCAAAGCGAGCGGGAAAACACGATCACGTGAGCATGCCAGTATCTCAACCTGCCGTTGCCCTACTAAGATTCTCTCCGCACCAGGGAACCTTCTTGCCGCGATGCGGCTCATGGCCGCGATCCGCCAACTGTTCCGCACGATCCGGGCCATCTAGGCACCCGTTCGGTTGGTGGAACCGCTTTGGATGATCGATTTTGCCGACCGCTGACAACCACCACGGCCCCGGCACGTCTGTCTGATCGAAGAGTCGGAAACAACCCGGTGGTAGGAGAAACAGATGCGCAAGATCAGCCGCATGGCGGTTCTGATCCCCGGCGGGCTGCTGGCCGCAGCGGTGTTCGTGAGCGGGTGCACGTCGCTGGCCGGACAGGCGACACAGGCGCCGACCCCACCCGGATCGGCGGCAGGTGCCGCGAGCATTGCCAACGCCGAGACGGACGCCGGGGCAGGCGCCGTGGCCCCGGACAACCACGCCGTCGACATTGCCGTCGATCTGGAGTTCGCCAAGAACAACGGGGAATGGATGGTCTCCTGGGTCGAAGGCAGGATGGACGACTCCTCCATGGCGGCGCCCCACCCGGTTAGCACCGGCGGACCGGTTCAGGTCGCCGCGCTCGCTCCGGATGTCCAGTTGTTCAGCCCGTTCGAAGGCGCCACGCCGGCCGGCTCACCCCAGATCGACTCGGAGGGACTGGGCGAAGTGCCGGTCACCTTGGACGACTTCATCCAGCAGAGCAACCAGTCGGCCAAGATCTGGCTCGATGAAAACGGCCAGGTCACCAAGATCGCTTCACGGTACCAACCCTGACTAGTACCGCCGGGGGTTCGTGCCGCCGTGTGTCGTGCAGGCAGAGCTAACTCCCGGCCGGGGAGCACGAGCTGATCTACCTGAATGGCATCACGCAAGCCGACCGGGTTGTGACCGGTGCCCTGATGCCCGCCTAACAAGACCAAACGAGACCGCATGATCAAGGGCCGGTCCCCATCTTCACGGGAACCGGCCCTTGCGAGCGGTAGCGGTGGGATTCGAACCCACGGTGGCTGTTAACCACACGCGCTTTCGAGGCGCGCTCCTTCGGCCGCTCGGACACGCTACCGTCAGCCAGGCTACCGGTCACCCGACAGCGCTTGACAGCGGGGGTCAGCGCCAGGCCCGCATCATGCTGGCGAGGCTGGCCCTGGCCCGCGAAAGCCGACCTCGCACCGCCTGCTCACCGGCCCCGACGCGCTGGCCGATCTCGACGTAGGACAGCCCGTCGACCTCCGCGAGCAGCCAGACATCGCGCTGCCGGCTCGGCAGGACCGCGAGCGCGCGCCGCAGCGCCAGCACACCCTCCTCCGCCTCCGCGACCCGCTGCGGATCGGCGATCAGCGCGGCGGACCCGACCGCGGTCCGGTGGTCGGGGATCACGCCGACGGGAGCGGTGCGGCGCGTCCGCCGGCGGCGCAGCACGATCAGGCAGTTCCGGTGGGCGACCTTGAACAACCAGGTCCGCAGGGCGGCCGGTTCGGCGAGTTCGCCGGCCCGCCGCCACACCGCGATGAACGCGTCCTGCACCACGTCCTCCGCCTCGGCCCGGTCGCCGAGCATCCGCAGCGCCATGCCGAAGATCCCGTCGGAATACCGGCGCACCACCAGTTCGAAGGCACCGGTGTCGCCGGTCGCGATGCGCGTGGCCAGGACTGCGTCAGTCGGCTCCACGTCACACTCCCCTGCAACGCGATCAGTCCGCCCGTCTCAAGCGGACGGGCTCATCGTCACAGGCCGGGACACCGATCGCGGTGCGGACAGGCCGCCCGAACCGGTGGAAGCTGCCAGATCCACTCTCCCTCCCACCTTGGGTTCGGGCGGCGCAGTCGACGAGGATGTGGCCGCGGATAAACCCACAAACATCCTTTTACTGCGGCTTTCCCGCGCTGCCTATCGTGCGTCTGGCGCGCGAGGCGCTCGAGAAGGGAGCTATGTGATCGAGATCGAACACCGCCCGTCCGACTCGCCGTACATCGAGCGGGTCTGGAGCAGCAGCGGTGCTTCGGCGGCAACCCGCATGCACTCCATCGCGTACGCGAACTGGGAGCTGGTGGTCTGGGAGGACCGCGGGCCCGTGCATGTCGCGGCCCGGGGGCCGGAGATATCGCCGAGCAGCATGCAGGACGGCTCGGCGATCGTGAACGACAGCGTCGCCCAGCCCGCCGGGGCGGTCGTCGCCGGGCTGTACGTCGTCGATGCGGCCGACATCAACGCCCGCGACCGCGTGGGCCGAGAAGCTCCCCACCGCCCGCTACGGCAGCGTCGACGTGCGCCCCTTGGTCGAATAGGACGGCTGAAACGGGGCCGCCCGGGTGCGGGTCGGTCGTGGTGATGCGGGTTCCTACTCGCGGTGGTCGGCGAAGAAGTCCTCGAGCACCGCCGCGCACCCGTCGGCCAGCACGCCGCCGACCACCTCCGGCCGGTGGTTCAGGCGGCGATCCCGCACCACGTCCCACAGCGAGCCCACCGCGCCGGTGCGGGGTTCCCACACCCCGAACACCACCCTGGCCACTCTGGCCAGCACCAATGCCCCTGCGCACATCGTGCAGGGCTCCACCGTGACCGCCAGCGTGCAACCCTCCAGCCGCCAACCGTCGCCGTGCGCGGCGGCTGCGGCCCGCAACGCGAGGATCTCCGCATGCGCCGTGGGGTCCTGCAGCGCCTCGCGCTGGTTGTGCGCGCTGGCTAGGAGCCGACCCTCCTGATCGACCACGACCGCGCCGATCGGAACATCCCCAGTGGACGGTGCTTCGGCGGCGACTCGCAACGCGGCCCGCACCAGGTCGGCGTCCCCGGCGCGGGCACCAGATGTGCTCACTGGTCCAGCTTCTCCAGCACTTTCGCGAAGTTGTCCCCGAAGCCGCAGCGCTGGGCGATCATCTCCAGCTGCTCGTCCGGGTAGAGGTCGACCTCTTCGATGATCACCAGCAGCTCGCCCTCGGGCAGCCCGAGATCGGACAGGATAGCCAGGTTGCCTTCCGGCCACACCTCTTCGTCGTCCTCATCGGGCGGGTCGATGCGCAGCAGGTCGAGGACGTCCGCCGCGATGTCGTAGTCCAGCGCCGCGGCGGCGTCCGACAGCAGCAGGTCCACCCCTCCGGGCACCGGTCTGATCAGCACGAAGAACTCGTCGTCCACATTGCACATACCGAACACCGCGCCGGTGGAACGCAGCTCGCGCAACGCCGTGATCGAGGCGTCCAGGCCGATCAGCACCGATTTGTCCATCGTGCTGCACCGCCACCGCCCGTCCTCCCGCACCACGGCGACGGCGAAGCCAGCGACCGGCTCCTGCACCGTCATGAGGACACCGTAGAGCGTACGAACGCCACCCGAAAGCACTATTGCGGGCTCGTAACCTTCCGGGCATTGTTTGCCGCTCAACCGGGTGCGTGGCCGGCGGGGAAGTCGGGCAGGATGGACCGATGCGTGCCGTGTGCGTGATCGGACTGGGACTCATCGGTGGCTCGGTGCTGCGAGCCGCCAAAGCCGCCGGACGCCCCGCCTGGGGCACCACCAAGTCGGAGTCGGACGCCACCGCCGCGCGGGCCGACGGTTTCGACGTCCTCGACATCGAGCCGGCCCTGCGCCGAGCCGCCGAGGAGGATGCGCTCGTGGTCGTCGCGACGCCGCTGACCGCCGTGCGCGAGGTGCTGCGGAAGGTCGCCGAACACGCCCCCGAGGCCTGGCTGACTGACGTGGTGAGCGTCAAGGACCCGGTCTCCGCCGAAGTCCGCAGCCTGCTGCCCGGCGCCCGGTACGCCGGTGGCCACCCGATGGCCGGGGTGTCGGGTTCTGGCTGGTCGGTCGGGTCGGGCGAGCTGTTCGCCGGGGCGGCCTGGGCGGTGACAGTTGAGGAGGACACGGCGCTCGCAGCGTGGCGGGAGGCCGCCCAGCTCGCGCTGGACTGCGGCGCCCAGGTGGTGCCCACCTCCGCCGCCTCGCACGACTTCGCGGTCGCGCGCATCTCGCACTTGCCGCACGTGTTCGCCGCAGTGCTCGCGTCGGTCGGGGCCGATGGCGGCCCGCTGGCGCTTTCGCTGGCCGCCGGCTCGTTCCGCGACGGCACCCGGGTCGCGGGTAGCGCGCCGGAGCTGGTGCGTGCCATGACGGAAGGCAACCGGATCGCGCTGCTCGACGCCGTGGACGACGCCCTCGGCCGGCTCGGCGCGGCCCGCGGGTCGCTCGCCTCGACCGGGGGCCTGAAGTCCACAGTGGATGCGGGCCACGACGCGCGGCAGACGCTCGACGAACTCGCGACTACGGCGCGCGCGAGCGCGACCGTGCGGCTCAACGGCGCCGCGCTGGAGCGCCTGCTGGAGCTCGGCGAGCGCGGCGGACGGGTCGTCGCGCTGTCGGCGGAAGCCGCCGCCGTGGAGCTCCCGGTGGCCTGATCACCGCAATTTCCATTATTGAAATCAGAGCTCTGATTTCAATAATGGAGCCTCTTTCGTCCTCGCCGATCCGCAGCTGCGACGCTGGAAGTCCCACCAGGCTGCCGCAAGCGGCGTAGCCGCCTTTGCCCACCCTCGCAACTGGCACCGCTGTGGGTTCTCAGCGGTCTTCTCACGAGGACAGCCCGGACGCCGCTGGTCATACACAAGTCCGGGATCCCACAGGTTCCGCCACCCGCGCCGCAATGCAAGAAGAGGCTGGAAGACACTCGACGAAACCGAGGGATTCTGGGCATTAAGAGAGGCCGCCCTGTGCGTTGAGGCGGCCTCTCCATGATCCGCTCCGACCACTGCCGGGCAGGATGGCCCTCACCTGGTCCCGCTCGTCAGCATGGGTCGGGCGGCGATGTCCGGTCGGCTACCGCTGCTCGCCGGGTCCCAGTTCGGGATCGCCGAGGAACTCCTCGCCCTTCTCCACGGCCTTGTCGATCTACTCCTCGTGACCGAACTTCTCCTTGGCCACGTCGGCCGCCCTGTCCAGGCCCTGCTCGACCTACTCGCCGTGTTCCTCGCCGGGGTTCTGCAGGCGGTCCTTGAACTCGCCAAATCCCATGGTGCTCCCTTCCGGGCGGCGGGGAAAGCCCTTTCGGTATGGGGGGGCTGCCTGCAGAAGCTAAGCCCGCCCAGGCGGCAGCGCGCGCCGGCTGGTGCTTCCGGGTGACGCGTCAAGACCGCGTCAAGGCGGACCCGAGGTCCATTGCCCGCCGCTGCGGCTAGCGCTATGGTGACGGATGACCGGTTGACCAGATTTCAAATCTGGTCAATACGTCATCGCAAGCGCCTATCCGGACCAAGGAGACACACCATGCCGCAGCCCACCGAACGTGCCGACCGCATCCTTGACGCGGCCGGCGAGCTGATGATTCGGCTGGGCTACCGGAAGGTGACCATCGAGGACATCGCCAAGCAGGCCGGCGTCGGCAAGGGCACCGTCTACCTGCACTGGCGCACCAAGGAGCGGCTGTTCGAATCGCTGTTCCTGCGCGAATCGGTGGACCTGATCACCGAACTCGTCGACGCCGTGCGCCGCGACCCCGACGAGGTCCGGCCGCACCGGTTCCTGCAGAACTCGTTCCTGGCCACCCAGCGCAGGCCGCTGATGCGGGCGCTGGTCACCGGCGACGCGGAACTGCTCGGCAACCTCAAGCAGGCCTCGGCTCAGATCCGCGGGCAGGAGTTCACCACCCGCTACTTCGAGCTGATCACCAAGTACGACCTCGTCCGCGACGACGTGCCGCACCTGATCTTTTCGATGAGCGCCGCCGTCACCGGGTTCTTCATGGTGGACAACATCAACCCGCACCTGGCGGGCCCGGACGACCGCGCCAAGGCGGACGCGCTGGCGCTGACCGTCCGCCGCGCCTTCGAACCCGAGCAAGGACCGGACCGCGCCTCGCTGATCTCGGCCGCGGCCGAGATCAGCGCGCTGTTCGACGAGATCAACGCGAACTACCGGAAGTGGATCTACACCTCCGAGATGGACATGGAGCGCACCTGACCGGTGGCGCTCGCCAACAGGAAGGGGCACCACATGACGACCCTCGCCGACGCCTGGGGGATAAACGAATCGCAGTTCTGGTTGCGGGGGGTGCGACCGGATCAGCCGGTGGCGAACGACTCGGCGGCCGGGATCTGGAACGTATACGGATACCCCGAGGTCCTGGAGGCCCTCAGCGACCCGGCGACCTTTTCCTCAGCCACCCAGCGGCTGGTGCCGGAGGCGTCCGGGTTCCAGGAGGGCAACATCGTGCAGATGGACCCGCCGGAGCACAACAAGCTCCGCAAGCTGGTGAGCCACGCGTTCACCCCGAAGGTCGTCGCGGGCCTGGAACCCCGGATCGCCGCGCTGACCAACGAACTCCTCGATGCCGTGTCCGACCGGACCGAGCTGGTCCGCGATCTGGCCTATCCGCTGCCGGTCATCGTGATCGCGGAACTGCTGGGCGTGCCGAGCAGCGACCGGGGCCTGTTCAAGAAATGGGTCGACGCGATGTTCGAGAGCTCCAACCAGGTCTCCCTCAAGGACCGCTCGAAGGAGCAAGAGGAGTACATGGCGAAGGCCCTGGACCAGGTCCAGGAGCTGACCAAGTACCTGGCCGAGCACGTCGCGGAGCGCCGGCGGGCACCGCGCGAGGACCTGCTGAGCAAGCTCGTCGTGGCCGAAGTGGACGGTGCGCGGCTCAGAGACGCCGAGGTGGTCAACTTCGGCATGGTGCTGCTGATCGCCGGGCACATCACCACGACCATGCTGCTGGGCAACACGGTGCTGTGTCTGGACGCGCACCCCGAGCAGTTCGCGAAGGTGCGGGCGGACCGGTCGCTGGTGCCCTCGGCGATCGAGGAGTCGCTGCGCTTCTTCAGCCCGTTCGCCGCGGTTTCCCGGGTGACCAACCGGGAGGTCGAGCTCGGTGGGCAGCGGATCCCGGCCGATGAACTGCTGCTGCTGTGGGTCGCGGCGGCCAACCGGGACCCCCGCCAATTCACCGCCCCGGACGTCTTCGACATCGGCCGGGACCCGAACCCGCACATCGGGTTCGGGCGGGGCATCCACTTCTGCCTGGGCGCGCCGCTGGCCCGGCTGGAGGGACGGGTCGCGCTGAACATCCTGCTGGACCGGTTCCCGAACCTGCGGACCGACCCGGCGGAGGGCCCGGAGTTCATCCCCAGCCCCAACATGACCGGAGTCCGAAAGCTGCCCCTGCTGGTCTAGGAAACGCGCGTCCAGGCTCGACCTGCGCGAAGGGGGAAGGCCGTGAGTGCTCTTGGGGGCCATGGCACCGGGCTATCGGCACCCAAAAGCACTCACGGGTCTTGACCAGCGGGTTCAAGCGACGGGTTGGGCCTCCTGGGCGGGAGCCGCAGCGGTGCCCGGGGTGGCGGTGGTGGTCGGGTTGGTCCGCCAGAAGAGGACCAGGGCGAGGAGGGCGACGGCGGCCGACACCGGCCCCAGGGCCACCCAGCCCCACTCAGCCGCGACCGCTCCCCCGGTCAGGCCGCCGAAGCCCATTCCCAGGTACAGAGCCGACGAGTTGAAGGCGATCACCATGCCGGCCCCGGCCGGGATCAGCGAGATCAGCCGGTGTTGGACGGCGGGCATGATCCCCCAGCCGCCGAGCCCCCAGAGGACAAGCACCACGACGGTGGCCAGCGCGGAACCGCCCGCGACCGGCAGGAACGCCAGCCCGGCGGCGAGCACCAGCAGCGAGCCGACGATGCCGATCGCCGAGCCGAACCGGTCCGTGAGCCGCCCGACCACGGTGTTGCCCATCGCGCCCGCGACGCCGTAGACGAACAGCAGGACGCCGAGCGTGCTCGCGCCCGCACCGGTCAGCGAGGACAGCATCGGCGAGGCATAGGTGTAGGCGGCGAAGTCCGCGAGGGAGGCGAGCATCGACACCACGAGCACCCACAGCACGGCCCGGTTGCGCAGCACCGACACACGTTCCCGGATCCGCATCACCGGCGGCGCCGGGACCGGCGGAAGGGCCAGCAGGGCGATCGAAGCGAGCACGCCCAGCACGGCAACGGTCCAGAAGAGGCCCTGGTAGCCGATGGAGCCTTCCAGCAGCACGCCCAGCGGCACGCCGATCACGGTCGCCAGGGTCAGCCCGCTGAGCACTGTGGACACTGCGCGCCCGCGGCGATCCAGCGGCACCAGGTCGGCGGCGATCACCACCGCTGTCGGGGTGAACAGGCTCGCGCCCAGCGCTCCGAGCACGCGGGCAGCGGTGAGGGTGCCGAAGTCCGGGGCCACCGCGGTGGCGATGTTGCCCACCACGAACAGGGCCAGCGACAACCACAGCAGTCGCCGGCGATCCCACCGACCGACCACAGTGGACAGGACGGGGGCGCTGACCGCGTAGGTCAGCGCGTGCACCGTGATCAGCTGGCCGGCGGTCGTGATGGGCACGCCGACCTGCGCGGCGATCGCCGGCAGCACGCCGGCGACCAGGTACGAGCCGGTGTTGATGACGAAGGTGCCGACGGCGAGCACCAGGAGCCGGAAGGACATTGGCTTCTCTTCAGGGTCATGGGGTGGGCTGGGCAGCACGAACCGCGCGATGGGCCCGCGGGTCAATCGCGTGCGGAAATTCGGAGTTGAGCACCCGGAGGAGCTCGACGAACCGCTTCCCGCGGCCGCACCAGGGCATGGCGCGGCCGACACCGGAAAACGGCGGTGCCGGATGTTCGGTTGGCAGATGACCCTGCAACTGCGGACGGCCAAGAAGGCCAGACCCGTTCGCGGTGTCAGCTAGAACAACGGCCTCAAACGGGCCGCATCCGGGATTTCGGCAACGCCCCACCGCGTGTTACCGAGCGTGTCATGTATCACAACGAAGAGCAGGGCGACGCAGCCACACGACCGTGAAAGAACTTGTTCCAACGGCGCGGTTTGGGGGATTCTGCGCCGCATGAGCAATGCCACGGACACCTTCGCCGCCTGCCTGCGCGACCTCGACGTCGCGGGGTCAGTCGTCGAGTTCGACACCGACGTGCCGACCGCAGCGGCGGCAGCCGACCGGCTCGGCTGCGAGCTCGGCGCGATCGCGAACAGCCTGATCTTCACCGCCGGCGACGAGCCGCTTCTGATCGTCGCCAGCGGCGCGCACCGCGTAGACACCAAGCACGTCGGGCGGTTGCTCGGGGTGCGCAAGATCCGGCGGGCCACCCCGGAATTCGTGCTGGAAACGACCGGGCAGCCGGTGGGTGGTGTCGGTCCGGTCGGGCACCCGCGGCCAATCCGGACCGTGGTGGACCGGATGCTGGCCGACCACCCGGAGGTCTGGGCGGGCGCGGGCTCCAAGCACGCGATGTTCCCGACGACGTTCGGCGAGCTGGTGCGGATCACCGGCGGCTTGCCCGCCGAAGTGGAGAAACCTGAGCCGCACCCCGACCGCACCAGCTCGTGAGCGGCCATACCGGCTCTTACCGGAAAACTCACTCACGACCCCACGATGCGCAACGAGGCCCCGCCGGGCGGGGCCTCGTTCTTGCTTGCGGCGCAAGCGGATCAGACGCTCGGTTCGAAGCGGCCGTCGATCGCCGTCCAACCGCCCTCCACCAGCTGGAGGCTGCCCGTCACGTACGAGGCGGCGTCCGAGGCGAGGTACACCACGGCACCGGCGATCTCGTCGGCGTTCGCCCAGCGCTCCAACGCGGTCTTGTCCGCGTACGCGTCGTACCAGCCCTGATCGGACTTGATCTGCTCGGTCAGCGGGGTCTCGAACGGTCCTGGCGCGATCGCGTTGACCCGCACGCCTTTCGGCCCCAGTTCCGCGGCGAGCGCGCGGGAGAGCTGCACGACGCCGGCCTTGGTCGCGGCGTAGATGCCCTGTCCCGGTTCGACGAGCACGGCGCGGAAGCTGGCGAAGGTGACGATGCTGCCCCGGCCGCGTTCGGCCATCCGGGCGCCGAAATCCCGCACCAGCCGGTAGGTGCCCTTCAGGTTGACGTCCACGACCCGGTCGAACTCCTCGTCGACGGTGTCGACCAGCCGCTTGCGGACGTTGATGCCTGGCGTGACGACCAGGACCTCGGCGTCCGCCTCGGCCTCCGCGAGCCGCTGGATCTGCTCGCCATCCCGGACGTCCAGCTCGCGCCAGCTCGCCTCGTGCCCGAACTCCCCGATCGCTTTGGCGGTCTCCTCGGCCCCGGCCACGTCGACATCCGCGACGACCACCTTCGCGCCGAACTCGGCCAGCCCCACCGCGCTGGACCGGCCAAGGCCGCTGCCACCGCCGACGACGACCGCCTTTCGCCCGTCGAGCCGGAACAGGTTGGCGAGCCGATTCGTCATGATCCGTCCTCCCGGGTGACGATCAGTCCACTGCGGACCCGGCTACCGGTCTGACCACCGGGTCATTCACCAGGCGGCAGTACGACGGCAAGGGTGAAGCCGTCGTGGCCCTTCGAGCCGACCGTCTGGATCGTGGTGGCCGACGCCCGCAGCTCGGCGGCGAGCATCTCGTGGAACCGCCGCGCACCCTGCACGGCCGGATCGCTGCTGTGCTCGTCGACCACCGCACCCCGGCGGACCACGTTGTCCACGATCACCAGCCCGCCCGGCCTGGTAAGCACCAGTGCCCAGCGGAAGTACTCCGGAATGTTCGGCTTGTCCGCGTCGATGAAGACCAGGTCGAACGACTCCTCGACCAGCTCCGGCAGCGTGTCCAGGGCAGGGCCGACCCGCACGTCGGTGATGCCCTCCAGGCCCGCGCGGGCCAGGTTGGCGCGCGCGACCTCGCCGTGCTTCGGCTCCGCCTCCAGGGTGACCAGCCGACCGTCCGAGGGTAGCGCCCGGCCGAGCCAGATCGTGCTGTAGCCGGCGAGTGTGCCGATCTCCAGGATCCTGCGCGCCTGCACCGACCGGGCGAGCAGGTTCAGCAACTTCCCCTGCAGGGCCGACACGTTGATGTGCGGCAGCCCCGCCTCGTCGCTCGCCTGCAGGGCGGCGGTCAGCACCGGGTCCTCCGGCGTGAGCAGCGCGCCCAGGTAGTCGTCCACCGCAGCCCACTGCTGCTGTTCAGCCATGCCGACCTCCTCGTCGACGCCCGTTGCACCTGGGCAAGCCTGCGGCGGTCAGTCCGCCGGATTTTACCTGAACCTTGCTCCTGCGCAGCCCAACCCGCCAGGTGTTCGGAGCTCAAGTCACATCCGCCGTGCGCGTTTTTCGGTGTTATAGAGGCTGTTTTGGAAGTGATCGTCCAGGGTGCGGTAAGGCGGGCTTCTGTCGTTGAAGCGGCGCCGCCTGCTCAGCTCACGCTCGCAGCCAGCACCGCCGCGGGTTCTCGGGCTGTGCCCACCCCGTCGGGGTTCTTGGCGAGGCCAGTCCCCAGCGTGGTGAATTGCCATTCATGAGTCGGGGATCCCGGAGTCCCAGGCGGCATCTGAGGTTC
Source organism: Saccharopolyspora pogona (assembly GCF_014697215.1). GTDB lineage: Bacteria > Actinomycetota > Actinomycetes > Mycobacteriales > Pseudonocardiaceae > Saccharopolyspora > Saccharopolyspora hattusasensis. The sequence continues at coordinate 6,288,455 of NZ_CP031142.1, forward strand.
CGCCACCCGCACCGCCACGCAAAACGAGCCTGGAAGCAGCCCCTACAGCAACCAAAAGCGCTCACGGGCTCCCTAAAGCTGCACTTCCCCGGAAGGTGCTGCGGTACGCACTCGGGGACACCCCGAGTGCTGTCTGCAGGTGCTGGCGCAGCGAAGCCGCGGTGCCGAATCCCGCGTCCGCCGCGATCCGGTCGACCGGCAGATCGGTCTCCTCCAGCAGGTGCCGGGCTCGCTCGATGCGCTGCTGGGTCAGCCATTGCAGCGGTGAGATGCCGACCTCGTCGCGGAATCTGCGGGTGAACGTGCGGACGCTCATCGACTCCCGCGCCGCCAGTTCGCGCAGCGCCAGCGGCCGGTCCAGGTGCTCCAGCGCCCATGCCCGGGCCTGCGCGGTCGACGAGAGCTGGGGTTCGGGGATCGGGCACCGGATGTACTGGGCCTGGCCGCCGTCGCGGTGCGGCGGCACCACCGTCAGCCGCGCCACCTCGTTGGCGACCGCCGCGCCGTGGTCGCACCGGATCATGTGCAGGCACAGGTCGATGCCGGACGCCTCCCCGGCCGAGGTCAGCACGTCGCCGTCGTCTGTGTAGAGGACGTCGGGGTCCAGCCGGACCGCCGGGTAGAGCCGCCGGAACCGGTCGCAGGAGTTCCAGTGCGTCGTCGCCCGGCGGCCGTCGAGCAGCCCGGCCGCGGCCAGCACGTAGACCCCGGTGCAGATCGAGGCGATTCGGGTGCCCGGCCGGATCCGCGCGAGCGCCTCGGCGAGGTCCGGGCCGAGCAGGCCTTCGGTCTCGGTCTCGTCGGGCTCGTGCGACGCCGGGACGATCACGGTGTCGGCCTCGCCCAACGCTTCGGGACCGCGCTCGGTGCTGATCGGGAAGTCCGCGTTGGTGCGCACCAAGCCGGGAACGAGCGTGCACGTCACGACGTCGTACAGCGGCGTTCCGGCTGGTGAGCGGGCATTCCCGAACAGCTGGTGCACCAGGCCCAGTTCCATCGGCATCACGCCGTGGCGGACCAGCACCGCGACTCGACTGGCCATGGCCCGATTCTTGCACATATTGGCCATCAGGCCACTCGTTCGGCCGCGCCCGGCGACGCAGGGTCTGGGCATGACGACCGAAACAGTTCCCCGGACGCGCATCCACCGCGCGTGGTGGGTCGCCGCCGTCACCGCGCTGGCGGTCATCAGCGCGGGTGCCTGCGCCACCACGGCAGGCCTCCTGGTCACCCCGCTGCACGACGAGTTCGGCTGGTCGCGCGCCACCATCGGGATCGCGGTGTCGGTGAACATGGCGCTGTACGGGCTGGCCTCGCCGTTCTCCGCGGCGCTGATGGACCGCTTCGGCATCCGGCGGGTGGCGGTGGGCGCGCTGCTGCTGATCGCCTCGGGTGCCGGGCTGACCACGATCGTTTCCGATTCCTGGCAACTGGTCCTGGGTTGGGGCGTGCTCGTCGGGATCGGTTGCGGCGCGTTGGCGATGGCGTTCGCCGCGACCGTGACGCACCGCTGGTTCGAGGCTCGACGCGGCCTGGTGACCGGTTCGCTGACCGCGGCGAGCGTCTTCGGGCAGTTCGCGTTGCTGCCGGTGATGTCCTGGGTCGTCGAACACTTCGCGTGGCGCACTGCGATCGTCGTCCTCGCGCTGATTGCTTTGGCCACGGCGCCGCTGGTGTGGTGGGTACTGCGCGACCATCCCGCCGACCTCGGCTTACGCCCCTACGGCGCAACGGGTTTCGAAACCAAGCCCGAACCCGTGCCCGGCGCGGCCCGCCGCGCGGTGCGACTGCTGTTCGACGCGGCGCGGACCGGCCCGTTCTGGCTGCTGGCGGGCACTTTCGCGATCTGTGGGGCATCCACCAACGGGATCATGTGGACCCACTTCGCTTCCGCGGCGCACGATCACGGCATGCCGACCACGGTGGCGGCCTCGCTGCTCGCGGTCATCGGGGTGGTGAACGTGGCCGGCACGATCGGGTCCGGCTGGCTCACCGACCGCTGCAGCCCGCAACTGCTCCTGGCGGGCTACTACGGGCTGCGGGGCGTCTCGCTGCTCACCCTGCCAGCACTGATGGGGCCGACGGTGCACATGGGGATGATCGTCTTCACGGTACTGTTCGGCCTGCTCGACGTCGCCACCGTGCCGCCGACGATCGCCCTGTGCCGCGAGGTCTTCGGCCCCGGCGGCGCGATCGTCTTCGGCTGGGTAAGCGCGGCGCACCAGGTGGGCGCCGGGCTGATCGCCTACTTCGGCGCGGTGACGCGGGACCTGCTGGGCTCCTACGACGCGGTCTGGATCGGAGCCGCCGCGCTGTGCGGGGCTGCCGCCGCGATGGCGATGACGATCGGACGCGCGCGTCCAGCAGCTACCAGCTAAACCCGCCGACCTGCCGCACGGCAGCCCAGCGGGGCGGGGACGATCAGGCGCTCGTCTGGTCGAGGTCCGGCGTGAGCTGGGCGGTCGCCGCGGCCACCCCGTCGGCGATCTGGTCGCCGTCGGCGGTGCCGGAGTCCTCGGTCGCGGTGGCCCACGCCCTGATGACCTGCCGGGAGAACCGCTGCACCTCGGCCGAGTTCTCCCATCCCGGGATGTCCTCGCCCCGGAGGTACACGTTTAGCCCGAGCAGGCCGACGTCCCAGGCGGGCCCGACGAACAAAGCGCCCGCGCCGCTGCTGATCGGATCCAGCGGAACCGAGTGCATGACCTCGACCCCGGTCCCGCCGCCAGACCCGTCACCCTCAGAAAGCCGCAGCTCAACAACGCTGTTGTCCTCGTCGAACGTCGTCTTCAGCAAGCGCGGCGCCGTGCAGCGCAGGATCCGACCGCCCGCGGTGCCGTCGAACCAGTGCCGACCGGGTCCCCACAGCTCGCCGGTGATCGGCAGGAGCCAACGTCGCAACGTGTCCGGTTCGGTCAACGCGCGCCAGACCTCTTTGATCGGAGCAGCGTAGTTCCGGCGCAGCAGGACGCTCACCTGCCCACCGCCGTCGATCGAGTGCTGGCTGACCACCCGCTGCACGGCGGCTACCTGCTTGGCGATGTCGATCATCTGGTTCCCCTCAGTCCCGACTACGGGCCATCATCGGCCCTCGACCCGCCGCGCGCTCGCCGCCGCCGTGACCAGCTGATCCGCACCGCCGCCGCACAGCGGGCGGGCAACTAGTCGATCCGGGTCAGCTGCCACTCCTGGTCGGGCCGCGGGAGCTGGACGACGGGGGCGATGGACGGCTGACCTTGGCCGAGTTCACCGAACGCGTGGACGCCGCCTGCCAGACCGTCACCCGCGGAAAACTCGACGCGCTGGTGACCTACCTGCAGGCCACGGCATCTGACCGCCCCGTCGGGCCCACCGACGGGACCAAACACCGGTGGAAGCTGGCGATCATAGGCGGTTCCGACTACAAGGAGCCTGTTGCAAAATTACGCCTACCACGGACCGTGATCGATCGATGACGGCTGAGGCGGCCACTGGCGGACGAACGGCGGCGATCGAGACTGATTTGGCACTTCGGTTCAGCCGCTTTCGCCGAAAACGCAACAGGCTCCAAGGGGCGCTGGCGGGTGCCCCGGAAGTCGGGGTACTTCGCGCTCATGGGCGGGTCCACGATCGATCCGCGCGAGGCGACCCTGCCCGGCCAGGAGATCGAGATCCTCCTCGTGTCGATCATGAGCGTTAGCGACGTGATCGTGGCGCGCGGAGTGCGGGTGGTGGTCGACTCCAAGGACATCATGGGCGGCAACACGATCAAGGTGCACGAGGACGCGAAATGCCGACCGCCCCGGTCATCCGCATCCGCAGCTTCTCGATCATGGGCGGCAACGACATCCGCCACCCCGAGCGCGAAAAGCGCCTCTGGTCCCACTGAACGGAGACGCTGGAAACCCCCCGCGAGAGGGAGTTTCCAGCTGGCTCGACCAAACGAGCGCCCGAAGGGATTCGGGCCGACCTGGTCTCGGCCTCGTGAATGTCCGCTACAGCCCGCAAGATCCGCGGTCGAGCTGGAAGAAATGGGCGTTGGCCCAGCGGCAGAGCCAGATGCCGACCATGACACCCGCGATCGTGACCAGAGCGGGCAGGTATCCGCTAGCGACCTGGATGAGCGGGATCGCCGGGCAGCCACCCGAGATCGCCCAGCCGGTGCCGAAGAGGACTGCGCCGGGGATCACGCCGCCGTGGATGCGCCCCGGCCTGCGGCGAACGCCCACCAGCGCGAAGGCCACCACGATGATCGCGACCGCGCCGGCGAAGGCATACAGCATCCGCAGGTCTTGGAAAGTGAACATGCGGTTCAGCTCGGCGTAGTCGCCGAACCCGATGTTGGTGACGATGAAACCGAGGGCCAGCCCGGTGATGATGTTGGCGACGAGAACCGCGCCTCGGGTACGCATCAGATCACCTTCCACAGCAGGAACGACACGAGGACGGCGGTGCCGAAGAAGACGGCAGTCGCAACAATGCTGACCGGCTGCAACCGTCCGCATCCGCTGAGTCCGTGACCGGAGCTGCAGCCCCCGGCGAGGCGGGTGCCGAAGCCGACGAGCACGCCCCCAACGAACAGCACACCGATCATGGTGTTCGGGTTGTCGGTCACGAGTCGGCTGAAAGCACTGCCCATATCGAAGCGGAGCTCGAACCGACCGGAGGTGACCGCCGCCACCCATCCACCGACGACGATCGACAACAGCAGCGCGGCCTGGGTGACCAGCGGTACCTGGCGGCGGGTCGTGAACGTGGAATTCCGTGACTCGGCCGCCTCGGAGACCTGCTGAGGCTGCGCAGCGCCGCGCGCCGCGGTCGGCAACGTCGGTGCTCCACCGCGCGTCCCGAACTCGTCGGCGGTCGCCGCGGCCAGAGCGTCAGCGAGAGCTCCGTCGTCCGCGAACTGGGCTTCCTGCCGTTCGATCCGGCGTTCGGCGCGCCAGTGCAGGACGCGATCCCACGCCGAGGACACCCCGAAGGACCGATCGGTGATGAGGGTGTAGTTGATGGTGACGAGGGCGAGCCCGATAGCGCCCGCCCACCAGGGCCAGTAGTTGCTCATGCGGGACCTCTCATCCACTCTGCGAGCCGAGTCCACCAGCGGCGTTTCGAGCCGCGGGGTTCAGTTGATCGTTCTGGCGGGCTCGCCGGGGGCTGCTGCGGGGCGTGCGGGGGTCGCGAAAGCTCACGGGGCCGCGCAGGCTCACGAGGCCGCGCAGGTTTCGGTTCCGGGGCCGGCTCGAACCAGGCCACGGTTCCCTGCGACCCGGAAATGAGCGGTGCGGGCGGCGTTGGTTCGGCCGCCGCGGACCGCTCGGCAGCGCGTCGAATGTGCCCCACGTCAGCCCCGTTCGGGAGCAGTGAGATCGGCACGAGCTGCCCCCTGGATGCCAACCTGTATCTGGCGCATTCCCGCCAACGTTGCTCGCTGTCGCAGTAGGAATCACGCCAGCCTCGTAAGCTTGCATTGAGCAGGGGGAAAAGGGGGCAGGCTTTGGCATGGGAGCAACCCATATCACTCCGATCTGACCGGCGCATACCGCCCAGTCGGGGTGGGCGGCATGGCGCGATCTTGTCGTTTTAGCAGTTGCAGAACCCGACCAGCGATCGCAGAGCGTCGCAGACGCGCAACACACCGTGACGCAAACCCCTCTCCGGTTGTTAATCCTGCGGATCGTCCAGCTCGTTACTCCTACTCCCCCCTCCAGGAAAATGCGAATTTCAATCGGAAAGCACGGTGACCAGCAGCTTTCCCGACCGTTTTACGATTAAATAACAAAACTCCGGCGGATATAGTTATCGTACTGTGATAAGTTGCGTGTTCATATCATTGCCAAATAATGTGAAATAGATCCTATTTCACATCGCGTGGTCATGTCATCCTTCCGCGCCTGCACGCCGGGAGGCGAAACCTGGGGAGGTATTACCGCACGCTAGCTCGCACGGCACGCGCACCTCTTCTTTACTCTGGGCGACGGAAGGTACACCAACGACCAACGGCGCAACCTCGCCGACAGGCTTTTCGTGCTCGCCGAAGCGCTGCGCGCCGGCCTGGACAAACCACTGATCATCGATGCGAACTGAGCACAACTGATCATAAAAACGGCGCTGCCCGCCTTGGACCAAACAACGCCGTTCAGGGTTCCTGGTTACAACTACGACGGATCAGCCGCCGGGGAGACTGCTGCCGGGCTTCAGCAGCGGTCGGCACCTGCTGTAGGTCGGATCCTGCGGCGCACACGCCACCGAGACCGCGCCAAGCCATCCACTGCCACCGAAGACAGGTCAGACACAACGGAATTCCGCTATGCCGATAGACGTTGCCGCGATCCATCGGGAAGTAGATTGCGCACGGAAGGGCAGTTCCCTTACCTTAACGTTGACTTGACCACGCTAAGCGATTGTAGCCTGCCATTGCCAGATCGACAGAAAAGTGCGAATGCCGTTTTGGAAGGGATGGGCATGCTCAAGAAGCTTGCAATCTTCGGCGCGTTTGCTGTTGCCTCCATGACTGCTGTCACGCCGCTCGCCTCAGCTGCCACCTCGTACTACGCTGGGGTATACCCTAGCACCAGCGAGGCTGTTAAGGCGTGCAATGCAGGCATTGCCCAAGGGCGTTGGGACGCTTGCAGCTACAAGCGGGTTGTCAACGGTGGCGGAGTCCAGCTGTGGGTCTACATCCGCTGAGGCGAGGCTGACATCCAAGGTATCTTTCTTCGGGGTGGCGAAGCTAGCCTCATAATAGCCTCGCCACCCCGTGCCGTCACGACTTTCTAACAGGTTGGCCGTTAGCTTGAGCATTAACCTTCGAGTGGCGTTAGCCTGCCCTCGTTGATTATGGGTGCAGATCTTGGCTGATCGCCTTCTTGTTACAGAAGGTGGATCGGCACACTGGCTGCGGTGAACGGTAAAGCGATCTCAACGGGTTTCACGTGGGTCGGCGGTGTTCGAAATGGGTGAGCACGAGTGCTGCCCTGACGATGTCGCCGATCTTGCGAAGACTGACCGCGAAATGCCGCAGGGCGCGTCAGCTTTCGGTCCGCAGAGCCAGATGGGGTTCACCAAGGTTTCGCGCTGCCCATGCTCGCGCACGCCTGGCCTGTTATGGCTCGATCCGTTGCCGTAAGTTGCCGTAAGTTGCCGTAAAAGGGGAATCGGTGTCGGCGAACCGGACGTGATCGACTTGACGGCACCTACTGATCAAGCTGGTCCTCCGCTGGCCTAGTCGCGCTCGACGGCTCGACGGGCCGGGCGTTGCGCGCTCCAGCCCAGCGGACCCCGCAGGATGTACCAGACGTGTCCCGGATGATGATGCACCCCGGTGATGCGCTCGATCTCCGTGGCGATGCGCGGCAATGTCCATAAATCCTGGTCGAACCTGTGCGCCCTTGCGCCGGCCAGCAGTGCGTCGCGAACACACCGCAACTGCCGCTCGTCGAACTTCGGTGTCCCCCGGAGGACCTACGCTGACCAGCTCCTGGCGGCCGCCAAGCGTCCATTTCTTGTGCCAGCGGTGACATTCTGCCGCGAAGTCCCCGGCAACCGCGCGACCTCGGTCCGTCGAAGTCGAGCAGCACGGGGTCACTGTCACAAATGATCTGCGGTGGGCCCGTCATCGGCGTACTTCCCGGGCGACGGTCGTCCAGATGCTGTCGAACGGCCTTCCTGGACTCCGAGGCACCCGGCGAGTAGCCAAGGAAAGTTGGCAATTTGTTGGCAACCCGGGCATGAGCGGCAAGCAGCAACCTTGCCGCTCAGCCCCGAGACAGCAAGGAACCCCCTTGACTAGAGGGGGTTCCTGCTGTCTCGACCAGACGTGCGCCCGAAGGGATTCGAACCCCTAACCTTCTGATCCGTAGTCAGATGCTCTATCCGTTGAGCTACGGGCGCATGTTCAGTTGTGTGATCTCCACCTTCCGGCGGAGGCCACAGCGGAGGCTCCGGGATTTGAACCCGGGAGGGGGCGTAACCCCCAACCGCATTAGCAGTGCGGCGCCATAGACCAGACTAGGCGAAGCCTCCCGGTAACCCTCGCGGCCACCGGAGAAAAGATTACACAACCCCCCGATCGGCCGTCACGGGGGGGTCGGTTTTGCGGTTCCGGAGGCCGCCGCGGCAGGCCTCCGGAACCGCCGATCAGGTCGCCAGCTCCGCGCTGAGCTGCACGAACGGGTCGAGGGACGCCGGGTTCTGCAGGGCGTCGCGGCTGACCGCTCGCTCCGGCGGGGTGCCGGCGAGGATCTTCTTCACCGGCACCTCCAGCTTCTTGCCGTTGAGGGTGCGCGGCACCTCGTCGACGACGATGAACCGGTTCGGGACGTGCCGCGGCGACAGCTCGGTGCGCAGCGCCGCCCTGAGCTTCGGCTGGACCTCGTTCAGGTCGGCGCCCTCCGCCAGCACCAGGAAGCACAGCAGCCCGCCGTCGGTTTCGCCCGCGCCCGACGTGTCGATCACCAGCGAGTCGACGATCTCCTCGAAGCCCTCCACCACCCGGTAGAACTCCGCGGTGCCCATCCGGACGCCGCCGCGGTTGAGGGTCGAGTCGCTGCGGCCGTAGATCACCAGGGTGCCGCGTTCGGTGATCCGCACCCAGTCGCCGTGCCGCCACACGCCCGGGAACGTGTCGAAGTACGCCTCGCGCAGCCGCGAGCCGTCCGGGTCGTTCCAGAAGAACACCGGCATCGTCGGCATCGGCTTGGTCACCACCAGCTCGCCGACCTCGTCATGCAGCTCCTTGCCGTACTCGTCGTAGGAGGCGACCGCCGCGCCGAGCATCCGGCAGGAGATCTCGCCCAGCCACACCGGCACGTCCGGCGCGGCGCCCACGAACGCGGTGCACAGGTCGGTGCCGCCGGAGACGCTGGCGATCTGCACGTCCGCGCCGACGGCGTCGGCCACCCAGCGGAAGCCGTCGGTGGTCAGCGGCGCGCCGGTCGAGCCGACGGTGCGCAGCGCGGAGAGGTCGAAGTCGTCCTTCGGGCGCAGCTCGCGCTTGAGGCAGCTCTGGATGAACGGCGCCGACGTGCCGAAGTAGTTCACCCGGTGCCGGGCCGCAAGCTTCCACAGCTCCGACAGCGCCGGGTAGCCCGGGCTGCCGTCGTACAGCACCAGGGTCGTGCCCGTGAGCAGGCCGCCGACCAGGAAGTTCCACATCATCCAGCCGGTCGTGGTGAACCAGAAGAACCGGTCGCCCGGGCCGAGGTCGCAGTGCAGGCCGATGGTCTTGAGGTGCTCCAGGACCATGCCGCCGTGGCCGTGCACGATGCCCTTCGGCAGGCCGGTGGTGCCGGAGGAGTACAGCACCCACAGCGGGTGGTCGAACGGCACCGGGTCGAACTCCAGCGGCGCGCCGCGGTGCTGCGCAAGCAGGTCGTCCCAGCCGATGGCATCCGCCAGCTCGGCGCCCTCGCCGAGGTAGTCGACCAGCACCGTGCCCATCAACCCGGGCATCGCCTCGCGCAGTTGGTCCACAGTGGACCGGACGTCGAAACTGCGGCCGCCGTAGGAGTAGCCGTCGACCGCGATCAGCACCTTCGGCTCGATCTGCACGAAGCGGTCCGCGACCGCCCGCGCGCCGAAGTCCGGCGAGCACGACGACCAGGTCGCACCGAGGCTCGCCGCGGCGAGGAACGCCACCAGCGTCTCGGGGCTGTTCGGCGCCAGCGCCGCGACCCGGTCCCCCGCCCGCACGCCGAGCGCCTTGAGGCTCGCGCGGGCGGCGGCTACGCGGGCCCGCAGTCCGCCGTAGGTGATCTCCTCGCTGCGGCGGTCCTCCCGCGCGAAGATCACCGCCAGGTCGCCGTCCCCCTTGCCCGCGCCGTCGCGCAGCGCGTGCTCGGCGTAGTTCAGGGTGGCGCCGGGGAACCACTCCGCGCCCGGCATCACCTCGGCGGTCAGGACCCGCTCGGCGCGGTCGTGGAAGCGGACGTCGAAGAAGTCCGCCACCGCGGCCCAGAAACCGCTCAGGTCCGACACCGACCACTGCCACAACGCCCGGTAGTCGGGCAGGTCGAGGTCCCGCTCGGTGCGCAACCAGTCTCGGAACGCGGCCATCCGGCTCGTGGCCACGCACTCCGCGCTCGGTTGCCACAACAGCTCGGGGACCTGCTCTGGATTGGTGCTCGACGTCATGGGCTCTTCCTAACCCACCTGGACCCCGTTCGCCTAGCCTCCGGTAGCGGTGAGCTGCTGGTTCTCCGCTGGCGACGCGCGGTCAGCGCAGGTGGAGGTCCAGCCAGTTGCGGGCTCGCTGCCACGCCTCCGCCGTCGCGTCCGCGTCGCGGTCGAACCGGTGCCCGGCTCCCGGGTAGCGGATCACGTCGGTCGCGGCCTGCGCGGTGTCGGTGACCTCGCGGAGCTTCTCGACCTCGCCGGGCTCCATCTCGTCGTCGTCGCCGTACAGCCCGAGCCACGGGCAGGACAGTTCCCCGGCGATCTGCACCAGCGGCGGCACCGCCGCGGACAACGGCTCCAGGATGCCGCGCCCGCCGATGCTCACAGCGGCCCCCACGGTGCGGCTGGCCGCCACCACCAGCGCGGCCGAGCCGCCGATGTCGAAGCCGAGGACCCCCTGCCGGTCGGCCGGTACGCCCTGATCGGACAGCCATAGGAAGGATGCGTCGGTGTCGGCGAGGATCGTGTCGCCGGACAGCCGCCGCACCTGGTCGTGCACGTGCTCGTCCGGCTGGTGGTCGTGGAACTCATCGGTGCCGTCGCGGTGGTAGAGATGCGGCGCGACGGTGAGCCAGCCCTCTTCGGCGAGGGAGCCGCACAGCCGGCGCACCCGCTCCGTGACGCCGCGGGCCTCGTGCAGGACGACGAGTCCACCGCGCACCACGGTGTCCGGTTCGGCGACGGTGAACCGGAGCTGGGTGCCATCGGTGAGCGCGAGCGTTTCGGTCCGGGTTTGGATCATGCCGTGCAGGTAATCACGCCGAAGTGAACACGAGTCAACGAATTCCACCGCTGGGACGAGCGAAATACACGGATGGCCGCCAAGACAAGCCATCAGACGGAACCGTCCGTCGCACCGGCCCCGCCGGGCAGGCGATGCCCCACCCGTCCCGGACATTCGTACACGATGTTCGTCACCCGCTTCGCAAAATGACCCGTGCCCCTGTTCCCCGGTCAGGCGAGCTAACGTCCAGGTGACCCATCGTCGGAGCTAGGAGTCGTAAATGACCGTGCGCACTCGTGCCGACCTCGACCAGCTGCCCGCTTACGTCGCCGGCCGGACCATCCCCGGCTCGATCAAGCTGGCCAGCAACGAGGTTTCCGAAGGCCCGTTGCCCAGCGCGGTCGCGGCGATCAACCAGGCGGCCGGCGAGGTGCACCGCTACCCGGACATGGGCGTCGGGCGGCTGACCGAGGCGCTGGCGGCGCGGCTCGGGGTGGAGCCGGAGCGGATCGCCGTCGGCTGCGGGTCGGTCGCGTTGTGCGAGCAGCTGGTGCAGGCCACCTGCACCGCCGACGACGAGGTCATCTTCCCGTGGCGGTCGTTCGAGGCGTACCCGATCATCACGCAGGTCGTGGGCGCCAAACAGGTCCGGGTGCCGCTGACCGCGGAGCACGCGCTGGATCTGGAGGCGATGCTCGCCGCGATCACCCCGGCCACCCGGCTGATGTTCGTGTGCACGCCGAACAACCCGACCGGCACCCTGCTGCGGCGGGCCGAGCTCGAAGCCTTCCTGGACCGGGTGCCCTCGGACGTGCTGGTGGTGCTCGACGAGGCGTACTTCGAGTTCGTCAACGACCCGGACGGCCCGGACGGCGTCGAGATCGCGCGGGCGCGCGACAACGTGGCCTCGATGCGGACCTTCTCCAAGGCGTACGGCCTCGCCGGGCTGCGCGTGGGCTACACCGTGGCCCCGCCGAAGGTCGCCGTCGCGCTGCGCAAGGTCGCGATCCCGTTCAGCGTCAACGCCATCGCCCAGGTCGCCGCGATCGCTTCGCTGGAAGCGCAGGACGAGCTGCGGAAGCGGTGCGCCAACGTGGTCGCCGAGCGGGAGCGGGTGCGCCGCGAACTCGTGGCCGCCGGGTACGAGGTTCCCGAAACGCAGGCGAACTTCGTCTGGCTGCCGCTGGGCGAGCGCACCGCCGAGTTCAACGAGCACTGCCTGCAGAACAAGGTCGTGGTCCGCGCTTTCGCCGGCGAGGGCGCGCGGGTCACCATCGGACAGCCCGAGGAGAACGACGCGTTCCTGGCCGCAGCCAGCTCGTTCGGCCAAACGGCGCAGTGATCTTGCGGCGATTCGGTGCACCCGGACTCGCGGGTGCACCGAATCGGCGAATGCATGGAGCCGGAGAAGACGCCCTGGGAACACGGCCGCCGAGCGGACAACGGCGTTGACCCAGGTGCTGGACCGCATCAGCGGCTGACCGGTTTTCCGGGATGACCCCGTAAACAGTGGTGGTGCCCTGCGAAGAGAGGGGGAGTACTTCGCCGGGCACCACCACCGGGGGTGTGGTCGTTCGAGCCGGAACGACCACTTGGAGTGCGTAGTGATCTACGCAGCATCGGAATCTAGTGCTGATCAAACGATGCGAGCCAGCCAGCGACTTAGGCATGCACTCGTTCGAGTGAAATAAACCAATCGGTCGGGTCAGCCGGTCACAGGGTGGTGTCCGCGAACCGCGACCGGTGCTGGCGCGGTGGGCAGCGGCTTGGCGGCCGACACCTGCCTCGGCGGGGTCTGGACGGGGTCGCTCGGCCCGCCGGGGACGCCGGGCGCGCACTGGTCGCGCCCCGGCCCACCCTGCCAGCCGCCACCCTGCCAGCCGGGTCCGCCCTGCCAGCCGGGTCCGCTCTGCCAGCCCGGTCCGCCCTGCCAGCCCGGTCCGCTCGGCTTGCCCGGTCCGCTCGGCTTGCCCGGCTCGCAGGGCCCGTCGGTGCCCGGCTTCCCGGGGACGGTCGGGTGGTCCACGATCGGCGCGTTGGTGCAGTCGTTGGCCTGCGGGGAGAGGATCGGCACCACGGCCCCGAGCACCCCGATGTTGTTGCCGCACAACTGGATCGGCAACACGCTCAGGTTGTTGTCGTTGCCGATGTTGATGCCGTCGTTGTCCGCACTGTCCGCGAACGCCGGCGCGGCGCCGGCCAGCAGTCCGGCGCCTGCGGCGAAAACTCCGGCGAGGCAAGCAGTCTTGCGCATTCGTAGCACTTCCTTTTCGGTGTACTTCGGGGAATTTCCATCTACGGCGATCACCGCAGGTGGACGAGGGTGCCCAACGGCAGGGTGGTCAGCAGGCGAAGCGCGTCGTCGGGTACGCGAACGCACCCGTCGCTGCTCGCGTGGCCGAACACCGCGGGGTCGGGCCATCCGTGCAGCGCGACCGTGCCAGGGCCGCCGCCGTAGGTGCTGAAGGTGTCGGAGTGCGCGCCAAGCGGCAGGATGATCGGGCTGAACTTGGTGACCGTCTCCTCGATCGCCGCCATGATGAAGGTTCGGCCGCGCGGCGTCGGCGAACCCGGTGCGCCGACCCCGACGACCCACTCCCCGATCGCCGAGCCGTCCTCGCGCACCACGAGCCGACGCGCATCGATGTCGACGTCCACGACGTAGGGAGACCGCGCCCGCTCGACTTGATCGTCGGTGCGGACCCAACCGGTCGCACCGTTGGGGCGCGATGGGAGCAGCACCTGCGCCCACGGGCCGTGCTCCGCGATCACCGGCACCCAGGTGGGGTTCTTCAGCTGGGTGGCGGGGAGCTTGGCGAACACGGCGCCGCCGGGTGCCTCGTGCACTGCGACGTCCCGCTTGATGTGCAGCACGAGCCCGCTGGTTTCCGCGTTCGGCGCCCGATCTTGCGGTGCCTTGGGGAAGTTCGCGAAGGTGGTCGCGGAGGCCTGCATGCCGAGGTCGGCTTGCGCTATCGCGTGTGCCGGCTCGATCGGCGATGTGCCCGAGCATCCGCTGATGCCCAGGCTAAGCGCACCGAGCGCGGCGGCAGCCGCCATCCGGACGCGGCGACCGGCGTGGTCGGGGCGTCCGGTACTCGTCGTGCGGGGATTCATGATCAGCTCCTGGCCCGTTGGCGTACCTGTTGTCGGCAACCCCGGCGAAGGCCGGGAAGCACCTGCAGCGGGCAGCCTGATTTGCGAGATCAAGTGCCGCCGGGACGCTAACGCGCACTCCGCGGCCACCGACGCGGACCGACCGGAGCCCGATCACCCGCATCTGCCGCTTGATCAGGACAAACGGGTCGGGGAAACCGTAGAGTTTGGAGTGTTACACAAAAGGTAATCGCTCGATCGTGTGTCGTTTTTACTTCTGTCAAGCGACAAAAGGCCGGGTTGTCCGCGTCGAGGGCGCCTCGGACAACCCGGCCCAGGGGGCCGTGCGGCCTCACTTCCAGCTGGCGAGAAGACCCAACGGCTTGCGGTGGACGTCGGTCGGCGAGTACTCGACCGCCGGAGGCGTCCGTCGGCACGTCGTAGATGATCTTCCTGTTAACCGGCTTGCCCTTGTCGGTCAGCAGCTCGGTGTACGATCCGGAGATCTTCATCGAGGCGATGGCCGGCTCGTACCGGTTGCCCTTGCTGTCGACGTGGGTGAACTCGTCCTCGCTGACGTTGCCGGCGAGGCTTAGCGCCGACGCCGCAGCCGGCCAGAGAGATCATCAGTGCCGGGCTAACGACGCAATCAGCCTCTTCAATTTTCCTCGCACGAAGGGTGTTCAGGTCCAATACGACGCGCGAACCTTCCCGCGAGCCCCGGACGGAACAATCGGATTCGCAAATGTCCTGGCTAGGGACACCTGGACTGAACTCCGGATGAAGAACGCACCGCGCGCGAAAAATCCTGCCACGACCAGGATTTACGGCACCGGATCCAATTTTCGCTGCAGCAGCACGGTATCGATCCAGCGACCGAACTTGTGGCCTACTTCATGCAGCCGCCCGACCTCCCGGAAGCCGCATGCGCGGTGCAGCGCGACCGAGGAGTCGTCGCCATCGTCGGCTATGACCGCGATCATCTGCGTCGCCCCGGCCCGCGCGCTGTCGGCCATCAGGGTGGTGAGCAAGGACTTCCCGAGGCCCCGCCCGGTCCACCCCGGCGCGAGGTAGACCGTGTCCTCGACGGTCTGCCGGTAGGCGGGCTTGGGGCGCCACGGTCCGGCGTAGCCGAAGCCGACCACCTCCGCGCCGATCTCGGCGACCAGGAACGGTAGCCCCCGGTCGGCCACCGCGTCGAGCTTCTGCCGCCACTGCCCGACATCCGGCGGGATGGTCTCGAACGTCGCGGTGCTGCCTTCGACGTAGTGGGCGAAGATCTCGGCCACCGCGTCCAGATCCCCGTCGACAGCTCGCCGCACCTTAGTCATCACAGTCCCGATTTCTCTATAGTGAACACTGCGTCTATTATAGTGAAATCATGGACCTGGTGGCACTGGGCAAGCGCGTGCAGGCGTTGCGGACCGATCGGCACATGACGTTGCAGGACCTAGCCGCGGCCACATCGGTGAGCGCGGGGATGTTGTCGTCCGTGGAGCGCGGGCAGAAGGCCGCGACGATCGTCGTGCTGGCGCGCATCGCGGACGGCCTGGGCGTGCCAGTAGCGGACCTGATCACCGCGCCGGAGCGGGTGATCGTCCGGCGCGCGGCCGATCAGGACGCCGTCGACGAGCCCGGCGGCTGGCGGCGGACCATCCTCAGCCCGGTGGTGCCCGGCGTGAACTTCGAGTGGATCCGGTCCACCCTGCCGGCCGGTTGCGATGCGGGGGCCTTCCCCGCGTACGCGGCGGGGTCGCACGAGTTCGTCACCGTGGAGTCGGGCAGCCTGCGGCTGACCATCGGCGACGAGGGCTTCGACCTGGCGGCCGGCGACTCGCTCTACTTCGCCGCCGACGCCCCGCACGGCTACGCGAACACGACCGACGAACCGTGCACCTACTACGTGGCCGCCCTGATCATGCGCCCCCGCCGCGCGGCCGATCGTTCCAGGTGAAGGTCCCGTTCACCGCGTCCACCCCGCAATTTCCATTGAAACTGCGGACCCGACGGCGCGAAGTAGGGTGCGGCCGGTCGGTGCGCGGGGAGGGGAAGCGCACCGACCGGCCGCTCGGCTGGCTCGATGCCGCGAGATCGGGGGCATCGGCATCGAGCCGGGTTCGGGTGGCTATAGGCGGCGGAGGCCTTCTAGGACACGGCGTTGGAGGTCCAGCGGTGGAGCTGGACTGTCCGATATGGAGTGCTCCGCCGGTTCGCGGAGGCGGTGGCGGCCGCCTTGCTCGCGTTGTCGCTGCTCGGCTTCCACGTGGGCGATGAGGTGCCAGACCGTCAGGGCGCCTTCGCCCTCGCCCGCGTGTTGGGGCCGGTAGGACTTCCGCGTGACGATCAGGTAATAGGCGAGGATCGCCGAGATGAACCCGATTTGCGGCATCATGTCCAGCACGTTCGGCATGTGATCGGTCCTTTTACGCGCTGGCGCGCGCATCGTTGTTCGCGGTTTCGTGCAGCAGCCGCGCCGTCTCGTCCAGGGCCGAGGCGGCTGCGTCGAGGTCGTCGGCGTCGAGAACGCCTGCGCCGACTTGGAAAGCCAGGTCGTCCAACATCCACTGGGCCCGTCGGAGCAACGTCGCGAGCCCCCTGGTGCGCTCGCTCATCGCGGCAACGGAGGAGCCTCGCCGGAGATCCGCCGCGCTTCGGCATCGCATCCGGGGCAGGTTTCCCACAACCAAGCCAATTCCGAGTTGTCGGCCGTGAGCCGCTGCCCGCACAAGGTCTGCACGCCGGTCCCGCTCGGATACGCCAAGGCCCCGTCCGGCCGAGCGTCCAAACTCGCGTGCCGCGCCCCAGCAGCCGGAACCCAGTGAAACGGATGCATCCCCCACCACCTACTCAAACAGTCAATCGGAGCTCAAGGTTCGATCCTGACAAGGAAAATATCGGGAGCAATAGCTCCTTTATAAATCCTCCGATCTGGTGTAGCTCGCCCACGATCAGGTCGCGCTACGCTCCTGCCATGCCGACCACCCCGACGCGGCGCAAGAAACGACTTGGTCAGCTACTTACTCGTCTTCGCACCGAGGCAGACCAGACTCTCGCCCACGCGAGCGACTTGTTGCGTGTCGGCGAATCGACGGTGAGCCGCTACGAGACCGGCCACTTTCGGCCCGGCTGGGCGACATTGCAGGCGTTGCTCGCGCTCTACAACGCAAGCGACGACCAGCGAGCCGAGGCCGCCGCGCTGTGGGAAGACGCTGGCGACAGGGCCGTTCGCCTGATCACTCCTGCTGGTTCTCCGAAGCCGTTCCGCGTGTTCCTGCGCGCTGAAGCCGAGGCGGACTCCGCGCGAACAGTGGATCCCCTGCTGGTTCCCGGACTTCTGCAGACGCCGGCGTATGTGCGTGCTGTCAATGCGAAGGGCCAGCAGTTCCATACTTCGAGCGCCGAGCGGTATGTGACTGCTCGATTGAGTCGACAGGCACGGCTATCGGGTTCTGCACCGCTCAAGCTGCATGCCTTGCTCGACGAGGCGGTACTTCATCGAACCGTCGGCAACGACGAGATCATGGCCGAGCAGATGCGCCACTTGATCACAGTGATGGAGCAGGACAACATCACGATCCAGGTCGTGCCCTTCTCAGCGGGCTCGTACGGGAACATGTGCGGCGGCTTCACTCTCATTGGGTACCACAGCTCTGACGATCCACCTGCCGTCTACGTAGATTCCGCCGCAGGTGGCGCGTGGGTGGAGAATGTCGAAGACGTGAACCGATTTTCGGACATGTTCGAAGAGATCGCCTCTTCTGCACTGAGCTCCGAGGAGTCGGCGAAGTCGCTCAGTGCGAGAGCAAGAGCGTTGGAGTGATCTGCCATGAACTGGCGCAAGAGCAGCCGGAGCGGTAGCGGTCCCAGGCAGTGCGTCGAGCTGGCCATCGGTGAGTCGGCGACCTACATCCGCGACACCAAGGACCGCGACGGCGGCACGTTATGCGTGAACCAGCACTCCTGGGCCGGGTTCCTGGCCAGGGTCAAGGCCGGTCACCTGGACCGGTGATGGGCTGGCGGAGCGAACGGACCGTTCACTTCACCTATGCTTGGGTTTTAACCTTTGGGTGTTGTTGTGGCCCCGGTTGATCATGGGAACAGCCCTTGGGTGATCATGCTTCTGACGAAAGAAGAAGATCAACCAAGGGCTGTCGTGATCAGTGTGCAGGATGACCGCCAGGCGGTCGAGTTCGGGGCTGTGACCGGGTTCCGGGATGGGTTTTACCGGTGTCTGTCGGCTCGGGCGGATGCGTTGTTCGTGCTCTGCGATGCGGTGTCCTGCGGTGAGCGGCCGGTGACCTCGTTGGTGGAGTTGTCGCTGTCGCCGGTGTTCCGGCGGGGGCATGGCGCGTTGTACGACGCGTTGGCGGCCGGGGAGATCGACGCCGCCGGGGTACGGGATGTGCTGGTGGATGGGTTGCCTGCCGCGGCGGACGAGGGACCGCTTCTGTTCACCGCTGATGTGACCGTGTGCCCGCGACCGGATGCGGAGTGCTCGGCGGATCGCGGTCACTGTCATACGTCGTGTCGCTGTGACGGTGACCGTAAGACGATCCCTGGCTGGAACTATGCGTGGCTTGCGGGCATCCAGTGGGGTCGTTCGTCGTGGGTGTCGCCGGTGGATGCGGTCCGGATGGATCCCGACGATGATCTCGTGGCGGTGACCGCCGCCCAGATCCGGGAGTTGGCTACTCGTCTGCGCGCCGCCGGGCGCACGGGTGGAGCGGGCCGCCTTCCACCGATGGTGGTGATGGACTCTGGTTATCCGGCTACCGCGATGACCGACGCGGTGTCTGATGTGGACGTGCAACTGCTGATCCGTCTCGACCGTGACGATCGGGTGTTTCACCGCCCACCGCCGCCGCGGGTGCCTGGCAGGACCGGGCGGCCACCGAAATACGGCGCCCGCTTCGAGTGCGCCAGCCCCACCAGTTGGCACACCCCGGACGCCACGCTGACCGTGGACACCGACCGCTACGGACGGGTTGAGGTGCATGCCTGGTCCGGGCTGTCGCCGAAGATCCAAGCCCGCGGCTGGTTCGCCGACCGTAGCGAACTACCCGTGGTCACCGGCACGGTCGTGCACGTCCGCGTGGAACACCTGCCCGACGGACGCGCCCCGCACAAGGACCTGTGGCTGTGGTGGGCCGCCCCCGAGGGCGTCCCACTGGATCTGGACATGCTGTGGCGGGTCTACCTACGGCGGTTCGACATCGAGCATTTCTTCCGTTTTGCCAAGTCGACCTTGGGCTGGACCGCGGCGAAAACCCGCACACCCGCCCAGCAGGACCGGTGGACCTGGCTGACGATCGCCGCCTACACCCAACTCAGACTCGCCCGCAACCTCACCACGGACCTGCGGCGTCCCTGGGAACGACGCCCCGAGCCAGACCGGCCGTTAAGCCCGCACCGGGTACGCCGCGGGTTTCGCCACATCCATGATCGTCTCGGGACCCCCGCGCGTGTGCCGAAACCCACCCGGCCCGGCCCAGGGCGGCCCCCAGGCTCCCGCTCCGGTCCTGCTCAACGCCATCCCGTCCGCAAAAAAACCGAAAAAACGGACACCCGGCAACCCGCCGGAAAGAAGCAAGCAGGTTAAAACCCAAGCTAAGAGCCTGTTGCAAAATTACGCCCACCACGGACCGTGATCGATCGATCACGGCTGAGATGGCCACTGGCGGACAAACGGCGGCGATCGAGACTGATTTGGTACTTCGGTTCAGCCGTTTTCGCCGAAAACGCAACAGGCTCCTATCGAGGCGAACAGGCCGTTCGCTCCACCTCCAAACAACACCCAAACGTCAGTCGAGGGCTCGGCGGAGGAAGAACTTGATGCCGAGGGCTCCGAAGACCACCGTGGCGATCAGCAGGGCCAGGACGCAGATCCAGGCCGGCATGTGCGGGACCTCCGGCAGGAGCGCTCCGCGCATGCCTTCGCTGACGTAGGTCAGCGGGTTGATCGCGCAGAGGACCTGGAACCAGCGGAGATGTTCAAGCTGCGCCCACGGGAACTGGGTCGCCCCGGTGAACATCAGCGGCGCCAGGATCACCGCGAACATGATGTTGATGCGCCGCGGCGGCACCGCCGCTCCGACCGTCAGGCCGACCGCCGCGCCGGACAGCGAGCCCAGGACCATGCACAGCAGCGCGAACGCCAGCCCGCCGAGGTTCCAGTTGATGTCCCCCAGCATCACCATCCCGATCGGCACCATCAGCACCGCCGCGAGCAGCCCCCGCAGCGCGCCGAACAGCATCTTCTCCACCGCCACCCAGCTGATCGGCAGCGGCGCCAGCAGCCGGTCCTCGATCTCCCGGGAGAACGAGAAGTCCAGCACCAGCGGGAAAGAAGTGTTCTGCAGCGACACCAGGAACGCGTTGAGCGCGATCATGCCCGGCAGCAGGATCTGCGCGTAGCCGGGCTGGGCGTAGCCGAGCTCGCTGAGCACCTTGCCGAAGATGAACAGCAGCGCCACCGGCTGCACCAGCACCTGCGCCAGGAAGCTCGGGAGCTCCCGACCGGTCACGAACACGTCGCGGCCCAGCACCGCGGTGAATGCGCGGACAGGACTCATCGCAGTTCCCTCCCGGTCAGGTCGATGAAGACGTCTTCCAGCGTCGCCGATCCCAGCGACAGGTCGCTGACCGAAACCCGTTGCTCGTGCAGGGTTTGCGCGACCGGGCCGAGCAGCGCGGCGGGCTCCTCGCCCACGTATAGGCGCAAGCGCAGCTCGGCTTCCCCGGCCTGGTTGGTGCCGGTACCGATCTGCTCGACCCGCTGCACACCGGCCACATCGGATAAGAGCTCGGCGACCCTGGCCGGGTCGTAGCCGTTGGTGCGCAGCGTGGCGTCCACCGTGCCGCTGCCCGGCAGCGATTTGATCAGCGCCTCCGGGGTGTCCAGCGTCAGCAGCTTGCCGTGGTCGACGACGCCGACCCGGTCGGACAGTTTCTCCGCCTCGTCCATGTCGTGGGTGGTGAGCACGACCGTCACGCCCTCGGATCGCAGGTCGTTGATGCGGTCGTGGACGAACAGCCGGGCCTGTGGGTCGAGCCCGGTGGACGGCTCATCCAGGAACAGCACCTCGGGCTTGTGGATCAGTGCGCGGGCGATCATCAGCCGCTGCGCCTGGCCGCCGGAGAGGTCGTCGACGCGGGCTTTCGCCTTCTCCGCCAAGCCCATCCGGTCGAGCAGATCGTCGGCGAGCCGCTTCCGCTCGCCGCGGGCGACGCCGTGGTACGCGGCGTGCCAGATGAGGTTCTGGCGGGCGTTCAACGAGCGGTCCAGGTTGACCCGCTGCGGCACGACCGCCACCTTGCTGCGGGCCGCAACCGGGTCGGCCGCCACGTCGACCCCCGCGACGCGGGCGGTTCCGCTGGTCAGCAGGACCCTGGTGGTCAGGATGCCGACGGTGGTGGTCTTGCCGGCGCCGTTCGGGCCGAGCAGCCCGAAGATCTCCCCTGCCTCCACCGCGAAGCTGAGCCCGTCCACCGCGTTGTTCCTGGCCTTCGGGTAGCGCTTGACCAGGTCGGTCACTTCAACCGCTGTGGTCACATCCGCCTTCTCTCTCGTTGAGACCGCTCAGGATCGCGAGCAGGTATTTACGGATCAGGGCATCTTCGTCCGGACTGGTGCCCGGGTCGATCCGCCGGAACTCCGCGCGAACCCCCCGCCACGCGTCGTCCAGCGCTGCCCGCCCCGCCGGTGTGATGCGCAGCCGGACCACGCGCCGGTCGGCGGTGTCGCGCTGCCGGCTCAGCAACCCGTCGGACTCCAGGGCGTCGATGACCGGGGTCAGCGTCGCCGGGCGCACCCAGCAGCTCTCGGCCACCTCGCGGTGCGTTCGGCCGTCCTGGTCTTCGATCGCGGTGAGCGCCAGCAGCGCCGTCTGGCTCAGGTCGGTGCTTCGCGCCACCGATTGCTCCCAGTACTGCGACAACCGCCGGCCGGTCAGGCCCACCAGCCGGCTCAACGGCATGCGCTGCGGATCTCGCTCCAGGAAACCGGGCACGACCCGATCGTACTCGGACTGAATGGTTAGGAAGCAAATTATTTTTCGGTATTTCCGAACCTGCACCAGTACCGTCAACCTGCCGGTAACCTGACCGCGTGACCGAGGCGACCGAGCAGCGAGCCAAGTGGCTGGGCGAGTACGAAATGGCACCCTGGCGCGCTTACATCGTCGGCAGCGCACTGCTGGAGTACCGGCTCAACCGCGAACTGCAGCTCACCCACGGACTCTCGATCGCGGACTACGAAATCCTGGTCAGCCTGTCCGAGCAACCCGACCTGCGGATGCGGATGAGCGAACTGGCCAACCAGATCGCGCACTCCAAGAGCCGGATCTCGCACCAGATCCGCCGCCTGGAAACGGCCGGGCTGGTCCGCCGGGACGAATGCCCCAGCGACGGCCGGGGTGTGCTCGCGGTGCTCACCGACGAGGGGCTGGCGAAGCTGCGTGAAGCCGCGCCCACGCACGTCGCGGGCGTCCGAGCGCACATGATCGACCTGCTGGAGCCCGACGAGATGAAGGTCCTGGGCACGGTTTTCGAGCGGCTGACGACCCACCTGCGCGGCTTGGACTGACCCGGACCGCTGTAGGCGGATCTTCGAGGGTTGGCTACGCTGCGGCGTGGAAGCGTGGCAGAGCGGCCGAATGCACTCGCCTTGAAAGCGAGCGTCGCGAGAGCGACCGGGGGTTCGAATCCCCCCGCTTCCGCTCGATGACCAGGGAAAATGCCAGGTGAGGCATATGTACTCACCTGGCATTTCCTTGGCGGGGTTGCAAATCGGGTTGCAGTCGCACCCGTCAGACCACCACGGGGCAGGCCGCCGAGCCGTCCTCTCCGTCCTCGTCTTCCGCTTCGTCAGCCCAGAAGAAGCCGCCGATCTGGTCCGCGATCGAGGTCATCAGCTCGGTCGTCATGTGCTGGTACCGCGACGTCATGCTGACATGGCTCCAGCCCATCACTTCCATGACGGCCCGGCCAGGTACCCCCCAGCACGAGCAGCATCGTTGCCGCCGTGTGCCGGGCATCGTGGAGCCGCGCGTCCCGCACTCCTGCGTCCTTCAGGAGCGCCTTCCATTCACTATGATCGGTTCGCGGATGAACCGGCCTGCCGAACGGGTTCGCGAACACCCATCCCTCGTCGTGCCAGAGGTTTCCGGCCTGCTCGCGTTCGCGCAGCTGGTTTCGCTGGTGCTCCTTCAGCGCCGCGACGATCGGTGCCGGCATCGCGACGGTGCGCCGCCCGGCCCGCGACTTCACTTCCTGCGGAACTGCGCCCCCGCCGTGTCGTTGCGGACAATGCCCGGCGTGCCGGTGTCCGCATGGGTTTTCCGACGTGCAGCCGTGGTGCCATTTCACCGGTTGGAGCGATCGGCGAACGGCCAAGGTGCGGGCCGCGAAATCGATGTCTCGCCATTGCAGCCCCAGAGCTTCACCCTTCCGAAGCCCCAGCGTCATTGCTATGACGAACCGAACGCCATCGCGTCGTGCCTGGCACGCGCGAAGAACTCGCGCCGCCTCGTCTTTCGTGAACGGAATGATCTCCTCCTCTGGGATTCGTGGCGGTCGCGCGATTTCCGCCGGGTTCGAGGTGATGTGTCCGCGCCGCATTGCCTCACCCAATGCCGTTCGGACCGTCCGGTGC
The DNA here is from genome assembly GCF_014697215.1 of Saccharopolyspora pogona. Taxonomy (GTDB): domain Bacteria; phylum Actinomycetota; class Actinomycetes; order Mycobacteriales; family Pseudonocardiaceae; genus Saccharopolyspora; species Saccharopolyspora hattusasensis. Next base: position 6,312,082 of record NZ_CP031142.1, read on the forward strand.
ACCTGGTGAATAGTCGCGGGCTTCAGCACCTTCCCGTGTTTCCCCTTCTTCTTGGTGAATTTCCGGTAAAGCGCCTCCAGGTGTTCGGGCTGCAACTTGTCGACTCGGTGCGCGCCGATTCCGGGAATCAGGTGGCCGTACACGGCGGCCCTGTATCCCGAGCGTGTTCCTGCGGACCGAAGGTGCTGCGATGTTTTCGACCCAGTGCGTAAGCCATTTCTCGGGCGCGGCCCGGCTTGCGAACCTTCCCAGCGTCGCGCTGGTTTTCGAGGTTGCGCACGGCCTCGATTACGTCGCCTTCGTCAGTCCGCTTGACGTGGCGACGGTCGGGCTTGATGTCGTCGCGGACACCTACGGTGACCCATCCGTGCCATTTCCCGTCGCTGCCGAGATAGATGGAGCTTGCGCCGTTGGGTCGGCGGGTTCCTTCGGGGCGTTTCTTGCGTGCCAAGGTGTCTCGTCCTTTCGTGATCAGGCGGCTTGGATCTGGTCGGCGGTGAGTTGACGGACGTATGCGGTCAGGGCGTCGGCGGGTACGCGGCGGAGGTTGCCGATTCGGACGCTGGCGACCTGTCCGGACTTGATGAGGGCGTACATGTTCGTGCGGCCGATGCTGAGGCGTTCGGCGGCGGCTTCGACGGTGAGCAGGACGCGCGACTGGTCGACGGTGGACATAGGTGGTTCCTTCCTGGGGGCGAGCGGGCTTCGTTTGGTGGTAGCCAGGGCTACGGAAGAAACGGAAAAACGGAGAAAGTCCCATTGAATGAGCTGTGACCTGCGGGGTTGTGGTCGGGAGTTTTTCCGGGATGGTTTCGGAAGAAGTACGGAAGAAGTCGGGGCTGGTCTTTTTTCCGTAGTTCTTCCGTAGCGGTGCCGGAAGAACTACAAGTGGCGTTTTCCCTGGTCAGCCGGCTCAGCGCGGCCTAACCGCCGGCGCTAGTTCCTCCAATAGCGCCTGGCTGTACTACCTCTCCGCACGCGCTCACGCCGCGATGGGTAACTCAGATGGCGTGCTCGAAGCGATACGGCAAGGCGAAGATTCCTGGTCGCGGATCCAGCACGACGAGCTTGATGGCCTGGGCGGCCTCGCCACATTCACTAAGCTGCGCGGCGACTACTACGCTGCCGACGCACTTGTAGAACTGCCCGATCAGCGCGCTCTAGCCGTTGAATATGCCGAACGCGCCTCGGCTGGCTACGCAAACACTGCGACCCCTGATTGGGCATTCGGCGATGCGGCCGGATCGAATGCCGCGCTCGCGCGTGCACGAATTGCCGACGGCGCGGTCGACGGAGCCACGGAAGCCATCGGACCGGTCCTGGAACTGCCAGTCGACCAAAGAATCAACGGGATCATCAAGTGCGTTAGCGCTGTTCACCGCGAATTGCGCACTACAGACGCTTCCGAAGCAAACAACCTACGCGCTCAGATTGAAGCGTTCACAGAACTCCCAATGAGGTGATCTCAGTAGGGGGTTATGCGAGTCGGCCGTGTTCGAATTGGGTGAGTACGAGTGCGGCTTTGACGATGGGGCCGATTTTGCGGGGGCTGGTGGTGAAGTGTCGTAGGGCGCGCCAACGGCCGGTGAGCAGGGCGAATCCACGTTCGCCGAGGGCGCGCAGGCCGCGCAGCAGTTTGTTGTAGGTCTGGTTGTCGACGTCGAGTGGGCGGCCTTTGCTGGTTTTGGGGTGTTTGATCGGGGTGAGGACCCCGGCTCCGGCACCCTGGTAGCCGCCGTCGGCCAGGGTGGGCAGGTCGAGCTGGGAGTAAGCCCAGTACAGGGCGCCGAGGACGTGGTTTTCAGCGTCGGTGATGTCGTGGACGGACCCGGGCTCGACGTCGGAGACCCACAGCGGGAACCCGTCCGGGTCCGTCAGTGCTTGGATGTTGCCGGCTTGTTCGCGGGTTTTCCCGGAGTACCACAGGTCGATCTCGGTGCCTTTGGCGCTGGTGGTCTTTTCGCCGAGACGGTCGGAGGAGAAGTTTTTGCCGTCCAGGATCAGATAGGCGTCGCCGTTGTCTTTGGCCCGTTGCAGGGCGTCGTGCAGATCCGGGGCCTGCGCGGCCAGCGCCTCGATGCCCTCGTCGACATACCGGTAGCCGGTCGCGCGGGCGACACCGTGATCGCGGGCCAGTTTGGTGGTGTCGGTGCGGTCGCGGAACCACCGCAGGACCAGCACAGCCTGCCAGAACGTGGTCAACGCCCGGCGCCCCTTGCGGGTCCCTTTCCGGCGGCGTTCACCGGCCAGCAGCTTGCTGAGGAAGAGCACCAGTTCACGGGGAACATCGAGTTTGGTACGTGACCACGTGGGGCCTTCCCTGGTCGAAGATCGTTTCTTGGTCGAACTTCTTCTACCAGGGACCCCACGTCCCACTCTCCCCAGGCCAGCCCTACCCGATCACACACCCATTCCGGCAGGCCGCCTTCAGCCACTTCTTACCGAGATCACCTCAATGAAGGGACTTACGCAGTGATCAGGCTCGACGGGGATAAAGTAACTCTCAGGGGCTGGACCGCCCGAAGATATCGACGACGTGCACCGGCTTGTAGGAGATCCGCGTGTCACGAAGTGGCTTTCATTCGACAGCCGGTCACGCGATGAAGCGCAAAGCATGTTGTCCGGCGTTCTCACCCGCCAAACCGAAGAGCCCCGATCTGAGTGGTACCTGGGCATCGTGCCGCACGGAGAGCAACGGATCGTAGGATTCGTTCGACTTGCCCGCGATGGAGTGCAGGCGGGATTGCTCGGTTACGCGCTCGTTCCAGAGGCCCAGGGGCGCGGTTATGCGTCCGATGCGATCCGTACGATCGTTGCCGCATGACTTCGCGACTGGAACCTTCACCGCATTGTCGCTTTGATCGGACCCCGATCGGACCCGATAACGCCGCCTCGATTCGACTCGTCCAAAATCTTGGCTTTCAGCACGAAGGAACGCTACGAGATCACGTGTTCACGAACGGGTCTTGGCGCGACTCGGAAATATGGTCGATCCTCGAAATCGAATGGAAAATTCGACACGAATATAGTCGCTAACTGTAGCGATCTGGACTTGCACCTGCACTTTCGGCTGTTAAGCCAGCCCTTCTAGCGCTACCGGCGAATCTCGTTCGCCGGTAGCGACCTGTTGCCACATTCCCCTTTCGCGGGGTACTTCTTTGCGCCCATTTCAAGGAATGGTTCCTCCATGCAATGGTTCCAGTACAAGCCGGGCATCGTCGTTAATTCGCTTCGCGTAGCGCATCGCGCGGTGTCTGCAAGTAAGCCTGAGCAAGTTGAATCGTGGTGTCGCCTGAAATTCCATCCGAGCAGCATCGAAGAGACTAGCGACCCCACCAAGACGCCTACCAGCGATAAACCGCCGCCCAGCGATCCATGCGTTCCTTGTGTGATGGTGTCTCTTGCGGCATCAGAAAACGAAGCAGACAGAAAGCCTCGCTCGACAGTTCCCGAGGATCGCACGTTGGCAGGCTTTCTGCGGAAAGCGCAATGGCTGCTTGACGACGCCGCCCATTACCTCCCGGAAGGGCGGTGCAGCGCGGACGATTGCGAACTGCTGGCTAAAACTCTGGACGAGCTTGCCGGAGTCATCCGCGAGCACGCTTCTCGCAGCATCGTGATCGACCAGGCCGACGAATGACCGGTTGCGCGCTGGTGGTGGGGCAGGGGTTGTCCGCAATCGACGCGGCCATGATCCTTTGCTCGACGGGTAGCCGTGTCGTGATGGCCTCCCGTTCCGGCCAGTTCCCCGCCGTCCGGACGCGCACCCCTATGAATCCGATCAACATCAGCGCCATCGGCTCCCCAGCCAACCTCTACGAGATGGTCGACCAGGACTGCCTCAGCAACGGCAGCCCCCATTGGAGCGGCAGCTGTCCCAGGCGGTGGAACCGCTGGACAGGCTGCGGGAGGAGATCCGCCTGGCCGAGATGGACCTCTGCCCATGGCAGGACTCCATCGTCGGCATCCTCGACCTCCTCAACCTGCGAGCCCTACCTGTGGCCAAGGATCGCTTTGTCTGGCGCTACGCCACCGCCATGCTGCTCCCTGTGGCACGCCGTCTTCTCGCTCGCCTGGAGGTGGGAGATATTGTCCTTCGGGACATGGACTCGGTGGACGTGGACGCGTACGACCTCGTGGTGTCAGCGACCGGGTTCCAGCCACCGGCCCTGCACTCCGACGGGAGAACCCTCTACCTGAAGGATCCGCCGCTCTCGGCCTGCAGCGCCGCAGACGTTCGCGCAGACCTCGGAGTCGTGCTGTCACAAGACCGCGGCCTGGAACGGATCTGGGCCATCGGCCCCGCCTCCGGGACCCGGGTCCCGTTCGCCAACTTCCTGCACGCCGTCACCATCCAGGCACGGCACACAGCCGAACAGATCAGCAGGCGCAACATCCCACTGCTTCCCGAACCGAGAAAACGCCAGGGCATGCAAGATCGACGTGTCACCGCCGATGAGACCCTACGGTAGGCGCGGCCGGTCTGGATCACGCTCGGTGGGGCGCCGCTGCTCCAACCAACGGGAAGGTGCCGTTGTCAATGGTGCTGTCACCGTGGCCGTGGTGGATATGTTGAGTTAGAGCCTGTTGGTGGACTGTTTCATGCGGCTTGCTGGTTCGGTCTGGGCTGGCCCCAGCGTGGTTTAGGAGGTGTCCCGGCGAGTTCTCGGGCGAGTCGGCGGGTCATGACGGCCCACCACACCATCGCCTCATGATGCTCTGGCCGCCGTTCGGAGTCTCGGACCAGGCGTCGGTGGTGTGTCAGCAAACCAGGATGGGTCGGCCGCGCAGCGAGGTGCCAGCCGTGGGGCTGGTCTTTTCCGCGCGGCCTCCCGCCGAGTGAAGGACTTGATGGTTTCCCGATCGTCCGGCTCTCCAGTGACTAGTGCGTGAGCGGTGTGGTTGGCTGCCCAGTGTGGATGTGGCCGTGGCAGGAGGCGCAGACCACCAGGGGTTTTTGCGTCGCCTGTCGGCCATGGCCTTGGCCCACCGGGAATGCTCTCGGAGCATCTGAGCGCGAGTCTTACCAGGCTCGCGCCGTTGCCGGCGCCCTCCCCGGGGTGCGCAGTCTGGGTTGCAGTTCAAGCCCGTTCAGATCCCCCCAATGTTCCAGCCTTCGCCTTCCGGCCCAGGTCGTGACGGCAACGACCGGCGCTGAACGATCACTCATAGACCTTGAAAGCGAGCGTCGCGAGAGCGACCGGGGGTTCGAATCCCCCGCTTCCGCTGCATCGCCCCTGACCTGCAACAACGCAAGTCGGGGGCGATCTTGTCAGTACTGGGCTGAGCGAGCACGGCGGCTCGCCTGGCGACACTTCGACTTGTCGGGCTTCGAACGCCACGACCGGTCACGTTCCCGCTCACTGATTTCGTCCTAGGCTCGGCCTATGCCACGAGATCTTTCGCCTCGTCTTGCGGGGATCGTGGACGCGCTGCCGCTTACGCCGCAGGCGCGAGTCCTGGAGATCGGGTGCGGACCAGGCGCCGCCGCGCGCGCCGTGGCGGCGCGGTTGACTTCGGGGCACATCCTCGCGATCGACCGTTCCGTCAAGGCGATCGCTCAAGCCAAGGCGGCCTCGGCCCAGGAGATCGTCGGGGGCGCATGAGCGTCCGGCAGATCGCGGCGGAAGATTTCGTGCTGGAACCCGGTGAGGCTCCCTTCGACATCGTCTTCGCGGTACGTGTTGGCGCACTCGACGGCCGCCATCCAGAAGCGGGGCGATGCGCGCTGGAGCGCGTAGCCGCCGCATTGGTGCCCGGTGGCCGACTGTTCGTCGACGGCGGTCAACCGTTGCGCGAAATCCTGATGCCACCCCGGCGATGACCGACGATGAGATCGAGCGCCGAGGCCGGCGTCACCCGAGCCTCGCCGAAAGCTTCCGCGCCGGGCCGATGCTCTGCACGACGAACACGTGCCGGGCTGTCCAACATTCGCAAACGCTGGTCGATCACCAGCCCGACAGAACGGCGTCGCAGCGCCCCGCACAAAACGCCCCAAACGTAGTGCACCTGCCGGCTGCAGCACGCGCACTACGCCGACCATTCGAGCGCTTCAGCGAAACACTGTCGCTCCGCCTTTCTTCGTCTCAGGCTTGAGACTGACCGTTGCCTGCCAATCTTGGCGGTCCTCCCGTGCTTTTATCTGGCCACCGTCACCGGTTCTGCTCAGCGCGATAGCGGCCACCTGGGCAAGCAGGGCATGGACCTGAGCGGCCTCGCGACACGCCCGAGCCTCTTCGGGGTGGGCGGCATCCTCAGCCGCTTTCAGTCGTTCTTCCGCGGCACGGAACTGCTCGAGACCGGTCATCTTCGTCTCCTTGGAGAATGGCTCGCGCAGCCCTACTGGACTTCGTGCTCGTTGACTTTTCGCCGTGTGCCGAGCTGGCGTTACGGCGTCCTAGGTGGAGCCGTTCAGAAAGCAGAGGCGTAACCCTGAAAACGCGCCGCGGACTGCTTGAGACCTAGCCAAACAGCAACGACAAGTCACCATGGCGTCGGTCGCTGGTCTCCCCAGCGGCTGGTCGGTAACGTACCGCGGATTGTCTCCGACTTCGATGTCGGCAAGCCGACTTCTCGTGCTTGCCTCTGAGCAGAGGGAGACGACTCGTGGATATGACCGAACGGGTTGCTGAGCTGTCAGCGAAGCTGGCGCAGCAGAAGGGCTCGATCGAGACCGAGGAAGCAACCAAGAACGCGTTCGTAATGCCGTTTATCGGCCGCGTGCTGGGCTACGACGTGTTCAACCCGTCGGAGGTCATCCCGGAATTCACCGCCGACGTGGGCACTAAGAAAGGCGAGAAGATCGACTACGCCCTTGTCCACGGCGGCCAGGTGCAGATGCTGATTGAAGCCAAGAAGGTCACCGAGCCTCTGCGCCTGGAGCACGCCTCGCAGCTCTACCGCTACTTCTCGGTTACCAACGCGCGAGTCGCGATACTGACCAACGGTCAGATCTGGGAGTTCTACACCGACCTCGACGAGCCAACAAGATGGACGCCAAGCCGTTCCTCGTGCTTGACCTGGCCGCGGTCGATCGGACCCTGCTTCCGGAGTTGGCGAAGCTGACCCGGGAATCGTTCGACCTCGATTCGGTGATCAGCGCTGCGGGAGAGCTCAAGTACATCGGCGCCATCAAGCGATCGCTGGCAACGGAGTTCAGGGAACCCTCCGAGGAATGGGTCAGGTTCCTCGCTGCACGGGTCTACGGCGGCAACATCACCCAGAGAGTCCGCGAGCAGTTCTATCCACTGGTAGAGAAGGCTGCACACCAGTTCCTCACCGAGCAGGTCAACGATCGGCTCAAGACAGCGCTGGGCTCCGAGGCTGCTGCGGAACCAGCCTCTACCGATCAGGCGGCCCCTGCTACGACACCGGCCCACTCGGCCCCTGTCGGGAAGGCTGCGGCAGGACGCGGCGACCGCGCCAGCGAAATCACCACAACCGAGGACGAGATCGAGGGCTACCGCGTCGTGCGCGCCATTGTCTGCAGCGAGGTCCCCGCCACCCGCGTGGTCGGACGTGACACCAAGACCTACTTCGGTGTCCTGCTCGACGACAACAACCGCAAGCCGATCGCACGGCTGTGGTTCAACCGAGCCCAGCGTTACCTGGGCTTGTTCGATGGGAACAAGGTCGAGACCCGGATGCCCATCGACGACATCGAGGACATTTACGCCCACGCTGATCAGCTGCGCAAGACCGTCGCGGGATACCTCGCCAATGCCGGCGAGCAAAACTAGCAAACTAGTCGTTTGCATCCCCGCTGTCGCTCGTTGACCAGCCACGACGCCGGTCGACTTCCAATGAGGCGACCGGCGTTGGCCGCCAGCTTGCATTTAGCACCTCGAGGAGACGAGCGCGGGCAACGCACACAACCACTTTCGTGGCCTTCGCACCCTTTTGGCTGACCGGTCGACGAGGAGGAGATCGACAGTCCGCCGTTGGAGAAGATGACGGCCCCTGAGTATGAGCCTGAGCCCATCCCGATCGTCTCCGTGGAGCGGCACTCGATGCTCGCGGCAGCCTTGCCGAAGTATTGGGCATCAGAAACGACACGTCAGTGTGTGGTGCAGGACCCATCGTCGCCGGCTCCTGCTCCACATACTGACCTATTTTGCGTGCAACACCGTACCGGTTCGGTCCCTGGCGGCCATCCTCACGCCAGGTCGTGACACGCTCGATGTAGTCGGCGTCTTCGAGCCATGCAATCGCGCCCATGACCGCGCGAGGCGACTTGTACCCCAAGCCCGCCATCAGCTCACTGGTCGACATCAGCACGTGACCACCGGTCGCCGCGTCGGCAAGCTTGATCAAACCCGCTTGTCGACGCTCCGCTCAACTACGGCAGACTCCGCCCAGGCCGCAAGATCGGCGTACATCGTCAGTCCTGCCGCAACCGCCGCGATCAGTGTTTTCCTGCCTCGAGCTTCGACTGGCGGCCGTGCCCGGCACATCCGGTGGCGCCCCTTGTTCGGCCCTGATCAGGCGAGCAGGTCGGTCCAGACGAGGTGGTGGTCCGAGGCGTCGTTGAGGCGTGCGAGCCCGTCGTTCGAGGCCGGCCAGAAGACCCCGGCGCGCAACGGGATCAGCGGCGCCGACGGCAGGACGTAGTCCACCCGGAGGTTGCCGGGCGCTTCGTCGTTGAAGTCCCCGGTGTCGAAGAACGGGTTCCCGCGCTGGTCCGCGTTGGCGTCGCCCTGCGTTGTGCTGGCCTCGACGGCTCCCACACTGCCCGGCAGCGGGTCGATGACGCGGGGCGCGCGCAGGAGCTGGCGGGCGCCGTTGCTGTCGCCGTCGATCGGATCCGAGTTCTGATCGCCCGCGATGATGAACCGGGCACCCGGCGCGAGACCGCCCAATTCGCCTGCGTCGTCGTAGATGTAGTCGGCTCGGCCCGGCGTGACGTAGTCCGCCCAGAAGCGGATCTCGTCCTGGTTGCGCAGGCCGTTGCGGTCCTCCGGACCGTCGAAGCTCGGCGGCGTCGGGTGTGAGGTCAGGAAGTGCACGGTTCGTCCGCCGACGTCGACCGGCAGGTCCCAGTGCGATTTCGAGGACAGCCGCAGGGATTCCAGCTCCGCCGGCGAGTACCAGTCCGCGGGCTGCGGCGTCGCCGGGTCGTCCGGCAGCCGCGCGCCCGGCATGTCCGCCCAACGGAACCCCTGGAACGTGCGGGCCTCGCCGATCGGGTACTTCGACAGCACCACCATCCCGTACTGGCCGGGGAACGCCCCGAAGCCGTAGGCGTCGCCGGGGCCGCCGGTGGTGCCGTCGTTGTCGAGGTCCATCCCGGACGGCACGCCGGTGTTCACCGGGGCGGTGTAGGCGTACGGGTAGTCGATCGGTTCGGCACCGCCCTGGCTCCGCGCCAGGTAGTTGGCGCGGAAGGCGTCGACCGCTGCGCCGCCCTCGACGTAGTCGAACTCGTTGAGCAGCAGGACATCCGGGCGGACGCGCTGCACGACCTCCGCCACCGCAGCCACCTGCAGATCGTCCGATGTGGACAGATCCGCGAGCAGTTCGCCCTGGGTGGCGCGGTTGAGCGAAGCGTTGAACGTCGCGAAGCGCACCGGCTCCACCGCGTCGGCAGTGGGGGCGACCAGTACGGCAGCCACGGCGGCGGTGGGGGCGACGGGGGCGACCACGGCGGCAGCCACGGGGGCGGTGGCAGCCACAGCGGCGACGGAGGCCACAGCGGCGACCACGGCGGCGACCGCGAAAACGGCACGTTTCACGACATCTCCTCCGATCGGGCTACACTCGCCACCCCACCCGGTGACTTTTTCCGCAATTTCAATGGAAATCGGACCTCTGATTTCCATTGAAATTGCGGACCACCGGGAACCGGCGGAGGGCACCCTCGATTCCGTTGCACGGTGTCGGAGGTGCCCCGTTCCGCTGGTTCCGGCTCGTCAGGCGACGTTGTGGTGGCCGGACTTGGTCTTCGCCGGGGCGGCGTGGGCCTGCGCCAGCATCGGGGCCTGCACGGCGCGCAGCTGCGCGCGCTGGGCGCGGGTCTGCATACCGTTCACCGCCTCGGTGCTCTGCGCGTAGCCTTCGACGACGTTCGCGAGGGCCTTGGCGTTGCGCTCCAGGGCGACCCAGTCCACGTTGGCCAGGTTGTCCTTCGCCGAGTGGTAGTTCGGGTCGAAGGCGACACCCGCGGTGCCGCCCCACTTCGCCGCCTGCGCCTCGGACTTCAGCTCCTCGACGCCGGTGTTCAGGCCGCCGGCCGGGATGCCGACCGCGATGAACTCGCCGTAGTCCGAACGACCGTCGAAGTCATCGCCCTCGACCTCGATGCCCTGCGCGGCCATCGCGTTGACGAGGTCCTGCTCGATCTGCCCCGAGCCCTGCGGGCCCGGCCCGGCGCCGACGCCGTCGGAGTCGTCGCCGTCGTAGGCGAAGTAGCCGGCGTTCGGCGAGCCGATCATGTCGAAGTTCAGGTACAGGGCGATGTCGAGCTGCTGCTCGAAGCTCAGGCTCTGCACGTACTTCGTCGACCCGACCAGGCCGGACTCCTCCGCGCCCCAGAAGGCGAAGCGGACCGCGTTGTTGACCTTCGGGCTGCCGCCCAACCGCAGCGCCGTCTCCAGGATGCCTGCGGAGCCGGTGCCGTTGTCGTTGATGCCGGGGCCTTCCGGAACGCTGTCCAGGTGCGCGCCCGCCAGCACGACGTTGTCGGCGCGACCGGTGCGGGTCTGCGCGATCACGTTGCGGGTGGTGACGGTCTCCAGGCGGGCCTGGACGTCCAGCTTCACCTCGGCGCCGGCCTGCCCGGCGAGCGCCTCGCCGACCTGCTTGGTGACGCCCGCGGTCGGGATCTTCGCGGCTTCGGGGTCGCCGAGCGTGCCGTTGAGCGGACCGTCCGCGTTGTTGTAGATGATCGCGCCCGCGGCCCCGCGCTCGCCGGCCACCTGCGCCTTCTGCGCGAACGTGCAGGCGCCGCGCTGGATCAGCACGACCTTGCCGGTGATGTCCGCGCCGTCGTAGTCCGTGGCTTCGCAGCCCGGCGTGTCGTCGACCGGGGCGACCGCCAGCGGCGCGGTGATGCCGCCCTTCGGGGTGGCCGGGGAGTACTCCAGGGCGTCACCCTCGACCGGCTGCCCGGCCACCGCAAGGTTGAACGAGTCCAGGTAGTAGGCCTGGTAGGTGAACTCCGGCGTGGTGACGTCGAAGCCCGCGTTGCGGAGCTTGCCGGCAACGTAGTCGACGCTCGCCTCGTAGCCCGGCAAGCCGGACGCGCGATTCCCGCCGTTCTGGTCGGCGATCCGCTGCAAGGCGATCAGGTGGCGGTTCACCGCATTGCCGTTGATCTTCGAGCCGAGATCGGCCGGCGCCGCGCTCGCCGGGGTGACGGTCAACAACGCGGCCGTGCACATCGCGGCCAGAGCTGCCGCCGAGCGCTTGGGTGTGATGGTTCGCGAACTCATCATGCTCCCCGCTTCGGGTGGACTTTGTGATGGCTAGCCTTGAGAGGATCACTCCACGAAGTCAAGCCTGCACCAACAAGAGTTAATAAGCAGGGACAAATTCCCATTTTTACCGCGTTGACCGATCTCCCATCACCCCACCGAACCACGCGCTGCGAAGCGTTCCGCGCTGACTACCGTCCAGGGCATGTACGCGATCTCTATTCGTGAGCCGGGCGAACCGGAAGTGCTGGAGTGGACCGAGCAACCCGACCCGCGGCCGGGTCCGGGCGAGGTACTCATCGACGTCGCCGCGAGCGCGGTCAACCGCGCGGACCTGAGCCAGCGGGAGGGCAACTACCCGCCGCCGAAGGGTGCCAGCACCATCCTGGGGCTGGAATGTTCGGGCACCATCGCCGAAATCGGCGAGGGCGTGCCCGGATGGCAAGTCGGCGACGAGGTGTGCGCGCTGCTCGCCGGCGGCGGCTACGCCGAACGGGTCGCGGTGCCCGCCACGCAGGTGCTGCCCAAGCCCGCCGGGGTGGACCTCGTCGAGGCCGCCGGGTTGCCCGAAGTCACCTGCACCGTGTGGTCCAACGTGGTGATGGAGGCCGGGCTCCGGAGTGGACAGTTGCTGCTGGTGCACGGTGGGGCCGGCGGCATCGGGACCTGCGCGATCCAGATCGCCAAGGCGCTCGGCGCGCGCGTGGCGGCGACCGCCGGATCGGCCGAGGGCCGCCAGCTGTGCGCGGACCTGGGCGCGGACCCGGTCATCAACTACCGGGACGAGGACTTCGTCGCGATCGTCAAGGAACTCGGCGGGGCGGACGTCATCCTGGACAACATGGGTGCGTCCTATTTGGACCGGAACCTGTCCGCGCTGGCGCCCGACGGGCACCTGGCCGTCATCGGCATGCAGGGCGGCCGGAAGGCCGAGCTCGACCTGGGGAAGATGCTGGTCAAACGGCTACGACTGTCGGTGCTCGGGCTCCGCGGGCGGCCCGTCGAGGGCCCGCAGGGCAAGGCTGCGATCGTCGCCGACGTGCGGGAGCGGCTGTGGCCGCTCGTCGAGGCGGGCGAGGTGCGGACGCTGGTGCACGAGCGGGTGCCGCTGTCGGAGGCGGCGCGAGCGCACGCGACGTTGGAAGCGGGCGACGTCCGCGGCAAGATCCTCCTCGTCCGCTGAAAGCAAGATTTCTGCTGTTCAAGGTTCGTGAGTGTGTTGGGTCGCCATAGCAGCCCGGTACTCACGACGCACGCTTCGGGTTGGAGCGAACGGACCGTTTGTGCCGGTAGGAGCCTGTTGCGTTTTCGGCGAAAACGGCTGAACCGAAGTACCAAATCAGTCTCGATCGCCGCCGTTTGTCCGCCAGTGGCCATCTCAGCCGTGATCGATCGATCACGGTCCGTGGTGGGCGTAATATTGCAACAGGCTCATAGCTTGGGTTTTAACGTGCTTGCTTCTTTCCGGCGGGTTGCCGGGTGTCCGTTTTTTCGGTTTTTTTGCGGACGGGATGGCGTTGAGCAGGACCGGAGCGGGAGCCTGGGGGCCGCCCTGGGCCGGGCCGGGTGGGTTTCGGCACACGCGCGGGGGTCCCGAGACGATCATGGATGTGGCGAAACCCGCGGCGTACCCGGTGCGGGCTTAACGGCCGGTCTGGCTCGGGGCGTCGTTCCCAGGGACGCCGCAGGTCCGTGGTGAGGTTGCGGGCGAGTCTGAGTTGGGTGTAGGCGGCGATCGTCAGCCAGGTCCACCGGTCCTGCTGGGCGGGTGTGCGGGTTTTCGCCGCGGTCCAGCCCAAGGTCGACTTGGCAAAACGGAAGAAATGCTCGATGTCGAACCGCCGTAGGTAGACCCGCCACAGCATGTCCAGATCCAGTGGGACGCCCTCGGGAGCGGCCCACCACAGCCACAGGTCCTTGTGCGGGGCGCGTCCGTCGGGCAGGTGTTCCACGCGGACGTGCACGACCGTGCCGGTGACCACGGGTAGTTCGCTACGGTCGGCGAACCAGCCGCGGGCTTGGATCTTCGGCGACAGCCCGGACCAGGCATGCACCTCAACCCGTCCGTAGCGGTCGGTGTCCACGGTCAGCGTGGCGTCCGGGGTGTGCCAACTGGTGGGGCTGGCGCACTCGAAGCGGGCGCCGTATTTCGGTGGCCGCCCGGTCCTGCCAGGCACCCGCGGCGGCGGTGGGCGGTGAAACACCCGATCGTCACGGTCGAGACGGATCAGCAGTTGCACGTCCACATCAGACACCGCGTCGGTCATCGCGGTAGCCGGATAACCAGAGTCCATCACCACCATCGGTGGAAGGCGGCCCGCTCCACCCGTGCGCCCGGCGGCGCGCAGACGAGTAGCCAACTCCCGGATCTGGGCGGCGGTCACCGCCACGAGATCATCGTCGGGATCCATCCGGACCGCATCCACCGGCGACACCCACGACGAACGACCCCACTGGATGCCCGCAAGCCACGCATAGTTCCAGCCAGGGATCGTCTTACGGTCACCGTCACAGCGACACGACGTATGACAGTGACCGCGATCCGCCGAGCACTCCGCATCCGGTCGCGGGCACACGGTCACATCAGCGGTGAACAGAAGCGGTCCCTCGTCCGCCGCGGCAGGCAACCCATCCACCAGCACATCCCGTACCCCGGCGGCGTCGATCTCCCCGGCCGCCAACGCGTCGTACAACGCGCCATGCCCCCGCCGGAACACCGGCGACAGCGACAACTCCACCAACGAGGTCACCGGCCGCTCACCGCAGGACACCGCATCGCAGAGCTCGAACAACGCATCCGCCCGAGCCGACAGACACCGGTAAAACCCATCCCGGAACCCGGTCACAGCCCCGAACTCGACCGCCTGGCGGTCATCCTGCACACTGATCACGACAGCCCTTGGTTGATCTTCTTCTTTCGTCAGAAGCATGATCACCCAAGGGCTGTTCCCATGATCAACCGGGGCCACAACAACACCCAAAGGTTAAAACCCAAGCGTAGAGGAGGTGAACGGGCCGTTCGCTCCACCCTCGCAACCGGCACCGCGACGCGGAATGCGCCGGGATTGCGGGACTTCAGCCGAGTTCGGCGACCGCCCGGACGAGTTGGTCCACCTCGGAGGCGTTGGTGTAGTGGGCCAGGCCGACGCGGACCGCGCCGCCGACCTCGCCGACGCCGAGCACCGCGAACACCCCGTGCGTGCCCGGGTCCTCGAACGCGCACACCCCGCGCTCCGCGAGGTGCTCGACCGCTTCCTCCGCCTTGACGCCGTTGACGGTGAACGCCATCGACGGCACCCGGCGCATCGCGTCGCCGATCACCATCACGTGCCGCATCTTCCGCAGCCCGTTGGTCAGGTTCGCCAGCAACCCCGCCTGGTACGACTTCACCGAACCCAGCGAGGTCAGCAGGCGCTCCCGGCGCGGCCCGACCGCCGCATCGTCCAGCCCCGCCAGGTAGTCCACCGACGCCACCAACCCGGCCAGCAGCGGGTACGCGTGCGGGCCAAGCTCCAACCGCTCCGGTCCGCGCGCGCCGGACTCCAGGGCCACCGACGGCAGCTGGTCGAGCATCGCCGGGTTCTTGAACACGAGCGCACCCACCGGCGGCCCGCCCCACGCCGAGGCGTTCACCACCACCACGTCGACGCCCATCGCGGTGATGTCCAGCGGCACGAACGGCGCCGCGGCCGCGGCGTCCACCACCACCAGCGCGCCGTGCTCCGCCGCGGCGTCCGCCGCCTGTCGCACGTCCGGCCGGGTGCCCACCGCGCCGGACGCGGCGGTGATCGCGACGACCTTCGTCCGCGGGGTGATCAGCTCCTGGTACTGCCAGGTGGGCAGCTCGCAGGTCTCGATGTCGACCTCGGCCCACCGCACCGTGGTTCCGGAGCGCTGCGCCGCACGCTGCCACGGCGCGACGTTGGCCGGGTGGTCCAACCGGGAGACGACAACGTCGTCACCGATCATCCAGCCGTCACCGAGCGCATCGGCGAGCCGCTGCAGCAGCACAGCGGAGTTCGGCCCAAGCACCACCCCGGCCGGGTTCGCACCGATGAGGTCAGCAATAGCGCGACGGGCGGCTTCCACGATCGCCTCGGCGCGCTGCGATGCGGGGAAGATCCCGCCCGGACCGGATACCGGGGCCCGCAGCGCAGTCGACGCCGCGGTCGCCACTTGTTCAGGAACCTGCATGCCCGCCGGGGCGTCCAGGTGCACCCACCCGTCGCCGAGCGCGGGGAAGAGCCCGCGAACCGCCGCGACGTCGAACGCCATGGGGCACACGTTACGTATGGAGCCTCCCGAACTCGTCCCCGGGTGGCAGATATCGCATCGCTCGCGCGAAGACGCTTCCAGCTCACCCTGCGTAGCGGCGCGGGTGGCGGAACCTCGGACGCCGCCTGGACCGCGGGATCCCCATTAGCGCATCGTCAGATCTCGGGGGCTGGACCGGCGGGCACGCAGCGCTGCCCCGGGATTTCGAATCTTGTAGCGACAAGCCAGGATGGAGACATGACCCACGATCCGAGTGAGGGCAGGCCGCAGGTGTTCGTCGTCGGCGAGGACGGCATGCCGATCGGTGCCGCCATGAACGCCGACGACCAGCCGGAGCGCGGCGAGGACATCAACGACCTGGTCGAACAGCCGGCCAAGGTGATGCGCATCGGCACCATGATCAAGCAGCTGCTGGAGGAGGTCCGGGCGGCACCGCTTGACGAGGCCAGCCGCAGCCGCCTCAAGGAGATCCACCAGTCCTCGATCCGCGAGCTGGAGCAGGGGCTCGCCCCGGAGCTCATCGAGGAGCTGGAGCGGCTGTCGCTGCCGTTCGCCCAGGAGACGACGCCGTCCGAGTCGGAGCTGCGGATCGCGCAGGCCCAGCTCGTCGGCTGGCTGGAGGGCCTGTTCCACGGCCTGCAGACGGCGCTGTTCGCCCAGCAGATGGCGGCCCGGGCCCAGCTGGAGCAGATGCGCCGAGGCCTGCCCGTGGGCAGCAGCGGCGAAGCCGAAACCGGCCACACCCGGGGCACCGGTCAATACCTGTGACGCTCCGTGGAGGCGTCGCGCCCGACGTCAGACCGGCGCGACGCCGTCGAGTGATGCCCTCACCCGGGGGGCACACTCGTGGTCGGTACTCTGACGCACTGTGCAGTCCACGAGCACGCTAGACCGACCCCCGGCTCCCTCTGAGACCTCGTCGCGATCCTGGCGAAAGGCAGCGAAGGACCTCAGCGACGGCTTCAGCCAGCGCCAGCTGTGGGCACACCTTGGCTGGCAGGACATCAAGCAGCGCTACCGCCGATCGGTGCTCGGCCCGCTGTGGATCACCATCGGCATGGGCGTCACCGCAGGCGGCCTCGGCCTGATGTACTCCACGATCTTCGGGCTCAAGGCAGCCGACTATGTGCCGTACATGACCGTCGGGTTCATGATCTGGTACTTCATCCAGGGCTGCCTGCTGTCCGGCACCGAGGTGTTCATCCACAACGAGGGCCTGATCAAGCAGCTTCCCGCGCCGATCAGCGTGCACGTGTTGCGCACGGTGTGGCGCGAATTCCTGCTCTTCCTGCACAACCTCGTCGTCTACCTGGCCATCCTGGCGATCTTCCAGCCGCCGGTGACCTGGACGGTGATCGCCGCGATCCCGGCGATCCTCCTGCTGGTGCTCAACGGCGTCTGGGTGGTGCTGCTCTTCGGAGTCGCGAGCACCCGCTTCCGCGACATCCCGCCGGTCGTCAACAGCTTCATGCAGCTGCTGTTCTTCATGTCGCCGATCGTCTGGCCGATCCAGGCGCTGGAGCAGAACGCGGGACCTCGGGCCTGGCTGGCCCAGCTCAACCCGATCTACCACTTCGTCGAGATCGCGCGCGCCCCGATGCTGGGGACCAACCAGTCTTGGCACCACTGGGCGATCGTGCTCGGGTTCACGGTCGGTGGTTGGCTGCTCGCACTGCTGGTCATGCGTAACTACCGCGCGCGTGTCGCCTACTGGGTTTGATCGGGAGCTGAGAAATCTTGGTCAGCATCGACATCTGGAACGCATCGGTCGACTTCCCGATCTTCGACGCGAAGTCGCGATCGCTGAAGAAGGCCGTCCTCGGCAGGGCCGGTGGCAAGATCGGCACCGACAGCCGGGTACCGATCATCGAGGCGCTGCACGACATCGAACTGTCGCTGCGCCACGGCGACCGGGTTGCGCTGGTCGGCCACAACGGTGCCGGCAAGTCCACCCTGCTGCGGCTACTCGCGGGCATCTACGAACCCACCCGCGGCAGCGCGCGGGTGGTCGGCAAGGTCGCTCCGGTGTTCGACCTCGGTGTCGGCATGGACCCGGAGATCTCCGGGTACGAGAACATCATTATCCGCGGCCTGTTCCTCGGCATGAACCGCAAGGAGATGGAGAAGCGGATCGACGAGATCGCCGAGTTCACCGAGCTCGGCGACTACCTGGCGATGCCGCTGCGCACCTACTCCACCGGTATGCGGGTGCGGCTGGCGCTGGGCGTCGTGACCTCGATCGACCCGGAGATCCTGATCCTCGACGAGGGCATCGGCGCCGTCGACGCGGAGTTCCTGGAGAAGGCGCGGGACCGGCTCAACGACCTCGTCAAGCGATCGGGCATCCTGGTCTTCGCCTCGCACTCCGACGAGTTCCTGATCGAGCTGTGCAGCACCGCCATCTGGATGGACAAGGGCGGGATGCGGGAGCAGGGATCGCTGCGCGAAGTGCTGACGCACTACAAGGGCTACGACCCCTTCGAGCACCTCAGTGAGGAAACCCTGGCCCGGATCGGCGAATCCGCGGCCACTATCGGGAGCAAAGAAGGCTCATGAGCACCGACTCCGCACAGCAGCTGCCGGCCGGGTCCGTAGTCGCAGTGATCGTCACCAGGCACCGTCGCGAGCTGCTGGCCGAGTCCCTGAAAGTCATCGCGAGCCAGACGAGGCTGCCCGATCACCTGGTGGTGGTCGACAACGGCCCGGACCAGCCCGCGCAGGACGTGGTGGCGGACTGCCCGATCCCGTCGACCTACCTCGTCTCGCAGCGCAACCTCGGCGGCGCCGGCGGTTTCGCGCTCGGCATGCTGCACGCGCTGTCGCTGGGCGCGGAATGGGTGTGGCTGGGCGACGACGACGGCCGCCCCGCCGACGAGCACGCGCTCGCGACGCTGCTGGAGGTCGCCAAGCAGCGGCGGCTGGCCGCGGTGTCGCCGGTGGTGGTCAACATCGACACCCCGGACAAGCTGGCGTTCCCGCTGCGCCGCGGCCTGACCTGGAAGCGCCGGGTCAGCGAGCTCGGCGACGGCGACTTCCTGCCGGGCATCGCGTCGCTGTTCAACGGCGCGCTGTTCCGCGCCTCGACGCTGGACGTGGTGGGTGTGCCGGACTACCGGCTGTTCTTCCGCGGCGACGAGGTGGAGGTGCACCGCCGGGTGGTGCGCTCCGGCCTGCCGTTCGGCACCACGCTGCGCACCCGGTTCCTGCACCCGGACGGTTCGGCGGAGTTCAAGCCGATGCTGGGCGGCCGGTTCCACGCCCAGGACCCGTCGGACGCGGCGAAGCGCTACTACACCTACCGCAACCGCGGTTACCTGCTGTCGCAGCCGGGGATGCGCAAGATCGGCGCGCTGGAAGTGCTCCGCTTCGGCCTGTACTTCGTGGGGCAAAAGCGCGACCCGAAGGCATTCAAGGAATGGCTGCGACTGCTCCGCCAAGGCCAACAGGAAAAGTTCTACCGCCGCTGAGCCATCTCAGTTTCAATTGAAACTGCGACGAAACAGCGGTCACCGAATGGTCACGGGACGCTGAGAACGGCCTGAGAGCTTCCTGAGATCGCAGCTCACGGCGTTGCACGAAGTGTTCATTTGCACACCCGTCGAATGCCGCGAAAGGGCCCGGACCAGCAACTACTATCCTCGGCCCGTGCTCAGTGGCCAGGAAGAAAGCCGCCGAACGGACGACGCTTCGGCGCGCATCGAGACGAATCACCGACAACCGTCGGCCAAGCGGCTGAAGCTGTTCGCGACGGTCTTCGGGCTGCTCGGCACGGTGCTCGCATTGGCCGTGCCGTTCCTTCCGGTCAACTACGACATCACGACCCTGAAGTGGCCGACGGCGGAAGGCACCAAGTCGGTGTCGGCGCCGCTGGTCAGCTACTCCCCGGTGTGGCTGAACGCCGAGATCCCGTGCACGGCCGTGCGCAGCCTGGACGCCCGCACCAACGGCCCGGCCACGCTGCTGAGCACGAACCCGCCGTCGTCGGATTACGGCAAGCTGACCGGCCTCACGCTGCAGGTCGACAACGGCCACCTGACGATGCTGACCAAGGGCCAGCAGGTGGGCACGGTGCCGCTGCCCGCGGGTGACTGCTCGCTCTCGCTGCACTCCGACGCCTTCAGCACCACGGCCAGCGTCGGCACCGAGACACTGGCGAACCTCCGCGGCGACCAGCGCCCGCAGCTGACCGGCATCTACTCCGGCCTCAACGACGGCATCGACGACGTGCGCGGTGTGTCCTTCGAGGCCCGCGTCGACAACCGCTACGAGAGCCAGGCGACCACGCTCAAGCTCGCGGTGATCGTGCTCGCGGTGCTGGCGTTCATCGGCTCGCTGATCTGCCTGCGGCGGCTGGACGTACGGGCCGGTCGCCGCCCGCCGAAGTGGGCCCCGGCCGGCTGGTGGAAGCCGACGTTCCGCGACGTGTCGGTGATCGGCGCGCTGGCCGTCTGGTGGGTCATCGGCGCGATGACCTCGGACGACGGCTACATCCTGACCATCGCGCGGGCGCGCGAGAGCTTCGGCTACATCAGCAACTACTTCCGCTGGTTCGGCGTGGCCGAGGCGCCGTTCGGCTGGTTCTACGAGCTGTACGCGCTGTGGGTGCAGGTGTCGACGGCGACGCCGTGGGTGCGGTTGCCCGCGCTGCTGATGGGCATCGTGAGCTGGCTGCTGATCAGCCGCGAGGTGCTGCCGCGGCTCGGCCAGCAGGTGCGGCGCAGCAACGCCGCCGGCTGGGCCGCCGCCGCGGTGTTCCTGGCGTTCTGGCTGCCCTACGACAACGGCCTGCGGCCCGAGCCGGTCGTGGTGCTGTTCTCGCTGCTGGCGCTGTGCGCGGTCGAGCGCTCGGTGGCCACCGGGCGGCTGATGCCCGCCGCGCTGGGGCTGGTCGTCGCGGCGCTGTCGGTCGGCGCGAACCCGCACGGCATGGTGTCCGTGCTGCCGTTCGTGGCGGCGTTGAAGCCGCTGTTCCGGCTGGTGCGCAAGCGGGCTCAGGAGTTCGGCTGGGTGCCGGTGCTGGCCCCGATCGCGGCCTCCGGGTTCGTGATCCTGACGCTGGTGTTCTCCGACCAGACCTGGCAGTCGATCATGGACGCGACCGCACTGCGCACCGAACTCGGCCCGAGCCAGAGCTGGTACGAGGAGCTCAGCCGCTACAACCTGCTGTTCAGCCAGACGCCGGACGGCTCGATGACCCGCCGGTTCCCGGTGCTCCTGGTCATGCTGTGCCTGACGACCTGCGCCGTGGTGCTGCTGCGGCGGGGCCGCATCCGGGGCGCCGCGCTCGGGCCGAGCCGACGGCTGCTCGCGGTCACCGCGCTGTCCTTCGTCGTGCTGGTCCTGACCCCCACCAAGTGGTCCCACCACTTCGGCATCTTCGCCGCGTTCGGCGGCGCGCTGGCCGCGCTCACGGCGCTGGCCACGAGCAGCACCGTGCTGCGGTCCAAGCGCAACCGCGCGGCGTTCGTCGCGATGCTCATGGTGATCCTGGCGTTCGCGGCCACCGGACCCAACGCCTGGTGGTACGTCTCGGGCTGGGGCGTGCCCTGGTTCAACATGCCGCCGCAGATCAGCGGCCACGAACTGAGCACGTTCTTCCTGGGCATCGCCGGGATCGCGCTGATCGTCGCGTTCATCGAGCATCTGCGCATCGACGAGAACAACCCGAAGGTCGTCGAGGAGCGCTTCGGCCGCGAGGAGAAGCGCAGCCGCGCGCTGCGGCTGGGCACCGCGCCGCTGTCGATCCTGTGCGCGCTGCTGGTGCTGTTCGAGCTCGCCAACTTCGGCAAGGTCATCCAGAAGCAGTGGGGCAGCTACAGCCTCGGCGCGGACAACATCAGGCAGATCGTCGGCTCCAGCTGCGGGCTGTCCGACTACGTCTACGTGGAGACGAACCCGCAGTCCGGCATGCTGCGGGTGTCCGGCGACCAGCCGGGCAAGGCGGCGCCGTCGGAGGACAAGGACATCGGCGTCCCGCCGAAGCGGCTGGAGGGCAAGGAGGACGCCGACCAGTACATGCGGGCCAAGATGGTCGGCTTCAACCGGCCCGGCCTGCCGCCCGGCGACGGCTCCGACATGCAGGAACCCGACTGGAAGCCGCCGCACCAGTTCGGCAACGACAACGCGCCGGTGTGGGGCAGCTACGACGCGGCCGGCGTCGGCACCGGTGAGCTGCGCACCCAGTGGTATGACCTGCCGGATCGGGCGAAGACCGGCGAGGTGCCGGTGGTGCTCTCGCTGGCCGGCGCGGAGCTGGGCGCGAACTCGGTGGCGCTGGAGTTCGGCCACGACACCGACAACGGCTTCCTGATCACCGAGCGCAAGTACGTGGTGCAGCAGCCCGGCCCGGCGTGGCGGGACTTCCGGTTCACCCTCGGCGACAAGTCCAAAGACGCCACCAAGATGCGGGTGGTGGCCATCGACAACTCGCTGGGCCCGAACGGCTGGGTCGCGGTGAGCGCGCCGCGGGCGCCGCAGCTCGTGAACATGACCGACTTCGTCGGGGACCAGCCGACGTTCGTGGAGTGGACCGCCGCCCTCGTGAACCCGTGCCTGCAGCTGCCGGGCGTGCACCACGGCATCGCCGAGATCCCGAAGTTCCGGGTGGCGGCCGGCGCCGAGGTGCGCGACATCGGGCAGGGCTGGTCGTCGCCGGACGCGGGTGGACCGTTCGGCTGGCTCAACGTGGCGACCAGCATGCGGGAGCTGCCGACCTACCTGAAGAACAACATCCACCGGGACTGGGGCTCGCTGTACGCGGTCGACCCGTACGAGCCGGACGCACTGCCAGCGCAGGCGGCGATGGACGTGCACGAGGAGACGCACTGGGGCACCTGGACGCCGGGTCCGCTGTCGAAGACGGTGCACCTGCCGGGCGACGTCCCGAACAGCGACGACCGCAACGACGTCAAGGCATTCGAACCCCCGGAGGAAGAACCCGAGCAGTAGCCCGCAGCGCGAGGGGCGGTGTACGCCGTGAGCGAAAACGACCGGTGGGCGGGGGTTCCGGGGTCCGCTGAGGGTGAAATCCGGTGCCGGGACGGCCGGTTCGTGCTGCGCTGGACGGAGAAGTCCTTGCGGCGCAAGGAACCCGTCACCCTGCGATTGGGAGATCCGATGCCCGAAACGCGACCCGGACTCGTGCTGCACCTCGCCGGCGTCAGCCAGCCGCTGCACATCGCGCTGGCCCCGGCGGAGGCCGATGCACTCCGCGACGTGCTCGCCGACCTGATGGCCAACGGCCAGACGAAGTCGCTCACGACCGCCGACGGCGGCCGCTTCGCGGTGAACTTCGCGCACGTGGCCACGGCGCACGTCGAGATGACCCGTTCCGACGCCAACGCCTACGGAGCCCCGGCCCGAGGCACCGGCTTCCGCAACTGACGCCACTCAGGGCACCGGTTCTCCCCGCAATTTCAATGGAAATCGCGGAACATCGGCGTGTCGGACCCCGACACGCCGGCGGCTGTGGATAACTCCCACAATTTCAATGGAAATCGGACCTCTGATTTCCATTGAAATTGCGGACTACGGGGGGGAGCCGGGCGGCGACTGGGACCCTTGTGGGTCACTCGCGGAAGACGACCCACTTGAGCATCACGAAGTTGATCAGCGTGCCCAGGCCCTGCCCGGCGATCCAGCAGGCGGTGATCATCCACGGGGTGCCTTCGGCGCCCGTGAGCATGACCAGCAGCTGGTTGGTGCCCCAGTTCACGAAGAACGTGACGATGTAGACGAGGGCGAAGGCACCGGCCTTCGCCCTCGTGTTCCCGGTGCTCGCACCGTGGAAGGTGAGCTTCCGGTTGATCACGTACGACGCTGAAGTTCCGAGGACGAAGCTGATCCCCCTGGACAGCCACACCGGCCAACCGAACACACCCAACATCAGCGAGTAGGTGCCGAAGTCGATGATCGCGCAGCCGCCGCCGATGACGATGAAGCGGAACAGCTGGCTTAAGACGCCTAGGCGCTTCGGTTCGGTCTGGGCTGCGGGTTCGGCCACGGCCACTGGTTCACCTCGGGATCCGACGACAGGGCATTCGGCACCTGGGGCACCCGGCTAGACGCCGAAGACGTGGGAGATCGAACTCCGCGAACGTCCCAAGCGAGTGTAGCGATGACGCATCGCACACCGCCGGGGACCGGATGTACCCGCCGGTATCTGCCACGTCAACGCGGATAGACTCGGCTGGGTGGGATCGGTAAAGGACGAGCTTCAGACGCTGACCGGCTGGGGGCGCACCGCGCCGACCAGGGCGCACGTCGTCAGCACCCCGGACGTCGAGGCGATCGCCAAAGCGGTCCGCGAGGCCGGTGAACGGGGCGTCATCGCCCGCGGTCTGGGCCGCAGCTACGGCGACCCGTCGCAGAACGCGGGCGGCACCGTCATCGACATGACCGCCCTCGACCGGGTGCACCAGATCGACGTGGACAACGCGACGGTGGTCGTGGACGCTGGCGTGTCGCTGGACACGCTGATGCGCCGGCTGCTGCCCTACGGCCTGTGGATCCCGGTGCTGCCGGGCACCCGGCAGGTCACCGTCGGTGGCGCGATCGGTTCGGACATCCACGGCAAGAACCACCACTCGCAGGGCTCGTTCGGCAGCCACGTGCTGTCGCTGGACCTGCTCACCGCCGACGGCGAGGTCCGCGCGCTGACCCCGGACGGCGAGGGCTCCGAGCTGTTCTGGGCCACGGTCGGCGGCATGGGGCTGACCGGCATCATCATCAGCGCGACGATCAAGCTCAAGCGCGTCGAGACCGCGTACTTCCTGGTCGACAACGTGCAGACGAAGAACCTCGACGAGCTGATCGAGCACTTCACCGACGGCTCGGACGACAACTACGTCTACTCCGTCGCCTGGTTCGACTCGCTGGCCCGCGGCGACAAGCTGGGCCGCGCGCTGCTCACCCGCGGCAACTCGGCCCGCGTCGAGGACCTGCCGAAGAAGCTGCGCAAGGACCCGCTGAAGTTCAACGCGCCGCAGCTGATGACCGCCCCGCCGATCTTCCCCAACGGCCTGGTCAACAAGTTGACCATCACCGCGTTCAACGAGGTCTGGTATCGCAAGGCGCCGACGAAGTTCGGCATGGTGCAGAACATCACCCAGTTCTTCCACCCGCTCGACCTGGTCGGCGAGTGGAACCGGGTCTACGGCCCCAACGGCTTCCTGCAGTACCAGTTCATGGTGCCGTTCGGGCAGGAGGCGATGTTCCGCCGCTCGATCGACAAGATCAGCGCGTCGGGCCACGTGTCGTTCCTGAACGTGCTCAAGACCTTCGGCGAAGGCAACCAGGCGCCGATGTCGTTCCCCCGCAAGGGCTGGACGCTGACCGTCGACATCCCGATCACCCCGGGCCTGGACCGGCTGTGCCAGGAGCTCGACGAGATGGTGCTGAACGCGGGCGGCCGGCTGTACCTGGCCAAGGAGTCCCGCACCTCGGCCCAGATGATCGAGCAGATGTACCCGCGGATCGAGGAGTGGCGCAAGATCCGCACCGCGGTCGACCCGGAGGGCATCTTCCACTCCGACCTCTCCCGGAGGCTGAGCCTCTGATGACTGCGGCGTTCGAAACCAAGGAACTCTACGGCTGGGGTCGCACAGCGCCGACGCGGGCGCGCGTGCTGAGCACCGCTGACGTCGAGAAGATCGCCGAGGCGGTGCGCACCGCCGACGAGCGCGGCGTCCTCGCCCGCGGCCTGGGCCGCAGCTACGGCGATGTCGCGCAGAACGCCGGCGGTGTGGTCATCGACATGACCCCGCTGAACCGAATCCACGACATCGACCCGGACACCACGATCGTGGACGTGGACGCCGGCGTCAGCCTGGACCAGCTGATGAAGGCCGCGCTGCCCTACGGCCTGTGGGTCCCGGTGCTGCCGGGCACCCGCCAGGTGACCATCGGCGGCGCGATCGCCAACGACATCCACGGCAAGAACCATCACAGCGCAGGCAGTTTCGGCAACCACGTGGTGTCGATGGACCTGATCACCGCGGACGGGCAAGTCCGGACGGTGACGCCGGACGGCCCCGAATCGGAGCTGTTCTGGGCGACCGTCGCGGGCATCGGCCTCACCGGCATCATCGTCCGGGCCAAAATCAGGATGACCCGGACCGAGACCGCGTACTTCGTGGCCGACCTCGATCGCACCGACAACCTCGACGAGACGCTCGAACTGGTCAGCAACGGCTCCGAGGACGACTACACGTACTCCTCGGGGTGGTTCGACGCCATCTCCACCGGTGCCAAGCTGGGCCGCGCCGCGTTCAGCCGCGGCTCGCTGGCCAAACTGGACGACCTGCCTCCGAAGCTGCGCGCGAACCCGCTGAAGTTCGACGCGCCCAAGCTGGCGACGCTGCCCGACGTGTTCCCGAACGGGCTGGCCAACAAGCTGACCTTCAGCGCTCTCGGTGAGGCGTGGTTCCGCAAGTCACCCAAGCGCAAGCTCGGTGTGGTGGAAAACCTGACCGCCTTCTACCACCCGCTGGACATGTTCGGCGAGTGGAACCGGGCCTACGGTTCCAAGGGATTCCTCCAGTACCAGTTCAGCACGCCGCTGAACGCGCACGAGGAGCTGCGCCGGATCCTGCTGAGGATCGCGCACTCCGGGCACTACTCGTTCCTCAACGTCTTCAAGCAGATGGGTGAGGGCAACCGGGCACCGCTGTCGTTCCCGCACCCCGGCTGGATGGTTTGCGTCGACTTCCCGATCAAATCGGGCCTTTCCCGACTGTGCACCGATCTCGACGAGATGGTGCTCGAGATCGGCGGCCGGCTGTACACCGCGAAGGACTCGCGGGCCACGGCGGAGACGTTCCACCGGATGTACCCGCGCGTGGACGAGTTCCGCAAGATCCGCCAATTCGTAGACCCCGAAGGCATTTTCGCCTCAGACATGAGCCGGAGGCTTGAGCTGTGATCGACGCCGTTGGAAACCCCCAATCCCTGTTGGTGCTCGGCGGCACCTCCGACATCGCGCTGGCGACGGCGAAGCAGTACGCCGAAGCCCGCCCGCTGCGGATCATCCTCGCGGATCGCCCCGAGGAGTCGGAGCGCCTGAACGAGGCCGCCGAGACGCTGCGCAAGACCGGCAGCACGGTGTCGATCCTGACGTTCGACGCCCGCAAGCCGGATACGCACGCGGAGGTGATCGACAAGGCGTTCGCCGACGGCGACGTCGACGTCACGCTGATCGCCTTCGGCATCCAGGGCGACAACGAGAAGGGCTGGACGGACGTCGAGGCGGCCCGCGCGGTGGCCGACATCAACTACGTGGCCCCGGTGTCGCTGGGCGTGCTGCTTGCCGCGAAGCTGCGCAAGCAGGGCCACGGCAACGTCGCGGTGATGTCCTCCCCCGCCGGTGAGCGCGCGCGGCGGTCGAACTTCGTCTACGGCTCCTCGAAGGCGGGCCTGGACGTGTTCTTCACCGGTCTGGCTTACGCGCTGGAGGAGCACGGCGTCAAGGTGACTGTCGTGCGGCCGAACTTCACCCACACCAAGCTGACCGAGGGCATGAAGGCTGCGCCGATGGCGAACACTCCGGAAAGCGTCGCCAAGGTGATCGTGGACGGCGTCCGCAAGGGCAGTCCGCTGGTGTACGCCCCCGCGCAGTTCCGGTTCGTGATGTCGATCCTGCGGCACGTGCCGCGCGCTATCTTCCGCCGCCTGCCGATCTGATCGGTTTCGGAAGGGGCCGTCGGAACCACCTCCGGCGGCCCCTCTGCTTTCCCACGTCTCTGCAGGTAAAGGCTCGTGATCAGTCCTGGGTGCGATAGCGCCTGAAAGCACTCACGGGCATGCCGCGCTGGGGAGTTGGAGAAATTTCGGCTCCGCAGGCAACGTTTCGCCCCCTTCCAACGATCATCGTGGTGACGGGGCGGTGAAGGCGTTCCGTCTGGAATATGTGACTTCCCGACGCGCTGCGCGCAGAGGAAGCGCGGATGCCTGGCGAAGTGGGGTTCACCGGGTGCCCGTGTCCGTGGGTCCTCCAATCTGCCCGAATCGCCGGAGGACCCACGGAACGTTCACCCGCAGCCGGTTCGAAGGACGCGGGGACCGTCGACCCGACTCGCTCGCGCGATCGTTCCCGACGAGTTCGCGCGGGAGCTCGACGAACTCCCGGTGCCCCGTGCAGCGGGCAGCCCGGAGCGGGGCTTCTGCGAATCTCCGTTGCGAGGGCCTGCGCTGGCAGGCCTTCACCCACGCCCGTTTCTACTGGACTCCCGACACTGGCGTGACGGTCGTCCGCGGGATGATCTACCTCGGGTTCCTGGAGCGCGGCGGGCACGAAGAGCTGGGCGTGCCGATAACCGACGAGCTGGCCAGCAGTGGCAGCGGCCGGTACAGCGACTTCCTGACCCGCGACGGCGTGATCCACTCGGCCATCTACTGGTCCACGCGCACCGGCGCGCACCTGGTGGTGGGCCCGCTCCTGGAGCACTTCCGGGAGCTCGGCGAGGACGCCCACTTCGGCTACCCGGCGACCGACACGCGGCTGACACCGGACGCCTTCGGCGCGTACAACCACTTCCTCACGCCGGACGCCCAACATGAGAACGCCTCGATCTACTGGACCCAGCCGTCTGGCGCGAACGCGGTGCAGGGCGCGATCCGGGACAAGTGGGCGGCCACCGGCTGGGAGCGCGGACCGCTGGGCTACCCGGTGACCGACGAACTGTCCACACCGGACGATGTGGGGCGCTACAACCAGTTCAACGGCGATGGCCGGTTCCCGGCCGGGATCGTGTGGAGCCCGCAGACCGGGGCGCACCCGGTGCAGGGCGTGATCGCGCAGCGCTACATCGAACTGAGCGGGCCTGCGGGCGTGCTGGGTTACCCGACCACCGACGAGCTGGGCACGCCAGATGGCCGGGGCCGG
The DNA here is from genome assembly GCF_014697215.1 of Saccharopolyspora pogona. Taxonomy (GTDB): domain Bacteria; phylum Actinomycetota; class Actinomycetes; order Mycobacteriales; family Pseudonocardiaceae; genus Saccharopolyspora; species Saccharopolyspora hattusasensis. Next base: position 6,340,648 of record NZ_CP031142.1, read on the forward strand.
TACAACCACTTCACCGGCACCGGCGGGGCATCGATCTACTGGACACCGCAGACCGGCGCACACGAGGTGTACGGCGGAATCCGCGCCCGCTGGTCGCAATTGGGCTGGGAACGCTCCTACCTGGGCTATCCGGTGACGGGTGAGTACGACATCCCGCAGGGCCGGGCGAACGGGTTCGAGCACGGCTTCGTCGAATGGCACCGCGACACCGGCGCAGTGGTGGACTTCCCGAAGAACTGAGTACGCGAGGCGTCCGGTGGGGCGGGCCCACCGGACGCCCCACGCCGGTCCTCGCCGCCGACACGACCCGATCCACAGCTCACCCCGAATCGAGCCGGGCGTCCCTGCCTGAATCGCCGACAGCGGCAGAAGGTTCAGACCTGTCGGACAAAAAGAGCGAAGGACTCGAATCGGTAACACCCGGCAACGTTTCCCTTCGCACCGGCGATCACCAGGTGACCTGACCGAAAGGGTTACGAGTGAACGTCAAACGTCTCGTTGCGGCAGTGGCCGCCACGACAGCCGTACTCGGTTTGGCCGCAACCGCGCCGGCCGTCGCACAGCCCGAGGAACCGACCACCGCAACCACCACGACCGCGCCGGAAACACCGTCCACCAGCGAAAAGGTGCCCTCCGACGCCTCGGAACCGGCCGAAAGGCCCGCCACCGCGGAGAAAACGGCGACATCGGAACCCGCCACCACCCCGGCGGAGCCCACCCCCGGCACCACCCCCGGCACCACCGCCGCGGAACCGACCACGTCCGCCGCGGAACCGACCACCGCGGCGGTCGCACCCGGTGACGGCGAGATCCAGCGGCGCTACGACTCGCTCACCCCGGCCATGCGCGCCGAGGTCGGCAACCCGGTTCGCGCCGAGGTGGTCGCGGGCGACGCCCTTCGCTGGCAAGACTTCACCAACGCCCGCTTCTACTGGACTCCCGACACCGGGGTGACCATCGTCCAGGGCCAGATCTTCCAGCGGTACCTGGACTTCGGCGCGCACGAAGGCCTCGGCGTGCCGGTCACCGACGAGCTGAGCTCCGCCGGCGGCACCAGCCGCTACAGCGACTTCGTCTTCCGGGACGCGACCGGCGAATACCCCTCCACGATCTACTGGTCCACCCGGACCGGGGCGCACCTGGTCGTGGAGGCCCTGCGCGATCACTACCGCGCGCTCGGCGAGGACCGCTTCGGCTACGTCGCCACGGACAGCTACCCGACGCCGGACGAGCGCGCCGCCTACAACCATTTCGTCACGCCAAAGGGCCACGGCGCCTCGATCTACTGGAGCGAATTCGGGGTCGCCTCGGTCAAGGGCGCGATCCGGGACAAGTGGGCCGCAACCGGTTGGGAGCGCGGCCCGCTGGGCTACCCGATCAGCGACGAACGGGACGGCGGGGACGGCGTCGGCAGGTACAACGAGTTCTCGGGTGACGGGCGGCTGCTCGCCGGGATCGTGTGGAGCCCGCAGACCGGGGCGCACTCGCTGCAGGGCGTGATCGCGCAGCGCTACGTCGAACTGGGCGGCCCCAGCGGCATCCTCGGCTACCCGACCACGGACGAGCTGGGCACGCCGGACGGGCGAGGCCGGTACAACCACTTCACCGGCACCGGCGGGGCGTCGATCTACTGGACGCCGCAGACCGGTGCGAACGAGGTGTACGGCGGAATCCGCGCCCGCTGGTCGCAATTGGGCTGGGAACGCTCCTACCTGGGCTATCCGGTGACGGGTGAGTACGACATCCCGCAGGGCCGGGCGAACGGGTTCGAGCACGGCTTCGTCGAATGGCACCGCGACACCGGCGCAGTGGTGGACTTCCCGAAGAACTGAGCTCGGCCGATGCACGGGTGCCCGGTGGCGGCCAGTTCACCGGGCACCATTCCAACGACGACGGCCGCATCCCGTGCAGACGCCTCACCCGATACGGTGCAGCCCACCGACGTGGTGAAGTCGGTCGACCCCGACGTTGAACGGCCAAAGCGGTCAGGTGTTCGACTTGTGCGGCACCAACGTCACGGTCGGCGGCTGGCGGAATGGTTGACCACCGATTCCGGAAATGGCCGCCACGCGCGGCCGTTTTCCGCTTGCGCCCGCGCGTAGCGTCGGTTGCATGGAGGACTTTGAGACCGCGATTTCGGCTTACTACCGATTGGATCCGGAACGCGACCGGCTCTCCACCTGGGGATTGCTGGAGTCGCTTCGCACGACCGAACTGCTGGACCGGTTCCTACCGGCACCCCCTGCGGTGGTCCACGACGTCGGCGGCGCGCGGGGCGCATACGCGCTTCCCTTGGCGCGCAACGGATATCAAGTCCACCTGATCGATGCGTGGCAACCACACGTGGAAGCCGCAGCGGCGGCCTCGCGGGAGCAGGCGGACGCCCCGTTGAGCTCCGCGAGCGTCGGGGACGCGCGAGAGCTTCCCTTCGGCAACGGCAGCGCGGACGCCGTTCTGCTGTTCGGCCCGCTTTACCACCTCCTCGAACGCGAGGACCGCGTGGTCGCGCTGCGCGAGGCTCGCCGGGTGCTCCGGCCGGGGGGAATCCTGCTCGCCGCAGCGGTTTCCCGGTACGCATCCACTTTCGACGGTATCCAGAGCGGTGACATCTCCGACCCCGAGTTCGAGGAAATCGTGGTCGGTGATGTACGCGACGGGGTGCACCGCAACATCGATCCGGAGAAGCACCCGAACTGGTTCACGCTGACGTTCTTCCACCGCCCCGCCGAACTCCGCGACGAAGTCGCCGAGGCGGGCTTCGCCGACGTCGAACTGGTCGCCATCGAGAGCGCGGGCGCCTACGCGACGGACCCCGAGTGCCTCGCCGAGGCCTCGGACCGGGATGCGGTCCTGCGAGCCATCCGCCGCGTCGAAGCGGTTCCGGAGCTCCTCGGCGCCAGCCCGCACATCATGGCCATCGCCCGTCGGCTATAGGCTGCCCTTGAGCGTTTTCGGTCCTATAGAGGCTGTTTGGAAAGCAATCGTCCGAGCTGCGGTAGGGCGAGCTTTGCCTTTGAAGCGGCGAAGCCGCTTAGCTCATGCTCGCGACCGGCACCGCCGCAGGTTCTCAGGCCGTGCTCACCCCGTCGGCTTTCGGCGGGGAGGCCGCAATTTCCATTGAAATCGCCGGTCCGATTTCAATGGAAATTGCGTAGGACGCAGGCCAGACGGCGACCGTAATTCCCGCAGGGGGGCCGTAATTCCCGCAGGGGGCCGCTACCCGCTCCGCCACTCAGAACGAGCCTGGAACAGGCTCTATGGCTCACGGGACTCGACCGGCCGGAACGGGTTCCAGGACCAGGTGGGCGGGTTCCGCCCAGGTCGAGGCGATGTTCCAGAGCAGGTCCGGGCCGGGGCCGGGCTCGCGGCGGAGGACGACCTCGATTGGGCGCGGTTCGGTCGGGGTGAAGTGTCGGTAGTTGAACTCCAGCAACGCGCGGACGAACGGGGTCGCGTCGGCCAGGCGCTGCTCGATCTGGGGCGCCAGGTAGCCGCGGTCCGAGAACCCGTCGACGATCGCGCAGTCGCAGTGGTACGCGAGCGCGCCGATTTCGCCCGGGCTGGAAACGGTGCGGTCGCCGACGATCCGTCCGAGTTCGGCGCCGATGTGCGCGTAGTCGGCCGGGGTCGCCCAGTTCGTCGTGATCGCCGCTTCGCGCCACGGCAGCCCCTGCTGCCCGCTGAACCACGCCTGCGCGGCGAACACCGCACACCCCACCACAGCCGCGAAGGGCCACCGGACCGCGCCGAGAACGCCGATGAGCAGCAATGACAGGCCGATCAGGCTCGGCGCGTAGTACCAGTGGTACGGCGGAACCCCGAGGAGCGTGTAGACGTAGTAGTGCGCGACGGCGCCGAGACCGATCAGCGCCCAAGGCCAAAGCAGTGCGGCGCGGCGGAACACCCGCAGCACGCACACGACCGGCAGGCACGCCAGGCCGAGCACTGCCGGGATCAGCGAAACCACCACCGCTGTCGGGAAAGCTTCGTGGTAGAGCTCCAGCCCGTTGCTGAAGTCCCAGTCGCCCCAGGACTTCTGCAACTGCTTGATCACCAGCGTGTCCGGGACCGCCGATCCGAAGTAAAACCAGCTGAAGGTGAACCACGGCAACGCGACCGCGGCGGCCGTCAGCAGCCAGCGCCACCAGCCGCGCCACAGGCTCGGCCGGCCGATCAGCACCACCAGCACGAACACGCCGAGATCCAGCCTCGTCAGGGCCAGCAATCCGGCGGCGAGGCCGAACAGCACCGGTCGGCGCCGCACCGCCGCCAGCAGCAGCAAACCGAGAAGGGCCGAGGCCAGCGTCATCTCCAGCCCCACCGTGGACAGCACCAGCGGGTTCGCCGCGACCAGCAGCGCTCCCAGCGACCCGATCCAACCGGGGAATCCGCTGGTCCGCGCCGCGCTGCCGAGGAACGCCGAGAGCGCGACGTTGGCCAGCACGAACACCACTCCCAGCGCCACCACCGGCTCCCGCACCACCTCGATGGCCGCGGCGAGCACCAGGACGTTCAGGGGGGCGGTCGCGGAGTTCGAGACCTCGGCGCCGATCAGCCCCCAATGGCCGTGGAACGCCAGATTCCGGGCGTAGCTCAGGGTTATGTAGCTGTCGTCGATCAGGGCACCGTGGACGACCCAGAACACCGCTCCGGACACGACGCCGATCACCAGCGGCCAGACCGGCACCCTGACCCACGCCCGCTCCGGCCGTTCCACCACGATCTCGGCAACATCCACCTGCCACTCCCGTCTGCTCGACACATGCACGCCGAACCGGCCCTGGGCGTTGCCTACACGCGGGCAACCTGCGCGGGATGCAGATCGTCAATCGGCTGGACGAATTCGGCGCGCCACCACCAGCGGCGAGAGCAGGTTTCGTCAGGATGACCGGCGACGCATTTCCGATCTACGAGGAGCGCGGTGAAGTACTGGAGCAGCTCGGCGCAACTCGATCCCCCGGCCGAACCGCGGCCCGTCGAAGCCGACCGCCCCAAGCGGTCCCGGCTCGGCCAGTGGCTGGTGCACCTGCTGGCGTGCTGCGTCGGCATCGTCGGGCTCGGCTGCGCGCTCGCCCTTCCGCTGGCACCGGTCTGGGTGGACCGCACCGAGGTCAGCTGGACAGGTGCCGAGTCCACGACCGCGTTCTTCGCGCCCTACCGCCCAGCTTCGTTCGACGCGTCCGTGCCGTGCCCGGTGCTGCGCGCCGCGCTCGACCGGCCGGAGCGGACCACGGTCCTGACCACCCTGCCGCCGGGCAGCGCCCGCGAAGGCCTGGTCCTGGCCACCCGCGACGGGAAACCCGAGCTCGTGCTCGACCAGCATCAGGTGCCGCTGCCGCCCGGCACCTGCGACCTGGCGATCCACGCGGACTCCGGGCAATCCGTGGTGACCCCGGGCGGCCGACCTCCGATCGTGCTGCCCGGGGTGGCCGCGCCGGAGATCTTCACTTTCGCCACCGATCTCGAACCCGCGCAGCTGGCCGGGATGTCGGTGACCGCCTGCACCTTCTCCTGGTTCGACACCTCGCCGACCGACAGCAAGAGCACCCTGATCACGGCCACGCTGGTGCTCGCGCTCGTGTCGCTGGTCCTGCTGTTCGTCCACGCCCCACCGGTATTCGGCGCGATCCGCCTGCGGCCGCTGCTCCTGCCGGTCGATGCCGCGGTCGCCGCGGTACTGGCGGGATGGCTGGTCATCGGGCCGCTCACGGACGATGACGGCTTCGCGATGATGACCGTCCGCAACTACGACGTGGCCGGCGACATCGGCAACTACTACCGCTGGTTCAACGCCTCCGAAACCCCGTTCACACTGGTCCAGCACCTGATGCGGTGGGTTTCGGCGGACAGCCTCGCGCCCGCCTGGCTGCGCGTGCCCAGCACGATCGCCGGGCTGCTGACCTGGATCGTCGTCAGCCGCGGCATCGTCGCGCCGGTGTGCCGGGGCACCCGGCGCCTGCCGCTGCACCTGCTCGCGGCGGTGTTCTTCCTGGCCTGCTGGCTGCCGTTCGGGTTGGGCATCCGGCCGGAGCCGTTCGTCGCGCTCGGCACGTCCGCGCTGGTCGCGGCCCTGCTGAAGATGTCCCGGACGCGGGCACCGCACTTCTGGCTCGGCGTCGCCGCGCTGATCGCCGGGCTGACGGTGGCGGTCACGCCGACCGGCGTCAGCGCGCTGATCACCGTGATCGTGTTCGCGCCGCGCATCGGCCGGGTGCTGGTGGAGCGGGGCGCGCTGCCGCGTTGGATCAGCGTGCCCATGCGCGTCGTGCTGCTCGGCTGCGTGGGATCGGTCGGCGTGGTGGCGATGTTCGCCGACTCGACGCTGGGCGGGGTCCGGCAGGCGACCGCGATCCACGACGAGTTCGGGCCCAGCCTCGGCTGGTACCAGGAGTTCGACCGGTACGCGAACCTGCTCGGCACGGGCATGTGGGGCGCCGCCGGCAAGCGGATGGTGGTGTTCCTCGTCGTGACGGCCGTGCTGGTCGCTGCGGCGTGCGCGATGCGGCAGGTGCACCGGTGGACCAGGCTGACCGACCTGCCGATGCTGCTCGGCGCCGTAGCCGCTGTCTTGGTGGCGATGTGGTTGACGCCGTCGAAGTGGACGCACCACTTCGGGGCGCTCGCCGGGGTCGGCTCCGCGCTGCTCGCGGTGACGGTCGTGCTGCTGGGGCGGGTCGGCCGGCTCGACCACGCCAAGCGGGAAGCGCGGCTGGTCGGCGTGTTCGGTGGGATCGCCGCGTCGGTGGCCGCGAGCCTGGCGTTCATGGGACCGAACGCCTGGCCGTCGCAGTCGAACCTGGCGATGCCGTGGTCCGACATGCCCGTCCGGCCCGACCTGCCGATGGACAACCCGGCGCTGTGGCTCGCGACGGGTGCGGCGGTCGGCGTGCTCACCTTCGGCTTCGTCCGGATCCGCACGAAGCTGCCGAAGCAGCCCGGCCCCGTCGGTCTCATGTGGACGGTCATGCCGTCGTCGGTGCTGGGGTTGGCGGCGCTGGCGTCGGTGGCGGTGCTGATCGGATCTTTCATCGCCGCGCCACAGACGATGGGCGACCGCTTCTCCATCGCCCGGATGAACTGGCAGAGCATCCGGGCCAACAGCTGCGGGTTGGAGAGCGAGATCGAGACGCTGCCGATCGCCAAGCGGCTGATGCCGGTGGCCGGGACCGCCGAACTCGACGGCTTCACCGCGGGTGGCGCGCCGCCGCAGGAGCCCGACCTGCGCGAAGAGCGCTCGGGCGAGCCGTTGCAGGCGGAGAAGCCCGACGACCCGAAGGCACCCGAGGGCGAGGTGGCGTCGACGTCGGCGAGCCAGTTCGCCTGGACCAGCACGACGGGTGGACCGCAGACGACCGGCTCACTGACCTCAGCCTGGTTCGGCCTGCCCGGACTCACCGGCGACCAGACGCTGTCGCTGTGGGTCTCGGGTCGGCCCGAGCAGGGCAACTCGCTGGCCCTGGAGTTCGGCACGGCCGGCGGGCGGCAGGTGGCGACGCGCGAGCTGCGTGATCCACCGCCGACGGATCTGCCGTTCGACGACCCGCGTCACGGCCGGCCGATCGACTGGCGGAACTTCCGCGGTTGGCGGCTGCTCACGGTCGAGCCCGACGCGATCCCGGCCGGGGCCGAGCGGGTGCGGGTGCGCGCCGAGGACCGCACCAGCGACGACCAGGGGTGGCTGACCGTCAGCGGCCCCGCAGTCCGGGACGTGGTGCCGCTGCGGCAGGCGCTCGAAGGGCGGGAACCGGCGCTGATCGACTGGCCGATGAGCTTCGTCTTCCCCTGCCTCTTCAACTACCCGCAGGTGTCGCACGGCGTCGCGACCAGCCCTCGGATGCTGATCACACCGCCCGCCGGCGAGGGCTCGATGGCGTTCGGGCCCGACATGGGCGGCGTGTTCGCCGGGGTGCCGATGCTGTCCCAGCGGCTCGAGCTCCCCACCCGCCTGCGCCACGCCCCCGGCAACACCTGGGGCCACCTCTACTACGTCCGCTACCCGATCGACCGTGACGCCTACGCGACGACGCGGCACCGCGAACGTATCGGCGGCGCCGACGGCGACCCCGCCTACCCGTTCGAGGCGCACTGACCGCAGGTTTCGCCTGGTCGAGTGGCGTGAGCGCGTTGGGCTGCGGTAGAGGTGTTTTGGATGAGGTGGCACCGGGATGTGTTTGGGGCGAGCCGGTGCTGTCGAGGCGGCGAAACGGCGTGACGGTCGTGTGGCTGGGGCGATTTCTCGCGCGAAATCGTCACCACTGCCGTAGGTCCGCCGTTTCACCGGCACGCGGAACGAGTTCTCAAACAGGTTGTACAGGCGGCTGTTTCCATCCGCCGCGTCGGGACTGTCCTCGCCAGACGATGTCTGAGAACCCGCAGCGGTGATCGCAACACCCTCCGAATGGACGCACAAATTTGGCGTGCTGATCGGGATCGGAGCCGCTACCCTGACAGCGGGTGTGGTGTTGATCGCTGTCCGTGCACGTCGGCTAGCCTCCGACCGGCCGCGGTGGTCGGATTGCTGTGCACCCGCTGGCCGTGTTCGCAGCGGCGCAGACATTCGCTGGAAAACACAATTCCCGCACTCTCAGTACGGGGGCCTCGGCAGCTGCGGCATCGCCGACCACATGGTCATCACTCCTACGCCTCGCCGATGGCCAGATACCTGGCGGAACCACCCGCGTACCTGGGCAACCTGCCTGCGGGCCAGGGATTCGGCGGGACTGCCCCCTACGAGCGGAGCATCGGCGGAGCGCGCGAGACCGGCACCTGGGAGGAGATGTCCACGCGGCTGGTGGGGGCCGGGAAAACCCCGACTACGCCGAGTGGGGCCACCTGATCGTGGTGGATTACCCGATGCCGGGCAACGACTGCGGCATGCAGAGCGTTCCTGTTCCACGGTGGGGATGGCGAGGGGAGTGACCATGGCCGACACGATGCGCCAACAGGTCCGGATTCCGGTGCCGCATCAGCGGCAGGCCACCCGCGAGGGCGCGCCGCCGCTGATCTCCTACGTGCTGCCGGTCTACAACGAGGTGGCGGGCATCCGCCGGTTCCACGAGGAGCTCGTCGAGACCACGGCCAGCCGCCCCGAATTCGACTACGAGTTCATCTACGTCAACGACGGCTCCGCGGACGGATCGCTGGACGCACTGCGGGACCTGGCCAAGAACGACCCGCGCGTGCGGGTGGTGGACTTCGCCCGCAACTTCGGCCACCAGATCGCCATCACCGCAGGGCTGGACCACGCGCAGGGCGACGCGGTGATCGTGATGGACACCGACCTGCAGGACCCGCCGCGGGTCAGCCTGGAGCTGATCGACACTTGGCTGTCCGGTGCGGAGATCGTGTCCGCCCGGCGGCGCACCCGCCGCGACACCCCGTTCAAGCGCGCCACCGCGCACACCTACTACCGGGTGCTGCGGCGCTGCGCCGAGGTGGACATCCCGGTGGACACCGGCGACTTCCGGCTGCTCGACCGGCGCGCCGCCGAGGAGCTGCGGGGATTCCGGGAACGCAGCCGGTTCATCCGGGGCATGGTCGCCTCGATGGGGTTCGAGCAGCGCGAGGTGCTCTTCGACCGCGACGATCGGATGGCCGGCGAGACCAAGTACCCGATGCGGAAGATGATGCGACTGGCCGCCGACGGGGTCACCAGCTTCTCCACCGTGCCGCTGAAGCTGATCACCCGGATCGGGTTCATCACGCTGGGCCTGGCGATGCTCGGCATCATCTACGCGGTGACGCTGCGGCTGTTCTTCCCCTCGATCACGGTCTCCGGGTGGACCATGCTGATGGTCGCGATGCTGTTCCTGGGCGGGCTGCAGATGCTGTCGCTGGGGGTCATCGGCAGCTACGTCGGCCGGATCTATCACGAGGTGCAGCAGCGCCCCCTCTACATAGTGCGGAACGTGATCTCGCATGACGAAGACTGAACCGATCGGCGGCAGCGACCGGCTGATCAGCCGGTCGCTGCTGCGCTACGCGTTGATCGGCGCCAGCGGCGTGCTGCTGGACTACCTGCTGTTCCTGCTGCTGTTCAACGCTGTCGGGCTGCACGAGCAGCTCGCGAACGCGATCAGCACGACGGCCGGGATCACCAACAACTTCGTGCTCAACACGTTGTTCAACTTCCGCAAGCGGGACCGGATCCTGGTGCGGTTCCTGCGGTTCTACGCCGTCGGCGTGGCCGGGATCGCGTGGGCGTTCGTGCTGCTGCAGGTGTTCTCCGGCTGGCTGGGCATCGACCCGAACCTGGTCAAGGCCGGTTCGCTGCCGGTGGTGCTGATCTTCCAGTACTCGATCAACAAGAAGTGGAGCTTCGGATGAGAGTAGGCGTCGTCGGGGCGGGCGCGACCGGTTTGACTGCGGCGTTCGACACGGTGAAGGCCGGGCACGACGTGACGGTGCTGGAGGCGTCCACGGAACTGGGCGGGCTGGCGGCGTCGATCGAGGTCGGCGGGACGCCGCTGGAGCGCTTCTACCACCACAGCTTCCGCACCGACCGGGCGATAATCGAGCTGGTCGAGGAGCTCGGCCTGGGGCACCTGCTGCGGTTCCACAAGCCCAGCACCGGCGTGTACATCGACGGGGAGCTGCACGACTTCGGCACGCCGCAGGAGATGCTGCGGTTCCCGAAGTTCTCGCTGCTGGACCGGTGCCGCTTCGGGGCGTCGTCGGCGGTGCTTAAGTTCGTCCGAAATGGACAGCGGTTCAACTCGGTGCGGGCGCTGGACTGGATGCGCCGTTGGGCCGGACCGCGCGTCACCGAGACGATCTGGGAGCCGCTGCTGACCGGCAAGTTCGGTGCCCACGCCGAGCAGATCTCGATGGCCTGGTTGTGGGCGCGGATCCACTACCGGACCTTCGAACTCGGTTACGTGCACGGCGGTTTCGAGCAGGTGTACCGGGCGCTGCTGGACGCGGTGACCGAACGCGGCGGGAAGGTGGAGTTCGGCAAGCCGGTCGAGTCGATCCGCCAGCCCGGCGCGACGGTGCTGGTGGGCGCCGGGGACGGCAGCAGCTACGAGTTCGACAGGCTGATCGTGACCGTGCCGCAACCGGTGTTCGCGAAGGCCGCCGGGATCGCATCGGACCACGTGCTGTGGCAGAACCAGTACCTCGGCGCGACCTGCTTCGTCCTGGAGTGCGACCGCAGCGTCATCCCGCACTACTGGCTGAACATCAACGACCCGGCGTTCCCGTTCCTGGCGGTCGTCGAGCACACCAACATGGTCGACCGCAGCGAGTACGGCGGGCGGCACATCGTCTACGTCGGCAACTACGTGCCGCGCGAGGACTGGCGGTTCACCACCGATCCGGCCGAACTGCTGGAGCGCTACATCCCCTGGCTGCGCAAGCTGAACCCGGACTTCGACCGGTCCTGGATCCTCGACTGGCACTTCTCCAAGGCGGGCTTCGCCCAACCGATCGTGACGCCGCAGTACCGGTCCCTGATCCCCGGCCACCACACGGCGATGCCCGGCGTGACCCTGGCGACGATGTCCCAGATCTACCCGCAGGACAGGGGCCAGTCCTACGCAATAGCGATGGCCCACGAAGTGACCAACCGCCTGAGCCTCGACCTGGAGTGAACCCGGTGCAATTTCGCGAGAAATTGACCGTCACCCGGGTGACGGTCAATTTCTCGCGAAATTGGCGCCAGCCCGGGTGACGGGCCCCGGCGTGCCGAAGGGCGGCGGGGCGGCGAAACAGCGGATCCCGCGCCGGTGATGAAGCGCGATGACCCCGGGGAGCACGGCGTTGGAGCGGAAGCCCTTCCGACCGCCCTCGATGGCGAGCACGCGCGTCATCTGGGCCAAGGCGCCCCGCGGCAACAGTGCGGCGGTCGACGGTCAACGCAACCGGCGACTCCATCGCCATGGTCGTCGCGCTTTCGGTGACCAGGACGTAACGACCGTCCTTGAGCACATACGCGGCCAGGCTGGTCGGCTTGTCTAGATCCACTATCCAGTAGTTGGTAACACCGGCCTCGGCATACCCGGCGAGCTTGCAGATCCGATCGGTCCTCCCCGATCCTGGCGAGACCACCTCAACCGCGAGCACCAAGTCCGATGCTCGGTAGCGGGCCGGGCTTACTCTGGCCAGTTCGACGGGAACAACGATGAAATCGGGAATCCGCACTGTGGCCAGGTGCTCGAACAATACGACCTCGACCTCGGGCAACGCGACGAGGGATTTGGGAAGCTGCGCTCGCAGCTGGTAACCGAGCTCCATCGATGCCCACTGGTGATCGGACACCGGCCGAGGACTTACGTGGAGGGTCCCTTCGATGAGTTCAACGCGATGGCTGTTGTCCTCGGGAAGCGCGGCCCAATCTTCCAAGGACAGCAGACGGTCCGGCCACGCCACACCGCTCATCGCGCCCTCCTCCTACCAGGCACCTGGACATTCTGCCCAACTCGCCCAATGGTCTGGTTGGTCAGCAGGCTGCGCCGAAAACGACAGCGCCCCCGACCGGTGTGCGGTCGGGGGCGCTGGAGTGCTGGACTTACAGGTAGAACGCCAGGAACAGGCAGCCGGCGAGGATCACGCCGAGGACCATCAGGACCTTGTCCTTCAGGACCACTTCCTCCGGCTCGCCCGCCACGCCCTTGTCGATGTCCACCGCGTACCGCAGGATCGCCACCACCATCGGGATGATCGAGATCAGGCCCCAGCGGGACGACTCGAACTCCCGGATGTCGTACGCCCACAGCGCGTAGCACATGATCGTGATGGCCGCCGCGATCGCCCACACGAACCGCAGGTAGGACGGCGAGTACGCCTTCAGCGACTTGCGGATCTTCGCGCCGGTCTCCATCGCCAGCTTGACCTCCGCGTAGCGCTTGCCCGCCACCATGAACAGCGAGCCGAACGCCACGATCAGGTAAAACCATTGCGTGATGACCAGGTTCGCAGCGGCACCACCGGCGATGGCGCGCAGCAGGAAGCCGGACGCCACGATGCACAGGTCGATCACCGGCTGGTGCTTCAGGCCGAAGCAGTAGCCCAGCTGCACCAGGATGTAGACCGCCATCACGACCAGCAGCGGCGTGCTGGTCAGGGCCGAGATCACCAGCGAACCGCCCAGCAGCAGCACGCACGCCGCGTACGCGATCGGCACCGGGATCAGGCCGGCGGCGATCGGGCGGTTCCGCTTCGTCGGGTGCTGGCGGTCGGCCTCGACGTCGATCGCGTCGTTGACGAAGTAGATGCCGGACGCGGCCATCGAGAACACGAGGAACGCGATCACCGCGTGCCCCAGGATGCCCGGGTTCAGGATCTCGCCCGCCGCGAACGGAACGGTCAGGACCAGGACGTTCTTCACCCACTGCTTGGGGCGCAGCTCCTTGACCAGGCCGGAGACCAGGCCCGCCGTGGTGCCCGCCTTGGCGGTCACCTTCGCGTGGTAGGCGTCCGAGGACTTGTCCTTGATGTCGTCGGACTTGGCCGACGGCACCTCAAGCGCCTCGTCGCCGAACTCTGCGCCAATGGTGCCTTCCGCGTCCGCCTCGACCTCCACCCGCTTCTCCTGCGCGGTCTCGCCGGACTTCGCCTCGTCGCCGGGCTCGTCGGACTTGTCGGCGCCGGTCAGCACCGCGTCGCCGACCTGGGCACCGTTGCTGCCTTCCGCGTCGGCCTCGGCCGGGGCGTCGGGCTTCCCGGTATCGACCTCGGTTTCGTTCTTGTCAGCCACGGTTCCTCCGCCGTCTCATGAATCGCCGCACGCCCCACGCCACGGCACCGCCGAGCGCCGAACCGGCGACCACATCGCTCGGATAATGAACCCCCAGGACAAGCCGGCTGACCATCATCGGCGGCACCAGCACCGGGGTCAGCTTCTTGCCCGTCAACCCGCCGTAGAGCACCGCGGCGGCCGTCGTGGACGTCGCGTGCGAGGACGGGAAGCTCAGCTTGCTCGGCGTGCCCACCAGCACCTGGACCTCGGGGTCGGCGGGGCGGCGGCGCCGCACCACGCGCTTGACCGCGATCGACGCCGCGTGCGCGGCGGCGACCCCGACGGCGGCGGTCAGCCACTCGCCGCGGCGCTTGCGGTCCACCAGCGCGCCGACCGCGCCGATGGCCAGCCAGCCGCCGGCGTGCTCGCCAAACAGCGACATCGCCTGGGCGGTCTTGACCACCGCCGGCTTCGCCAGCGCGCCCTGCACCTTGCGCAGCGCGACGGTCTCGGGGGTGACCGCTGCCGGTGCCTCGTCGGTGGGTGCGGCGGCCGGTTCTTCGGGGGCGGTCGCCGTCGTCAGCTCTGCCACATCGTCTCCGGGTGTCGGGGTCACTTCTGGTCGAAGACCTGTTTCCAGGACTCCGCACTGGTCAGCTCGGGCAACGCGTCGCGGTAGGCGGACCGCAGCCGCCCCCACTCCCGCGCCAGCCGCTTGTAGTTCGCCAGCGCGCGCATCCCGAGTCGGCGGAACTCCTCCGGGTCGCGGCGCCGGAACGCCACCCCGCTGCCGTCGGCGTTCGACACGGTCGCGCTGTCCAGGTTGCCCAGCAGGAACCACCGTGCGCTGGCGGCGGGCACGTTCAGCTGGGGCCGGTCGGTGGCCGACTTCGTCGGCTCCTTGAGGTTGTGCAGCAGCGCCTTCGATGCGCGGGCCGCGATCACCGCCGGGTTCACCGGCGGCTTGAGCAGGCCCTCGGCCATGATCGGGTCCGCCGACGGCGGCGGGAACTCGCGGGCCGACGGCAGCGTCTTGGCATCGTCGTAGTCCTTGCGCAGCTCGCGGACCTCCGGCAGCGCCGAGCGGAGGCTGTCGAACAGCCCCTCCGGGCCCGCCATGAAGTCCTCAATCGCCTTCTGCTGCACCGCGACCGTCGAGTACTCCATCGACAGCAGGTGCCGGAGCGTGAGCTTGAGGCCCTGCTTGACGATGTTGGTCTTGACTTCCTCCGGGCTGTGCAGCGCGGCCAGGATCAGCCGGTTGCGCGTGTGGAAGTACGAAGTCCAGTCCGTGGCGTCGTTCTTGTCGGTCCACGGCATGTGCCAGATTGCCGCGCCCGGCAGCGTCACCGTCGGGAACCCGTGCCCGCCCGCGCGCAGCGAGTACTCCGAGTCGTCGTGCTTGATGAACAGCGGCAGCGGCAACCCGGTGCGTTCGATGACCTCGCGCGGGAACAGGCACATCCACCAGCCGTTGTAGGTGGAGTGGATGCGCTGGTGCAGCTTGGTGGTCTTGCGCAGCGGCTTCTTGGCGAAGTCGTGGTCGGTGACCGCGCCCGGCGCGGCCCGCCAGATGCCATTGGCGAGGTCGACGACCTCACCCATGGTGTGCAGCCGCGAGCGGGCCTGCAGGTTCAGCATCTGGCCGCCGACGATCACCGGGTTCGAGGCGGCGCGCGCGAACGCGTTCGCCCGCAGCACGCCGTCCGGCTCCAGCGCGATGTCGTCGTCGATGACCATGACCTGCGCGGCGTCCGAGTTGTGGACGCCCTCGTACATGACCCGGGTGAAGCCGCCGGAGCCGCCGAGGTTGTCCTGCTCGATCACGTGCAGCTTGTCGCCGATCCGCCGGGCGGCCTCGTCGAAGCCCTGGGTGTCGCGGATCTTCTGCGGGCCCTGGTCTGCCACCACGACCCGCTCGACGACGTCCATCACCTGCGGGTCCTCGCCCAGCGTCTGCAGCGCGAGCACGCAGTCGGCGGGCCGGATCGTGGTGGTGCCGATCAGCACCTTCTGCTTGGACAGCGGGACGTCGGTGGTCCACGCCGCCTCATCGATCTCCAGCGGGGCGTCGTTGGTGAACAGGTCGAACCAGATCCACCCGCCGTCCTCGAACGGCGTCAGCGACACCCGGAACTCCAGCGACTTCCAGTCGTCGCTGGCCACCGGGGTGCCCTTCAGGTGGACGCTGTCGCCGTTGGCCTTCGAGCGGTAGACGTCGAGCCGACCGGCCCCCTTCACCTTCAGCCGCAGCACAACCTCGTCGACCTTTGTCCAACGCTTCCAGTAACTGGCCGGGAAGGCGTTGAAGTAGGACGCCAGGGAGATCTTGCGGTGCGAGGGCACCAGCAGGCGGCGCCGCGACACGACCGTCGCGGAGCTGTCCAGCGCCGCGGGCTCGTCGATGTACAGCGGACGCACGTCCAGCGGGTCCTCGCTGCGCGGGAACACTACGCGCTGCAGCACCTGCTCGGGCGCCACGTCGGCGGTTCCGGAGCGCACCGACGTCACGTCGCTGAGCTTGCTCTCGCCCGCGGCGGCAGCACGGTCCTCTCGGGGGGTCCGGTCGGTCACGTCAGTCCTCCAGCGAGCCGTCCAGCGAACGACCCTCGGTGAAGTAAGGGGCGATCTTGTTGTCGAACATGCTCAGCGCCGAACCGATGGCCATGTGCATGTCCAGGTACTTGTAGGTCCCGAGCCGTCCGCCGAAGACGACCTTGCGCTCCTTGGCCTCCTTCTTGGCCAGCTCGCGGTAGGCCTCCAGCTTCTGCCGGTCCGCCGGGGTGTTGATCGGGTAGTACGGTTCGTCGCCGCTTTCCGCGGACCGCGAGTACTCGCGGACGATGACCGTCTTGTCCTTCGGGTAGTAGTCGCGCTCCGGGTGGAAGTGCCGGAACTCGTGGATCCGGGTGTACGCGACGTCCTCGTCGGCGTAGTTCATCACCGACGTGCCCTGGAAGTCCTCGGTCTGCACGACCTCGGTCTCGAAGTCCAGGGTGCGCCAGCCCAGCTCGCCCTCGACGAAGTCGAAGTAGCGGTCCAGCGGGCCGGTGTAGACGACCGGAACGTCGGCCGGCAGCTCGGCGCGCACGTCGAAGAAGTCGGTGCTCAGCCGGACCTCGATGTTCGGGTGATCGGCCATCTTCTGCAGCCAGGCCGTGTAGCCGTCGACCGGCAGGCCCTCGAAGCTGTCGTTGAAGTACCGGTTGTTGAAGTTGTAGCGGACCGGCAGGCGGCTGATGATGGCCGCGGGCAGTTCCTTGGGGTCGGTCTGCCACTGCTTGGCCGTGTACCCGCGCATGAACGCCTCGTACAGCGGGCGGCCGATCAGCGAGATGGCCTTCTCCTCCAGGTTCTGCGCGTCCGCGGTGTTGATCTCGGACGCCTGCTCGGCGACCAGCGCCTTCGCCTCGTCCGGGGTGAACGAGCGGCCGAAGAACTGGCACAACAAGCCCAAGTTCATCGGGAGCGAGTAAATCTGCCCCTGGTACTTGGTGAACACCCGGTGCTGATAGTCCGTGAACTCGGTGAACTGGTTCACGTAGTCCCAGACCCGTTTGTTCGAGGTGTGGAAGAGGTGGGCGCCGTAGCGGTGCACCTCGATACCCGTCTCGGGCTCCGCCTCCGAGTAGGCGTTGCCCCCGATGTGGTCACGTCGGTCCAGCACCAGCACCCGCTTGTCCAGCTGGGTGGCGGCGCGCTCTGCGATCGTGAGGCCGAAGAATCCGGAACCAACAACGATCAGGTCATAGCCTGCGAAGCTCACAGCCGTCGAGGGTAGCGGGGGCAAACCACCGGCCCGAAACCGCGTTGACGTTCGCCGCTACGCATAGCTACGTGGCGTGTCGATATCGCCTCGCTCAGCGGCCTCCCCACCCTTGATCAGGCCTTTCTTCATACAATCGATGATTCCGCGAGTACCGTCCGCAGCTATTCGCGACTGTTATTACCCGTCAGGCGACGCGACCGGCGAGTCGTGCCGCGGGTAGCATCGCGCGCGGCGTCGACTCGCCCCGCAGCCGCCGCGGGCCGGTAACCGGCGCGGTAGCGGGGCCTGATCCTGGGATGGTGAGCATCGGCTTGGCACGCGCGCGTGATGGGCGGTTCCTGCTGGTCGCGGCGGTCGTGATCGAGGTACTCGCGATCTGGTTCGTGCACTGGATCGACACCCGCGGCTACATGGACACCGAGATCTACCGGCTCGGTGCCCGGGCGTGGCTGAACGGTTACCAGGTGTACGGCGACGGCCTGACGCCGGAGAGCCCGGACTCCGGCACGCTGCCGTTCATCTACCCGCCGTTCGCGGCACTGCTGTTCATCCCGCTGACCTGGCTGTCGGTGGACGGCGCGGTCGTGCTGGTGGCGGTGCTGTCGCACATCGCGATCCTCGTCACTGCCTACTCGCTGGCCCGCTCGTCGGACTACCTCGCGCCGCGCGCCGGGCTGGTGGCGGTGGCCACCGCGGTGCTGATGGGGTGGTTCACGCTGATCGAGCCGGCCCGCGAGACGATCAACTACGGTCAGATCAACCTGGTGCTGATGGCGCTGGTCGCGGCCGACTGCCTGCTGCCGCGCACCAGGTGGCCGCGCGGGTTGCTGGTGGGCATCGCGGCGGCGATCAAGCTGACGCCGCTCGGGTTCCTGCTGCTGTTCCTGCTGCGCCGGGACTACCGCGCGATGGCCGTGACGGGCCTGACGTTCGCCGCCACCGTGCTGATCGGGCTGGTCGCCGCGCCGAAGGACTCGGCGGACTGGTGGCTGGACAAGATGCTGTCCACCGGGGACTCCTTCGGCACCGTCTACGCCGGCAACCTCACGTTGCGCAGCCTGCTGGCGAAGCAGTCGCTGACCGGGTTCGAGCTGAACTCCCTGTGGGTCCTCGGTTCGGTGCTGCTGCTGGCGCACGCGGTGCTCGGCATGCGATACGCGCTGCGGATGGCGAACGTGCCGCTGGCGCTGATGCTCAACGCCGTGCTGGTGCTGCTGGTGTCGCCGATCTCCTGGTCGCACCACTGGGTCTGGGCCGGGCCGACGCTCGCGCTGCTGTTCGCCATGTCGTTGCGGCACCGCTGGTACGGCGTGCTGCTGACCGTCGGGTTGTGCGCGCTGACGGTCCTCGCCGGCCCGCAGTGGTACCTGCCGAACACCGAGGACCGCGAGCTGGACTGGACGTTCTCGCAGCAGGTCGTCGGCAATGCCTACACGCTGATCGGCATCGGCTTCCTGATCGCGGCGGCGGTCGCCTACATCCGCTTCCGGGGTCCAGGCGCCCCGCAACTTCCATTGAAATCGAACCGACGATTTCCATTGAAATCGTAGAAGTTGTCCACATCCTCCGGTGTGTCGCGGACCGACACACCGGTGTTCCGCGATTTCAATGGAAATCGGACCTCTGATTTCCATTGAAATCGCGGGAATCGTCCACAGGGGACGCCGGGTCGTGGTCACTCGGACAGAGCAGTTGACCAGCGGAGGATCCGGACCCACCGGATACTCGCCTCACGTATGCCGCCCCGATCGCCGTCGCGGAAGCGAGGTATCGCCAATGCGTCTCCGGTTCAGCGTCCCGATCGTCCTCTTGCTCACCACGACCGCACTGCCCGGTGCGAGCGCGGCGGAGACCCCCGAGACGACCAGCACCCGAATCGCGTTGCGCGACGCGCCGATGAACCGCGACGCAACGCGGGAAGTGCATCCCGGCGGGGTTTTCGACCTGGTCGGCATCACCTGGCGCGGCCCCGCGCCAGACCGCGTCGAGGTGCGCACCCGGAGCGCCGCCGGCTGGAGCCCGTGGTCGGAGCTGGAAGCGATCGACGCGGCGCAGGGCAGCGAACCGCTGTGGACCGGGCGCGCCGACACCGCCGAGGTGCGGGCCAGCCGGGCGGGCGCGGACGTGACCGGCGAGCTGGAACTCGTCGCGATCAACCCGGGCTCCGCACCCGCCGCGCCACCCCGGTCGAGCGCCCCGGGGCAGCCGCCGGTCGTCGGCCGCGCGCAGTGGGGCGCCGACGAGAGCCAGATGACCTGGCCGCCGGAGCGCACCGAGACCAAGGCGGTCGTGGTGCACCACACCGCCGGGACCAACGACTACGACTGCGGCCGGTCGGCCGACATCGTGCGGGCGATCTACCGCTACCACGCCGTCGAGCTGAAGTGGGGCGACATCGGCTACCACGCCCTGGTCGACAAGTGCGGCACGATCTTCGAGGGCCGCGCCGGCGGGCTGCGCGACGACATCATCGGCGGCCACGCGCGGGGCTTCAACGGCGGGACGTTCGGCGTGTCGATGATGGGCAACTACGACCGCATCGCGCCTTCCGGCGCCACCATCGAGTCGGTCGCGGCGATCAGCGCGTGGAAGCTGAACACCGCCAGGATTCCCGCGGACGGCCGCATCGAGCTGATCGCCGGGCCCGCGAACAACTCGCACTTCCCGCCCGGCGCGGCGGTTCCGCTACCGACGATCTTCGGCCACCGCGACGTGAGCAAGACGGCCTGTCCGGGGCAGCGCGGCTACGAGCAGCTCGACAAGATCCGGGCCCGCGCAACAGCCATGCAACGCGACTACCGGCCATGACCGGTTGACCGCAGTTTCAAATGAAACTGCGGTCACCACCAGCGGTCGAGGACGTGCGCCACGCCGTCTTCGGCGTTGGTTGCCGTGACCTCGTCTGCCACCTCCAGGGCCTCCGGGTGGGCGTTGCGCATCGCCACGCCGTGGCCCGCCCACTTCAGCATCGAAACGTCGTTGGGCATGTCGCCGAAGGCGATCACGTCAGCCTGGTCCACGCCCAGCTCCTCGGCCACCGCCGCCAGGCCGGTCGCCTTGTCGACGCCCGCCGCGGACAGCTCGATCAGCCCGGCCGTCGTCGAGTAGGTCAGCTGGAGCTGCGAGCCGAGCACCTCGCCGGCCGCCGCCGCCATCTCCGCGCTGGTCATGTGCTCGTGCAGGACCAGCAGCTTGACCGCGGCCTTACCGGTCAGCTCGCCCGCGCCGGCCACGTGGATGTCCGAATTCGGCCACACCCGGCGGAAATCGGCCTCGGCGAGGAACTGCTCGTGGGGCCGGTCCCGCGCGCCGTCGGTGGTCCGCTCCACCGCGAAGGCGCAGCCCGGCAGCCCGTGCCGCAGCTCGCGGGCCACGTCGTGCAGCAGCACCGGGTCGATCACGTGGCTGTGCAGCACCCGGTCGGCGGACGCGTCGTAGAGCACCGCACCGTTCGCGCAAACCGCCATCCCGGACACGCCCAGCCCATCGACGACCATCGGCATCCAGCGCGGCGGACGCCCGGTGACCAGCACGAACGGCGTGCCCGACGCCACCACCCGCTGCACCGTCCGCGCGGTTCGCGGGCTCACCCGCTCCATCGGGTCGAGCAGGGTTCCGTCCACGTCCGATGCCACCAGGCCAGGTTTGCGCACCCAGTCATCCTGCCCGGTCCCGGTCGTCGCACGGGAGGCCCGGGCCCCTGTTACGCGACCCGCGCCACTTTCCGCATCACCTGATCGGGTCGATAAGGGCGGGGCTCGACCAGTACGGTCAACGGCGTGCGAGTTGGGATCGTGATTCTGCCCGAACACCGTTGGTGGGCTGCCGAGCCGCTGTGGCGGATGGCCGAGGAGTACGGCTTCGCCCACGCCTGGACCTACGACCACCTCGGTTGGCGGTCCCTGGTGGACAAGCCGTGGTTCGACGCGGTTCCGACGTTGACCGCGGCCGCCACGCTCACCTCGACGATCCGGCTGGGCACCCTGGTCGCGTCGCCGAACTTCCGGCACCCCGCGCACTTCGCGCGCGAGCTGACCGCGCTGGACGACATCGCCGACGGCCGCATCACGCTCGGCATCGGCGCGGGCGGCATCGGTTTCGACGCGCACGTGCTGGGCCGCGCCGAACTCACCGCCGGGCAGCGCGTCGACCGGTTCACCGAGTTCGTCGAGCTGCTCGACCAGATCCTCACCCAAGACTGCACCGACTACTCCGGCGAGTACTACACGGCCGTCCAAGCTCACCGGGCGCCCGGCTGCGCGCAGCTGCCCCGGATGCCGTTCGTGATCGCCGCCAACGGGCCGCGGTCGATGCGGTTGGCAGCGGAGTACGGCCAGGGCTGGGTCACCACCGGCCGGCCTGCCGACGACGTGGAGACCTGGTGGCGGTCGGTCGCCGAGCTGTCGCTGCGGTTCGCCGAAGTGCTCGCCGAACAGGGCCGCGACCCGGCGAATGTCGACAAGTACCTGCAGGTGGACGCCGCACCGGCCTACTCGATGTCCAGTGTGGACTACTTCCGGGACGTGGTCGGCCGGGCCGCGGAGCTCGGTTTCACCGACGTCATCACGCATTGGCCACGCACCGAGGAGCCGTACGCGGGCAAGGAGACCACTGTCGAGGAGATCGCCTCGGAGGTCCTGCCCGAACTGTGATCTACCCGTGACAACCCGAGCACGCGCCGACGCATCGCACGGAGCATGCAAAGCACTACATGGGGGCGTACTCGCCGATTCACCGTTCTGCCGTTCGCCGCGCTCGCACTGACCGCACTCGTGACCGCAGGTTGCTCGCAAGCACCCAGCGGCACGCCCGGCTCTCCCGCGACGGGCCAGCCGCAGGCCACCGAATCGGCGCGGGAGGCCCCCGGTTCTGGGGCACCCAGCAGACGCGGCGTCAACACCTGCAGCGCCATGCCGTCGGTGTCGACCGTCGGCGCCTCGTTCCCGCGCAAAACCATCACGGCCGGGCCTGGCTTGTCGTCGGTGAACAGCTCGGACAGCCCGACGTCCGGCGCGGTCGCCAGCCGGGCCGGCACGTCCAAGGACGGCGTCGCCTCGCCACGCTCCACGCTCACCAGGTGCTCGAGGTCCAGCTCCGCCTGCCCGGCAAGATCGACCTGGTCCAGCCCACGAGCCCAGCCGCAGCCGGCGGATCCGGTCGCGAGACCGGCCAGTGCGAGGGCCTGCGCGCCACCAGGGGGTTGGACACGCCCCACCGTAAGCCGGGCCGCAACCGCAGGTGTGCCCCCGGGAGCTGCCGGGTAGGCCTCTCCGGCAGGAGGTGGTCGCGATGTCGGTGAAGAACGTCGTGCAATTCCTGCTGGACGAGGCGGGCACCACCTATGCGGCCCAGGCCGGGATCTCGTTGGCGAACAAACCCGCCCCGCTGTACCGGTTGCTGGTGCTGTCGATGCTGATGTCCACCCGGATCAAGGCGGAACTGGCGGTATCGGCCGCGCGCGAACTGGCCGAGTTCGGGACGCCGCAGAAGATGTGCGACGCGACCTGGCAGCAGCGGGTCGACGCGCTCGACCGCGGGCACTACGCGCGGTACGACGAGAGCACGTCCACGGCGCTCGGCAAGGGCGCGCAGCTGCTGATCGACCGGTACCACGGGGATCTCCGGCGGATGCGCGCGAAGGCCGACGGGGACATCGACCTACTGCAGGAGAAGCTCACCGAACTTCCCCGGCTCGGGCCGGTGGGCGCGGACATCTTCTGCCGCGAGGTGCAGCTGGTGTGGCCCGAGGTCCGGCCGTTCTTCGACAAGAAGGCGTTGGCGGGCGCGGAGAAGCTCGGCCTGCCCACCGATTCGAACCGGCTCGCGGGCCTCGTCGAAGGGCACGAGCTCGCCCGCCTGGCGGCCGCCCTGGTCCGGGCGACCCTCGACCGCGGCCTCGCCGCCGAGATCACCAAGGCGGCCTGAACCCACTGGTCAGGACCCATGAGCGCGTCGCGGGGTTCGCAATTTCCATTGAAATCTAAGGTCCGATTTCAATGAGGTGATCTCGGTAAGAAGTGGCTGAAGGCGGCCTGCCGGAATGGGTGTGTGATCGGGTAGGGCTGGCCTGGGGAGAGTGGGACGTGGGGTCCCTGGTAGAAGAAGTTCGACCAAGAAACGATCTTCGACCAGGGAAGGCCCCACGTGGTCACGTACCAAACTCGATGTTCCCCGTGAACTGGTGCTCTTCCTCAGCAAGCTGCTGGCCGGTGAACGCCGCCGGAAAGGGACCCGCAAGGGGCGCCGGGCGTTGACCACGTTCTGGCAGGCTGTGCTGGTCCTGCGGTGGTTCCGCGACCGCACCGACACCACCAAACTGGCCCGCGATCACGGTGTCGCCCGCGCGACCGGCTACCGGTATGTCGACGAGGGCATCGAGGCGCTGGCCGCGCAGGCCCCGGATCTGCACGACGCCCTGCAACGGGCCAAAGACAACGGCGACGCCTATCTGATCCTGGACGGCAAAAACTTCTCCTCCGACCGTCTCGGCGAAAAGACCACCAGCGCCAAAGACACCGAGATCGACCTGTGGTACTCCGGGAAAACCCGCGAACAAGCCGGCAACATCCAAGCACTGACGGACCCGGACGGGTTCCCGCTGTGGGTCTCCGACGTCGAGCCCGGGTCCGTCCACGACATCACCGCCGCTGAAAACCACGTCCTCGGCGCCCTGTACTGGGCTTACTCCCAGCTCGACCTGCCCACCCTGGCCGACGGCGGCTACCAGGGTGCCGGAGCCGGGGTCCTCACCCCGATCAAACACCCCAAAACCAGCAAAGGCCGCCCACTCGACGTCGACAACCAGACCTACAACAAACTGCTGCGCGGCCTGCGCGCCCTCGGCGAACGCGGATTCGCCCTGCTCACCGGCCGTTGGCGCGCCCTACGACACTTCACCACCAGCCCCCGCAAAATCGGCACCATCGTCAAAGCCGCACTCGTACTCACCCAATTCGAACACGGCCGACTCGCATAACCCCCTACTGAGATCACCTCAATGGAAATTGCGTAGGACGGAGTCCGGACGACGACCGTAATTCCCGCAGGGGGGCCGTAATTCCCGCAGGGGCCGCCGCACGCACCGACACGTGAGACGAGCCTGGAAATCAGCCCCCGGCCTGGGTGATCACTTGGGTTCGAGGACCTCGCGGCCGCCGAGGAACGGGCGCAGTGCCTCGGGCACCCGCACCGAGCCGTCCGGCTGCTGGTGGTTCTCCAGGATCGCGACGATCCACCGGGTGGTGGCCAGCGTGCCGTTGAGCGTGGCGGCGATCTGCGGGCGGCCGTCCTCGTCGCGGTAGCGGGTGTTCAGCCGCCGCGCCTGGAACGTGGTGCAGTTCGACGTCGAGGTCAGCTCGCGGTAGGTCTGCTGGCTCGGCACCCACGCCTCGCAGTCGAACTTGCGGGCCGCGCTGGCGCCGAGGTCCCCGGCCGCCGTGTCGATCACCCGGTAGGGCACCTCGATCTTGGCGAGCATCTCCTCTTCCCAGGCCAGCAGCCGCTGGTGCTCGTCGCGGGCCTCGTCCTCCCGGCAGTAGACGAACATCTCCAGCTTGTTGAACTGGTGCACCCGGATGATGCCGCGGGTGTCCCGGCCGTAGGAACCGGCCTCCCGGCGGAAGCACGTCGACCAGCCCGCGTAGCGCAGCGGCCCGGTGGAGAAGTCCACGATCTCGCCCGAGTGGTAGCCCGCCAGCGGGACCTCGGAGGTGCCGACCAGGTACAGGTCGTCCTCCTCCAACCGGTACACCTCGGTGGCGTGCGCGCCGAGGAACCCGGTGCCCTCCATGATCTCCGGGCGAACCAGCACCGGCGGCACGACCAGGGTGAAACCGGCGGCGGCGGCCTGCGCGGCGGCCATGTTCAGCAGCGCCAGCTCCAGCTGCGCACCGATGCCGGTCAGGAAGTAGAAGCGGGCGCCGGCGACCTTCGCGCCGCGCTCCATGTCGAAGGCGCCGATGGCCGTGCCCAGCTCGACGTGGTCCTTGATCTCGAAGTCGAACTCGCGCGGCACCCCGACGTGCTTGAGCACGGCGTAGTCGTCCTCGCCGCCCGGCGGCACGTCGGCCTCGACGACGTTGGACACGGCCTTCTGCGACCGCAGCAGCTCCTCGTCGGCCGCCGACTGCTCCGCCTCGGCCTCCTTGACCTGCGCGGCGAGCTCCTTGGCCCGGGTCAGCAGGGCCTCGCGCTCCTCGCCCTTGGCCTTGCCGACCTGCTTGCCGAGCTGCTTCTGCTCCGCGCGCAGGTTGTCCGCCCGGGACACCGCGGACCTGCGACGCTCGTCGGCGGACAGCAGCGCGTCCACCAGGGACGCGTCCTCTCCTCGCGCGCGCTGCGAAGCGCGCACCGCTTCCGGATCATCGCGTAGCGTCTTCAGGTCGATCACAGCTGGTCAGCGTAGCCGCCCACCGCAAGAGACCCACCCGCAGGGTGCGTCCTGCGGCGATCAGGGTATGGGGTCAGGAGCTCGCGGGGATGCGGTGCGGCACGAAGGCCGCGCCGTCGTCGGTGATCAGGCCCGCCGTCTCGCGGATGCCGAGGCCCGCCGACGAGTCGCCGACCACCCATGCCCCGAGGGCCGGGCGCATCCCGTCGAACTCCGGCAGCGGGTCGAAGGCCTGGTAGACGTAGCCCTCCTCGCCGTACACCCCGCCGGTCTCGGTCTCCCAGCCCGGCGCGACGACCGCGATGTTGTTGCCCTCGCGCCCCAGGCGGGGCTTTCGCACGTACTCGGTGAGCAGGCCGGGCTGGTCCAGGAACGTCGGCAACAGGTTGGGGTGCCCCGGGTGCATCTCCCACAGGACCGCCAGCAGCGCCTTGTTGGACAGCAGCATCTTCCAGAGCGGCTCGACCCACTGGGTGGCCGGCAGCGTCTTGACGGCGTGCTTGCCGAAGTCGTCGCCGACCATCCACTCCCAGGGGTAGATCTTGACGACCGAGTTCACCGGCGCTTCTTCCAGGTCGACGAAGCGCTTAAGCAGGCTGTCCCAGCCGATCTCCTCGATCGGCAGGCCGACGGTGTCCAGCCCGGCCTCGGCCGCGGTCTCCTGCAGGTAGGCCGCGGTGATGTTGTCCTCGCCGGTGACGTCCGCGGACGACCAAGTGAAGTGCACCTCGTTGGTGGCCAGCTGCTTGGTGATCTCGCCCCAGCGCTCGACGAGCGTCTCGTGGATGGAGTTCCACTGGTCGTCGCCCTCGTGGCACTCGGTCAGCCAGTGCCACTGCACGACCGCCGCCTCCAGCAGCGAGGTCGGGGTGTCGGCGTTGTATTCCAGCAGCTTCGCCGGGCCGGTGCCGTCGTAGCGCAGGTCGAACCGGCCGTAGAGGTGCGGGTCGTGGCGCTTCCAGGACTCGGCGATGTGCGGCCAGACCCACTCCGGGATGCCGAAGTCCTTGTAGCGCTCCGTGATGATGACGTGATCGACGGCGTCCAGGCACATCGAGTGCAGCAGCTCGACGTCCGCCTCCAGCGACAGCACCTCGTCGAGGCTGAACTCGTAGTGCACGCCCTCGTCCCAGTAAGGCCGCGCTGTGCCGTCCGCCGCGCGCGCGGGCGTGCCGAAGACGAGCCCGAGCTCCTCGACCTTGGCCTGCCAGTCCGGTCGTCGTGCCGTGGTCCTGCGACGCACTCGTCAGCTCCCGCTACTGCCGCTCTTGCTGCTGATGCCGAACCCACCCCGCTGGATGGTCTTGCCGCTAGTGTCCTTGATCGTCGAACCGGACGGCTTGGTGAAGCTCGACCCGGAGGCCGGCGAGCCGATCGGCGGCGCCGACACGCCAGACGGCGTGTACGCGTAGCGGTAGGAGTTGTAGCCGCCGAAGCCCCCGGTAGGCAGGAAGATCGGCATGAAGAACATGCCGCCGCTCACGTAGCCGCCGTGCGAGTTCACGTAGTTCTCGTCGCAGTACTGGTCCTGGTCGCGGTTGCCGGGCTGGCCCGACTGGTCCGTGGCGCAGTACTCCTGGGTGGCGTTGGCCTCGTTGCTGACTTCCGACGCGGTGTACATCGCGGCCACCAGCGCCACGACGCCGACCGTCGCGCCGCCACCGATCATCAGGCGGCGCCGCTTCTTCGTCTTGGCCTCCGCGGCCTCCAGCCCGGCCCGGTGCTGGTCTTCGCGGCGCTTCTCGGCGGCGATGCGGGCGCGCTGCTCCGCCAGCGTCGGCTCGCGCGGAGTCGTGTGCTCGGCATCCTGGTACCGGATCCGGCCGCGCCCTGCCTCTTCCGACGGCTGGGGCGGCGGTTGCGCCGGGGTCCCCGCGTTCCCCTGCGGCTGCTCGTCGTCTGCCACTGGCTTGCCATCTTCCGTCATAGCCCCACTCCCGAACGCAACATTACCTACTGGGGCGACGTGCCCGGCAACGAATCGGTTCCGAACCTGCCAGAGGGCATCGCGCAATTCGGGACGCGTCGAGGCATCATGTGTTCGATGGCAGCGCGCAAATCCCCTCCCAGTCCACGCCGGAACAAGCCCAACACTCGGATCGTGATGATCTCGGCTGCCATCGGCGCCCTGCTGATCCTCGTGGTCAGCGCGGTGCTGAACTGGCCCACCGGCGGCGGTCCCGGGGTCGGCGGCCGCGGGGTCGGCGGCTCCGGCCAGATCGGTTCGGCCCCGGCGCCGGAGGCGGTGTTCGATGCCAAGGCGGGCGACTGCCTGAACTGGAACGACCCCGACGCCGGCGATATCAGGAACGTCACCTGTGCCGAACCCCACCTCTTCCAGGTCACCGGCAGCTCGGAGCTGCGCGGCGAGTTCGGCGACACCGCCCCGTTCCCGGACACCGAGCAGTGGCAGCAGATCAAGCAGCAGCGCTGCACCGACGTGTCGAAGGGCTTCCTGTCCAACCAGTTCGACCCGCACGGCCGGTTCAGCGTGGGCGCGTTCACCCCGAGCGAGGATGGCTGGGCCGACGGCGACCGGACGCTGCACTGCGGCATCCAGCAGCCCGGACCGTCCGGCAAGCTCTACCCGATCACCGGCAGCGCGGCCCAGATGGACCAGTCCAACGTCTACCCGGTCGGCCGCTGCCTGGGCATCAACGGCACGGCGGTGTGGGACCCGGTGGACTGCGCCCGGCCGCACTCGGTGGAGATCACCGGCCAGGTCGACCTCGGCGAGCAGTTCCCTGGTGGCTACCCGTCGGAGACGGACCAGGACGGCTTCCTCGCGACCAAGTGCGCGGAGCTGACCGACAACTTTGCGGGCGGCCCGACGGTCGCCAAGGACAAGGGCCTGGTCCCCTACTGGGACACGCTGGCGCCGGAGAGCTGGGACGCCGGTTCGCGGCAGGTCAACTGCAAGGTCAGCGCGCAGCTGCCGGACGGCAGCGGGCTCGCGCCGGTGACCGGCAGCGTCAAGGGCGAGGTGCAGGTCGGCAAGGAGCCGGCACCGAAGGACGCGGCCCCGAACGAGCCGGGCGTGCCCGCGACGGAGCCCCGCTGACGCCTGCCGAGTGCGGTAGAACGGGTTCATGCCGGTGGAGATGACCCGCGCCCGGTTCGAGGAACTCGTGGCCGACGCCCTCGATCTGCTGCCCGCGGAATTCGCGGCCGCGATGAACAACGTCGTGGTGCTGGTGGAGGACACCAACCCCGAGGACCCGTCGCTGCTGGGGCTGTACGAGGGCATCGCGCTGACCGAGCGGGACAGCACCTACAGCGGGGTGCTGCCGGACCGGATCACGATCTACCGCGAGCCGCTGCTGGACATGTGCGCGGACGAGGAAGAAGTGGTCGACGAAGTCGCGGTAACGGTGGTGCACGAAATCGCCCACCACTTCGGCATAGACGACGAAAAGCTCCACGCCCTGGGCTGGGGCTGAACCGGCAACGACACCGGAAACTGTGGTCAGGTGAGACTGCAGATCAGGGGGTGTCGAGGCCGTCCCAGGAGAGGCAGCGCCAGCCCGTGCGGACGTCGGGGTCGGCTTCGAGGACGATCACGCCCGTGTTCGGCAGATGCCTCGCGTTGGCGTGGGCTGCGTCGACGTTAGCGGCGATGGCGCACGCCACGAGCCGCAGCATCGCGCCGTGGCTGACCAGCGCCACCGCGCCGTCACCCGCGCCGTCGATGGCGCTGCGCGCACCGCCGACGAACCGGGTCAGCGCCTCGCGGCCGGTTTCCCCGTCGGGCATCGGGATGTCGATCCGCCCCTCATGCCAGCTCTCGTAGACGTCGTCGAAAACCCGCAGCGCCTCCGAGTCGCCGCGCCCCTCCAGCTCCCCGACGTAGATCTCGTGCGTTCCTTCGACGATCTCGACCGGCAGCCGGTGCCGCTGCGCCAACGGCTGCGCCGTCTGCTGCGCACGCAGGGCGCGGCTCGCGTGGATCGAGATGATCTTCTCCTCGGCCAGCCGCTCGGCCAACCGCGCCGCCTGCCGCTCGCCCAGCTCGGTCAGGCCGGGGCCGGGCGGCAAGGTGTCGAGTTCCTGCCGCACGTTGGCCGGGGTCTGCCCGTGGCGGGCCAGGATCAGGCGCAATCCGGTGGGCGCCTCCAGCTCGAACCCGAAATCGATCATGCCAACCGTCCCGCGCGAATGTCTTCGAGCCACTTCGCCGAAACCTCGAACGCCTGCTCCGAGGCGGATGGGCGCACGCTGGCCGGCGAGCGGTCCGCCTTCGGGTAGGACCCGAGGAACAGCACGGTGCTGCAGCGGCGGCGCAGCGCGGTCAACGCGTCGCCGATCCGCGCGTCCGCGACGTGCCCGTCGAAGTCGAGGAAGAACCGGTACTCGCCGAACCGCTCCCGCAACGGCCGGGATTCGATGCGGCTGAGATTGATGCCGCGCAGCGACAACTCGGCCAGAATCTCAGCCAGCGTGCCGACCTCGTCGCTGATCACCGCGCACACCGAGGTCCGGTCCGCGCCGGTCGGGTCCGGCAGCGCGCCGGGGCGGCGGACCAGCAGGAAGCGAGTGACCGCATCGCGCACGTCGGCGATGCCGCCGGCGAGCCGCACCAGCGACGGGTAGTGCTCGATGGCCACCGGCGCGGAAATCGCCGCGTTGAACTCCCCGGCCGCCACCGCGGCGGCCCCCGCGGCGGTGGAACTGGTCGCGCAGACGCTGGCGCCCGGCAGGTTCTCGGCCAACCAGCCGCGGACCTGGGCGAGGGCGTGCGGGTGGCTCGCCACGGTACTGATCTCAGACATCGCGATGCCGGGCCGACCCAGCAGGTCGAACTGCACCGGCAGCACGACTTCCTGCACCGCGACCAGCGGCTCGTCGGTGGTCAACGCGTCCAGCGTGGCGGCCACCGAGCCTTCGACGGAGTTTTCCACCGGTACCCCGGCGGCCAGCACCGCACCGGAGCGCACCGCTGTGAGCGCCAGCGGCACGGTCTCGTACGGCACGAGTTCGGCGTCGAAATCCCCGGTCAGCCGCCGGGTGGCCTGTTCGGTGAAGGTGCCCGGCGGGCCAAGGTACGCGATTTGTGGCACCCGCCCAGACTAAGAGGGGCCGTGTCCGCCGCGCGTAGCGGTGCCGACGGCGCAACCTCGGCGGCCGGAAGGCGGGCTGCCGTTCGTCCGGGCGCGCGGGCGCGGGGCGTCCATTCGACGGTGGGACGTTCCGAGCGGCGGGTCCGCGCTCCGACGAATCGGCGAATGTGTGACCTACCCAATGCCACCGCGTCACACATTCCTGCGATGCTGTGGGGCGTGACCGCAGATTCGGGGCGCTCAGCGGATGGAGCGGAGCCGGAGCTGCAGCTCGTCCTGTGCGCGTTGGACGAGCCGCTGGCCGCCGCTTGGCAAGAGATCGCCGACGGCCGAGCCGGCCTCGCCCTTCACCGGGGTTCGGTGCTCGACCTGCGGGTCGACGCGGTGGTGAGCCCGGCGAACTCCTACGGCTGGATGCGGGGCGGCATCGACGCGGTGTACGCGCGAGCCTTCCCCGAGGTGGAGGAGCAGGTCCGCAGCGCGGTGCTGGCGTACCACGGCGGCGAGCTGCCGGTCGGCGAAGCGCTGCTGGTGCCCACCGGAGCGCCGAACCCGATCTGGCTGATCAGCGCTCCCACGATGCGGGAACCCGGCGAGCAGCTCCCCGCCGACACGGTCCACCCCTACCTCGCGGCGCGAGCCGTGCTGCGGCTCTGGGCCAGCGGTGTCCTGGAGAACGGCACCCCGGTCCACCAAGTGGTCCGGACTGTCGCGATGCCCGGCCTGGGCACGGGCACCGGTGGGGCCGCCCCGGAACTGTGCGCACGCCAGGTCGCGGCGGCGTGGGACGAGATCTTCGCCCGCGTCGACCTCTGAGACCGGTCAGCCGAGCGCCCGAGGCGTGGTGTAGCCGGGCTCTGCCGCCAAGATCAGCTTTTCCTGGACGTGGGTCAGCCATGCGCCCGCGAGCCCGGGGTCGGCTGGCTTGAACCGGGCGTATTCGCGCGGCAACGACATCAGCTTCGCGAGGCCGAACGTGGTCAACCAGTCCGTCACGTCACCGCGGGGCAGGACGTGTTCGGTGCCGCCGACGCATCGGGCGTGGACCCGTCGGGCCGCAGCCGTGCCCTGCAGCGCGGCACGGTGTCGTTGCCGGAATGCGGCCGATTCGGCGCGCTCCCGGTAGGTGTCGGGAAACATCCTGCCCAGGAGGTCCGCCGACGCGGCGCGGCGGAGAACGCCCGCCCGGGCCGGCTCGGCAACGCCGGATCCCAGCAGGTGGATGAGCTGTTCGGCGTGATGCGCGAGCGTTTCGGCGACATTGCCCGACATCTGCACGACCACGCCATCGGAGGTCGACCTCGCTTCGAAGAAGTCCTCGTCGTCCACGGTGAGCACCGGCTCCGGATCCTCGCGGTGTTGTTCCACGCGGTTGCGGGCTTTCCGGATCGTCGTGCGCAGTCCGTGGCGTTGCAGACCAACGGCGAGCGCCTCCGCGGTCGCCTGATCGGCGAACTCGCGGACAGCGGCCGCACCGTGCTGGTGCGCATGGGCGGCGAGCTCACCCGCGTCAGCCAGCGACAACCCGCACAACCGGTGGAGCACGTGAACGACCACGAGCATCGAAGTCACATCGTCGTTGTGGATGTCGACTCGCCACGTTCGAGTTTTGGGCACGGCCGATTATGCCGAATTGCCCGGGTGGGGTCCGCACTCGGCGGGCCCCACGCCGTTCTGTCAGTTCTCCTCCGGGGCGCCGCTGCGGATTTCGATCTTGGCCGGGCCCGCGGCCGGCTTGTTGATGTCGCGCACGCACACGCGAAGCACGCCCTCGGTCGTAGTCGGCCTCGACCTGGTCGGCACCAACCGTTCACGAAACGTGTCAAAACGTTCCGTGAGCAGATGACTTGCGCCACCTGCGTTGACCATCAGGAAGACTGGTGGCCTTCACGCTTCCTCGACCACTGCCAGCACGAACGCTGGTCTGACACGGTCTCCACGTGCGTTTGGCCTTGCGGCCGGTTCCCACGCAACTCGCGGTACCTGACGTGTTTCACCTGCCGCCGCAGGAAAACCGCTGACCGGGCTTGGCTTTCGCTCGGTCAGCACACGCTCTGTCACACATTGACACAGGCTCCGGAACTGTCAGTAACCTCTTCGGGCAGGTCGAACTCGCGGCGGAAGGAGCCCCTGCGGACCTCCCGCAGCACGGCGTTGTCCACCTCGCGGGTCTCGTCGCTGTTGCGCTGACCGCTGATGACCAGCCGGCCGTCCGCGACCTCGACGTTGACGTCCTCGGCGATGTCCACTCCGGGCAGATCCAGCTTGATCACCACGTCCGCACCGTCGCGCTCGACGTCGGCGGCGGGCACGAAACCGGCCCCGTTCGGGGCGGCGAAGAACCGGCGGCCGAAGAAGTCGAGGTCGCGGTCGAACTGCCGGACCAGGCTGTTGAACGGGTCCCACGTGGACCGGCGAACCAGCGTCATCGTGCAATCCCTCCCGGGTTCTCAGCCCGAGCCCTGCGCTCCAGGCCATTTACCCCTTCCAACGGACTTGGAACCATTCTTGTTTCCACTGGACGGATGAAAGTTGAGCCTGTCTGGCGCAAGTTCAGGTGATCAAGCGGGCCGAGGCCGAAATGAGTACCGTCGGGCACACCGGCCGACCACCGAGGAGGTCCCCAGATGCTCATTCGCCGTTTGGCCCGGCCGATGCTCGCCGCGACCTACATCTACGGCGGGATCGGGGCGTTGCGCGATGCGCCGACCCACGCCAAGGCGGCCGCCCCGCTGCTGGAGAAGACCACGGCGCCGCTCAAGGACTCGCTGCCGGAACGGTTCCCGACCGATCCGGAAACGCTGGTGCGCATCGACGGCGTGGTGAAGATCGGGGCCGGAGCCCTGCTGGCGCTCGGCAAATTCCCGCGGCTGGCCGCACTGCTGCTCGCCGGCAGCACCGTGCCGACCACGCTGGCGGCGCACGCGTTCTGGGAGATCGACAATCCACAGGAGCGGGCCAACCAGCAGATTCACTTCCTCAAGAACATCGGGCTGCTCGGCGGCTTGCTGATCACCGCGGTCGACACGGGCGGCAAGCCGTCCGTCGGCTACCGGGCCAAGCGCCGCGCGCGCAAGGTCGCCAAGCACACCCACCACAGCGTCGGCGCGGTCAAGGGCGCGGCGAAGGTCCGGAAGTAACCCGGTCGTCAGGCGACCCTCAGCGCATCCGCCGCCGAGCACGTACGTAGCGTGGTGCTGGTGCCAGTGAGGGTGCTGCTAGTCGATGATCATGAGGTGGTCCGGCGCGGGCTCCGCGACCTGCTGGACACCGAGGAAGACGTGGTGATCGTCGCGGAGGCCGGCGGCGTCGGCGAAGCGTTGGTGCGCGCGCAGGCGACCGAACCCGACGTCGCGGTCATCGACATGCGGCTGCCCGACGGCGACGGGCTGGAGCTGTGCCGCAGGTTGCGCGAGCTGCCCCAGCCGCCGTACTGCCTGGTGCTCACGGCCTTCGACGACGAGCAGGCGCTGGTCGGCGCGATCAACGCCGGTGCGTCCGGCTATCTGCTGAAGCAGGTGCGCGGGCAGGACCTGGTCAACGCGGTGCGCGAGGTCGCGGCCGGGAATTCGCTGCTAGATCCGATCACTACCGGCCGGGTCCTGGCGAGGTTGCGCCAGTCCACCAGTCCCGAGCCGGACGAGCTCGCCGCCCTGACCGAGCGGGAGCGCAAGGTGCTGGAGCTGATCGGCGAGGGGCTGACGAACCGGCAGATCGCCGAGCGGCTGTTCCTGGCGGAGAAGACGGTCAAGAACTACGTGACCTCGGTGCTGGCCAAGCTCGGCATGGAGCGCCGCACCCAAGCCGCCGCCTGGGTCGCCCGCCGCCAAAGCCAGAGCTGAGCAAGACGGTTTCCAGACTCGTCCTGCGTGGCGGTGCGGGAAGCGGAACCTCAGAAGCCGCCTGAACTCCAGGATCCCCGACTCATGAGCCAATTCACCACGCCGGGGACTGGCCTCGCCAGACGACGCTGAGAACCCGCGACGGGTGCCGGTTGCGTGTGTGGGCCAAGCGGCTGCGCCGTTGCAAAGACAAGAGCCCACCCTACCCACGCCCCTGGACGACCACTTCCAGAACAGCTTCCGCGGCGCCGAAAAGTACTCACGGGTGGGCGGCGGACGGAGCTGGTCGGGTTTCAGATCTGACGTTGGTTCAGGCGCTGCTGGAGAGCGGGACTTCCCAGGTGACCGTGGTGCCGCTATCCGGGGAGGACGTGATCACGCAGCGGCCGCCCGCCGCGACCGCGCGCTCTTCGAGGTTGCGGAGGCCACGTTTGCTCACGTCGCGCGGAATTCCGCAGCCGTCGTCCACGACCTGCAGCAGCAGCCCCGAATCCAAGCGCCGCACCCGCACCAGCACGGTCTGCGCCCCGGCGTGCCGGACCACGTTGGACAGCGCTTCGCGGAGCGCGGCGCGGGCGTGGTCGGCCACCGGCACCGGCACGTCGCTGAAGTCCCCGTCGATCTCCAGCCGCGGCGGGCGCCCCATCAGCTCCCCGGCGATCTGCACCTCGGAGCGCATCGAGTCGTCGAGCAACGGCGCGTGCGCGGGGATTTCCGGGTCCGCGGAGCGAAGCGTGCGGGCGGTGGCCCGGACCTCGGCGATCGCCTGGTCGATCTGCTCCATCGTCTCGGACAGCCGGGCCGCGTCGGCGATGTCGAGCCGGCCCGACAGCCGCCGCTCCAGGACCTCCAGCTGCACGCCGGTGGCGTAGAGCCGCTGCACGATCACGTCGTGCAGGTCGCGCGCGATGCGCTCCCGCTCCTGATAGACCGCGATGCGCTGGCGCGCCGTGGAGCCCTCCGCGAGCACCAGCGCGAGACCGGCTTGAGCCGCGAACGAGGTCAGCACGTCCACGGCGACCCTGGTGAAAGTGCTGGCACCGCGCCGCCGGTAGACGGCCAGCGCGCCGAGCCGCCGCTCGCGGGTACCAAAGGGCGCGACGGCGAACGGGCCGTAAACCCGCAGCGAGGCCGGCACGTACGGGGCCGTCAGCGGATCGTCGATCAGGTCGTCGACGACGACCGGCACGCCGCTGCGGGCGACCCGCGCCGCCGCCGAACGCGACGACAGGACGGTGCCGACCGGGTCGGCGAGCGGGCCGATCGCGGTGGGCGCGCCGTAGGCGGCTTCGACGGTCAGGCGGCCGTCGTCGGCGCGCACCGTGACGACGCCTAAGTCGGCCTCCGCCAGTTCGGCGGCGCGGCGGACGACCAGCGGGAGGACGGCGTCCGGATCCTCCGCGGACAGCGCAGCCCGGGTGATCTCGGTGGACGCTGCCAGCATGCGCCTGGCGAGGGTGGAATCCATGACATGCACGAGGCTATAGCTCCCGCGGGCGCGAAGTCGGCTCCGAACGACGCAGCTCACAGCGCATCCCGCTACCTCCGGCTAGCAGCCCCCATGCCGATCGCGGCGATTTCGCGCGAAATCGCCGCACCTCGCGGTCCCGGCGGCCCGGTCCGCGCGACCGATCACGGCGCTGATTTCTGCAAGGCCGATCGGGCGAAGGACTCTGCCCGCGACGGCATGGCTCGTCGTGCCTTGGCCGCGCGCCATGGCGCCCTGCGATCCGGCGCATCGCGTGCTTTGGGCTGCCGCATCCCAGCCCCTGCCTTGCCCAGGGTTGGCGGGCCTGCGTTTTCGCTGCTCCAACGGTGCGCCTCGGGGCTGCCGGTCGAGGAGCGGCGACGGCACGCGGACGGCGTTCACGAGAGCGCTTCCTCGCGTTGGTTGTTGCGGACGACCGTGATTTCGCCGCCCTCGACTCGCAGGACGATGTCGGCGTGCTCGGTCTCCGACCAGCGGTGCGTCACGTGGACGACCGTGCGTCCCCGCAGCTCGCTGCGGAGGCGGACGAGCAGCTCCTCCGCCGTCGGCACGTCCAGGTGCGCGGTCGGCTCGTCGAGCAGCATCAGGTCCGCACCCGCGAACAGCAGGGCTCGTGCCAGTGCGAGGCGCTGCGCCTCGCCGCCGGACAGGGCCGCTCCGCCGCTGCCGACCAGCTCGTCCAACCGCTCGTCCCAGCCCGGCAGTCCCGCCAGCCGGAGCGCCTCGCCGAGCTCCTGGTCGCTCGCGCGCGGCGCGGCGAGCCGCAGGTTCTCCCGGATGGTCGTCGAGACCAACTGGGGCTCCTGCGGGCACCACGCCACCCGGTGCGGCACCCGCGCCTCGCCGCGCTCGGCACCCAGGAACCCCAGCAGCAGCGCCAAGAACGTCGACTTCCCGCCGCCCGAGGGCCCGACAACCGCGACGTGCGCCCCATCCGGCACGCGCAGATCCACGCCCCGCAAAGCCAACTCCGCTGACCCAGGCCACCGGACGTCGGCACCGGCCAGCTCGACGCCACCGGAACTCGGTTCGGCCTCACCGCGCTGATAGGTATCGCGGGAATCTCCACGCACACCAACGAATTCGGCACCGCTGGCCGGAGCCCCGCGAAGCTCCCCGCCACCGGCGGTCGTCGCTTCGCTCCTCGACTCACCGCTATGGCCAACAGTCGAGGGCCCCGCGTCACCGCTGCGCTGCGCCGCTCCGCACCCCGCCGCACCACGACTGGCAGACCGGGCCCCTGCATCGCCGCTCCCCGAAGCCACCTCGCCTGCCGCCCCACCAGCACGACTCGCAGACCGAAGCTCCGCCTCACCGCCCCCCAAAGCCACCTCGCCTGCCGCCCCACCAGCACGACTCGCAGACCGAAGCTCCGCCTCACCGCCCCGCCGAGCCGCTTCCGCCGCACGGCCACGACTCGCCTGCGGCTCGCCAGACCCTGCCGCGAGCAGTGGCGCCAAGCGCGCTTGCGCTGCGCGCAGCGACTGCCACTGCTGCGCCGCCGGCGGCAGCAACGCGACGGCTTCCGCCGCCGCTAGCGGCACCAGGCCCAGCAGTGGCGCGAGCTCCGGCGCCAGGCGACCTTCGGCCACCGCCTCCGCACCAAACCAGGCTCCGCCGAGCACCGCGATGCCGACCAGCAGCGTATTCACCGCCGTCGCGGCACCCGCGCCGAACGCCGCGCGGCGGGCGCGGGCAGCCAGCCGCTCGTCGGCGGCAGCGAGTTCCGCTCGACGCTCGGTGTGCGCGCCGAAGGCGAGCAGCTCCGCCGAGCCGTCGAGCAGCGCGAGTACGCGAGCCGCGACACGGCGCCGCCCTTCGGCCACGGCAGTGGTCGCGCGGCGCTCCGCCCCGAGCGCAGCGAGCGGGCTCGCCACGAAGGCGACGAGCAGTGCAGCTGCGAGCACCAAGCCCGCTTCGGGCAGCACCAGTGTTTGGAGCACCACCGCAGCGACCACGACGACCGTCGCGACCAGCGGCGGGAGGATCACGCGGGGCTCCAGGTCCCGGACGGTGTCGACATCGTCGACGAGCCGTGCGACACCCTCGCCGCGGCGCAACCCGGCGGTGCGCACCGGCCCGAGTCGCACGAGGGCCTCCCACAGCTGCCGCCGGAGGCGGCCGGAGAGCCGGAAGGCGGCGTCATGCGTGACGAGCCGCTCCGCGTAGCGGAGCACCGCGCGCGACAGCGCGAAGGTGCGCACGCCCACGACGGCGACCGAGAGCGTGAGGATCGGCGGCTGCTGCGAAGCGCGGGCGATCAGCCAGGCCGAGGTCGCGGTCAGCGCGAGGCCGGAGAGCAGAGATAGCGCTCCGAGGCCGACGCCGAGGAGCGTTCGCGGCGTGATCAGGTCGCGGATGCGGCCGGTCGCCGCCGGCAGGTCGGGCGGAGCGGCCGGGACGGCCGGGGTGGCTACTTCCGGTTCGGTCGCGACCGCCTCCGGGCGGTGGCTCGCGAGCACGACGGTCGCGCCCGCGTCGGCGGCGCGTCGGATAGCCGCGTTGACCTGGTGCGCAGTCGCCGCGTCCAGGTGCGCAGTCGGTTCGTCGAGCAGCAGGATCGTCGCTTCGCCGTGCAGCCTCAGCAGGGCTCGGGCCACCGCGACCCGCTGACGCTCCCCTGTGGACAGTTCGTCGATGCGGCGGTCGCGGAGGTGGGCGGCGGCCGCTTCGGACAGCGCTTCGCCGACGTGGGCCGTCAGGTCGGGTTGGTCGGCCGTGGCGATCGCGAGTTCGTCGGCGACGGTGCCGCCGGTGAAGGTTGGGCGCTGCGGCACCCATGCGATGCGGCGTCGCCGCTCGGCCGCGTCGAGCTCGGCGATGTCCACGCCGCCCCAGGTGATCGCGCCTTCCCTCGGGGCGGCGAAGCCGAGCAGCACGGCCATCGTCGTCGACTTCCCGCTGCCGCTCGGCCCGATCCCGTCGAAGCCCTCCAACCGCACGATCTCGCCGGGCCGCGCGACGAAGCTCAACCCGTCCGGCGCGAACCCGTCCCGCCGCCGCACCCGCAGCCCGGTCACGCGCAACGCGCTGTCGGCGCGAACGGACCGCTCACGCCGATGAACGAGGTCAACAGGCCGTTCGCCCGAACCCAACCCCTCCGAAGCGAACGGCCCCCTCGCCCCACCTACCGAAGCGAACGGACCGTTTGCGTCGTCTACCGATGCGAACGGGCCGTTCGCTTCATCACCCTCACCTCGCCGCGAAGCGGTGCGACCGCTCACGATCTCGTCGACCCTGCGGACGGCTTCGACGCCGTCCTCGCTTGCGTGGTGGGCGGCTCCGGCCGCGCGCAGCGGCAGGTAGCACTCCGGCGCTAGGACCAGCACCAGCAGCCCCGTCGCCAGGTCGAGGTCGCCGGAGACCAGCCGCAGGCCGATGCCGACCGCCACCATCGCCACCGACAGCGACGAGAGCAGCTCGAGGACCAGCGCGGACAGGAAGGCGATGCGCAGGGTCGCGATCGTGGTGCGGCGGTGCGTGTCGCTGACCCGGCGGACCACCTCGCCTTGCGACCGCGCCCGCCCGAACGCCGTCAGCACAGGTAGCGCCCGGATGAGCTCCAGCAGCTGGCCGGACAGGCGCTGCACCGCGTCGGCGGCCCGCGAGGTGCGCTGCTCGGTGTACTTTCCGACGAGCCACGCGAACAGCGGGATCAACGGCACGGTGATCACGACGACCAGCGCGGAAACCCAGTCGGAGAACAGGATCCAGGCCCCCGCCAGCGGCGGCACCACCGCGGCGGTCACCAGGGCGGGCAGGTATTTGGTGAAGTACGCGTCGAGCGAGTCGAGGCCCTTCGTGGCGAGCGCGGTCAGCTCGGCCGGGCCGCGCTGCTGGATCCACTCCGGCCCCCGGCGCAACGCCGAGTCCAGCAGCAGGCCGCGCAGCTCCTCCTTCGCGCCCGCCGCCGCCCGGGCGGACACGGTTTCGGTCGCCCAGCCCAGCACGGCCCGCGCCGCCACCGCTGCGGCCAGCACGACCAGGTAGTGACCGATCGCGTCCGGCGCCGCGCCCCGGGTCACCACCGCCGCGAGCGCGCTGCCCAGCGCCCAGGCCTGCACGATCAGCGCGACGGCGTTGCCGACCGAAAGCAGCCCGGCCACGACAAGCGCACGCCGGGCCGCCCCGGACAACCGGGGCAGTGCTCCCAGCGGACCCATCACGAACTCCCTGTCATGTGCTGCTTCCCAGCTCATCCCGCGCGGCTTGCGGCGACTCCGGCTCGCCTTCGGCACCGCAGGTAAATGCCCGTGAGCGCTTTGGGGCGCTATAGCAACCCAAAGTACTCACGGTCCCTGACCTGCGGAAATCGTCATGCGCTGGGGACGTGTGCCGGTGGGATGTGCTGGGTGCCGATGCGCTTGCGGAACACCCAGTACGTCCAGCCCTGGTAGATCAGCACCGCCGGGGCGCCGAAGGCCGCCACCCACGTCATCACGGTAAGCGTGTACGGGCTGGACGCGGTTTCCGCGATTGACAACGACCACGCCGGGTCCAAAGTGGACGGGATCACGTTCGGCCACAGCGCGCCGAACAGGGTCACCACCACGCCGACCAGCGCCACGCCCTGTAGCGCGAACGCCTGGCCGTCCCGCCACCGGTACAGCCTGGCGAGCCCGGCCAACGCCGCGACCAACGCGATCACCAGCGGCACCCAGGTCCAGGTCTCGCCCTCCAGGAGCTGCGCGGTGAACACCAGCGCGATCACCGGCAGCAGCAGCGGCACCCCGGCCCGCAGCGCGAACCGCCGCGCCCGCTCCCGGATCTCGCCCTCCGTCTTGAGCGCCAGGAAAACCGCACCGTGCAGCAGGGAGAACCCGCACACCGCTAGCGCGCCGATCACGTTCGGCAGCGTGAAGATCGTCCACCAGCCGCCGACCCGGTCCCCGTGCTCGTTCAGGGGCAGGCCGAAGACGCTCGCGGACAGCACCAGCCCGACGATCATCGGCGAGATCCACGAGGCGAGCACGATCACCGCGTCCCAGGTGCGCCGCCAGCGCGCGGTGTCCACCTTGCCGCGGTACTCGAACGCCACGCCACGCCCGATCAGCGCGACCAGCAGCACCAGGAACGGCAGGTAAGCCGTGCTGAACAGGGACGCGTACCAGCCGGGGAAGGCGGCGAACGTCGCGCCGCCCGCCACGATCAACCAGACCTCGTTGCCGTCCCAGACCGGGCCGATCGTGTTGATCAGCACCCGCCGCTCTTCGTTGCGGCGGCCCAGCACCGGCAGCAGCATGCCGACGCCGAAGTCGAAGCCCTCCAGGAACAGGTAGCCCAGCCAGAACAGGACGATCACGCAGAACCAGAAGGTGGGCAGATCCATCGCAGGTGCAGCCTCTCAGTACGCGAAGGACAGGGCTTCGCCAGACTTCTCCTCGCCCTCTGGCGGCTTCGGCGGCATCACCCCGTCGAAGCCGCCGCGGACATAGCGGACAATCAGGAAGATCTCCACGATCGCGAGCGCCCCGTACAGCGCGGTCAGCACGAGCACCGAGGTCAGCATTTCGCCGGGGTGCACGCCCGCGGACACGGCCGATGCGGTGTACATCCACACGCCGTCGACGCCGGACGGATCGGGGTTGGGCACGACAACGAACGGCTGGCGGCCCATCTCGGTGAACACCCAACCGGCGACGTTGCCGAGGAACGGCAGCGCGATGCTCAGCACCGCCAGCGGCGCCCACCACTTGCCCGGCGGGAACTTCCGCTTGCGGGTCAGCCAAAGCACGGCCAGCGCGCCGAACGCCGCCAGCCCGCCAAAGCCGATCATGAACCGGAATCCCCAGTAGGTCACCGGCAGGTTCGGCACGTAGTCGATGGGCTGCCCGGCGAACGAGCCCAGCCGCGGGTCGTCCGGGTAGTGCGTGCCGTACTTGGCCTGGTACTCCGGGATCAGCGCCTGCACGCCCTTGACCTCACTGTGGAAGTCGCCTTCCGCCAGGTAGGACAGGATGTAGGGCACGGTGATGCTCTTGACGTTCTCGCAGTCGGGGCGGGTGACGTCGCCGATCGCGAAGATCGAAAAGCTCGCGGGCGCCTCGCTGTGGCACAGCGCCTCGGCGGAGGCCATCTTCATCGGCTGCTGCTGGAACATCAGCTTGCCCTGGACGTCCCCGGAGATCGCGAGCCCGGCGAACGCGACCACCGCGACCCACGCGCCCAGCCGCATCGAACCGTGCCAGGCGCGGCGGTCCTCGTCGTCGGCGTCGGACTTGCGGTGGTGCCGGGCGATCTGCCAGGCGGCGATGCCGATCAGGAACGAGCCGGCGACCGCGAAGCAGCCGAACACGGTGTGCGGGAACGCCGCGAGCACGGTGTTGTTGCCCAGCACCGCCCAGATCGAGGTCAGCCGGGGCCGGCCGTCGACGAGCTCGATGCCGACCGGGTGCTGCATCCAGGAGTTGGCGGCCAGGATGAAGTAGGCGGACAGCACTGTTGCCAGCGAGAATGCCCAGGCGCAGGCCAGGTGCACGCCCTTGGAGAGCCGGTCCCAGCCGAAGATCCACAGGCCGAGGAAGGTCGACTCGACGAAGAACGCGAGCAGCCCCTCCATGGCCAGCGGCGCGCCGAAGACGTCGCCGACGAAGCGGGAGTAGGAGCTCCAGGCCATGCCGAACTGGAACTCCTGCACGATGCCGGTGACCACGCCCATGGCGAAGTTGATCAGCAGCAGCTTGCCCCAGAACTTGGTCATCTTCAGATAGCGCTGCTTGCCGGTGCGGTACCACGCGGTCTGCATCCCGGCGACCAGGATCGCCAGCCCGATGGTCAGCGGGACCATCAGGAAGTGGTAGACCGTCGTGATCCCGAACTGCCAGCGCGCGATGTCGAGCAGATCCACGGCTCCACCCTGCCGCCCCGAGCTGAGAAATCGCAGAGGCAAGGGCCCTATCTCGCCCGGTCGAGGGTCCTAACCCGGACGGGACCTTAGTCCTGGTCACGCTGGGCAATCACATTCACCGTATCGTTTACATGTATCAAGCGATCTGGTGATGCGGAAGACTTCAGCGCGAAAAACCGGATCGGGAGTACCGGCTCCGGTTCCTGGCGCGCGATGCCCGGCCGACGACCACTGGACATCCGAAGCAGCGCCCACCTGCCCGCAAGTGCGAAGCCGGCCCACCGCTCACGCCCCGACCGGCACGGCAGCTCAGACGACCAGCGCGTTGCCGGCGGCGACTGCGGCCGTGCCGTCCTCGGCCTGCTCGCGGTAGGTGATCAGGTCCGGGCCGTTCATGTCGTACGCCTCGCCCGCGTGCGCATCCTCCAGCAGCGCGGCGGCCGCGACCTCGACGATGTTTAGTTCGTGCGGCGCACCCCGGCCCGCTTCGC
This sequence comes from Saccharopolyspora pogona, assembly GCF_014697215.1. Classification (GTDB taxonomy): domain Bacteria; phylum Actinomycetota; class Actinomycetes; order Mycobacteriales; family Pseudonocardiaceae; genus Saccharopolyspora; species Saccharopolyspora hattusasensis. Next base: position 6,384,210 of record NZ_CP031142.1, read on the forward strand.
CGCGTCGACCACCTCGCGCGCGGTTTGCGGCACCGGGAACAGGAACAGCCGGTCGGCGCCCTCGAAGGCGGCCGCCAAGGTGTCGGGGACGCCGAGATCGCCCCGGACGGCCTGCACCCCGCCGGGAACTCGACGCGGGGGCTTCGGGTCAGCGCGCGCACCGGCTCCCCGGCGGCTGCCACCTGGCGCAGCACGTTGCGGCCGGCGTTCCCGGTCCGCCGGTGATCAGGATGGTCATGACGTCCTCTCGACGATTGCCTGCGGATGTCGAGCGCGCGAAGACAATTCATCTTTACCCGGGCGATCTCACCGGAGCAAACGTGAACACACTGTTCGCATTCGCTTCTGACCTGCGAAAAAGAGACGTGGACGTGATCATCTAAAACCGGTGGATCTGATTCCGGAAAACCCGCTGAGCAGCCCCGATCGACCGGCGAAAAACGGTCGCGGAAAAAATTCACCCACCGGCCAGGATCCCCGCGTCACCCATCGGACCGGATCCCTGCGCCGCCCATCGCCGAAATGCGCTCAGAACCCCGAGAACCCGGGTTCCGCGGCGCGGGTATCAGCGGAGCGCTTCGGCGACCGCCTCCGCCGCCTCCAGCACCAGCGGGCCGACCTCGTCGGGCGCCAACGGCTGCAGGGCCACCACGCCCACGCTGGCGCGCAACCCCGGCACTCCGCGCACCGGCGAAGCGACTCCGAACGCCCCCGGCTGCAGGTCGCCGCTGCTGGTGATCCAGCGTGGCCCGTCGGGCGGCAGGTCCACGGCGCGACCGGCCGCCCCGCGCTGCACCGGATGCCGACTGCCCACCCGGTACGACACGTGGTAGCTGGTCCACGACGGCTCGGCGACCGCGACGACCTGCGCCTCGCTGCCGTCGGCCACGGTCAGGTGCACCGTCGCGCCGACCTTCTCCGCCAACGCCCGCAAGGCGGGCAGCGACGCGGCGCGCAACTGCGGCAGCACGCGCCCGGCCAGCCACAGCACACCGAGCCCGAGCCGCACCTTCGAGCCCTCGCGGCGCACCAGGCCGCGGCTCTGCAACGGCCCGAGCAGCCGGTACACCGCCGCGCGGCTGACCCCGACGGTCGCCGCCAAGTCGCTGATGGTGGGCGCTTCGCTTTCCGCGTCCGCCACGGCCTGCAGCAGGCTGAGCCCGCGGTCCAGGGTCAGCGAGCTCTCCTTGGTGCCCGGCTGGACGTCGCGGTGCAGGCCCACCGGGGCGTGGATCGGCTCGGGGCTGGGTTGGGCCATCGCGTCACCTCCGAGCCGCGGCCAGCACCGTGCCGGTAACCTCGCCAAGCCCGATCACCGAACCGTCGGGTCCCGGCGCACTGCCACTCAGTGTCACCCGGTCCCCGTCCTGGAGGAAGGTCCGCTGCTCACCGTCTTGCAATGTGATCGGTTCCGCCCCGCCCCAGGTCAGCTCAAGCAGGCAGCCCCGTTGGTCGCGCTCCGGGCCGGACACGGTTCCGGAGGCGAACAGATCACCGGGCCGCACCGGCGCACCGTTCGCGGTCAGGTGCGCGAGCTGCTGCGCGGGCGACCAGGCCATGTGCTCGAATCGCGGCTGGGACAGCAGCGTCTCGTTGCAGCGCACCTCCAGCCGCAGGTCCAGCCCCCACGGCTCGGCCTCGACGAGGTAGGGCTGCAACACGTGCTCCGGTGCCGGAGTCGGCACGCGGGCGTGCTCGAATGCTTCCAGCGGGGTGATCCACCCGGCGACCGACGTGGCGAACGACTTGGCCAGGAACGGCCCCAGCGGCTTGGACTCCCAGGCCTGGATGTCCCGCGCCGACCAGTCGTTGACCAACGCCACGCCGAACACGTGCTCCGCGAAGTCCGAAGTGGACACCTGGGCGGCCGGTTCGCCGCCGCAGACGAACCCAACCTCCGCTTCGAAGTCCAGCCGCCGGGTCGGGCCGAACGCGGGCTGCAGGTCACCGGCGGCCCTGCGCTGCCCGCGCGGGCGGTGGATGTCGGTGCCGGAGACGTATACGGTGCCCGCCCGGCCGTGGTAGGCGATCGGCAGGTGCGCCCAGTTCTCGGGCAGCGGCGCGGCGGCGCTGCGGAAGATGCGGCCGACGTTCTCGGCGTGGTGCCGCGACGAGAAGAAGTCGACGTAGTCGGCGACCGCGAACGGCAGCACCAGGGTGTGCCAGTCGGTGCGCACCAGCCCCGCACCGGCCGGCGCCCGGTCGGCCGTGACGAGCTCGGTGAGCCGCTCCCGCAGCTCGTGCCAGCGGTCGCGGCCCGCCGCCAGCAGCGGGTCGAGCGAGGAGCCGGAGACAAGCTCGGCGAGTCGAGGACCGAGCGCCCCGGCAATGCCGCGCAGCGGCAGCGCATGCCGCCCGACCCGCACCGCGATGACCCGTCCCCCGCCGGTCACCAGCACCCCGTAGGGCAGCGTCTGCGGGCCGAACGGCTTGTCCGGGGCGAACTCGGGGTCCTCGATCCAGGTCAAAGCAGCCCCAATCCTTCGAGTTCGGCGACCGGGTCCTGCAACGAGCACGAGCCGTAGGACGCGAAGACGTCGCGCACCGCGTTGGCCGCGTCGTCGGACAGGGCGCTCGCCTCCTCCGCCAGCGCGGGACCGTCGGTGCTGGCCAGCGCCGCCCGCACCTCCTTGCCGGATAGCGAGCGTGCGGTCGCGACGAGGATGTTGAGGAAGCCGTGGTGGGTGAAGCCGGTTTCCGGATCGGTGCCGCGCACCGCGGTGTGCAGCCCGGTGGTGGCCTTGAAGGGCACGTCGAGGGTGCCGGCGACCGCGATGAAGTCGTTGACCACGTCGATGGACGGCACCGATTCGGCGGTCTGCCCGCCGCAGCGCAGCTTGGGCCAACAACCGTGCTCGGCGACCCGCCGGATGCCGCCCAGCCAGCCGTCACCGCCGCGACGCGGCTCGACGACCCGGATGATGTCCTCGGGCACGAACTCCGAGACCCGCTCCAGCCAGATGTCGTCGACGTCCGACGGCGCGGGCATCTCGACCATCCGCAGCGCCAGCAGCTCCTGTCGCCCCTCGATGATCGACAGGGCCTTGGGCACGTCGCCCAGCCCGGTGTCGCACACCAGCGAAAGCGGCACCGGCGAAGCTGGCTTCGCCTTCGCCAGCTCGGTGATCAACTCGGCCAGTCGGGACGCCTTGCACAGCATCGGCCCCAGCAGGCCCGCGTACTCGCCGCCGCGCGCGTCCAGGTGGTCTGCCACCGCCTGCTGCACACCGGCGGTTCCCGGCGGGAACAGCGCGGCGTCGTCAACCAGTCGGGCGAACAGGGGCGGGATGCCGCGCGGACCGGGCGCGCGAAGCTCAACAGCGCTTGACACGGCTGACACGCTAATGCCGTACCGGCGAGTGAACAAAGGTGCCCGATAAACGGACGTCTGGCGGGGTCATGTAGGCCTCCCTCGCCTGGTTTGGACATCATCATCCTCCGGCCGCCAATTTCGCTCGCACCGCCCCTTCGCGCACTACTCCCGGTTGGCTCCCCACGGCGACGTTCCAGCTGGTACCAAGAGGGGTGTGCGGATCAGCTCGCGGGCGACGGATCCGGCCCAGAGCGTCCCGGGCCGCACATCGCCCGGGACGACGATTTCCCCACACCGGTCAATTACGTTAGCCTTGCCTAAGTTTGGAGGTGAGCAGTGAGCGAAACGACCATCCGTCGGCCTGCGACGCCGAGCGCCGCGGAACGGGCCAAGAGCATCGCCAAGCGCGGCGGCCGCGCGGCGCTCCTGCCGGCCGGCGAGGCCTCGGCGCGCATCGCGCCGTTGCTGCACCACGTGCACTTCGACGGAGCCGCAACCGTTCTGCTGGCCGACGAACACCCGCTGATCGCAACTGCCGGGCAGGCCCCGCGCGCAGAACTCGCCGCCGTCCTCGAACTCACCGATCCGACGCCGGTCCGGCTGCGCGAGCCGGTGCGCGGACTGCTGTGGCTGACCGGCTGGGTGCGCCTGCTCGACGGCGCGGAGGCCCGCGACGAGGTCCTCTCGGTCGCCGCGGAACGACCAGACCCGCGGCTGCTGGACGCCGGGCACGGCGCCAGCGTGCTGCGCCTGGAGCCCGCGTCGCTCGTGCTGGCGGACTCCGAGGGCACCAGCTCGGTGGACCCGGCGGGATTCCAGGCAGCCGCGCCTGATCCGTTCTGCCTGCAGGAAGACGCGTGGCTGCGGCACCTGGAGCTCTCGCACCGCGACGTCGTCGGACTGCTGGCCCGGCACCTGCCGGAGCAGTTGCACGGCGGGCACATCCGCCCGCTGGGCCTCGACAAGTACGGCCTGCGGCTGCGGGTGGAGTCCGCGGACGGCGATCACGACGTGCGGCTGGCGTTCTCCCGCCCGGTCAGCACGACCGAACACCTCGGCGCCGAACTCCGCCGCCTCGTCGGCTGCCCCTTCCTCGCCCAACAACGCCAGGGCTGAAGGCCGGGTGGTCTGAAGCGAACGGCCTGTTCACCTCAATAGACGGCACAAACGGTCCGTTCGCTTCAGACCCCTCGCTGGTTCAGTCGTCCGAGCAGTGTTCGGAGCGGGCCTTCCCGGTTTTGCCAGACCTCGAACGGCCGCCCGCGCACATCACCGATCCGGGTACGGTTCGTCGCGTGAGCACCTTGCGCGCATGGCTGACCCCGACCCGGCCCGGCGAGCCCGCGGTGATCGCGGACCGAGCGGAGCGCAAGGCCATCATCATCGAGCTGGTCGTGGTCTTCGCGGTGACGCTCGGGCTCTCCGGCCTGCAAAGCCTGCTCTCCTTGCTGGACGCCCTGATGCGCCCGGAGCCGCTGGCCGACCAGCACGCCGCCATCAACGTCCCGCGGGCCGAGCTCGGACTGATCGACATGCTGGCGCAGCTGGCGAACGTGCTGCGACTGTGCGCCTGGGGCGGCTTGGGGGCGTTCCTGCTGTGGCGCGGCGGGATGGCGCTGTGGCGGGTCGGCCTGGACCGGTCGCGGCCCAGCCGGGACATCGCCGGTGGGCTCGGGCTCGCGGCCCTGATCGGCATCCCCGGACTGGGCCTGTACCTCATCGCGCACGCCCTCGGCCTCAGCCTGACCGTGCAACCCTCCACCTTGGACGCGGCGTGGTGGCGGGCGCCGGTGCTGACGCTGGCCGCGTTCGGCAACTCCTTCGCCGAAGAGGTCCTGGTGGTGGCCTACCTGCTGACCCGGCTGCGGCAGCTGGGCTGGTCGGAGAACCGGGCGCTGTGGCTGTCGGCGGTGCTGCGTGGCAGCTACCACCTGTACCAGGGCTTCGGCGGGTTCGTCGGAAACGTCGTGATGGGCCTGGTCTACGGGCGCGCCTGGCAGCGCACGAACCGCCTGTGGCCGCTGATCGTCGGCCACGCGCTGATCGACGTGGTGGCCTTCGTCGGCTACGCGGCCCTGCGCGGCCGGGTCGGCTGGCTCCCCTGAAACGACTGCTTCCAGACTCGTCCTGTGTGGCGGTGCAGGTAGCGGAACTCAGACGCCTCTAAGCCGAACCAGTCTGCCATCGAGTGCAACGATTCGACTGCCAACCGCCCAATTTGTTTAATGATTGATCGAAATCAGCGCCAATGAAGGGACTTTCGATTCGTCGCGATTAGGCTGCAACTCGTGACCGAACCACACGTCCAGAGCGAGGTCGGCCCGTTGCACGCGGTGCTGCTGCACCGGCCGGGCACGGAACTGAAGCGGCTCACGCCGCGCAACAGCGACCAACTCCTGTTCGACGCGATCCCCTGGGTCGATCGCGCGCAGGAGGAGCACGACGCGTTCGCCGAGGTGCTCCGCAACCGGGGCGTCGAGGTGCTGCTGCTGCGCGACCTGCTCGCCGAGGCGCTGCACGACCCGCGCGCTCGGGCTGCGGCCGTGCTCGCGGGCGTGGACGAGCTCAAGCTGGGCGCTGACATCGCCGATATGCTGCGCTCACATCTGTCCAGTGTGGACAACGGCGCACTGGCCGAGGTCTTGATCGCGGGCATGACGTTCGAGGAACTGCCCGCCGCGGAGGGCCAGTCCCTGGTCCGCCGGATGCACCACCCGCACGACTTCGCCGTCGACCCGCTGCCGAACCTGCTGTTCACCCGCGATTCGTCGGTGTGGGTCCGCGACCGGGTCGCGATCGCGGCCCTCGCGATGCCCGCGCGCCGCCGCGAATCCGCGCTCACCGACCTGATCTACGCCTACCACCCGAGGTTCTCGCACTCCGCCCGCGCCTACGGCGCGCACTCGGCGCCCGTCGAGGGCGGCGACGTCCTGCTGCTCGCGCCGGGCGTGGTGGCCGTCGGGGTCGGCGAGCGCACCACCCCTGCCGGCGCGGAGTCGCTGGCCCGCTCGATGTTCGCCGACGATCTGGCGCACACCGTGCTGGCCGTGCCGATCGCGCAGGCCCGGGCCTCGATGCACCTGGACACGGTGTGCACGATGGTCGACCGCGACGCGGTGGTGATGTACCCGGCGATCCAGCACTCGCTGGAGGCCTTCACCCTGCGTCCGCTGGACGGCGAGTTGAAGGTGTCCGGCCCGACGCCGTTCCTGACCGCCGCGGCGGAAGCGATGGAAATCGACCACCTGCGGGTGATCGACACCGGCCTGGACCCGGTGACTGCGGAGCGCGAGCAGTGGGAGGACGGAAACAACACGCTCGCGGTGGCACCGGGCGTCGTGGTGGCCTACGAGCGCAACGCGGAGACCAACGCCCGGTTGGAGGAAGCCGGCATCGAGGTGCTGCGGATCAGCGGCTCCGAACTCGGCTCCGGTCGAGGCGGCCCCCGCTGCATGTCCTGCCCCATCACCCGCGCCCCATTGCGCCCCTGAAATCACATTTCGCGGGCGCCGAATCTCCCCGATCACTTGACCGGGGACGAGCAAAAGGACTCCTTTGACCGACCAATCCGGCTGACCAATCCGGCTGAAGGAGCCCTTCACCCGAAACTAATCACTCTAATCGGTGAGGAGCTTCGAAACTTCGCCACTTTCGGTAGCCAAGGCGTCGCCACCAGCGCAAACAACATAGGTTTGGCTTGGCTTAATTGCTTGAGGATTGCCTTCGCTAAATGGAGCAGCCGAGGTCAACCATACCACTATTAGGATTACCTGAAATGTATCTGGACTGATTCCAGAGTATATTGAAGGTATGGCTGTCACCGCGAAGATTCACCACAAGGAATCCAAGTTCGAGCACCTGCTGCAGGAGCAGGTCCGCAATGAATTCACCGCCTCGCAGCAGTACCTCGCGGTCGCGGTCTGGTTCGACGACGAGGACCTCCCGCGGCTGGCCGCGTACTTCTACCGCCAGGCGGTGGAAGAGCGCAACCACGCGATGATGATCGTCCAGTACCTGATGGACAACAACATCAAGCCGATCATTCCGGCCATCGAGCAGGTGCGCAACGACTTCACCGAGACCCGCGAGCTCGTCGCGCTCGCCCTCGAGCAGGAGCGCGAGGTCACCCGCGAGATCGAGATGCTGGCCAAGACCGCCCGCGAGGAAGGCGACTACCTCGGCGAGCAGTTCATGCAGTGGTTCCTGAAGGAGCAGGTCGAGGAGGTCTCCTCGATGTCGACGCTGCTGAACGTGGTCGACCGGGCCAAGGGCAACCTCTTCGACGTCGAGAACTACCTGGCCCGCGAAACGGTCGGCGACGAAGGAGTCGACGCAACGGCCCCCAGGACGGCCGGCGGCACCCTCTGAGGCTCACGCCTCGGCTGGAGCTTCCGGTAGGAACGACAGGAACGGTGTGCGAGTTCCAGTCCTCGTGACCAGCAGCTGGTCACGAGGTCGAGTGCAGGCGACGTAGAACAGGCAGCGCTCACGCTGCCCGGCGTCGCCGCGCTCCTCGGGGGCGCTCTGGCCCAGCACATAGTCCAGCGGAACCGTGCCTGCGGTGGCACCGACCACCGCCACTCGCTGGTACTCGACACCTTTCGCGCGATACATGGTGGCCACATGCACGGCGTCTCGCCGTGTCGAGGCGTCACCGTCCTCGACGATCACCACGGGGATGTCGGCTTCTCGAAGTGCCCGCGCGAACTTGTCCCGGATTTTTCCGGTCCGGGCAAGCACCGCGATGTCCCCGAACTCGCCGCCTTCCTCCTTCCACTCGGCGATCTTTTGCGCAACGAAGCGCTCCTCATCGGTCTCACTGCGGAATTCCCGACGGCGCGGCTGTAGCCCGGTCAGCAACGATCGGTACCGGTCTGTCGAGTCTGTTTCCTCGTCGAGATCCAGGTATGCCTCATCGCCCAGGACCCGCGTGGCGAACCGCAGCACTTGCTTCGTGGTCCGGTAGTTCAAAGTCAGCTTCCGCGACCGGCCTCAGGTTTCGATCCCGAAGCGGCTCAGCACGACCCGGTCACCGTAGATCCGCTGATGCGCGTCCTCGCAGATGAACAGGTCATCCGGCCCGACTTAAACCACGCCACGTAGCAGTCGCCAGTGTGCCGGCGTGAAGTCCTGCGCTTCGTCGACCACGACGTGGTCGTACCGGTGCGTATCCAGGGTCCGCTGGTCGGCCACGATCTCGACGGCTTCCGCCAGGAGTTTGCCGTAGGTCGTCTTGTCGTCCAGCGACAACTGGCGCTCGAACTCCTCGACCACCGACCAGATACGCGCACGCTGCAACCGGTTCAGCCGAACCCGCCGCCCAGGTCGGGAGATTTTCAGGTACTCGTCGCGACTGCGCACCCCGTTGCCCAGGATGACCTGGACGTACTCGCGGCTGAGGAAGTCCGGGGTCAGCAGCTGTCGGTCCGTCTCAGGCACGTCCGTCTGACCGAGAACCTGCTTCCAGTATCGGGTCTTGCCGGGGTCTTGCAGCGGAGTGCGGGTCGTGCCGCCTCGACCGAGCCGCACCCTTGGCGACCTCGTAGAGATCTTCCTCCGCCAGGAAACCGCAGTAGGACATCAGGCCCTCGTACACCGCACCTAGCTGGTTGATGCCGAGCTGCGCGTACGAGACGAAGCCGGCGTCCCGGCCCTTCCACGGCCTGGAAAGCAGCAGCTTCCGCAACACCGTCTGCAAGCACTGGTTTCCCAGCCCGACGCCTTGAACTCGCGACGCACCGGCCTGGGGTCCCAGTTCTCGTCCACATTGGAGGGAGCTTCGATCAGTGAGATCGCAGCTTGCGCGAACAGATCCCCCCGCAGGGCCTCAAACGGAAACCCGTCGTCCTCGGCCTGGGCTACGGCACGGCGCCGGTAGCCGAGCTCATCCAGCAACATCCGATGGGAAACGATCAAACGCTCGTCGTGCAACGGCACCGCCGTCTTCCGCAGCACGGCTTCCAGCCACAGCCTCCTGCGCCGAAATTGCGGCGAGTCATCCGGAACCACTTCGGCTTTCTCCGGGACCAGCGGGCGGAGTTCGTCCAAGTCGGTCAGGAACGTCGCGTCGGTGTCCCGCACCAGCTTCCGACACGCCAGTGCAGGACACCGCCCACGCGTTGTTCTTCAAACGTTGCGCCGACCGGACAATCCACGCCTCGTCACGGACTTCCACGATCGTTCCCGGCGCAAAGCCATTCGCCTGTTCGTCGGCCAACCCGTGCCCCCTGACCTTCGTGGTATTCAGCCGATCACATAGTGCGTCGTGCCGGAAAGGGCTAGTCACACAGGCCCTTTCAGAACGCCGGCTCAGCCAGGGCAGAGGTTCGTGCAAGACCACACCGAGATCATCACTACCCGGGGGCGTTGGGTTCGGTCGCCGGGTGTTGCGACGACGTTTGGCTCGGGGAGCTGGTGACCGACGGCTCGGAGGTCGTCGGGTCAGGCTCGGAAGTGATCGTCAGCATGACCTCCGGTGGCGGCGGCTTCCGGACCGGCGTGCCCGTCGGGCTCGGATATGCCGGCAGCTGGCCCGGCGGCTGCTGCACCGGTGGCGGGGCCGGTGGCTGCTGCGACGGCTCCTGCGACGTGGTCGAGCCCGGGTTCGGCTCCGACTGCACCACGGGCGGCACGGCGGGCTGGAGCGGATCGTCTGACTGGTGGCTGACCAGCGCGATCCCGCCCCCGACCAGCAGCACCGCGCCGAGTGCGCTGCCCGTCGCGGCAAGCATGCCGTTGCGCTGCCGACGGCGACGCGCGGCGGCCACCAGCGACCACTCCGCCCCGGTCCGCACCGGGATGTCCAGCTGGTCGTCCCGGAAGACCCGTTGCAGCTCGTCCTCCAGATCCATCACACGTCACCTCCTTTCACCAACGGCCCGAGCCGCTTGCGCAGCGTCGCCAGCGCCTTGCTGGCCTGGCTCTTCACCGTTCCGCAGCTGACGCCGAGCGTCTCGGCGATCTCCAGCTCGGAAAGCCCCTCGTAGTAACGAAGCACGACCACCGCGCGTTGCCTCGGCGGCAGCGATCGCAGCGCGACCCACACCGGCTCGTGCTCCAGGCGATCCTGCTGAATGGCGGCGGGGACGTCCGGGAAGTCGGCGAGCAGCGTTTCGCGGCGCGTCCGCCGCCAGCGGCTGACGTGCGTGTTCGCCATCGCCTTGCGCACGTAGGCGCTGGGGTCCGCGCAGTTCCGGCTGATCTTCGCCCAGCGGGCGCCGACCTTCTCCAGCACGATCTGCACCAGGTCGGCGGCGTCGTGCGGATTGCCGGTCAGGGCATGGCCGTAGCGGATCAGCCCGGGTAGCGCCACCCGGACGAACTCCGCGAAGTCATCTTCTGTTGCCGCCATGTCCCCCCGACGCGCCTGCCCGCGGTAGACACCGGACGCCTCGGCGGCAGTCGGCACGGCAGGCAGGTGCGCGGTCACCCCTCCACCCCCTCAACGTCAGGTATCGCCGTGGAGGGACACGCCACAACGCGCCGATGGGTTGCCGGACGCCGCCATTGATCACCCGATTGGCGCAACGATGACAGGTTTCGCGAGGTGTTGGATATCGTGCCCGGCGACGCACGTCGTTCCCCGGAGCAAACCGGCTCACCACCACGAGCTGGTCGTCAGCGAGGCGGCACCTTGCCTCGCCGACGGCCCGGGACCCAACACCAAGCCCACTATGGACACCCCCGGACGGCTGTCCGGTCGGATGTCCGGTCGGGTGTCGGGTCGGATGGACTTGGCCGCAATTTCAATGGAAATCGCGGAACATCGGCGTGTCGGACCCCGGCACGCCGATGACTGTGGATAACTTCCGCAATTTCATGGAAATCAGACCTCCGATTTCCATTGAAATTGCGGTTTACGGGTCAGCGGATGGTGACCTGGCGGCCGCGGAGGCCGTCGCGGGCGCGCCGCTCCGCCGCGTCCAGCGGCTCCGAGTCCAGCGAGCCGAGGGCCTCCGCCAGTCGGCGCCCGAGCTCCGCAGCGGGCTCGTCCCACTCGCGCGCGTGCTTCTCTCGATCGAGGTCCCACACCGGCACCAGCAGCCCATGCGCGCGGAAGGAGCCGGCGAACTTGCTGTCCTCGCCCAGCGTCAGCTGGGCCCGGGCGGACAGCCGCGCGAGCGCCGCCAGCAGCTGCTCCTCCGGCTCCGGCCGCACCCACCGCAGGTGCGCCTTTTCGCCCGCGTCCACCCAGTACGCGGATTCCACACCTTCGGCGGTCAGCCGCTCGGTGGGCATGATCGCGGCGTTCGCCCGCTCCAGGGACAGCGCGACCTCGCCGGTCGGCTCCACGTCGTCGGGCAGCCACCAGGCGAAGTCCTTGTGCAGCTCGACGTCCAGCGGCGCGGCCGGGTCGAGCAGGTCCTGCAGGCGGTTGGGGACGGTACCGACCTCGGCCGTCTCCGGGCCCACCACCGACAGCGATTCGCCCAGCTCGGCGGCCTGAACCCACTCGACGGCGCGCGCGAGATCCCGGCTGATATCACCGGAATGGGTCTGCACCTGGAGCCCGATGAAGGCCTTGTCGTCGTTGCGCCGCAGCGCCGCGGCGGCCATCGGGAGCACGGTCGCGAGGGTGACTTCGCCTTCGCCGCGCAGCGGCAGCTTCGCCGTCGCCGACGGCACGAACTCGCGCAGCGCCACCAGCTCGCACTCCGCGGCCAGCCCATCGAAAGGCCTGGTCACGATCACGTCGGCGGCACCACCGGCGGCACCGTGGCAAGCCTTGTAGCGCTTCCCGGAACCGCACGGGCAGGGCTGGCGCGGCTTGATCCCGGTGTCCGCCTGAGGCTTGGGTGCGGTTCGCTTCGACACTGCAAATCCCCTCGCTCGCGGTCAATTCGCCGTGACGCTACCGAACTGCGCGGGCTCCGATTCAGCCAGGTGGAAGCGGGTGGACGCGGGCGAGTTGGTGGCCACGAAGCGAACTCCGGCGCGGCGGCACAGCTCGACGTCGGCGGGGTCGTCGACCGTCCAGCAGTACGTGTCACGTCCGAGCGCGGCGACGCGCGCGACGAATCCCGGATCCTCGCGCAGCAGCCGGATGTCCGGGCCGGCGAGGTCCGCCCACGGTGGCAGCACCCCGGACCGCCACGAGCTGCGGAAACGGTCGAACAGCAGCACGGTCGGCACCCCGGGCGCGGCCTCGCGGAACCGGCGCACCGCCGACTGGGAAAACGACATCATCAGCACCGGCGAGCTCTCCGGGTCCGCAGGCGCCGCCAGCCCGTGGCGGGCCAGCCGCGCGACGAGCTTGTGCTCCACCAGCCCGCCGTAGCGGACCGGGTGCTTGGTCTCGATGAACAGCCTGACCGGCCGCGAGTGGTCCCGGACCAGGCCGAGGACTTCGTCGAGGGTCAGCACGCCGTGCTCGGGCGTTGCGGGCGGGCGGCGCACCAGCTCATCCGCGGACTCCGGCGATTCCTGGTGCCAGCCGCCGAAATCCACTTCGGACATCGCGGCGACGGTGAGCTCGCTGACCACGCCGCGGCCGCTGGAGGTCCGGTCGATGCGGCGGTCGTGCACGCACACGAGCCGGCCGTCCCGGCTGACCCGGATATCGCATTCGAGTGCATCGGCGCCGTGCTCCAGGGCCAGTTCGTAAGCACCGCGGGTGTGCTCGGCGCGATGCGCAGAGGCCCCTCGGTGCGCAACGACGTCGGGGGTCGGTTGCCGCACGGCGCCCATTATGCGGGCGACCTCGATCCACTTCCGGCATCTGTGACACACCACAACGCCGCCGCACCCGCGATGAGGCGCTGTTGCGCCTGCTCAGCTACCGCGAGCGCGTTCGGGCGCTGCAGAGGCTGTTTTGGAAGGTGCTGGTGTGAAGCGAACGGACCGTTTGTGTCGTCTATCAAGGCGAACAGGCCGTTCGCTTCGCACCGGTTGGCGAGTCAGACCCAGGCCACTCCCGTTGGGGCAGCCACCGGGACCGCCCGGCAGAACGAGTTCCCACGCAGCCTCTACAGCGCCCAGAACCGCTCAAGGGTGATCAGCAGCGGAACGGTCATGCACGAGTCGTGGATCCCGGAGCAGAAATCAGCGCGGGGCGCTTGCGGGGCGCGTGGCCCGGGGTGTGGGCGGAGCCGCGCGGACGGCCCGGACGCGGAGCTGCTTGAGCTCCGTCGGGTCCATCGGGGCGAGCAGCCGCATCAGGTACTTGATCAGGCGCGCGGTCAGGATCGCCAGGAGCGTGACCAGGGCGTTGTTGAGCGCGTGCAGCAGCACTCCGTCGGCCATGGCCTGGACGCTGTCGAAGAACCCCCAGGCGAACGCGAGCCAGCCGAACAGCAGGGTCGCCACCCACGCCGCCCACCACAGCCGGACGCGCAGCGTCGGGGACGGTCGCGCGCCTCGCTCCCGAACTCCCTCCGCGACGAGCACCGAATGCTCCAGCTCGGCCAGCGCCGAGCCCGGCACGGTCAGGTTCAGCCCCGGGACCAGGACTCCGACGACCACCTCCCAGTCCGGCCGGGCGTTCTGCACCCCGATGCGCTCGGCGGCCGCGGCGCGCGCCCGCAGTCCCCACACGACGACGAGAACGCCGGAGAGCACGCCCAGCACCCAGAGGACCACGCCGGCCGTGCCGACCAAGGCGTCGGAGATCGCCAGCGCCGTGCGCGGGAGCGCCTGGCTGCGGCTGACCAGCAGCAGCACGTACCGCCAGCCCTCGGCGAGGGTGGCCAGCGCCGCGACCGCGGTGGTGATCCAAAGCGCCACCACGGCCGTCCCGGCGGTGGACTCCGCCCGCACCATCGGATCCGCGTGCGGCCGCAGCGGCAGCGCCAGCGGCCACCGCCACGCGAGCAGCGGGAACCCCCAGCGCGGCACGGCCGGGTAGGCCGGCGGACCGGTGTAGCGGCGCGGTCGGCGCGGTGGGCGGATCCGCCGCGGGCCGCCAGGCGGGATGGCGACCCACTGCACGCGCGGCCCGGAGCCGGGAGGTCGGGCCGTCACAGCACGTACGGCTCGCTGTCGGCGTCATCGGAGACCAGCGGCCGACCGATGGCCGACCAGCCGTTCATGCCGCGCTCGACGTTGATCGCGTCCCAGCCGTTGGCGCCCAGGTACGCGGCGACCTTCGCCGACCGGCCGCCGGAGCGGCAGATCACGTAGACCTGGTCGGACTCCGGGATCTCGTCGAGCCGCTGTACGAGCTCGCTCATCGGGATGTGCACGGCCTCGGGCGCGTGCCCGGCCTGCCACTCGTTCGCCTCGCGCACGTCGAGCAGCACGCTGCCCTCGGGCAGCTGGGCGGGCAGCTCCTCGGGCTGCACTCCGGGAACCTGATGACCGGGAACTGGGGTAGTCACACCCCGATGCTGCCACGCGAGGCGTGGTACCCGCGTAAGAGGGCGCGCGGACGGCCCGGCTCGCGCGGGCTCCGGGACCGCTGCGCCACCCGGTTCGCGCGGCCGGTCCGGCCAGGTGTGGACTCGAGCGGGAGAAACCCTCGAACCTTCCGCCTTGACCTGCAATTACTCCGGACGGATTTGAGGTTGTTCACACTTTCAGTGGAGATCCCGAAGGAAACGATGTTTTCGTGATCTTCCATGGCACAGTGTGCTGGCTCGATTCAGGTCCCTTCTCGGGATCCGTCCGTCAGGAAAGGAAGACATGTTTCGTCGAGCCATTCTCCGCTGGCCGAACGGCAGCGACTGGGGTCATCTGGCGACCGTTTCCGACGACGGCGGGTTGCCGCAGTTCGCCGGCTTCGTGCAGATGAGCGACCCGCGCGTGCAGGACCTCCTGGCCCAGATCGCCCCCAGACCGGACGGCGGAGACATGTGGGAAGCGCACTTCACCACCAACGACTCCGAATCGGCCGCCGAACTGATCGCGGCCTGAACGCCCCGTCGAACGACGAGGCGCCCCACGCCCGGCTCGGCCGGACGGGGCGCCTCGTCGCAGCTACCGGATCAGTGCGAGATCGCCTTCTCGGCGCCCACGCCGGTCAGCGACCGGACCTCCATCTCGGCGTACTTCTCGCTGTTGAACGGCTCCTTGCTCAGCACCGTCCCGAGGTAGCCGAGCAGGAACGACACCGGGATCGACACCAGACCAGGGTTCTTCAGCGGGAACAGCGCGAAGTCCAGCGACGGGAACATCGCGTCCTCGGCACCGGAAACGGCCGGCGAGAACACGATCAGCACGATCGTGACCGCCAGACCGCCGTAGATGCTCCACAGCGCACCCGTGGTGTTGAACCGCTTCCAGAACAGCGAGTACAGCAGCGTCGGCAGGTTCGCCGAGGCCGCGACCGCGAACGCCAGCGCCACCAGGAACGCCACGTTCTGGCCGTTGGCCGCGATGCCGCCCAGGATCGACACGATGCCGATGACCACGGCGGTGATCCGGGCCACCTTGACCTCCTGGCCCTTGTCCTCGACCGCGCCCTTCTTGATCACGTTCGCGTAGATGTCGTGCGCGAACGAGGCGGACGCGGTGATGGTCAGGCCGGCGACGACCGCCAGGATCGTCGCGAACGCGACCGCGGAGATGAAGCCGAGCAGCAGCGGGCCGCCGATCTCCAGCGCCAGCAGCGGCGCGGCCGAGTTCGCCCCGCCCGGCGCCTTCTTGATCACGTCGGAGCCGACCAGCGCCCCGGCGCCGTAGCCCAGCACCAGCGTGAACAGGTAGAACAGGCCGATCAGCCAGATCGCCCAGACCACCGAGCGGCGGGCTTCCTTGGCGGTGGGCACGGTGTAGAAGCGCATCAGCACGTGCGGCAGACCCGCGGTGCCCAGCACCAGCGCGATGCCCAGCGAGACGAAGTCCAGCTTGCTGGTCTCGGTCTTGCCGTACTGGGCGCCGGGGTTGAGCAGCTTGTCGCCGCCCACGTCGGCGGCCGCGCCGAGCAGGCCGGACAGGTTGAAGCCGTACATGCCGAGCACCCAGATGGTCATCACGAAGGCGCCCGCGATCAGCAGCGCCGCCTTGATGATCTGCACCCAGGTGGTGCCCTTCATGCCGCCGACCAGCACGTACAGGATCATCAGCGCGCCGACGACGGCGATCACCGCGGCCTGGCCGGCCTTGTTGGTGATGCCCAGCAGGAGCGCGACCAGGCCACCGGCACCGGCCATCTGCGCGAGCAGGTAGAAGAACGTCACGGCCAGGGTGGACAGCGACGCGGCGGTGCGCACCGGACGTTCCTTCATCCGGAAGCTGAGCACGTCGCCCATCGTGTACTTGCCGGTGTTCCGCAGCAGCTCCGCGACCAGCAGCAGCGCCACCAGCCAGGCGACCAGGAACCCGATGGAGTACAGGAAACCGTCGTAGCCGTAGACCGCGATCGCCCCGGCGATGCCGAGGAACGACGCCGCCGAGAGGTAGTCACCGGCGATCGCGATGCCGTTCTGCGGGCCGGTGAACGCGCGGCCGGCCGCGTAGTAGTCGGAGGCCGTCTTGGTGTTCCGGCTGGCCCGGAACACGATGACCATCGTGACCACGACGAACAGCCCGAAGATGGCGATGTTCAGCAGGCTGTTGTCCGCGGTCTTGCTCTGGGCCAGCGGGGACAGTGCGGCGATCACTTCTGGCCTCCTTCGACGGCGCTGTCCTTCTTGACGTCGTCCTTCTCCGCGGCGGCGTCGGCCGCGTCCTTCTCATCGACCTCGTCCCTGCCGTCGTCGGCCGAGGTCTGGTCGGCGCCGTCGGACTTCTCGGCGCCGTCGGACTTCTCGGTGCCGTCGGGCTTCTCGGCGTCGTCGGGCTTCTCGGCGCCGTCGGACTTCTCGGCGCCGTCGGACTTCTCGGCGCCGTCGGACTTCTCGGCGCCGTCGGACTTCTCGGCGCCGTCGGCCGGGTCGGCGGCGTCCGCCAGGCCCGTCGTGGCGACCGGGACCTTCTCGCCCGCGCCGCCTTCGAGGTTGTCCCGGATCTCCTCGGCGACCGGGTCGAGGTTCCGGTTGGCGTACCGCACGTACCAGGTAGTGATGGCGAACGTGGACACGAACTGCAGCAGGCCCAGCACGAGACCGACGTTGATGTTGCCGACCAGCTTGATGCTCATGAAGCCGTGCGCGTAGTCGGCGAGCAGCACGTAGACCAGATACCAGGCCAAGAACAGTGCCGAGACCGGAAAGACGAAGTTGCGCAGTCTGCGTCGCAGGTTGGTGAATTCGGGGCTGCTTTGAGCAGCGGCCCAGGTTTCGGCGTCAATACCGGACCCGGACCCGATTTGGTCCGTGGCGCTCACAGCGTTCCTCCCACAAGAAAAGGCGCCGCTCCCGGCGCCGCCGGTACGGGAGCCTGCTGAATCATTTCAACGCGGGAACGCTACGTAGTTCCACCGCTGCTGTGAAGGCCCGTTGGGAGTATGCAAGCTAACGATCGAGTGAAGTTGACTCGGGGCATCAAGACGCATCGAATTACGCCTGACCACGACGATTTCACCCGTTCAGCCTATTGATTTTTAACTGGTTCAGAAATTGAAGCGCGAATAATAATTACATTTGATTCAAAAATTACTCAACCAACACAAAGCACACGCTGGGTGATCACGGTCAGCGTTGGTGGCGGCCCTTGGTCGGCTCCGGGTTCGCGGTGCCCGCGGTGAGCCGGCCGTCGACGAAACCGAGCCGGTCGGGTGCGTGCAGCCGCAACATCACCCGCCCCACCTCGGCCGGGACCCGCGCCCGGGTCGCGCGGCTGACCGAGTAGGTCACCGCGAACGCGATCGGCACGGTGACCAGCGCCGGCTGCCTGACCAGCGTCGCCCACCAGCTGTCCGAGTCCTCGGCGAAGTGCGAGCACGCCACCGCGATCAGCACCAGGCTCCCGCCCGCCACCATGCCGCTGGCCGCCCCCGTCGCGGTGAGCCCGCGCCACCAGATCCCCAGGACCAGCACCGGGCAGAACGTCGAAGCCGCCATCGCGAAGGCCAGCCCCACGCTGCGCGCGATGTCGTGGTTGTCCGCAGGCAGCGCCAACAGCGTCGGCACCAGGCAGGCCACCACGGCGGCCAGCCGGAAGTCGAGCGTCCTGCCGCACACCACGTCGCGCGAGGACAGCACCCCGGCCACGCTCACCACCAGCCCCGACGAGGTCGACAGGAAGGCAGCGAAGGCCCCGGCCGCGGTGATCGCCGCGAGCAGCCCGCCCAACCAGTTGCCCAGCATCGCCTGCGGCAGCAGCAGAACCGCCGCATCGGTCTCGCCGGTGACCAGCAACTGCGGCACGTACAGCCGGGACAGCAGCCCGAAGATCGTCGGGAACAGGTAGAACACGCCGAGCATGGCCAGCACGAAGAGGGTGGTGCGGCGCGCGCCGGTCCCGCTCGGATTGGTGTAGAAGCGGGCCAGCACGTGCGGCAGGCCCATCGTGCCCAGGAAAGTCGCGACGAGCACCGAATACGTTTCGAGCAGCCTGGAAAGCCCGTCGCCGTGCGGCCGCAGCCAACTGGCGTTGTCCGGTTCGGCCGCCGAGACGACCGGAACCGCCGTGCCCGCAGGGAACCGCAGCTCGGTGCCAGCCGTCATCGAGTACTCGCCGGACTGCAGGTAGATCGGGCCCGAGTCGTCGGCCAGCCACACCGGCTGGCTCACCCGCAACCGCACGTCGGTGTCGATGCACACCGCCGTGTCGCGCTGGAAGACCGGCGGCATCGGTTCGTCGAGCGTCCGGTGCGGCGCCCCGTTGAGGAACACCGCGAACAGCGCGAACGCGGGCACCGTGATCGCGAACAGCTTCACCCAGTACTGGAAGGCCTGCACCAGCGTGACGGCCCGCAGCGCGCCGGTGGCCACAATGAGCAGCACGATCACCGCGACCGCGAAAACCCCTACCCAGTAAGGAAGTCCGACGATCGCCGCCAGAGTCAGCCCGGCGCCCTGCAGCTGCGGCACCAGGTAGAGCCAGCCGATCAGCACCACCAGCGCGGTGCACAGCGACCGCAGCCGCAGCGAATCCAGCCGGGCCTCGGCGAAATCTGGCAACGTGTACGCACCGGAGCGGCGCATCGGCGCGGCGACGAACAGCATCAACGCCAGGTACCCGGCCGCGAAGCCGATCGGGTACCAGAGCGCGTCCACGCCGTCCTTGAGCACCAGTCCCGCGACACCCAGGAATGACGCCGCCGACAGGTACTCACCCGAGATCGCGACCGCGTTGCGCTCTTCGCGCACCAGTTGCCGCGCGGCGGAGAAGTCGGACGTGGTGCGCGCCGACCGGGAACCCCAGATCCCGATGCCCAGGGTCGCCGCGACGATCAGCACGACGCCTAGCAGGGACCAAGAACTCGAAACCATCGCGCCGCGCCGCCCCAGGAAGGTGGAAATCCGTCGTCGATCATGCGGGTCACTGCTCCACCATGTGGATGAAGTCCCGCTCGTGCCGCTCCGCGTTCCGGGTGCACAGGTACCCGATCAGCACCAGGAACGGATAGACCAGCACGCCGAGCAGCAGCCACGTCACCCGGAAGCCCAGCACCTCCAGGTCGCCGATCGCCGGCACCGACCAGAACAGCAACGGCAGCCCCAGCAGCACGGCCGCCACCACCCCGGTCAGCACCAGCGCGCTGCGCAGCTGCACCTTCACCAGGTGCCGGACCAGCACCTCGCCGACGCTGGTCTGCTCCTCCAGCTCCATGATGGTGCGCGCGACCTGCCGGGTGCGGCGGTCGGCGAGCACCACGCGCTTGCGGCGCGGCCGGGGCGTGCCGTCCCCCAGCCGTGCCCGGATGTCGAAGCCGTGGTCCGGGCTCATTCCGGCGAACCGCGGTTCACTGCTGGCCCCAGCCCTGCCGCGGCGCCCGGACCAGCCGGTCCTTCAGCTCGCGGGTGTGCCGGCGGCTGACCGGCAGTTCCTTGGACGGCCCGCCGCCGAGCACCACCGAATACCCGGACGACGACATGCGCAGCTCGGTGACCAGCGGTAGCGACACCAGGAACGACCGGTGGATGCGCAGGAAACCGGCTTCCGCCCAGCGCTCTTCCAGCTGCGCCAACGGGATTCGCACCAGGTGCGAGTCCTCGGCCGTGTGCAGCCTGGCGTAGTCGCCCTGCGCCTCGACCCAGCGCACGTCCTTGCGGGGGATCATCCGGGTGGTTCCGGCCAGCTCGACCGGGATGACCTCGTCGGCGTCGGCCGCCGGGGCCTCCAGCGCGCGCGTGCCCTTGGCCGCCTGGGCCTTGTTCTTCTCGATCGTGCGCAGCGCGCGGTCGATGCGTTCGGCGTTGGCCGGCTTCATGATGTAGTCCAGCGCGCCGACCTCGAACGCCTCCAGCGCGTTCTCCTCGTGTCCGGTGATGAACACCAGGGCCGGTGGATTGCGGAAGGCGGTGAGCACCCTGGCCAGTTCCATCCCGCTCAGCCCGGGCATCGAGACGTCCGCGAATACTGCGTCCACAATGGACGCATCGTCGTCGCGTCGGCCGATCAGCTCGGGGTCGTCGCTGCGCAGCAGGCGCAGCGCTTCGGCCGCGTCGAACGCGGTCAGCACCCGCCCGACCCGCGAGTTGTTGCCGAGCAGGTACTTCATCTCGTCCAGCCCGGCCATCTCGTCATCGACGGCCAGAACGACGAGCCCCGCTGGATTCTCTCGTGTACTCACTGCAACGCCATATCCTGCCGCGCCCACGGCGCACTGTGTCCATGATCGAGTATCGGCTCCCACCCGCCGGAGCGGCCCCCGGCCACGCCAGTCGCCGAGTGAGGTCAGTCACGCCTGCCAACCAAACTAGTTGCTAACGGAGAGCACAGGACAGCAGGGGGTGCACAGCGTGAAATTCCGCTCAGCAGCAACGATTTTAGCCTGATCAGCCTATTGCATAGAGCTGAACGAGTGAGCCCTTCCGCAACAAGATCTACGCAGTGCGATCACACCGATTACCCTGCGTTCGCAAGGGATTCGTCGAGATCAAATCGTGGCTCCGCCCGGGTCCGTGAGTACTTTTGGATGCTCTATAGCGCCCAAAGTACTCGCGGCCGCTGATCCCCCTTCAGCTTCCAGGAAGTACGGCCGCATCTCCCGAAAGACCGCCCTTCGCGGTGATCTCCGCAGAGGCTGTTCGGCAAGGGGTTGCCTCGAGGTCGGTAGGGCGGGTTCTTGTCTCTGAAGCGGTGCGGCCGCTTGACCCACCCCCCGCAGCCGGCGCCGCCGCAGGTTCTCAACAGTGCCTTGCGGGGACACCCCGCACCTCGAGCTTTTCCCGAGAGGACAGCCCCGACGCGACGTAATGGACTACGTGCGTCGGGGCTCCCGGGTTTGAGAAGGCATCTAAGGTTCCGCCACCCGCACCGCCAAGCAAGGCGAGTCCGGAAACACGTTCACAGCCCGAAGCGGTTCCACATGGCGCGGTGCTCCAGCGCCTCCACGGCGGCCAGCACGGAATCCGCACCGCTGCGGCCGAAACCGACCGACGACGCCATGCCCAGCCGGGCCAGCAGCGGCTTGCGCGGCTCCACCGTCAGCAGGTGCGCTTCCGGGAACTTCTGCTTCACGATGTCCCGCAGCGTGCCCAAACCGTCGACTAGACCGAACTCCTCGGCCTTCGTGCCGGTCCAGATCTCGCCGGAGAAAAGGTCGTCGTCAGAGCCGTTCAGCTTGCCGCCGCGGCGCTTGCGCACCCAGGCCCGGAACTGCTCGTGCAGCTCGTCCTGCAGTCCGCGCAGCCACTGCACGTCCTCTTCCTTCTCCGGGCCGAACGGGTCGAGCCGTACCTTGTGCGTGCCGGCGGTGTGCACCCGGCGCTCCACGCCGAGCTTCTCCAACAACCCGGTGAGCCCGAAGCTGGCGCTGACCACGCCGACGGAACCGACCAGCGACGTCGGGTGCGCGTAGATCTCGTCGGCCGCGCAGGCCAGCCAGTAGCCGCCGGAGGCCGCGACGTCCTCGCAGAACGCCAGCACCGGCACCTGCTTCTCCTCGGCCAGGCCCCGGATCCGGTCGGACACCAGCGCCGACTGGGTCGCCGACCCGCCCGGCGAGTTAATCGACAGCACCACGGCGCTGAGCCGGTCGTGCCCGAACGCGCGGGTCAGCGCGGATTCCACGGTCTGCAGCGAAATCGTCGACCGGCTCATCGGCGACGGCGTCGGCGTGATGACGCCGTGCAGCTTCACCACGGCGACCACCGGCCCGCGCTCGGCGCGCTCGGCGAGCTTGCCGGGCAGCTTCGAGGACAACTTCCCGGCCAACATGTCGGTGAACTTCTGCGGCGCCTTCTCGTCCATACCTCGACGTTACCGGCTCAGCTGCGGCCCGGCCGCCAACCCGACGCCCGGATCGTCGATCACCTGCGGCGGCACCGGCCGGACGCCCGGCGCGAACTTCGGCACCCGCATGATGACCTTCATGCCCGCGCCCCTCTCGGTCTCCACGACCAGGCCGTAGTCGTTGCCGAAGGTCGCCCGCATCCGGTTGTTGATGTTGCCGAGCCCGACGTGCGCGCCGGTCAGGTGCGCGTTGGCCAGTTCCGCGTCGAGCAGCTCCGGGTCCATCCCGATGCCGTCGTCGTCCACGCTGATCAGTGCCTCGGTGCCGTTGTCCTCGGCGATCACCGACACGGTGCCGCCGCCAGGCTTGTTCGCCAGTCCGTGCCGGACGGCGTTCTCCACCAGCGGTTGCAGCGCCAGGAAAGGCACCACCACCGGCAGCACCTCCGGGGCGATCTTGAGCCGCACGTTCAGCCGGTCCGGCCCGAAGCGGGCGCTCTCCAGCGTGAGGTAGCGGTCGATGTTGCGGATCTCGTCGGCCAGCGTGGTGTAGAGCCCGCTGGTGCGGAACGAGTAGCGAGTGAAGTCGGCGAACTCCTGTAGCAGGTCCCGCGCGTGCTCCGGGTCGGTGCGGATCAGCGAGCCGATGGTGTTCAGCGCGTTGTAGATGAAGTGCGGCGAGATCTGCGCCCGCAGCGCGCGCACCTCGGCCTTGGCCAGCCGCTCCTTGGACTCCTGCAGTTCGGCCAGTTCCAGCTGGGTCGACACGTGGTTGGCGACCTCGGCGGCCGCGCGCAGCAGCCGCTTGCGGTCGCCGTCCGCGACGATGGTCAGCGCGCCGCGGCTTTCGCCCTCGACCTCCAGCGGCACCACCACGGCGTGCCGCATCGGGCAGGGCCGGTGGTCGCAGATCACGTCGCCGTGGTCGAGGAACTCGCGCTTGCCGGTGCGCAGCACCTGCTCGATCTTGGGCCGCAGGTCGGCGTAGTGGTAGTTGGCCTCGCCGTCCCAGCTCAGCAGGGTGCCGTCGGCGTCGACGATGCCGACGGCGACGCACGCCAGCAGCGCCCGCAGGTGCGGCGCTGTCTTGTCGGCGGATTCCTGGTTCAGCCCGGCCCGGAGGTGGGGGGCCGCACTGGTCACCCGGTGCAACGCCGACAGCGTGGCGTCCTCTGCGGAGGTGCTCACCCGTCGCGCCCGGCACAGCAGCACGAACATGCCGAGCACGGCGAGTGCGGCGAGCGTGGTCAGGACCGTCCGCTCAGTCAACATCTCGGGCACAACATCAATCTTCACGGCCGCCACGCATGGAATCAAGGCGACTACGCTCAGTGCACCGTTTCCGTCGATAAGCGGTACCTCACTATTCCATTCAGCGGAAAGTAATGACTCGACCAGCGGCAACGTCCTGTGCACAACCGGGCCAGTTGTCCACAGGCTGTGGACAACTACTTCAGCAATCGGGACAACCGGCGGTCCGCCAACGGCTTGCCGCCAGTCTGGCAGGTCGGGCAGTACTGCATCGACCGGTCCGCGAAGGACACCTCCCGGACCGTGTCGCCGCACACCGGGCACGGCAACCCCGCGCGGCCGTGCACCCGCATCCCCGACCGCTTCTCGGCCTTCAGCCGCGCCGCGTCCTGCTTCAGCGAACGCTGCACCGCATCCCGCAAGATCTCCTGCACGCTGCTGTGCAGCCGTTCGACCGTGGCGGCGTCGAGCTTGCCCGCCATCGCGAACGGCGACAGCTTCGCGGCGTGCAGGATCTCGTCCGAGTAGGCGTTGCCGATCCCGGCCAGCACGGACTGGTCGGTGAGCAGCGTCTTGATCCGCTCGGTGCGCCCCGCCAGGACCTCGGCCAACCCGGCCGCGTCCAGGCCCAGCGCATCCGGCCCCAGCTTCGCGATCCCCGGCACCTCCGCGGCCGAAGCGACGACCCAGGCCGCCAGCTTCTTCTGCGTGCCGGCCTCGGTCAGGTCGAAACCCGCACCGCCCAGGTGCACCCGCAGCGCGATCGGCCCCTTGCCGGGCTTCGGCGGCACCGGCGACAGGTCGTCCGACCAGCGCAACCAACCGGCCCGCGCCAGGTGGCACACCAGGTGCAGCCCGTCGCAATCGAGGTCGAGGTATTTGCCGTGCCGCACCGCACCGGTGACGGCACGACCGTGCAGCTCCGTCCACGGCGGGCTGGCGGTCTTCAACACGCTCATCGACGCCACATCGATGCGCCCCACGGTGCGGCCCACGGCGTTGTCGCGGAGGTGCTGGGCCAACGCCTCCACCTCTGGAAGTTCCGGCATCGGTCCAGTGTGCCGCCCACCCCGGCGATTTCAATCGAAATCGCTACTCCACCGGCTGCAGGCCGCCGTTCATGTCCGGCTCCGCGTACAGCTCGATGTGCCGGGCCACCAAGGAGATCTCCTGGCGCACGTCGAAGAAACCGCGCACCACGCCCACCCAGGTCTCCGGCGGGTTCTCGTCGTGGTCGCCCGGGGTGGCCGCGGTGACCGTCCACGGGCGCCGCAGCACCCAGCGGACCGGGAAGAACAGCACGCCCGCGATCAGCAGCAGAATCAGCCAGCTCGGCACGTACACCTCGGCCGGCGTCCAAACCACGAACATCACGACCAGGAACAGGAACAGCGCGCCCATCAGGATCGCGGGCGCCGAACCCCCGTTGACGTCGTGCTCGAACTCGTCCGCCGCGATCGGGTTGGACCACTCAAGGCTCGCCTTGATCGTCCACTCCCGGCCGTCGGAACCCCGCACCACCCGGTTCATCGTCGCCTCCCCGCCCACCCGGGCTGGTCGCTTCGGAACATCGTCTCGCCACTCGAACCCCGTCGGTCACCGACCGTGGAGCAACGGTACCGCGTGCGTCATGGGCCCGACGGGTGATAGTCGAGCCCCGAACGGTCCCATTGTCGATCATGAGCGGCGTCCGGCCAACCCCGAACCCGCCCCGTCAAGCGCGACGCAAACAGCTCGCGACCGGCAGCTCCGCCGCATGCTGGTAAGCCTCCCGCAACCCGCGGCGCGCCCGATGCGCCAGCACCGCCGTCGCGTTCGGGGTCAGCCCCAGCTGACCGGCGAGGCTGGCCGGCCGATGTCCCTCCACCTCGGTCCACCACAGGACCTCCCGCCAACGCACGGGCAGCCGGTGGAACGCGCGGGCCAGCAACTCCCCCTCAGCCTGCACGGACTGGTGATCGCGCTGCCGCGGCGCGTGCTCGCCCAGCTCATCGCCGTTCATCAGCTCGTCCCGGCGAGCCGCCGCCCACTCCCACAGCACCCGGCGCACCACCGTCGACAAGTAGGTGCGGATCGCATCGCGCGGCCCGTGCCCAGCCCGGACGGCGCGCAATGTGCGCAAGAACACCTCGGCGACCACGTCGTCGACGTCGATCCTGGGCTGCGGCATGCTCAACGCGAACCGCCGCACCGCAGGCGCGTGCCGCCGGTACAGATCGCCATAAGCGAGATCATCCCCCGCCCGCAACCGCGCCAGCAGCACCCGGTCGTCCGGCAACGGTCCCCCGGCGACGTCCTCACCCATCCCCATGAATTCCCCCCAACGACCAGCCGGGCGAAATACCGCGCGACCAGCGCAATCGCTACCGTGGACCCCCGGACCACGGCTGTCACCAGTCACCACACGGAGGTCGCAGTGGATCTCGACGAAGCCCGCGAAGTGATCGGCAACCAGCACCGCGCCGTGCTCAGCACGCTCCGCGCCGACGGCACCCCCCAGATGACACCGGTGCTGACCACCACGGACAGCGCCGGACATGTCACTATCAGCACTGTCGCTGGCGCAGCCAAGGTGCGCAACCTGCGCCGCGACCCCCGCGTGTGGCTGTGCGTCCTGCCAGACCAGTTCTTCGGCCGCTGGATCCAGGTCGAAGGCATCGTCGAGATCGTCGAGCTCCCCGCCGCGCTCCCCCTCCTGGAGGAGTACTACCGCAGCATCTCCGGCGAACACGAGGACTGGGCCGCATATCGCCAAGCCATGCAGGAAGAACACCGCGTCCTGCTGCGCATCACCCCGACCCGGGCGGTCTCCTCCCCAACCCGATAGGGCCCCCTGGTGAACGGGCCCGGAACGATGGGCTAAAGTAGTTATCAACAGCCCAACAGGGCGCTGAATACGCGGATGTAGCGCAGCTGGTAGCGCATCACCTTGCCAAGGTGAGGGTCGCGGGTTCGAGTCCCGTCATCCGCTCGGAGCTGGGAGCCTTGTGTCGACTTCGTTCGACCTTGGATCCTCGCCATTTCTTTGGGGGGAGCGACTCCCCCCAAACCCCCCTACGGTGCGGTGCTCCGGGCTTGCTGGCTCCTTACCGCGGGCAACGTTCGCTGGCCTGCTCAGTGACCAGCAACCAAACCCGTCACCTTGACATCGTTGGTGCCGCCCTCCACGCATCGTGAGTGTGTTGGTTGGTTGGTTTTGGAGTTTAGGTTTCTAGAGCGACTCCCCCCAAACCCCCCTACGGTGCGGTGCTCCGGGCTTGTTGGCTCCTTACCGCGGGCAACGTTCCCTGGCCTACTCAGTGACCAGCAACCAAACCTGTCACCTTGACATCGTTGGTGCCGCCCTCTACGCGTCGTGAGTGTGTTGGTTGGTTTTGGGTTTAGGTTTCTAGGCGGAAGCCTATTTTCAGGGTCACTTGGTAGTGGGCCAGTTCGTTGTACTCCACGTGGCCCCTTACGTTTTCGACCTCGAACCAGTCTATGTTCCTCAGGGTTTGGGAGGCTCTGCCGATCGCCTTTTTAATTGCGTCGTCCACTCCTTTCGTTGATGTGCCCACTACTTCTGTTATTCGGTACACGTGGTCCGTCATGGGTTGATGGTTCTTGTTTTGCCGGGGTCTTGCAAGTTGGTGTTGTTGCTGATCAGGGGTGTTTAGTCTGGTTTGGTCGGTTCTTGGTCATCTTTTGGTCGGGTTTTGGGTTTGGTCGCTTGATCAGGTGGGCTTCTTGTTCCGGCTTCCCTCGAAGTTGGGAACCACTGGCTTCTTTGAGGTGATGCGGAAAGCGGGATTTCGGCCAATGTGATCTTCTCCTGGGCGGCATAGTCCACTTCGTCCACGGAGGTAGTTCCATGCGTCGTTTCATCGTCGGGGTGCTGTTCACGGGGTTGTGCGGATTGGGTTCCGCCGGAATCGCCGCGGCCGAGGAAGTGCCCTTCGATCCCGCCTCGCTCGTACAGCAGGTGACCAGCCAGGACGCCACATCCGGGCAGAACGGGACATCCGAACAGGGGGCCTCGGCATCCTCGGTGGTGCACTCCGACGACGGCAGCCCCGCGCAAGCCCACGCCCAGGGCCAGGACGCTCAAGGCCAGGACGGCTGAACGGCACGCCCGGAGCGGCTATTCGTGAAACCACGAGGACGGGGCCCGTGCCGACCAACCGGCACGGGCCCCGTCCTCGTCCATCGAGTTGACCGTGCTCAGCCCTCGCCCGGGACGCCCAGGCCGATCGGGCAGGAGACCCCGGTGCCACCGAGGCCGCAGTAGCCGTTCGGGTTCTTGGCCTCCGACAGGTACTGCTGGTGGTACGTCTCCGCGTAGTAGAAGGTCTTCAGCGGCGCGATCTCCGTCGTGACCTGGCCCAGACCCGCTTCGGTCAAGGCCTTCTGGAAGGCTTGCGCACTCGCTTCCGCTACGGCTTTCTGCTGGTCGTCCGCGTAGTAGATCGCCGAGCGGTACTGGGTGCCGATGTCGTTGCCCTGGCGCATGCCCTGGGTCGGGTCGTGGCTCTCCCAGAAGACCTTCAAGACCTGCTGGTAGCTGATCGCGGCCGGGTCGAAGACCACCAGGACGGCCTCGGTGTGGCCGGTCAAGCCCGAGCACACCTCTTCGTACGTCGGGTTCGGGGTGAAGCCGCCGGCGTAGCCGACCGCCGTCGACCACACGCCCTCGGTGCGCCAGAAAGTGCGCTCCGCTCCCCAGAAGCAGCCCATGCCGACCACCGCGGTGGCGTAGCCCTCCGGGAACGGCGGCATGATGCGCCGGTCCGGGAACACCGCATGCGACTCCGCCACCGGGAGCGGGTTGGAACGGCCCGGCAAGGCCTCGGCCGGGTCGATCAACCTGGTCTTGTCACCGAAAAGCGCCATGCACTCGAGGGTACGCGTGCGCTACGGGCGGTCCTGCCGCTTGGGACCGACCGGCCGGGTCTCCTCCTCCGGCGCCGGCGGCGGTTCCGGGCGGGCGTGCCGACCACCGGTGCGGCGAACGGCCTGGCGGTCCATGGGGGTCCGGTCGGAGTCCAAGTCCCCGGACAGCCGCGTGGACAGCACCGAGTCCTCAGACGGCACAGCGGGCGGGCCGACCGCCCGCTGCTCGGCCGAGCGGCGGGGGCGGGCGGACGGCCGACCGAGCGGCGGCTCCGTGCCGTTCATGGGAAGCCCGTTGAGCCGGGCCGCGTTCGGGCCGTCAGCGCTGCCGCGCCGAGGCGCGCCGTTAACGCGGTTGTCGTTGACCGGTGTGCCGTTCGGCGGGACACCGTTGCGCGGGGCGTCGTTCGGCGCAACGGTGGGGCCCTGGCTGCCGTTCGGCGGGGTGGTCGCGCGGCGGAGCGGACGTGCCGGGCGGGTCTGGTCCGCCCCCGGGCGGGCCGAGGTCAGCTTGGTCGGGGGTTCCTGGGCAGCGCCGTCGCGGTTGGGTGCCGGTGGGCGGGGCAGCGGTCGGCGCATGGTTGTCGCCTCGCGCGCCGCTCGGGGCTCGTCCGGATCGTCCAAGCGCGCCGCCCGGTCGTCATCCCGTTCGTCCCGGTCGTCCGGTTCCAGGCCGTCGAAGTCGTCCGGATACTCGGAATCGTCGAGGTCTTCCAGCTCGTCGAGGCCGTCCTCCGCCCGCTGTGGTTCCTTTTTCTTCGACGCCGGGGTGAGGTAGTGGCGCAGCTTCATCGTCGGTTCTTCGATGAACTTCCACGACAGCGTGCCGACGCAGTAGGCCAGCGGGGCGGCGCAGATCAGCATCAACCACTGGTTGCGGATTCCGGCCATCGCCAGCAGCTGCTGGATCGGGAAACCCCACACGTACACGCCATAGCTGCCGTTGACCCACACGCCCGGCACCGTCAGCCGCGACGGCCAGAAGTGCCCGGTCACGACCACCGCGTAGCTGACCGCGAAGGCCATCCAGAACGACCCGGTGATGCTGTTGGGCATCAGCACCAGCAGCACCAGGCCGCCGCTGGCCGCCAGCGGCGAAAGCGGGACCCGGTACAGGTTGAGGACCACGCCGAAGGCGAAGGCGACCAGGAACGCCACCAGCGACTCGACCGGCACGCTGAGGAACGAGCCCGCCGACTCCGAGCCCGGCAGCTCCTCCAGGTACCGGTCCCACGTGATGATCCCGATCAGCGCCACGACCGCCAGCCAGCGGTACTTGTGCTTCCCCGCGCCGAGCAGCAGCAACGCGTAGAGGGCGGCGTAGGCCAGCAGCTCCATCGGCAGCGTCCACAACGACCCGTTCACCGCGTTCGGCCACGGGTTGTCCACGAACACGCCCGGAAGCTCGTGCTTGAGCGTGAGCAGACCGGCGTTGTTGACGACGTAACCCCAGGTGCCGTTGGCCGCGAAGTAGTCGCCGACGGACAAGGTCGTGATCATCGGGCCGATGATCAGCGCCATGGTCAGCGAAACCGTGAGCATCGGCGGCCACAGCCGCAGGATGCGCTTCGCGGCGAACCTGCCCGGGTGGGGATCTCGGATCCAGCTCTCCGTGATCTGGAAGCCGCTCATCGCGAAGAAGCCCATCAGGACGCCCTCGTCGGGCTGCACCGGCCAGTCCGACGGGAACAGGTCGCCCGTTCCGGCCAGCGGCGAGCTGTGCCCGTAAATGACCGCGAGCGCGCCGATTATGCGGATCCAGGCGAACCCGTGGTTCGGCTCGGCGAACCACTCCGGGTGAGTGTGGACGACCCGCGCGTCACCCACCCAGATCACCCCATCAAGTCATGTCCCCGGCCGGAGAAGTCAACGCTGGGTAGCCTAGCTCGGGACAACATGGTTGTGGACCTATTACCTTCTCGTAGCCCGCTCCGGCCAGACTCCGAGTCGGATCGTTATCCGGCCGGTGCCCCCCGTTCCCCCTTGCGGGTGCCAGAATGGCGGTCGATCGCAATTGGGGGCGTTCGCAAAACCGGGAAGGGCTCATCGGTGACCTGGCAAGACGAGCTGCAGAATCTCGACGCCGAACTCGCGGCGGGGCGGATTTCCGCTGAGGAGTACCGCCAGCGGCGAGACGCCGTGCTCGGTCGGGCCCAGAACGGACAGAACGGGCCTTCCTCGGGCGGATTCCCGCAGCAACAGCCGCAAGCGAGCACGCCATCCGGCGAGTTCCCGCAGCAGCAATCGCAGGCAGGGCCGCCGCCCGGTGGATTCCCGCAGCAGCAACCGCAGGTGGGGCCTTCCTCGGGCGGATTCCCGCAGCAGCAACCGCAAGCAGGCCCGCAGTCCGGCGGATTCCCGCAGCAGCAGGCACCGCAGCAGCCCAACCCGTTCCCGCCGGCGTTCAGCTGGGGAGACGCTGCCGCTCAGGCCACCCCGCAGCAGCAGCCGCAACAACAAGGTCGTGCGGCCGAAGAAGCAACGCAGATCGTGCTCAACCCGCTTTTGCAGCGGCAGCCGCAGGCCCAGCCGCCGAGAGACTCCGAGAGCACCCAGGTCGTCAACCTCAGCCAGCAGCCGCAGTGGGCCCAGGTGCAGCAGCCGCCGCAGCCGCAGTGGGGGCCGCAGCAGGGTTGGGGCGCCGTCGAAAGCACCGGCACGCCCTGGGGCGATGACCTGCCGGCGACGCCGGACCACGGCGACGCGTCGTGGATGCGCCAAGGCCCCGAGGTATTCGAGTCCGCGAGCAAACCTGGCAAGGGCAAGCTGATCGCCGGGCTGTCCATCGGCGGCGTGCTGCTGGTCGGCGTGATCGTCGCCGGGATCCTCTACTTCACCTCCAGCAGCGGCAACACGCCGACCAAGCCGACCGCCGCGCCACCGCCGCCCCCGGTGCAGACCCAGGAGCTGCCCGCGCCGCCGCCCGCGAGGGCGAACC
This sequence comes from Saccharopolyspora pogona, assembly GCF_014697215.1. Lineage (GTDB taxonomy): Bacteria > Actinomycetota > Actinomycetes > Mycobacteriales > Pseudonocardiaceae > Saccharopolyspora > Saccharopolyspora hattusasensis. The sequence goes on from NZ_CP031142.1 coordinate 6,415,742, forward strand.
CACCGGCCGGCTCGCAGGAGACGCTGGTAACGGTGTCCGGCCCGGCGCACCCGTGGAGCGGGGCGCTGGACCTCCCGAGCCTGCAGGGTGCCAAGGGCGGCCTGCTGCAGCCGAAGACAGTGCTCGACTCCGCGATCCAGGGCGGGTTGGTCGACGGCTGGTTCAACGGCACCGAGGGCGCGACCCCGAAGAAGACGCTGCTCGCGCTGCAGATGCCCAACTCCGATGCTGCCAAGGGCGTGGTCGACAAGTACCTCGCCGCCCAGCAGGGTCTGTCCGAAATGGACAAACTGTCTTACCAGGGTGTGAAGGTGGTCAACACCGGCGGCACGTTCCGCACCGCCTACGTCGCGCACAACTGGGCGATCATCATCGACGTCAGCGGCTCGTCGGACCAGAAGGCGGCGGCGCAGGAGACGTTCAAGTCGGTCCTCGACCAGCAGGTCAACCACCTGCCGCCGACGGTCCGCGACTGACCCGAACCGACGTCCCCGCAATTTCAATGGAAATCGGACCTTCGATTTCCATTGAAACCGGACCTTCGATTTCAATGGAAATTGCAGGGGATCGGTGCGTCGGGGCCCGACGCACCGGGGTGTGTCGGGATCAGGCCTCGTAGTCGGTGGTGGCGAGCAGGTCGCCGAGGGCCGCTCGGGAGACGTCCGGGCCGAACTGGGCCGCGATGCCCGCCTTGCCCGCCTCCGCCAGCCGCTGCCAGGCGTCGTCGTCGGTGAGCAGCCGGACTGCCGCCTCCGCCAGCCCCTCCGCATCGTCGGCGACCAGCACGTGCTCGCCGTTCACCAGGTGCATGCCCTCGATCGCCACCGTCGTGCCGACCACCGGCACCCCGAGGCTGAGGCTCTCGCCGACCTTGCCCTTGACGCCGGCGCCGAACCGCAGCGGCGCGAGGGTCACGCGGCTCGCCGCGTACTGCGGCTCCAGGTCGGCGACCCAGCCGTGCACCTGCACGCCCCGCCCGGCCAGCTCCCGGACCTCGTCGGTCGGGTTGCTGCCGACGACGTGCAGCACCGCGTCCGGGCACTTCTCCCGCACCAGCGGCATGATCTCGCGCACCGCCCAGCGCACGGCGTCGACGTTCGGCGGGTGGTCGAAGCTGCCGACGAACAGCAGGTCCTTGCGCCCGTCCGGCTTCGCCGGGCTCCAGTCGACCTCGTGCACGTTGGACAGCACCCGCACGTCGGCGTCGGGGACCAGCTCGCGCAGCAGAACCCGCTCGGCCTCGGACACCACCAGTGTGACGTCGCAGGAACGGGTCAGTCCGAGCTCCATCTGCCGCGACGCGAAGGCCTTGCGCCGCAGCGCTTCCGCCCGCGCCGGGTCGCCCTGCTGCTCGGCGACCTCGGCCTGCCGCTCCAGCCGGAGGAAGTGCACGTCGACGGTGTCGTAGGCGATGACCGCCTGCGGCGCGCAGGTGCGCAGCTCCTCGACCAGGCTCCACGCGACCTGCGGGCGGGACAGCAGTGCCAGCGAGATCTCCGAGCCCGCCTCGTGCAGGAACGCCTGCTGCAGTTCGGGTTCGGGCAGCACCGTGACGCCGAGCTGCTGCAGCTGCGTCGTGTAGGGCTCCAGGCGCGCGTGGTTGCCGGGGAAGAACACCACCCGGCAGCCGAGCCGCACGAACTGCTCCAGCACGCGGCGGATCCGCACGGAACCGGAGTCGAAGTCCGGGCGTGGCACCTGGTGATCCTTCACCAGCACGATCGGCCCGTGGTGGCCGCGGGTGCCGCGTTGCCGCGCGAGCCAGAGGTTGCGCGGCGAGGCTTCCGGCAGGTGTTCGGCGGCCAGCGTGTCGGCCCACTTCTCCACGAATACCTTGCGGTTGAGCTCCTGGTGTTTCTTCACCCCGGTGCTGAGGTCGGTGCCGTTGGACACGCCTTCGTGGTGCACGACGACGGCCTTCGGCTGCACCACTGTCCGGTAGCCGGCCGCGCGCACCGCGAACGCCAGGTCGGTGTCCTCGTAGTAGGCGGGCGCGTACCGGGTGTCGAAGCCGCCGACCTGCCGGAACACGTTGGTGCACACCAGGATTGCCGCGCCGGAGCAGTAGTCGACGTCGCGCACCACGTTGAACTCGGCGCCGCCGGGCTCGGTGTTGCGGCCGTAGTTCCAGCCGTTGCCGTCGGACCACACTATGCCGCCGCACTCCTGCAGCCGGCCGTCCGGGTAGACCAGCTTGGCGCCGACAAGCCCGATGCGTTCGTCACCGCGGATCGTGTCCATCAGGATTTCCAGCCAGGACTCGGTGACCTCGGCGTCGTTGTTCAGGAAGAACAGGTATTCGCCGCGCGCGTGCTCGGCACCGAGGTTGCAGGCGCCGATGAACCCGAGGTTGCGTTCGGCGCGCACCAGCCGGACACCTTCGCAAGCGGCGAGCTTCTCGGCGCTGTCGTCCGGCGAGGCGTCGTCGACGACGATCACCTCGAACGGCACGGACACCACATGCCCGCCGAGGAACCGCAGGCACTGCCGGGTGTAGGGCCACTTGCCGTGCACCGGAATGATCACGCTGACCAGCGGTTTGTCGCTGTGCGGCACGGGAAGCGGACCGGTCTCGACCGTCTCCTCGGCCTGCGGCACGCCGGGCTTGCGCCCGAGCGCGATCTCGTACGCATCGCGCCGCGCGGTGCCGCGCGGCGCTACGCGCTCGACGACCTTCCGGTACTTCGCCACCGCGCGCTGAACCAGCGCGGAGTTCTGCGCCGCCAGCTCCGCGTTCGCTGCGCCGAGCTCCGCCGCTTGCCGCTCGGCGTCCGCTACGCGTCCTTCGAGCCGCGCGACGGTGTCGCGCAGCCACTCGATGCGCGCAGCGTCGCGCTCCGCGCTCTGCCGGCTCTCGTGCAGCTCGCCGGCGACGCGGTCCAGTTCGGCTCGCAGCTTCGCCTGCTCGCGGATGCTCTGGTCGGCGCGATGCTCTTCGGCTTTGCGCAGTCCTTCGAGCCTGCTGATGGTGCTCTTGAGCTCTTCGGATTCGACGCGGCTGCGCTGGTAGAGCTCGTGGAGTTTGGCCACGTCCGCGACCGCCGCGTCGCGTTGTTCGATTATCGGCGTGACGTCGCCGCCGCGGCGGATGAGCGTGAGGTCGGCGTCGGTCAGCAGCGCGGCGGCGGGCAGCTTCGGCAGGTGCTTGTCGGAGGCGATGCCCAGCAGGTAGGTGTGCGGGACGCCTTGCCGGACGGCCCATTCGCCGTCGCGCACTTCGATCGTCTGCAGCCGGACGCCGTCGATCGCGGTGTCCGGGTCGCCGTGGTCGGCGGGGGTGAGCAGCGATCCGACGGTGACGTTCTGCTTTAGCACGGCCACGTGCCGGAACGCGTCCTCCAGCAGCGTTTCGTACTGCTTCGCAGTGAGTTCCTTGACGTGGTACGGGTTGTCGTTGCCGTGCTCGTGCGAGTAGACCGCCGTGTCGGGGGTGCTGCTCAGGAACAGGCCACCTTGGACGAGCCGAGACCTGACCAGGCTCAGGATGGCGTCGTGGTCCTCGACGTGCTCGATCGCCTCGAAGCAGACGATCACGTCGAAGGGCTTGGCGTCGGCGAGCAGTTCGGGGTCGGTGATCGAGCCGACCTGGAAGCTGACGTCGCGGCTGCCGTAGTTGTGCTGGGCGTGTTCGACCGTGGTCGGGTCGATGTCCACGCCGACCACCTCGGCGCCTTCGGCGGCCAGCAGCGCCGCGCCGTAGCCCTCGCCGCAGGCGAGGTCGAGCACCCGCTTGCCGCGCACGAAGCGGGCTGCGAGGGCGTAGCGGTGGTAGTGCTCGTAGACGACCTGAACGTCGTCGGTCCACGGCACACAGCGCTCGCCGGTCCAGTCGATCAGCCGCTTGTCCATCCGGTTCCTCACCGCGTAGAAAATCCCACAGCAGGCTAGCGCCCCGATCGGGTGACTTGTCGCCGGTTCGGCCTTTTGTGGCGCCGTGCGGCCGTGGACGGCTCGGTCGCAGTTTCAATTTCCGCCAAGACGGGCGTCAGCGTGCGGGCGCTGCGGTACCACGAAGAGCAGCAGCCGCTCGCCTCGAAGCGCAGCCCCAGCGGGCAGCGGACGTATCCGGAGAGCGCGGTCGAGCGCGACCGCCTGATCCAGCAGCTCTACGGGGCGGGGCTGCCGAGCCGGCAGATCGTGGAACTGCTGCCCTGCGTCAAGACCGCCGAGATGCAGCCCGAGCTGCTCGACTGGTTGGTGGTCGAGCGCGACCGCATCAACCGGCAGATCAGCGATCTGGTGAGCACCCGGGACAGGCTCGACGACATCATCGGCAGACCACCACCGCCTGGCGCACGGGCGGCCCTGCCCCCAGCCCGGCCGCTGAACGGTGCTGGTCAGGGGCGGTAGCGGAGGATGGCGGCCGTTTCTCCGCCGCCCGGGATGTCGTCGCGGCGCACCGCGAGGACCCGCCCGCCGGTGAGCCAGACCCGGCGGGCGATCTCGTCCACCACGCCGTAGGACACGGCGTCCTCGGCTTCCTCGAACGTCACCGCGCCCGCCTCGTCGATGAAGCCCGGCACCGCGTTGTCGATGTCGACGAAGACCGTGTCGACCGCGCCCATGGTCGCGTGCCGGGCCACGTCGGCGATGTCGGCGACCGTCCGGCCCTGCCCCGTGCGCTGCTCGAACAGCCGATGCAGCTCGCGCATCCGCTCGGCGTGCAGGTCGTCGAGGACGTCGCGGGCCACCGACGCCAGCTCGCGGTCGCTGCTCTCCTCCGGATTGCCGGTCAGGCCGACCGGGGCGAGCTCCGAAGCGGTGCTGACCGACCGGAAGATGCTCTGCAGCGGCTCGGTCGCGGCCAGGATCAGCGGCACGTCGCCGCGCAGCACCGGCCGCATCGCGCGGTCGACCTGGCGGGCGAATTGGCGCATCCGGAGCTTCTGTCCCTCGCTGCCCTGGAACCGGCGGCGCGGCAAGCGGTCGGTGACCGACTCCTTGCCCACCGAGCTGGCCATGTCCGCCGGCATCCCGGGCACCTCGACGATCACCGGGTCCATCTCGGGCACGACCTCCACCAGCCGCACCGAGTTCTGCGCGAGCGCCAGCACCAGCGCGGTCTGCGGGAAGGTGATCGAGCGCAGCAGCGGCTTGAGGTGGAACCGGTCGGACACCTCGACCGCCGCATTCAGGTGGTTCGGCAGCCGGAAGGTGGTCAGCGCTTTCGGGGTGGCGAACAGCGCCAGGCTGCGGGCCTGGAAGCGCCAGAACTCCTCGTCCTCGGCCAGGTCGGCCAGGTGTTCGGTGACCCCGGCGATGTCCTCCTTGGCGGTGCCCGCCTGCCGGAGCTGCTCGATCGCCTGCCCGGCGAGGTTCTTCAGCTCGATGCGCTCGGCGTCGCCGCTGGAGGCCGGGCCGGTCGGCACGTACAGCGAGACGCTGACCGGCTCGCGGGCGGTCAGCAGCGCATCGACCTGCGCCCGCGTCGGGATGTCGGTGTGCAGGATCGCCATCGGGGTCCTCCTAGGAGAAACGTCCGGACCAGCGACGCTACCGAGAGCTCGGGGAACCGGCAGGGCGACGGAGCTCACCCCGGGTCGCCCGTTCCGGCGGACCCGGACCTGCGGTTAGGGTGGGCGGCGTGAACTCGCACTGGCACCGCGTTCTGCCGCCGCCGTCCCGCTGACGGGCGGCGAACCTCCAGCACCCCGGCGGCATCGCAGTTTCAATTGAAACTGCCCGGGGTCATTGTGACGCGCGCCCGTTCGACGAGTCCTGCTGGTTTCGCGAACGGAAGAGTTCACTGTGTCCGATCAATTGCTCACCGCACCCGCTCCTGCCCGGAGCTTCCTCTCCGGCCCGCTGCCGGTGCTGCTCGCGGCCGTCCTGTGGGGCACCACCGGAACGGCCGCCAGCTTCGCCCCGGCCGGCGCGAGTCCGCTGTCGATCGGGGCCGCCACCATGGGCATCGGCGGCATCCTGCTGCTCGCCGTCGCCGGGCGGTCCGCGCTGCCCGTGCTGCGGTCCGGACGGACCGGGCTGCTGGTCGTGGGTGCCCTGGCAGTGGCGGTCTACCCGCTGGCGTTCTACTCCTCGATGGCGCTCGCCGGGGTCGCCATCGGCACCGTCGTCACGCTCGGCTCGGCGCCGGTGTTCGCCGCGATCCTGGAACGCGTCGTCGACGGTGTCCGGCTGGACCGCCGATGGGCGCTGGCCGCGGCGGTTTCGGTACTCGGCCTGCTATTGATCACGGGCGGTGGCGAGGCCGGTGTTGGCACTGATGCCATGCTCGGTGCGCTGCTCGGCTTGCTCGGCGGCGCCGCATATGTCGTGTACTCGTGGGCGGCCGCGCGGATGATGCGCGGCGGACACGGGTCGCGCGCGGTGATGGGCGCGATGTTCGGCACCGGCGCTGTGGTGCTACTGCCGGTTCTCGCGTTCACCGGCGGCCCGCTGTTCGGTTCCGCGTCCGGGCTGGTGGTCGCGGGCTACCTCGCGGTGATCCCGATGGGCTTGGCGTACGTGCTGTTCGGCGCGGGGCTGCGCCGCACGTCTACCAGCGTCGCGACGACGCTGAGCCTGTTGGAGCCGGTGGTGGCGGCGCTGCTGAGCGTGCTCATCGTCGGAGAACGGCTGGGCGTCGCGTCGTGGTGCGGCGTCGGGCTCATCGGCGTCGGGCTGGTGCTGGTCAGCACCCGCCGCTGAGGACTTGTGCACAGCTGTGGACAACTTTCTTCACAGCTGTGCACAACTAGTCGCACGAACGGGTGTTTTCGCAGTTGAAACCCCTGTTGACGCAGTTGTCCACAAGCTGTGGACAACTGCGTTCCCAAAGATGAAATGCTTCTCATGGACGGTTCACGCACCGCTGAGCAGCGGGACAGATCGTGGACACCATGAACGGCCACCAGGACACCGCGGAACGGGTCCGCACCGACTACGTGACTTCTGATGCACCTGATCACGGTCGGCCTGGTGGTCACCGCAATGCTGGTGCCGAGCACGAGCGGCCGCGCGGCGCTCGTGCCGCCGATCTACCTCGTGCCGGCTGCCGCGTTCGCCGGCCGGCCGCGACCGGGCCTGTGCTGTTCCCGGCTGTCGTGCTCCTGTCGGCGATCGCGACGCTCGTCAGCGCGGGGGCGCACCTGATCACCAGCCAGCTCCAGGCCAGCACGATCGGTGCGTGCATCGGGTTCGGGCAGTGGTTGCGGTGGGGATTGCCGTTCGCCGTCGTCAGCTCGCACCTGGCCGCCGAGCTGGTGCTGCTGCTATTCACCGGCCGCTCGGGCCGCCTGGCGCAGCTGCGGGTCGATTCCGCTGACCTGCGCGAACAACTGGACGCTCCGCCGCGGATGCAGCGGGCCGAGACCCGCGCCATCGCCTTGCTCGGCACCGTCGTGCTGCTCTGGAGCACCGAGTCGCTGCACGTCGGCCGCCCGCGCTGATCGCGCTGGCCTGGGATGTCTTTCAGCGGCTCGCACCCTGCTCACACCTGGCCATGCCTGGGGCTCAAAGCGGTTCGCCCGAACGTCGCCAACAATGTGCCCTGCACCAACCCACGCGGTTGATCACGCTTCACCAGCGGTTGAGTTTCCTGTTGACGTGACACCTATCGTGCTCACGAAGGCCTTTCCGCATCGGATGCGACCGGGTAGGAGGCCGTGTCGAGGAAGACCAGTTCTTCGCCGAGCAGGCCGCGAAGGATGGATTGTATGCTCGCGCGCAATGCCCCCTCCGCAATCGGATCGATGATCGCCGCCAGGCTCGACATACCGAGATCGAAGTGCGCGGTAAACCTGACGACCGTGTCGGATCCGGACTCGTCAACTGCCCACTCGCCGTCGAAGCGTTCAAAGTCTCCGTCGAGTTGCCGGAACGTGATAGTCCTGGCGAACTGGTCGATCTGGTCTCGTTCCGACCAGCACAGGATGCCGTTGCGAAACGTGACCGCCCATTCCGAATCCTGGGTGCCGTCTTGCCTTGCGGTGACGGTGACGCTGCGGACCTCATCGGTTTGATCGGCGAAGCGCTCGGTGTCGCAAAGCGCGGAGAAGACAGTGTCAGCGTCGGACCCAATGGCAGTTGGCACAAGCGACTCAACCGTAACAGTCGGCATATCAGGGGGTTCCTTCCAAAACAGCGTTGGGTGGGCATCGGCGCGCGAGGGTTTCCGCGGCTCGGGTAACTGCCTCAAGAAGCCAGTGAACGTCCTCGGAAGTCAGGACCGCCGGCGGGGTGAAGCGCAGCACCCGGTGCGCGTTCAGTGAATGGTTGACGAGCACTCCGTGGTCGAGCAGTTCCATCAGCAGTTCACCCGTGACTTGCTCGTTGACCAGCTCCACTCCGATCAGCAGACCCAGCCCGCGCACGTCGGTGATCAGGTGACCGCAATGGTGCAACAGGATTCGGCGTAACTCCTGGAGCAGGTACTCGCCCAACTCACTGGCCTTGGTGACGAGGTTTTCCGCAACGACCACACGGATCGCTGCCTCGGCGGCTGCGGCAGCGATCGGCGACCCGGCGAATGTCGACGTGTGCAGGAACGGGTCGCGATTGAACGGCGAATACGCCTCTGCTGTGGCGACCATGGCCGCTACGGGCACGACTCCCCCGGAAAGGTTCTTGCCCACCAGGAGAATGTCAGGGGTGACCGACTCCCTGTCCGCGCCCCACCAGTGACCAAGCCGGCCCAGTCCGGTCTGCACCTCATCCAGGACGAACAACGCCCCATACTTCCGGCACAGCTGCGCGACATCGCGCAGGTATCCGCTCGGCGGAACAACGACACCGCCCTCTCCCTGCACCGGTTCCACCACCACGCAGGCCGGTGGTGCTGCGGCCAATGCCTCTTCCAGCGCCTGCGCGTCGCCGAAGGGAACGTGGTCAACGGAGGGCAGCAACGGCCGAAACGGAGCCTGGTAGAGCTCCCGGGCGGTGATGCTGAGCGCACCCATGGTCTTGCCGTGGTAACCGCCGACCGCAGAGATGAGGTGCGCATGCCCATGGGCACGTGCCAACTTGATCGCGGCCTCGGTGGCCTCGGCTCCGGAGTTAACGAAATGCACGTAGTCCAGACCGTTCGGGGCGACGCCAGCGAGCGTTTCGGCAGCACTGGCGACGGTGGGCTCCAGCATTAGCCGTGTGGTCAGCGGGTGCCGGTGAACCTGTTCCACCACCGCCTCTACCACGGCCGGGTGGGCATGGCCGAGGAGGAACACGCCGTATCCGCCGCAGTTGAGGTACGTCTTTCCATCAGCGTCGACAACTCGGCTGCCACGAGAGGACACTTCTGTCAGTCCGCCGGTCATGTCGGCCAGTCGGGCCCGCCCACGGGAGATGTGGCGGCGGTAGCGTTCCGACGTCTGCCGTGAACCGGCGCGCTGGGTGCCATGACTGCTCATACCGTCGCCCCGGCAGCTGCGGCGGGGACAAGGCGTTTGGTACGGGCGAAAAAGCGCACTGAAGTGCGGAAGGCAGACTCGAACCACTCTGCCGAGGGCAGCGTCAACGCTGCCGAGTTACCGGGGAGGGCGCCGAAGGAAGTCGGGAATGGCTCGGCACCGGCGAACAAAGCGCCCATGGCCAGCAGGTCGTCAAACTGCTTGCGTGCGGGCGGAGGAAGAACATCGGTCAATACCGGGCGGATCAACCGATCCACCATGTCCGGCGATACCAACCGCGGCGGCGTGACATCGATGCCCGACTCCTCGGCCACGGCCACGCATTGGTCGACGAACCGCCTGGAGGTCAGCGCGTGGGGCCCCGCAGTCAACCAGTACTCGCCGCCACGCACATCCGCGTCCACCAACGCCCGCAGCCCTGCAGCGAGAAGGTCCTGCGGTATGACGTCCACCAGCTCTTCAGCTGCGAACGGAAGAAGCGGAAACTTGCTCCTGAGGATGCCTGCGGCGACCAGGTGAACACCCTGGAAATGGGCCATGGCGCCGGTCACCGAATCACCGACCACCACCGAGGGGCGGGCGATCACCACGGGGACTTCCGAGCCGCGAAGCAGCTCCTCGGCTTCTCGCTTGGAGTCGAGGTAATTTTCGGGGCGAGCCGCCCCCTCGGACGTTAATCCCTGTGCCGACCGGGTGAGTTCGCTACGGGCCACGAATGCGGTGCTCACGTAGATGACACGGGCCTGCGCGTCAGCAGCGAACTCCAGGACTCGCTTCGTGCCGACGACGTTGAGCTGGTGTGCGGCATCAGCTCCAGCGCCGAAGTCAGTCTTCGCGGCGCAGTGCACCACAGTGTCCACCTGGGACACCAGCCTCTGGTATGTGAGCTCATCGAGCCCCAGGAACGGTTGGGTCACATCGCCGATCACCGACTCGGAGTCAATTTTGGCACGATGAGTCAGGCTGATAACCCTGTGGTGAGCCAGCGCTGGGCGCAATGCCGTACCGACCACGCCAGAAGCGCCAGTCAGCAGCACGAACTTGGGTTGCGACATGCCGGTCTCCTCGAATTGCCGTGTTGGTCCACCCCTGCGTCAAGGGCAATGAGCCGCGCAATGGTGCTACGTTGCCAACCCGGCTCGATGCAGCGTCAGGCCGTATGCGCCAGGCGTGACGGCAAAACCGTGACGTGAGAGACGGCGCCGCCGCAACCGGGGAAGCGCGACGCGTGCCTGGTTGCCCAGCATGTTCTGCTCGCACAGGCAAAACTCCTGATCAGCTCTGGATCTGTCGCACCTCGTCATGGTTGAGTTCGGAGCAACTGTCAACAGCAAGTCGTCGGCCACCACCATGCGGATCCGGAGGCTCGGTCACGTTGCCGGCAGCCGGACGTTCATAGCCCAGACGAGCGGTACGGAAGAGGACATGAATCGGTTGACACGTCGTGGTTTGCTGTCCGGTGTGGCCGCGGCTGGTACCGGGGCGCTGATCGCGCCTGGTGCGCCGCGTGCCATCGCACAGTCGACTCCCGCCGCTGGGCGTAGCGAGACCCAGGTCGTTGTTGTCGGTGCGGGATTGGCGGGGCTTACCGCCGCTCGCGAGCTGGTCGCCGCGGGGTGCGAGGTACTCGTGGTCGAAGCACGCGACCGTGTCGGCGGCCGTACCGTCAATCAGGCCGTGACTGCGCCGGGAGCCAGTCCGGGCACGATCGTGGAGGTCGGCGGCCAGTGGGTAGGGCCGACACAGGACCGGGTGCTCGGTCTCATCCAGCAGCTCGGCCTGGAAACGTTCAAGACCTACGACGCCGGCGATTATGCCGACTACCACAATGGGAAACTGACCCGGTACGGCCACGTGTTCCCAGCGGATCCGCTGAACCTCGGATTGAACCGGATTCCGCCCTCCGACCCGGTGGGCGCGGCAGAAGCCGCCGTCGCGATCCAGGAACTCGACAGGATGGCAGAGGGAGTTCCACTAGACGCGCCCTGGACCGCGCACGACGCACGTACCTTGGATGGCCAGACTTTTGAAGACTGGATGAATCATCATCTTGTCCAGCCGGGCGCGAAATCGCTGATATCGCTGGCGATCAACGCGGTCCTCTCAGTCGAGCCTCGTGACGTGTCGCTTCTTCACGTGCTTTTCTACATCGCCTCCGGGGGCGGACTCGACCGGCTGGTACGCACGTCCGACGGAGCCCAGGAATCCCGTATCATCGGTGGATCGCAGCGCATCTCGCTTGAAATGGCACGCGAACTCGGTCCCCGCGTCCTTCTGAACGCACCTGTAACCAGAATCGACCAGGACTCGGCGGGCGTCAGTGTGCACGGCGACAACTTCAGCGTGCGCGCCAAGCGCTGTGTCGTGACCGCGCCGCCCGCGCTAGCCGCCCGAATCCGGTACGCGCCACTGCTGCCAGGAACCCGTGAACAGCTGACGCAACGCATGCCGATGGGCAGCGTGATCAAGGTGCAATGCGTTTATCCGACGCCGTTCTGGCGCGCCGACGGTCTGGCCGGACAGGCGACCAGCGACACGGGGCTCGTGCGAACCACGTTCGACAATTCACCGCCGGATGCGAGTGTGGGCGTGCTGCTTGGCTTCGTTGAAGGTGAACAAGGACGCCATGCCGATCAGATGCCTGCGGCACAGCGGCGCAAGGGCGTGATCGAATGTTTCACGCGGTACTTTGGCGAACGAGCCGCTGATCCGCTCGAATACATCGAGAAGAACTGGCTGGAAGAAGAATGGACGCGCGGCGGCTACGGGGGCGTGTTCGCACCGGGCGCCTGGCTCGACTTCGGTAAGGCACTGCGCGCGCCTGTCGGCCACATTCATTGGGCCGGCACGGAAACTGCGACCATCTGGAGCGGTTACATGGATGGTGCGGTCAGATCCGGCGAACGCGTCGCGAAGGAAGTGACGAGCTCGTTGTGACGTGTCGCCGGCGACCGTCTTCGGGCCCCCGAAGCCGCTCGTCGGGCCGGAAAGACGCTCAAGCTCGTGGTAGTTCACGCGCGGCAGCGCCAGCGGGGTGCGTCAGCGGGGTGCGTCAGCGGGGTGCGTCAGCGGCCGGCGGCGTAGCCCTGAGCTCCTCGGGCGTTTGCCGCCGCTCGCAGCAGACCCGTGTCCGGGTGCCGGGAGACCGCCGACAGGCGGCCGAGAGCCCAGGGGCCCGCGTCGAGCACGTCGTGGCCCCGGCGGCCCAGCTCGGCGAAGGTCTCCGCGCCGAGCCGGGACTCCGCGACGACCCGGCCGGGCTCCCAGGCCCGCGGGTAGAACGAACCCGGGAACGCTCCGGTGTGCCAGGCGGGTGCGTCGATCGCCTCCTGCAGGTTCAGTCCACAGTGGACGTGTGCCAGCCAGAAGCACAGCTGCCACTGGTCCTGCTGGTCGCCGCCCGGCGTGCCGAACGCCATGGTCGGGACGCCGCCGCGCAGCGCCAGCGACGGGCTCAGCGTGATCCGGGGCCGCTTGCCCGGGGCCAGCGAGTTCGGCAGGTCCCGGTCCAGCCAGAACATCTGGGCTCGACTGCCGAGGCAGAAGCCCAGCTCGGGGATGACCGGCGAGGATTGCAGCCAACCACCGGACGGCGTCGCCGAGATCAGGTTCCCCCATCGGTCGACCACATCGACGTGCACCGTGTCGCCACGGCTCTCCCCGCTCGGCGACACCGTGGGCTCGCCGATGCCGACGCCGCTCGGATCCTTCAGGCCGTCCACCCCGCGACCTTCGGCGACGTGCGCGGCCAGGATCGGGTTGCGACCACCCGGCGAGCCGGGGTGCAGCTCCAGCGAGGCGCGGTCGCCGATCAGCGCACGGCGGGCGGCGGCGTAGTCGCGGGACACCAGGTCGTCGAGGACACCGGGATCGGCGGAGTCGCCGTACCAGGCTTCGCGGTCGGCGAAGGCGAGCTTGGCCGCCTCGACCGCGATGTGCACGGTGTCCGCGTCGGCGACGCCGTCGACGTAGTTGATCCGGTCGGCCAGGCCCTCCAGGATGCGCAGCTGCTGCGCCAGCGCGGGCCCCTGGGACCAGATGCCGAACTTCGCCAGGGTCCAGCCGCCGGGCAGGTCGACGGTCAGCGGCGCCTCGTAGCCCGCCTCGAATTCGGCCATGTCCTGCGCGGTGATGACGCCCGCGTGGTCCCGCCCGGAGTTGTCCCGGTGCGGCGTGCGCACGAACTTCTCGACCGCTTCGGCGACGAAGCCGTGCGACCAGGCGCGGCGGGCCGCGTCGATCTGCGCCTCGCGGCCGGGGCCTGCCGCCTCGCCCTCGGCCAGCAGCCGCTCCCACGTGTAGGCCAGCGCCGGGTTCTTGAGCACGCTGCCCGGCTTCGGCGCAGCGCCCCCGGTCAGCCAGAGCTGGGCGGAGGTGGGCCAGTGCTCGGCGAACATGTCACGGACCGTGTCGATGGTGGTGCTGATCCGGTCCACGATCGGGAAGCCGCCGCGTGCGTATCCGATCGCGTACTTCAGGACCTCGCGCAGCGTCTTCGTGCCGTGATCGCGCAGCAACAGCAGCCAGCCGTCCCAGGCGCCCGGCACGGTGGTGGCCAGGAATCCGGTGCCGGGCATCAGATCGAGGCCCAGCTCGTCGCGGTAGTGGCCGATGGTCGCGGCGGCGGGGGCCGGCCCCTGACCGCAGAGCGCGCGGGGACGCGGGTCGTCGGCGGTGGTGAACAGCGCGGGGACCTCACCGCCCGGGCCGTTGAGGTGTGGTTCGACGACCTGCAGGACGAACCCGGCGGCGACCGCGGCGTCGAAGGCGTTGCCGTCGTCCTCCAGCACCGCCATGCCCGCCGCGGAGGCGAGCCAGTGCGTGGAGGCGACCATCCCGTGCGTGCCTGCGAGTTCCGGGCGAGTCGTAAACACGTCAACTACCTTAGGCCGCCGCCACCCTCTCGATCGACACCTGAAGCGAAGGCATCTGCCGCGCCCAGCCCAAGCCCTCCGAAGGCGCTCCCGGTGGGGAGGGGTTCCGGTGGGGAGGGGTTCCGGCGAGGAGCGGTTCCGGCGAGGAGGGGTTCCGGTTTCGCCTGCTTCAGCGCCTGCCCAAGGGGGCTATCGGCGAGGGCAGTCCCCGACGACGCGCACCGCCGCAATTTCAATGGAAATTGCGGCCCTCCGGCGTGTCGGGCCACGACACGCCGGAGGGTGTGGACAACTCCCGCAATTTCAATGGAAATCGGACCGTCGATTTCCATTGAAATTGCGGACCGACCAACCCGGCCGAGTTGGCAACTCCCGAAGGGGAGCCGCTACCCGCTACCCGCACCGCCGTGCAGAACGAGTTCGGAAACAGGCAATTCAGGCAGGGCCGCCCGCGACCGGGGTTCGGCCGACGCCTCGCCAGGACAGGCCCGCCTGGCGCAGGACGTCCGGGTCCAGGTGGTTCCGGGTGTCGACCACCACCGGGCCCTGCAGCGCCTCGGCCACCCGGTTCCAGTCCAGCGTCCGGAATTCCTGCCACTCCGTCAGCAGCACCAGCACCGCAGCTTCCTTCGCCGCCTGGTACGGGTCGTCCACCAGCTCCATCTCGGGCGGCAGCGCCGGCTCGTCGCCGCGCAGCCCCGGGTCGTAGGCGACCAGCTCCGCGCCGCGCGCCGCCAGCAGCCGCGCCACCTCCAGGGCGGGCGAATCGCGCAGGTCGTCGGTGCCCGCCTTGAAGGTCAGCCCCAGCAGCCCGAGCCGCACCCCGTCGAGGGAACCGCCGCAGGCCTCGACGACCTTCGCCACCATCCGCTCGCGCTGCCGCGCGTTGGACGAGATCGTCGCCTGCAGCAGCGGAAAGTCGAAGTCCACCGCCTCCGCCACCTGCAGCAGTGCCGCGGTGTCCTTGGGCAGGCAGGAGCCGCCCCAGCCCGGCCCCGGCTGCAGGAACGACTGACCGATCCGGCGGTCGTAGCCCATCCCCTCCGTCACGTCGGAAATGTCGGCGCCCAACCGCTCGCAGAGCTCCGCGATCGCGTTGACGTAGGAGAGCTTGGTCGCCAGGAAGCAGTTCGCCGCGTACTTCACCATCTCCGCGCTCGCCGCGTCCGTGAGCACCGTCGGCGCACCGAGCCGCGCGTACAGGGCGGCGACCCGTTCCGCCGCGTCCTGGCTGTCCGAGCCGACCACGATCCGGTCCGGGTTCAGGAAGTCGTGCACCGCCGAGCCTTCACGGAGGAACTCCGGGTTGCTGACCACCGGGACGTTCTCGCGGCCGACCAGCTCGCGCAGCCGCGCCGAGGTGCCCACCGGCACCGTCGACTTCGTGACCAGCACGCATCCCGCGGGCAGCAACTCGCGCACCTCGTGCGCCACCGCCTCCACCACCGCCAGGTCCGCCTCGCCCCCGGCCCCCATCGGGGTCGGCACGCACAGGAAGACGACCTCGGCCTCGGCAACGGCACCGGCCGAACCGACCACGAACTCCAGCCGGCCGGCCGCGATCCCCTCCTGCACCAGTTCAGCCAGGCCGGGCTCGTGGATCCGCACCTCACCGCGGGAGAGCTGCTCGACCTTGGCGGTGTTGACGTCGCTGCACACCACGCGGTGCCCCAGCGACGCCAGGCACGCCCCGGTCGTCAACCCGACGTACCCGGTGCCAACAACGACGATTCGACGGGCGAACACCAGCCCCACACCCCTTCGTACGACCCCCGCAAGACGAATCGTGGCACATCGCCCGCTCAGTGGAACCTGCTTCGCCAAACGTTCACGCGCCGTACGTCCTGCGTGACGTGCCGGTGAACCGGCGTTTAGGCTCACCAGCCGTGGAACAGCGACGCCTGGGCGAATCCGGTCTGGTGGTAAGCGCGGTCGGTCTCGGTTGCAACAACCTCGGCCGTCCCGGAACGGCCACCGAGTCCCTGGCCGGCGCGCGAGCCGTGGTGGACGCCGCGCTCGACGCCGGGATCACCTTCTTCGACGTGGCCGACGTGTACGGCTCGCCGCGCGGGCGCAGCGAGGAACTGCTCGGGCAGGCGCTGTCCGGCCGTCGCGAACACGCCATCATCGCCACCAAGTTCGGCATGGACATGCAGGGCGGCAACGGCCCCGACTTCACCGCGCGCGGTTCCCGGCGCTACGTGCGGCGCGCCGTCGAGTCGTCGCTGCGGCGGCTGGGCACCGACTGGATCGACCTCTACCAGCTGCACCGGCCGGACCGGTTGA
The DNA here is from genome assembly GCF_014697215.1 of Saccharopolyspora pogona. GTDB lineage: Bacteria > Actinomycetota > Actinomycetes > Mycobacteriales > Pseudonocardiaceae > Saccharopolyspora > Saccharopolyspora hattusasensis. Next base: position 6,432,246 of record NZ_CP031142.1, read on the forward strand.
CGCCGATGGCGGAAACCCTCTCGGTGCTCGACGACCTGATCCGCGAGGGCAAGATCCGCTACCTCGGGCACTGCAACCTCGCGGGTTGGGAGCTCGCCGACGCGTCGTGGACGGCATCCTCGGCCGGGCTGACCACGCCGGTGTCGGCGCAGAACCACTACTCGCTGCTGGCGCGGGAGGCCGAGCGCGAGGTGATCCCGGCCTGCAAGCGGTTCGGCGTCGGGATCATCCCGTACTTCCCGCTGGCCAACGGGCTGCTCACCGGCAAGTACCGGCAGGACCAGGAGCCGCCCGCGGGCAGCCGGTTGGCGAACCGGAACCAGATGCTGGCGGACGCGCCGTGGGAGCACATCGAGCAGCTGCGCGCCTTCGCCGGGCAGCGGGGCCTCCCGATGACGGCGGTGGCGGTCGGCTGGCTGGCGGCGCAGGAGGTGGTCGGTTCGGTGATCAGCGGCGCGACCACCCCGGAGCAGGTCCGGGCGAACGCCGCGGCCGGCGAATGGCGGCCTTCCCAGGCCGATCTGGACGCCATCGACGCGATCTGCCCGCCCACGCAGCGTTAGCAAACGGTCGGTTCGGCGAGGAACTGCGCCATCCCCGGATGACGACGGCGAGGCCTCCGCACGCGCATTCCCGCAGGTGGCAGTGGATTTCGTGAGAATTTCCCGTCATCCGGCACCGAGACGGATCACGCTCCCAGCACGGCGTTGCGGGGGGTGCGGCGACGGTCGGTGATCGCGGTTTCGCTCGGACGGATCGCAGAATGCCACCGGTGGCAGACGCGCCGGGCCGGGCACGCGGACCACGCTCTTCACATGGACCTGATCGGGATCGCCACAATGTTCGTCGGCCTCGCGTTGCTGGCCGCGCTGCCGCTGGTCGCGCTGCTGAAGTTCGTCGAGGCGACCTCGCAGCGACGGGTGCACCGCCATCGCTGACCGCCGTTTCGCCGCCTGCCCGTTCCGCGTCCGGTGCTGGTTGCGACCGTTCCGAGGTGTTAGACATGCCGGGACACCAGCAACGGACGCAAAGGAACGAGCAGATGCTGATCACCGACACCGTGGCGATCGTCACCGGCGGGGCTTCCGGCCTTGGCGCGGCCACAGCCCGAGCACTCGCGTCGCGCGGCGCGCACGTGTTCGCGGTGGACCTGCCGGACGCGGTGGCCAAGGCGCCGGTTGTTGACGGCGTCACCTACACGGCCGCCGACGTCACCGACGCGGACCAGGTGCAGACCGCCGTCGAGCAGGCCGCCGGCGCCGGGAACCCGCTGCGGATCGTGGTGAACTGCGCGGGCATCGCGCCGTCGGCGCGGATCGTCGGGCGCAAGGGCCCGCACGACTTCGACCTGTTCCGCAAGGTCATCGAGATCAACCTGATCGGCACCTTCAACGTGCTGCGGCTGGCCGCGGCCGCCATCGGCCAGACGGAACCCGACCAGCAGGGCCAGCGCGGCGTGATGATCAACACCGCCTCGGTCGCCGCCTTCGACGGGCAGATCGGGCAGGCCGCGTACGCCGCGTCCAAGGGCGGCGTGGCGAGCCTGACGCTGCCGGCCGCACGCGACCTGTCCTCTTCCGGCATCCGGGTGATGACCATCGCGCCGGGCATCGTGGACACGCCGATGCTGGCCACCATCAGCGAGGAGTTCCGCACCGGGCTGGCCGAGAGCGTGCCGTTCCCGAAGCGGCTGGGCACGCCCGATGACTTCGCGCAGCTCGCGGTGGACATCGTCGGGCACGACTACCTCAACGGCGAGGTCATCCGGATGGACGGCGCCCTCCGGATGGCGCCGCGGTAACGCTGGGCAGTGGCGGCGATTTCGCGCGAAATCGCCGCCCCATCCGCGCGTGCCCGGATTCGCGGCACTTCGCGCGCGGCGCAGTGCTTCGCCGGGAGCTGATCCCCCGGCGTATGCCCACGGAGGATGCCCCCCGACGGATGAACGCCGAAGGGAGCTCGGTCATGGGCGGGACCATGAAAGCCGCGTAGTACCAGCAGGTCTGGGCGGCTCCGGTGGTCGTCGAGGTCCCGAAACCCGAGCCGGGGCCCGGGCAGGTGCTGCTGAAGGCGACCGCCGCCGGGGTGTGCCACTCCGACATCGGGGTGATGAGCTGGCCCGCCGAGTAGTTGTCGTTCGAGCTGCCGCTCACCCTTGGGCACGAGCGCGTCGGCACGGTCGCCGAGCTCGGGTCCGGCGTGCGGGGCGTCGCCGAGGGCGATTCCGTCGCGGTGTACGGGCCGTGGGGCTGCGGGCCGTGGGGATGCTGGGCGTGCTGGAAGTGCTTGCAGGGCAGGGAGAACTACTGCATCCGCGCCGCCGAGCTGGTTATCCGCCCGCCCGGCCTCGGCAGCCCCGGCGCGATGGCCGACTACCTGCTGGTGGACGACGTCCGGCACCTGATCCCGCCGAACGGGCGGGACCGGTTGCACGCGGCGCCGTTGCCGAAGCTGGTCGGCGGCAGCACGGCGGTGGTCATCGGCGCGGGCGGTCTCGGGCACCTCGCGGTGCAAATCCTGCGTGCTACCACCGCGCAGCGGGTGCGCGAGCTGACCGGCGGGTTGGGCGCGGACGTGGTGCTGGACTTCGTCGGAATGCTCCAACGGTGCAGATCGCGGCCCAGTCGGTCGCGGTGGAAGGCGACATCACCATCGTCGGGATCGCCGGGGTGCCGCTGCCGGTCGCTTTCGGCCTGCTGTAGCACGAGGTCTCGGTGGCCGCGCCCTACTGGGGTTCCCGCGCGGAGCTGATCGAGGTCGTCGACCTGGCCCGCTCGGGAGCGCTGCGGGCGCACGTGGAGACCTTCGGACTCGACGAAACCCCGGAGGTCTACGAACGCTTCCACCACGGCCAGATCAAGGGTTTCGCGGTCATCGTCCCGTAGGCGCAACGGTCAACCGCCCGCCGTCGCGGTCCTTCGAGTCCCGGATGCCGATCGCATCCGGCGCGAAGCCGACCTCGACGCAGTTACCGCCGCTGGCCGAGCGGCTCGACTTCCGCCACTGGACCTCGGAAAGGTCACTCACGGCCTACCTCCTCGGCGCTCGTACTGCGCCGAAACCCGTTGCGGCAATGTCACCGTATCGGGTGCCGGGAGCGACAACGCTCGAGTTTCGTGACGGGTGCCCCGGACCGCGTGCGGTCCGGGGCACCCGGTGCGTTGCGCGTCAGTACCGCCGGTCGGTGACGTTGCCGGTCGCGGCGTCCCACACGACGTAGCCGGACTGGAAGTCGCTTCGGCGCCCGCCCGGGACCGCGTACTCGTCGCTGGTCGGGTAGCCCAGGTACGACCGCTCCCAGCCCAGTTGCGCCCAGCGGTCCTTGATCGCCCCGCGGAGCTCGTGCGCGCCGGTGCCCGGCGTCCAGTAGACCGAACCGTTCGACCGGTCGAAGTGGTTGTAGCGCCCCACCCCGTCGGGCGTGCCCAGCTCGTCGGTGCGCGGGTAGCCCAGCGGGCCGTCCTCCCACCCGAGCTGCGCCCACTTCGCACTGATGAGGCCGCGGATCTCGTGCGCCCCGGTCCACGACGTCCAGTAGATCGAACCGTCGGCACCGGCGAAGTGGTTGTAGCGACCGGCACCGTCCGGTGTGGACAGTTCGTCGGTGCGCGGGTAGCCCAGCACCCCGGCCTCCGCGCCGAGCTCCCGCCACTTGTCCCGGATCATGCCTTGCATCAGCGACGCTTCGGTGGCCGGGGACCAGTACGCGGACTTGGCGCCGTCCGCGAAGGCGGCCTGGCGCCCGCCGCCGCCGACGTCCCGCTCCAGTTCGTAGACGCCGCCCAGCGGGCCCGCATCAGCGCCGGTGGCCTGCCATTTCTGGTAGATCGCGCCCACGGTCCAGTCGCCCATCAGCTCGGCCACCCGCTGCCGCAGGGCCGGAAGTTCCTGGTAGGCCAGGTTGCCGGGGCACTCGGTGTAGCCGACGTCGCGGTGGCCGTGGATCACCGGCAGGGTCACCTCGGTCCCGAGCGGGTACTTCGCGGACGATCCCCCGAAGCCGGACACCATCGTGACCTCGCCGAGCGGATCGCGGTAGTTGCCGGCGAGCTTCCACGCCAGGACCTGCGCCACCGATTCCAGCTGCGTCGCGCTGGGCGACACCGAGGTGAACTCGCCGAGCATTGACACGCCCACCGTGTCCTTGTTGAAGCCCTGCGCGTGCGCGCCCCACACCGGGAGTTCCAGGCCGCCGTAGCGCCCTTCGAAGACCTGCCCGAACTTGTCGACCAGCACGTTGTAGCCGATGTCGCACCACTGCAGTTCGCTCGCGTGGTAGGCGTAGATGCCGCGCACGATGCGTGCGGAGTCGGCCGCGGTGTAGTCGTTGGTGCCCGCGGTGTGGTGGACGATCGCGGCCTTGACCGTGTCGCCGTACTCGACGCCGACGCCCTGCTGCTGGAAGCACTGGGTGCGCAGCGACTCATCGGCGCCCCATTCGGCGCGGCTGATCACGGCGGGCTTCGCGGCGGTGCTCGCGGTCTGCGCGGTTCCGGGGTCGATCAGCAGCACGGACACGGTTTTCGCGTCGATCGGGGCGCCGCCGGATTCGGCGCGGACGCGGATCGCCGTCGAGTCGCCGAGCCAGGCCGCTTCGCTCGCCTGGTTCTTACCCGGTCGGCCGCGGTCCTGGCCGTCCACGGCGGGCAGCCGCACCCACTCGCCCCAGGTGCCGTCGAGGTGCTGCGCCTGCACCTCGACGAGGTCCGGGTTCTTGCCGTTCCACCGCAGGGCGGCCATCGCGAACGGCTTGGACCGGCGGATTTCCCTTCCCTTGCCGGGAACTTCAGGTGCACCGTCGGCGAGCGGCACACGCTCGACGGACACCTTCTTCGAAGGCGGCTCGGCCATTGCGGACGGTGCTGCGACACCTGCGGAAAGGACCGCGATCAGCGCAGCAAGACATCAACGGATCACGCTACTCCCTTACCGAACGATCACGAACGGTCGCGGGGGAAGCAGCGACCACGGAGATATTAACCCGATTGGGCGAAAAAACTAGTCCACAATGGTCACTGTTCGTGTCCGCCGCGGGGCGAAGATCACCGCTCGACCGCGCCGGACAGCCGACGCGGTACAGGTGTCAGAGGTCGGCCGCGTAGGGGATCTCGTTGGCCGCTCCGGAGGTCATCCAGCCGCGGATCGTCCAGGTCGCTCGGACGTCGTCCTCGTTGTAGCGGAGGATCCGGTCCCGCTGGGACAGCTCCGGCTCGCCGCCGCCCAGGCCCACCGCGTCGCGGTACCAGCGCATCGAG